>SAPZ01000098.1 GCA_004020875.1 Mesorhizobium sp.
TTCGACGACGACCGTGAACTCCCTGCTTTCTCAAGTGTTAGTATTTACCCCGACGCCGGTGACGGAGAGTGCGGTGGTTTTGTCGAAGGCACGGTTTTCTATTCAGCGCAAGGATTCACCTCGGAGCTAAAGCCGATTTTCGAGAACGATATGGATCGACATTTCCAACGCGATGAAGCGATCCAAGAGATAGTTGCGTGTCTGGCAGGTCCTTTTGCAGAATCCGCATTCGAAGGCTATC
>SAPZ01000099.1 GCA_004020875.1 Mesorhizobium sp.
AGGAAGTGGCGACGATTGAAAGGACAAAATCAGTTGCCGAAACTCATCGCAGGTGACGGTCTGGTGGCAATTTGGGCACATCTTGTGTCTCGTCGCCAGTAAACACGGATGCCCGGCAGGAGCTGAGCTCGCTGCCGGCGGAAATCGTAGAGCGCCAGCGACGCATTCTGATCTTTCGTCAGGCAGTCGACCGCCTTGGCATACGCCTCGGCCTCCATCTCGA
>SAPZ01000100.1 GCA_004020875.1 Mesorhizobium sp.
AAGAAGGCCGCAGCCAAGCCTAAGGGGACCGCGTGATGGACGCCTTGCAGAAAGCCCTCGACCAACTCGACCAGGCGACCGCCGCCGTGCGGCTGGCGGTGCAGGATCTGGCCAACGCGCCCGCCGGCGCGGAGGCCGCCGGCAATGCCGCGCATGCGCTCTCGGGCGGCGCCATCGATCCCTTCGTCTTCCGCTTCGCCATCTTCGTGCTGGCGATCTTCG
>SAPZ01000101.1 GCA_004020875.1 Mesorhizobium sp.
TCATCGAGAGCTTCAACGGCCGACTGCGCGATGAACTGCTCAACGAGACGCTGTTCACCTCGCTGGCTCAGGCGCGCGTAGCCATCGCCCTGTGGCACGCCGACTACAACACCGCGCGGCCGCACTCCCCCCTGGCAGACCCCGGCCAAGTTCGCCAGCACCTTCAATCCGCGACGGTCGCTCGCGCTGCGCTATGCCAAAGGCTCCGCGCCA
>SAPZ01000102.1 GCA_004020875.1 Mesorhizobium sp.
AGAGCTTGCGCTCGAGCTTGGTCTCGATGTCCTTGCGGCTGGCCTTGAGGTCGGCGGGCTTCAGCAGCGAGCCGGGCCGAACGGTAATCGGCTTCTCGCCTTTCAGCGCCTTCTTCTGCAGCGCCGCCGGCCAGCCGCCGGGTGACTGGCCGAGATCGCCGCGCAGCATCGACACGACCGAATCCGGGAAGGCGATGTCCTTGGCCGGGT
>SAPZ01000103.1 GCA_004020875.1 Mesorhizobium sp.
TTTTGAGGCCGAGCTCATTGGCCGCGCGGAACACGCGGATGGCGATTTCGGACCGATTGGCGACGAGGATTTTGGTGATGAGCAATGAAACCGTCCGAAAATTTCAGATGCAGATGGGGTGATGAGGAGGACTCAATGATCCATCGCCTTGACGATTTCCTCGGTCATCTTCTTGGCGTCGCCGAGCAGCATCATGGTGCCGTCCTTGT
>SAPZ01000010.1 GCA_004020875.1 Mesorhizobium sp.
GTAGGGCAGTAGGGCAGTAGGGCAGTAGGGCAGTAGGGCAGTAGGGCAGTAGGGAAATTGTCAGTCGTGAACAGTCGGTCGCAAGGGCAAAGGCCTTCACCTACTGCCTTACGGCGGCCTCACTGCCCTATTCCCCTCACAAATCATTGCTCTGCGGCAGGATCACCAGATCCCGAATGGTGATGTTCCTCGGCCGCGTCAGCATGAACAGGACGGCGTCCGCGACCTCGCTGGGTTGCATCAGCCCGCCCGCCGCCAGTTCGTCCTCGAGCTTCTGCTTCGGCCAGTCGCTGATCAGCGCCGTCACCACCGGCCCGGGCGCCACGGCGCCGACGCGCAGACCGTGCTTGGCGACCTGCCGGCGCAGCGTGTGGACGAAGGCCTGGATGGCGTGCTTCGAGGCCGTGTAGACCGGCTCCCAAACGACAGGCACGAGGCCGGCGATAGAGCTGGTGACGACGATGTCGCCGGTCTTGCGCCCGACCATGTGCGGCAGCACCGCATGCACGGAGCGGAACACCGCATTGATGTTGAGGTTCAGCATACGATCCCAGGCATCCGGATCGCCGTTGAGGATCTCTCCGCCGACATAGGAGCCGGCATTTGCGTGAAAGATGTCGAGCTGGCCGGCCTTGTCGAGGATGCCGGGCAGCATGGTCGCCACGCTGGCGGGGTTGGTGAGGTCAATCACCAGCGGGATCGCGCCGTCGCCGAACTCGGCGACGACCTCCTTCAGCCTGTCCTCGGCGCGGTCGACCAGCACCACCCGGGCGCCAGCGGCAAGCATTGCCCTGGCGCATTCGAGGCCGATGCCCGATGCCGCGCCGGTGACCGCGGCGACTTTTCCCGAAAGATCTTGAGCCATGTGTACCCTTCTCGTTTGAACTGTTCAGGCGCGGCCGTGCGAGGCACGGGAACGGCGCGCGAGGGAGTCGACGATCACGGCAATGGCCAGAACGGCACCGGTGATCATGTATCGAAGCGACGAGGACAGATCGAGCAGCGTGAGCCCGCTGGCGATCGACTGGATGACGATGATGCCGAGCAGCGCGGAATAGGCGCTGCCGCGGCCGCCGAACAGGCTGGTGCCGCCGATAACCGCGGCCGCGATGGCGTTCAGGTTGACGTCGCCGGTGCCGGCCTGCTGGCTGGCGGAAGCGAGCCTGGCGGCCGCAAGCACACCGCCCAACGCGGCAAAGAGCGAGCACAGCGCGAAGGCGCTGAGATAGATGGCGCGCACCTTGATGCCGGCGCGCCGCGCCGCCTCGCGGTTGCCGCCGACGGCGGTCATCGAACGTCCCCATTTGGTCCGGGTCAGCGCGTAGTTCATCGCCACGACGAGGCCGACAAACAGGCCGAACATCCATGGGATGCCGCGCGACTGGTTGAGGTAGGCGACGATCAGCTCGAGGCCGATGGTAATAGTGGCGACGCGCAGGATGAGTCCGGCCACGGACGGCGTCGACAGATTGGCCGTGCGGCGGCGCGCGACGGTGCGAAGCCCGCTGACCAGCATCGCCAGGCCGGGGATCGCGGCAAACGTGTGCGAGACCCATCTCGGCATCACCATCAGCTGGCCGAAATCCACCAAAGCGGAGCCGTAAGGCAGGTTGATCGAGCCGGTGGACCCGAGGATGTAGAGCTGCATGCCGAGCACAGCGAGCAGGCCGGCAAGCGTCGAGACGAAGCTCGGCATGCCGAGCCTGTTGAACAGCAGGGCATAAAGCGAGCCGATCAGGGCGCCGAAGGCCAGCGCGGCGAGGACGGCGAGCGCGACCGGCCATCCCTGGTTGACCCAGAGCGTGCCTACCATCGCCGAGGCGAAGCCGCTGATCGAGCCGACCGAGAGGTCGATCTCGCCGACCATCAGCACGCAGACAATGCCGAGCGCGATGACGCCGACGGTCGAGCAGTCGAACAGGAGATTGACCAGATTGCTGCTGGACACGAAGACGGGGTTGAGGCTCGTGAACACAGTCCAGATGACGACAAGGCCAACGATGACCGGCAGCGAGCCGAGATCGCCGCTGCGCACGCGGTCGAGGAAAGCGCTGACCGCGCCGCCGATGCCGGCTTCATGCCTCACCCGCGCATCGGCGCGATCAAGCGCCAGCGGAGCCGAATTGCCTTGCTCCGTCATGGGCGCAGCTCCTCCGCCTGTGCACTGCTGCTGTGATCGCGCTCCATGCGCAGCCGCTCGGCGCGCCGCGATACCGCGTTGTTGGACGCCCCGGTGATGGCGCTCACCAGGTCCTGGTTCGAGGCATCCGGTTCGAAGACGCCGTTGTTGCGCCCGAGCCTCAGCACCACGATGCGGTCGGCGACGGCGCGGACATCCTCCATGTTGTGGCTGATCATGACGACGCCGAGACCGCGGGCGCGGACGCGGTCGATGAGGTTGAGCACTTCCGCCGTCTGGGCGACGCCGAGGGCGGCGGTCGGCTCATCAAGCAGGATGAGTTTCGGCTCGAGCAGGAGCGAGCGCGCAATCGCCACCGTCTGGCGCTGGCCGCCGGACAGCGAGGCGACTGCCTCGCGGACGCTCGGAATGCGCGCCGACAATTCGTTGAGCAGCGTCCAGGCGCGCATCTCCATCGCCACCTCATCCAGCCGCAGCGGGCTGAGCTCGTTGCCGAGGAAGATGTTGGCGACGACATCGAGGTTCTCGCAAAGCGCGAGATCCTGGAACACCGTTGCGATGCCGAGCGTCAGCGCGGCGCGCGGGTCGGGCAGCGTGACCGGCCGGCCGCGGAAATTGATCGTTCCCGAACTTGGCTGGTGCACGCCGGCCAGGATCTTCACCAGCGTCGACTTGCCGGCGCCGTTGTCGCCGACCAAGGCGACGACCTCGCCGGCATGGACGTCGAAGTCGATGTCGGTCAGCGCCGAGACGGCGCCGAAATTCTTCGATATGCCACGCAGGCTGAGCACCAGCTCGCCGACGGAGGCCGACGTTTCAGAACTCTCGATCATGCGCCGCCTTTCTTGACAGTCGTTCTGGACATCCGGCCGCCGACGGGCGGCCGGATGTCCTATGGTCAGTTGGTGATGCCGAGCTTCTTGCAGCCCTCGGCATAGCGGTCGACGCAAAGCTCGGCGGCCGTGTTGATCTTCTTGTCGATGATCTCGGCCTTGAGGTTCTCCTGCGTCACCACCGCAGGCGTGAAGAGCTGCGAGGGCGTGTCGTAGAGCGTCATCTCGGCCTTCGGCGTCTCGCCCGACAACAGCTTGACGGCGACGTTGGCGGCAGCGGCCGCGACGATCTCGCTCGGCTTGGAGATGGTGTTGTACTGGTCGCCGGCGATGATCAGCTGCAGCGCCGCGATCGTCGCGTCGTTGCCGGTCACCGGCGGAACCGGATCGACGCCGGCCGCCTTGAAGGCCGCGATCGCGCCGCCGCCGGTGCCGTCATTGGCGGCGACGACGCCGAGGATCTTGGCGCCGAAGCGGGTGATCTGGCCGCTCGCCCATTGCTGGGCCTTTGGCGGCGCCCATTCCGGCGTGTCGAACTCGGCCAGGATCGGGTAGCCGCTGTTGTCGAGACCCTCATGGATGCCCTTCTTGATCAGACCCGCGGCAGCGTCGGTCGGCGAGCCGTTGATCTGCAGCAGGCCGCCGCCGGCCGGATCGACCTTGAGAGCCTTGAGGTGCTCGACCAACGAATCGGCGATCGCCTTGCCGATGCCTTCGTTGTTGAAGGAGACGTAGAAATCGGCTGGCGCGGTCGGGATGGGCCGGTCATAGGCGATGACCTTGACGCCCTGGCTCTGCGCGAGCTTGACCAGCGAGGCGGCGGCGGTGGAATCGACCGGATCGAGCACGATCGCCTTGGCGCCCTGCGAGATCACCGAATTGAACTGCTGCTGCTGGCGCGCGGCATCGGCATCGGCATTCTGGTAGATCACCTTGCAGCCGGGGCACAGTTTCTTCATCTCGGCGACGAATCCGGGATAGTCGTGCTGCTCGTAGCGGGTCGATGCCTGGTCGGGCATCAGGAAGGCCACCGTTGCGTCGGTGACGGTGTCGGCCAATGCCGCGGTGCTGCCGAGCAGCGAAACGGCGAAAACGGCCGCGATCGTCGATGTCAAGGCAAACGGCGATTTCCAAGCTTGTCTGGTCATTCGAATGTCTCCCTTTCGAGAAATGGTTTCACGAGGACCTGCGCGGTGAACGGCGCGCCAGGCCTTGACTGCATGTCGAACTGTTGAAAGGAGTATGATCAGTCGGCTGAGGATCGATCCGATCCCGGTAAGCCGCGCAAACATCCTCCTGACGTGCTGGATTTCAGGACAAACGATCTCCAGCACCGGGTGCCCTGCGCACCCCGCTTTTCTTCCTTCCCTGAATGTCTCTTTGGTCTTGAAGCAATTCCCGTTGGAATTGCTTTGAGCTCCTCCCGGTTTCCTCCCTGTTAGGCGGCAATCTCCGCGTTGATGTTCTGTGCCAGCAAGGCCCTGAAGCGCGAGGGCGACATGCCTTTCTGCGCCAGGAATTGGCGGTTGAAATTCGAGATGTTGTTGTAGCCGGCGGCGTAGCAGATCTCGGTGATCGACATCTGCGCCTCGCTCATCAAGAGCTGGCAGGCAAGGTTGATGCGCAGCCGATTGACATATTGCACCAGCGCCATGCCGGTGTGGCGGCGGAAGCTGCGCGAGAAGGCGCTCGGGCTGCGCCCGGCGATCTCGGCCAGCGTCGCTTCGCTGAACGGCTCGGTCAGGTGGCAGTTGATGTAGGCGAGCGCCTGGTTGATGCCGGCCGACATGAAGCCGGAGGGATCGGGCAGATAGCCGGCGCTGGCCAGTGTACGGACATCGCCGGCGCGGTTCAGGATGTCGAGAACGGCCATGAACAGCGACAGGCGTCGCACGCCCTGCGCCTCGGTCAGCTCCGCCAGCAAAGGCGCGGCGAGCTCGGCCGTCGCCTGTGAGAACAGCGCGCCGCGGCGGCTGGTCTCGAGAATGCCGGCGCAGGCGGCAAGTTCGGGCAAGGCGGCTGAAGCGCTGGCGATGAATTCTTCGGAGAACTGCACGACGCGGCCACGCAGCGGCACGGTCTCGCCCGGCGGCACGTCGCTGACCCAATTGTGCGGCAAATTGGGTCCAGTGAGTACCAGATTGCCCGGCTCGAACTCGCCGATGAAGTCACCGACGAAATAACGGCCGGTGGTGGCGA
Source organism: Mesorhizobium sp. (assembly GCA_004020875.1). Classification (GTDB taxonomy): domain Bacteria; phylum Pseudomonadota; class Alphaproteobacteria; order Rhizobiales; family Rhizobiaceae; genus Mesorhizobium. The sequence goes on from SAPZ01000010.1 coordinate 5,173, forward strand.
CGACCAGATGCAGTTCGTATTCGGGATGGAAGTGCCAGCGCACGGTGCGGAAAGGATAGCCGTGGGCCCAGGCCTTGAACGACTCTCCTTGTCTGATCTGGACGACTTCCAGGTCCGGATTCATGTTCATTTCCTCCCCGCGCGGGTCCGGTCTTGTGACCGGTTGCTGCGCTTCGTCGGGCGGCCCCGTGTCTTCCCACTGGTCGCCGTGATTGAAAGCTTAGGCGGCAATTGAAGCCCCTGCCACCACGGCTTGTCCACCCGACCGATACTTTTTTGACGTTTTGGAGCGGACCGAAGCAAGCCGATGTTTTGAAGCAATTCCTTAACCATAGCGGTTCAGGATCGTCCCCTGGTCAGTGGGGACACCCTGATTGAAAAAGCCGGCGCGCCCTCTTCGCCGCCTGGCGCTGATCGCTGCGGCGATGGTGTTGGGTACGGCGGCAAAGGCCTCGGATTTCTCCGAGCCGTGGAAGAATGGCGACCGCCCGCTGGTGATCGACGCCTATGAATACAATTCGATCGACTGGCAGCAACTCGTCACCGACAAGCGCGTCGCCGGCTTCATCAACAAGGCCTCCGACGGGCTGCCGCCGCCTTATTTCTGCTTCGGCGCCGAGGCGGACGTCAAACTCTGCAAGGCGCAGTGGAAGCGCTATGCGGTGACGCGCGAGCTGTTCCAGACTCGCAAGGTGGTGGCCAAGGCGCTCGGTCTGAAATGGGGCGCCTATCACCTGGCTCGTCCCGGCAACCCGGTTGAGCAGGCCAACAATTTCATCGATTTCGCCGAACCTGCGCCGGACGAGCTGATGGCCCTCGACATCGAAGGCATCGATCCGACGCAATGGATGTCGCTGGAGGACGCCGAGGAATTCGTGCGTCAGGTGCACCGCCGTCTCGGCCGTTTCCCGGTGCTCTATGTCAACGGCAAGACGGCCCAGTATATAGCTGACAACCGCTACCAGTACCGGCTCCTGTCACGGCTGCCGCTTTGGTACGCGCGCTACAAGCCCGCAATCGACGTGCATTTCCCGATGGGCAACTGGCAGGGCTATGCGCTGTGGCAATTCTCGGCGCAGGCCAATTGCGGGCGTTTCCACTGCCCCTACCGGGTCCCGGGCACACCCAACGACATCGACGTCAGCGTCGCGCCGATGAGCACTGATGAATTGCGTCGGCAATGGGCTTTTGGCGGCCTGCTCGACGTGCCGGCCGACTACCTTGCCTCAATCCCGGTGCCGCTCTCGCGGGAAAAAGCCCTCGCCGGCAAAGTGACCATCACCTACGCCGATGTGGCGACGCCGCCGACCATCGAGGAAATGGTCGCGGTGCTCGGCGCGCGCTGGGAGAAATTCCGCGACGGGTTCCGCATGCCGGTGGTGAAGACGGTGCCGCAGCGGCCGGGCTTCGGCATCGTGCAATATGTCGCCTGGAAGCGGACCGAGCAGCGCACGCCCGAGCAGATCGACGCGGCCTTCGCCGCCGCCGATCCGGTGAAGACTGCTTCGACCGCTCTCGACCACAGGCGGCATTGAAGCCCAGGATCAGCGGTGATTGCCCAGGCTGGCATACATGCCGGTGGTGCGGAACTGCGTCGGGTTGATGCCGTAGTAGCGCCGAAAGACCTTGGAGAAGTAGTTCGCGTCCTCGAACCCGCATAGCACCGCGACCTCCTTGACCGGCAGGAAATCCGCCTTGGTGAGCAGCTTGGCCGCGCGCTGCAGGCGCTGCTGCAGCACGAATTCGGCCGGCGGCAGTCCTTCGCTTTCGGCAAAGCAGCGCGAGAAATGGGCACGGCTGAGGCCGCTGATCCCGACCAGCTCCGCCACCGGCAGCGGCTTGTCGAGATTGGCATTGATGTGGTCGATGACCGGCTGCATGGCGCTCTGCTTCTCGGCGAAGGCATGCGAGCCGAAGACATCGTCGTAGAGCGCCATCGCCGCCTCATAGGCGATCGCGGAGGCAGCACCAGGTGAACCCGCTCCCTTGATGAGGCGCAGGCTGCAATCCGCAAGGTGGTCGATGGTCGCCGGCTGCAGCCGGAACACCGGGCCGGAGACGCTGAGAATCGACTTGTGGATGCGCAGCGCCTCCTCGCCGTTCATCGAGATCCAGAAATATTCCCAGCGGTCGCCCTTGGCCAACCAGTAGCGGTGGTTGTGCGGCACCAGAACCAGCAGCGTGTCGTTGGGCTGCAGACGGTAGTTGCGGTTCTCGTAGCGCAACTGCCCGGTGCCGCTGATCGTATGCTGGAGCACCGTGAACGGAGTCTGGCCACGCTTCCTGCCGTCCCAGTCATAGGTTTCGTCCTCGCGCACCTCATAGCCGGTGCTTGTCGGCATGGCATGCAGCCGCTGGCGCCCGCGCGGCAGCGAAATCGTCCGCATCAGTTCCCCGTTGGCGATCAAGTCACCCAGCACAAAATTACCCTCGAAAGCATAATCCTTCTCTGGCCGAGCCGGCGAATAAGCGCATAATCCGGCTTCTCAGAACGCGAAAGACCCGCGGTCGAGGAGCGGGCGCGAGGAGAAAGAGCCGGATTTCCGGCGTTGAGTGGCATGCGCGCTGTTGCGTGCGGCCATATGCTTCTCCCTTGCTCCTTGCCTAGCATTCGAACGGATCGAGGTGAAGGTGATGAGCTTCAAAATCGCTATTATCGGCGCCGGCAGCGTCGGCTTCACCAAGAAGCTGTTCACCGACATTTTATGCGTGCCTGAATTCCAGGACATCGAATTCGCGCTGACCGACATCAGCGAGCACAATCTCGGGATGATCAAGGCGATCCTCGACCAGATCGTCAAAGCGAACAGACTGCCGACCAAAGTGACGGCCACCACCAACCGCCGCGAGGCGCTGGAGGGGGCGCGATACATCATCAGCTGCGTGCGCGTCGGCGGGCTGGAGGCCTATGCCGACGACATTCGCATCCCGCTGAAATATGGCATCGACCAGTGCGTCGGCGACACGATCTGCGCCGGCGGCATCCTCTACGGCCAGCGCAACATTCCAGTGATCCTCGACTTCTGCCGGGATATCCGCGAGGTCGCCGACACCAACGCCAAGTTCCTCAACTACGCCAATCCGATGGCCATGAACACCTGGGCCGCGATCGAATATGGCAAGGTCGACACGGTCGGCCTCTGTCATGGCGTGCAGCACGGCGCCGCGCAGATCGCCGAAGTGCTCGGCGCGAAGTCATCCAGAGAGCTCGACTATGTCTGCTCCGGCATCAACCACCAGACCTGGTTCATCGAGCTCAAGCTGAACGGCCGGCCAATCGGCAAGGACGAGCTCGTCGCCGCCTTCGAGGCGCACCCGGTCTATTCGAAGCAGGAGAAGCTCAGGATCGACGTGCTGAAGCGCTTCGGCGTCTATTCGACCGAAAGCAACGGGCATCTCTCCGAATATTTGCCCTGGTACCGCAAGCGCCCCGACGAGATCACGCGCTGGATCGACATGTCGGACTGGATCCATGGCGAGACGGGAGGGTATCTCCGCTACTCGACCGAAACCCGCAACTGGTTCGAGACGGAGTATCCGCAATTCCTCGAAGCGGCGTCGAAGCCGATCGATCCGGCAAAACGCTCCAACGAGCATGCCAGCCACATCCTCGAGGCGCTGGAAACCAACCGCGTCTATCGCGGCCACTTCAACGTCAAGAACAACGGCGTGATCACCAACCTGCCGCAGGACGCCATCATCGAATCGCCCGGCTTCGTCGACCGTTTCGGCATCAACATGGCGGCCGGCATCACGCTGCCGGAGGCCTGTGCGGCCACCTGCATGGCGTCGATCAACGTGCAGCGCATGTCGGTGCATGCGGCGATCGCCGGCGACATCGACCTGTTGAAGCTCGCCGTGCTGCACGACCCGCTGGTCGGCGCCGTGTCGACGCCGGAGGAGGTCTGGCAGATGGTGGACGAGATGGTGGTCGCTGAAGCCGCATGGCTGCCGCAATATGCGCACGCCGTTCCAGCGGCGAAGGAGCGGCTTTCGAAAGCACACGTCAAGACCCGCGAATGGGCGGGCGCCGCGCGCCGCAGCGTGCGTTCGATCGAGGAATTGCGCGCCGAAAAGGCGGCGCTCAAACAGGCCGGCTGATATCGCCGGCAAGCAGGCGGGCACGCAGGAGGAAGGTCCGCAAGAAATTCACAAGAGGCGGGCAGCAGCAGACGTCCAAAAATATCTGGGAGGAAACTATGAGGATTTTTCGTAGAACTGGCATTGCCGCTGGGCTGATGCTCGGCGTTTCAGTCCATGCGCTCAACGCCTTCGCTTCCGAGCCGACGATCCCGCCCGAGCCCGCGACATTCCCAGCCGAGGGCAAGATCCACTATGTGCCGCGCGACTCCATCCTGGAGTTCAAGGCGCTGCCGGAATATCACGAGCCGGACTGGGTGACCGAGAAATACGTCAAGACCGGCAAGCTGCCGCCGGTCAAGGACCGGCTGCCGAAGGAGCCGCTGGTCTTCAAGACCGGCAACATGCCGGACGGCATCGGCGTCTATGGCGACACGATGCGCCATGTCATCGGCGGCAGGCCGGAAGGCTGGAATTACGGCGCCGGCCAGACGCAAGGCTGGGGCGGCATCGATATCGGCCTGTCCGAATGCCTGACGCGCACGGCGCCGCTGTTCCAGGTCGAGGCCAAGGACACCGAGCCTCTGCCCAACCTCGCCAAGAGCTGGGACTGGTCGAGCGACGGCCACAAGCTGACCATGCATCTGATCGAAGGCGCCAAATGGTCCGACGGCGCGCCGTTCAATGCCGACGACGTGATGTTCTACTGGGACGACGAGGTCGTCGATCCGAACGTCTCGCCGCTCAACGGCGCCACGCCGGAAACTTTCGGTGTCGGCACGACGCTGAAGAAGATCGATGACTACACCGTCGAGTGGACGTTCAAGGAGGCGTTCCCGCGGCAGTATCTCTACGCGATGGCCTATGGCACATTCTGCCCCGGCCCCTCGCACATCCTGAAGCCGCAGCATCCGAAATATTCCAAGAACACCTACGACCAGTTCAAGAACGCCTTCCCGCCGGAATATATGAACATGCCGGTGATGGGCGCCTGGGTGCCCGTCGAATACAGGCCGGACGACATCATCGTCATGCGCCGCAACCCGTATTATTGGAAGGTCGACGAGAAGGGCAACCAGCTGCCTTATCTCAACGAGCTGCACTACAAGCTATCGACCTGGGCCGATCGTGACGTCCAGGCAGTTGCCGGCTCCGGCGACTTCTCCAACCTTGAGCAGCCGGAGAACTTCGTCGCCTCGCTGAAGCGCGCGGCTGACAAGAATGCACCTGCACGCCTTGCCTTCGGCCCGCGGCTCATCGGCTACAATCTGCGCATGAATTTTTCCGCCAACGGTTGGGGCAACCCGGACGAACGCGGCCAGGCGATCCGCGAGCTGAACCGCAACGAGGACTTCCGCAAGGCCGTCACCATGGCGCTCGACCGCAAGGCGCTGGGCGACTCGCTGGTGAAGGGCCCGTTCACCGCCATCTATCCGGGCGGCTTCTCATCCGGCACCAGCTTCTATGACCGCAAGTCGACGGTCTATTACCCGTTCGACCTCGAAGGCGCAAAAGCATTGCTCGCCAAGGCCGGCCTCAAGGACACGGATGGCGACGGCATCGTGAATTTCCCGGCCGGCACCGCTGGCGGCAAGGATGTCGAGATCGTCATGCTTGTCAACAACGACTACACGACCGACAAGAGCCTTGCTGAAGGCGTGGTCGCGCAGATGGAGAAGCTCGGCCTGAGAATCGTGCTAAACGGGCTCAACGGCACGCAGCGCGATGCCACACAATATTCCGGCCGCTTCGACTGGCTGATCCGGCGAAACGAAACCGAGCTCACATCCGTCGTTCAAAATACCGAGCAGCTCGCGCCGGTCGGCCCGAAGACCAGCTGGAACCATCGCGCGCCGGAAAGCGGCCAGGTTGACCTGATGCCATTCGAGAAGGACCTCGTCGACATAGTCAACAAGTTCGTCTCGACGCAGGACAACGACCAGCGTGCCGAGCTGATGAGAAAGTTCCAGAAGATCTCTACCGAGCACGTCTACAATGTCGGCCTGACGGAATATCCGGGCGCGCTCATCATCAACAAGCGCTTCTCCAACATCCCGCAAGGCACGCCCATCTACATGTTCAACTGGGCCGAGGATTCGATCATCCGCGAGCGCGTGTTCGTCAAGGCGGACAAGCAGGCAAAATATGAGTTGTTCCCCAAGGAACTGCCCGGCAAGCCTGGCGATAAGGGACCGATGGATTAAGCTCACCTCCCCTGACCGAGAGACGTCCGGCCGCGCTGCGGCGCGGCCGGACAGGCGAAATCTCCGAACGCACCCGAGGGGGCGGCGGGGCAGACAAGAAGGCGGACGATCCGATGCTGCGATTCCTGCTTATGCGCATCGCTTCAGCGATTCCGGTTTTCGCAATCTTAAGCCTCGTCACCTTCGCCATCATCCAGGCGCCGCCGGGCGACTATGCCGACTACATCAAATCGCAGTTGATCAACCAGGGCGGGGCCTCCTATGCGCAGGCAGAGGCGCAGGCACAGGCCTATCGCGTCGAACATGGCCTCGATAAGCCGCTGCCCGTCCAGTATCTCAACTGGGTCGGCGGCATCATCACCCGCGGCGATTTCGGCTATAGCCTCTATTACAACAAGCCGGTAGCCGATGTGGTGGGCGAACGCCTGCCGCGCACGTTGCTGCTTGCGCTGGTCTGTCACCTGCTCGCCTCGGTGCTCGGCATCACCTTCGGCATATGGGCGGCGACAAGGCAGTATAGCTGGATTGACTCGACGCTTTCGGCGATCTCGTTCCTGGGCATGACGGTGCCGCGCTTCCTGATGGCGCTGATCATCGTCTATCTGCTGGTCTTCCAGTTCAACGTGTCGGAGATCGGCTCGTTCTTCTCGCCGCAATATGGCGGCGCGCCATGGTCGTGGGCAAAGTTCGCCGACCTGGTCAAGCATGTCTGGCCGGTGGTGGCGATCGCGACCTTCGGCGGCCTCGCCTACAACATGCGCGTCATGCGCGGCAATCTGCTCGACACGCTCAACGCCCAATATGTCGAGACGGCCAAGGCCAAGGGGCTGACAGGCGGCGCCGTCGTCATGCGCCATGCCGTGCCCAACGCGCTGCATCCGCTGGTCATGTATCAGGGCGTGGTGCTGCCCTATATGCTCACCGGCGAGATCGAGACCGCGATCATCTTCGCGCTGCCCACCGTCGGACCGGCTATCGTCGGTTCGATGGCGGTGGGAGACGTCTATGTGACAGCCACCTTCATGATGGTGCTGTCGGCGACGCTGATCGTCGGCAACATCATCGCCGACATGCTGCTCGTGCTGCTCGATCCCCGCATCCGCCAGTTCGGGGAGCGCTAGATGCTGGCGCGCGATCCCTCCCCCCCGCCGCCAGCCGAAGGCGTAGCAATAACCGAGCCGGCGCATGGCAATGAGAGCTATATCGCACTCGTCTGGCGCCGGCTGAAGCGTTCCTGGACCGGCATGGCCGGGCTCTTCCTGGTCGTGCTTCTGCTCGTCATGGCGGTGTTCGCGGATTTCATCGCACCCTCGGATCCGAAGGCGACCGATGTCGCCTTCGCGCCACCGCAGGTGCCGAGCTTTCATGACAAGGACGGCAATTTCACCTTCCGGCCGAGGATCTATGCGCTGGCCGACTCGGCCGATCTCGATCCCGTCACCTTCCAGCCGATCGTCGGTCCCGACTATGACCATCCGCGCCTGCTCGGCTTCTTCGTCGAGGGCGCGCCCTACAGGCTGTTCGGGTTGATCCCGGCGGATCGGCATTTCTTCGCCTCGATGGACGGCCAACCGGTGCATTTCCTCGGCACCGACAAGTTCGGCCGCGACGTGCTGTCGCGCGCCATCCATGGCTCGCGCGTCTCGCTGATGATCGCGCTGACGGTGGTCTTCATCATCACCATTGTCGGCACCACCGTCGGCATGGTCTCCGGCTATTTCGGCGGGAAGTTCGACATCTGGATGCAGCGCTTCGTCGAGCTGGTGCTGGCCTTCCCGCAGTTGCCGCTTTATCTGGCGCTGACCACGCTGATCCCGGTCACCGCGCCCACCAATGTGTTCCTCGCCTTCGTCATCATCGTCATGTCGGCGCTGGGCTGGGCGCAGATGTCGCGCGAGGTGCGCGGCAAGACGCTGGCGCTGGCGCGAATAGACTATGTGCGCGCTGCCATGGCGGTCGGCGCCACCGACCGGCGCATCATCATGCAGCACATCTTTCCCAATGTGATGAGCCACGTGATCGTCGCGGTGACGATCGCGATCCCGACGGTCGTGCTGCTCGAAGCCTTTCTCGGCTTCCTCGGCTTCGCGGTGAAGCCGCCGCTGATCTCCTGGGGGCTGATGCTGCAGGACACGGCGACCTACTCGGTCATCGGCACCTACCCGTGGATCCTGTCGCCGGTCGGCTTCGTGCTGGTCACCGTGTTTGCCTTCAACGCGCTGGGCGATGGCCTGCGTGATGCCGTCGATCCTTATTGAGGTGGCCTTGATGACGACGATCGCGCTCGCAGACAATTTCGCACCCGCCGTCCGGCTCGACCACGCCGCGCGCCATGAACAGCCGATCATCGATGCCCGCAACATCGAGGTCGCCTTCAAGGTGGAGCACGGCACCGTCGAGGCGGTGAAGGACGTCTCGTTCCAGCTCTATCGCGGCGAGACTATCGCCATCGTCGGCGAGTCCGGTTCCGGCAAGTCGGTGACGGCGCGCACCATGATGGGTCTGTTGTCGCGGCGGGCGACCGTGTCGCCACGCTCGAGCGTCGACTATCTCGGCCAGAATATCCTGAAATTCCCCGAGGCCGCCCGGCGCAAGCTGCGCGGCAACCGCATCTCGATGATCTTCCAGGAACCGATGAGCTCACTCAACCCGATCTACACGGTCGGCAGCCAGATCGTCGAGGCGATCCGGGTGCACCGGAAGGTGAGCCGCAGGGAGGCCTGGGCGCGGGCGCTGGAGCTCCTCAAGCATGTCCAGATCCCCGAGCCGGAGGCAAGGCTCAAGCAATACCCGCATCAGCTCTCCGGCGGGCAGCGGCAGCGCGTCATGATCGCTATGGCTTTGGCCAACGACCCCGACGTGCTGATCGCCGACGAGCCGACCACCGCGCTCGACGTCACGGTGCAGGCGCAGATCCTGAACCTGATCCGCAATCTTCAGAAAGAGCTGAAGATGGCGGTGATCCTGATCACCCACGACCTCACCGTGGTGCGTAAGTTCTCCGACTATGTCTATGTCATGCAGCATGGCGAGATGCGCGAGCATAACGTCACCGAACGGCTCTTCGCCAATCCGCAGCATCCCTATACCCAGCGGCTGCTCGCCTCCGAACCGCATGGGCGGCCGCAGCCGCTGCCCGAAGGCAGCGGCACCATCCTCGAGGCAAACCGTGTGCGGGTCTGCTTCATGCTGCGCCACGGCTCGTTCCTCAAACCGGACTGGCGCGAGCTGGTTGCGGTCGATGATCTCGACCTGAAGCTCTGCCGCCACGAGACGCTGGGGCTGGTCGGCGAATCCGGCTCAGGCAAGACCACCTTCGGCCAGGCCCTGCTCAGATTGCAGGATGCCAAGCGCGGCGACATCCGTTTCGACGGCCAGCCGATCGAGAAGCTCTCACGCGCCGAGATGCGGCCGCTGCGTTCGCGCATGCAGATCGTTTTCCAGGACCCGTTCTCCTCGCTCAACCCGCGCATGACGATCGGCCAGATCATTGAGGAAGGGCTCGTCGTCAACAGGCTGGGCGCGACGCGGCGCGAGCGGGTCGAGCGGGTGCGCGAGGCGTTGGTCAGCGCCGGCATGCCGGGCAATATCCTGTCTCGCTTCCCGCATGAATTCTCCGGCGGCCAGCGGCAGCGCATAGCGATCGCACGTGCCATCGCGCTGGAGCCGGAGTTCATCCTGCTCGACGAGCCGACTTCGGCGCTCGATCTTTCCGTCCAGGCGCAGATCATCGACCTGCTGCGCAAGCTGCAGGACGAGCGGGGCTTAAGCTATCTCTTCATCTCGCACGACCTCAAGGTGGTGCGGGCGCTGTGCCACCGCGTCATCGTCATGCAGCACGGCAGGATCGTCGAACAGGGACCCGTCGACGAGGTCCTTTCCAATCCCAAGACCGCCTACACCGAACGGCTCGTCCGGGCCGCCTTCGAGGTGGCGTAGACAAGTGCCGGAGGCTTACAGTGACCAGAAATCCCAGGATCGCGTTCATCGGCGCCGGCTCGACGGTGTTCATGAAAAACATCGTCGGCGACGTGCTGCAGCGGCCAGCGCTGTCGGGCGCGACAATCGCGCTGATGGACATCAATCCGCAGCGGCTGGAAGAAAGCGCCATCGTCGTCAACAAGCTGATCGCGACGCTCGGCGTCAAGGCGAAGGCCGAGACCTATTCGGACCAGCGCAAGGCGCTGAAAGGCGCCGACTTCGTCGTCGTCGCCTTCCAGATTGGCGGGTACGAGCCCTGCACCGTCACCGATTTCGCGGTGCCGAAGAAATACGGCCTGCGCCAGACGATCGCAGACACGCTCGGCGTGGGCGGCATCATGCGGGGCCTCAGGACCGTGCCGCATCTGTGGAATATCTGCGAGGACATGCTCGTCGTCTGCCCCGAGGCGATCATGCTGCAATATGTGAACCCGATGGCGATCAACACCTGGGCGATCGCCGAGAAATACCCCACGATCAAGCAGGTCGGGCTCTGCCATTCGGTGCAGGGCACGGCGATGGAGCTGGCGCACGACCTCGACCTTCCCTATGACGAGATCCGCTACCGCTCGGCCGGCATCAACCACATGGCCTTTTATCTCAAGTTCGAGCATCGCCAGCCGGACGGCTCCTATCGCGACCTCTATCCCGATCTCGTGCGCGCCTATCGTGAGGGCCGCGCGCCGAAGCCCGGCTGGAACCCGCGCTGCCCGAACAAGGTGCGTTACGAGATGCTCACCCGGCTGGGCTATTTCGTCACCGAAAGCTCGGAGCATTTCGCCGAATATACGCCCTATTTCATCAAGGACGGGCGCGGCGACCTGATCGAAAAATATGGCATTCCACTGGACGAATATCCAAAGCGCTGCATCGAGCAGATCGAGGGCTGGAAGAAACAGGCCGAGGCCTATCGTTCGGCCGACCGCATCGAGGTGGCGCAGTCGAGGGAATATGCCTCCGAGATCATGAACTCGGTGTGGACCGGAGAGCCATCGGTGATCTACGGCAATGTCCGCAACAATGGCTGCATCACCTCGCTGGCTTTCGACTGCGCGGCGGAAGTACCCTGCCTGGTCGACGCTTCCGGTATCCAGCCAACCTATATCGGCGACCTGCCGCCGCAGCTGACTGCGCTGATCCGCACCAACATTAATGTGCAGGAACTTACGGTGCGGGCGCTGATGACCGAGAACCGCGAGCACATCTACCACGCGGCGATGTTGGACCCGCATACAGCGGCCGAACTCGACCTCGACCAGATCTGGTCGCTGGTCGACGACCTGCTTGCCGCGCATGGCGACTGGCTGCCGGCCTGGGCGCGGGCAGGCAGAAGCAAGGCTGCCTGATCAGCTTCCGGTCTTCTCGCGCTCGACGGCGCGCCAGCCGATGTCGTGGCGGTAAAAGCCCTGCGGCCAGTCGATATGATCGATCGCGGCATAGGCCTTGGCCTGCGCCTCGCCGACGGTCTTGCCGAGCGCGGTGACATTGAGCACGCGGCCGCCATTGGCGACCAGCGCGCCGCCATTGATGGCGGTGCCGGCGTGGAAGACCTGGACGCCCTCCCCTTCCGCCTCATCGAGGCCGCGGATGACCGAGCCCTTTTCCGGCGTGCCCGGATAGCCTCTTGCCGCCATCACCACGGTCAACGCCGTCTCGTCGCTCCAGCGGATAGACATATGCGCGAGCTGGCCATCGACGGCGGCGTTGAGCAGGACGAGCAGGTCGTCCTTCAGCCGCATCATCAGCACCTGGCATTCTGGATCGCCGAAGCGGGTGTTGTATTCGATCAGCTTCGGCCCGCTCTCGGTGATCATCAGGCCGGCGAACAGGATGCCGGCGAAAGGCGCGCCGAGATTGGCCATGCCGCGCATGGTCGGCTCAATAATCTCGCGCATGGTGCGCTCGGTCATCTCGGGCGTCATCACCGGCGCCGGCGAATAGGCGCCCATGCCGCCGGTGTTCGGCCCGGTGTCGCCGTCGCCGACGCGCTTGTGGTCCTGCGCGGTGCCAAAGGGCAGCGCGGTGGCGCCGTCGCATAGGCAAAAGAAGCTCGCTTCCTCGCCCGTCAGATATTCCTCGACCACGACCTCGGCGCCGGCCGCGCCGAAAGCGCCGTCGAAACAGGCCTCCAGCGCGGCGTTCGCCTCCTCCAGCGTCATGGCGATGGTGACACCCTTGCCGGCGGCGAGCCCGTCAGCCTTGATGACGATCGGCGCGCCGGTCTTCTCGACATAGGCTTTCGCCGAGGCGAGGTCGCCGAAACGACCATAGGCGGCGGTCGGAATGTTGAACTTCGCGCAAAGGTCCTTGGTGAAGCCCTTCGAGCCCTCCAGTCTTGCCGCCGCCTTGGAGGGGCCAAAGACGCGGATGCCCCAGGCGCGCAGATCATCGGCGATGCCGGCGACCAGCGGGCCTTCCGGGCCGACCACGACGAGGTCGATCTTCTTTTCCTGGCAGAAGGCGGCGACGGTGGAATGGTCGGCGATGTCCAGCTTGGCCAGGTCGGCGACGCGGCCGATACCCGGATTACCGGGCGAGGCATAAAGCTTCGTCAGCAGCGGCGAGGCGGACAGCTTCCAGGCCAGCGCATGTTCGCGGCCACCCGAGCCGAGAAGAAGAACGTTCATGGCCACCTCTTGCTGATCGTCTCCCCGAACCCGCTATTGGTCCGCGGGCGGCGGGTCAAGGTATCTTGGCATTTTGGCGGCAATTGCGCACGGGAACATGGGCCTCATCAAGATGTGATGAGGCAAGTTCCGCGTCCTCGGCAGGTCGGAAAAAACGACACAAGTTCCGGAAGGCGACTCAGCTCCGGTAGATGACGGGGAACCAGTCCTCGCGAAGTTTCTGGCCGGGCGTCATGTCATGGCCGGGATAGGGCGGAGAGGTGCGGCCGGGGCGCTCGACATAATACGCGTCGTCGCCGACCCAGCGCAGCGACAGCGCCCGGCGCCGCGCCGAGGTCAAATTGCCGCGCGCGCCGTGCGCCGTGCGGAAATCGAACAGGATGGCGTCGCCCGGCTCCATCTCCCATTCGAGCACCTTCATCGACGGGTCGTTGTCGGGATCGGGCACCGGCAGATAATCGCCCTCGCCGGGATAGAAATTGGCGTCGTTCAGCCAGCGCACCGGCAGCACCATCTTTTCCCATTTGTGCGAGCCGGCGACCAGCCTCAGCGTCGCCTCCTTCACGGGATCGATCGGGATCCAGAAGCTCACCGTCTGCCTGCCGTCGACGAAATAATAGGGAATATCCTGGTGCCAGGGCGTGGGCTTCTGGGTGCCAGGCTCCTTGACCAGGACGTGGTCATGGAAGAACTGGGCGCTTCGCGACTGCATGACCGCGGCCGCGAGTTCTGCCGCAGGCGATTCCCGGACGACCTTGACGAATTCGGGGATGCGCTCCCAGTTGCAGTAGTCGTCGAAGAAGCTGCCCCTGCCGCCAGCGATGTCGGACGCCGTGGCGCTGCGGTTCTCGATGTTGCGCTCTATGCCGGCCGCGATAACGTCGACCCAGTCCTTGAAGGCGCCGCGGATGCAGACGGCGCCGTCTCGCTGATAGTCGGCAATCGTCGCGGCGTCGATTTTCACGCTGGCCATCGTGCTCTCCTGCTGGTCGATGACCGACTATCGCAAGAGCATCACATCGTGTAAAATAATAACTTCCCATCTAACTTATAGTTTTTTCCTATGAGAATCACTCTCACGCAGTTGCGCTATGTCGTTGCCGTCGCCCGCTACGGCAGCGTGACCGCAGCGGCCCAGGCGCTCAACGTGTCGCAGCCGTCGATCTCGGTGGCGATCGACCATGTCGAGGACGCGCTTGGCCAGAAATTGTTCGTGCGCCAGCGCGGCAGCGGAGTCGCGCTGACATCCTTTGGCCGGAGGGCCGTTGCCAAGGCAAGGCAGGTGCGGGCGAGGCGGACGAGCTGGCTGCACTCGGATCGCGCGACACCGCTGTCGGCGGCGAACTGGTGCTCGGCTGCTTCGAGGACCTGGCGCCCTATTTCGCGCCGGCGCTGATGCGCGCCTTCGCCGAGCGCTGCCCGGCCGTCACGGTTGTCATTGGCGACGAGACCTTCGACACGCTGGGACGGCGCCTGGCCGACAGCGCCGTCGATCTCGGCCTCACCTACGATCTCGGCCTTCCTGGGCATTTCAAGCGCATCCTGCTGTACGAATTGCGGCCGCACGCGCTCCTGCCCGCCGGCCATGTGCTGGCGGATAAGCATGCCGTCAGCCTGGCGGAACTGGCCCAGCATCCGCTGATCACCACCGACCAGCCGCATAGCTGGCAGCATATGCTGGACCTCTTCCTGAGCCGCGGCCTATCGCCGATCGCCAGGGCGACAACGAGCTCGTTCGAATTGCAGCGCTCCATGGTGGCCAACGGCTTCGGCGTCGCGGTAAGCTATACGAGGCCTTATGGCGACCGCAGCTATGATGGCCTGCCGCTGGTCTGTAAACCGCTCTCCGACGCGCTGCCGATGCAGCGCATCATCCTGACCCACGACACGCGCCAGCGCCTGTCGAAGGCAGCCTTAGCGTTCATCGACGTCGCCAAGGAATGGTTCGCCAGTCACGATGTTTTCACCGGTTGAGCGACACTGCTGCCGCTTGACGGCGCCGCTTGCTGCTGCCACTCCAGCGTGATGGAAACTGTCCAGTCGAAAGCGATCCAGGGCCGCGTCGCCGACGCGCCGAGCGGCCACTGGGTGTACCGTGTGCTGCCGCGCTGGCTCTGGCCCTATGCGCAGCTTGCGCGGTGGGACCGGCCGATCGGCTGGCAGTTGCTGTTGTGGCCCTGCTGGTGGTCGGCAGCACTTGCCGCGGGCGCCTATCCGCGCCCGACCGACCCGCTGCTGACGCTGCTTCCGGCGCCCTGGTATCTGCTTTTGTTCTTCATCGGCGCAGTCGCCATGCGCGGGGCCGGCTGCACCTATAACGATCTCGCCGACGAAGACATCGACAACCAGGTCGAGCGCACCCGCTCGCGGCCACTACCGGCAGGCAAGGTGACGCGCCGCCAGGCCTGGGCATTCGTCATCATCCAGGCCCTGGTGGGCCTGGCCGTGCTGCTGCAGTTCAACAGCTTCGCCATTCCGCTCGGCATTGCGTCGCTGGCGATCGTCGCGGTCTATCCGTTCATGAAGCGCATCACCAACTGGCCGCAATTCGTGCTGGGCTTAGCCTTCTCCTGGGGCGCACTGATGGGCTGGGCGGTCGAGTTCGGAGACGTCGATGACCCGGCGATCATGCTCTATATCGGCTCGATCCTGTGGGTGATCGGCTACGACACGATCTACGCCCATCAGGACAAGGAAGACGACGCCATCGTCGGCGTGCGCTCGACGGCGCGCCTGTTCGGCGACAACACCAAGATGTGGCTCACCGGGCTCTATGGCGGCGCGCTGATCTGCTTCGCCATCGCGTTCGCTTCGGCGCAGGTGCCGGTGGTATCGCTGGCCGGGCTGATCGCCGCCGGCGCGCATATGGCGCGCCAGATCATCCGGCTCGACATTAACAATCCGGACCAGTGCCTGAAACTGTTCAAGTCGAACAACCAGGTCGGCTGGCTGATCTTCCTCGGCTTGATCGGCGGGTCAGTGTGGATATGGCTTAAGCCGATGGTGTAGCGCACTTTTCCCTCTTCCCTTGTGGGAGAAGGAGAGGGCGCCGCACTACTCCCGTGCAATGATCTCCTGGCCGTCGATGACGAGCCTCAAGCCCAGATTGCCGGCCTTGCGGCGGGCGAGGAAGCGCGGGCGGCGCGTGGTGGAGACGCGGCCCTTGCGGCGCTCCTGCGACGGCAGCGCCTTGATGGCGGCGCCGAGCGATTCTTCCAGCGTGCGGGCGACGCCGTCGGCCTCGATCAGCAGCATAGGCAGGCGATAGGCGTCGGCCCAGGCGCGCCAGTCGGCGGCGACATCCTCGAGATCGTCGGCGACCAGCAGCGGCACCGACAGCATCGGATCATTGTGCAGGAGCTCGAGCGTCACGGTGACGTTGCCGTCCGGATCCTCCATGGCGCGCGCGGCAACGCCACGGAACGCCTTGGCGGGCAGCGCGATGATCGCCGGCAAACCGCTCATCTCCAGCATGCGGCGAATGACGGCGCCACGCTGGTCGATGGTGAAGGTCACATCGCCATAGTCGTCGCGGGTGGCGTAGCTCACCATCTGCGGCAGGCGAAACGGGTCGAGGCGCATGTTGCGCCCGGCCCAGACTGGCTTCAGTCCAGTGTTCATCGATGTCTTCCCTGTTACTCCTGAGGGCCGTTTTCCGGTTCTCTCAGGGCCGGTTTTCCCGGCCTCGTTATGGGAAGAAACATTAGCGCTGGCTTCTTACCGGCGCGCTTAAGAAAGTCGGTTAAATTTTGCTGATCGGAGCCGATGGTTATCGGAATGCGACCGGCCACCGGACATGGGAAGGATCAGATAACCTTACCGGGATTCATGATGCCGGCCGGATCGAAGGCGGCCTTCACGCGGCGCATCAGGTCGATGGCCATGGGCGGCGCCGTGGCGATGAGCTCGTCGCGCTTCAACTGGCCGATGCCGTGCTCGGCCGAGATCGAGCCGTGAAAGGAGCGCACGACATCATGCACGGCCTTGTTCATCGGGTGGTAGAGCTCAAGAAACGGCTCGTCCTGCAAATCCACCGGGCGCGAGATGTTGTAATGCAGGTTGCCGTCGCCCATATGGCCGAAGCAGACCACGCGCGCGCCGGGGCAGACGCCTTCCACCACGCCGGCCGCCTTTTCGATGAAGTCGGGGATCGAGGCGATCGGCACGGAGATGTCGTGCTTGATCGAGGCTCCCTCCGGCTTCTGGCAGTCGGGGAGCGTCTCGCGGAAATTCCAGAAAGCGTCGCCCTGGGCCAGGCTTGCCGACACCACCGCGTCGCCGACGATGCCTTGCTCGAGGCCGGCCGATAGGATCTCCTCGATCAACGCCTTGCCGTCCTCTTCGGAACGGCCGGACGAAACCTGCATCAGCACATACCATGGCCAGTCGTCGGCCAGCGGCCGCGTGATGCCTTGCCCATGTTTCAGCGTGAAATCGTATGGCCTTCTGGCGATCAGCTCGAAAGCGGTGAGCGAGGCCCCGGCCCTGTCCATCGCCAAAGTGAACAGCGAGAGCGCGTCTTTCGGGGACGATGGCAGGCCGGCAAAGGCGACCTCCCTGCCCTTCGGCTTCGGGAACAGTTTCAGCACCGCGGCGGTGATGACGCCGAGCGTGCCCTCGGCGCCGACGAACAGGTTCTTCAGATCGTAGCCGGTGTTGTCCTTCTTCAATTTGCGCAGGTCGTCGAAGATCTCGCCGGTCGGCAGCACCACCTCCACGCCGAGGCAGAGCTCGCGCGCATTGCCATAGGCAAGCACGCCCGTGCCACCGGCATTGGAGGAGAGATTGCCGCCGATCTGGCAGGAGCCTTGCGCGGCGAGCGACAGCGGAAACAGCCGGTCGGCGGCGTCGGCCGCCTCCTGCAGCGTTTGCAGGATGACGCCCGCTTCGGCCGTCACCGTATTCGACAGGACATCGATCTCGCGGATGCGGTTCAGCCGTGACAGGGACAGCACGATGTCGTGGCCGGATTTGTCCGGCACCTGCGCCCCGACCAGCCCGGTATTGCCGCTCTGGGGCACGATCGGCGTGCCGGTCTCGGTCGCAAGCCGCATGATGCGGCTCACTTCCTCGACGCTGCCCGGCCTCAGAACCAGGGATGTGCGGCCGTGCCAAAGACCGCGCCGCTCGGTGATGTAAGGCGCGATGTCGGCCTGGTCGCGCAAGGCATATTTATCGCCGACGATCGCCGCGAAGCGGTCTATGACGGCGGGATCGAGGTCGAGGGGCTGATCGTTCATGCGTCAGAACCTAGAGCAATTCGAGGAAAAGTGCGAAGCGGTTTCCGCCCGGAATTGCCCAAGACAAGAGACAGGCTCAAGCGGTGTTGTCGCGTGGCGCGGCGGCGCGCGCGAGCCGGTCGTTGATCGCCTCGCCCAGCCCCTCGAAAGGGATCGGCTCGACGGCGATGGTCGCGGCACCGACGCGGTCGAGCGCCTGCATATAGGCGAAGAGGTTGGCGGCGGCCTCGCGCAGATCACCCGCTTCGGAAAGATTGCGCATCGCCACCGCGTCCTGCCAGCCTTCAGCTCGCTTGGGGCCAAAGGCTAGCAGCGCCTCGCCGCTCCCGATCCGTTGAATATTGAGCCGCATCGCGGCGCCCGGCGCGTAATGCGAGGCGAGCATGCCTGGCGCTTCGATGCCGCCGGCGCCACGCAGCAGTTTCGCGCCGGCCACCGCCTCGATCTCCTCGGCGCCGATGCCGCCGGGCCGCAGCAGCCGCAGTTTGCCATTTTCGACCTTGAGAATAGTCGATTCGAGGCCGACCGGCGTCGCGCCGCCATCGACGACCAGCTTGATCCTGTCGCCGAGATCGGCGGCGACCGCTTGCGCCGTCGTGCCGGAAATCCTGCCTGAGGAGTTCGCGCTGGGGGCGGCGAGCGGCCGGCCGAGCCGCGCGATCAGCTCGCCGCCAAATCCCCGCGGCATGCGCAAAGCGATCGTGTCCAGCCCCGCGGTAACCAGCGGATGGATGCCGTTGTCCGCGCGCTGCGGCAGCACCAGCGTCAGCGGGCCAGGCCAGAAGGCTTCCGCAAGCTTGGCCGACAGCGGGTCGAAGCCGGCGATACGGTCCGCCATCGCGCGATCGGCGACATGGGCGATCAGCGGGTTGAAGCGCGGCCGGCCCTTGGCCTCGAAAATACGCGCCACGGCGACGCCGTTCGTGGCATCGCCAGCCAGGCCGTAAACGGTCTCGGTCGGGATGGCGACGACGTCGCCGGCTTGAAGCAACGCCAAAGCCCGCTCAAGCGCCTCGCCAACCGCCAATATCTCAGCCAAATTTGCCACCAGTCTCAAACATGCCGTCCGTAGTACGGCGGCTTCCATCGGGCAAGGGTGCGCATTGGCGATTTATCAATCCCTAAAATGTTAAGTTTCCGCGCAAGCCGGCTTCAATTTGCCGGCCTTAAGGTGGGGCCGGTGGTTACCGGCTGGGGAGTTTTGTAATGCGTTTGCTTGGAGCGTTCGGTCTCAGCCTTTTGGCGATGAATGGCGTCGCGCATGGTTCGTCGATCGTCGTGCTTGGCGTCTCGACCTCGACGCCTTCGGTGGTCAGGCTGGACGCGATCGATCCGGCCAGACTATCGGCGGTCTCCACGCCATCAATGATCGCGCTTGGCGACCCCGTGCCCGCGGTCACCGACGAAAAGGTCGCGGCTATTCCCGAAAAGTCCGGGCATCAGCCGGCGCCGATGATCATCCGCGGCGGCGTTGTGGGCGGCGCCTTTGCAACGCCGGCGGCGACCGCGCCGGCCAAACCCGCAACACCGGCAACCGCGGCCACCACGCCGGCAAACGGCACTTCGACGGCAACGCCGCCCAACGGCACGGCCTCCGTTTCGAAGGCCAACGGCAAGGCCGGCAGCCAGCCGACCGCGACAGCCAATGCGTCAGGCGGCGCGCAGCCACAGGTGCAGCCGAAAAATGCCCAGCCGCTGCCGCGCGTCGGCAAGGCGATGTAGATCACACTCGATACCGCTTCGATGTGCTAGGCGCTTGGCCATGGCTGATTACCGTCATCCGAATCGGGCACTATCGCGCTGGCGTTTCAATGCGGGGTTTCATGACTGTCTCGAAAGCAATGGCCGTTGCCGGGCTGGTGGCGGCAACAGTGCTGGGCGCTGGTTCGGCACGGGCCGACGATATGCTCGGCTCCTACGTCGCGCGGATTTCGGATCGCGACCATGACGCCAGCGACGGCTATCCGTTGAGCAGCGCGGCGCAGATGGTGCGGCAGGACCGCGCCAACTGGCACAAGTTCCATCGGCGCGACAGCGACGACCAGGGCGATCCCTGGTTCCGCAGCGACGGCGCGCGCGCCGACCTGCAGCGCATGCTGGAGCGCGGCGGCGCCATGAGCAGCGCCACAAGGCGCGCCATCGTCAACGGCGAACCGTTGATCGAGGTCGATGTCTATTCCGACAGCGTGCGGGTCAGCATCGTGGAAGATTGAGGCGTCAATCTTCCTGATTGACGGGTCAATCTCCTGGAAGATTCACGAGCCTGACGAAAAGGGGCGGCGCGCGACGCGCCGCCCCTTCGTTCTTCACACGACCGGAGACGGCTCAGGCCGCTTCCTCCTTGTCGTCATCGTCCGACTCGTCGGCGCGGTCTTCGTCCTCGTCGCCATCTTCATCCTCGTCGGACTCATCATCGCCAGAGGCCTTGGCTTCTTCGGCGGCGTCGTCGCCGTCTTCGTCTTCGTGGTCATCCTCGTCTTCCGATTCATCATCGGCCGAGGCAGTGGCATCCTCATCAGCGTCGTCTTCTTCGTCGTCGCTGTCTTCGTCCTCGCCGTCTTCCTCGTCGTCTTCGGGCGGGTCGGTGGCTTCGACCGCCGCGGCGGCGGCGTGGTCAAGGAGGTTTTCGGACGCGGATTCGATGCCCTCGGCGGCGGCCGGGGTTTCTTCAATCACATCGATATCGTCAACGGAATTCATGGCATGCCTCCGTGGTTTGGGAAGGTCTTTTGTCTGATGCATGTCGTTGTCCCGGAACCGCTGCACACTTCCGGGCGACATGCATCGGTTCTCCCACGCGGAGGTCATCGTCATATGACTGTAAGCCGGCTCCGGCGCATTAAATTTCGGGCGCCGAAATGTCGAGGTATGCGCGCATCCTAACGAATGCGGGCAAGTCGGAACGCCCTATTTTTTGCACTATCAGCCGACGATTTTTGAAAAATCCGCGACCTGGTCGGTGGCGGCGCGGATGCGGGCAAGCAGCGCCAGGCGGTTGGCACGCACGGCCTGGTCCTCATCATTCACGAGAACGCCCTCAAAGAATGAATCAACCGGTTCGCGCAACACGCTAAGCGCCAGCATGGCGCCGGAAAAATCTTCGTTTTGAATTGCTTGGCCGGCTTCTTTCTCGGCCCGATTCACCGCGGCATAGAGCTTCCTTTCCGCGTCCTCGCGGAACAGAGCCGGCTCAACGGTCTCGGCGATAAGCGTTTTCTTCTTCTCCTCGGCGGCCAGGATGTTGGCGGCGCGCTTGGTGCCGGCGAGCAGATTCTTGCCCTCTTCGGTGTCGAGCAAGGAGCCCAGCGCCTCGACCCGGCGCACGATCTGGAGCAGATCGTCCGACTGCGGCGTGATGACGGCATCGATCAGATCGTACCGCGCACCCTGGTCGCGGAGATAGACCTTCAGGCGATCGTGGAAGAAGGCGAGGAGGTCGAACGACTGATCCGCGCCGCCTTTGAAGTTTGCAAAGACCTTGGCGAGAACAGACGTCAGCGCCAGACGAATGCGATTCTCTATGAGGATTCTCACCACGCCAAGAGCCGCCCTGCGCAGAGCAAACGGATCCTTGCTGCCGGTCGGCTTCTCATCGATCGCCCAGAAGCCGGTCAACGTATCAAGCTTGTCGGCGAGCGCCACCGCTACCGAGACCGGATCGGTCGGCACGCGGTCGGACGGGCCTTGCGGCTTGTAGTGCTCCTCGGCGGCCGCGGCCACGGATGCATGCTCGCCCTGCAGCAGCGCGTATTTGCGGCCCATGGCGCCCTGCAATTCGGGGAACTCGCCGACCACCTCGGTCTGCAGATCGGCCTTGGCGAGCACGGCCGCGCGAGCGACCAAAGCGCTATCCGCGCCGACGATCGGGGCCAGTTCTTGCGCCAGCCGCTTGATGCGCTCCACGCGCTGCCCTTGCGTGCCAAGCTTGGCATGGAAGGTCACGTTGAGGTGGTCGAGCCGTGCCATGCGCTGGTCGAGCGGCTTCTTCAGATCCAGGCCGAACTTTGCCGCCGATCCCCCAAGCTGGTCGAGGTCCGGCAGGTCGGCCTGGTCGGTCTTCCAGAAATAGAGCGCGTCGGACAGGCGCGCGCGCACCACCTTGCCGTTGCCATAGGCGATTTCCATGCCGCCATCGCTCGCCTCGATGTTGGCGACCAGGATAAAGCGGTTCGAGAGATCCTCGCCCGCGCCCTGCGGCCGGGCGACGAAGCATTTCTGGTTGGCGCGGATGGTGAGGCGGATCACCTCGCCCGGGATGGTGAGGAAATCCTGCTCGAACTCGCCCATCAGCACGACCGGCCATTCGACCAGCCCGGAGACCTCCTCCAGCAGGCCCTCGTCCTCGACGAGATCGAGTCCGTTGGCGAAGGCGATATTGCGGGCGTCGTGGAGGATGATCTCCTTGCGGCGGTCGGCATCGAGCACGACCTTGGCCGCTTCGAGCTTCGCCACATAGTCGTCGAAGCGGCGCACGGCGATCGGACCCGGCGCATGGAAGCGATGGCCATAGGTGACGTTGCCGGCGCGGATGCCGTCGATCTCGAAATCAACCACGACCGGCTCCTCGGTTTCAGGGCCGAAGGTGCAGACGATCGACTGCAGCGGCCGCACCCAGCGCAGCGAACCGGGTTTCGCCGAGGCCGGTCCCCAGCGCATCGATTTCGGCCAGGGGAAGCTTTTAATGATACCCGGCACCAGCTCGGCGATGATCTCTTGGGCCGCCCTGCCCGGCTTCGAGATGTGGGCGACGTAGAAGTCGCCCTTCTTCGGATCGGAATGGACATGCGCCTCGGCGATCGATGATAGGCCGGCCTTGCGCAGGAAGCCCTGCACGGCCTGCTCGGGCGCTGTGGTCGAGGGACCCTTGATCTCCTCGCGAATGTCCTTCGAGCGCGCGGTCAGGCCGCGGATGTCGAGCGCCAGCCGGCGCGGCGTCCAATATTCGCGCGCCGCCTCATAGGTCAGACCCGCTTCGACCAGACCGTCGGTCAGCATCTTCCTGAGGTCGCCGGCAGCCTTGCGCTGCATGCGGGCGGGAATCTCTTCCGAGCGGAGTTCTAGAAGCAAGTCGGGCATAGTTGGGCTCCCCACCCGCCCCTTGATGGGGAGGGTTGGCGCGAAGCGCCGGGGCGGGGTGGCGGCCTCTCAGCTGCCATTACCTTCGGCACCATCGCGCAATGCAGGTGTGATTTCCGTTCCTTCACCGCCGCATAAATCGGATCGTGCACGGAATCCAGTTCGTT
Organism: Mesorhizobium sp.; assembly: GCA_004020875.1. Classification (GTDB taxonomy): domain Bacteria; phylum Pseudomonadota; class Alphaproteobacteria; order Rhizobiales; family Rhizobiaceae; genus Mesorhizobium. Next base: position 28,548 of record SAPZ01000010.1, read on the forward strand.
TTTTCTCGTGGTTCCAGAAGCGGGCCACGGATATGCGCGATTGCTTCGCGTTGATCCGCTCACGCTGGTCGGCATCAAGCGGCCGATCGGCGCTACCGCAGCTTTCCGATGCGGCCAAGGTGGGCGTGGTCGGGGGCGAAAAAGCCACCAGCGCTCCCCATCATGACATCGACCCATTGCCGTGCCAGAGGAGCAGGAGGCCCGTTCCGCACAGAATAACCCCCTCGAGGCGCTGCCATAGGACGGTCTCGGCCATCATCTGCCCCTTGATGAGCTTGTGCGTTCGACGATCTGGCAGCTTAGAGGGGTACCTCTATGCATTGTTCCCCCGGATAGCGGCCACGACAGCGGCCAGATTGTTCATGCCCCAATGTTCGGCGTAGCGGCCGTCACGAACGCGCACGATGTCGATGACGTCGATGGCGATCGGCGCATTCGTCGGACCGGCCCCCAGCAATCGTCCCGTCAGTATACCGGTGACAGACTTGCGCGTCGTCACCATGTCGCCCTCGGCGATTTGGCCCTCGATCCTGACGCGCAGTTCCGAAATCGCCGGTCGGAGTATGTTTTCGAAGGTGTTCCACATGCTTTCCGGCCCATTGGGCAACCCGGGCGGAGCCGCGTGATTGACGAAATCCGGGGCCATCAAATCGGCAAAGCTCTGTGCGCTGCCCTCTTCGATCACCTCTGCATTGAAGCGCCGGACGATCTCTTTCGGATCAGGATTTGGCATGATTTACCTCATAAAATAATACAGCTACACTGTATATTTCTCCGGGCCGAGTTCCAATCACTTTCTATATATGCCGGATGGGTATTGCATCGGCCTCGTGCTGCAGCGAGGGGCTGGATCAGACAGGGAGAGGAAATCCGGTGACATGACGGATAACGCGAATTTCGAGCTTTCCGAGCGCCTGAGGGCGGGCATCGGTTCTTTTGTCAGGCGGACGCGCGAATGCGCCGGAACACCTTCGGATGCCAGGTCGGAGACGCTGGGCCTCCTGGATCGCAAGGGCCCGCTCAGCGCGGCAATGGTGGCGAAAGCGCGAGCTGTCACGCATCAGAGCGCGCGCAAGGTTCTGTCGGACATGGAAGTCGAGGGACTTGTTACCGGTGAACCCAGCCCCAGGGACGGGCGGGAGCGGCTGTATCGTCTTTCGGAGGACGGCATGGTTGAACTGAGGCAATCGCGATCCGCGCGGACGCGTTGGATTGCTATCCAGCTCGAGAACATTCTGGACAAGGATGACCGCGAAACGCTGGCAGCGGCGATTGTGCTGCTGGAGCGCATTGCGTCGTCCGGGTCGGGTTGATGACTGTGGATGTCAGCCGGGTCGGCAAGGAAACGAGTTGGCAACGGAAAACACGTTTCCGATCAGACACCGGGTTTTTTGCGATGGCATGATGACGAGGCGGACTCGGCCAAAGAAGGCGGCACAAGTCGGCCATTCCTGCCGCGGGCCGATACCCGCTTCTGGCGCAATCCAGCCGAAATCGAGGCTCCCGCCGCTTCGCGGCTACCTCTCACTCCAAGCCGAGGCGCATAGCAACTCGGCTGGCCCCAGCCACCCCGGCAGCAGGTCGCCTCTCTGATCGCTTTCGCGGAATTTTCCGAGCCGCTGTCGGGACGGCGCGGCGCCGCCCGTCCTGGTGCAGAACTTCCCATGAACCGAACGCTGCGCTGAAGCGACAAACGCTCAGGCAGAGACCTATTGGCTGAACGAGGATGGAAAAGGCATCGAGAATCCTGCAGATCCTGGCCCTCAGCGCATGCTTCGCCGCGCAGGCGCATGGCGCGATCACAATGCCAGGAGTCAGACAGGCCATACGCACGATCGATGGCGTGGCGGCGCAGATCGTGTTGCCGGTCAACGCTGCGACCGACACCGCGGAGGCCGTATAGGCTTAAGCCGCCGCCAGCCCCCCTGCCCGCGTCTTGAGGAACGCCTCGCCGCACGCCTTGGCCAGGTTGCGCACGCGCAGGATATAGCTTTGCCGCTCGGTGACCGAGATCACCCCGCGCGCGTCAAGCAGGTTGAAGACGTGGCTTGCCTTGATGCACTGGTCGTAGGCCGGAAAGACCATGCGGTGCATGGCCAGATTGTCGCTCGGCTTGGGCGTGCCGGCATCGAGCAGCGCCTTGCACTCGGCCTCGGCATCCTCGAAGTGTCTCAGCAGCATCGCGGTGTTGGCGAATTCGAAATTGTGGCGCGAATATTCCTGCTCGGCCTGCAGGAAAACGTCGCCGTAAGTGACCTTCTCGGCGCCTTCGCGGCCGTTGAAGTTCAGGTCGTAGACATTGTCGACGCCCTGCACATACATGGCGAGGCGCTCCAGCCCGTAGGTCAGCTCGCCCGCCACCGGCGCGCATTCGATGCCGCAAACCTGCTGGAAATAGGTGAACTGCGAGACTTCCATGCCGTCGCACCAGCATTCCCAGCCGAGCCCCCAGGCGCCAAGGGTGGGGCTTTCCCAATCGTCCTCGACGAAGCGGATGTCGTGCAGCAGCGGATCGACGCCGATCGCTTCCAGCGAGCCGAGATAAAGCTCCTGCAGGTTCGGCGGATTGGGCTTCAGGATCACCTGGTATTGATAATAATGCTGCAGGCGGTTCGGGTTCTCGCCGTAGCGGCCGTCCTTCGGCCGGCGCGAGGGCTGCACATAAGCGGCGTTCCAGCGCAGCGGACCCAGCGCTCGCAAGGTCGTCGCCGGATGGAAAGTGCCGGCGCCGACTTCCATGTCGTAGGGCTGCAGGATGAGGCAACCATAGTCCGCCCAGTAATTGTGCAAGGTCAGGATCAGCCCTTGGAAGGAGCGGCTGGGATGCATATGGGCGGGGATTTCGATGGTCACGGCGGCCTCGGAAAGCGCAGGATGACGCTTCCCTAGTTGCCGAGCCGGCGAGCGTCAAGGCGGTGGCTCGCGTCCGGCAAGGCGGAAAGCTTTGCGGCAGGCTGGCCCATTGCCGTCGGGCGTGGGTCGCCGTTTGCTCCGTTCCACTTCCAACGACAAAGGTTTCGCGATGTCCGGTCAACTCACCGTCCGACCCGTCACAAGACAGGATTACGAGCAATGGCTGCCGCTGTGGGACGGCTACAACGCGTTCTACGGCCGCTCCGGCCCGACGGCGCTTGCCGGCGAGATCACGCAGATGACCTGGTCGCGTTTCTTCGACGCCTATGAGCCGATGCATGCGCTTGTGGCCGAGCGCGAGGGCAACCTGATCGGCCTCGTCCACTATCTCTACCATCGCTCGACGACGTCGATCGCGCCGAGCTGCTATTTGCAGGATCTGTTCACCACGCAGGCCGCGCGCGGCCAGGGCGTCGGCCGGGCGCTGATCGAAGGCGTCTATGAACGCGCCGGCCAAGCGGGCGCGAACCGCGTCTACTGGCTGACGCATGAGACGAACCACACGGCGATGCAGCTCTACGACAAGGTCGGCGAGAGGTCCGGGTTCGTCGTCTACAGAAAGATGTTCTGAAAATGCCGCGAGGCCCCGAAGGGCCTCGCCAGAAATCGATAGCGCAACGCTCAGCCCTTCGGCGCGGGCGTCGGGTCCGGTTTCACCTTCGGGGTTTCCTGCGCGGTGTTGGATTCGATCGGCGGCAGGCCCTTGAGCAGCTTCTGCTGCAGGGTGGCAAGCACATCCGGGTCCGGCTTCAGGTCGCGCGCCTGGGTCCACTGATAGGTGGCCTCGAGCTTGCGGCCGACGCGCCAGTAGGCGTCGCCGAGATGGTCGTTGAGGACCGGATCCTCCGGCTTCAGCGAGACGGCGCGCTCCATCTCGCGCACGGCGTCGTCGAAGCGGCCCATGCGGAAATACGCCCAGCCCAAGGAGTCGACGATGTAGCCATCGTTCGGCCGCAAATCCACGGCCTTCTGGATCATCGCCAGGCCTTCCTTGAGGTTCATGTTCATGTCGACCCAGGAATAGCCGAGATAGTTCATGACCTGCGGTTGATCGGGCTGCAGCTCCAGCGCCTTGCGGAAGTTCGGCTCTGCCTTCGGCCATTCCTTCAGCCGCTCATAGGCGATGCCGCGCTGGTAGAAGATGTTCCAGTTGGCGGCGGTCGGCGTCTTCAGCTGCTCGACGGCCTTGTCGTAGAGATTGGCGGCCGAACGGAAATCTTCCTTCGAGCCATAGACACCACCCAGCGCCAGATAGGCGCGCATGTCCTCTGGATGCTTGTCGAGATAGGCCTTGAGGTGGGAAATCGCCTCCTCATGCTTGTCCAGATCGGCAAGGTTGAGGCCGATCTGCAGGTCGGAGAGCTCCTTCAGCGGCGAGGATGCCGGAATGCGGCGGTAGAGCGCGACCGCGCCCTCGCCGTCCTTCATCTGCTCGGCGACGGCGGCAAGCTGCACAAGGGCAGCGTCGCTGTCCGGCTTCAGCGCCAGCGCGTATTGCAGGTAAAGCCGCACGAACGGCTCGCCGCCGCCGCGGTTGAGCGCGGTGGCAAGGTCGAGCAGGATTTCGGACGCGCCGTCGGCCGGGCTGGCGACCAGCGGCTCGATCTTGTCGCCCTTGGCGATGCGGTCGCGCAGCGTGGTGATCTCGAGCTTGCCCGGCGCGAAGGCTTCGGCCTGGTTCAACACCGCCTCAGCCTTCGATTTGTCGCCCTTGCGGGCGAGGAACGAGGCATAGGCCTGGGCATTGCGCATCCAAGTTTCGGGCGCGGAGCCACCGGCCGCGGTGTCGGCAAGCGTGGCGGCGTAGATCGCATCTGCCTTGTCGCTGAGGCCGGCGGCGTCAGCGATCAGCGCGCGGTGGAACGACTTGAACAGGCCGAACCAATCGGGGCCTTTCAGCTTGTCGATGGCATCCATGGCCTCCGACGCACTGCCCGCGCCCTGCTTGGCCCAGCCATCCATGACGCCGGAGAGCAGCCGGTCAAGGTCGGATTCGAGCGACAGCTTCAGCCAGTACTGCGCCTTGGCGTAGTCCTTCTTGTGGAAGGAATCGACCGCCAGCGCCAGGCGCGAGAAGCGCTCGACATCTGGCACTTCCTTCAGCTTGTCGGCATAGACCAGCGATTCCTCGAAACGGCCCTGCGAGACCAGTGCCAGCATCAGGCTCTGCTGCAGCTCCTTGTCGTTCGGCGCAAAGGCCAGAGCCTGCTTGTAATAGGCGATCGCGTCGTCGAGATCGTTGTCGCTCTCGGCGATATGGGCCGCAAGATAGGCGCCCGAGAAGGACGTGATCTGCAGCGGTTTCGCTTCTTCCTTGGCCTGGACCGGCAGCACCCAAAGCGCCACTCCCGTCAAAAATGCCAGCCTCTTCAGCCAGCGCGCACGTCCTTGCCGCATCGTATCCCTTTCAGCCAGATGCGATCCCGCCCTTGGAGGACCGCCCCACAGACTCGAACTTTTCCGGCCAAAGCATGGCCTTTTTGCGGTCAGGCTTCAATCGGCAAGCGAATCACAATCCAATCATGCCGCTTAAAGAAGGAAGCCAGTCAGGGAAAATATGCGGATCGGCGGCTGAATTTCGACAATAAGCAGTCTAAAGGCGTGTTTCGCGAAAGCCGTCGGCCGCGACCGCGCCGCACAGCTCGAACCACTCGCAGCCTGGGCACGCCTTGCGCGTGAGGCCGGACGAAAACGCCTCGCGCATCCGCGCGAGGGTTGAGGGATCGAGCTCAAGACGGGCACCGGCCACGAGCGGCCGGCCGAGGAGATCGGCGACATCCTGCGCCGCGACCTCATCCCGCCTTGCCGCGCTTTCACCCAGGCAGTGCGGCTCGCCCTCATTCAGCAGCGGGGCGCAGACGTCGTCCGGGCCCGAAACGATCAAAATATCCTCGCCGCCGGCCAAGCGCTCCACCACAACGTCATAGTTGGCGACAAACGCCGGCGAGTAGCCCTTGCCGACATAGGTCAGCAGGCAGAGCAGGTGATGGGCGCGCAGCCTGACGGTCATCTGGTGTCGGGTTCGGTCATCCGCCCCGGCGGCTTACCGGGGATCGCCCGGCCGGTTGCCCGAAAACAGCTTCAGCGTCGCCGCGCCCAGCGCCGACTTGAGCAGGCCGCCGACGATGAAGGGCAGGAAGCCGAAGGTGATGGCCTTCTCGGCACCGATCATGACGGCAAGCCAGGCGGTGCCCAGAACCAGGCAGAGCAGGTTGCCGCTGAGCATGGCGGCGAAGGCAAGCAGGACGCGGTTGCCGTTCCAGCCGCGCTCGGCCAACCAGCCGACGAGGGCGCCGACGACCGGGAAGGCGAAGAGGTAGCCGCCGGTCGGACCGACAAAATGCTGCACACCGGCGGCGCCGCCGGCCAGCACCGGAAACCCGGCAGCGCCTTCAACCAGCCAAGCGGCAATGGTGAGGGCGCCGAAGCGCCAGCCGTAAAGCGCGCCGACCAGCGTGACGGCGAAGGTCTGCATTGTCACCGGAACCGGCACCATCGGCACCTCGATGTAGGAGGACAGCGCCAGAAACAGCGAGCCGAGAACCACGGCGCCGATCTGCCAGGCGAGCGAACGGCTGTGCAGCCGCAGGGGGCTGAAGGAGGGCTTGTAGGTCGAAACGGTTGCGTTGGTCACGGAGTCTTCCCTAGTCTGCGTGAAATTATAGATAATTTTGCGACTTCATCTATTATCGAATCCACATTTTCGCAGCGATGGCAAGCGCCTACCTTGGAGTTCGTGATTCCGGGGGCAGAGCAAGGAGCGAAGCGACGCGAGCAGACCCTGGATCCATTTCGTTACATCGGCGCTTTGCCTACGATGCAGAATTCTGCTCGGTCGCACTCTACGATCGAGGTAACGGCTTGGATCCTCGGGTCTCCGCGTCCGCTTCGCTGCCGGTCCGCCCGTGGATGACGAAGTTGAGAGGCCTCGGTTGATCGCCAATTGTCATCCGACGATGGCGAAGGCGTCGCGGGTCTTGCCGGAGGCGGTCTTGACCGGCTTCTGGCCGATCCATTGCACGTGGCGGCCGAGCGTCGCGGCGGCCGATTCGGTGTTGCCTTGCCGAAGCGCGCTCAGGATCGCGCGGTGGTCCTGGTCGGTGCGGGTTTCCCACTCCGAGCGCCAGGCCGCGAACAGGAAGCGGGCGCTCGCCGCGTGCAGGTCGTCGATGGCGGAGAGCAGACGCGGCATGTTGCAGGGCGCCAGGATCAGCCGGTGGAAAGTGCGATTGGCCTCTTCCCAGGAGCGCACATTACGGGATTTGTCGCCGGCCTTTGTCGCCTCCTCGGCCTGGTCGAGGATCGACGCCGTAAGATGAGGCGCGGCATGGCGCAGCGCCAAGACTTCGAGCGCGGCGCGCATTTCGGCCACCTCCCTGACCTCGCCGAGATCGAAGGAGGCGACGCGCACGCCGCGCCTGGGCTCGCTGATCGCCAACCCTTGCGCCTCCAGGCGGCGAAACGCCTCGCGCACCGGGACATGGCTGGTGTTGAACTCCTCGGCGACATGGTCCTGGCGCAGCCGCGAGCCGGGCTCGATAACGCCCGAAATGATGCGGTCCGCCAGTTCCTTGCTGATGCGGACGGCTATCGTGTCTCCTGTGCTGGCCATATTTATAGATAATTAGCCGCGCCGCCCTTTGTCGAGACGGCCAAAGCGGGATTCACAGGCGCCCTGCCCGGCAGATGCCAGGCAGGCGCAGGGAGGCCAGCAGCCTCAGTTCACCCGGCTGATGCAGAAATCGATGACGTCGATCAATGCCGACTTTTGCGGCGTCGCTTCCAACGGCGCCAGGGCGTCGCGGGCGATCTCGCCGAAATGGCGGGCGCGGCCGATCGTATCGGCGATGGCGCCGTGGCGAGCCATCAGGCCGATCGCCTTTTCCAGCCCGGCATCGTCGGTGACGTTTTCCTCGATGGCGCGCTTCCAGAAGGTCCGCTCGGCCTTGGTGCCGCGCCGGTAGGCGAGGATCACCGGCAGCGTCACCTTGCCCTCGCGGAAATCGTCGCCGACATTTTTGCCGAGATCCTTGCTCGACCCACCGTAATCCAGCGCATCGTCGATGAGCTGGAAGGCAAGGCCGAGATTCATGCCGTAGGAGCGAAGCGCGGCGCGATCGGTGCGCGAAGCCAGGGCGATCACCGGGCCGACTTCGGCGGCGGCCGAAAACAGCGCCGCGGTCTTGGCCTTGATGACAGCGAAATGCTCGTCCTCGGTGGTGTCGAGGTTCTTGGCGGCGGCAAGCTGCATCACCTCGCCCTCGGCGATGATGGAGGCGGCGGCCGACAGGATGTCCAGGGCTTCCAGCGAGCCGACCTCGACCATCATGCGGAAAGCCTGACCGAGCAGGAAATCGCCGACCAGAACGCTCGCCTGGTTGCCCCATATCATGCGCGCCGTCTTCTTGCCGCGGCGCAGCGCGCTCTCGTCGACCACGTCGTCATGCAGGAGCGTGGCCGTATGCATGAACTCGACCGCGGTGGCCAGCTTGACATGGCCTTCGCCCGAATAGCCGAACATCTGCGCGGCGGCCAGCGTCAGCATGGGCCGGAGCCGCTTGCCGCCGGAAGAGATCAGGTGGTTGGCGATCTCCGGGATCATTTCGACGTCGGAGCCGGCCTTTGACAGGATCAACTCGTTGACCCGTCCCATGTCGGCGGCCGTCAGATCGATCAGATCCTTGATGGAAGCGGGTTCCCGCTTGCCTTCGATGTTGAGAACGACACCCACCACGACAACTCCCGTCTCTTCAACGCGCACGAGCAGCGCGCGTCACGGCACCCTTAGTCCCGGCCCGACTCTAGGGCGGCACAACCGGGCACGGCAAGAGGCGAATTAGCGCGCTTTGCCGACGCTGTGTCCACCCGCACGTTTACACGAACGCCGCAACCTGCGATTTTCGTTCCATGATCGAGCTTGTCCGCACCAATGACGCCGTCGTGATCTCCTTTGTCGAATCGCTGATGCGCGACGCCGGCATCGCCTGTTTCGTCGCCGACCAGAATATGAGCGTGCTCGAAGGGTCGATCGGACTTTTGCAGAAGCGGGTCATGGTCGACGCCGACAAGGCCGACGTGGCGCGCCGTATCCTCAAGGATGCCGGCATCGAAAACGAGATCCGCCAGAAATAATGGCAGCGACAACAGCCCCAGATACGCCGGCGCACACGGTCGATGCCTTCCATCGCGGACGCTTCTGGCTGGTGCAGCCGAGCCAGGGCGGTCATCGCGCCGGCATGGACGCCATGATGCTGGCGGCCGCGGTGCCGGCCGGCTTTTCCGCGCGGCTCGCCGATTTCGGCGCCGGCGCCGGCGCTGCTGCCCTTGCCGTGCTGTCGCGCTGCCCGGCGGCACAGGCCGTGCTCGTCGAGCGCTCCGCCGAAATGGCGGGGTTCGCCGCCGCCACGCTTTCGCATCCCGGCAATGCGCATCTCGGCGACCGCGCTTCGGTGCTGACAGCCGACGTAACGCTGACCGGCCGAGCCCGCGCTGAAGCCGGGCTCGCCGACAATTCCTTCGACTTCGTCATCATGAATCCGCCTTTCAACGCGGCACAGGACCGCTCGACGCCCGACGCGCTGCGCCGGCAGGCGCATGTGGCGGAGGACGGGCTGTTCGAAAGCTGGATCAGGAGCGCCGCCGCCGTCGCCAGGCCGCGCGGCGGGCTGGCCGTCATCGCGCGGCCCGAACAGCTCGTCGCTATCCTCGATGCAATCGAAGGGCGCTTTGGCGATGCCGAATTGCTGTGCGTGCATCCGCGCCCGGATGCGGCGGCGATCCGCATTGTCGTCAGGGCGGTGCTCGGCGCGCGCGGGAAACTGTCGATCCGCCCGCCGCTCGCCTTGCACGGGCCATCCGGAAACGAGCCGAGCGAGCGGACGGAAATGATCAACAACGGCCTGGCATCGCTGTTCGGCGATTGATCCCAGGCGCGCGATGCGGCATTGCCGTTGGGCGGCGAATTCCTACATGGCAAAGCAAGATAACGTCGCGTCTGAGAGACATTACCGACTTAACCGATCCCATCTTGCTCCTTTGCATTCCACCGGAGAAACCCGTTCGTGAAACGCCTTTTCAACCGCCTGCTGCCGAAATCCTGGCGCTCGACAGTCGTCACCATTCCGGTCATCCGGCTGCAAGGCACAATCATGGCCGGCGGCGGTCAGTTCCGGCCGAGCCTGTCGCTCGCCTCGACAGCCGGCCTCCTCGAAAAGGCGTTCGGCTTCGACGCGCCGGCGGTCGCCATCTCGATCAATTCGCCGGGCGGCTCGCCGGTCCAGTCGAGGCTGATCTTCAAGCGCATCCGCGACCTGGCGGCGGAAAAGAACAAGAAGGTGCTGGTCTTCGTCGAGGATGTCGCGGCTTCCGGCGGCTACATGATCGCGATCGCCGGCGACGAGATTTTCGCCGACCCGTCCTCGATCGTCGGCTCGATCGGCGTGGTCTCAGCCTCGTTCGGCTTCCCCGATTTGATGAAGAAGATCGGCGTCGAGCGGCGCGTCCACACAGCCGGGCAGAACAAGGCCGTGCTCGATCCTTTCAAGCCCGAGAAGAAGGAAGACGTCGAGCGGTTGAAGGCGCTGCAGCTCGAAGTGCACGAGACTTTCATCGACCTCGTCAAGGAGCGGCGCGGCAGCAAGCTCAAGGACGATCCCGACCTGTTCACCGGCCTGTTCTGGACCGCGAAGAGGGGCCTGGAGCTCGGTCTGGTCGATGCGCTGGGCGACATGCGCAGTGTGCTCAAGACCCGTTTCGGCGACAAGACGCAGCTGAAGCTGATCACCGCGCCGCGGGGGCTGTTTGGCCGTTTCGGCCTGTTCGGCTCGCGCTTCTCGGCGCCCGATATCGCCGCCGCTGCCGCAAACGGCATCCTCGATGCGGCGGAAGAGCGCGCGCTGTGGGCGCGCTTCGGGCTTTGAAAAAGCCATGATTGCGGATAGCATGATCGCTTGACCGAGCCCCTTCGGCCGGCCTTGCCGCGAGAACGCGGGAGGAGTTTGGAGATGCCGCAGATCATTTTCTTCGCTGTTGTCGGTGCCGCCGCTTACTTCGGCTACCGCGCTTTCGTGCGCGAGGCCGAGCGCGTGACGGCCAAGATCCGGCGCACCGAGAAGCAGGCGGCGAACGGTACAATGGGCACGCTGGTCAAGGATCCCAAGACCGGCGAATATCGCCTCGCCAAGGACTGATCCCATCTCGCCAGCAGCCGACATCCTAGAGCCCGGCACAGATGTCCGGACGTGGCTTGCGCCTGCCAAGATCAACCTGGCGCTGCATGTCACCGGACGGCGCGACGACGGTTATCATCTCGTCGACAGCCTTGCCGTCTTCACCCGCTTCGGCGACCGGCTCGAGATCGAGCCGGCGGAGCAGGATGAATTCTCGGTGTCCGGGCGCTATGCCGCCGGCCTGCCGCTCGACGACGGCAATCTGGTGGTCAAGGCGCGCGATGCCTTGCGCCGGGAAGCCGGCGCGCAACGAACGTCACCCGTCGCCATTCGGTTGGAGAAGAACCTGCCGGTCGCCTCGGGCGTGGGCGGCGGCTCCAGCGACGCAGCAGCCGCGCTCAACGCGCTGACGCGGCTCTGGAGGCTCGACATCGACGACATCTCGTTGGCCCGGATCGGGCTTTCGCTCGGCGCCGACCTGCCGATGTGCCTGAAGTCGAAACCGCTGGTCGCGCGTGGCATCGGCGACGAGGTGTCGCCGCTCTCCGCGTTCCCGGCGCTTGGCCTCGTTCTGGTCAATCCGGGCACCGCCGTCTCGACGCCAGACGTTTTCAAGGCGCTCTCGCGTCGCGACAACGCGGCGCTGCCGCCGCTCCCAAGGCGCCTCGACTTCCACGCCATCCGCAACTGGCTGGAGACGACCCGCAACGATCTCGAACCTGCCGCCCATTCCCTCCAGCCGGCGATCGGCGAGGCGCTCAGGGCGCTCAAACGCGCCGACGCCGCCTTCGCACGAATGTCCGGTTCGGGTGCCACCTGCTTCGGCCTGTTCGAGACGGGCAATGTCGCCAAGCGCGCCGCGATCGAGATCCGCGCGCGCCACCCTGACTGGTTCGTGGCCGCCACGCGCAGCATGGAGGTGAGCGATGGCGAAGCTTGACCAGAACCGGCCCTTCATTCCGGTGCGCATCGCGGTGCTGACCGTCTCGGACACGCGCAGCCTCGCCGACGACAAATCCGGCCAGACGCTGGCCGACCGCATCGCGGAAGCCGGCCACACGCTTGCCGCGCGCGACATCGTCACCGACGATCGCGAGAAGATCCGCGACAAGGTTCTCGGCTGGTCGAAGGATGAAAATATCGACGTCGTCATCACCACCGGCGGCACCGGTTTCACCGGCCGCGACGTGACGCCGGAGGCGCTGGAGCCGATCTTCGAAAAGCGCATGGACGGCTTTTCCGAAGTCTTCCACCGCATTTCCTACGACAAGATCGGCACCTCGACGATCCAGAGCCGGGCAACCGGCGGCGTCGTCAACGCCACCTTCGTCTTCGTGCTGCCGGGCTCGCCCGGCGCCTGCAAGGACGCCTGGGACGGCATCATCAAGGCGCAGCTCGACTACCGGCACATGCCCTGCAATTTCGTGGAAATCATGCCGCGGCTGGACGAGCATCTTCGGCGCGGCGGCAAGCCCATTTCGTAAAGAGGTCGCCCAGGCGTCACTTCGGCGACGCCACCCGGATTTCGGCGTTCAACCGCCTAGTCGCGAGACCCCGAGCCAGGGCTTCCGCACTGCGCGCGCTCTTTGCCAGAGCGGAGGCCTGGCGCTTGCTGATGACAAGACCCTCGGCCAGCGCCCGGTTGCCCGAAAAGACACGCGCCAGGAAAGGCGCGCGATCGGCGCGGGCGCGTGAAAAGCGTGCCGGCATGGTTTGCCTCGCCGTGTGGGCGACGACTTCGTCGATCCAGCCTTCGGCGAGCCGGGCGCCAGGTTCCAGAAGCAGCAGCCAGTCGCCCTTGGCCTGACTGATACCGGCGCCGATGCCGCCGGTCACATAATGACAGCCGGCATGTTCGGCCACCCGATGCGTTTGGTCCGTCGAGCCTTGATCGCAGACGATGACGTCGCGCACCACGCCTTCGACCGCGCCGCCGACCAGCGAGGCGAGCGTACGGGCAAGCCCCTCTTCGTCGTTGCGGGTTTCGATGAGGACGCTGATCATTCTTAGCCGAATAGCGGAAAGCCAGGGTTTGCGCCAGTTGCGCTTTTCAGCTGAAAAAGTTCTTGCTTTGTTCTCCTCCGGCAAATAGGAATAGTTTCATGAACAGAGCGATTCGACAGCCTGCCGACAGGCCCTGGGAAAGGGCGAAAATGGAACAGATCGTACGCGCCGACATTGCTGCTTTCGGAGCAGGCAGAGCCGAAATGGCGAACGCGATGATCGAGCAAAGCGGCATGCGCGTGCGGCCCGACCGCAATCGCGGCCGCTCGGCCGGCATCAACCCGTCCGGCCGGTTCGAGCCGGTCAGCCGGCATGTCTTCGATGACGGCTGGAACTCGCTTGAGGAGCTGCCGCCCTTCAAGACGGAAGTGCAGGTCGAGAAGCCGCGCACCATCATCACCCGCAACGAGTCGCCCGACATCTCCTTCGACCGTTCGATCAATCCATATCGCGGCTGCGAGCATGGCTGCGTCTACTGCTTCGCCCGGCCGACGCATGCCTTCATGGGCCTGTCGCCGGGGCTGGATTTCGAATCGAAGCTGTTCGCCAAGCCGGATGCGGCGCGCATGCTGGACAGGGAGTTGTCTAAGCCGGGCTACCAGCCGCGCACCATTGCCATCGGCACCAACACCGATCCCTATCAGCCGATCGAGAAGCAATACCGCATCATGCGCGAGATCCTCGAGGTGCTGGAGGCGCGCGGACACCCGGTCGGCATCGTCACCAAGTCGGCGCTGGTGACGCGCGACATCGACATCCTGTCGCGCATGGCGGAGCGCGGCCTTGCCAAGGTGGCGCTGTCGGTGACGACGATGGACCGCATGCTGGCCCGCACCATGGAGCCGCGCGCGTCGACCCCGACGAAGCGGCTGGAGGCGATCAGGCAATTGTCGGACGCCGGCATCCCGGCCTCCGTGATGGTGGCGCCGATCATTCCGGGCCTGACCGATCCGGAGATGGAGCGCATCCTCGATTCGGCGCGGGCCGCCGGCGCGAGGGAGGCAGGCTACGTCATCCTGCGCCTGCCGCTTGAAGTGGCGCCGATCTTCAAGGATTGGCTGTTGCGGCATTATCCGGATCGCTACCGGCATGTGATGTCGCTGATCCGTTCGATGCGCGACGGCAAGGACTACGACTCCGAATGGGGCAAGCGCATGAAAGGCGCCGGCCCCTATGCCTGGCAGATCGGCCGGCGCTTCGAGATCGCGGCCAAGCGCCTCGGCCTCAACGTCGAACGGCGGCAGCTTCGCATCGATCAATTCGTCGCAGGCTCCGGCGCCGGCGAGCAGTTGATGCTGCTTTGAGCTCGCTGCCGGCGATGACTGGCAGGTACCAAGCAGTTCCAGGCAAAGCGGTTTTCCGTCTGGAATTGCAGTCTTTTTGAAGTATCCCGTCCGGCCCCTGTCCCCCGGCTGTGAGACGGTGCCCTCCCGGTCCGGCGCCCCACCCGACCCGGAGGGACTTGCGGAGAATCGGAGCCGATGCGAACCTCGCCGCATCATGGCTCGCGCGCGTTCCGATTCTCCGCTCCTCTTTGAAATGGTCGAGAAGCCTGACTTCTCGATCGAGACGAAAGCGATGGCCGACGGGCTGTGGCCGGTCGCCGGCATGGACGAGGCAGGGCGCGGTCCGCTCGCCGGCCCGGTGGTGGCTGCGGCGGTGGTACTCAACCCCGCAAATATTCCTGAGGGCCTCGACGATTCCAAACGCCTGACCCATTTGCAGCGCGAGGCGCTGTTCCTTAAGATCCTCGGTTCGGCGCTCAGCGTCTCGATGGCCTCGGTCAGCGCCGAAGGCATCGACAACAGCAACATCCTGAAAGCGAGTCTCGAAGCGATGCGCCGCGCCGCGGCGGGCCTGTCGCTGCAACCGAAACTCGCCTTGGCCGACGGCCGCGACATTCCGCCAGGCCTCGCCTGCGAAGGCCGCGCGCTGATCAAGGGCGACCAGCGCTCGCAGTCGATCGCCGCCGCCTCGATCGTCGCCAAGGTGATGCGCGACCGCATGATGTGCGGCTGCGGCGGCCATCACGAGCACTACGGTTTCGAAGTGCATATGGGCTATGCGACGGTCCGGCACCGAACCGCGATCGAGACGCATGGCCCAGTGGCAAGGCTGCACCGGACCTCCTTCGCGCCGTTCAGGCTGGGCGGGGTGGAAGTGTTTGAGGAAGAAAGCTTGGCGGGATTGGAGTAACGGCGACTGCCTCGATCCTTCGTCATCAACTCTGACGAACGAGCTACAACAAAAAAACCGCCGGGTTGCCCAGGCGGCTTTCTGATTAGCGACTGCAAAAGGCTCAGTTCAGCTTGGCCTTGACGTCATTGAGCGCCGACTTGAACAGGTCGGCACCGGCCTTGGCATCGACCTTGGCGGCAAGCAGCGCGCGGGCGGCCTCGACGGCGATGTCGACGGCGCTGGCACGCACTTCGCTGACGGCCTCGCGCTCGGCCTGGCTGATCTTCTGCTCGGCAAGCGCGGTGCGCCGGGCGACATAGTCCTCGGTCTTCTTGGCCGCTTCCGAAGCAAGCAGATCAGCCTCGCGCTTGGCGGCGGCGACGATGTCGGCGGCCTCCTTCTCGGCTTCCTTGCGCTTCCGCTGATACTGGGCAAGCAGCTGCTGGGCCTCTTCACGAAGCTTGCGCGCTTCCTCGAGCTCGCCGCTGATCTTGGCCGCGCGAGCGTCCAGCGACTTGGTGAGCATGCCCGGCACCTTCAGATAGATGACGGCGCCGAGGAAAATGATGAGCGCGATGGTGGCCCAGAGCGTGGCGAGTGATGTGGCGTCCATGATCCAGCTCCTCACCGGCTCGCAGATTTGACCGCGGCAGCGATCTCCGACTTGTCGGCCTTGCCGCCGACAAGCGCCTCGACGATCGCCGACGTGGTGTCCTCGGCGATCGTGCCGACTTCCTTCATCGCTCTTGCCTTGATCGAGGCGATGCTCGCCTCGGCCTCGCCGAGCTTCTTCTCGAGCTCGGCCTCCAGCTTCTTGCGCGCGCCTTCGGCCTCTGCCTTGGCGGCGTCGCTTGCCTGCTGGCCGATCTTGTTGGCGTTGGCCTTGGCCTCCGCCAGTTCCTGCTCATAGGCGGCAACGGCGGCATCCGCCTCGCCCTTCAGCCTTGCGGCATGGTCGAGGTCCTGGGTGATGCGATCGTTGCGGACATCGATGATGCCACCAAGACGCGGCATCACAACGCGCTTCAGGAACAGGTAGAATAGCCCGAAGGTGATGACCAGCCACAGGATCTGCGACGGGAAGGTTTTGGCATCGAACGGCGGGAACGCTTCATGCTCCGCCGCAGGCACGGCAGTGCCCGCATGCGGATCGCCCTCGGCCGCGGCCGGCGCTGCTTCTTGCGCATAGGCAGATGTCACGAACATCTCATTCCCCTGTCCATGGAACGGGGCCGCACCATGTGGCCCCTTTCGTCAGCTCTCAATCTTACTTGAAGACCAGGAGCAGAGCGATCAGGAGCGAGAAGATGCCCAGAGCTTCGGTCACGGCGAAGCCGAAGATCAGGCGGCCGAACTGGCCGTCAGCAGCCGACGGGTTGCGGAGCGCGCCCGAGAGGTAGCTGCCGAAGATGTTGCCGAGGCCGATGCCCGCGCCGCCCATGCCGATGCAGGCGATACCAGCGCCGATAGCAGCTGCTGCAGTTGCGTCCATTTCAAAACTCCTGTGGTTTGCTTGTTCGTTGCAGTTGGTACGTTGGGTAAGCTGGCGCCGGGGCGCCGGTGAAGATCGATCAGTGGCTCGGGTGCAGAGCGTCGTTCAGATACATGCAGGTCAGCACCGCGAACACATAGGCCTGCAGGAATGCAACCAGCAGTTCGAGAGCGGAGAGCGCGACCGCCATGGCAAGCGGCAGCACCGAGCCGGCGATGCCCACGGCGCCCAGCGCGCTGAGGCTGACGACGAACCCCGAGAACACTTTCAGCGTGATGTGGCCGGCCAGCATGTTGGCGAAAAGACGAACCGAGAGGCTGACGGGGCGCGAAACGAAGGAAATAACTTCGATCGCCACCACCAGCGGCAGAAGATAACCGGGCACGCCATGCGGCACGAAAAGCTTGAGGAAGCCGAGGCCGTGCTTGGCGAAGCCGTAGACCACGACCGTGCCGATGACCAGGATCGCCAGCGTGAAGGTGACGATGATGTGGCTGGTGACGGTGAAGAAATAGGGGAACAGGCCGATCAAATTGGCGACCAGCACGAACATGAACAGCGAGAACACCAGCGGGAAGAACTGCATGCCCTGCTTGCCGGCGGCATCGCGCAGCATGTTGCCGACGAATTCGTAGGCCATCTCGGAGATCGACTGCAGCCGCCCCGGAATGAGCGCGCGGCCGGCTGTGCTCATGTAGAGGAAGCCCGACGCCAGCACGATCGTCACCACCATGAACAGGGAGGAATTGGTGAACGAGACGTCGTAACCGCCGATATGCAGCGGGATGATCGGATGGATCTGGAACTGGTGGATCGGATCGACCTTGTCAGCAGCAGCCACTTTAAATCCCCGTCAAAGCCACAACTGGCTTCTTAAGTTCGCTTCGGCGCCTTGCGGCGTCCCACTTCATTCTTTCGGCTCGCGCGGCTTGCCGCCTTGGCCGAACTCGGATGCCAGTCCCGCAGAGCGCAGGACGTTGAGTATACCTGCGCCAAAGCCCAGCAACAGGCCGACAATCAGACCCCAAGGCGCTGTTCCCGCCAGGCGGTCGATGATCCAGCCCAGGCCGACACCGACCACCACTCCGGCGATGAACTCGCTGGACAGTTTCAGCGCCTGACCGTAACCGGTCGCAGCTTTCGCTTCGTCTTTCCCCTCGAGCCGGTCCGTGCGTCTCGTCGCAAGCGATGCTTCGAGATCGCGCCGGCGGCGCTCAAGTTCGTCGTCGCGGATGGTGGCTTCTGGCTGCCTGCCGCGGCCGGTTTCTCCGGTTCCGTCTGGCCCGGTTTTGTCGGCCATCGCAACCCCCCTGCCCGGGCAGACGATCGCCGTCCGTCCGCTTCTAAAGTCGCCGGCAACATAGTTAGAGGGTCCGCGCCCGTCAAGCCACGGCCCGAACTTCCAAGCGATGTATTTTTCGATGTTAAAACAATGAGTTATCGGGGTGCGACATCGTGCCCTTCACGCCCGCGTGAGGCGACGGCGCGAATCCGCGCAACAAGCCGCGTCCGCCGCGGCGCGCAAGGCGCCGAAAGAAGGACAGCCGGTAGCCTCGTTTTAGGCCGCTCAGCTCCAGCCGCCGCCATAGGTGCGGTAGAAGATATGCAGGCCGATCCTGGTCATGCGCTGCATGGCGCGCGCCCAGCCCGGATGGACGTAATTGGCGTAGTAATGCGTCGACGAGCCGACCTCGGGAATGAAGATCTTGCCGGCGGTCACCGCCATGGCGACCTCCTGAGCGGTCTTATAGGAAGCCTGGTCGGTGATGGTCTTCTTCCTGCCGTCGCACGCGAAGGAGAACTGGCAGCGATTGAACCAGTCGTCGTTCTGGTAGACGACGCCGCAGATGGTCTTCGGATAGGCCGGATTGCGGACTCGATTCAGGATCACCTGGGCGACCGCCGCTTGGCCACGGACGGGCTCGCTGCGAGCCTCGAAATAGATGCCCTTGGCGAGGCACTCCTGTTCCGGCTTGGAGAAAACGGCCGCTGGCAGCGGGTTCTGCAGCCAGGCATGGTCGCCCTTTCCCATCGGCGGGATGAAGCGGCCGTTGTTCGGATCGTCCTGCAGCAGCGCCTCGAAGGGCGACGCCTTGGCGTAGTCAGGTGCCGACTGCGCATAGGCGGTGGCGAGGATATCTGGCTTATCGTTGTTGACGAGGGCAACGAGCGCCGCTGGCAGGGCCGGGTCAGGCTTCTTGTCCTCGCGGAGATGGAAGGACTGGGCGATCTGGACTTCCTTGCCCTTGATGCCCGGCTTGGCGAAGGTGAGCTTCAGCCCGCTGTCCATGCTCGGCCGAAGCAGCGAGGAGGTACGCTCGAAAATCGAGCCGGCGCTGAAATTCTTCGGCGGCGCGACGGGCGAGACCTGAATGAGGCGGCCTTTCTTGTCGGCGCGCACAACACGATCCTCATCGGGCGTGGCGCCCGCGGCGTTGCCCTTGCCACGGAAGGCGACGGTGCCCAAGCCCGGCAGATTGACGCCCGAGCCGGAGATCGAGCCGGTGGCGGTGGAATCGATGAACGGCATTTCGGCGGCATGCACCGAGCCGGCGGCGGATTTCTCGATATAGGCGTTCCAACGGGCGTTGGGCGACTCCAAGCCGGTGATCAGGCTGGTCATATCCTGATAGGCGACGACCGACGGAAAGCCGATCCACATGCCGAGCCCGAGCACCAAAGGAGAAAGGAAGGAACGTCTTTTCGCAACGGCGGCGGCGGCAAGCCGCATGGAAATGCGTCGATGCACGGAACTCTCCAGAACGCTACTGACCCCGGAGAGCCAAAATGAAGCATTAACCTTGATGCGGGGTTAACGACATCGATCGTGTTCTTTTCATGTTTGAGGAAAGCCAGCCTGTTAGTTTCCACAGCGGGTCGATTGAAGAATCGGGGCTGGGGGGCTGCATCAGGTTTGGGTGAATCAGGCCTGGCGCAGGAAGATCGGCCAGGCGAGCGCCGCGCAGATCGCGGCCGCGAGCCAAACGCCCGGCCATGCAAAAGCCACCAGCAGCCACGGAATGGCGATCGGCACCAGGCAGAAGCCGATGAACACAAAACTGTTGGCCAGGCTGAGCGCGGTGCCGACATGGCCGGCGCCGGCAAGCGTGGCAAGCTCGGTATAGGCGACGCCGTGCCAGGCGGAGACGAATATGCCGGCAACGACGACCACCAGCGGAAGCAGCTGCAGCAGCAGTGGTGCTCCGGCGGCGCCGATCACCAGCAGCCACAGCACCAGGAAGGCCAACGTGCTCAAGGCGCTGCAAATCTTCAGGAACGGACGGCGATTGCCGTGACGGTCGGTGAAGCGGCCGCTCCAGACGCGCATCACCATGGCGCCGGTCTGCACGGCGGCGAGGGTTGCGCTGGTCACAAAGGTGCCCATGCCGGCAAAGTCGTGCAGGAAGACCGAGGCGAAGGTCAGCACCGCGACCTGCGGAAAGCAGAGCAGACCGATGGCGGTCGAGATGCGCCACACCTCGATGTTGCGCAAAGGCGCCGGGCCGGTTGTTGCAGTGGCGGCGTGGCTGCCGCCTTCCACCGGCGGCTCGTGCAGCCAGCGCCAGGCAAAACAGGCCGAGACGGCGGAGACGGCCGCAAGCAGGCCGAAGACCGCGGTGAAGCCCAAACCCAGCGCCAGCGAAGGCAGGACGAGCGCGCCCAGCCCGCCGCCGAGCGGCACCGCCGTCTGCCTGATGCTCATGGCGAAGCCGCGCTCGCCCTCGCCGAACCAGCCCATGATGGCGCGCCCGCTGGAGCCGTTGACGCTGCCGCCGAGCAGGCCGGCGACAAGCAGGCTTGCCGACAGCAGCGCGACGCCTGGGATGGCGGCTTTTGTCGGCACCACGAGCAGCGCCATGATGAAAAGCCATGCCGCCGTCGCGCCGAGCCCGGTCAACAGCACGCGGCGGTCGCCCCAGCGGTCGGTGAGCACGCCCCAGGGCAGTTCGCTCAGCGCCACGCCGAGGCCGAGAAGCCCAAGCGCGAGGCCGAGCGAGGCATTGTCGAGATGGTAGCCCTGGCGCATCACCACAGCGCTCGCCGGAATGCCGGAGAAGGTGGCGGAGAAGCCGGCATTGGCGGCGACGCCGATGCCCAGCACCTTCCAGCGATGATTGGGACCGAAGGAGCGGCGCGCGGAGGTGACGGCGGCGACATCAGGCTGTTGGCAGTCGCTGCGTGTGACGATGGCGGACATGATCCCTTTCCCGATAAGGCCGGCTGACGGCTTGACGGACGGGATGTAGCGCCATAGCGTCATCCATAAAATCAGGAAGTTCTTGATCAATACTCCTGAAAACCAGGACGATCTCATGCGCCGCGTCACTTTCGACCTCGACGTCCTCAGAACCTTCGTTACCGGCATGGAGCTGGGCAGCTTCGCCAAGGCGGCCGAACGGCTGGGACGCTCGACGTCCGCGGTCAGCGCGCAATTGAAGAAGCTCGAAGAGCAGGCGGATACGCCGATCTTCCGGAAGGCCGGGCGTGGCCTGGCGCTGACCGAAGCCGGCGAAACCATGCTCGGCTATGCGCGGCGGCTGATCGAGCTCAACGACGAGGCGGCCTCCGCCATTCGCGACGTCGAGCTGGAAGGCTGGGTGCGGCTTGGCCTGCAGGAGGATTTCGGCGAGGCCGTGCTGCCTGACGTGCTTGGCCGCTTCGCCCGCGCCCATCCCAAGGTGCGGATCGAGGCGCGCATCGGACGCAGCCACGACCTCGCCGAACGTGTTCTGTCCGGCAATCTCGACATCGCGCTCGCCTGGCATGACGGCACCACCCTGCCCTACAGCCGCCATGTCGCCGATGTGCAGTCGCGCTGGATCGGTCCGGCGAAGTCGATCGAGGCCGGTCCGCGCAGAGGCGAGCCGCTGCCGCTGGTGGTGTTCGAGGCGCCGTGCCTGTTGCGCACTGTCGCCACGGAAACGCTCGACCGCGCCGGCATGCCCTGGCGCATGGCATTCTCCAGCCCAAGTCTCGGCGGCATCTGGGCGGCGGTGGCGGCCGGCCTCGGCCTGACGATCCGAACCGATATCGGCCTGCCCGCCAATGTCAGGGCGATCGCGCCGGGCGTGTTGGGGCTCCCTGCCCTGCCGATGATGGCGCTGCATCTGCACCAGAAGGACGCCGAGCTCGATCCGGTCGCGGCGCGGCTGGCGGAGATTCTTTTGCAGGCGGCACTGGAGACGCTGCCGGAGGGAGCGCGGACCAAGGAGAGCTTGCTAAAGGTCGCCTAAGCTTTGGGGGGCGCGAAGGATCACAGCTTATCCGCTGCGTGGCCGCATTCCTCAACAGGGTCTGCGCGCGTCGCTTCGCTTCCTTGCTCCGCCCGTGGTTGAGGACTGGAGAGGCGTCGCCGCCCTAATGCCTTACCGCTTCTTCGCGCGGCCCGCGAAAGGATTGTCCGACGTCCGCAGCGCCATGCGGATCGGCACGCCGGGCATGTCGAAGGCCTCGCGCAGGCTGTTGGTCAAGTAACGGACATAGGATTGCGGCATCGCGTCGGGCCGCGAGCAGGAGACGACGAAGCCCGGCGGCCGGGTTTTTGCCTGGGTGACATATTTGATCTTCAGCCGGCGGCCGGCGACGGCGGGCGGCGGGTGATGCGCCAGAATGCCTTCCAGCCAGCGGTTGAGCTTGCCGGTGGAGACGCGGCTGTTCCAGACCTTGTGCGTCTTGATGACGCTTTCCATAAGCTTGTCGAGGCCACGCCCGGTCTCGGCCGAGACCGGCACCGCCTGGATTCCGCGCACCTGCGGCAAGAGCCGCTCCGTCTTTTCGCGCAGCTCGGCCAAAAGCTCCTGCGGGTTGTCGATCAGGTCCCATTTGTTGAAGGCGATCACCGGCGCCCGACCCTCGCGGATGATCAGGTCGGCGATCTGCAGGTCCTGCTTCTCGAACGGGATGGTGGCGTCGAGCACGATGATGACGATCTCGGCAAAACGGATGGCGCGCAGGCCATCCTGCACAGAAAGCTTCTCGAGCTTCTCCTGCACCTTCGACTTGCGCCGCATGCCGGCAGTGTCGAATAGCTTGATGCGGCGGCCGCGCCAGTCCCAGTCGACCGAGATCGAATCGCGGGTGATACCGGCTTCCGGGCCGGTGAGCAGCCGCTCCTCGCCGATCAACGCGTTGATCAGCGTCGACTTGCCGGCATTGGGGCGGCCGACGACCGCGATGCGCAGCGGCTTGGTGTCGTCATAGGGTGCTTCGGCATCCGGGTCGGCGATGTCCTCGCCGATCAGCACCTCGCTGGCGGCGATTTCGCCGCTGTCTTCCTCGTCGTCCTCGCCGAGCGCGCGCTCTTCGCCAAGTGCTTCGACCACCGCGTCGCGCAGGTCGGGCATGCCCTGGCCGTGCTCGGCCGAGACCGGAATCGGCTCGCCAAGGCCAAGCTCCCAGGCCTCCAGGATGCCGCCTTGCGCGCCGCGCGCCTCTGCCTTGTTGGCAACGAGAACCACCGGTTTGCCCGATTTGCGCACCACATCGGCGAAGGTGCGGTCGTCCGGCATCAGGCCTGACTTGGCATCGACGGTGAAGAAGATGAGGTCGGCCTCGCGAATGGCGATCTCGGTCTGCTGGCGCATGCGCCCGGGCAGCGTCGAAGCCGCCGCATCCTCGAAACCGGCCGTGTCGATGACATCGAAATGGAGATCGTAAAGTTTTGCCGCATGGACGCGGCGGTCGCGCGTGACGCCTGGCGTGTCGTCGACAAGCGCCAGCTTCTTTCCGACCAGCCGATTGAAAAGAGTCGATTTGCCGACGTTAGGCCGGCCGATGATGGCGACTTTGAAGCCCATCCGGGATCACGACGCGTTGCCCGACCCGCGGATCAGCTCGGACATCAACTGCGCCCGCTGGCGCACATTGCGCGGGGCGCCGTCATCCGAAGAGATCTGGTCGAACAGTTTGAGCGCGTCCGCCGACTTGCCATCCTTCCAGGCGGCAAGGCCAAGCGCCTCGCGCGCCGAATGGCGCAGCGGATTGGTGTCGGCCGTGAGTGCCTCGACCCGGCTGGAGACATCGGCGAAGGAGCCGTGGTCGACGAGCAGCAGAGCTGCCCTCAGCCGCGCCATGTCGCGGATACCGGCGGGAATGGCGCCATCAGCCGCGACGGCGTCGAAATCCTTGACCGCGCCGTCGACGTCGCCCTTGTCGGCCTTGACGGTCGCGGCGCGCATGCGGGCGAGCAGCGGATAGGCACCATAGCCGTCCTTCTCCAACTGATCGAGAGCGGCGATCGCTTCATCGTTCTTGCCGTCATTGGCGAGCTTGAGGGCCGCCGAGAAGGCGTCGCCCGAGCGGTTTGCGCGGGTCTCGTCCCAGTAGCGGTAACCCACGACGGCGGCGGTCGCCAGCACGATCAGGATGGCGATGCCCAGAATGGCGGGGCCAAAACGGTCCCACAGCGCCTGCGCCTGCTCGCGACGAATCTCTTCGTTCACTTCGCGGATAAAACTGTCGTCCGACATTCGATCAAAAACCATTGCGGCCACAAACCTTCGCGGCGCTTCTTGAGCCCGCGTTTTAGCGAAATTTTGTCGGCATGGAAGGGGGCGGGCCGGAAAATCGGCGGAGACCGGCAGTTGCCCCACAGGACCTGCCCGAACGCATCGACGCCACATTTGCGCGATAGCCGGCTTCCGATCGGCCGGAAGGGTCCCGCCAGAAAGTTGCCAATGCTTCGTTCGTACCGCGTCCTTGCATACAGTCTCGCCTCGCTCGCCTCAGTCAGTGCCGCCCTCGCCGATCCGCCGAAACCGCCAGCCGTTTCGCCGGCCAGGCCCAAGCAGGTCGTGCTGATCTCGTTCGACGCTGCGCGCGAGGTCTCGCAATGGCAGCGCAGCCGCGCGCTGGCAAAGCGCACTGGCGCCCATTTCACCTATTTCCTGTCCTGCGTCTTCCTGCTCTCGCCGGAAACGCGGCAGGAGTATACCGGCCCCGGCAAGGCCGCCGGCAAATCCAATGTCGGCTTCGGCGCCTCGAAACAAGATGTCGCGGATCGGCTGGAGCAGGTCAGGCTGGCGGCGGCCGAGGGCCACGACATCGGCAGCCACGCCTGCGGCCATTTCGACGGCAAGGCGTGGAGCAAGGCCGACTGGCTGACCGAATTCGCTTCCGTGCGGCGCATCTTCGAAAACGCTTATGCCATCAACGGCATCCCCGAGCCGGCCGACTGGCGCGATTTCGCGCATCATGCCCTGGTCGGGTTCCGCGCGCCCTATCTCTCGGCCGACAAGGCGCTTTACGAAGCACTGCCGCAGGCCGGCTTCCAATATGACGCGAGCGGCGTTTCGAACGGTCCGACCGTTCCGCCAACCCTCAATAGCACGACCCGCTTTGCCCTGCCTCTTATCCCGGAAGGACCGAAGGCAAAGCCGGTGGTCGCCATGGACTACAATCTTTATGTCCGCCATTCAGACGGTACCGAGAAACCGGCGATGGCGGGCGAATTCACTGAGCGCGCCTATCAGGCATTCCGCGCCGCCTTCGATGCCGAGTACAACGGCAAGCGTCTGCCGCTGGAGCTTGGCTTCCACTTCACCCTGATGAACGGCGGCGCCTATTGGGACACGCTGGACCGGTTCGCCAGCGAGGTCTGCGTGAGGGCTGACGTCGAGTGCATCAGCTTTCGCGATTATGTCGCGCGGCAGCGCGCCGGCCAGGCGCAGGCGACAGTGGGCGGCTGACTGGACCAGCCGCGCCCTAAAAAGCGCGGCGTGATCTTTCAGATTCGCTCCATGCGCTTTAGGTCTTTGATCTTACGCATGTCTCGATCCCGAAACCGGTTCCCGCTTTCGGGGAACATGATTTAACTTACCGGCTGATCTTCGGGACGCATGCCAGCCCGCTCGCGTTCCAGATAATGCTGATCGATAACCGGCAGCTGTTCGCCTTGCAGCGTCGCCTCGAAGGCCCGCAAACGTTTGTGCACAGACTGCAGTTCGACAATCGTCGACCAAGAATTCAACAGGAACTGCAGCGAATTCGTCACCTTGCCGAACGCGTTCGAGATCTGGTTCAGCGCGCCAAACGTGATCTTATGCGCGACCAGCGAAGGCCCGAGGATCAGCAGCGAGAAGATGTTGTCGGCCTGCAGGTAGGTGTAACGAACAACGTTGAAATAGATGTAGTGGAAATAGAGCTTGAAATAATTGCGGCGGACGTTGTTGAACAATTGTGTCGTCGTCGCCGGCTGAGCCCGGTCGGGATGATCTTCGCCGTAGACAAGCTCCTTGCGATAGGCTGCCTCGACACGCTGGTTGCGGAACTGCAGGCCCGGCAGCTTAAGACCCGCCACCATCACGGAGACCGTTCCGAACAGGCACCAGCCCAATGCGGCAATGACCAGTGGTTGGGGGACGGCGCCGATGATCGGCAATTCGGTGATGTGAGCCTGTAGCTGAATCAAGACCGGCAGAAAGGCGATCAGGGTCATGATCGACTGAACGAAGGTCGAGCCGAGATCTTCCATGATCTGCGAGAAACGCATCGTGTCTTCCTGGATACGCTGCGAGGCGCCCTCGATGTGGCGCAGCCGGCCCCAATTGGCCATGAAGTAATCGTTCATCGCGGTGCGCCAACGGAAGATCCAGTGGCTAACGATGAAGGCGTTGACCACCTGCACATTCATGCCGACCAGCGCCAGCCAGGAGAAATCGGCCAGCCCTTTGTAGAATTCTATGTTGGTCGAGGGAGTCGTTCCCGACATCAAGCCTTGGACGTAGTCGAAGAACGGGCCATACCAATTGTTGACCGCGACCGAGATCTGAACGTTGAAGTAGATGAAGAACAGGATGACGGCGGTCATCAGGATCGACCAGTTCTGCCACGGGTGCGGAGCGTACCAGTTCCAGAACGCGTAGAAGATCACCACGCAGGCCACGAAGTAGATGTAGAACCACAGGAACGGCTTCGACCACAGCACCGCGATGCCAATTATGGGCGGCGTGCCGGCCGCTGCCGCCGGCAGGCCGACGACGGCGCCCAGTTGCTCACCACCGAAGAACCAGAACAGGATCGCCGCAAGGCTCCAGACGGCGGCCGAGGTGAAGAAGAGCTTCGGCTGCGGGAAGAAGGATACGAACACTGTGGCGGGTTTCCTCGGTCTGACCGCAAATCAGCGGCGTTGCTGTTCGGCGGGCATAAGGTCACACATCAGGGGGAAAGAAAATGCCCTGCCCGATGCCCGGCATCGAACAAGGCCGCAAATCATGGCGATTTTGGCGCGGCTGACCAGGCAATGACGCCGGAGGCGAGCAGCGCGGCCGCCGCCATGAAGGAGGCAAGGGTATAATTTCCCGAAGCCTGGGCGAGCAGGCCCGCAGCGACCGGGCCGACGATCTGGCCAACGCCGAAGGCAGCCGTCATCACCGCGAAGACACGGCGCGGCGCCCGCGGCGCGAGTTGCCTGCCCATCTGGATGCCCAGCGCCGTGATGGCGATGAAGGTGCCGCCGAGCAGGACGCCGGCGATCAGCGGTCCGGCAGCGCCCTTGACGACGACGCTGGCGGTCACGCCGACCACCTCGATCAGGCAGGTGACCGCATAGGCGGCATAGAGCCCGATCCGCCCGGCCAGCTTCTGCCACAACCAAGTCGAGGGAAAGCCGGCAAGGCCGGCGACCATCCAGACGGTTGCCTCGAAGACGCGGCCGCCGCCGCCCTGCCGAACAATGGCGATCAGAAACGTCGCGGTCACCACATAGCCGAAGCCGAACAACCCGTAGGCGACGATCATTTTGGTCAGGGACCTGTCTCCGGGCAGCGCCGGCTCGCGGCCGGCAACGCCATTGGCTGGCCTGGCGGAGCCGGCAAGCAGCGCGACCAGAAGCAGGCCGGCCAGCGAGATCCCTCCCGACCAGAGCCAGCCCGCGCTCCAATCGGCATGCTCGGTTACCAGGACGGCCAGCAGCGCCGAGGACGCCGCGATGCCCAGGCCAACGCCGCCGAAATGCAGCGCCTGCAGATCGCCGCGGTCGGCTTCCGCCAGATGGCTGAAGACGATCGAAGACATGAACACCATGACGAAAGCGCTGGCGAGGCCGGCGAGAAAACGGATGACGAGAAAGGCTGCCACCGTCTCGTTCAGGCCCATCAGACCGGCAAGCAAGGCGCTGGCAATGAGGCTGGCGAACATCAGCATGGGCTCGCGGCCATGCGCCCAGCCGCCCGCGGCAGCCATCGCGCCGACGAGATAGCCGAGGTAGTTGGCGGAGGCGATCCAGCCGGCATCGGCCGGCGTCAGATGCAACGCCTCCATCATGCCGGGAAGGATCGGCGTGTAGACGAAGCGGCCGATGCCCATGGCGACGGCAAGCGCTATCATGCCGGCAAAGGCAAGACGCAAGGGGGATGGCAAGGCGTTCATTGCGGCGCACAATAAGAATGCGCGCTCGCGAAACAATGCGCTTGCGTTGGGCCAGTGTGGGGACGGGGCGCCTGCCGTTTAAACACCTCTGCAATCGAAACGCCTCTCAGCGTTTGCGATGCCTTTCATCGCCCTGACGGCGGCAGGCAGATGAGGGGCGGCGCCGACACCGGCAGAACAGCTTACAAGATCTGCGACGGTATCGCTTGACTTGCCGCTTCCGTTCGATCTTTCAGCGGCCAACCACTCCCCTCGTCTCATAAGTCGTCCGGCGAGCCGTCAGCCGGAACGGCATGTCGCCGAGTTCGCGCTCCGACATGGTGTCGAGCACGGGATGCGACAGTGGATCCATGATCCAGCGGGCGATCTGGCCATCGTCGCGCTGCCTCGCCTCGATCCCGGAAAGCCCTTTCAGCAAAGATAAAATCTTCATTGGGCAACCTCCTGCCTCAAGGTCAGCCCACCTAAATTCTGCCCTTTCCCGACAGGATTCAATTGAGATTTTGGCCCAGGCGCTTTAGAAAAACTGAATGGCTATCCTGAACCGTGTCCATCTCAACGGCCTGCGCGCCGTGGAAACCGTCGCCCGGCTGGGATCGCTGGCAGCAGCGGCGGGAGAGCTGAACGTCTCGGTCAGCGCCGTCAGCCAACAGGTCAAGCGCACGGAAAAGCAGCTGGGGCAGGCGCTGTTCGAACGCACGCCAGGCGGGCTGGTGCCGACCGAATTCGGCGTCGCCTTCACGGCGCGGCTCAGCGCAGGCTTCCGTGAGCTCGCGCAAGCGGTGGCGCTGGTCGACGAGGCCAACGAGTGCACGCTGGTCGTGTCGGTGGCGCCGGCCTTCGCCTCGAAATGGTTGTTGCCCCGGCTGTCGCGGCACTTCGCGCGGCATCCGAACGTGCTTTTGCGCATCGACGCCTCGGCCAGGGTTGCGGATCTCGACCGCTCCGACATCGATATTGCCATCCGGCTTGGCGACGGCAAATGGCCCGGCGGCCGCGCCGAGCTTCTGCTTGCCCAGGAAGTGTTTCCGGTCTGCGCTCCGTCGATCGCGGCCAGGCTGAAGTCGATCGGCGATCTGGCGCAGACCTGCGCCATCACCGACGAGCGGGCAATGTTCAGCTGGGACGGCTGGTTCGAGGCGGCCGGCGTCGAGCCGGTCACCTTCCAGAAGGGGGCGCGCTTCACCGATCCGATGCTTTGCCTGGAATCGGCGATCGCCGGCCACGGCGTGATGCTCGCCTGGCAGTTGCTGACCGCCGACGCGCTGGCCGACGGGCGGCTGGTCGCGCCGTTCGGCGTGCGGGCGCAGAGCGGGCTAGGCTACTGGCTGGTGACCTCGGCCGCAAAGAGCGAGAGCCGCAAGGTGCGCGACTTGAAGGCCTGGATCCGCGAGGAGATCGAGGCCACCATGGCGCAGTTCCGGGCACTGGACAGCGCCGCATAACCGTTGCGCACTTCGGGCAACCGCCATGCTTGTGAGCAGGCCCAGTCGATCGCGGTGGAAAGGTCAATCGCAGCGGTCTATGTAAGGATGAGAACCCAAACATAACAGCAGGCAGGATCATGACCACACATTCGCGCGGCGTTTCGGCAAGCATCGACCCGGTGAAGCTCGACAGGCTGGCCGAAGTCGCCGTCAAGGTCGGGCTGCAGCTGCAGCCTGGACAGGACTTGGTGCTGACCTCGTCCATCGCGGCACTGCCGCTGACCCGCCGCATCGTCGAGCATGCCTACAAGGCCGGCGCCGGCCTGGTGACGCCGATCTTCAACGACGACGAGATCACGCTGGCGCGCTTCCGCTTCGGCGCCGATGCCGGCTTCGACCGCGCCGCCGGCTGGCTCTATGAAGGCATGGCGAAAGCCTTCTCGAACAACGCCGCGCGGCTCGCGGTGCGCGGCGAGGATCCGTCGCTGCTCTCGGCGCAGGATCCGGCCAAGGTGGCGCGCGCCAACAAGGCGAACTCGATGGCCTACCAGCCGGCGCTGGAGAAGATCACCGGCTTCGACATCAACTGGAACATCGTCGCCTATCCCGATCTCGCCTGGGCCAGGCAGGTGTTTCCCGGCGAGCCGGACGACGTCGCGGTGGTGAAGCTCGCCGACGCGATCTTCTCCGCCTCGCGCGTCGATGTCGAGGACCCGATCGGCAACTGGAAGGCGCACAACGCGGCACTGGCGGAGCGCACGAAATGGCTGAATGAGCACAATTTCCATTCCCTGCATTTCACCGGCCCGGGCACCGACCTGACAGTCGGTCTGGCGGATGGCCATGAATGGATGGGCGGCGCCTCGACGGCGAAGAACGGCATCACCTGCAATCCCAATATCCCGACCGAGGAGGTCTTCACCACGCCGCATGCAAGGCGCGTCGAGGGCCATGTCTGCTCGACCAAGCCACTCTC
Source organism: Mesorhizobium sp. (assembly GCA_004020875.1). GTDB lineage: Bacteria > Pseudomonadota > Alphaproteobacteria > Rhizobiales > Rhizobiaceae > Mesorhizobium. The sequence continues at coordinate 59,073 of SAPZ01000010.1, forward strand.
CTACCAGGGTACGCTGATCGACGAGATCTCGGTACGTTTCGAAGGCGGGCGGATCGTCGAGGCCAAGGCCTCGAAGGGCGAGGACGTGCTGAAGAAGGTGCTCGAGACCGACGAGGGCGCGCGCCGCCTCGGCGAAGTGGCGCTTGTGCCGCATTCCTCGCCGATCTCGAAGAGCGGGCTGCTGTTCTTCAACACGCTGTTCGACGAGAACGCCGCCTGCCACATCGCGCTCGGTCAGTGCTATTCCAAATGCTTCGTCAACGGCGCCTCGCTCAGCCAGGACGAGATCTCGACGCGCGGCGGCAACAAGAGTTTCATCCACATCGACTGGATGATCGGCTCCGACAAGATCGACATCGACGGCGTCGCCAAGGACGGCAGCCGCGTGCCGGTGATGCGCAAGGGCGAGTGGGCGTAACAGCCCCTTATGGAGGCGTGATGGCCTTCGAGGTTGCGGTAAAGCGCGTTTACGAGACGCATGATAAGGCGGACGGCCAGCGCGTGCTGGTCGACCGCATCTGGCCGCGCGGCGTCAGCAAGAAGGACGCCGAACTGGCGCTGTGGCTCAAAGAGATCGCGCCGAGCGACGAGTTGCGCAAATGGTTCGGGCACGAGCCAGAGCGCTGGGCAGAGTTCCAGAAGCGATATCGGGCCGAGCTCGACGCGAATGGCGAAGCGGTGGCGCAACTGCGCGGCCTGCTGCGCGAGGGCAAGCTGACACTGCTCTACGGCGCGCATGATGAGGCGCACAACAATGCGGTGGCGTTGGCGGCATATTTGCGAGACGCGTGAGGCGCCCTCTCTGCGTTGGCGATTTGGCAAAAGCGGCGGCGACATCCAATCTCCCCCCTTGCGGGGGAGATGCCCGGCAGGGCAGAGGGGGGTGCCTCGCGCCGGCCTCTCAACCACTTGCTGCCACATACTGAGAAGGGTTCGCATCCGGAACACGTTCGACCAACGTCGCGTTCCTTCACACCCCCCTCTGGCCTGCCGGCCATCTCCCCCGCAAGGGGGGAGATTAGCAGCTTCGGTGTCCCGCCTTTACTTCACCGCCTCCTCATAAGCCTCAGGCTTGAACCCCACCAGCACCCGCTCCCCCACCTCCAGCACCGGCCGCTTGATCATCGTCGGCTTGGCGAGCATCAGCTTCTTCGCCTTCTTCTCGTCGAGCGCTTCCTTGTCCTTATCCGGCAGCTCGCGAAAAGTGGTGCTGCCCTTGTTGAGCAGCTTTTCCCAGCCGACCTTGCCGATCCAGCCGCTGAGTTTGTCGGCCTCGATCCCCTCTGCCCGATAGTCATGAAAACGATACGGCACGTCACGGCTCTCCAGCCAGACGCGCGCCTTCTTGATCGTGTCGCAGGTGGTGATGCCGTACATGGTTATGGTCAAGGCGGGCCTCTGTCGGATCGAGTGATAAATGCGGCCTAACGGTAGAGCATGATGCTGACAAGCGTGAGCAATTTTCCAGCGACATAGTGCTCGATCTCTCTCGTTGGGACTTATTCCAACCCGCTTTGCGCCAATTGCCTCACTCGATTTTCGCCCTTGCCAATACTAAGGCTTTTACCTAAGTAATGCATCGACTTGAATCGAGCGATCGCGAAAGGGAAAATCGTGGGCAGGCTTGTCGTTGCCGAACTGATGTCGATCGACGGTGTGAGCGAAGCGCCTGGCGGCGAGCCGGGCTATCGCCACACCAACTGGGTCGGCAAGCGTCACGAAGCCAAGCAGATCGAGCACAAGTTCAAGGAAGTGCTCGATCACGAGGCGCTGCTGCTCGGCAGGGTGACTTATGAAAGCTTCGCGGGTGGCTGGCCGACTTATAAGGGTCCATTCGCCGACCGCATGAACAGCATGCCCAAATATGTGGTCTCGTCCGTGCTGAAGAACCCGACCTGGAACAACACGACCGTGCTGCATGGCGAGCCGATGACGGCCGTCGGCAGGCTAAAGCAAAGCCTCGAGGGCGACATTCTCGTCGAAGGCAGCCGCACATTGGCCAACGCGCTTCGCCGGCACGGGCTTGTCGATGAATACCGGCTGATGGTGTTTCCGGTCATCCTGGGCAGCGGCGCACAGTTCTTCGACCGGACCGAGGACGCGACGAATCTGAGACTGACCGCCACGCATTCCTTCGCAAACGGCGCGGTCGAGCTCACCTATCAAGTGCTTCGCGGCGAGGAGATCTGACGATGGGCCTGCAAAGCGCCACCCACGGCGTGACACCGCCTATCGACGGCATCTTCCGCGCGCTGGCCGATCCGACACGACGGCGCGTGGTGGAGCGGCTGAACAGAAGCCCTGCCTCGGTCAGCGAACTGGCCGAGCCTTTCGAGATGGCGCTGCCCTCCTTCATCGAGCACCTGAAGGTGCTGGAAGGTTGCGGGCTGGTGCAGTCGCAAAAAGCCGGCCGGGTCAGGACTTACAGTCTTTCGCCCGAGCCCCTGAAGCTTGCGGAGAATTGGCTCGCCGAACAGCGCGCGCTGTGGGAGCGCCGCCTCGACCAGTTCGACGCCTATGTGATGAGCCTCAAGGAGAGTGAAAAGTGAGCTATCCGTTCAAGCCGAATCCGAAACTGGACCTGACGCTGGAGCGCTTTCTCGACGCACCGCGCGAGTTGCTGTGGCGTGCCTTGACGACACCTGAGCACGTCAAACAGTGGTTCACACCGAAGCCGTGGGTCATCACCGACTGCGAGATCGACCTTCAGCCGGGAGGCCTGTTCCGCACGCGCATGCAGTCGCCCGACGGCAAGGAGGTCAGCGACCGTCACTGCTGCTATCTAGAGATCGTGCCGAACGAGCGGCTGGTGTGGACCGACGCGCTGCTGCCGGGCTACCGGCCGTCCGGCGAGCCCTTCATCACAGCGGTCATCGCGCTGACGTCCGAAGGCAAGGGCACGCGCTACACCGCAACCGCCATCCACCGCGACGGGGCGACGCGCAACAATCACGAGGAGATGGGGTTCTTCGATGGCTGGGGCACGGTGGCAGACCAACTGGCGGATTATGTGAAGACGATTTGAAAAGCTGGCAGGCGGCTCGGGTATCATCCGAGCCGCCATGCCTCACTCTTTAGATCGCAGGCCGTTCGCAGCCCAAGCCCAGCAAGCCTCAGTAGTAGAAGCGCTCTTCGCTGATCTTGCCGTTCCTGACGGTGTAGAGGCCAACCTCATCCATCTTGACGCGCTGGCCGGTTGACTTGGGGGTCACGTCGAAGCTGAAGCGCAAGGCGAACTGGTCGCCATTGACGTACGGCCCCTCGACCGAACCGCCGTGAACCTCATGGTTCGCTTCCCACCACTCGCCCTTCTGCTTGACGGCTTCCTTGCCATTGCACACGGCCATTGGGCCTTCCATCGCTTCGTAGCTGACGATGTCGTCGGCATTGTATTTCGCGGCGGCGCTGTGGCTGTCGCCCTTCTTAAGGAGTTCCGTGAAATCCTTGGCAATTTCGGCAGTGGTCATGATTTCCTCCCGGTTTGGACAAGACGTCAAGTAGGGATCTATCGTTCACCTGCCAGCACGGGGCTGCTTCGCAGGTGACATTTCGTGTCAGGAGGGTCGCGCCTTGAACTATGAGGCGGCCATCAACGGCCAGCGGCTCAGATGCCTGTAGATCGTCAGGCCGCGCAGGGTTAGGAAAGCTGTTGCGTCGGCCCTTCAAAAACGTATGGTCATTTCATCGTCGGCACTAACAAAGGACGTCGGCGGCTGAGAGACAGCAACCGCGCTCCCGTCTGAACAGAGACCGGAGCCGGTTATGAATCGAGTGCGTCTCGCCATACTACGAAATGTCGTTGTCCGCAGGCTCGAGTACGAGCGCGCTCATGGCCAAATCCTTGCTGGATGTACCGAAAGCATAGCGCGCTCAAGGGAGTTGCTGGCCTTAACCAAGGCGCAGATTGATAGACCTGGCCGGCCAAATCGGCCCTGGCTCAAAGATGCCCGGAAGGTTCAGGGTCGGACCTGATTGGCAGTCCATAATTTCAGACTGACCCGCTACCCGACTGTCACGTTTATGAAGTCAATAACACCCGCGCTCGATTGCCAGCCGCCGCACCAGCGCCAGCACGCTGTCGATCATCGGCGTAGGCTGGCCGGCGAGGCGGCCGAGTTCCTGCACCGCCGTGACCAGCGCGTCGATCTCCATCGGACGGCCGCGCTCTAGGTCCTGCAGCATCGAGGTCTTGTGCTCGCCGACATCGCCGGCGCCCTTGATGCGACGGTCGACGGAGATGGGGAAGCGCACACAGAGCCGGTCGCCGATCGCCTGCGCCTCCAGCATCATTGCGCGGGCAACGGCGCGCGTGGCTTCGTCGGCGACGATCGCCGCAAGCGTGCTGCCGGTCAGCGCCGAGATCGGGTTGAAGGAGAGATTGCCCCACAGCTTCACCCATATCTCCGAGCGGATGTCCTCGCGCACCGGTGCCTGCAGGCCGGCCTTGACCATTTCTTGGGCAAGCGCGGCTACCCGCCCGCTCTTCTCGCCCGATGGCTCGCCCAGCGAGAAGCGCGTGCCTTCGACGTGGCGGACGAGGCCTGGAGCATCCACCTCGACGGCCGGATAGACGACGGAACCGATGACGCGCTGCGGTCCGATGCGCTGCCAGATCACCCCTCCGGGATCGACCGCGTGGAGCCGGGTGCCTTCGAGCGCGCCGCCCGCCTTGTGGAAATACCACCAGGGCACGCCGTTCTGCATGGTGACGACGGCGGTCCCTTCGCCCAGCAGCGGCGCGATCTGATCGAGCGCTGGCGCCAGCGAATGCGCCTTCAGCGCCAGCACGACATAATCCTGCGCGCCGAGGTGCTCGGCGCGCGCAGCCGCCCTCACCCGCGCGACTGTCTCGGTGCCGTTCTCGATCAGGCGAAGCCCATCGGCCCTGATGGCCTCCAGATGCGCGCCACGCGCCACGATCGACAGATCGACATTACCCGCGATCGCGAGCTTGGCGGCGAGGTAGCCGCCGATGGCGCCGGCACCAAAGACAGTAATACGCATCAACCGAGCCCAAGCTTGGCCGCGAGCCCAATGCGCTGCAATTTGCCGGTGGCGCCCTTGGGTATCTCATCGAGGATCAGCACCTTGCGCGGCACCTTGAAGTCGGCGAGCCGGGTCGCGGCGAAACCGCGGATGTCCGCCTCGCTGGCGCTCTGACCTTCGCGCAGCACGACAGCGGACGCCACCTCTTCGCCCAGCTTGTCATGCGGCATGGCGAAGGTGACGACCTGCGCCACCGCGGGATGATCCATCAGCACGTCGTCGACCTCCAGCGGTGAGATCTTTTCGCCGCCGCGATTGATGATCTCCTTCAGCCGGCCGGTGACGCGCAGGTAATTGTCCTCGTCGAGCACGCCCTGGTCGCCGGTGTGGAACCAGCCATGCGCGAAGGCGCTGGCATTGGCCTCCGGGTTCTTCTCATAGCCGGCGGTGACGTTCGGACCGCGAATGACGATCTCGCCGATCTCGCCGGGTTTGAGCAGCCGCCCGTCCGGCGCCATGACAGCGACTTCCGGTCCGGCGGAGGCGCCGACGCTGCCGGGCTTGCGCAGTCCGGGCGGCAAACGGTTGGACGCCATCTGATGGGCGGCTTCGGTCATGCCGTAGGCTTCGATCACCGGACAGCCGAAGGTCGCCTCGAGCTCGGCCATCACCTGCGCCGGGAGCGAAGCCGACGACGAGCGGATGAAGCGCAATTTCGCCTCAGCGAGCTGCTCCGGATTACGCGCAGCGCGCGGCAGGATCGCCTGGTGCATGGTGGGCACCGCCGTGTACCAGCTGGGCTTGGCCTCGGAGAGCCACTGGAAGAAACGCAGGGCGTTGAAGCCCGGCGTGCAGAAGACGCCGCCTCCGGCGGCGAGTGAGGAGAGCACCGCCGCGATCAAGCCATGGATGTGGAACAACGGCATGATGTTGAGGCAGCGATCGACTGGCGTCAGGCCAAGCGTCGCGCCGATATGCGCGGCAGACGCCGCGAGATTGGCGTGGCTGAGCGGCACGAGTTTCGGACGTGACGTGGTGCCGGAGGTGTGCAGAAGGAGCGCGGTGTCGCTGTCCTCGGCCAAGCCGGATGCGACCGGGGACCCGACCGAAGCGCCCTCGATCGTGAAAACACCGGCCGGGGAGCCTTCACGCACGACCAAACGCAGCACCGGGATGCCGAGTCGTTCGGCGACCTCGACCGAGGGACCTGCTTCATCCTTGCCGACAAGGATCGCTTTGACGCCGACATCGGTCAGATAGAAGTCGAACTCGTCGGAGCGGTAGGCCGGATTAAGCGGGGCGGTGGACGCCGCCGCCGCCACCGCGATGAAGGCCGTCGCCATTTCCGGGCCGTTGGGCAGCACGATGGCGACGCGGTCGCCACGGCCAATGCCGAGCGCGTTCAGGCGCGCCACGGTATCGCGGATCAGGCGGCGCAGCCCGCCATGCGAGAGGGTTGCCCGTTCAGGCGCAGCGACGGCAGGCGCGTCATCGGCGCCGGGTGCAAGACGATGGGCGAGATCGGTGGCGCTTTCACTGTCTGTCATGGTTCTCGACTATGTTTCGAACGATCGGCCGATGTCCAGCGCTGCTCAATATCCGAGCGCCAAGCCGTCCTTGCGCGGATCGGACGCGCCGGTCAGCGTGCCCTTTTCCCAGTCGATCAGCACCGCCTGTCCGCCTCCCAGCGGGTGGTCGGGCTCCACGACACGGTGACCACGCCGGCGCAAACCTTCAACGGCATCGGGATGCACGCTTCGCTCTGCCTCGACGAGGTCGTGGTTATAGAAGACGCGGGCCGCGTCGATCGCCTGCTGCGGGTCCATGCCGAAGTCGATCATGTTGGTCAAAAGATGCACATGGCCGAAGGGCTGGTAGCCGCCGCCCATGACGCCGAAGGGCATCGTCGCGCGGCCGTTCCTCGTCATCATGCCCGGCATGATCGTGTGCATCGGCCGCTTGCCCGGCGCTATCGCGTTCGGGTGCTTCGGATCGAGGCGGAAGCTGGAACCGCGGTTCTGCAGCACCACGCCGGTCTTCGGGCCGACAATGCCGCTGCCGAAGGAATAATAGGTCGAGTTGATGAAGCTCACGGCATTGCGGTCGCGGTCGACGACGCTGATATAGACGGTGTCGCTGCCCGGCAGATCGAGACGCGGCAGATGGGTCATGGCGCGCTCGGGATCAATCGCGGCGCGCAAGCTGTCGGCATATGCGCTGGAAAGCAAAGCCTGGACGGGCACGTCGACATGATCCTGGTCGGCGAAGAACGCATCGCGATCCTGGTAAGCGAGGCGCCCCGCCTCGATCTCCAGATGCAGACGCTCGGCGCCCTCGGGATCGAGCTTGCCGAACTCGAAGCCCGAAAGCACGTTCAGCATCAGAAGCGCGGTGAGGCCCTGATTGTTGGGCGGCATCTGGTGGATGTCGTGACCGCGATAGGAGGTGCTGACCGGGGTCCGATAATCGCCCTTGGTCGCGGCGAAGTCTTCCAGCGTATGCAGGCCGCCAAGCGCGCGAAGCCGCCCGACCAGATCGTCCGCGACCTCGCCCTCATAGAAACCGGCGCGGCCTTTCCTGGCGATGATGCGCAAGGTCTCCGCCAGCTCCGGCTGGCGATGGACATCGCCGGCTTGCGGCGGCTTGCCGCCGGGCAGGAAGATGCGCGTCGCCACCTCGTCGGCAGACAGGTCGGTCTCGGGGTCGTGCCAGTCGAAGGCGACGCGGTCATGCACGACATAGCCTTCTTCCGCGTAACGAATGGCGGGAGCGAGCGCATCGACCAAGCCCTTTCGGCCGTGGTCTTCCAGCAGCCGGCACCAGGCGTCGACGGCGCCTGGAACGGTGACCGCGTGCGGGCCATGCAGCGGCAGTTCGCTGAATCCCTTGTCCCGGTACCAGTCGACGGTCGCGGCGGCGGGTGCGCGGCCAGAGCCGTTGAAGGCGATCACCTCGCCCTGCCCCTTCGGGCAATAGAGGACAAAGCAATCGCCGCCGATGCCCGTCGATTGCGGCTCGACCACCGCCTGCACCGCGGCCGCGCAGACCGCGGCGTCCATGGCGTTGCCGCCGGAGCGCAGCATGTCGATGGCGGCAAGGGTGGAAAGCGGATGCGAGGTCGCGGCCATCGCCTCGGTGGCGCGGACCGGCGAGCGGCCGGGAAACTGGAAGTCACGCATGCTGTTTAAGGTATCCTTGAATCAACGTCCGCGGCCGAAAAGCTGGGCAGCGGACAACAAGACGATCGATAGCACGATCAGGCAAGTCGAAATGGCGGCAATCGTCGGATCGATCTGGTCGCGCAGCGCATTGAACATGCGCCGCGTCAGCGTCGTTGTCTCGCCGCCCGAGATGAACAACGACACCACCACCTCGTCGAAGGAGGTGATGAAGGCAAACAGCGCGCCCGAGACGATCGAGAATCTTATTTGCGGCACGGTCACCTGGAAGAAGGCTGAGAAGCGGCCGGCGCCGAGGCTGCGCGCCACCATCTCCTGGTTCATGTCGTAGGAGCGCAGCCCCGACAGCACGGTCAGCACGACCAGCGGCAGCGCCTGCACCGTATGCGCGATGACGAGGCCGGTCAGCGTGTTGTTGAGGCCGATGCGGGCATAGAGGAAGAAAGTGCCGATGCCGATCAGGATGACAGGGATGATCAGCGATGCCGTGAGCAGCGCGTTGATCAAGCCGGTCAGACGCAGCGTGCGGGCGTTGATGGCGTAGGCGGCCGCGGTACCGAGCAGCGTCGCGACAATCGCCGTCATCACCGCTACCTTGACCGAGACGACGGTGGCGTCGCGCCATTCGAGCGAACCGAAATAGCTTTCGTACCAGCGCAGCGACCATTCCTGCGGCGGGAACTCCAAGAGCGAGGAGCCGGAGAAGGACATGATGACGATGATCACCGACGGCGCGATCAGGAACAGCATGACGAGGCCGCCGAGCGCGTAGAGCCAGAGGCGTTGCCGATGCGAGATCGGCAGGGCGTTTTCCATGCTCATCGCCGGCTCCAGACCCCGGTGACGCGGGTGCCGAGCAGCCAGTGGAAGAGGCCGAGCAGCGCCAGCGTGACGGCGAGCAGCACGACGCCAAGTGCCGCGCCCGCGCCCCAGTTGGAATAGAGGCTGGTGGTCTGCTCCATGCGCATCGCCCACATGATGACCTTGCCGCCGCCCATCAGCGCCGGCGTGACGAAGAAGCCGAGGCAAAGCACGAAGACGATGACCAAGCCTGAAGCTAGGCCCGGCAGCGACAACGGGAAGAAGATCTGTCGGAAGGTGGCGGCAGGGCTCGCGCCGAGATTCATGCCGGCACGCAGGCAGTCGACATCGATGGCCTTCATCGAGGCGTAGAGCGGCAGCACCAGGAAGGGCAGCATGATGTGGGTCATGCCGATGACTACGCCGGCGAAATTGTTGGCGAGCGGCAGCGGCTGGCCGATCACGCCGAGATCCATCAGCCACGTATTCACCAGCCCTTTGCGCTGCAGGATGACCAGCCAGGCATAGGTGCGCACCAGCACCGAGGTCCAGAACGGCAGGATGACGAAGATCAGGCAGATGGAGGCGGCGCGGCGCGGCAGCTGCGAGAGCATATAGGCCAGCGGATAGCCGAAGAGCACGCAGGCGCCGGTGACGAAGAAGGCCACCTTGAAGGTAGTGACGAAGGTCTTGATGTAGGACGCCTGCTCGAAGAAGCGCGCGTAATTGGCGGCGCTGAGCTGGCCAGCCTCATCGAACAGAGAGAGCCAGAACAACCAGCCGACCGGCACGATAATGACGGCGAAGACCAGGAAGAGCCCAGGCGACAGAAGTGCGAACAGGCCGTGCGCCTCCCGTCGCGCGTCGGCGTTGAGCGCATCGGCATTGAGCCCGCGATCGGGCCTGCCGGCACGATCAAGACTGGCAGATGCGAGGCTCATTGGTCGGCCACCAGCACGACGTCCTGCGCATCGATGCCGAGCGTGACCGGCTCGCCCGGCGCCGGCAGTCTCGACAGCACGTCGGAACGGCAATAGTCGCGCAGCGTCACCTGCCGGCCATCCCTGAGCGTCGCGTAGCAGACGAAGCTGTCTCCCTGATAGATGACGTCGCCGACGGTCGCCGGCAGCACGTTGACGTCGCCTGGGGGTTCGCCGGCGATCAGGCGCAGCTTCTCCGGCCGCACCACCATCAGATGCCGGCCAGTGGATGGTGCCGCATCGTTCATCCGCAACTTCCTGTCCTCGTACCAGACACTGCCATTGCGGCTCTCGACGGGAACGAAGCTGGACTCGCCGATGAATCCGGCGACGAACTTCGTCCGCGGCCTGGCGTAGAGAACTTCCGGCTGGTCGATCTGCTCGATGCGCCCGGCATCCATGACGGCGATGCGATCCGACATGGTGATCGCCTCACGCTGGTCATGCGTGACGTAGACCGTCGTCATGCCCAGCCTGCGATGCAGGTTGCGCAGCTCGATCTGCATGTGCTCGCGCAGGCTTTTGTCGAGCGCCGACAGCGGCTCGTCCATCAAGACGATGCGCGGCTCGAAGACGATGGCGCGGGCCAAGGCCACGCGCTGGCGCTGGCCGCCGGAGAGTTGGTCGACACGTCGCTCGCCGAGGCCTTTCAGCTGCACCAGATCCAATGCCCGCTCGACGCGTTCAGCCGTTTCGGCCGCCGATACGCGCCGCTGCTTCAGCGGAAAGGCGATGTTGTGGAAGACGTTCATATGCGGAAACAGCGCATAATTCTGGAACACCATGCCGATGTTGCGCTTGTGCGGCGGCATGGTGATGATCTCCTCACCGCCGACCTTGATGGAGCCGGCATTGGCCCGCACGAAGCCGGCCAGGATCATCAAGAGCGTCGTCTTTCCCGAGCCGGACGGCCCGAGCAGCGTCAGGAATTCGCCCGCCGCGACATCGAGGCTGAGATCGCTGAGGATGGAGACAGCACCGAAGCGCTTCTCGATACCGGTTATGCCGATGGGCAGCGCGGACTGCGCGAGAGACAAGAGCATCTCCTTCAACTCCGGATCATTTCGCGAAACGATGCGGAGCGGCGCCGCGAGGACGCCGCTCCAGTCGATCGTCATTGCTGGATCAGGTTGTTGAATTTCTCCGTCGCCTCGACGAGCGTGTCGCGCCAGAAGGCGGGATCCTGCAGCACCTGCTTCTTGACGTTCTCGGGCGCGGAATTGATGTCCTTGATGCGTTCGGGCGGGATCTTGCCGGTCTCGAAAGCCTTCTCGTTGGCCGGGCCGTTGTCGACATAGAGCGGCAGGTTGGCCTGGAGGTCGGGGCTGACGAATTTGGCCAGCGCCTTCATGGCGAGATCCTTGTTCTTCGAGCCCTTCGGGATGACCATGCAGTCGGCGGTGAGCACGCCCTGGTCGAAGGAGAAGCTGACCGGGGCACCGCTCTTCCTCAAGGTGCCGGCGCGGCCGTTCCAGATGCTCGCCATGTCGACCTCGCCGTCCTTGACCAGTTGCATGGCCTGCGCGCCGGAGGTCCACCAGGCGTCGATATGACCCTTGATCTTGTCGACGGATTGCAGCGCGCCGTCGATGTCGACCGGGTAGACCTTGTCGATCGGAGTGCCCTTGGCGAGAGCGGCGACGCTCAATGTTTCCGTCGCCTGGCTGCCGGAGAGCGCGCGACGTCCGGGGAATTTTTGCACGTCCCAGAAATCGGCCCAGGTCTTCGGGCCCTTGTCGCCGAAAACATCGGTCCGGTAGATCAGCACCACCGAGGTGTAGGAGATGCCGACCCAATCGTCATGCACGAGCTTCGGGTTGATGCCGCTCTTGTCGATGACGTTGTAGTCAAGCTTCTCGAACAGCCCTTCTTTGGAGCCCCGCGCGCATTCGTCGGCGCCAAGCTCGGTGATGTCCCATTTGACGGCATTGCCGGTGACCTGCAGGCGCACGTCGTCGAGGCCGTTGGTGGTGTCCTGCTTGATGGTTATGCCGAGATCCTTGGCCGTCGGATCGAAAAAGGCCTTGGCCTCTGCTTCCTGGTAGGTGCCGCCCCATGAGGCGACGGTGATGGTGTCGGCGGCCGACGCCGGAACGGCGACCGAGGCGAGCAGCCCGGCGACCACTAGGCCATGAATGCAAAGTCTCTTCGTCATTTTCGCTTCTCCAACCGGTGTTCCCGTTATCGTTGATTTGGTATGCGAATTTGTATACAATTTTGAGTGTAATTCTCTGGAAGCCGATGTCAACATGGGGCTTCGGGTTTTTGGCGATGGAGAAGCAGGGCAGTTCGGAGCAGCTGCGCGCCGCCCGCGACAGGATCTGTTCAGGCAGGCGCTAAAAGGCACTAGACTGCGATTCCATGACTGACCGTTGGAGGCGGGACGCTTGAGCAAGGAGAGAAAGAACACGCTGCGCGACTCGGTGTTCGAGAAGCTGAAGGCGTTGATCATCACCGGCCAGATTCCGCCGGGCGGCCGCGTGACGGAAAACGAGATCGCCGAGCGCCTGAAGGTCAGCCGCACGCCGGTCCGTGAAGCCTTCAACCGGCTGGAGCGCGACGGCCTGGTGATCGGTCGCCCGCGCCAGGGCTATGTCGTGGCCGAGTTCAACCTGACCATGTTCCGCGAGGCCTTCGACATCCGCGAACTGCTTGATGGCCGCGCGACCGAGCTGGCCGCGGCCAAGGCGAGCGCCGCCGACAAGGCCCGGCTGCGTAGCATGCTTGCCGAATGCGAAAGGCTGGCGGCGATCCCGGATCGCAGCACGCGCGAAAAATTCGAGGAGCTGCAGGTGGGCATCGACCTGCATCGGGTGATCGCGGAGATCAGCGGCAACGAGATGCTCCACGGAATGCTCTGCGGCATCCTCGACAAATGCCAGCAATATGTCTGGACCGAGCTTCTGTGGCTGGACGAATGGAAGCTTACCCGCGAGGAGCATGCCGGCATCGTCGACGCGATCTGCGCCGGCGATGTCGCTCTGGCCGGCGAGCGCGCACGCGCGCATGTGCGCGGCTCGCGCGAGAACATCCTGCGGCTGCTGCAAGCCAAGTCCGACTATCAGGGATTCTTTGCCAAAGCCTCGTGAGCGACCCTATTGGGATCAGCTTGAAAGCATAGGGCAGGTGGCGCCGCGCCGTAGGCTGACATGCGCCACGTCGCCGACGCTGAATTGCGAGCCGTCGGCGCGCCGCGGCGCGTCGATGACGATCGCAGTTCCCTGCCCCAACTCAGCGTGCAGGCGCAGCGTGCGGCCGTGGAAAACGACGCCGCTGATCCGCGCCGAAGCGGTGCCTTCGCCGGCTTCAGCGGCAGCCAGAAGATCTTCCGGGCGCACGCCGATGGTGCGTGTGTCGCCCGCGGCCGGCGTCTCGCTGCTGTCTGAGGCAGCCTCCAGCGGCAGATCGCCGGCGGCGAAGCGCAGGCGCTCGCCGTCGCGGCCCAGGAAGCGCGACTCCAACAGGTTCATCGTGCCGATGAAGGAGGCGACGAAGCGTGTCGCGGGCCGGTCGTAGAGCGTGGCCGGCGGCGCGATCTGCTCGATGCGCCCTTTGTTCATGACGACGATGCGGTCGGAGATCGACAGCGCCTCGGTCTGGTCGTGGGTGACCATGACGAAGGTGGTGCCGAGCCGCGACTGCAGCCGCTTCAATTCGACCTGCATCTGCTCGCGCAGATGCGCGTCGAGCGCCGACAGCGGCTCGTCTAGCAAAAGCACGCGCGGTTCGCAGACGATGGCGCGAGCAAGCGCGACGCGCTGGCGCTGGCCGCCCGAGAGTTCCGAGACGCGGGCGCGCAGCTTGTCGGCCAAACCGACCATGTCGAGCGCGTCGCCAACGCGTTTTGCCTGCTCGGCGCCGGATATTTTGCGCAGCGACAGGCCGAATCCGACATTGGCCGCTACATCCATGTGCGGGAACAGGGCGTAATCCTGGAAGACAGTATTGACCGGTCGGTCGAAGGGCCGCAGGCCTGTAATGTCGCGGTCTTCGAGCAGCACATTGCCGCTCGACGGACTCTCGAAGCCAGCGATGACGCGCAGGCTCGTGGTCTTGCCGCAGCCGGAGGGGCCAAGCAGCGTCAGGAATTCGCCCGCCGCAATATCGAGGTCGACGGCATCGAGGCCGACAATGCCACCCGGAAAAACTTTCGAAACCTTCTGCAAGCGAACGAGCGCATCAGGCGCCATCGCGCACCTCGGACGGTTTAGTCGTATTGACCCACAGGATCTGGCAGCGCTCGGCGCCAGGGTTGCGGAAGGCATGCAGCAGCGTGCTCTTGAAGGCAAAGCTGTCGCCGGCCTTCAGCACATAGGTCGTAGCGTCCACCACCAGCTCGACCTCGCCCGCCATCACGAAGCCGAATTCGTGGCCGGCATGGGCGTAGGCTTCCGCCGTACCTCCACCGGCCTCGACCGTCACCAGCATGCCGGTGAGCGTTGCGGCAGGCGGCGACAGCAGCGCCTTGGCGATGCCTTCGGATTTCACCGGGATCTGCCGGCGCTTGTCGGCACGCACGCAATAAAGGTCGTTGACCGACTCACTGCCGTCGGCGATCAGCGCCGACGGTTCAATGTCGAGGGCGGCGGCCAGCGGCCAGATCACCTTGACGCGCAGCGAGGACATGCCGCGCTCGATCTGGCTGAGCGCGCCGATGGAGATGCCGGCCTTGGCGGCTAGGTCGGCGAGCGAGAGGTTACGCTCGAGGCGCAATGCCCGCACGCGCCGGCCGACGCGGATGTCGGCATCGTCCTTCGATTTTGTTGCCGCTTCGTCAAGAACATCCATGCAATGGTCCTCGTTGTCTCTCCACCGACGCGGCGCAGCGCCACCGGGCTCCCCCTTCTCCCACAAGGGGGAGAAGGGGAAGCTGCGCCACTCATCCCCCAGCCTTCACCTTCTCGAACATCTTCGCCATGTCGTCATTCTGCTTCATCGGGCCGGTGAAGATGGTGCTCTTCAGCATCACGTCCGGGTCCGCCGGCAGCTGCAGCTTGTCGAGTTCGTCCTTCGACACGCCGGCGAAGGCGGTCGAGAGCGAGCTGCCATAGCCATACGACTGGATCAGGAACTTGCCGGAGTCGGCGTCGAGACGGCTGTTGATGAAGTCATAGGCGAGATCGACGTTCTTGGCGTCCTTGAGCATGACGAAGCCGCAGGCCCAGGTCAGCATGCCTTCCTTCGGCTTCATGAACTCGACCGGCACGCCCTGCTTCTTCAGCGAGGTGGCCGACGCGTTCCACGTCATCGCCGCGACCAGCTGGCCGCTTGCAAGCGCCTGCTCGACCGAGGTCATGTCGGTGGTGTAGCTCGACATCAGCGGCCGCTGCTCGCGCAGCTTCGCGGCGACCTTCTCCATCTGGTCCGGCGTCATGTCGAAGGGGTTCACGCCAGCGAGAAGTGCGGCGACGATCGGCGTGTCGTGCACGGCATCGATAGTCGCCATGCGGCCGGCATATTGCTTGTCCCACAGGAGTTTCCAGCTCGCCTCGGGGTTCTTCACCAGATCGGTGCGGTAGAGGATCGAGGTGTTGCCCCAATCCCACGGCACCATCCAGACCTTGCCGTCGCCGGCCTGCAGGTCGGGCAGGTTCTTGAACACCGGGAAGATCGAATCCCAATTCTTGATGCGCTTGGTGTCGATCGGCTGCAGCAGGCCTTCCTTGTTCCAGCGCGCCACCTTGTCGTAGCAGGGATGCGCGATGTCGGGCCGGAAGCCGGCCTTGACCTTGGTGAAGGCGTCATCGTCGTCGCCGAAGATCGTCGCCTCGACGCCATCGGGATGCGCGGCAAGGAAGCTCTTGTTGAAGTCCGGCAATTCGTAGCCCGACCAGGTGAAGTATTGCAGCTTGTCGGCGGCAAAAGCGACCGTCGACGACAGCGCCATGGCCAGGGCAGCGAGACCCGCCAAGGCCCTGCGGCCGGCGATTGATTTCAGGTGTACAGTCATTTTCGTTCTCCTCTTCTTTGTTGTGCTTCAGGCTGGATTGCGGCCCGCGACTCCGACGCCGCGATGGCGCAGGATTTCGGCGGTTCCGGCGATGATGAAGGACACGGTGAGGATCACCGTTCCCAGCGCCATCACGGTCGGCAGCGAGCGCGGGAAACGCAGCTGGCTCCAGATGTAGAGCGGCAGCGTCGGCTCGGTGCCGGCGAGAAAGAAGACGACGATGAACTCGTCGAAGGAAATCAGGAAAGAAAGCATGAAGGCCGACAGCACGGCGGGCGCGCTCAGCGGCAGCATGACGCGCCGGAACGTCGTCCAGTCAGAAGCGCCGAGATCGAGCGCGGCTTCGCGGATCGTCTTAGGGATGGCGGCGAAGCGGCTGCGCATCACCACCACCGTCGTCGGCAGCGCGACGAGGATATGACCAAGCACGATCGAAATGCGCGACGGGCCGAGGCCGATGAGGTTGACCAGGATCAAGAGCGAAATGCCGACGATGACGCCGGGGATCAGGATCGGCAGCCGGGCGATAGCGCTGATGGCGGCGGCGAGCGGCGAGCGGCCGTAGAGGTCCATATAGGAAACGGTGATGCCGCAGAGCGTCGCGCCGGAGGCCGCGATAACGCCGATGACCAGGCTGTTGGCCAAGGCGCCGGAGAGCGCCGGATTGCCATAGAGCGTGCGATACCAGTCAAGCGTGAAGCCTTGCAGCGGGAACGCCGCCTGGATGGAGTTGTTGAAGGAAAACAGCGGGATCAAAAGCACGGGCAGATAGAGGAAGACGAGATAACCAAGCACGTAAAGGCCGAGCCAGCCGCCGCCTGCGTTGGTATCTCTCCGGGCGCTCATGTGCGGCTGCCGAATCTGCGGTCGGCGCCGCGCGCCACCAGCACCACGCACAGGATGACCAGCATGACGCAGACCGAAAGGGCGGCGCCGAACGGCCAGTCATTGGCCTTGCCAAATTGCGACTGGATCAGCGTGCCGATCATGGTGCTGGCCGGGCCGCCGACCATGGCCGGCGTGACATAGTCGCCGACCGTCGGCACGAAGACGACGAGGGCAGCGGCCAGAACGCCCGGCATGGAATTGGGCAGCACGACGCGGCGAAAGCTGGTGAAGGGCCGCGCACCGAGATCGGAGGCGGCTTCGAGCAGCGATTTCGGGATCGTGTCCAGCGCCACATAGATTGGCAGGATGGCGAAGGGCGCGTACGCATGGGCGAGCGTCACCACCACCGCCGCCGGCGTGTTGAGGAAGGCGAGCGTCGGCTGCGACCAGAGGCCGGTCTCGATGAAAGCGGAATTCAGCACGCCATTATAGGCGAGCACGATCTTCCAGGCGAAGACACGCAAGAGGTAGCTGGTCCAGAAGGGCAGCGTGACCAGGAAGAGCAGCAGGTTGCGGCGGCGGCCGGCATGGAAGGCGAGGTAATAGGCGACCGGATAGGCGGTAACGACCGTCGCAAGCGTCACCAGGCCGGCAATGACCAGCGAGCGCAGCGTCACCGTCCAGTAGAGCGGATCGGTGGCGACGGTGAGGAAATTCTCCGCCGTCAAGCCGGCGCCGAGCAGCGAGCCGTCATTGCCCCTGAAGGCGAGGAAGACCACAAGGCCGAGCGCGAACAGGATGAGAAAGAATGTGACCAACCCGCCCGGCAGCAGCATGGCGAAGCGGAACACCGGCGAGATGCGGTTTTCCGGCAAGGGCCGTGCTGCAACGATGGTCGACGACATCGAACTGCCCATCGAAATTATGAAATCTCTTAATGATTTTTCATATTCGTGAAACTGTCAAGCTAAATCGCTTGTGCGCTGCACGCGTTCGACGTCAGTGCTCAAACGCGTCTAGCATGCGGTACCAGGTGATGGCGGCGGCGACACCGACCTGGCGGAAAGCATGGAACGGGATCGGCCGGATCGGCGACAAGGGAAATGGCAATTGCCTGGTATCGCCGCTCGCAAGGTAGTTCGCCATGCGCTTGCCGAGCGCGCTCATCAGGCCGACGCCCCTGCCCTGGCAACCCACGACCGCGAGCAGGCCCTTTTCCGGTTCGTGCAGATGCGGCAGGTGGTCCGGCGTCAGCGCCACGCGACCGAACCAACGTTTTTCGATGGCGATGCCGGCAAGCGCCGGATAGAGACGAAGCAATGCCCGTTCGAGATGCGCCCAATCGCTGGGGCTCGAAGGCAGTGCCATACGGCCGCGTCCGCCCAGCACCATGCGACCATCGGGACTCCGGCGGTAGTAGACCAGGATGCGACGGGAATCGGAAACCGCTTGGCCACCTGGCAGGATGCTTGCGGCAAGATCCGCCGGCAGCGGCGCGGTCGCGATCTGGAACGAGTGCAGCGGCACGATCGTTTGCGCGAGGCCCGGCAGCAGGCCATCCGTATAGGCATTGGTGGCGAGCACCACCGATTTGGCGCGCAATTCGACTCCGCCTTGCGTCGAAACCCGCCAGACGCCGGCCTCCTTGGCGAGCTTCACCACCCGCTGCTGCTCGGCGATGCCAGCGCCGGTCGCCGAAGCGACGCGGGCCAGTTCGGATGTGTAGGATAACGGATCGATGACGCCGGCGCGGCGGTCGAGCCAGCCGCCGAGATAACCTCTGGCGCCGGTCATCGCCGCGATCTCGGCATGATCGAGCAGCTTGACGTCGGCGCCGCGCGAGCGCCATTGGCGATCGCGGTTTGCCGCCGCCTTCAGCGCGGTCTCGGTGTGCGCGGCCTGGATCCACCCATTGCGCGTGAACGGCACGGCAAGCTTCTCGTCGCGGATCACATCGAACACGGCGTCGGCTGTCGAAGCGGCGAACTCGACCAGGGCCTCGCCGCGCTCCTTGCCGAAATGCCTAAGCAGCCATTCCGGGTCGTATTTGAGGCCGGGAATGACCTGGCCGCCATTGAGGCCCGAAGCGCCCTGCCCGATCGCGCCGGCATCCAGCACCTGAACCGACAGTCCGGCGCGCGCCGCATGAAGCGCCGTCGACAGGCCCATGATGCCGCCGCCGACAATGATCACGTCGAAAGCACCGCCGGCCGAAAATCCGAACCGGAATGCCGGCGCCGTCTGTGGTTTCTGCCAGACCGGATCGGAAAAGGCTGCGGACAAAGATCACCTCGGCGCTGAGACTTCGTGAAAATCCTACTGTCGATTTCATGAATTTGAAAGAGCGCCTGGATGGGCCAGGCAAGTCCTGGCTATGTGACAGCACAGCCATGGCCCATAAACCTTGGCTCGACGGGATAGACGTTTGCGCTAAATCCGGGGAAAGTGCCGCGCAACAATCGAGAGGAATGACGCCATGACCGATCCGACCCGTCTGCCCGCCGATGGACTTTTCGTTGGCCGCGCCAGGACCAGCGCCGCTTCCCATCCGTTGGTGGTGACGGTGCGGGACGGCGAGGTCATCGATATCACCTCAAGCGCGGCGCCGACGGTGCGCGATCTTTGCGAACTAGACGATCCGGCTGATTATCTGCGCTCAGCCAAGGGCAAGGCGATCGGCGCGCTCGCCGACATCGCGGCAAACAGCTTCGAGGCCAAACGTGACGCGGGGAAGCCCATCCTTCTGTCGCCAGTCGACCTGCAGGCGGTTAAGGCCTCGGGCGTTACCTTCGTGGTCAGCCTGCTCGAGCGCGTCATCGAGGAGCAGGCTCGCGGCTCAGCAGAAAAGGCCGAAGCCATCCGCGCCGACATCGCCGGGCTGATCGGCCACGATTTGTCGAAGCTCAGGCCCGGCTCGCCGGAAGCGATGGAGATCAAGGCCAAGCTGATCTCGCGCGGGGCATGGTCGCAATATCTGGAAGTGGGTATCGGCCCGGATGCCGAGATCTTCACCAAATGCCAGCCGATGGCTTCCGTCGGCTTCGGGGCCGATGTCGGCCTGCATCCCGTCTCCACCTGGAACAATCCGGAGCCGGAGATCGCCATGATCGCCGACAGCTCAGGCCGCATCGTCGGCGCTACGCTCGGCAACGATGTCAACCTGCGCGATGTCGAGGGGCGCTCGGCGCTGCTTCTTGGCAAGGCGAAGGACAACAACGCTTCCGCGTCCCTCGGGCCATTCATCCGGCTGTTTGACGAGACCTTTTCCATCGCTGACGTCAAGCGCGCCACGGTGCGGCTCAGCGTCGAGGGCGAGGACGGCTTCGCGCTGGACGGCGCGAGCTCGATGGCGGAAATCAGCCGTTCGCCGGAAGAACTGGTCAAGGCGGCGATGGGGCCGCATCACCAATATCCGGACGGGCTGGCGCTCTATCTCGGCACCATGTTCGTGCCGTCGAAGGATCGCGGCGAAAAGGGCAAGGGCTTCACCCACAAGGTCGGCGACATCGTAACCATCTCGTCGGAAAAGCTCGGCGCGCTCACCAACCGCGTGCGGATGTCGCCGGACTGTCCGCACTGGACCTATGGCGCCAGCCATCTGATGCGCGACTTGGCAAAGGCCAATCTTCTCTAGCGTCCAACCGACGCGGCGTTGACCAAGCCGTCGCAGAGAGCGAGCGCTAACGGCACCGCCTGCCCGAGAAAATAGCGCCTGAACTGATGCAATCTGATGGGATTGCTGATGGCGTGCGCGCCTCACCCGACATCCATTGGCGATGGAGGCTTGCCACCACCCGAAAAAAGGGAATGCTCTGGACGTACGGCGCGGCGCCGGCAGGAGGTGCGGTCCAAAGCCGCACCGCGCTTGATGTGGAGGGAGAGTTTCAACATGGGAGGAAATCGAATGCTTTCGCGGCTAAGACTGCTCGTGCTTGGCTTGATCGCGCTCGTCGCCATTCCGGCGATGGCTGAGGCCAAGACGTTCTACTGGATTTCGCATGGCGGCCCGGCCGACCCGGTCTGGACATACTTCCTGGCCGGCGCCAAGCAATGGGCAAGCGACACCGGCAACAAGGTCAACACGTCCTTCCACAATGGCGACGTTGCCTCGCAGCAGGAGGCGATCCGCGCCGCCATCTCGGCCAAGGCCGACGGCATCGTCACTACCAGCCCAGATCCGGGCAGCCTGATCGAGCTCGCCAAGGAAGCGCGGGCGGCCAACATCCCGATCATCAACTTCAACACGCCCGATCCGAAGGCCAACTTCAACGCCTATGTCGGCGGCGACAACGTCACCTTCGGCAAGCACTGGGCGCAGTACCTGGTCGACAAGGGCCTGGTGAAGAAGGGCGACTTCGTCTGGATGCCTGTAGAGGTGCCCGGCGCCACCTATGGCGTGCAGGAAGAGGAAGGCATCAAGAGCGTGTTCGGGCCGGCCGGCATCACCTATGAGGTGACCGAAGCCACGCTCGACCAGGCCGAAGTGATCAACCGCATGGTCGACTATCTCACCGCTCACAAAGGCAAGGTGAAGGCGATCATTGGCCTCGGCGACCTCGTCACCGGCTCGATCAAGCGGGTGTTCGACCAGGTCGGCGTCAAGGCCGGCGAGATCCCGGTCGTCGGCTGGGGCAACTCGCTCGATACCACGCAGGAAGTGCTGAACGGCTATGTCAACGCCGCGCAGTGGCAGGACCCGCAGGCGACCAGCTATGTGGCGCTGTCGCTGGCCAACATGGCCGCGAGCGGCATCCCTCCGGGCTTCAACGTCATCACCGGCGCGCTCTATGAGAAGGACACGGCCGGCGTCTACGACAAGATCCTGTCCGGCAAATAGCCCCTGATCAGAGCGGTCGCGACGGCAACGCCGCGACCGCCCTTTTCCTGTCCCGCCGCGCCCGCCTTCGCAGGCAGGCCGGCCTCCACGTCGCGGGTTCAATGGAAAACCGTTCCTTCGTCCAACGCCTGATCGCGCGGCCCGAATTCGGTCCGCTGGTTCTGCTCATCGTCGAGCTCGCCGTCTTCTGGAGCATCAATCCCGACTTCCTGTCGCCGCAGAACATCTCCAACATCCTGGCCTTCACCGTCGAGCTCGGCCTGATCGCGCTGGCGATGACGCTGCTGATGACATCAGGTGAATTCGATCTTTCCGTCGGCTCGCTGTTCGGCTTCTCGCCGGTCTTGATGTGGACGCTCTACAACAGCGGCGTCACCTCGCTGGAAGTAGGGCTGCTGATCGCGCTGGTCGGTGCTGCGCTGATCGGCCTGGTGAATGGCTGGTTCGTGACCCAGCTCAAGATCCCGTCCTTCCTGGTGACGCTCGGCATGCTGCTGGTCGTGCGCGGCACCGCATTGTTCGTCACCGACGGCTTCCCGCAGCGCACCTGGAGCGCGGAAGGCAGCTGGCTGGCGAACATCCTGGTCGGCGACTTCTATGTCGGCCCGTTCCGCATCTATGCCTCGCTGTTCTGGTTCATCGGCGCCGCGATCGTGCTGGGCTATGTGCTGACGCAAAGCCGCACCGGCAACTGGATCCAGGCCGCCGGCGGCAATCCCAACGCGGCGCGTGCACGCGGCGTCAACGTCAACGGCGTCAAGGTCGGCCTGTTCGTCCTCTCAGCGGTGATGGCCTCGCTCGCCGGCGTGATCTCGTCGCTGCGCACCTCCGCAGCCAACCCCAACAGCGGCACCGGCTACGAGCTCGAGGTCATCGCGATGGTGGTGATCGGCGGCACGGCGCTGACCGGCGGGCGTGGCACCATCATCGGCACGGTGCTCGGCATCCTGATCCTGCGCGTCATGCGCAACGGCATCGTGCTGATCGGGGTGCCGGGGCTTGCCTACAACATCTTCATCGGCGCGATCATCCTCGGCATGATGGCGCTGCATTCGTGGCTCGAACGCCGGCACCAGGCAGGGACTTAAGACGATGGCCGAGCCTCTGATCCGCATGGCAAACATCCGCAAGTCCTACGGGCGCGTGCAGGCGCTGGTGGACGCCAATTTCCACGTCAACGAAAAGGAGATCGTCGGCCTGCTTGGCGACAACGGCGCCGGCAAGTCGACGCTGATCAAGGTGCTGTCCGGCGCCGTGCCGCTGACCAGCGGCGACATCTTCGTGCGCGGCAAGAAGGTCAATTTTCGCAGCACCAGCGACGCAATCGCTGAGGGCATCGAGACGATCTACCAGGACTCGGCGCTGGTCACGCAGCTGTCGATCGCGCGCAACCTGTTCCTCGGCCGCGAGCCGATCAAGCCGCCGCGCTTCCTGAACCGCATGGACCAGGAGGCGATGAACGCGGTGGCGCGCGACCTTCTGCGGCAAGTCGGCATCACCAAGAACATCCCGCCGACGACGCCGATCGGCTCGCTGTCGGGCGGCGAGCGGCAGGCGGTGGCGATCGCGCGCGCCATGCATTTCGACAGCGACCTGATCATCCTCGACGAGCCGACCAACAATCTGGGCGTCGCCGAGACGCAAGGTGTCTTGAGCTTCGTGCGCAGCGCCCGCGATTCCGGTCATTCCTGCATCTTCATCGCGCATAACATCCACCACGTCTTCCAGGTGGTCGACCGCATCGTGGTGATGCGCCGCGGCAAGGTGGTGGCCGACGACATCGATCCGAAAAAGACCACGGTGGCCGAGGTCGAGCGCGTCATCACCGGCATGTCGGACAAGGAAATCCGCGACGCGATCGCCGACGGCCGGGAGTCGCATGGCTGATTTCGGGTAACACGGACTCGTATCCGATCCTATGACTGGGCCCATGAAAGCCACCGTAGCCGACATCGCCAGGAGCTGCGGCCTGTCGACCGCGACCGTCGACCGGGTGCTGAACAACCGTCCGGGCGCGAGCGCCGCCAACCGGCAGCGGGTGATGGAAGCGGCCAAGCAGCTCGGCTACCTGCCGACGCTCGACCAGGTCGTGCTGCCGTCGAAGCCGGCGAATCTCGAATTCTTCCTGCCGATCGGCTCCAACGCCTTCATGGCCGACCTTGCCCACCACATCGAGGACTATGCGGCGCGCCTGCCGCTGGTCGCGTCGTGCCGCATCCACAACCTTGCCGGCATTTCGCCGGGCGCGCTGCAGGGCGCGGTGGAGAATCTGTCGCTCAAGGCCAATGGTGTCGGGGTGATTGCCGTGGACCATCCGCGCACGCGCAACATCCTGCGCGAGCTGGTCGAGGCGGGAATCAGGCTGGTCACGCTGGTCTCGGACGTGCCGGCAGCGCCGCGCTCGGCCTATGTCGGCATCGACAACCGCGTGGCGGGCCGCACGGCGGCGCTGTTGATGGGCCGCTTCCTCGGCGGCCGTACCGGGCATCTGGCGATGGTGGTCGGCTCGCGCTCCTATCGCGGCCATGAGGAGCGCGAGATGGGTTTTCGCTCGGTGCTGAGCGAGGAGTTCCCGAACCTCACCGTGTCCAGCGCCGTCGAGAGCAACGACGAGCCGGACGCCAGCTACCGTGCCACGATCAAGGCGCTGCACGACGAACCGGAGCTGCTCGGCATCTATTGCGTCGGCGCCGGACGCTCCGGCGTGGCCAAGGCCCTGCTCGAGGTCAAACCGCGCAGGAAGCCGGTCTTCATCTGCCACGACCTGACCAAGGAGACACGGCGCTATCTCGTCGATGACCTCGCCGACGTCGTCATCGACCAGAATGCGCGGCTGATCGCCGAGCAGTCGGTGATCCGCCTGCTCGGCTCGATCGCTTCGTCGGTGCCCTACCTGACCAAGAAATTCATCGAGCCGCGGCTGATCCTCAAGGAAAACGTGCCGGTGCAGTAGACCGGCGACGGACCCCGGCGAGTGCCTCTTCGGATTTGTCTGACGATTGATCCCGCGATTCTGCACAGCAGCTATGCACGTTTCGCAATTGCCGAATCGTTGGGCAGCTCGTATTTATGAACCTGTCGGATGTCTTCCTCCTCCCAGACACCGGCGCTGAGTGCGGTACACCTCCTCCCGTGCCGTATTCGAAATCAAGCCCGCTGCCACCTCCTCCCGGCAGCGGGCTTTTTCTTTGCCCGCAGTGCCCCCTCACCCGAATTGCCAAGTCCAATTGCCTTGCAATTCGGGCAATCCGGCCTGTTCCCGAGGGAGAGATCCGTGCCGATGCAATCCATTCTCCCCTCGTGGAGAAGTCGGCCTAGAAGCGGCCGGATGAGGAAGATTCCGTAAGCCGCGCTCAGCGCGCCCGGAAGGAAGCAATCAGGCTTTCGGCCATCCGCACGAATTGCGCGCTCGGGCCTTCGGCACCCACGCTCTGCATCGAGACCCGGGCGCCTTCGAGCAGCAGCGACAGCGTGTCGGCAAGCAGCTCCGCCTGGCCGATGCCGGCATCGCGGCAAAGCGCAACCAGCTTTTCGCGCTGCGCTTCCTTCAGTTCCTTGATGACGCGCCTTGCCGGATGGTCGGTCTCGGTGAGCTCGACGGCGGCATTGGCCATGTCGCAGCCACGGGTGTCGGCGCTGAGCAGTTCCGAAGCCTTCTGGACCCAGGCATGCAACTGGGCGAGCTTGTCGCCGGGATGCCTGGCCTCGAACTCGTCCCAGATCCTTGAAGCCTTAGCCGCCGTGGCTCGCAGGCATTCAACGACCAACTCGTCCTTGGACTCGAAATGGCGGTAAAGCGTCATCTTGTTGGTGCCGGCAGCTTCGGTGATGGCGTCGACGCCCACGCCCTTGATGCCGTGCTTGTGGAACATGTCCTGCGCCGTCTCCAGGATTCGATCCCGGGGACGGGAACGCTCCGCGACGCCGTCGGTCATGATGATCTCCTTTCGTCGTTTCCAAAAAAACCGTCGCCACCTCTTGACTAGGGTGTTACCGGTCTGTAACTTTCAGACGTTACTTACTGGTAACACCTATACCACTCTCCGTCAAACGACAAGGCCCACCGATAGCCTGCCAGAGTGAGATAGGGCGAAAAAACAGCCTGTCATGCGGCTCCGGCCGGTGAAAAACGAGAAAGCGGTCCGTGATCAATCGATGCGGACCGAGCAAGGAGCCACTCCTATGCAAAAGCGCAAAGACCTGACGATCGACGAAGCCGTCCGGGATCCGATGATCCGGCTGGTGATGAAGGCTGACGGAATCGACCCCAAAGCCTTCGAACGGCTGCTGCGCCAGCGCGCGGCGGAACAGGCGCCGGACGATGAAATCCTGCCTTCCTTCCTGCAGGATTCCGGTTCCGGCCGGACCCGGCGCCTGCGCCATTTCGCAAAGCCGTTCGGCGAGGCGTCAGCATCATGGTAAATTTCTTCGTCCACCGTCCGATCTTTGCGTCGGCGATCGCCATCATCATGGTGCTCGCCGGCGCGATCGCCTATTTCCTGCTGCCGGTCTCGCAATTCCCCGACATCACGCCGCCGCAGGTCGTGGTCAGCGCCCACTATCCCGGCGCCAGCGCGCAGGTCGTGGCCGATACGGTCACCACGCCGCTCGAGCAGCAGATCAACGGCGTCCAGGGCATGACCTACATGTCGTCGACGAGCTCGAATGACGGCTCCTCGACCATCACCATCACCTTCGACGTTGGCTATCCGCTGAGCACGGCGGCCGTCGACGTGCAGAATCGCGTCAGCCAAGCGGCGTCGTCCCTGCCGGCAATTGTCAATCAGGGCGGCGTGACGATCAAGAAGCAGAACCCCAATTTCGTGCTGATCGTCGACCTGACCTCGCCGGACGGCTCGGTCGATCCGGTGGCTTTGAGCAACCTTGCCTATCTGCAAGTGGTCGATCCGCTGAAGCGCCTGCCCGGCGTCGGCGACGTGCAGATCTTCGGCGAGCGCCGCTACTCGATGCGCGTCTGGCTCGACCCAGACAAGCTGGCCAATCTCGGCATCACCGCCGTCGACGTGCAGAACGCCATCGCCGAGCAGAACGTGCAGGTCGCCGCCGGCAAGATCGGCCAGTCGCCGGCGCCTGCCGGCACCGCGTTCGAGATGCAGGTGAATGCGGTGGGACGCTTGAGCGACCCCAAGGAATTCGGCGACATCGTCGTGCGCGCGAATTCGCAGAACGGGTCGCTTGTGCGGCTGCGCGATGTCGCCCGCATCGAACTCGGCGCGCTGCAATATTCGTCATCCGCCTTTTTCGGCAAGGACCCGACCGTAGTTTTGGCCGTCTACCAGATGCCCGGCTCCAACGCCCTCGACCTGCAGCAGCGGGTCAAGGACAAGATGCAGGAGCTGTCGCAGCGGTTCCCGAAGGGTGTCCACTATGCCATGCATTACGACACGACGCGTTTCGTGTCGGCCTCGATGCATGACGTGCTGATCACGCTCGGCGAAGCGCTGGTGCTGGTCGTGGCGGTGGTGTTCATCTTCCTGCAGAGCTGGCGCACCACCATCATCCCGACCATCGCCATTCCCGTGTCGCTGATCGCGACGCTGGCGATCATGTATATGCTGGGCTTCTCGCTCAACATGCTTTCGCTGCTTGGCATGGTGCTGGCGATCGGCCTCGTCGTCGACGATGCTATCGTCGTCGTCGAAAATGTCGAACGACAGTTGGAGGCCGGGCTCAAGCCGCTTGCCGCGACGCGCGCGGCAATGGCCGAAGTAACGGGACCGATCATCGCCACCACGGCTGTGCTGATGGCGGTGTTCGTCCCGGTCGCCTTCATTCCGGGCGTCTCCGGCCGGCTCTACAACCAGTTCGCGCTCACCGTGGCGATCTCGGTCGGCATCTCGGCCTTCAACTCGCTGACGCTCTCCCCGGCCCTAAGCGCCGCCTTCCTGCGCCATCGCGGCGAGACGCAGTTCGTGCTGTTCCGCTGGTTCAATGCCGGCTTCGACTGGCTGTCGCATGCCTATGCGCATGGTGTGCGCATTCTGATCAAGCTGCGCTGGATCATGCTCGGCCTGTTTGCGGCCGGTCTCGTCGCCACCTATTTCGTGTGGCAAAAATTGCCCTCAACCTTCCTCCCCGTGGAGGACCAGGGTTATTTCTTCGTCGTCATCCAGCTGCCGGACGGCGCCTCGCTGGAGCGCACCGACGCGGTGGCGCAGAAGGCGCGCGACATCCTGCAGAACACGCCCGGCGTCGACATCGTCGGCTCGATCAGCGGCCTGAACTTCCTCACCAGCGCCGCGCAGTCGAACTCGGCCGTGGAATTCGCCATCCTGAAGCCGTGGGACGAGCGCGGACCCGACCAGAATGCCTCTAAGCTCGTCGCTGAGGTGCGCAACAAGCTGCTGCAGATTCCGGAAGCCTTCGCGCTGTCCTTCGATCCGCCCTCGATTCCGGGCCTCGGCACCACCGGTGGCTTCGAGTTCCAGGTGGAGGATCTGTCGGGCCGCGGCAGTGCGGCGCTGAACGATGTCACGCAGGCGCTTCTCGCCGAGGCGCGCAAGCAGCCGGAGCTCAACCCGCAGCAGCTGTTCTCGTCCTTCTCGACCTCGACGCCGCAGTTCAACTACGACCTCGACCGCAGCAAGGCGAAGCTTCTCGGCCTCAACCTGCCGGACGTCTTCAACACGCTGCAGATCTATCTCGGCTCGCTCTACGTCAACGACTTCAACCTGTTCGGCCGCACCTTCCGGGTGACCATCCAGGCCGACAAGGACGCGCGCGCCGACGCCACCGACATCTCCAGGCTCTATGTGCGCAACCCGTCGGGCGGCATGGTGCCGTTGAGCACGCTGGGCAAGCTGGTGCCGATCGTCGGACCCGAGACCGTGCCGCATTACAACAACAATGCCTCGGCTCTGATAAATGGCGGCGCCGCCCCCGGCTTCTCGTCCGGACAGGCGGTGGCGGCCATGGAGCGGGCGGCGGCCAATGTGCTACCGCGCGACTTCGGCTATGAATGGACCGGCATCACGTTCCAGGAGCTCAAGGCCGGATCGATCGCATCGGTCGTGTTCGGGCTGGCGATCGTCTTCGTCTTCCTGATCCTGGCGGCGCAGTATGAAAGCTGGGCGATGCCCTTCATGGTGCTGCTCGCCGTGCCGCTCGCTCTGTTCGGCGCCTTCGTGGTGCTTTTGCTGCGCGGCATGCAGATCGACGTCTACTCGCAGATCGGCTTCGTCATGCTGATCGGCCTGGCGGCCAAGAACGCGATCCTGATCGTCGAGTTCGCCAGACGCCGGCGCGAGGAGGGTCTCACCATCGTGGAGGCCTCGATGGAGGCCGCGCGGCTGAGGCTGCGGCCGATCCTGATGACCGCCTTCGCCTTCATCCTCGGCGTGCTGCCGCTGATGTTCGCGACGGGTGCGGGCGCCGCCAGCCGGCAATCGATCGGCACCACCGTCTTCGGCGGCATGGTGGCGGCGACCATCCTGTCGCTGGTCTTCGTGCCCGTCTTCTACGCGGTGATCGAACAACTGCGCGAGCGCGGCGAAAAGGAACCAGCCAAGGGACACCACGACGCCCCTCAGCAAGACATTGAACCGACCGCCGAGCCGGCGCTTCAGCCGCTCGCCCAGGCGGCCGAATAGGATTGGAGATCGATCATGCGTAGATGGAAAATCGCTCTAGGAGCCGCCGTCGCGATCGGCGCGGTTTCGGTGGCAAGTGTTCACCTGCTGAACCTCGGCTATCTCGGCGGCGGAACGGCAGGCGCAGCGCCCGCGCCGGCGGCCTTCGTCATGCCGGTGCCGGTAGTGAATGTCGTCAAGAAGACTCTGCCGATCTATCTCGGCTACGCCGCGAGGGTTGAGTCGATTCGCAGCATCACGCTGCAGGCGCGCGTGCCGGGTTATCTGCAGGAGCAGACTGCGGCCGACGGCAGCGACGTCAAGCAGGGCGACATGCTCTACCGTATCGCGCCGGACGACTATCAGGCCGCGCTCGACCAAGCGAAGGCGCAGGTGCAGCGCGATACCGCAACACTTGAATATGCAAAGTCCAATCTCGGCCGCGGCACCGACCTCGCCAAGGCCGGCTATCTCGACAAGGACAGCTTCGACCAGCGCACCAGCAATCTCCGCACAGCCCAGGCCGCCCTTGCCGTCGACCAGGCGGCGGTGCGGACGGCCGAGCTCAACCTCGGCTATGCCGAGATCAAGGCGCCGTTCTCAGGCCGCATCGGCCGCAACCAGGCTTCGGTCGGCACGCTGGTCAGTGTCGCCGGCACGGTGCTCAATACGCTGGTGCAGCTCGACCCGATCTATGTGACCTTCAATCCGAGCGAGACCGACCTGGTGCAGATCGAGCAGGCGAAGGCGGCCGGTCCGATCGCCGTCGACGTGCTCCTGCCCGGCGAGACGCAGCCGAGCCAGAAGGGCGAGCTGACCTTCATCGACAACACGATCGACCACTCGACCGGCACCATCACGGCGCGCGCCAC
This sequence comes from Mesorhizobium sp., assembly GCA_004020875.1. Taxonomy (GTDB): domain Bacteria; phylum Pseudomonadota; class Alphaproteobacteria; order Rhizobiales; family Rhizobiaceae; genus Mesorhizobium. The sequence goes on from SAPZ01000010.1 coordinate 89,095, forward strand.
GATCGGCAACGCCAAGTTCACGCTGCTGCCCGGACAGTATGTGCGGGTGCGCCTGCATGTGAAGGAGCAGCCCAACACGCTGATGGTGCCCCAGGTGGCGCTCGGTTCCAGCCAGCTTGGCAAGTACCTCTATGTCATCGGCAAGGGCAACACCGTCGACCAGAAGCTGGTGTCGCTTGGACCGACCGACGGCGACCTGATTTCCGTGACCTCGGGCATCTCCGAGACCGACCAGGTGATCACGGGCAATCTGCAGAAGATCGGACCCGGAATGCCGGTTTCTCCCTTGCCGCAACCGAAACCGGCCAGCTGATAACCCCCATCAGTTTCCGGTCCGACGGCGCCCTCGACTCCCACGTCGAGGGCGCCGTTTTGTTATGAAGTGTCAGACGGCTCCCGGCGACTCTATGCCTGGCTTCGCCGCATTGCCTGCAAGCAGCGCGACCAGGCCGGCGATGTCGGCGCGCTCGGCCTTGGCCGGCAGCATGAAGGCGCAATAGGGCTGACCGAGGCGGACCGAGACGGAAGACAGCGCGATCAATCGGCCCGCTTCGAGATCGGCGTTCGCCATCACCTTTTGTCCCAAAGCTATCCCCAGCCCCAGCCGCGCGCCGGCGATCGCTAGGCTGGAGAGACCGACGCGGCGGCCATGGGAAGGATCGGTCGCGCGGTTGCCGCCGGCGGCGGCGAACCAGTCCGCCCAGCTGGGATGCGAGGCATAGTTAGGCCCCCAGTTGGTGTGGATGAAATGGCTCTCATGCACATCGGCGAGGCCGGACGACCCGTTCCCGTAGCGCTGCCAGAAATCGGGCGATGCGACCGGCAGCACCTCGTCATGAACGAGCCTGACCATCTTCAGCGCGGGATAGTGATAATCGCCATAGGAGATGCGAAGGTCGATGTTCTGGCGCACGACATCGACAGGATCGTCCTCGACCCGGACATCGATCGACATTTGCGGAAAGCCGTCGAGCAGCACGGCCAATCGCGGCGCGAGCCAAAGCTCGGCCAGCGAGAACGGCACGCTCACCACGAGGCGCGTGCGCAGGCCGCCCTCCAGCATGCGCCGGCCGACCGCCGCGATCTCGCCCAGCGCATGTGCCGTCTGCGGATAGATGGCGTGGCCGGCATCGGTCAGCGCGATGCGGTTTCCGTTGCGCACGAAGAGCTGCTTGCCGAACCAGTCCTCCAGGTTGCGGATCTGCTGGCTGACCGCAGCCGAGGAGACGCCGAGCTCGCTCGCGGCAAGTGTGAAGGAACCGGCGCGCGCCGCCACCTCGAAGGCCCGCATCGCATTCAATGGCGGAAGCTTTTCCACGCGCTGTTGTCCTCGAAAGATTTTCTTGAGAGAGCCTAACAATTTTCCAGGTTGCCGCAAAGATTTCCTTGCGGTGTAGTGACCTCGGATTTTGGAGGACGCTATGATCGAAACCATTCTCGACCTGGACCGCTACCCGCTGAACCGCGAAGGCAGTGCCGAATGGCAGCGGCTGGTTGACGATTCGAAGGCCGCGCTAGCGGCAAACGGCATGTTCAATCTCGAAGGGTTCCTGCGCCCCGGCATCGCCGAGAAGGCCGTCGCGGAAATCCGCCCGGTGATGGACACGCGCTCGCATGTGCACAAGCGCATGCATAATATCTACTTCAAGCTGTCGATCCCGGAACTCGCCCCCGACCATCCGGCGCTGCGCAAGGTCGAGACGATCAGCCATACGGTCTGCGCCGATCAGATGCCCGGCAGCACGATTTTGTCGATCTACGAATACGAGCCGCTGGTGCGGTTCCTGGCGGCGGCGATGGACAAGCCGCAGTTGCATGTCATGCAGGATCCGCTCGCCCGCGCCAATGTCATGGGCTACCGCGCCGGCGAAGCGCTCAACTGGCATTTCGACCGCTCCGAATTCACCACGACGCTTTTGCTGCAGGCGCCCGAGCACGGCGGCGACTTCGAATACCGCACCGACCTTCGCTCGGACGACGATCCGAATTATGATGGCGTCGCCAAGCTGCTCGAAGGGCGCGATCCCGAGGCAAAAATTCTACGCATCAAGGCCGGCACGTTGAACGTCTTCCGCGGCAAGAACACCGCGCATCGCGTTACCACGGTCGAGGGCAATCGCGAGCGCATGATCGCGGTGTTCTCCTACTACGAACGTCCCGGCGTGATGTTCACCGACGAAGAGAGGATCGGCTTCTACGGCCGCGCCGCCTGAGGACGACCTATCCAAATGTTCGTGGGATTCGGCTATTGCTAGATTGTCGACAATCTGCTTGTCTTGCAGGGTTTTCTGCAGGGAGTCGACCTATGGCAAAGCTGGATTTCCGTCCGATTGCGGATACGACGCGCAGGGCGGAGATCGTCGCCCTGCTCAGGCGCGCCATCCTGACGGGACAGTTGGAACCGGGGCAGAAGCTTAACGAGCTCAGGATTTCCGAGCAGATGCGGGTAAGCCGCGCGCCGTTGCGGGAGGCTATGCGCGAGCTGGTGCAGGAAGGCATCCTGACCAGCATTCCCTATGCCGGAACCTTCGTCATCGACGTCACCGCCAAGGACATCATCGACGCCTATTCGTTCAACAAAGTCCTCGATGAATTTGCCATCGAGCTTGCCTGGCCGCAGCGCGACCCACGCTTCTTCGACGAGTTGGACCGCCGCCACGGGGCGGTGAAGCAGGCAACGCGCGCGGTGGACACCACGCGCCAGATCGAGACGGCGCTGCAGCTGCATGGGCTGATCTACGAGTGGGCCGACAATTCGGTGCTGCTCGAGACCTGGCAGCGGCTGACGAACCGGCTGCAGATGTACTTCGCTCTGCATCAGCGGGCGCGCAACGAACCGGTGCCGGCCGAGGACGTGCACGAAACCTATGTGGCGCTGCTTAAAGGCGCCGACATGCGAGCCGCCCAGCGCCATGCGCGCGAGCATATCGACCTCGATTTCGAGGAGCTGCTTTCCTACGCGCGCGGCCTCGAAAAGCGCGCATCGAAGAACTGACAGACGGACAGCGAAGTGAAGATCGAGAGCATCAAGGCCTATAACGTCGTCCAGCCCTTTGTGGATGGGCCTTACCGCATGTCCAAGGGACGCGTCGCGGACTGCTTCGAAGCGGTGATCGTCGCCATCACCTCCGACAGCGGCGTGACCGGCTGGGGCGAGATGGCACCGCTCGGCAATTTCTATTCGGCCGCGTTCCCGGCGGGAGCGCTTGCGGGCGTGCCGGAGATCGCGCCGCATCTCATCGGCCAGGATCCGCGCGGGCTGGCCAGCATCGGCCGGCTGATGGACACGGTGTTCAAAGGCCACCCCTACATCAAATCCGCGCTCGACATGGCGTGCTGGGATCTCGCCGCACGCGCAGCCGACCTGCCGCTGGTGACCATGCTCGGCGGCCGCGAGAGCGATATGGCGGAGACCTACCGGGTCGTCACTCACGGCACGCTCGACCAGATGGCGGCATTGGCCAAGCGGATCATCGCTGAAGGCTGCCGGCGCCTGCAGGTCAAGGTCGGCGGCAATGTGCATGACGACATCGAGCGGGTAACGGCCGTGGCCTCGGCGGTGCCTAAAGGCACGGTGATCTTCTGCGACGCCAATGCCGGCTGGACGCCGTACCAGGCGCGTCAGTTCGCCGACGCCACGCGGTCCATCGACTACACGTTCGAGCAGCCCTGCACGACACTGGATGAGAACATGTCGGTGCGCCGCATGCTCGACAAGCCGATGGTACTCGACGAATCCGTCACGTCGCTGAGCGAAACGCTGGAAATCCACCGTCGCGGGGCCGCCGACGGGCTGACGCTGAAGATCTCGCGGCTGGGCGGCGTGACGCAGACACGGCTGATCCGCGACGTCGCCATTGATCTCGGCTTCGTGATTACGGTGGAAGACACCGGAGGCGCCGAGATCGACACCGCCGCAATGGCGCATCTGTCGCTGTCGACGCCGGCGGAGCGACGGCTGCACGCCATCGCCTTCCACGAATGGGTCACTGTGCGGACCGCAAAGAACGCGCCACCGGTGACCGGCAGCCATATGGGCGTTCCCGACGGCCCCGGCCTCGGCATCGACGTGGACCCCGGCCTGCTCGGCGAACCCTTCTTCGAGATCGGTTGACATGAAGATCAGGCGCGTCAAGGCAACTCCGATCAACTACAGGCTTGAGGCCCCTTATGTCTGGGTCTTCGGCGAGCTCGACGGCTTCTCGCCGACCATCGTCGAGGTGGAGACCGAGGACGGGCTTGTCGGCATCGGCGAGGCGCCGACGCCGGGCGCGGCGGCCGTCATCAACGACGTGCTGGCTCCGAGACTCATTGGGCGTGATGCCTTCGACATCGCCGGCGCGGAGGAAGTCTGCCTGCCGTTCTGGAGCGGCGTGCAGTCGATCAACGACCGCACCCGCATCATGGCTTTCGGCGCCATCGAGATGGCGTTGTGGGACCTTCGTGGGAAGGCCTGGAAGCAGCCGCTCTATCAGTTGCTTGGCGGCGCGGTGCGCAAGGACATCCCCTTCACCGATTATTTCTCGCTGCGGGGCGATGGAGCCAAGGTGAAAGGCGAGAAGACGCCGGAAGAAGTCGCCGACTACTGCGTCGAGCTCAGCGAGCGGCACGGCACGAGCTTCTTCGAAGGCAAGTTCTCGACGCAGGACCCGAAGGTCTCGATGAAGATAGTCGAGCTGATCCGCAGGAAGCTCGGCGAGGACGTGATGATCCGCGTCGATTCCAACCAGGCCTACTCGCTGGCCACCGCCCGCCAATTGGCACGGCCGCTGGAAGAACTCGGCGTCCGCAACTGGGAGGATCCGGTAGTGACCATCGAGGAAATGCGCGAATTGCGCCGGCATAGCTCGATCCCATTCTCGACCCACAACATCGACATTGGGCGGGCCATGGAGCTGAAGGTGCCGGATGCCTTCGTCGGCAACCCGACGGCGCATGGCGGCATCAACCGCATGCTGCGCTTCGTCGGCGCCTGCGAGCATGCCGGCATCGACTACTGGTGCTACAGCGGCGACACCGGCATCGGCAGCGCCTGCTACCTGCATCTTTGCGCCGCGCTCGGCTGGATCAGGGAGCCCAACCAGTCGCTGTTTCGCATGCAGCCGATGGACATCATCGAGGAAGGCCCGTTTTCGCCGAGGAACAATGTTGTGCCGGTGCCGGAAGGCCACGGCCTCGGGGTCACGCTTTCTCAGCAACGGCTTGCCGCCTGCCATCGCGATTTCGTCGAAAACGGCCCCTGCAACAAATATCACGACCCGGAAAAGCCCGGGACCTACCGCAGACTGCCGCTGAATTAGGAGGATGTCGAAAAGCTAGCAGGACTTATCCGGAAAAAGGCGGCCACAAGTCGCCTGACCGACAGACAATTCATCAAGAAAATCTGACTTTTCCGTCCCAACCAGCGGATGGATCGGTCGGAGCCGCATGCTACTGTATATCGACCGATACTGATGTGTGCCGGGACAGGAGAACTCCACGGAACTCATCATTTGGAATGCACTCGCCAACCACAACAACTGGGGAAAGGGCATAGACCCATGAGCAAGAACTATCGCATTCTCGATCTGCTGCGGCGTGGCCGCACGCCCCTCGAAAACCATCTGATCGACGGCCTTGTCGACGGCCGCATCAGTCGCCGCGAATTCGTGCGCCACGGCAGCCTGCTCGGCCTGTCGCTGCCGCTGCTCGGCCGCATCGGCATGGCGGCCGGCTTCGGCGCCGCGCCCTCGCTCGCGCGCGCCGCAGGTGCTGCCGGCGGCACCATCCGCGTCGGCAGCAGCGTGCCGGCCGCGGCGATCGACCCTGTCACCATCGCCGATGCCGGTGGCCTTGTCGTGATGCAGCAGGTGGCCGAATTTCTGTGCGTCGACGGCCCGGACCTCGTGCTGAAGCCGGCGCTGGCGGAAAGCTGGGCGCCGAACAAGGACGGCACGGTGTGGACCTTCAAGCTGCGCAAGGGCGTGAAATTCCATTCCGGCGGCGAGATGAAGGCCGAGGACGTGGTGGCCAGCATCGACAGGCTCGCCGACCCGGCGAACTCTTCCAACGCGCTGTCGGTGTTCACCGGCATTCTTCAGAAGGGAAACACCAGGAAGGTCGACGACTACACGGTCGAATTCCATCTCGACGCGCCGAACGGCAATTTCCCCTACATGGTGTCTTCGGACAACTACAACGCAGTCATCATCCCGGCGAGCTACAAGGGCGGTTACGAACAGAGCTTCGACGGCACCGGACCGTTCAAGCTGGAGAAGTACACACCCAAGGTCGGCGCCTCTTTCGTTCGCAATGACGACTATTGGGGCGACAAGGCCCTGCCGGACCGCACCGAGTTCACCTTCTTCACCGACATCCAGCCGCAGATCCTGGCGCTGCAGGGCGGCCAGATCGACATCATCAACCAGATGCCCGTGCTGGCGGGCGTTGCCCTCCTCAACGATCCGAATTTCGCGATCATCAGCCTGAAATCGTCCGCGCATCAGCAGCTGCATATGCACTGCGATGAGGGCCCGACGAAGGACGCGCGTGTGCGCCGCGCCATCGCGCTCTGCCTCGACCGCGAGAAACTCGCCGCCGGCCTGATGAAGGGACGCTCGGCGCTCGGCAACGACAGCCCGTTCGCCCCCGTCTACCCGTCGACCGACACCAGCGTGCCGCAGCGCAAGCAGGACATCGCCCAGGCCAAGCAGCTGATGGAAGCGGCCGGGCTCGCCCAGGGCTTCAAGATGACGCTCACCACCGAGCGCTATCTCGAAATCCCGGAATACGCCCAGCTTATCCAGAACTGGGTCAAGGAAATCGGCATCGAGCTCGAGCTCAACATCCTCGACCAGGGCGCATATTACGGCGATGCCGTGTTCGGCAAGTCGAACTGGCTGGATTCGGCGATGGGCATCACCGACTACGGCCACCGCGGCGTTCCCAATGTCTATCTGGCGGCACCCTTGAAGAGCGACGGCACCTGGAATGCCGCCCACTTCAAAAACAAGGACTACGATCAGATGGCGGCGAGCTATATCGCGGCCCTCGACCTCGAGGCGCAAAAGGCCACCGCCGGTAAGATCCAGAAGCTGCTGCTCGAGGAAACGCCGGTGGTCTTCGGCTATTTCTACGATTACCTGACGGCGACGGCGAAAGGCGTTACGGGCGTGCAGCCCACCGCCATGTCGCAGCTTTTCCTCGACAAGGCGTCGAAGGCCTGACGAGAGCGAACAAGCATATCCGCGACAGCCGGCTCTCCACGGGGAGCCGGCTCCAATAGGAGTATTCGCCATCCTCGTCTTCCTCGTCCGGCGCCTGGCCCTGTCGCTCGTCACGCTGTTCCTGCTCAGCGTCATGGTGTTCCTCGGCGGCCAGGTGCTGCCCGGCAATGTCGGGCGGGCCATATTGGGGCCGTTCGCCGACCAGCGCGCGGTAGATGCGCTCAACCATTCGCTCGGTGTCGACCGCCCGCTGCTCGTCCAGTACGGCACCTGGATCTGGAATTTCCTGCATGGCGACATGGGCACGTCCTACATTTTCCGCGCGCCGGTCGCCCCCTTCGTCATCGATGCGTTGGGCAATTCGCTGAAGCTGGCATTGATCGCCTTTGTGCTGGTGGTGCCGATCGGCATCCTGGGCGGCGTCATCGCCGCGCTCAACCTCAACCGGCCGCTCGACCGCATCATCAGCCTTGGCGGCCTGTCGGTCACGGTGCTGCCCGAATTCGTCACCGGCATCATCCTGATCCTGATCTTCGGGGTGTGGCTGCGCTGGCTGCCGATCGCCGCTGCATGGCCGAAAGGCGCCGGCTTCTTCACTCAGATCTATTACCTTATCCTGCCTTCACTGCCGCTGTTCCTGGTGCTGTTCGGCTACATTGCCCGCATGGCGCGGTCCGGCATGATCGAGGCGCTCGATTCCGACTATACGCGCACCGCCGTGCTCAAGGGCCTGCCATGGCGCACGGTGATCTGGCGGCACGTGCTGCGCAACGCGCTGTTGCCAACCATCACTGTGATCGCCACCCAGACGGGCTATCTCATCGGCGGACTGGTCGTGATCGAGACGCTGTTCCGCTACCAGGGCATCGGCTCGCTGATCTTCACCGCCGCGCGCGGCAAGGATTTCCCGATGCTGGAGGCCGGAATCCTCACCATCGGCATCGTCTATGCGGTGGCGACCCTGGTCGCCGACTTCCTTTATTCCGTGCTCAATCCGCGCATCCGCCTGGGGGCAGAACAATGAGCGCAACGGACAGCCCACCCCTCCCCGCCGTCCCCGATGCTGTTGCCCAGCGCAGCCCCTGGGGCGAGGTGCTGCATACACTCCTGAGATCCCCCACGTTCCTGACCGGCCTGGGCATACTGCTGTTCTGGGTCATCTGCGCACTGTTGGGCGAACATTTCGTGCCCTACGATCCTCTCGACGCGGACATCATCAACACGCTTGCGCCACCATCGGCCGACCACTGGTTCGGCACCGACCAGCTCGGCCGCGACGTCTTCTCGCGCGTCATCGTCGGCTCGCGCGACATCCTGACGGTGGCGCCGCTGGCGACGATCCTGGCAACCATCGCCGGGACGGCGCTCGGCCTCGTTATCGGTTATTTCCGCGGCATCGTCGACGACATCGTCAGCCGGGTGCTCGAAGCCTTCATGGCGATCCCGGTGGTCATCATCGCGCTGCTTGCGATCGTCGCGCTCGGCACGTCCAAGATCACCGTTATCGTCGTCATCGGCCTGAGCTTCGCGCCGATCATCGCGCGCACGGTGCGCTCTGCGGTGCTGGCCGAACGCGAGCTCGACTATGTCGCGGCGGCCAAGCTGCGCCACGAAGGCGCGCTGCATACCATGTTCGTCGAAATCCTGCCCAACGTCATTCCGCCGATCCTGGTGGAGACGACCGTGCGGCTTGGCTATGCCATCTTCGCGGTGGCAACACTCTCCTTCATGGGTTTCGGCATCCAGCCGCCCTCGCCCGACTGGGGCCTGTCGATCTCCTCCAATTACGGCATGATCGGGGGCGGCTTCTGGTGGACGGTGCTGTTCGACGCGTTGGCCATCGCCTCGCTGGTGATCGGCGTCAATCTGGTGGCCGACGGCGTCCACGGAGCGTTCAATGACTGACCCCAGGCAAGCAACCAACGCCCTTGAGCTGAAAGACCTTTCTGTCGCCTATCGGGTCGGCCGCCGCGACCGCGCGGTGCTGCGCAATCTCAACCTGACCATCAAGGCTGGCGAAGCCTATGGACTGGTCGGCGAATCCGGCTGCGGCAAATCCACGGTGGCGCTCTCGGTGGTGCGCTATTTGCCGCGCAATGGTTCCATCACCGGCGGGTCGATCGCGCTCGACGGCAAGGACGTCATGAAGCTCGACGCGGAAGCGCTGCGGCGTGCTCGCGCGGACAGCGTGTCGATGGTGTATCAGGATCCCGGCAAGGCGCTGAACCCATCGCTGCGCATCGGCCGCCAGCTGACGGAGATCTTCGAGCTTGCGGGCACCACCGGGCAGGCGGCCGAAGACAAGGCGCTCGCCATGCTGAACCGGGTGCGCATCTCCGATCCAGCCAGCGTCATGCAGCGCTATCCGCATCAGCTCTCCGGCGGCATGCAGCAGCGTGTGGCGATCGCCATGGCGCTCGCCAATGACCCTTCGATGCTGATCCTGGACGAGCCGACGACCGGCCTCGATGCCACGGTGGAAGCCGAGGTGCTCGATCTGATCGGCCAGTTGCGGCGCGAGCTGTCGGCCTCGATCCTGTTCATCAGCCACAACCTCGCCGTGGTCTCCAACATGTGCGACCGCGTCGGCGTGCTCTATGCCGGCATGCTGGTCGAGGAAGGCTCGACCAAGGACGTCTTCAACGACCCGCGCCATCCTTACACGGTGGCGCTATTGCGCTGCCTGCCGCGCGGCGGCCAGCGCAAGGACCAGGGCCGGCTCGACACCATCCCCGGCTTCCTGCCCGGCATCGGCGCCACTATTGTCGGCTGCGCCTTCGCCGAACGCTGCGCTTTGGCTACCGAACGCTGCCGCGCCGAGCCGCCACCGCTCTATGAACTTGGCGACGGGCGGCTGTCGCGCTGCCACTACCACGACAAGGCGCAGTCGCTGCCGCGCGCCACGCCTGCCGAGATCCCTGCCGTCGCACCGAAGCGGGCGCCGCCGGTGCTGCAGGTCGAAGGGCTGAACAAGACCTATGCCAGCCACGGCCGTCCGCTGAGGGCGGTGAAGGATGTCTCGGTCAGCCTGCGGCCCGGCGAGACGCTCGGCCTGGTCGGCGAATCCGGCAGCGGCAAGACGACCTTCGCCAGGCTCCTGCTCGGCCTTGTCCCGCCCGACGAAGGCGGCTCGATCGAGCTCGATGGCAAGAAGCTGGCGCCACGGCTTGCCAGCCGCTCGGAGGACCAGGTCAAGGCGGTGCAGATCGTCTTCCAGAATCCGGACTCCGCGCTCAACCGCTCGCATTCGATCCGGCATATCCTCAGCCGCGCCCTGAAGCGTCTGGGCGGCCTCAGTGGCAAGGCGCTGGACACGAGGCTTGAAGAGCTGGTCCGTTCTGTCCGGCTCACCGACCGGCATCTGGCGGTCAAGCCGCGCCAGCTATCCGGCGGTTTGAAGCAGCGCGTTGCGATCGCGCGCGCCTTCGCCGGCGATCCACGCATCGTGGTCTGCGACGAGCCGACCTCGGCGCTCGACGTTTCGGTGCAGGCGGCGATCCTCAACCTCTTGGCCGACCTGCAGTCGAAGCAGGATGTGAGCTACATCTTCATCTCGCACGACCTTGGAGTGGTGCGCTATCTCTCCGACAAGATCGCCGTGCTCTATCTCGGCCGCATCATGGAGTTCGGGCCATCGGAAGCGGTCTTCTCCGGCCCGCATCATCCCTATACGGAAGCGCTGCTGTCGGCCGTGCCGAAGCTCGACCGCAGCGAGAGCGCGCGCATCCGTCTTGACGGCGAGATCCCGAGCGCGGCCAACCCGCCGACGGGCTGCGTCTTCCACACGCGCTGCCCGCGCAAGATCGGCGCCATCTGCGAGACGCAGGAGCCGGAGCTTTCCGAGGCCGAACCCGGACACACCATCCGCTGCCATATTCCCTTCGCGGAACTGGCAAGGCTGCAAAAGCCAAAGACAATGGAGCCGGCGTGAGCCTGGTCAGAACGCCGCCGCGCTAAAGCGCGACGCGATCTGTCAGATCGCTCTATGCGCTTTAGATTCTTGATTACGCATGGCTCTCCGCGAAGGCTTGGTCGTTCGACAGGTTCCTGGCGAGCATACGCAGGCCCGTGAGCGCAACGTCGATAGCATCGGAAGATACAGGGTTTTCCGGGTAAGCAAGATAGATCGGGCACTGATGAGGCCGCGCGCATCAAGGGCCTCGTGTGCTTTCATCACGAGTTGGTCGACAAGGTCCTGGTCGACGGCGTGGACATCCCGAAGAAAGCGACGGAGGCATCGGACGGATATTTCTGAACCTCGATGCCTCCGGCCCTGCCAGATCAGGCCGCTTGATCGACGCGCCATTCAGCGCATACCTTCCCGCAATCAGGGAGGGTGCGATGGATCTTTTTAAACTAGACGGCGGCGTGGCGCTGGTGACGGGCGCCGGCAGCGGCATTGGCCAGGCGATCGCGATCGGGCTAGCCGAGGCCGGCGCCGATGTCGCCTGTTTCGGTCATACCTCGAACGGCGGCCTGGAGCAGACTGCCGACAAGATCAAGACACTCGGCCGCAAGGCGCTGGTGCTAACGGGCAGCGTGACGTCCGAAGCCGACCTGGCCACGGCTATCGATCGGCTCGAAGCCGAACTCGGCGCGCTGACCGTCGCCGTCAACAATGCCGGCATTGCCGGATCGGAACCGGCCGAGACCATGCCGCTGGAAAAATGGCGCAAGGTGCACGAGGTGAATGTCGCGGGCGTGTTTCTGTCCTGTCAGGCTGAGGCGCGCGTCATGCTTCCTCGACGAGCGGGCTCCATCATCAACATCGCCTCGATGTCGGGCACCATCGTCAACCGGGGGCTGACGCAGGCGCATTACAACTCCTCAAAAGCCGCCGTCATCCACATGTCGAAGAGCCTTGCCATGGAATGGGCGGACCGTGGCCTGCGCGTCAATGTCGTCAGTCCGGGCTACACGCTGACGCCGATGAACAAGCGGCCCGAAGTAGCGGAGCAAATAAAGATCTTCAAGCGCGACACGCCGATGGGGCGCATGGCGGCGCCGGAGGAGATGGTCGGTCCGACCGTGTTCCTGGCCAGCCGCGCGTCCAGCTTCGTCACCGGCCTCGACCTGATCGTCGATGGCGGCTACGTCTGCTGGTAGACCGATGGGGTGCCCCGCGGGACACCCATCTTGCCGACTTGACGAATGTGAGCGGAGGCGCGCCGTCCTACTCGGCCGCGACGCCTTTCACTTCGAGATAGCTCTCCATTGAATCGTCCAGCGCTTGCAGCCACGGGGTGTGGTGCAGCGGCGCCATGGTGCCGGTCATCAGCGAGCGGTAGGCGTTGTCGCGGAAGGTCATGATGTTTTCCATCTTGTGGTGCTCCCACTCCATGAAGGTGTGGTTGACCGCCTCGACGTCGAAGCCCGGATAGTCGGTCTGGTCCATCAGCTCCTTGGTGTAGTCGCCCTGAAACCAGATCATCTGCTCGGCGTCTTCCAGCGTCTCCTCGCGGGCCCGCCACTTGGCGCTGTGCTCGGCCATCGCCTCTGGCGACGGCAGCTTGATGCGGCCCATCATGACGTCGCGCGCGAACCAGGCCTGAGCGTCGAACATGTTGAAGGTGTAGAACTGGTCCTGCATGCCGATGTAGAACAGTTTCGGATTCTTCTCCCAGACGACGCCCTCGTAGAGACCCAGCGGCCACATGCGGTTGGTGGTCTTCAGCTTTAGGTCGTCGGTAAGGAAGGGGAAGGAGTGCAGATAGCCGGTGCACAGGATGATGGCGTCGACATCCTTGGTGGTGCCGTCCTGGAAATGCGCCGTCTTGCCGACGACCTTCTGCAGCAGCGGTACTTCCTTCCAGTTGTCCGGCCATTTGAAGCCCATCGGCTTGGAACGGTAGCTGGTGGTGATCGATTTGGCGCCGTATTTGTAGCACTGCGAACCGATGTCCTCGGCCGAATAGGAACGGCCAATGATCAGGATGTCCTTGCCCTTGAACTCCATGGCATCGCGGAAGTCGTGGCTGTGAAGGATGCGGCCGTTGAAGGTGGAAAAGCCCTCGAAATAGGGCACGTTGGGCACGGAGAAATGGCCGGAGGCGACGACGACATTGTCGAACTCTTCCGAGTAGGTGACATCATTGGTGCGGTCATGCGAAGTGACGGTGAACTTCCCGGTCTCGTCGGAGTAGGTGACCATGCGCACGGGCGTGTTGAACCGCACCCATTTGCGCACCCCGGATTTCTCGACGCGGCCCTTGATATAGTCCCACAAAACGGCGCGCGGCGGATAGGAGGCGATCGGCCGGCCGAAATGCTCCTCAAAGGTATAGTCAGCGAATTCGAGACATTCCTTCGGGCCGTTCGACCACAGATAGCGGTACATCGAGCCATGCACCGGGTCGCCATGCTCGTCGAGACCGGTGCGCCAAGTGTAGTTCCACAGCCCGCCCCAGTCGCTCTGCTTCTCGAAGCAGACGATTTCCGGGATCTCGGCGCCCTTGTCGGCAGCCGACTTGAAGGCCCTGAGCTGCGCCAGGCCGGATGGCCCAGCTCCGATGACGGCAACGCGACTTTTCATGGCGGGTCTCCCGTTCTCATTTCCCCAGCGAAACAAATTTCACTCTCAGTAGAGTAATTGGCCCTTCTACGCTGTCAACTGGCCTTGCGCCGAAACAGCCTTGCGCCGAGGTAACTTTCTGCGAGGAACGGTTGGGGCGAGGCGCAGCAGAAAACGGCCCTAATCCGCCACAAGGGCTTGGCGCACCCGTTGCGCTCCTGTATCGGCAATGAATATGTTCACCTAGAGTGAAATAATAGGCAGATTCTCACGGGAGACGACATGACAAAAAAGACTTCCGATCCAAAGTCTGGTCGGAGCCCTGTGGCGGTCAAGACCAAGCCATCGCTGAAGAGCATTGGCCCGAACGGGCGCACGATTCGCACGCCGCTGACGCAGGATCCGCATGCCATCCGCGACACGCGCGAAAAGGTGCTCGAAGTGGCGATCGGCCATGAGGTGCGGGCGTTCCGCAAGAAGCTCGGCATCACCGTCGCCGATCTCGCCGCAGCCACCGACATCTCGCTCGGCATGCTGTCGAAGATCGAGAACGGCATCACCTCGCCGTCGCTGACGACGCTGCAAGCGCTATCGCGGGCGCTGGGCGTTCCGGTGACCGCGTTCTTTCGTCGTTTCGAGGAAGAGCACAGCGCCGTCTTTGTCAAGGCGGGCGAAGGCGTCGATGTCGAGCGTCGCGGCACGCGCGCCGGCCACCAGTACAATCTGCTGGGCCATATCGGCGCCAACACCAGCGGCGTCGTGGTCGAGCCCTATCTCATCACGCTGACTGAGAATTCGGACGTGTTCCCGACCTTCCAGCATGCGGGCATGGAGTTCCTCTACATGCTCGAAGGCGAGGTCGTTTACCGGCACGGCAACAACCTCTACCCGATGAAGCCGGGCGACAGCCTGTTCTTCGATGCCGACGCGCCGCACGGGCCGGAAGAGCTGACGCAGCTGCCGATGCGGTATCTGTCGATCATCTGCTATCCGCAGAACAGCGCCGGATGATTGGCTGGTCTCCTCCTTACCGCGCTTCGTCGTTCTAGACTAGGGCGAAGCAAGGAGCGAAGCGACGCGCGCTGACCCTAGAATCCATGCCATGACGCTAAAGCGTTGCAATGGTTACGGAATTCCGCGCCGTTGCACCCTGCGCCCGAGGTCGCGGCAAGGATACTCGGGTCAAGCCCGAGTATGAGGACGTCACGTGGGTTTCGGCCAATGTCCAACGTCGGCGCCGAGGGCGCCAAGGTGGAAATCAGCGGTTCAATCCGGCCCAAACCCCGGGCTGGTCGGACTGCCGTCGTCGAGCTTTGAGAGCCACTCCACCAACGTCGGCCTGTACCGCGTCAGGCCCTTGTAGGTGGCAAGTTCTTCCGGCAGGTCGCGGATGACGCGGTGCAGTCGGCGCGCCCATTTCGGCTGGGTGACCAGCTCGTCCATCTTGATCAGGTAGCAGCGGATCGGGAAGACGATGGCGTTGGAGCGCGGCAGCCGCCAGAAGCTTTGCAATTCGACCCGCAGATGCACTTTCTGGCCGACATTCTCGGGCGTGACCGTGGCGCGGTCCGGGCCCCATTTGTGATAATTCTCGGGGCTGGTGTCGAGCCGCGGATTGATGGTCATCGTCCAGTTGAGACGCCTGGCCGGCTTGCCCTGCTGAATGTTCGTGAGAAACTTCAGCGCGCGGGTGAAGATGCCCTTCTCGTGCGCCAGCGGCACCGGCGCATGCCACTCGAAGAAGTTCATGCCGATGTCGAAATCGAGCGACCAGTCGGCCTGGGTGGTGACCATGCCGGCGTCCATCCACAGATTGCCGTCGCGCTGGTCGAGAATGCAGAAATCGCCCTGACTCTGGCGGGTGATGTATTCCATCGGCCCGTAGGGCAGCGTCGCGGTGTCGCCGAAGGTGAAGGTGTCGTCGATGCCGAGCGGCCGGTTGATCCAGCGCCAGCGGTCGCCGTTTCGCTCCAACGTGAAATGCTCCGGATAGCCGAGTGCCTGCTGCTCCATCAGAAGCTCGAGCAGGTCCCAACCGGCTAAAGTCATGTGCGGCAGCGACTGGCAGCGCAGCGGGTCCTCGGCAAGCACCAACGCGCGATCCTGCATCTCGGCGACATAGTGCTCGTCGACATCGATCAGGTTTTCCAGCACGCTGCCTTTCGGGCCGACGACATGCGGCTCGATGTTGACCGCGTACATGTAGGCGTCTTCATTGAACGGGAACGGAAAGCGCCTGATGTGCTCAGGGCTGTTCCTGAAGGTGTAGTCGTCGCGAAAGGTTTCCTTGCGAAAGGTGATGCCCATTGACGCCTCCTATCTTTCCAGGACCAGCGACTTGCCCTCGAAGCGCGAGACGCAAGGCATGATCTTGCAGCCGGAACGGTGGTCTTCCTCGCTCAGCCAGTGATCGTTATGGATGAACTTGCCGTCGTGGGAGATCACATTGGTCTCACACTGGCCGCAGACACCGCCGCGGCAGAGATAGGGCGGATCGACGCCGGCCGCCTCGATCGCCTCGAGCAGGCTCTGCTGCTCGCCGACGCGAATCGTCGTGTCGCTGATTGCCAAGGTCACGTCGAAGGGCGCGCCTGGCTGGGGCGCGGCGAAGTGCTCGAAATGCACCGTCTCCGGCGGCCAGCCGAGCGCCGCCGCTCGGTCGCGCACCCAGTTGATCATGCCGGCCGGGCCGCAGACATAGAGATGCGTGCCGAGCGGCTGCGAGGACAGGAGCCGGTCGAGATCGATGCGCTCTTCCCGGTCATCGTGATAGAGATGGACGCGGTTGCCATAGCGCTGCTGCAAGACATCGGCATAGGTACCGAGCGAAGCAGTGCGGCAGGTGTAGTGCAGCTCGAAATTGCCGCCGGCACCCGCCAGTTGCGAGGTCTGCGCCATGAACGGCGTGATGCCGATGCCGCCGGCCAGCATCAGGTGCTTCTTCGCCCTGAGATCCAGAGAGAACAGGTTGACCGGATAGCTGATCACCATCTCCAGGCCGGGCTTGACCTGCCGGTGCATGAACAGCGAGCCGCCGCGGCCGACATCGTCGCGACGCACCGAGATCGTGTATTCGCGCGTATCGAGCGGCGAGCCCATCAGCGAATAGGGATTGAGCCTCGTGCGGTCGCCGTCGCGCATCTCGACCACGACATGGGCGCCGCCGGAGAAAGTCGGCAGCAACTCGCCATCGCGGCGACGGAAATGGAAGCGCGTGACCAGCTCGTTGACGGGGACGACATCGCTGACAACGACATCGAGCTTGGTGGTGCCGGTGCTCATGGGAAGGTCTCCTCCATCGGAGGAATCTCCGAGCGATCCTCGGCGTTGATGCACACGCCTTGGAAGGCGGCCAGGCGCCGCGAATAATGATCGCGCACCAGAAGCAGCAGGCCGCAATGCGAGCAGAGCGCCGGCTGCGTCGTCACATTCTCGGTGATGCCCTTGCAGTGCACGCATTGCATGCGGCGCGCCAGCGAGCCGCGATGCTCGGTCTGCATCGAGGTGTGGTCCATGCCGGCTTCGAGCGCCACCTGCATGGCCTGGCCGATCAGCCCCTCGGTGCCCGCAAGATAGAGACGCAATCCCATATGGGCGTTGGTCAGCGTCTGCTTGAGACGCGGCAGGAGGCTGGCGAAGGATGGCGACAGATGGAGTTGCGCCGGCTTCAATGCTTCCAGGGCCGCGATGTGCTTACCCTCCGGGCCTGGAATGAAGTCGATTTCCGCGCCGTCGAAAAAGCCGGGCGGAGCCTTGCCGGCCATATCAGTGATCGCCAGCGCGCCTTCAGCATCGGCGATGAAGAGATGATGCTTGCCGGGCTGCGGAGAGAGCGTTCCGTAAATGGGCCGGCTGATGATCGTCTTAGCTGCCATTCTACCTTAGATCAGTTGGAGCATGATCTTTTCCGAAAACCGGTTCCCACTTTTCGGGATCATGCTCTAGTGCCTCGAAAACCCTCCCCGTGATGCTGTCTCAGCCCTTGGCGGTGCGCTTGGTCTTCTTCGGATCGTCGAACGGCAAGGGCTGCGCCGTCGCCTTGATCGAGCCGCTCCTGTTGCGCACCTCGAGCTTGGTGTCCTTGACCGCGCAGTCGACGTCGAGGCGGGCGATGCCCATCGATTTCTCGACCAGCGGCGAATACATGGCGCAGGTGACCACGCCGACCTTCTTACCGTCGCGATAAACAGGCGCGCCTTCATCGGCCGGTTCCTTGCCGTCGAGCAGCATGCCATAGATCTTGAAGCGTTCCTTGCCCTTCAGCCGGTAGTGCTCCTCAGCGCCGCGGAAACCGGTCTTGCCGGGGCTGACGGTGAAGTCGAGGCCGAGCTCCCACAGCGTGTCGCCGGGGCCTTCGTTCTCGAACGGATATTTTTGCGAATTGTCGTAGGGGTAGAAGAGCAGGTAGCTCTCGACGCGCAGCATGTCGAGCGTGGTGAAGCGGCACGGGATGATGCCGGCGCTCTTGCCCTCCTCGAGGATCGTATCCCAGATCGTGCCGGCATCCTGGCCGCGGCAGAAGATCTCATAGCCGCGCTCGCCGGTGTAGCCGGTGCGCGAGATCATGACGGGCAAGCCGAAAAGCTGCGTCTGCATATGATGGAAGTAAGGAAGGTCGCGGATGCCGGGCACGTGCTTGGCGAGATAATCGACGGCGGTCGGCCCCTGCAGCGACAGGTCGTGCAGATTGTCGTCAAAGCGCAGCGATACATCGCGGCCCATGGCAGCGCGCTGCAACTCCTCATGGCCGGTGCCCGAGCCGTGCACGACCATCCACGAGTTCGGGCTGATGCGGTACAGGATGCAGTCGTCGGTGAATTTTCCCGCTTCGTTCAGCATGCAGGCATAGGCCGACTTGCCGGGATAGATCTTCTCCACATCGCGCGTCGTAGCGAGGTCGATGAGATGCGAGGCATGCGGCCCGGTGATGTGGACCTTCTTCAGGCCGGAGACATCCATCAGCCCGGCCTTGGTGCGGATCGCGACATATTCCTCGTTGGCGTCCTTGTCATAGGTCCAGGCGGTGCCCATGCCGCTCCAGTCCTCGAGCTTCGAGCCGAGCGCGCGATGGCGATCCGCCAGGGTCGAGAATCTCCAGGATGCCGTCATCCGATCGTCCTCCGTGCGATTAGGTCGCTTTAAGCGGTTGCTGTTCCCTGCTCCTGCTTCTTGGCGGAGCTTGCTCGAATATTGACCGCAAACGGCTAAGCCCTGCAATCCCCTTGAAGCAAATAATTTCATTGTCAGGCAAATTTCTTGCCCGTGGACAAACGCTTTGTGGCGCGCAAATCCGGCTTGACAATTTCGGGAATCGAGCGGAATTTATGAAAAAAATTTCACTCTGTTGAAAGAGTGGACGCCCGGTCGATTTCGGGGCCGGACGTCGCCAGAAGGGGAAAAACCGATGTCCGACCTGCAGCAGCGCATCGAAGCGCTGTACCGCTCCGACGTGCGTGGATCCGTGCTCCTGATTGTTTGCCTGTGGGCGACGATCCTCTTCGTCCTCCTGATGACCTGGGCCTACATCCCCGACAGCGGGATCAAGCTCGTGGTGGTGATCGCGGCTGCCGCGGTGCTGATCTTCAACACCGCCGCCATCCTGGCGATGCTCAACCACTACAAGGAAGACAAGGACTTCATCTACGGCCTCGACATCAAGAACGCCGACGCGGCTCGCAACCGCCAATCCTGAAGGGAGAACCCATGGCCCGTTATACCCCGCCGGAGCAGAGCAAGGCCGGACAGGTCTTCGACATCGCAGTCGTGGTGGTCGCCATCTTCGTGGCGCTCTGGCTGCCGCTGAAGCTCGGACTCGCCGGGGCGGCGAAGTCGATCGACCCGCTCGATGCCAAGACCTGGGACGCGCTCGGCCAGAACGCCACCATGGCCTCGATCTGGGAGAAGCTCGGCTACACGCCGGAGACGGCGCACGACATCATCCAGAACCGCTTCCACTACATTATCGACTGGCCGACGCTGATCATCATGGCGATCGTGCTGATCGCCTATTTCGTCTTCCTGTTCCGCGCCTCCGACAAGGAATATCGCGAGGTCATCAACGAGAAGTTCGACGACAAATAGCTCGGGGAAAACATCATGTGGATGGGATTGTCTTACGTTTGCTGGGGAATTGCGGCCGTGCTTGCGGCGTGGATGCTCTACGACTGGTTCAAGGTCGACACGACCTATTCCGAAGCCGTGCTGACGTCCTCGCGTGAGGGCGAGCTTGAAGCCGTATCCGAGAAACACCGGATCTGAGTGGGGACTGACGATGACCGCTGCGGTTGAAACGGGACTAACGACTACGATCCACGGCGACAGGGTCTCGCTGCTTCGGGTTCTGGGCCCCGCCCATGTCTGGGCACTCGGCGTCGGCATCGTGCTGGTCGGCGAGTTCACCGGCTGGAACTTCGCGGCCGACAAGGGCGGCGCGCTGGCCGCGCTGATCGTCTGTTGGATCGTCGGACTGCTCTACACCTCTGTCGCCATGATCGACTCGGAGGTGACGTCCACCGTAGCCGCCGCCGGCGGCCAGTACGCACAGGCCAAGCACATTGTCGGGCCGCTGATGGCCTTCAACGTCGCGCTGTTCCTGGTGTTTGCCTACACGATGCTGGAAGTGTCGGACGCGATCCTGCTTGGCGACACCATCGTCGCCAAGGCCGGGGTTGAAGGACTGACGCACAATTCCTTCATAGCGGCGACCATTGTCGTGCTGGCATGGCTCAACTATCGCGGCGTGCTGATGACGCTCAACGTCAATTTCGTCATCACCGCCATCGCCTATATCTCGATCGTCATCCTGTTCTTCTCGGTGAGCCCGTGGACACAAGGCGCGGTGCTGAAGCTCAACGAGCTGGTCACGCCCGGCAACTCGCTGCCCTATGGCTGGATCGGCGTCATCGCTGCCTTCCAGTTCGGCATCTGGTATTATCTCGGCATCGAGGGCACCACCCAGGCGGCCGAGGAAGTCCGCTCGCCGGCGCGCTCCCTGCCCTACGGCACCATGGCCGGCATGATCACGCTTCTGATCGCAGCGGCGATGACCTGGTATGTCTGCGCCTCGCTGATGCCCTGGGAGTATCTCGGGATTACTTATTACCCCCTTTGGGACGCCGGCAAGCTCACCGGCAGCCCGCTGCTGGAGAACCTTTTGTTCATCGCGACGCTGCTCGCCGCACTTGCCTCGGCCAATGGCTGCATCAACGACGCGGCGCGTGCCTGGTTCTCGCTCGGCCGCGACCGTTACCTGCCGAGCTGGTTCTCCGCCGTGCATCCGAGATACCGCACGCCTTATCGCTCCATCCTGTTCCTGCTGCCGATCGCGCTGGCCTTCGCCTTCATCGCCGACCTCAACCAGGCGATCACCTTCTCGATCCTGTCGGGCGTGCTTCAGTACACTTTCATGAGCATCAACATCATGATGTTCCGCAAGAAGTGGCCCCTGGGCTCGATCCGCCGGGGCTACACGCATCCCTTCCATCCGCTGCCGGCGATCGTCCTGTTCTGCCTGTGCATGGTGACTTTCTTCGCCATCTTCCTGGGCTTCGGCTCGCAGCTGATCGCGATGACTATCTTCTATTTCCTGATCTCGCTGTGGTTCCACTTCTACCGCTACAAGTTCGTACGGCGCGGCGACCAGTTCTCGATGCCGTGGCCGAAGCCGCAGGGTTATTGAGTGGAGTGAAGGCCCGCCTGTCGCCGGCGGGCCATGGCGTGTCGAAATGTCGGAATCGACGTCAGTATTGCTTGCCGGGGCGATCGCATTCGCGGTCACTGTCCATATCGCCTGGCTCGCGCGCGCCAGCCGCAACAGGGCAAAGGCGGCCCTGGGCGCCGATATGGCGAGTATCCGCAGCGTCATTCCCGATGCCGCCGATATCTCCGACGGCACCGCCGGCGTCGTTACCTGGGCCGGCTCCTGGAACGGCCAGCGCGTTCAGGTTCGCACCATCGTTGACACGCTGGCCACGCGAAAGCTGCCGACGCGCTGGCTCAGCGTTTCGGTCACCGAGCCGGTCGCGGTGCGGGGTGTCTTCGACATGATGATGCGGCCAAATTCGGCGACGACATTCTCCAATTTCGACCATCTGCCACACACGCTGCCGAAGGTGCTCGGCTTTCCCGCCGACGCGGTGCTCAGGACGGACCGCAAAGGCGTCGCCTTTCCGCAGGATCTGATCGCCTCCCACATCGACATCTTTGCCGAAGGGCGCGCCAAGGAATTGCTGATCACGCCCAACGGCGTACGCATCGTGTGGCTGCTGGCCGAGGCCGAGCGCGCACGCTATGGCGTGTTCCGGCAGGCCGCGTTCGGCGATGCCGGGCTCGATCCCGGCTTGATCGAACGACTGCTCGAGGCGGCCTCGGCGCTTCGCCAAGCCATCAACCGGCGCGAAAGGCAGGCGGCATGAGCGACGGAACCGCCACCCCTGCCCCCGTCAATCCCTATCTCGTGCTCGGCGCGGCGGTCGTTTTGCCGGCAAGCGGCCATGTCACGCTCGGCGTGCCGGTACGCGGCCTGCAGTTCCTGTTCTTCATGGTGATCCTTGGCTGGATAACGACCAAGCTGGCGCCGGCCGACGCCAGCTTCATCGGTCGCCATGCCGGCGCTTTCCTGATCTATGCGTTCTCGATCCTCGACGCCTACAAAATCGCGCGTATCCGCCATGCGATCTGGGTTCACAAGTCGCGCCCCCACGACGATAGTGCCGAGGATGATACGCTGTCCAACATGTAACCACAGGAAAATTTCTTTCATACCAATTGAATTCGGCTCGCTCATTGAGTACATCATCTGAGAGCCAAAAAACGCCGGAGGCTGGCATGTGCGGAATCGTCGGACTTTTCTTGAAGGACAAGGCGCTGGAGCCGAAGCTCGGCGCCATGCTGTCGGAGATGCTGGTGTCGCTGAGCGACCGCGGACCGGACAGCGCCGGCATCGCCATCTATGGCGCGGCCAGCGGCAATGAAGCCAAGATCACCGTGCAGTCGCCGAAGCCCGATCGCGATTTCCGCGGCCTCGACGCCGAGCTTGCCAAGGCGATCGGCGCGCCGGTCAGCGTCGCGGTCAAGTCCACGCATGCGGTGATCAGGACCACGCCGGACAAGGTCGACGCCGCGCGCGAGGTACTGCAGACGCTCCGGCCCGACATCCGCATCATGGGTGCCGGCGAGGCAGTGGAGATCTACAAGGAAGTCGGCCTGCCCGAAGCTGTCGTCGAACGCTTCGGCCTGCGCGCGATGACCGGCACGCATGGGATCGGCCATACCCGCATGGCGACGGAATCGGCGGTCACCACGATGGGTGCGCATCCGTTCTCGACTGGCGCCGACCAGTGCCTGGTGCACAACGGCTCGCTCTCCAACCACAACAATGTCCGCCGCGAACTGATCCGCGACGGCATGAAGTTCGAGACCGAGAACGACACCGAAGTGGCAGCGGCCTATCTCTCCAACCGGATGGCTCATGGCAAGAATCTGGGCGAGGCGCTGGAAGGCACCCTCTCCGACCTCGATGGCTTCTTCACCTTCGTTGTCGGCACCAAGAACGGGTTCGGCGTGGTGCGCGACCCGATCGCCTGCAAGCCGGCCGTGATGGCCGAGACCGACCAGTATGTCGCTTTCGGCTCCGAATATCGCGCGCTGACCAAGCTTCCCGGTATAGACAATGCGCGGGTCTGGGAGCCCGAGCCCGCAACCGTTTACTTCTGGGAGCATTGAGCTGATGCCGGCAACCCCAATGTCGAAGGCCGAGCGCGAGCAAGGCGATGCGAGGGTCTTCGACCTCTCGCAACATTCGCTGCGCGAATTGAACGAGGCGCTGCATAAGCTCACGCCCGGTTCGAATGAGACCGCATGGGAGGTGCTCAACCCGAAGGGCAGCCATTCGGTCGCCGTCGGTGTGGATCAACCGATCACCATCGATGTGCGCGGCAGCGTCGGTTATTACTGCGCTGGCATGAATGACGGCGCCGCGATCACCGTGCATGGCTCGGCGGGTCCCGGCGTGGGCGAGAACATGATGTCGGGCTTGATCGTCATCAAGGGCGACGCCAGCCAGTATGCGGGCGCCACCGGCCGCGGCGGTCTGCTGGTCATCGAGGGCAATGCCTCGTCGCGCTGCGGCATCTCTATGAAGGGCATCGACATCGTCGTGCACGGCAATATCGGCCACATGTCGGCCTTCATGGCGCAATCCGGCAACCTCGTGGTGCTGGGCGACGCCGGCGACGCGCTGGGTGATTCCATCTACGAGGCGCGGCTCTTCGTGCGCGGCAAGGTCGAAAGCCTCGGCGCCGACTGCATCGCCAAGGAGATGCGGCCCGAGCATATCGAATTGCTGCAGGGCCTGCTCGACAAGGCCGGCGTGACCGGCGTCAAGGCATCGGAGTTCAAGCGCTACGGCTCGGCCCGCAAACTCTACAATTTCAACATCGACAACGCCGACGCGTATTGAGGACAGAAATGGCCTATCACAATCCTCCCACGACGCCGCGCAAATCCGCGACCTTCGACGACTACACGCTCTCCGAAATCCGCCGCGCCGCGGCGACCGGCATCTATGACATCCGCGGCGCCGGCGCCAAGCGCAAGCTGCCGCATTTCGACGATCTATTGTTCCTCGGCGCCTCGATCTCGCGCTATCCGCTCGAAGGCTACCGCGAGCGCTGCGACACCTCGGTGGTGCTCGGCTCGCGCCATGCCAAGAAGCCGATCGAGCTCAAGATCCCGATCACCATCGCCGGCATGAGTTTTGGATCGCTTTCCGGTCCCGCGAAGGAAGCCCTTGGCCGCGGCGCGACGATCGCCGGAACATCGACCACCACAGGCGACGGCGGCATGACCGAGGAGGAGCGCGGCCACTCCAAGACGCTGGTCTATCAATACCTCCCCTCGCGCTACGGCATGAACCCGCGCGACCTGCGCCGTGCCGATGCAATTGAAGTGGTCGTCGGTCAGGGCGCCAAGCCTGGCGGCGGCGGCATGCTGCTCGGCCAGAAGATCTCCGACCGCGTGGCCGAAATGCGTACGCTGCCCAAGGGCATCGACCAGCGCTCAGCCTCGCGCCATCCCGACTGGACCGGGCCGGACGATCTCGAGATCAAGATCCTCGAGCTGCGCGAGATCACCGACTGGGAAAAGCCGATCTACGTCAAGGTAGGCGGCGCCCGTCCCTACTATGACACCGCGCTCGCCGTGAAGGCTGGCGCCGACGTCGTCGTGGTCGACGGCATGCAGGGCGGCACGGCGGCGACCCAGGAAGTGTTCATCGAGAATGTCGGCCAGCCGACGCTTGCCTGCATCAGGCCGGCGGTGCAGGCGCTGCAGGACCTCGGCATGCACCGCAAGGTGCAGCTCATTGTCTCCGGAGGCATCCGCAATGGCGCCGACGTCGCCAAGGCGCTAGCACTTGGTGTCGATGCGGTGTCGATCGGCACGGCGGCGCTCGTCGCGCTCGGCGACAACGATCCGCGCTGGGAGGCGGAGTACAATGCGCTGGGCACCACGGCCGGCGCCTATGACGACTGGCATGAGGGCCGCGACCCGGCCGGCATCACCACGCAGGACCCCGAATTGATGAAGCGGGTCGACCCGATCGCGGCCGGACGACGCCTGGCGAATTACCTCAAGGTGATGACGCTGGAGGCGCAGACGATTGCCCGCGCCTGCGGCAAGAACAGCCTGCACAATCTGGAGCCCGAGGATCTCGTCGCGCTCACCATCGAAGCCGCCGCCATGGCCGGCGTGCCTTTGGCCGGCACCAACTGGATACCGGGGAAGAACGGCTTCTAGGACAACTTCCAAGATCACATAAGCGAGGAACTATAATGGGGAACGATCTCGCCGCATTCGCCAAGGAGAACGGCGTCAAATATTTCATGATCTCCTACACCGACCTGTTCAGCGGGCAGCGTGCCAAGCTGGTGCCGGCGCAGGCGATTACCGACATGCAGAAGGACGGCGCAGGATTTGCCGGCTTCGCCACATGGCTCGATCTGACGCCGGCGCATCCCGACATGCTGGCGGTGCCGGATCCGGATTCGGTCATCCAATTGCCATGGAAGAAAGACGTCGCCTGGGTGGCGGCCACCTGCGTGATGGATGACAAGCTCGTCGACCAGGCGCCGCGCAACACGCTGAAGCGGGTGATCGACGAAGCCGCCCGCGACGGCATGCATGTCAAGACCGGCGTGGAGGCCGAGTTCTTCCTGATCTCGCCCGATGGCAAGGCGATCTCCGACGAATACGATACAGCCTCGAAGCCCTGCTACGACCAGCAGGCGGTGATGCGCCGCTACGACGTCATCGCCGAGATTTGCGACCACATGCTGGCGCTGGGCTGGGGCCCGTACCAGAACGACCACGAGGACGCCAACGGGCAGTTCGAGATGAACTGGACCTTCGATCACGCGCTGGCGACCGCCGACAAGCACTCCTTCTTCAAGTTCATGGTCAAGTCGATTGCCGAGAAACACGGCCTGCGCGCGACGTTCATGCCCAAGCCCTTCCAGGGCCTGACAGGCAATGGCTGCCACGCGCATATCTCGGTGTGGGACGAGACCGGCAAGACCAATGTCTTCGCCGACAATTCCGAAGAACTCGGCCTCTCCGCCAAGGGCAGGAACTTCCTCGGCGGCATCATGAAGCATGCCTCGGCGCTTGCGGCTATCACCAATCCGACGGTCAATTCCTACAAGCGCATCAACGCGCCCCGCACCATTTCGGGCGCGACCTGGGCGCCGAACACGGTGACCTGGACCGGCAATAACCGCACCCACATGGTGCGCGTGCCGGGCCCTGGACGCTTCGAGCTGCGTCTGCCGGACGGCGCCGCCAACCCTTATCTTCTGCAGGCTGTGATCATCGCCGCCGGCCTCGACGGCATTCGCTCGAAAGCCGATCCCGGCAAGCGCTACGACATCGACATGTACCAGTTCGGCCATACCGTCACGGATGCGCCGAAACTGCCGCTCAACCTGCTTGACGCGTTGCGCGAGTTCGACAACGACAAATCGCTCAAGGCGGCGCTGGGTGAGGAATTTTCGTCGGCATATCTAAAGCTGAAGCAGCAGGAATGGAATTCCTATGCTTCGCACTTCACGCAGTGGGAGCGCGACCACACGCTGGATATCTAGAATCCAGCGTTGCGGATGAGCGGCCTCGGAATGACGCAATGAAATATTCGATCTTCTCGCTCGCCCGCGCCGCCCTCTCCGGCCACAAGAACTGGAAGCCTACGTGGCGCGACGCGGCGCCAAAGGATCGCTATGACGTGGTGATCATCGGCGGCGGAGGACACGGGCTCGCCACAGCCTGGTTCCTCGCCAGCGAGTTCGGCATCCGCAACGTCGCGGTGCTCGAAAAGGGCTGGATCGGCTCCGGCAACGCCGGCCGCAACACCACCATCATCCGCTCCAATTACGGCCTGCCCGGCAATACCGGCTTCTACGAATTGTCGATGAAGCTGTGGGAGCGGATGGAGCAGGACCTCAACTACAACGCGATGGTCAGCCAGCGCGGTGTGCTCAACCTCTACCATTCCGACGCGCAGCGCGACGCCTTCGCCCGGCGCGGCAACACGATGCGCATCAATGGCATCGATGCCGAGCTGCTCGATCAGGCGGCGCTGCGCAAGATGCTGCCGTTCCTGAATTTCGAGAATGCGCGCTTTCCAATCCAGGGTGGGCTGCTGCAGCGCCGCGGCGGCACGGCCCGCCACGACGCCGTGGTCTGGGGCTACGCGCATGCGGCGAGCGCGCTCGGCGTCGACATCATCCAGAATTGCGAGGTCACCGGCTTCACGCGCGACGCCAACGGCAAGGTGACCGGCGTCGAGACCTCGCGTGGCAATATCGGCGCCGGCAAGGTCGGCATGGCGGTGGCGGGCTCCTCCTCACGCGTCGCGGCGATGGCGGGCCTGCGCCTGCCGATCGAAAGCCATGTGCTGCAGGCCTTCGTCTCCGAAGCGATCAAGCCGCTATTGCCCAATGTCATGACTTTCGGCGCCGGACATTTCTATGTCAGCCAGTCGGACAAGGGCGGCCTGGTCTTCGGCGGCGACATAGACGGCTATAATTCCTACGCCCAGCGCGGCAACCTGCCGGTGGTCGAGGATGTCTGCGAAGGCGGCATGGCGCTGATCCCGATGATCGGCCGCGTGCGGCTCTTACGGCAATGGGGCGGCATCATGGACATGTCGATGGACGGCACGCCGATCATCGACAAGAGCCCGGTCGACGGCCTCTACATCAATGCCGGCTGGTGCTATGGCGGCTTCAAGGCGACGCCGGGCTCGGGCTTCGTCTTCGCTCATCTTCTAGCACGCGATCAATCGCACAAGGAGGCTGCCCGCTTCCGCCTCGACCGCTTCCAGCGCGGCGCCATGATCGACGAGAAGGGCCAGGGCGCCCAACCGAACCTGCACTGAGGTCGCCAGAAGATCATGCGTATTACCTGTCCCTTCTGCGGCGAACGCGAACTCGGCGAGTTCACCTATCTCGGCGACGCCAAGCCGCAGCGCCCCGCGGCCGATGCCGGCGAGGACGCAGTCTACGATTACGTTTATCTGCGCGACAACATCGCCGGCGTGATGAGCGAGCACTGGTATCACGGCGGCGGCTGCCGGGCCTGGCTGAAGGTCACGCGCAACACGCTGACGCATGAGATTTCGGCGGTTGAGGCGGCTGCAGGCGCAGGCGCAGCCAAGGTTGGTGCGTGATGGCCGGCGATCAGGCAAACCGTCTCACATCCGGCGGCCTCATCGACCGCTCGACCGCGCTCAGCTTCCGTTTCGACGGCAAGGCGTTTTTGGGCTTCAAAGGCGACACGCTGGCTTCCGCGCTGGTCGCGAACGGCGTCAAGCTCGTCGGCCGCTCGTTCAAATATCACCGCCCGCGCGGCATCCTGACAGCAGGCTCGGAAGAGCCCAACGCGCTGGTCGAATTGCGCAGCGGCGCGAGGCGCGAGGCGAACACAAAGGCGACGACCGCCGAGCTCTATGAAGGCCTCGAAGCCGCCAGCCAGAATCGCTGGCCGTCGCTCAATTTCGACGTGATGTCGGTCAACCAATTGTTCGCGCCGATCTTCGTCGCCGGCTTCTACTACAAAACCTTCATGTGGCCGGCGAAGTTCTGGGAAGCGATCTACGAGCCGGCGATCCGCCGCGCCGCCGGCCTCGGTCGCGCCTCTGGCGTTTCCGACCCCGACCACTACGACAAGGCCTGGGCGCATTGCGACGTGGTGATCGCGGGTTCCGGGCCGGCCGGTCTGGCCGCGGCCCTTGCGGCGGGACGCAGCGGTGCGCGCGTCATCCTGTGCGAAGAGGATTTCGTCCTTGGCGGGCGGCTGCTCGCCGATGGCGGCACGATCGACGGATTGCCCGCCGCTGAATGGATCGCGCGCGCGGTTGCCGAACTGACTGCGATGCCGGATGTGCGCCTCATGACGCGCACGACTTTGTTCGGCGTCTATGACGGCGGCACCTATGGCGCGATCGAGCGTGTCAACGACCATCTGCCGGTGCCCCCGGAGCATCAGGTGCGGCAGCGTCTGTGGCGCATCGTGGCTAAGCGCTGCGTGGTCGCGGCCGGCGCGATCGAACGTCCCATCGTCTTTGCAGGCAACGACACGCCCGGCGTGATGATGGCATCCGCCATGCGCAGCTACATCAGCCGCTACGCCGCCACGCCGGCGAGACGCATCGCGCTCTTCACCAACAACGAGGATGGCTGGCGCACGGCCGAAACGGCGATCGCCGCCGGACTGCAGGTGGCGGCGGTCATCGATGCGCGGCCGCACGTTTCGCCGGCGCATCGCTCGCTGGCCAGCAAGGGCGGCTTCCCGGTGCTGCACGGCGCCGTCTCCAGCGTAGACGGCGGCAAGAATGGCGTGCGCAAGATTTCCGTGTCGCTGACCGGCGGCGCCCGCGCCGAGGTCGAGGCCGACGGGCTCGCCGTCTCGGGCGGCTGGAACCCGGCGGTCGGCCTCACTTCCTACCATCGCGGGCGGCCGAAATGGCGCGACGACATCGCCGCCTTCGTTCCGGACGGCGCACCGCCCGGCATGGTCGCGGCGGGCGCTGCCAACGGCGCGTTTGGGCTCGGTGCCTGCCTGCGCGAAGGGTTTGAAGCCGGCGCCGCCGCCGCACGCGATGCCGGACGTAGCGGCAATATCGGATCGATGCCAGTTGCCGACGACGAGGCCTTTTCGATCTCCCCGCTCTGGCATATCGCCGGCAAGGGCAAGGCCTTCGTCGACCAGCAGCATGACGTCACCGCTTCCGATGTCGAGCTGGCGCAGCGCGAGGGTTTTCAATCGGTCGAACACCTGAAGCGCTATACGACGCTCGGCATGGCGACCGATCAGGGCAAGACCTCGAATGTCGCCGGCCTCGCCATCATGGCCGCCGTCACCGGCAAGTCGATCCCGGAGACGGGCACGACGATCTACCGGCCGCCCTATGTGCCGGTCGCCATCGGCGCCTTCGCCGGCCATCACCGCGACGAGAATTTCCATGCGACGCGGCTGACGCCCTCGCATCACTGGGCGGCCGAACAGGGCGCCGTCTTCGTCGACACCGGCCTTTGGAAACGCGCGCAGTGGTATCCGCGCGCCGGCGAGAAAGACTGGCTGGAATCGGTAACCCGCGAGGTCAAGGCCGTCCGCAACGGCGTCGGCTTCTGCGATGTCTCGACGCTCGGCAAGATCGACGTGCATGGCGCCGATGCCGGCGCCTTCCTCGACCGCGTCTACATCAACGCCTTCTCCAGCCTCGCCGTCGGCAAGGCCCGCTACGGGCTGATGCTGCGCGAGGACGGCATCGTCTATGACGACGGCACGACCTCCCGCCTCGCCGAGGACCATTATTTCCTCACCACCACGACGGCCAAGGCCGGACTGGTGATGCAGCATCTGGAATTCTGCCGCCAAGTGCTGTTCCCTGAGCTCGACGTCCAGCTGACTTCCGTTTCGGATCAGTGGGCGCAGTTCTCGATCGCCGGACCGAAGACCCGCGATCTCTTAAAGGAGATCGTCGATCCGGCCGAGGACCTGTCGAACGAAGGCTTCCCGTTCATGGGCGCGCGCGAGGTCAAATTGCGTGGCGACCTGAAGGCAAGGCTGTTCCGCATCTCCTTCTCCGGCGAGATGGCCTTCGAGATTTCGCTGCCGGCGCGCTACGGCGAGGCAATGGCGCGCAACCTGATGGTCGCAGGAAAACCGTTCGGCGTGACGCCCTACGGCACCGAGGCGCTCGGCGTGATGCGCATCGAAAAGGGCCACGTCGCCGGGCCGGAGCTCAACGGCACCACCACGGCCGGCGATCTCGGCCTTGGCAAGATGATGTCGACCAGAAAGGACTTCATCGGCCGCGTCATGGCCGGCCGCGAGGCGCTCACCGCGCCGAACCGGCAGGTTGTCGTCGGCATCAAGCCGACCGACAAGGGGCGCCACCTGCGCTCCGGCGCGCATGTCATCCCGAAGGGCGAGACGCCCGGCCCCGACAACGACCAGGGCTATGTCACCTCGGTCTGCTTCTCGCCGGTGCTCGACCAGTGGATCGGGCTCGGCCTCGTCGAGCGCGGGCGCGAGCGCATCGGCGAGATCGTGCTGGCGCATGATCCGCTGCGCGGCGAGGACTACGATGTCGAGCTCTGCAATCCCGTATTCTACGATCCGGATGGAGGGCGCCAGCGTGGCTGAGTTTTCCTGGGACGTCCGCAGCCCGCTCGACCGCGCGCTGATCGTTGGCCCGTATGGCGCGCAAGGCGAAGCCGGCGTGTCGCTGACCGAGATCCGCAATTTCGACCTCGTGCAGGTAATGGCGCGACGCGGTAACGCCGGCGAGATGATGGCGGCTGCGAAGGCACGCTTCGGCGTTGCCGCGCCGGAGACGCCCAGGGCTGTCGCTACGGCCGATGCGACGCTGATCTGGTCGGGGCCGGATCAGTTCCTGGTACTGTCCAAGGACGGCAAGCATTTGATTGAGGCGCTTGCCCCTGGTTTTGCCGGATCGGCTTCGCTGTCCGACCAATCGCATGCTCGCGCGCTGATCAGCATCTCCGGCGAGAAGGCGCGCGCGATGCTCGCCAAGCTCTCGTCGATCGACTTGCATCCTAGTGTGTTTGCAGTCGGCGCGGCGGCCGCGACGTCGATGGATCACACGAGTGTCACGCTGTGGCGCGGAAAGGATCGTGACGGGCAGGCAGTGTTCAATCTCCTGGTGTTTGCGACTTTTGCCGAGAGCCTGTGGCACACGATTCTGGACTCGGCTGCAGAGTACGGCGTGACGATCGGCCATTCCGGGGACCTTTAGCGGCCTACCGGCAAAACTCGCCCCTCATCTGCCTGCCGGCATCTTTTCCCGTATAGTGACGGGGAGAAGGGGCTGGCCGCAACGACGGCACTCCGATCTGCTGCGTTGGTGATTGGCGAAATCGACAGCGACGTGTCCTCGCCTCGTTTGCGGGGAGAAGGTGCCCGAAGGGCGGATGAGGGGCAGCGCCGGAGTTCGAAAGACAAGCATGTCGGCAAACCGACCGCAACGATCTACCGAGAACACCGCCACCTTCTTGCCAAATCCATCTCCGCTGCTATTCTCTCAGCGAAAATAATTTTACACACAGGCAAACTTGTTTCTCGCTCGGAGGAGGGTTTGAGATGAGCCAATCGCCCTACCCCATCGTCCTGTCCGGGCCGCCCAAGTCCAGTCTGATCCTAAGGCCCGGCGAGATTCGCCTGCCGCCGGGCGTGGAGCGCTACACTGTGCAGGGCAATGGCGCCGTGCTCATCGACATCGAGGCGGGCGACAGCGTCAGCGTAACCAATGCCGAGGGCGGCCAGCCTTGCGAATTGCTCGCCTGGGACAAATCCGGCGCGACCGATCCCGGCATTTTCGGCGAGCGCTCGAACAGCAATGCCGCCGGCATCAAGGCGCTGCTCGCCGAAGGCGACGACAGCCTTGCGGCGCTGCGCCTGAGCCTTGAGCGCCGCAACGTTCAGCTCGAGCAGCCGAAGGCCATGCGCGTGTTCGGCGGTGCCACGCCGGCCGGCACCGAGCAGAGCTTTTCCGTGCAGCGCGACGGCGCCCTGCTGATCGCGGCGCCCGGCGGGCCGATGCTGGTCGACGGCCACAACACGGCGACGCCGCTGACCGTGCTGGTGCGCCGCGCCACGATCCGGCTGAAGACAAGAGGCCAGCTTGCCGATCCGCTCGCCGATCCGGTGCTCGATCTTCGCGTCAAGTCGGCGACCGCCGAATCCTATTTCGTCAAGGCGGGCGACTATCTGCAGATCATCGATGTCGACGGCCGGCAGTGCACGGACTTCCAGTGCTTTTCGGCGCGCAAGCTGGACAAGGGCCGCGACCTGCCACTCGACGTGACGACGACCCGTACGCTGATGGGCTCGGCCTATCCGATGCCCGGTCTGCATTCGAAATATTATGACCAGGACATGGAGCCGCTGGTCGAGGTGGTGCAGGACACATGCGGCCGGCACGACGCCTTCGCGCTCGCCTGCGCCGCGAAATATTACGACGACATCGGCTATCCCGGCCACACCAACTGCTCGGAGAATTTCAACAAGGCGCTTGCCGACAAGGGTATCACGCCCCGCGCCGGCTGGATGGCGATCAACTTCTTCTTCAACACGGCGATCGACGCGCATGGCGTGATGGTGTCGGACGAACCCTGGTCGCGATCGGGCGACTATGTTTTGCTGCGCGCCCTGACCGACATCGTCTGCGTGTCCTCGGCCTGCCCGGACGACACCACGCCCGCCAATGGCTGGGACCTCACCGACATCCATGTGCGGACCTATTCCGGCCAGCACAAATTCTCGCGAGCGATCGCCAGACGCATGAAGCCCGACTCGGAACCGAAAATGACCCGCGAGACAGCCTTCCATTCGAGCTTTGCCAAGCACACGCGCGACTTCGTCGAATACAGGGGCTATTGGCTGGCCAATTCCTTCGCCAAGGAAGGCCCCATTGCCGAGTACTGGGCCTGCCGGCAGGACGCGGTGATCATGGACCTGTCGCCGCTGCGCAAGTTCGAGGTCACGGGACCGGACGCCGAGGCGCTGCTGCAATACACGCTGACCCGCGACGTCAAGAAGCTCGGCGTCGGCCAGGTCGTCTACACGGCGATGTGCTACGAGCATGGCGGCATGATCGATGACGGAACGCTGCTTAGACTCGGCAAGGACAATTTCCGCTGGGTCGGCGGCGACGATCTTTCCGGCGAGTGGCTGCGCGAGACGGCCAAGAAACTCGGCCTCAACGTGCTGGTGCGCTCGTCCACCGACCAAATGCACAACATCGCCGTGCAGGGGCCGAAGAGCCGCGACATCTTGAAAGAGGTCGTCTGGACCTCGCCGGTGCAGCCCTCGATCGGCGAGCTCGAATGGTTCCGCTTCGCGGTCGCCCGCATCGGCGGCGGCAACGGCGTGCCGATCGTGGTCTCGCGCACCGGCTATACGGGCGAGCTCGGCTATGAGATCTGGTGCCATCCGCGCGACGCCGAAAAAGTGTTCGACGCGATCTGGAACGCCGGCCAGCCGCATGGGCTGAAACCGATGGGCCTGCAGGCGCTCGATATGGTGCGCATCGAGGCCGGGCTGATCTTCGCCGGCTACGAATTCTCAGACCAGACCGATCCGTTCGAGGCCGGCATCGGTTTCACCGTGCCGCTGAAGACCAAGGCCGACGATTTCATCGGCCGCGACGCGCTGATCCGGCGCAAGGAGCATCCGCAGCACAAGCTCGTCGGCCTCGACATCGACGCCAACGTCACCGTCGGCCATGGTGACTGCGTGCATGTCGGCCGCGCCCAGATCGGCGTCGTCACCTCCGGCATGCGCTCGCCGGTGCTCGGCAAGACCATCGCGCTGGCGCGCCTCGATGTCACCCACGCCGAGATCGGCACGGCGGTCGAGATCGGCAAGCTCGACGGCCATGCCAAGCGGCTGCCGGCCCGTGTCGTCGCCTTCGCGCATTACGATCCTCAGAAGGCCAAGCCGCGCTCCTGAGAGCGGCAACCCTTGCCTTCTTCCCTCGGGGGGAGAAGGCAAGAGCATGTTTCGGAAGCGTGATGTGCATGACATCCACAAAACGCTTGACGCGAAAGCGCGTCGGATCAATCTTCACTCTTAAGAAAAAAATACGACTGAGTGGAAACACGACGGTTGGACCATAGTGGCCGGGGAGCAAGCTTCGCGAGAGCCGAAGCGTCGCCGGCAGGGAACAGAAAAAAGGGGAAGACACAAGACATGAGCACGATAAGCACGGCCCTGGAGCAGCCTGCCGAAAGCAAGCTGCTCAGGCATATCGACTGGCGTGGCGCCTTCTGGGTGGCGAGCGGCGTTCCGGCGCTGGTCCTGTTCTCGATCGGCGGCATTGCCGGCACGACCGGAACGCTGGCCTTCCTGATCTGGACGGTGTCCATGATCATGGGCTTCCTGCAATCCTTCACCTATGCGGAGATTGCCGGCCTGTTCCCCAACAAGTCCGGCGGCGCGTCGATCTACGGCGCTACCGCCTGGCTGCGTTATTCGAAATTCATCGCGCCGCTGTCGGTGTGGTGCAACTGGTTTGCATGGTCGCCGGTGCTGTCGCTCGGCTGTTCCATCGCCGCCGCCTATATCCTCAACGCGCTGGCGCCGATCCCGGTCTTCTCCGAGGCTTCGCCGGAGGTGGTCGCCTATATCGCAGCGCATGCCGGGACAGCGCCCGCCGACGCCGTCGCCGCGGTCACCGCTGCCGCGACGCCGGCGATCCGCACATGGACGCTGTGGGGACATACGCTCGGCCCGGTCTCCTTCACGCTCAACGCCACCTTCTTCATCGGCGCGGTGCTGATGCTGATCATCTTCGCCATCCAGCATCGCGGCATCCTCGGCACGGCCAATGTGCAGAAATATATCGGCCTGCTGGTCATCATCCCGATGCTGATCGTCGGCGTGGTGCCGATCATCACCGGCCAGATCAACTACGCCAACTTCTCGCCGCTGGTACCGCTGGCTGCGGCTTACGCGCCTGATCCCGGGTCGTGGAACATCGCCGGCTGGACCCTGGTGCTGGGCGGCATGTTCATCGCGGCATGGTCGACCTACGGCTTCGAGACCGCCGTCTGCTACACGTCGGAGTTCAAGAACCCCGGCACCGACACCTTCAAGGCGATCTTCTACTCCGGGCTGCTCTGCATGCTGCTCTTCATCCTGGTGCCTTTCACCTTCCAGGGCGTGCTGGGCCTGAACGGCATGCTGGCGACACCGATCGTCGACGGCTCTGGCGTCGCCGACGCGCTGGCCGGCATGGTCGGCGGCGGCAAACTGATTCACAGCCTGCTGGTGATGCTGATGATCTTGGCGCTGGTCCTTTGCATCATGACGGCGATGGCCGGCTCCTCGCGCACGCTCTACCAGGGCTCGGTCGACGGCTGGCTGCCGCGCTATCTCAGCCATGTCAACGAGCACGGCGCGCCAACGCGTGCGATGTGGACCGACCTCTGCTTCAACCTGATCGTGCTGGCGATCGCCTCGGCGGATGCGACGAGCTTCTTCTTCATCCTCGCCGTGTCGAACTGCGGCTACATCATCTTCAACTTCCTCAACCTCAACGCCGGCTGGATCCACCGCATCGACAACGGCCACATCACGCGGCCGTGGCGGGCGCCGACCTGGCTCCTCGGCATCGGGGCGATCTTTGCCTATGTGAACGCGGTGTTCATGGGCGCCGGCGCCAAGGTGTGGAACCCGATGGCGCTGTGGGCCGGCCTGATCACCGCTGCCTTGATCATCCCGGTGTTCTGCTTCCGCCACTACATCCAGGACGGCGGCAAGTTCCCCGACCATATGCTGGCCGACCTCGGCATGGCGGGAGCCGACCTTTCGGTCAAGAAGGCGGGTATGCTGCCCTACCTGACGCTGATCGCCGGCGTGGTGGTAATGCTGATCGCCAACTGGATATTCGTCATCTGAAACAAGACAACCGACGGAAATCGGGCGCGCTTCGGCGCGCCCGATTTTTTTTGCGCCAGCAAACGAGGACCGGCCGGCGCGTGACGTCGTCGAGACGTGGAGCCCGTAAATGCGGGTCATCCGCCACCGTCCGATGACGATGGCGGATGTTTCCAGGTTGCCACCTTATTCCGCAGCCAGTGCCAGCTGCGGTTCTTCAATACCTTCGGCCTTCTCCGGTTCGGGCGCCTGCTCGTCGGTCTTGGCCTTCTTCGGCGCGCGGCCGAAGAACAGCGCATAACCGGCCGGCAGCACCAAGATGGTGAGCACGGTGGCGACGAGGATGCCGCCCATCATGGCGTAGGCGAGCGGCCCCCAGAACACAGCGCGCGAGATCGGGATCAGCGCCAGCACGGCGGTGAGCGCCGTCAGCATGATCGGCCGGAAGCGGCGCACGGCAGCACCCACGATCGCCTCCGATCGGTCCATGCCTGCCGCGATGTCCTGATCGATCTGGTCGACCAGGATGATCGAGTTGCGCATGATGATGCCGAGCAGCGCGATGACGCCAAGGATGGCGACGAAGCCGAAGGGTGCGCCGCTGATCAAAAGCGCCGCCGCAGCGCCGATGATACCCAGCGGACCGGTCGCCAGCACCAGCATTGACTTGCCGAAATGCTGCAGCTGAACCATCAGCAGCACGACGATGATCGCAAGCATGATCGGCGCCTTGGCGGCGATCGAAGCCTGGCTCTCGGCCGAATCCTCGGCTCCGCCCTGGATCTCGATCTTGTAGCCGGGCGCCAAGCCGGCGCGTAGGTCCTTCATGTCGTTGTACATCTTGGTGACGACATCGTTCGACTGCACGCCGTCCGGCAGCGTGGCGCGCACGCTGATCGTCGGCAGGCGGTCGCGCCGCCACTCGATGCCCTGCTCCATGACGGGCACCACCTTGGCCACTTGCGACAGCGGCACCGAGCCGCCGAAGTCGGTCGGGATGTAGACCGAGTCGACCGAGGAAAGCAGGTGGCGGGTCGCATCCGGCTCGCGGGCGACGATCGAGACCGTCTCCTCGCCGTCGCGGAAGTCGTCGAGCGGCGCGCCGGACATGGTTGCCTGCAACATCTGGCGGATGCGTTGCGAGGTGACGCCGAGGGCACGGGCACGATCCTGGTCGATCACCAGCTTCATCGCCGGCACCGGCTCCAGCCAATCGTCATGGATCGCGCCAAGCAGCGGATTGGCCTGGAACTTCGCCTTCACCTCATCGGCGATGCGGCGCACCTCTCTGCGGTCGGGACCCATGATGCGCATCTGCACCGGCCAGCCGGTGGGCGGGCCGAGGAACAGGCGGTCGACCTTGCCGCGGATCGAGGGAAAGTCCCTGGCCAGGATGCCGCGCATCTTGACGATCAGCCGCTCGCGCGCCGGCTCGTCCTTGGCCATCACCAGGAGCTGGGCGAAATTGGGATTCCTGAGCTGCTGGTCGAGCGGCAGGAAGAAGCGCGGCGCGCCTTCGCCGATATAGGTGGCAATGAAGCGCTTGTTGGGATCGTCCATCATCCTGGCTTCCAGCGCCTTGGCCTGGTTCTCGACCTCCTTGATCGAGGTGCCTTCCGGCAGCCAGAGATCGACGAGGATTTCCGGGCGCGAGGATTGCGGGAAAAAATTCTGCGGGATGGACTGGAAGGCCCACAGGCTGGTCGCGAAGGTGACCAGCGTCATCACCAGCACGATGATGCGGTGGCGCACCGCCCATGTAACGGTCGCGCGCAGCCGGCGGTAGAAGCCGGTGTCGAAGACATCGTGGTGCGTACCGGCATGCTTTCGCTGCTTGAGGATCATGTAGCCCAGCCACGGCGTGAAATAGACCGCGACGAACCACGACACGACGAGCGCGATGCCGACGACATAGAAGAGCGTGCGTACATATTCGCCGGCTGTCGAGGCGGCGAAGCCGACCGGGATGAAGCCTGCCGTGGTGATCAGCGTGCCGGTGAGCATCGGGAAGGCGGTCGATGTATAGGCGAAGCTCGCCGCCTCGATCTTGACCAGCCCCTCCTCGAGCTTTCGCTCCATCATCTCGACGACGATCATGGCGTCGTCGACCAACAGGCCGAGCGCGATGATCAGCGCGCCGAGCGAGATGCGCTGCAGGTCGATCCCGATCTCGTACATGATGGCGAAAGTGGCGGCCAAGACCAGCGGGATGGCAATGGCGATCACCAGGCCCGAGCGCCAGCCGATCGACAGCAGCGAGACGGCGAGCACGATGAGCAGCGCCTCGCCGAGCGCTTCCATGAACTCGCTTACCGCGTCCTTCACCACCTCCGGCTGGTCGGAGATCTGGTCGACCGAAACGCCGTAGGGGAGCCCTGCCTCGAAGCGCTGGTAGGTCGCCTCGACATCCTTGCCGACGTCCCTGACGTTGAAACCCTTGGCCATGACGACGCCGACCTGGACGCTCTCATGGCCATTGAAACGGTATTTGCGCTCGTAAGGGTCTTCGAGGCCGGACGAGACGGTGGCGATGTCGCCGAGGCGCGTCACCTGGCTGCCGGAGCGCAGCCTCAGCTCGCGGATGTCCGCGGCCTTGGTGACGTCGCCCTCGACCGAGATGCGCACCGACCGCAGGCCAGTGTCAACCGAGCCGGCCGGATCGACGGCGTTCTGCCCTTTAACGGCGTTCTGCAGGTCGAGGATGGTCAAGCCGCGCTCGGCCAGCGCCTTGGAGGAGACGTCGATATAGATCTTCTCCGGCTGGTCGCCGATGATGACGGCTTTTTCGACGCCGGGCGTCGTCAGCAGCATGTCGCGCGCCTGGATGGCGAATTTTTTCAGCTCCGGATAGGTGAAGCCGTCGCCGCTGATCGAATGCAGCGTGATGAAGGTGTCGCCGAACTCGTCGTTGAAATAGGGACCGAGCAGGCCTTGCGGCAATTCGCTGGAAATGTCGCCGACCTTCTTGCGCACTTGGTAAAAGGCGTCCTTCACCTCCTCCGCATTGGTGTCGCCCTTCACCTGCAGCGTGATGATGGCGCTGCCGGCGCGGGTGTAAGAGCGTACGAAATCGAGATGCGGGGTTTCCTGCAGCTTGCGCTCGATCTTGTTGACGACCTGGTCCTCCATGTCCTGGATCGAGGCGCCGGGCCAGATCGCCTGCACCACCATGACGCGGAAGGTGAAGTCAGGGTCTTCCTTCTGGCCCATGCGCATAAGGCCGAGCGCGCCGGCCAGGATGATCAACCCGAACAGGAAGCGCGCGATGCTCGGATGTCCGATCGCCCAGCGCGAAAGGTTGAAGGGCCGCTTTTCAGTGCTGCTGTCGGTCGTGGTCATGGCGCAGTCCAGTCCAATTGGCCGGCAATGCACGCTGGCATTGCCCGTGAATTCTCGGTCGGGTTTCCGGGCGGCAAGACCCTCAAGCGGAGAGACTCGCAAATCGCGCTGGACGCGGCACTGCCGCGGGGGAAGCCAACATGCCGGCGTCCCGCGATCGGGCGTCCGCCGCCCGGAACCCATGCCCTCCCCCGGCTCGCGGCTCGACGCAGCGAGAGCGGGAAAGGCGTCTGTCGCGCCTGGTTAGCGCAGGCTGCTGGTGCTCGCGACGTCCTCCGCCGAGGCGGATTGCTGGGCGTCGCTGGAAAGCTTGACCTTCAGATTTTCGGTCATGAACTGGGTGCCGGCCGCGACCACGACATCGCCCTGTTTCAGGCCGTCGGCCACGGCGACGCCGTCGGCCGTGAAGTTGGCGACCTTGATCGGGCGCGGATGCACCGTGTCGGAGGCGCGATCGACCGTCCAGACGATCTGCTTTCCGTCCTTCTCGGTCATTGCGGTTAGCGGGATAGAGACGAGCTCAGCCTTGCTGCCGACGGTCGCCCGAACATTGGCGGTCATGCCGAGCAGCACGCGCGGATCGTTGGGCAGCGACACTCGAACGGCGAAGGTGCGCGACTGCGGATCGGCGCTGCCGGCGACCTCGCGGACCTTGCCTTCAAGCGTGAGCCCTTCGTCCGACCAGAAGGTCGCCTTGACCTCCTTGCCGGGCCTGAAACCGGCGATGTCCATCTCCGGCACCGCGATCGACACTTCCTTCTCGCCATCGACCGCGACGGTCATGACGGGCGTGCCGGCGGCGACCACCTGGCCGACATCGGCGGAAATGGCGGTCACGATGCCGTTCTTGCTGGCTTTCAGATCGGCGTATTGAACCTGGTTCTGCGCCTGGGCCAACGTCGAACGAGCGGCATCGCGCGTCGCCACGGCCTGGTCGTAGGTCAGCCGCGCCTGGTCGAGCTGCGACTTCGGCGCGAAATTCTTCGCATAGAGCTGCTCGGCGCGCTTCCTGGCGAGATCGACGGTTTCCACCTGGCGCTCGGCCGCGTCGAGGCTGGCCGCGGCACTCTTCACCGACAATTCATAGTCGGCAGGATCGATGCGGGCGAGCACGTCGCCCTCGTTCACATGCTGGCCGATATCGACCAGACGCTCGGTGACCTTGCCGGCGATGCGGAAGCCGAGATTCATCTCGGTGCGGGCGCGCACCGAACCGGAATAATCGAGCTGACGCGTGGTCTGCGCCTCGCCGATCTCGACCACTTTCACGGGCCGGACGACTTGCTGGACGACCTCGGCCTTCTCCTGGCTGCACCCAGCAAGGCCAAGTGCTGCCGCGATAACGGCGGCGGCTGGGAGGCCGGCGGCCGGCAGTCGTCGGAGAATGGAACTGGGGAGGATGGAACTGGACAAAGACACCTTAGCACTCCCGAACTGGAGATGATCTGTCGAAACCGCGCCCGGCGGGCGGCGGCTATTTCAAGGCTCTGATGGCGTAGTCAATAAGTTCGTCGGGCATTGCCCGATTGGTCTTGGCAAGGCACTGCGCCACCATCTGCGGGTGGCAGAGAATGACGGTCGCGGCGCCGAAGCAGCGCGAGGCGGTTTCCGGATCCTGCTTCCTGAACTCGCCGGCCTCGATGCCCTCCCGGATCACTTCGGCATAGAGGTCGTGGATGCTGTTCACATGCGCATCGATGACGCCCCAGTCGCGCTCCAGCGCGACGATGACCATCTCATGCACCTTCTCCTGATCGAGCATGACCTCCAGCGTCATCTTGTACTGGGCATGGATGTAGCGGCGCAGCCGTTCCTCGGCGCTGACCGGCATATGCATGATCTCATAGGCCATCTTGTAGCTGGCGCCGAGCATGCGGCCGCAGACGGCCTGGTGGATTTCGACCTTGGAGGCAAAGAAGCGGTAGATGTTGGCCGGCGACATGCCGAGCTCGCGGGCAATGTCGGCGACGTTGGTCTTGCCGTAGCCATAGTGGCGGAACAGCCGCTCGGCGCAGTCGAGAATGCGGGTCACATTCTCCTGCCGGGCGGGGTCTGTCACGATGTTGGCGGCTTCTGACATTGCTCTTTCGTTTGACAAGTGACGAATTTCAATTTTCGTCAGTCGTAAAACGAAAGGAGGAAGGAGTCAACGCGGAATCGACGTACGCGTATAATTTGGTGACAGATGGTGACAGTTTGCAGGGTGCTAATTTGCGCCGGCGCCATTCCGGCAACGCCGGCAATTGGCGAAAGAGGGCGCGCGAATCTCCCCCTTGTGGGGGGAGATGTCCGGCAGGACAGAGAAGGGCGCTGTCCCGCCGGCGTGGGCTTTTTCGCCTCGCTGAACTACGCTTCCTTTGCCATTTCCCGCAGCCGGAACTTCTGAATCTTGCCGGTCGAGGTCTTCGGGATTTCCGCGAACACCACCGCTTTCGGCACCTTGAAGCGGGCCAGCAATCCCCGGCAATGTTCTATGATCTCGGCTTCGGTCGCGGTCCTGCCGGGCTTCAGCTCGACATAGGCGACCGGCACCTCGCCCCACTTCTCATCGGCGCGGGCGACCACGCCGCAGGAGGCGACCGACGGATGCTTGTAGAGCGCGTCCTCGACCTCGATCGAGGAGATGTTCTCGCCGCCCGAGATGATGATGTCCTTCGAGCGGTCCTTGAGCTGGATGTAGCCGTCGGGGTGCATGACGCCGAGATCGCCGGAATGGAACCAGCCGCCGGCGAAGGCCTCGTCGGTCGCCTTCCTGTTCTTCAGATAGCCCTTCATGACGATGTTGCCGCGGAACATCACCTCGCCAATGGTCTCGCCATCGGCCGGCGTCTCGACCATCGTCTCCGGGTCCATGATCGTCAGCCCTTCCAGGGCGGCATAGCGTACGCCCTGGCGCGCCTTCTTCGCCGTCCTCGGCCCCTTCTCCAGCGCGTCCCACTCATTGTGCCATTCGTTGACGACGGCCGGGCCGTAGGTCTCGGTCAGGCCGTAGAGATGGGTGACGGCGAAACCGGCGTCTGCCATGCCGGACAGCACCGCTTCCGGTGGCGGCGCGGCGGCCGTGTTGAAGGTGACGGTCTGCGGGAACTGGCGCTTGTCCTCGTCCTTCGCGTTGATCAGCACCGACATGACGATCGGCGCGCCGCAGAGATGGGTGACGCCGTGATCGGCAATCGCGTCATATATCGGTTTCGCCCGCACCCAGCGCAGGCAGACATGCGTGCCGGCCTGGACGGCAAGCGTCCAGGGAAAACACCAGCCGTTGCAATGGAACATCGGCAGCGTCCACAGATAGACCGCGTGCCTCGCCATGCCGGCGTGGATGGTATTGGTGTAGGCCATCAGGGCGGCGCCACGATGATGATAGACGACGCCCTTCGGGTTGCCGGTGGTGCCGGACGTGTAGTTGAGCGAGATGGCGTCCCATTCGTCGTCCGGCATCGACCACGCGAACGCCTCGTCGCCCGCGGCGACGAAATCCTCATAGTCGAGCACGCCGATCCGGTCACCCTTCGGATAGGGAGCGTCGGCGGCATAATCGGGATCATCATAGTCGATGATCAATGGCTTGGCCTTGGCCAACGCCAGGGCCT
This sequence comes from Mesorhizobium sp., assembly GCA_004020875.1. Classification (GTDB taxonomy): domain Bacteria; phylum Pseudomonadota; class Alphaproteobacteria; order Rhizobiales; family Rhizobiaceae; genus Mesorhizobium. The sequence continues at coordinate 132,702 of SAPZ01000010.1, forward strand.
CCTTGACCACGCCCGAGAATTCGCGGTCGACGATCAGCACCTTCGTGTCGGCATGATCGAGCTGAAAGGCGATGATGGCGGCGTCAAGACGGGTGTTCAGGGAATGCAGCACCGCCTTGGTCATCGGCACGCCAAAATGCGCTTCCAGCATCGGCGGCGTGTTGGAGAGCATCACCGTCACCGTGTCGCCCTTGCCGATGCCGTGCCTCGCAAGTGCCGAGGCGAGCTTCAGCGAGCGGCGCCAGAACTCGCGATAGGTCACGCGCTGGCGGCCATGGATGATGGCGACATGGTCGGGATAGGTCTTGGCCGTGCGTTCAAGGTAGGTGAGCGGCGTCAGCGGCTGGTAGTTGGCGGCGTTCCTGTCGAGATCCTGTTCGTAGGGATTGGCCATCCCGTTCTCCCCAAAGTTCTTTTCGAACCTTCTAACCTCAGGCCCGCTGTCACGCTATCCCTCCGAATGGCTGAAAATGCTATGATCCGGCTGCTTAACGGAACGGCGATCCGCGCCGAGCCGTGCCGACAGGTAAACGCGTCCGCTCACCCAAGTTTGACTTTTGTCGAGAGCCGTGACTAATGTCAGCCGAGGAGGCGGCATGGCGATCAGACCGGCAGAACAGCTCATCCACAAGGCCGCCTGGCTTTACTATGCGCATGGCCTTCGCCAGGACGAAGTGGCGAGCCAGCTCAACATTTCACGCGCCTCTGTCGCCATGTATCTGCGCAAGGCGCGCGAGACCGGCATCGTCAACATCTCGACCTCGACGCAGCTCTTCACCGACGATGTCATTGCGCGCAAGGTTGAAGACGCCTTCGGGCTCGACGCCGTCTGGATCGCGCCGGAAAACGCCTATCTCGCCGATCCTTCGACCGACATAGCGGTGCTCGCCGCCAGCGTCTTTCTCGAGTTGGTGAAGAAGGGCGACCGCATCGGCGTCGCCTGGGGCCGCACCGTCTACACTATCGCCGACGTCATGTCCTTTGCCGACCTGCAGGACGTCACCGTGGTGCAGCTCTGCGGCAACCTCGGCGCGCCCTATTCCTACCGGCCCGACCAGTGCACGATGGAGATCGCGCGACGGCTCAACGCCAAGGGCCTGAATTTCTATGCTCCGCTGGTGCTGTCGACGGAAGAGCTGGCAAAGAGCCTGCGCGCCGAGCCGGTGATCCGCGATCAGCTCGCCGGCATTGCCGACTGCGATCTGGCGCTCTATTCCGTCGGCGCGGTCGACGCCGACAGCCATCTGGTGAAATGCGGCGCGCTGACGCCGGCCGAGATGGAGGCGCTGCGCAGCCAGGGTGCAGCCGGCGTCATTGCCGGGCAGATCATCGACGCCAGGGGCGAGGTGCTCGACTGCAGCTACAACCGGCGCGTCATCTCCGCCGCGCTCGCCTCGCTGCGCGCCATCGAGAAGCGGCTGATGGTGGTGCAGGAAGATACGAAGTTCGAGCCGCTGCTTGCGGCCATCGCCGGCGGGCTCTGCACGCATCTGGTGATCGGCGCGCATATGGCCGAGCGACTTCTAGCGCACGCCGGCGCGGCAACCAAGAAGGCCTCTTAGAAAACCACCCTCGCCGCTTCTGTCATACAGGCGTCGCGGCTTTCTGTTCATGAGCAAAAAGACGAGTATCGGACGCAACGACATGAAGAACCTTTGGAACGACGCCGACGCGGAAAAGATGGTTGCCGACTACGCCAGGAAGGGTGTCGGCGGCGACCTCGCGCTGCGCGTCTACACGACCCGCCTGCTCGGCGGCGAGCCGCGGCTGGTGCTACATGGCGGCGGCAACACGTCTTGCAAGACCAAGGCCACCGACCTGCTTGGCGACGAATGGGACGTGCTGTGCGTCAAGGGCAGCGGCTGGGACATGGCCGTCATCGAGCCGCAAGGCCTGCCGGCGGTGAAGATGGGCGCGCTGCTCAAGGCGCGCGGATTGGACAAGCTCTCCGACGAGGACATGGTGGCGCTGCAGCGCTCCAACCTCATCGACCCCGCCTCCCCCAATCCGTCGGTCGAAACGCTGCTGCACGCTTTCCTGCCGCACAAATTCGTCGACCACACGCATTCGACCGCAATTCTCGCCATCGTCGACCAGGAGGACAGCAAGCCGCTGATCAAGACCGTGTTCGGCGACAAGATGGGTTATGTGCCATACATTAAGCCAGGCTTCGACCTCGCCAAGGTGGCGGCCGACGTCTATGACGCCGACCCGAGCGTTGAGGGCTTGATCCTCGACAAGCACGGCATCTTTACCTTCGGCGACGATGCCAGGCAGGCCTATGATCGCATGATCCACTATGTGAATGTCGCCGAGGAGTATGTCGCCAGGAACGGCAAGCCGCAGGCGGCCAAGGCGGCGCTGCCCACAAAGCTCGCCAAGCCGGGCGACATCGCGCCGACATTGCGCGGCGCGGTTGCCGTGGCGCGCGGCGAAGGCCATTTCGACCGCATGATCAGCGACTTCCGCACCTCGGCCGCTATCGTCGATTTCATCAATTCTGCCAAGATTTCCGAGTTGGCTGCCCGCGGCGTGTCGACGCCTGACCTGTCGATCCGCATCAAGACCGGGCCGATGGCGGTGCCAGCGCCGGACGCCGACAAGCTCGGCGACTACAAGGCCGTGGTGCGCAGCCATGTCGAGGCGTTCGTCAAGGACTACACCGCCTATTTCGAGACCAATGACGCGCTGGACGACGTCAAGCGCGTCATGCTCGATCCGATGCCGCGCCTGACGCTGGTTCCGGGGCTGGGCATGTTCGGCCACGGCCGCACGCTGAAGGATGCCAAGATCGCCTCCGATGTCGGCGAGATGTGGATCGAGGCGGTGCGCGCCGCCGAAGCCGTCGGCAATTTCCATCCGCTCTCCAAGGCCGATCTGTTTCCGCTCGAATACTGGTCGCTGGAGCAGGCCAAGCTTGCCTCCAACAAGCCGAAACCGCTGACCGGCCAGGTCATGCTTGTCACCGGCGGCGCCGGCGCCATAGGCGCCGCGACAGCCAAGCTGTTCGCGGCCAATGGCGCGCATGCGGTGATCGTCGACCTCGACCCCGCCAAGGCCGCGGAAGCGGCCAAGGCGGCCGGCAACAATTCGATCGGCGTCGGCGCCGACATCACCAAGCCGGCCGAGATGCGTGCCGCCTTTGACAAGGCGGTCGCGGTCTATGGCGGCGTCGACATTCTGGTTTCGAACGCAGGAGCTGCCTGGGAAGGCCGTATCGGCGAGCTCGACGACGGCACTTTGCGCAAGAGCTTCGAGCTCAACTTCTTCGCCCACCAGTCGGCGGCGCAGAATGCGGTGCGCATCATGCTGGAGCAGGGCACGGGCGGCGTGCTGCTCTTCAACACCTCCAAGCAGGCGATCAATCCGGGGCCGAAATTCGGCGCCTACGGAATTCCCAAGGCGGCGACCTTGTTCCTGTCGCGGCAATATGCCCTGGACTATGGCGCTTATGGCATCCGCTCCAATGCGGTCAACGCCGACCGGATCCGCTCCGGACTCCTGACCGACGCCATGATCGCCAGCCGTTCCGGCGCGCGCGGCGTGTCGGAGAAGGAATACATGTCCGGCAATCTGCTTGGGCAGGAAGTGACGGCCGACGACGTGGCGCAGGCCTTCCTGCACCAGGCGCTGGCCGAGCGTACCACCGCCGATGTGACCACCGTCGACGGCGGCAATATCGCGGCCGCGCTGCGCTGACGAATATCGTTGCAGCGGTTCGTCGTTTCACGAATACGACGAACCGCTCGATCGCCTCGCGTTGACGCCTCCCAGGACGGAGCGTCCTGCCGCGCTTCTGCTGAAAAACTGCTGCAACCGGTCAAAGTCCCACTCCAATCCTCCGCTTACTATGATTGAAGGGATGTCTGGTGTTTCGTATGCGAGCTCCAACCCTGATCATTGGTGGAGTTGTCGATGCCCGCAGAAAGACTTCGTATCGGTGTGCTGTTCGGCGGACGCTCCGCTGAGCATGACGTGTCGCTGCTTTCGGCGGCCAACGTCATGGCCGCGCTGGACCCTGTGAAATACGATCCCGTTCCGATCTTCGTCACGCGCGAAGGGCAATGGCTGCTGAGCAGCTTCGAGAATGGCGCGCTGGCGACGCCATCCTCCGGCACACAGCTTTGCCTGGTGCCGGGCGGACATGGACGGATGCTGGCGATACCCGACAGCGGCGCGACCCACGACATGCCTCAAATCAATATCCTGTTTCCGGTGCTGCACGGTCTGCATGGCGAGGACGGAGCGGTACAGGGACTTGCCGAAGTGGCGCGCGTGCCCCTCGCCGGCTGCGGCATACTTGGGTCAGCCGCGGCCCTCGACAAGGACATCGCCAAGCGCCTGCTGAAGGCCGCAGGACTGCCTGTCGCGCGCTCGGTGACGATCGATGAAGGTGCGGCGCCTTCGCTTGCCGAACTGGAAGGCCAGCTCGGCCTGCCGCTGTTCATCAAGCCGGCGCGGCAGGGCTCGTCGGTCGGCGTCGCCAAGGTCAATGCCAGCCAGGAATTCGAGCGCGCGCTGACAGATGCCTTCCAGCACGACCGCAAGCTGCTGGCGGAGGAATTCGTCCGTGGCCGCGAGATCGAATTCAGCGTGCTGGAGAGCCCCACGGGCGAACTTTTCGTGTCGCGGCCCGGCGAGATCGTACCGGCGGAGAGCCACGGCTTCTACAACTACAACGCCAAATATATCGACGAGAACGGCGCGGCGCTCATAGTGCCGGCGGAATTGCCGCCGCAAGTCGAAGAGGCCATGCGGGGCGCAGCCGCAAAGGCATTCAGGGCGCTCGGCTGCGACGGCATGGCGCGCGTCGACTTCTTCCTGATGCCGGACATGAATTTCCTGATCAACGAAGTCAACACCATTCCGGGCTTCACCAACATCAGCATGTACGCCAAGGCGATGGCGGCAAGCGGCGTCAGCTACCCGGAGGTCATCGACCGCCTTGTGGCGCATGGCCTGGCGCGCGCCGGCAAGTGAGAACGCTCTGAGGATTTTAAGTCTCGTGCAACCAGTTGGCCGCCTCGCTCCTCACTCGGGCAGGCCGGCCTTGCGGAAACCGTCGACGAAATGCTCAAGCGTCGCATCGTCGCGAAACGGCTCCGTTTCGATCCAGCGCTGCGTGGAGAAATGCGGATTGCCGACGAGGAACAGCGCGACCTCGGTGCGCGCCTCGTCACGGCGGCCGAGCTGAGCAAGGGCTGCCGCCAGGAACCGGCGCGAGCTGGTTCGGTAGGTCTCGTCGCGGCGCAGCGTCTCGACGGCGGCTTCGTAGTCGCCGGCCGCATACTGCGCCTGGCCGAGCGTCAGATAATACCAGCTCGGCGGAAACGGGTTGAGCCGGAACGCCTTGCGGATGTGCTCGAGACTCAAGTCCACCTGCCCGGCCAGCACCTCGATGTCGGACAGGGTCGCCCAGATATCCGCCTCGTTCGGGTCGAGCTCGATCGCCTTTGCGAATTCCACCTCGGCTTGCTCGAAATCGCGTTCATAGGCAAGCAGGTTCGCTAGCACCCAGCGGCAACCGGCGTCGTTGGGGTCGATCGCCACGGCCTTGCGCGCCAATTCGAGGGACGTGCTGCGGGCAGGCTCGAACGGCTCGCCCCAATGCACCCAGCCCATCCAGTGGTTCATGGCGAGCCACCGATAAGCCTCGGCGTAATCGGGATCGAGCGAGGCCGCGCGCGTCAGCATCAGGTGCGCCTCGCGCGCCATCTGCGGCGACTCGTCGAACATTTTGCGCGCTCGCACGACGAGATCATAGGCTTCGAGGTTCTTCGGCCGGTTGCGCTCCGGCGGCGCGCGCAGCCGGCCGAGCAGCGCTTCGACGATCTTGGCCGTCGCCTCGTCCTGGACCGCGAAGATATCTTCAAGGCTGCGATCAAAACGCTCCGCCCAGAGATGCTCGCCGCTCAGCGCATCGATCAGCTGCGCGTTGATGCGCACGCGTCCGGCGGCGCGCCTGGCGCTGCCCTCCAGCAGATAGCGCACGCCGAGTTCGCCTGCGATGGCGCGCACATCCATCGCTTTGCCTTTGTAGGCGAACACCGAGTTGCGGGCGATCACGAACAGGCCAGATATCCGGGAAAGATCGGTGATCAGGTCTTCGGTCAGGCCGTCGGCGAAAGAATCCTGGTCCGGATCGTTGCTCAGATTGATGAAGGGCAGCACGGCGATGGACGGTTTATCGGGCAGCGGCAAGGTCTTGCGCGTGGCGTCGGCCTGTTCGACGGTGCCTGTGAACCGGTAGCCAACGCGCGGCACCGTTGCGATCCACTCCCCGCCGCCGATCGCCGGACCAAGCAGCTTGCGCAACTGCGCGATCTGGACGGTGAGATTGCCTTCCTCGACGGCGGTGCCCGGCCAGGCCGCGTCCATAAGCTCTGCCTTGGCCAGGATTTCGCCGGGACGCGCGACGAGCGCCTCCAGCAGCTTCAGTCCGCGATGGCCGGCGGCAACGGGAACATCGCCCCGAAGCAGCGTTCCCGCGCCCGGATCAAGCACGAACGGTCCGAAAGCGAAGCGCGATCCCTGCATGCGGCGATCTATAGAGCAATTCCAGGAAAAGTGTGAACGGTTAAGTTCGGCGTCTTCGCCGTAATCTTCCGTACCGGAATTGCGTAAAAACAAAGGGATAGAGCGTTTCGCCGTTTCCGTGAAACGGTGAAACGCTCTGACCGATTTGGAAGTTTTGAGAACTATTTGGGAGGGCTTAATTACGCCGCCGGCCGCCTGCGGCACACTGCAATCTCAGTCAGGTCGAGGGCCTTTGGAACCCTCATTCGATGGAGGTTACCATGAACGACAGCTTTGCGCCTTCCACATGTCTCGAGGCGGTATCGGGAATGCACATGGGCCGGCGGCGCTACAGCCTCGCAGCTCTACGCAGCCTCATCGCCGCGCGCCGCAAGCAGGCCTATTTCCGTTTCGAGCTCAAGCGCCTAGCGACGGACAATCCGCATCTGATCGACGATATCGGACTGACGAAAGCAGAGGTCGAGGCGGAGATCACCAAACTGCCATTCTGGCAGAGATGAGGCCGCAACCGTCTTCATAAAAGACAGACAGAGAGCGGCCCATTGGATCGCTCTCTTCATTTCGCGACTGGCCGGACCTTACTTGGCGTTCGGGTTCGGCATCCAGGCCGGCATGGCGACATCGGCATGGGCGAATTGCGGCAGCTTGGCCGACAAGTCTTCCATGTTCTTGATGTCCTTGTCGATCAGTTCCTTCTGAGTAATCAGCGTCGGCGGCACGATGACGTTGTGGCCGGGATCCTCGCCGGCGAGCAGCTGCGCCAGGGCGCGCACCGAGACCTGGCCGACAACGGCGGGGTTGGTGGCGGCGGTCGCAGCCCAGGCGCTATCCGGCTCGCGCATCGCGGCGATGTCGGAGGTCGAGATGTCGGCCGAGTAGATTTTGATCTTCTTGTTCAGACCGGCTTCGTCGACGGCGATCTTCACGCCCTTGGCGAACTCGTCATAGGGCGCGAACATCACGTTGATGTCGGGATGCGCCTGCAGCACTGCGCGCGCTTGGTTGGCGACGGAGTTGGCGATCGGGTTGTCGAGCGTGCCGAACTGGGCGACCTCGCTGATGCCCGAATATTTCTTCTTCACATCCACCCAGGTTTCGTTGCGGCGGTCGAGCGGGGCGATGCCGGCGACATAGACGTAACCGGCCTTCCAGCTCTCGCCATTGTCCTTGACCGCCTGCTCGAGCGCGAGCTTGGCCAGATCCTTGTCCGACTGCTCGATCTGCGGGATCTTCGGGTTCTCTACATTGACGTCGAAGGCGACGACCTTGATGCCGGCGTCGACCGCGCGCTGAGCGGCGTCCTTCATCGATTCCGTCAGGCCGTGCTGGATGATGATGCCCTGCACGCCGAGCGCGATCGCCTGGTCGACCATGTCGGCCTGGAGCGCGGCGTCCTGGCGGCTGTCGAGCACGCGGAGGTCGACGCCGAGCGCCTTGGCCTGCGCCTCGACGCCGGAGAGATAGGCCTGGAAGAAGTCACCGGTCGAAAGATAGCGCACCAGCGCGATCTTGACGCCCGGCTTGTCGAACGGCGCCGGGCGGTCCGCCGCCAAAGCGGTCCCCTGCATCAGCAGCGCCGCGCCAAGGCCGAGCGCCGCCTTCCCCAAAAGTCTTCTTGTGATGCTCACTTTTTCCTCCGTTTGTGTTCTCATCAATCCCGGTCGAAACTATCTCTTGCCCCTGCCGGAAAGGGCGAAGGTGAAGACAAGGGCGACGACAAGCACCGCGCCCTTGACGAAATCCTGCGTGTAGTAGGGGGCGTTCATCATCGTCAGGCCTTGCAGCAGGACGCCGACGAACACCGCGCCGACGGCCGTGCCGAAGGCGTTGGGCTTGGCCGCGCCGAGCACCGCGTAGCCGATGAGCGCCGCCGCGACAGCGTCGAGCAAGAGATTATTACCCGAGGCGATGTCGCCGCGTCCAAGCCGGGCGGCGAGCAAAATCCCGCCGATCGAGGCAAAAACTCCCGAAATGACGTAGGCCCAGATCTTGTATGCCTTGACAGGCGCGCCAGCGAGTTCGGCCGCCCGCTCATTGCTGCCGACGGCATACATCATGCGGCCGAAGCGGGTGTATTCGAGGAAGAACCAGATCAGCACCGCGAGCACGACGAGCACCACCACGGAGACGGGGATCAGGTTCGGGATGAAGAAGTCGATGCGGTGGCGGCCGAGCGCCAGGAAGGTTTCGGAAAACTTGCCGTTGGCGACCGAGCCGTCGGGCATGGTCATGCCGGTGGCGATCGAGCGTCCTTCGGTCGGAATGCGCTGCAGGCCGAGCAGCAGGAACATCATGCCGAGCGTGGCGAGCAGATCGGGCACGCGCATATAGACGATCAGCCAGCCATTGATCATGCCGACGATGACGCCGATGACCAGGCAGGCGATGACGGCGACAATGGCGTTCTGCTCCAGCACCACCATGGCGTAGGAAGCAGCCATCATGGCGGACGTCGCGACCGAGCCGATTGACAGATCGAAACCGCCGACGACGAGCGTCGCGGTGACGCCGAGTGCCAGCACGCCGGTGATGGCCACCGACTGGAAGATGAAGACAGCACTCTGCGGCGAGGCGAAGCCATCGGCTGCGATCGCAAAATAGGCGATCAACCCGACCAGCAGGACGATGAAGCCGTAGCGGATGGCATAGTCGCGCAATGTCATCGAACGCTCCCGCGCTGTTGCCCTCTCCGCCAAACTGGAACTCATGCCTGCACTCCAAGACTCATCATCCGCACGATCTCACGCAGCACTATGCAGCGGTCCGCCGGCCACTTCCGCCAGCAGCCGGTCGAGGTCGACATCGGCATTGCGGTGCTCGCCGACGATCGTGTGTTCGGACATCACCAGGATACGGTCGGCAGTCTCCAGCGCCTCGTCGATCTCGGTGACGAAGATCAGCGTCGCGCGGCCGTCGGCGCTTGCCCTCAGCTTGGCCGCGATGTCGCGGCGCGCCGAAATGTCGACGCCCTGGAAAGGCTCGTCGAGGATGAAGAGGCGCGAAGCCTGAGACATCCAGCGCGCCACCATCACCTTCTGTTGGTTGCCGCCCGACAATGTCGAAAGCTCGTCCTTCTCCGAGCGGCAGACGATGCCGAGCTCGTCAATCTGGCGGCGGGCGGCGACGCGCTCGGCGCGCTTCTTCATGACGCCAAAGCCCGACATGCGCCTGAGGAATGGCAGGCTGATGTTGCGCTCGATGTTGAAGCCGCCGACGATGCCGCTCGCTGCGCGGTCCTTGGCCACCAGGAAGGCGCCGGCAGCGATCGCCTCGCGCGCCGAGCCCGGCCCATAGGGCTTGCCATCGATATGCATGGTGCCGGCAAGCGGCCTTCGCACGCCGAACAGGGTCTCGGCCAAGGCCGTCTTGCCGACGCCAACGAGCCCGGTGATCGCCACCACCTCGCCGGCGCCCAGCGTCATCGAGATCGGCTTCGACCCTTGCGCCAGCTGCAAGCCCTCAGCGGTGAAGACCGCTCGGGCCGAGCTTCTCGCCACCACCCTGTCGAGATGGATCTTACGGCCGAGCATGGCGTTGACGGCGCCCTCATAGTCGAGAGGTTTCTTGTCGAAGGTGCCGGAGACGAGGCCGTCGCGCATCGACACGATGCGATCGGCGAGCCGCCTGATGTCGGACATGCGATGCGAAATATAAAGGATGGCGACGCCCTGCCCGCGCAACCGGTCGATCAGCGAAAACAGCCGGTCGGCCTCGGCGCTGGACAGCGACGAGGTCGGCTCGTCGAGGATCAGGACCTTGGGCTGATGTGCCATGGCGCGGGCGATGGCCACCATCTGCCGGTCGGCCAGCGACAGATCGCTGACGCGCGCCTTGAGGTCGATTGTGAGCCCCATGCGGTCGGCGACAGCCCTGGCCTCGGCCCGGACATTGGCGGGCTTGAACAGCATCGACGCGCCTTTGCCGCTCAGCCGATCGAGCGTCAGATTGGTGGCAACATCAAGGTCGGCGACCACGCCGTCATTGATGTTCTGGTGCACGGTAACGACGCCGGCGCGAATGGCTTCGGCGGGGGTCTGCGGATCGAATGCCTTGCCGGCGAGCCGCATCGTGCCGGCACCGCGCTCGTAGACGCCGCTGACGATCTTGACCAGGGTGGATTTGCCGGCGCCGTTGGCGCCCATCAGCACCGTCACCTCGCCAGAATGCAGTTCGAGCGAGATGCCGCCAAGCACCTCGTTCTGACCGAAGGATTTCCTCAGGCCCTCCACATGGAACACGGCATCTGCGCCCATTCCTTCCTCCCTGGTCCGTGACGCTATGGGCTCATTCGTCAATTGTCAACACGATTGACATTTGCCAGAGCGCTTCCTAGCTTGGCCCCGCCGCCGTGGCTCCGCTATCGTCGGAGATCACGCGCAGGAGGGGAGAGCATGACCGGGAAGTTCGAAGCATTGTCGGTGGAAACTCTGCCGAAGCGTCTTGGCGAGACCGCGGCGCTGACCGATCGTATCGGCAAGGACGCCAGCCACTGGAAGGTGCGCGAGGTTGGCGACGGCAATCTGAACCTCGTCTTCATTGTCGAGGGCGATCAGGGCGCCGCGGTTGTAAAACAGGCGCTGCCCTATGTGCGGCTGGTCGGCGACAGCTGGCCGCTTCCCTTGAAGCGCTCCTTCTTCGAATATCATGCGCTGACCAGGCAGGAGCGCCGCGCGCCCGGCTCGGTACCGGCGATCTACCATTTCGACGAGACCCAGGCGCTGATCGTCATGGAATATCTGGCGCCGCCGCACATCATCCTGCGGCGCGCGCTGATCGACGGCCGTGAGCTGCCGAACATCGCGCGCGACATCGGCCTGTTCATGGCCCGCACACTGTTCCGCGGCTCGGATTTGTCAATGGTGACGAAAGAGCGCAAGGCCGATCTGGCGCTGTTCGCCGACAATGTCGAGCTCTGCGACATCACCGAGAACCTCGTGTTCTCCGATCCCTATTTCGACGCCAAGATGAACCGGCACACCTCGCCGCAGCTCGACGGCCTGGTGGCGGAGCTGCGCGCCGACCGTGATCTCAAGGTCGAGGCGCAGCGGCTGAAGCATCTTTTTGCCGCCAATGCCGAGACTATGCTGCATGGCGACCTGCATTCCGGTTCGATCATGGTGACCGACAGCGAGACCCGGATGATCGATCCGGAGTTCGCCTTCTACGGCCCGATCGCCTTCGATGTCGGCATGCTGCTCGCCAATTTCTGGATGGCCTTCTTCTCGCAACGCGGCCATGAGGAGAAAGGCAGCAGGGATTCGATGCGCGCCTATCTGCTCGGCGTAACCGCCGAGACCTGGGCGACCTTCCGCGCCGAATTCGCGCATCTGTGGCGCAGCGAGCGCACCGGCATGCTCTACCAGAAAAGCCTATTCGAGGATCAGGGCGACAGGCTGGGTTCCGAACAGGCGCTCGACCATATGCTGCAATCCATCTGGACCGACCTGCTCGGCTTTGCCGGCATCGAGGTGCACCGGCGCATCCTTGGGCTGGCCCACAATGCCGATTTCGAGACCATTGCCGATCAAGACCTGCGCGCCAGATGTGAGGCCAAGGCTTTGCGCTTCGGCCGCCACATCGCCGTCAATCGGCGCCAGATCCACAGTATCGACGAGGTCAACAATCTGGCCGCGCTGATCGAACAGGAGAACAGGATTTGAACGTCGGCGAACGCCATTACCGCACCATCTGGCTCAGCGACGACAAGCGATCGGTCGAGATCATCGACCAGCGCTGGCTGCCGCATGAGTTCCGCATCGAGACGATCGGAACCGTCGCCGGCATCGCCACCGCCATCCGCGACATGTGGGTGCGCGGCGCGCCGCTGATCGGCGTCACCGCGGCCTATGGCGTCGCCATCCAGATGATGGACGACCCGTCGGACGAAGCGCTCGACGTGGTATGGGAGACGCTTCACAGGACCCGGCCGACGGCGATCAACCTGCGCTGGGCGCTGGACGAGATGCGGCGCTCCCTCAAGCCGCTCGCGCCGGAACAGCGCGCTGAGGCCGCATACCGGCGCGCCGCCGAAATCGCCGATGAGGATGTCGGATTGAACCGCGCCATTGGCGAGAACGGGCTCGCCATCATCAAGGAGATCGCGGCGAAGAAGCAGCCGGGCGAAACGGTCAACATCCTGACCCATTGCAATGCCGGCTGGCTGGCCACGGTCGACTACGGCACCGCGACCGCACCGATCTATCTGGCGACCGAGGCCGGCATTCCGGTGCATGTCTATGTCGACGAGACCAGGCCGCGCAACCAGGGCGCCCAGCTGACCGCCTGGGAGATGGCCGGGCACGGCGTGCCGCATACGCTGATCGTCGACAATGCCGGCGGTCATCTGATGCAGCATGGCGACATCGACATGGTGATCGTCGGCACCGACCGCACCACCGCCAATGGTGATGTCTGCAACAAGATCGGCACCTATCTGAAGGCGCTGGCCGCGGCCGACAATGACGTACCCTTCTATGTCGCGCTCCCCTCGCCTACCATCGACTGGACGGTCGCCGACGGGCTTGCGGAAATCCCGATCGAGGAGCGCTCCGGCGACGAGGTTTCGCTGGTCTGGGGCAAGACAGCCGACGGCAAGATCGCGCAGGTGCGTGTGTCGCCGGATGCGACGACAGCGGCCAACCCGGCCTTCGACGTGACGCCGGCGCGGCTGGTGACGGGGCTGATCACCGAGCGCGGCGTGGCGAAAGCCTCGCGCGAGGGGCTAAGGGCGATGTTTCCCGAGCGTGGGTAGTCTTCCCCGCCGAGAGACGTTTGGCAGGACACGAGATGCCCCGCCACGTCTCAAAGCTTGGGTTCCCCGCGCCCGCCAAAGGCGGGGCGAGGTGATCCTGGAGCGCGGCGGTCCGTCGCGCCCCCTCTGCCCCACCGGCCATGTCATCCTCTAGGGTCCTTCTAGGGGGAGTCAGGTAGTCGCTAGTTGACAGCACCTTCCTGCCCCTTCACACTTCCGCCGTCAATGTTCTCAGGGCGGGGTGAAAGTCCCCACCGGCGGTAAGGGTCTCGACCCAAGCCCGCGAGCGCCTTCCGGAAATGGGAGGGTCAGCAGATCCGGTGCAATCCCGGGGCCGACGGTTACAGTCCGGATGGAAGAGAACGTACGCAGGAGGCGGTCCGCTCGCGCGGGCCGGTTTTTGCGTCGTGCGTCCTGATTCTGGTTCGAAACGGAAGGAAGGACCCATGAATCAGCATTCCCCAAAAGACTATGAAACTCGCCGCGTCGCCGTCATTCGCGCGCGCTGGCATGCCGATATCGTCGACCAATGCGTGGCGGCATTCGAGGCGGAGCTTGCCGCGCTTGGCGGCTTTGCTGTCGAGATCTTCGACGTGCCGGGAGCCTACGAGATCCCACTGCACGCCAAGACACTCGCCGAGACCGGCCGCTATGCCGCGATCCTCGGCACCGCCTTCGTCGTCAATGGCGGCATCTACCGGCACGACTTCGTGGCGAGCGCGGTGATCGACGGGATGATGAATGTGCAGCTTGCGACTGGCGTGCCCGTGCTGTCGGCGGTGCTGACGCCGCACAATTATCATGACAGCGCCGAGCACCGCCGCTTCTTCCACGAGCATTTCACCGTGAAGGGCAAGGAAGCGGCAAAGGCCTGCGTCGAGATCCTCGCCGCGCGTGCCAGAATCGCGGCCTGAACCGCTTCGCAAGCGGCGCATCGGAACTAAACCGATTTGGATTTCAGGACCGCGACTTGAGTGGGTTGCGGTCCGTCGGAAATCCGGCCAGAAGCAGTTGGGCCGGGCTTCGGCCCAACCTGCTAAATCGCGCCTGCAACCAGATACGGGAGACTATTCGTTGGCTCGCATCACACTGAGACAATTGCTCGACCATGCCGCCGAACATGGCTATGGCGTGCCTGCCTTCAACATGAACAATATGGAACAGGGCCTCGCCATCATGGAGGCGGCCGAGGAGACCAAGTCGCCGGTCATCCTGCAGGCCAGCCGCGGCGCGCGCGCCTACGCCAATGACGTGGTGCTGGCCAAGCTGATCGACGCGCTGGTCGAGATTCACCCCGACATCCCGGTCTGCATGCATCTCGACCATGGCAATAACGAAGCCACCTGCGTCACCGCGATCCAGTACGGCTTCACCTCGGTGATGATGGACGGCTCGCTGAAGGAGGACGGCAAGTCGCCGGCCGACTATGCCTATAATTCCGGGATCACGCGCCGCGTCGTGGACATGGCGCATTGGGGCGGCGTGTCGGTGGAAGGCGAGATTGGCGTGCTGGGCTCGCTCGAGAGCGGTGGCGGAGAGCAGGAGGACGGCCATGGGCTCGAGGGCGCGATTAGCCACGACCAGCTTTTGACCGACCCGGTGCAGGCCGAGCAGTTCGTGCGCGACACCCATGTCGACGCGCTGGCGGTGGCCATGGGCACCAGCCACGGCGCCTATAAGTTCTCGCGCAAGCCGGACGGCGCGGTGCTCGCGATGAACGTGATCGAGGAGATCCACCGCCGCCTGCCCAACATGCACCTGGTCATGCATGGCTCTTCCTCCGTGCCGGAGGAATTGCAGGAGATCATCAACAAATATGGCGGCCAGATGAAGCCGACCTGGGGCGTGCCGGTGGAAGAAATCCAGCGCGGCATCAAGCATGGCGTGCGCAAGATCAACATCGACACCGACAACCGCATGGCGCTGACCGGCGCGATCCGCAAGGTTCTGACCGAGAACCCGTCGGAATTCGATCCGCGCAAATATCTGACGCCGGCGATGGCTGCGATGAAAAAGCTCTGCAAGGAGCGCTTCGAGCAGTTCGGCACCGCCGGCAACGCCCCGAAGATCAAGCCGATCCCGCTGGCGGAGATGGCCAAGCGCTACAAGTCGGGCAGCCTCGACCCGAAATTCGGCTAAAGCGACATCTTCCGCGACCGGTTTAATCCCGGTCGCGGGCATTGCTCCTGCCGAAACACGGCGGAACTTCTTCTTGCGAATGCCTCAGACGCGCCGACGAGGGAACCATTCCCAGCTCTGCCCGGTTGAAAGTCGCGGACGAAATTGAGGCGCGGTGAATTTACACCCCCTTGTCGAGACGATGTTCGAGACACTTTGCTGCGACATGCCGCTTCATCCGACCTGGCCGGATCTTGTCGGGCGTCTCGTGCTGACCCTGCTGGCCGGCTTCCTCATCGGGCTCAACCGCGAGGCGCGCGGCCATTCCGCCGGGCTGCGCACGACAATCCTGGTCGGTCTGGCGGCCTGCGTGGCGATGGTCCAGGCCAACATGCTGCTCGATGTCTCCGGCAAAGGGCCGGACTCTTTCGCGCGCATGGATGTGATGCGCTTGGCGCTCGGCGTGCTCACCGGGGTCGGCTTCATCGGCGGCGGCGCCATTCTGCGGCGGGGCGATCTCGTCACCGGCGTCACCACCGCCGCCACGATGTGGATCATGACCATGATCGGCCTCGCCTTCGGTGGAGGCCAGTACGGTCTCGGCATGATCGCGACGATGCTGACCCTGGTGACCCTGCAGGGGCTGAAATGGGTCGACCTCAAGATTTCGCGCGACCACAAGGCGATGCTTTCGGTCTCATGGCCGAACAGCTCGCCGCCCGACCTCCATGGCATGATACGGACACTCGGTTACGATGCCCGCCTCGTCGGCATGGAGCATGACGCCAACGGCAACCGTTTCGTGTTTTCCTTCCAAGTCCGATGGAAGCAGCCGGATGCGGACCAGCCTTCGACCGACGTGCTGGGCGTGGTCGCCGAGCATTGCACGGTTGAGCGGTTCGAGGTGATCGGCGAAAAGCCCAGCTGAGCAGGGTTCACACTGCCCTGTTTGCGCGCCGGCGCGGGCCGCCGGAGGACAGCCAGCACTTCCATACCAGCCTGCTCGCTTTGCCTTCGAGTGGCGTGAACGTCGTTCATTTTCTTTATTGAACGCCGTTCACGATGTGCTATAGTGCGATCGTGAACAACGTTCAAATTAGTGTATCTGACCTGAAACAGACCGGCGCCGATCCGGCTTAACGCTGAAACGAAAGGATCCTATCGATGCTCGCCGACAGCCAAGCCCGCAAACAGTCTAGTGCCTGGAAGGCCTGGAGACCGATCATGGACGACCGATTCCAGGCGCCGAGAACAAGAAACAAATGGACTGGGTTGAATCGCAGTAACGAAGCTTAACCGCTTCCCGATAAACAAGGCTCAAACCGCGCAAGTGTCCGCTCAGTCCAATCGGATTGCCGGCCGGACTTGCCCAATGGAAATTGCCATGAACACCCATCTGATGATGTCGCGGCGCTTCGCGCCTCTCTTCTGGACGCAATTCCTCTCGGCCTTCAACGACAACTTCCTGAAGAACACGCTGGTGTTCCTCATTCTCTTCACCCTGGCGAAGGATCAGGCCGCGTCGCTTGTGACGCTGGCCGGCGCCATTTTCATGGCCCCCTTCCTGCTGCTTTCGGCGCTTGGCGGCGAGATCGCCGACCGCTTCGACAAGGCGCTGATCGCGCGGCGCCTGAAATTCACCGAGATCGCTGCGGCCGCCGTCGCGGTCGTCGGCATCGCGCTGTCCTCGATCCCGGTGCTGATGACGGCGCTCTTGATGTTCGGCATCGTCTCGGCGCTGTTCGGGCCGATCAAATACGGCATCCTGCCGGATCATCTCGAGCGCAAGGAACTGCCCAAGGCCAATGCCTGGATCGAGTCGGCCACCTTCGCCGCGATCCTGGGCGGCACGATTGCTGGCGGCGTCGTCTCCGCCGACGGCATCGGTGTCACTGTGTTCGGACCGATCATGATGGCGCTGGCCGTCGGTTGCTGGTTCGTCAGCCGCTACATCCCCTCCACCGGTTCGGCTGCTCCCAACCTCACCATCGACTGGAACATCTTACGCTCGACCTGGCGGCAGGTCGCCGACCTGCGCACCGATACGCGCATCTGGCGCGCCGGCCTGATGACCTCGTGGTTCTGGCTGGTCGGCGCCATCGTGCTTTCGATCCTGCCGGCGATGATCAAGGATTCGCTCGGCGGCAATGAGATCGCCGTCACCGCCTATCTCGCGGTGTTCGCCGTCTCGATCGCCATCGGCTCGGCCGTCGCCGCCTGGATGTCGCAAGGCCGCATGGTGCTTTTGCCCGCGCCGGTCGGCACCGCGCTGATGGCGCTGTTCGGCCTGCATCTCGCATGGACCATCGGCAGCATGCAGCCTTCGCCGACAGCCGCCAGCCTGTCGACCTTCTTCGCCGGCTCCAACACCATCCGTGTCGCCATCGACCTCGCCGGCATGGCCATTGCCGCCGCCTTCCTGGTGGTGCCGACCTTCGCCGCCGTGCAGGCCTGGTCGCCGGAAGCGCGCCGCGCCCGCGTCGTCGCGGCGGTCAGCATCGTCAATGCCGGCTTCATGACGGTCGGCGGCATCCTTGTCGCCGCCATCCAGGCAGCAGGCGTCTCCATCGCGGGCATCCTGTACGGCCTCGTCGTCGCCAACGCGATTGCCGCCTGGCTGATGCTGAAATTCTTGCCGACCAACCCGTTCCGCGATTTCGTCTCGATCCTGTTCCGCGCCTTCCTGCGGCTGGAGGTCGAGGGGCTGGACAATCTCAAGGCGGCCGGCAAGGCGCCGATCCTGGCGCTCAACCATGTCAGCTTCCTCGACGGTCCGCTGGCGCTGACGCTGACCGACGAGGAGCCGGTCTTCGCCATCGACTACACGATCGCCCAGGCCTGGTGGATGAAGCCCTTCATGAAGCTCGCGCGCGCGCTGCCGCTCAATCCGGCAAAGCCGATGTCGACCCGCACGCTGATCAAGATCGTGCAGGGCGGCGATCCGCTGGTCATCTTCCCGGAGGGCCGCATCACCGTCACCGGCGGCCTGATGAAGGTCTATGACGGCGCCGCCATGGTCGCCGACAAGACCGGCTCGATGGTAGTGCCGGTGCGCATCGAGGGGCTGGAGAAGAGCTACTTCTCGCGGCTCTCCTCGCAGCATGTGCGCCATCGCCTGTTCCCGAAGGTCAAGGTGACCATCCTGGAGCCGGTAAAGCTCGAAGTGCCCCCGGAGCTGAAGGGGCGCCAGCGCCGCGCCGCGGCGGGCTCCGCGCTCTATCAGGTGATGTCGGACCTCGTCTTCCGCACCCAGGACATCAACAAGACGGTGCTTCAGAAGATCATCGCGACGGCCCAGGAGCGCGGCATGAAAGAACTCGCCGTGCAGGATCCGGTCACCGGTTCGCTGAGCTACGGCAAGCTGCTCACCGCCGCCGCGGTGCTTGGCGAGAAGTTCGAGCATCTCTACGCGGGACAAGAGACGCTGGGCATCATGCTGCCCAACGCCAACGGCTCATGCGCCACGCTGCTCGGCGTCATGTCGGCCGGCAAGGTGCCGGCGATGATCAACTTCACCGCGGGCGCGGCGAACATCCTGTCAGCCTGCCAGGCGGCCGGGGTGAAGACCGTGCTCACCTCCCGCGCCTTCGTCGAGCAGGCAAAGCTCGGGCCGGTGGTCGAGGAGATCGGCCGTTCGGTCGACATCGTCTGGCTCGACGACCTGCGCGGCACGATCAGCCTCAAGGACAAGCTGCTCGGCCTGTTGCGCAAGACGGCGCCTCGGGTGCCGCGCAAGGCCGACGACTCGGCGGCGATCCTGTTCACCTCGGGCTCGGAGGGCACGCCCAAAGGCGTGGTGCTGACCCACCGCAATATCCTCGCCAACGCCGCCCAGGCGGCCTCGCGCATCGACTTCCACTCGGGCGACAAGGTGTTCAACGTGCTGCCGATCTTCCACTCCTTCGGCATGACGGCGGGAACGGTGCTGCCGCTGATTTCGGGCGTGCCGGTCTATTTCTACCCCTCCCCGCTGCACTACCGCATCGTGCCGGAACTGATCTACGGATCGAACGCGACGATCATCTTCGGCACCGATACCTTCCTCGCCGGCTACGC
Organism: Mesorhizobium sp.; assembly: GCA_004020875.1. Classification (GTDB taxonomy): domain Bacteria; phylum Pseudomonadota; class Alphaproteobacteria; order Rhizobiales; family Rhizobiaceae; genus Mesorhizobium. The sequence goes on from SAPZ01000010.1 coordinate 152,164, forward strand.
CCGCACGGCGCATCCTTACGACTTCCGCTCGGTGCGCTACTGCTTCGCCGGCGCCGAGCCGGTCAAGGCGGCGACGCGCACGATCTACATGGAGAAGTTCGGCCTGCGCATCCTCGAGGGCTACGGCGTGACGGAAGCAGCCCCGGTGATCGCCATCAACACGCCGATGTACAACAAGTCGGGCAGCGTCGGAAAAATCATGCCGGGCATGGAGTATCGCCTGGATCCGGTGCCCGGCGTCGAGGAGGGCGGACGGCTCTTCGTGCGTGGTCCGAACGTCATGTCGGGCTATCTGCGCGCCGAGAACCCCGGCGTGATCGAGCCGCTGAAAGACGGCTGGCACGACACCGGCGACATCGTCACCGTCGACGACGCCGGCTTCATCTCGATCCGCGGCCGCGCCAAGCGCTTCGCCAAGATCGGCGGCGAGATGATTTCGCTGGCGGCGGTCGAGGCACTGGCCGGTGAGCTCTGGAAAGGCTCGCCGGCGGCCGTCGCGACGGTGCCGGACGCGCGCAAGGGCGAGAAGCTGATCCTGATAACGGAAGCGCCCAACGCGACCCGCGCGGACTTCCTCGCCTTCGCCAAGGCGAATGGCGCCATGGACCTGATGGTGCCGGCCGAAGTGCGCGTCGTGCCGAAAGTGCCGGTGCTCGGTTCAGGCAAGCTCGACTTTGCCGGCGTGACCCGGATGGCGCGCGGCGAGGAAGAGCTGAAGGTCAAGGCCGCCTGAGCTGACTGCATCAACGGGCCCGCGGCAAGCGCGGGCCCGTTCATTGTCGACTCCGCCTGCCAGCCTATCCAGCATTCGAGCAGGCGCCCCTGCTGCGTCCTTCAATCGGCGGTAGATGGCGGGCGCGTTCGAGCGCCGGTTCCTCGATCAGCGCCACGCCGGTACTGATCCGAGCGAGCGCGGCCGGGCAGGCCTGCCCTTCCAAGAAAAAGGCCGGGCGCGAAAGCGGCCCGGCCAAGCATGAAGGTCATAACCTTCAGAGGGGAACATCGCCCGGCGCAATGGGAGGAAAACACCGAGCGATGGCCCTTATTTGGGGCCTGGAGGGCGTATTTTCCACGAATGGAATTCCAAAAAAGGTCGAAATCGCGAAAAAATCTCGCTCAATTTTCCGGAAATCGTCAGCTGGCGGCCGATGCTTTTTCCAGAAGGTCAGCATAGTGCCGGCGCGCCACGTCGGGATGCGACCTCAGCCTGCTCTTCAGCACATTGGTTCCGACGTTGCGGAACAGCGGGTTGTCCGGGTCGCTGGCCGGGCCGCGCGCTTCAGCCGCCAGTTCCTCCGGCAGGTCGAGCAGCGGGACCGTCGCATCGAGCCGCGCGCTGAAGAAGAACGGCACCGAAATCCGTTCGATGCCGGCTGGTGGCGTGACGACGCGGTGCACGGTCGCCCTGAGATAGCCGTTCGAGGCGAGTTCAAGCAGTTCGCCGATGTTGACGACAAGCGTTCGCGGAATCGGGTCGACATCGACCCAGCTGCCGTCATACTCGACCTGCAGGCCCCTGTTCTCGTCCTGCAGCAGAAGGGTGAGGAAGCCGCCATCCTTGTGCGCGCCGACGCCCTGGTCGTCGCCAGTCGTGTCGCGGCCGGGGTAACGCACGATCTTCATGCGGTGGTTCGGCTCGCCGCGATAGATCGCATCGAAGGCGTCTTCCGGCTGGTCGAGCGACAGCGCGAAGGCCTTGAGCAGCCGGATAGCAACATCGGTCGCCTTGGCCTGCCAGCCAAGCAGCGCCGGCTTCAGATCGGGGAGCGCGGCCGGCCACTGGTTCGGGCCCTGCAGCCGCGTCCAGGCCGGCACGCCCGGCCCTTGCGCAATGGTCGCGCGTTCGACGCCGATGTCGAGCTGCTCGCGCCAGTCGGCCCTGCCCCTGGTCAGCTCGCCGCCGGCGCGCGTATAGCCGCGGAACTGCGGCGACTTAACCATCTCGATCGCGAGCTTGTCGGCTTCCGGCAGGGCGAAGAAGCCGCGCGCGGCCCCCAGCACCGCGTCGATCTCCGGCTGAGTGATGCCATGTCCGCTGAGATAGAAGAAACCGACATCGCGGGCAGCGGTGCGCAAATCAAACAAAAAAGTTCGAAGCTCGGATGGACCCTGCTCCAGGCGATCGAGATCGAGCACCGGAATTATTCTTGGCATGGACAGGCTCCTCTTGGCGGCAACTGTATGTCTTCGCATTCCGGACGGAAGACTGCTGGGCGCTTCCCGGAATTGCCCTGGCGACCCCGCCGCACGATGGCATGCGCGTCATTGCTGGTGAAGAAAAGCGCCGACCAATCTCTTTGCGGACGGAGCAAGCCGGCGCTCAATTCCCTGCTTTTGTGACAAATTGCGTTCGGACGCCGCACATCATCCGCGATGATCCAGACGAGCGACCAGCCGGTCGCCGATCCACTGGATGCCGCAGACCAGCACGATGAGCACGATGACAACGGCGACCATGACGCTCGTCTCGAAACGCTGGTAGCCGTAGCGGATGGCGAGATCGCCGAGGCCGCCGGCGCCGATGGCGCCGGCCATGGCCGAGGCGCCAACCAGCGTGACCAGCGTCACGGTAAAGCCCGCGACGATGCCCGGCAGCGCTTCCGGGACCAGCACCTCGCGAATGATCGTCCAGCGATTGCCGCCCATGGCGCGCGCCGCTTCGATCAGCCCGTGATCGACCTCGCGCAGCGACACTTCGGCGATGCGCGCATAGTAGGGCGTCGCCGCGATCGACAGCGGCACGATCGCCGCCCAGGTGCCGATCGAGGTGCCGACGATCAGCCGCGTCACAGGGATCAGCGCCACCAGCAGGATGATGAAGGGCACCGAACGGAAGCCGTTGATGATGGCACCCAGACCACGGTTCACCCAAAGGCTCTCGGCGATGCCGCCGCGATCGGCGGCGACCAGGGCCAGCCCGAGCGGCAGCCCGAAGACGAGCGAGATGAGGCCGGACGCGCCGGTCATCAGCACCGTCTCCCAGATCGAGCGGAGCAGGAGTTCAAACAGGACCGGCGACATGGCCAAGCACCTCCACCCGCGCACCGCGGTCTTTGAGGAAAGCGATAACGGCCGCCAGATGAGCGGCGTTGGCTCCAGGAAAGGCCACGAACAGCGTGCCGACCGGCTGCTGCTGCACATGGTCAATGCCGCCATGCACAAGCCGGAACGGGCCTGGCATGCCGGCGCTCAGCTCGGACAGCAGCGGGCGACGCGCCGCTTCTCCGGCGACGTCAATCCTGACAATCGTTTCGGCGCCTTCGTCCGCGCCCAATCGGCCGGCAATCTCGGGCGGCAGTTGCGGCCGGATGCCGCCGAGAAGGCTGCGGGTGACCTCGGATTTCGGGTTGGCAAAGACCTGCCAGACAGCGCCTTGCTCGACGATCCGGCCGGCGTCGATCACCGCCACGCGGTCGGCGATGGAGCGGATCACTTCCATCTCATGCGTGATCAGCAGGATGGTGAGGCCGAGCCTGGAATTGATGTCCTTGAGCAGGGCCAGGATCGAGCGCGTCGTTTCCGGATCGAGCGCCGAGGTTGCCTCGTCCGACAAAAGCAGCGCCGGCCCCGCGGCCAAAGCCCTGGCGATGCCGACGCGCTGTTTCTGGCCGCCCGACAGCGAAACGGGATAGGCCTTGGCTTTCTCCGACAGACCGACGAGTTGCAGCAGTTCGGCCGCCCGGGCCATGCGCTCGGCGCGAGGCCGCCCTTCGATCTTGAGCGGCAGCGCGACATTGTCCTCGACGGTCTTGGCCGACAACAGATTGAAGTGCTGGAACACCATGCCGATGCGGCGGCGCAGCGGCTGCAGCTCGCGCTCGCCGAGACGGCTGATCTCGCGGCCCTCGATGAAGACCGCGCCGGAATCCGGCCGCTCCAGTCCGTTCAGGCAGCGGATCAGCGTCGACTTGCCGGCGCCGCTGCGGCCGATGATGCCCAGGATCTCGCCCTTCTTCACGGTCAGCGAGACGCCGTCGAGCGCGGCTGTCGCGCCGAAGCGGCGCTTCAGATCGACGAGGCGGACGACGTCTTCCCGCTCGGTCGGCTCGACGCGGGCCGGGTCGGCAGGTCCGGCGGTGACATGCTGGTTCATCTCTATGTCCGTCTCAGTGCCACGCAAACGAAACGGCGGCCCGCCCAACAGCGGACCGCTCATTTTTCCCAGCCATGCGCCGGTCAATAGGCGCTGATCCCGGTGCCCTTGTAGACCTTGTCGAACTCGGCCTTGACCGTCTCGTTCTGGTAGGAGGCGACCAGCGTCTTCACCCAGGGCTCGTTCTCGTTGCCGGCCTTGACCGCGATGAAGTTGCGGTAGGGATTGTCGGCCACCGGCTCCTGCGCGATGCGGATTTCAGGGCCGAGGCCGCTCTTCAGCGCCCAGTCGGTGTTGACGACCGCGGCATCGAGATCGTCCGCCGAGCGGCCGACGATGCCGGCGTCGAGCTCCTTGATCTCGAGCTTCTTGGGGTTGTCGGCAATGTCGGCGGTGGTGGCCAGGATGCCGGTGCCGTCCTTCAGCTTGATGAGGCCCTCATGCTCCAGCACATGCAGCGCGCGGCCCTCGTTGGACGGATCGTTGGGCAGGCCGATGACAGCGCCTTCCGGCAGGTCGGCGACCTTGGCATGCTTCTTCGAATAGAGACCGATCGGCCAAACGCCCGTATAGCCGACCGGAACGATGTGATAACCTTGCGTCTTGATCTGGTTGTCGAGATAGGGCTTGTGCTGGAAGGCGTTGGCATCGATCTCGCCGCGCTCCAGCGCCTCGTTGGGCTGGGTGTAATCGTTGAAGACTACGGTCTCGATCGTCAGCCCTTTCTTGGCCGCCTCGGCGGTGACGACGCGCCAGACATCCTCATCCTCGCCGCTGATGATGCCGACCTTGATTGCCTTCTTGTCCTCGGCGAAGGACGGCGACGGTCCAGTGAGGCCGATGAAGGCCAATGTTGTGGCGAGAAGTGCCGCCAGTCCGGCGCGCCTGGTGATTGACGTAAGGAGAGAATTTGAAGCGTCGGACATGATGCGTTCCTTGCGATCCCGAAATCATTGCGGCCTGGCGGAATGCGAAGCCTTGGTATCAAGCATCACCAATGCTGCCCGCTCGGGCAAAGAAGCGCATTTCCTCTCGGATGGGAGGCGGAAAATATTCTCTCAAAGATTTTATGACTTGGAGCACATCGACCGCTGGCGAGCGAATATCGACCGCGAGGCGATGGAAGCTTGCGCGCCTAAGGCGCGTCGCGCTGAACCGGATTCAGGCGACGCGCTTTAAGTGTTTGTTTGATGCATGTCGTTGTTCCGGAACCGCTGCACACTTCTGGGCGACATGCATTAGGAAGCCCGCCGGGTGACACGCAAGGACGGCCGGCCGGCCGCCGGCAGCGATGCGACGGTGGGCAGGCCCCGCGCTTCCTGGACAGGGTAGCCCAGTCGTTGCAGGCTGGCCCGCGCCAGCGCGGCATTGCTGTCGATGACGACCAGACCGTTCGTGTCGCCGAGGCTGGCCGCGACGACGGACAGTTCAGTGCAGCCGAGAAGTGCAACATCTGCGCCGGCCATTTGCGCCAGATGAAGCGCGCGCTCGGTCTCGGCAGCGGCTTGCGCGATCGACCCGGCCTTAACGAGCATGATCGCGCGGTCGACGCGTTCTTGGAACTCCGCGTCCGCCGGCAAGCAGACCTCGAATCCTGCCGCCGATATCCTGTTCTGATAGAAGCCGGATACAAGCGTGCCCCGGGTTGCGAGGTTCGCAACCCTGCCCCGGTCCAGGCCGCGGCGGATTTCTGCCGTCACCGCATCGCCGATGTGGATGATCTTGGCTCGCGAGTCCGCCGCCAGCTTATCGTACCAATGATGGGCGGTGTTGCAAGGCATAGCTATGCAGGCGACGCCGAGATCGTTGAGCGTTGCGATCGCGGCCTGCAGCGGCGCTAGCGGCCCGTCATGACCGGCCAGGATCGCTTCGGTCCTGTCGGGCAGTTGCGGCACGCTGAGCATGACGGAAGGCACATGCTCGTTGTCGCGCAGCGCCTCGGTCATCCGCGTCAGCTTGAAGTAGAAGTCGGCCGACGCCAGCGGCCCGAGACCGCCGATTATGCCGAGCTGGGGTCGAATGCCGTCGTCGATCATCGGGCGGGCTCGGCTTCGAGCTCTTGCGCGACGGTTTCAGCGCCCTGCGCCGCCTCCCGATGGCTGGGCGCGATCATTGCCGTGCTTGCGGCCACAGTGGAGACGCTGGACAGCGTCATCAGCGTGTCCACGGCCGCATCCACCGCGACGAACAGGGCAAACGCCGCCTCGAAGGGCAACTTGAGGTAGCCGCAGACGATGGACATCTGGGACAGGATGAGCAGGCTGCCCATGCCGCCGGTCGTCAGCGCCAGAAGCGCCGAGACGATGCCGACGAGCAGCAGATCCGGGATTGCCAGCTGATGGCCGTAGAGCTGGGCGATGAACAGGGTGCCCGAGGTGTAGACCAGTGCCGGCCCGGTCCGCAGCAGGGCCGCCTGCAGCGGCACGAGCAGCTCGACCACCACCAGATTGAAGCGTAGCCGCTCGCTCAAAAGATTGATGACCCAGGGCAGCGAGGCGACCGTGGAGCGCGTCGTGATGGCAACCATCAGAAGCGGCTGAAGGGTCTTGATCGTGGCCCAGTAGCTTCGCCGCGACCTGATGGCGATAATTGCGAACGCGCCGGCCAGGAATGTCAGGCAGGAAAGGCCCATCACCAGCAGATACCAGCCCATCAGCATCAGCGGCTTGGTGCCGGTCGACGCGGTTTGGTCGGCGATCAGGACGAAGGTTGCGAAGGGCAGTCCCCAGACGAACCAGTTGGTCAGCACCGTGCAGGCCCGGTACACCGCGTTGAGCGCCTGTGAGAGGCTCAGCGACGAGGGCTGGGGGATCTTGCCCATCGCGAGCCCGAAAAGCAGGCAGAACAAAAGGACCTGAATGGTCTGGCCCGACGCCAGCGCGTTGAAGACGTTGTTTGGCACCAGATCCAGGAAGATCGAATGTCCGCCGTTCGGGTCACCGGTGGGCGGTGGCGGCTGGAACGGGAAGGCGAGATCGGTGGAGACGCTGCCTTGCGAATTGATGAACTCGCCGAGCTCGATGCGCGACTGCGGGTTCTCGATCTGGCCGGGCTTGAGGATCAGCGAATAGGTGCCGCTGACCAGCACGGCGAGGAACGACACAACCAGGACGGCCATGCCGACCTTGCCGAGATAGCGGACCGATTTCGGGTCCTGGACCATCGCGGTGATCGAGAAGATCACGGACGAGACCAGATAGGGCAGGACGACCATCTTGAGGAAATTCAGGTAGACCTGCGCGACGGGGCTGATCGCATGGGCGAAGGCCGGGTAATAGAGTCCGCACAGGATCCCGGACAAGATCATGATGATCGTCGTCAACGGCGAGCGCAGGATGCGCTTTGCCGCCAGGCGCCAATCGAGAGGCATGGGTGCGGCTGCATCCGAGACGGCCATCGTCAGGCTTTGCTCCCCTGGCGATAGCGCGCGATGATCTCGTCGGTGCTGAGGACCTGCTGGCCTCGCGCGAGATCAAGATAGAGATCGACAAAGGCGGCAAGATGCGGATTGGCCGGACTGACGCCGACCGCGATCGTGTCGACCTTGTCGGTCAGCGTGATCGAGCGCGCGACCACCGTCATCGACGGATCGTCGACCATCAGCTTCTTGATCTCGAAATCATCGCGATAGGCAAGGTCGATCATGCCGTTGCGGATCGCGTCGATAACCGTGTTCCAGCCCGCGAAGCGCTGGATCGTGGCGTGCGGAAAGGTCGTCGCCGCATACGTGGCGAAGGACGAGCCTTCGATCACGCCGAGTTCGCCGGAGAAATCGCGGATGATCTGTTCAGGCGGCTTGCCTTGCGTTATGCGCGCCAGGTTCACGCGGTTGGCAAGCAGACCCTGATGCAGCATTGCGTAAGGCCGGGAATAGAGGATCGAGCGGCCGCGCTGAAGCGTGCGGCTGAGCTTGCCGATCGCCAGGTCCGCCTGGCCGGACGTCAGCTTTTGCACCATGCCATCGAAGGTCATGGCGGACCGGTCGAATACGGGTTCGACGCCAAGCTCCGCGGCTATGCCGCGCGCAAGGTCCATGTCGATGCCCTTGTCGCCTGAGCCGTCGGCCGGAAAGAACGGATCGGAGGCGAAAGCCGGCATGGCGATGCGCAGCTTGTTGTCGCTCACGATGGGTCTTGGAGCATTTTGCGCCTGGGCCGGCGTGGCTACGGCTTGCGCCTGCGCGATCAGTAGCCCTCCGCCTCCGGCTGCAAACAGCGTGCGACGTGTAAGCGGCATGCCCATTCTCAATTCGCGCAGCAGAGCCGGACAACAATTCTGACCAAACCGCAGTATGCATGCCAAAGTTAAGTAAAGGTATCTTTTATTTTTCGCTTTCTTACATTGCCAACCGCTAAAAGGCATCCGGAATATGCAGACCTGCTAACATAACGCAGCCGCGGCGGGGCGCCTTATTGTAAGGTCCATGCAAGTGTGGGCCGTCAGAACGTCTCGACCCAGGGCCTCAGTTCGACCTCAAAGCTCCAGGCGCTGCGATGCTGGCGATGGACGGCGAGGTAGGTCTCGGCGATCGCGACGGGCGAGAGGCGGCGGTCCGGACGTTCGGGCTCGGGCGCCTGACCGGCCGGCTCGATCTGGCCGTCGATGATGAAATGCGCGACATGGATGTTCTTCGGCGCAAGCTCGCGTGCCATCGATTGCGCCAGCCCGCGCAGGCCGAATTTCGGCATAGCGAAGCCGGCCGAGCCGGAGAAGCCCTTGAGGCTTGCGGTGGCGCCGGTGAACAGGATCGAGCCGGAGCCGCGCGCAAGAAGCCGGCGCGCCGCCTGCTGGCCGACCAGGAAGCCGCCATAGGCGCCGACGAGCAGAGCTTGCTTGACCGCGACGGGATCGAGCTCGGCGATCGGCCCGCGCGTGCGGCCGCTGGCATTGAAGACGGCGATTTCGAGCGAGCCCGCCTTGTCGACCGCCCCGAACAGCCGCTCGACGGAAGCCGCGTCCGACACATCGGTTTCGACGGCCACCGCGCCGGTTTCCTTGACCAGCGCACCCAGCTTGTCGACATTGCGCGCGGCAAGGACGACGCGGAAACCCTCCCTGGAGAGAAGCCGCGCCAGCGAAGCGCTCAGCCCGGAGCCGGCGCCCGCGATCACTGCAACATTGGCTGCCATGGCATTTTCTCCTTGGGACAGGTCGGTATCGGTCGGCAGGTTCGCGCCTTCAGCGGCAAGAGACAAGAATGTGGTTGCTCGATTTTCGCCCTTTGGCGCAAAAGGCCGCCTGCTTGGCCGCGGCGAAAGGCTTGCCTGCCGCGCCGATCCGTCCGACACGTGATGAAGGGCGATTCGAGGAAGGACCATGGAACCAATCTGGGCCGTCGGCCTGATGACCGGCACGGTGCTCGACGGCAATATCGACGTGGCGCTGATCAAGACGGATGGCGAGCGCATCGCCGACACCGGCACCTACACGCTGGCCCCCTACCCGCAGTCGATTCGCGCCCTGCTCGAAGAGACGCTGCGCCAGGCGCGCATCTGGAATTTCGAGGGACCGGAGCCGGCGATCTTTCGCGAGGCAGAGGAGGCGCTGACTCGCGCGCAGTCGGCGGCGGTCAGGGATCTGGTCGAGAGCCAGGGTATGAGCATGGCCGATATCGGCGTCGTCGGCTTCCACGGCCAGACCGTGCTGCATCGCGCCCCGCAGCCGGGACGGATTGGCCGCACGCGCCAACTCGGCGATGGCCAGTTGATGGCTTCGCTGCTTGGAACCAAGGTCGCCTATGATTTCCGCTCGGCCGATGTCGCGGCGGGTGGGCAAGGCGCGCCTCTGGCCGCCGCCTATCATGCGGCGCTGCTGAAAGAAGCCGATCCGAGCGGCGACACCGCCGTGCTCAATCTCGGCGGCGTCGGCAACATCACATGGTGGGACGGCAAGGACAGCATCATCGCCTTCGACACCGGTCCGGCTAACGCGCCGGTTAATGATTTCATCAAGGCGAAGGGCCTCGGCGAGATGGATCGCGGCGGCAGGCTGGCGGCTGCCGGCAAGGTCGATGAGGAACGGCTCGCCAGGCTCTTGCAGCATCCGTATCTGACGAAGCCCTACCCGAAATCGCTCGACCGCTTCGACTTCACCGCGGCGATGGCCGACGGGCTGGATGCCGAGGATGGCGCCGCTACGCTGACGGCCTTCACCGTGTCGGCGGTCGGCAAGGCGCTCGACCTGTTGCCACGCCGGCCGAAGCGGCTGGCGGTCAGCGGCGGCGGCCGCCACAACCCGACGATGATGACGATGCTCGAACGCCGCGCCGGCGTCGAGGTGATGCAGGCCGAGACGCTTGGATGGAAGGGCGACGCGGTGGAAGCGGAATGTTTTGCTTTCCTCGCCGTGCGCGTGCTGCGCGGCCTGCCGATCAGCTTTCCGAGCACGACCGGCGCGCCCGAGCCGCTGCGCGGCGGAAGGCTGGCGGGCTAGTTTGTTTTGACGCAATTCCGGACGGAAAACCGCTCCACACTTTTCCTGGATTGCTCTAAGGCAGCTTCTTCTGCAGGAAGACGCGGCGGCGGCCGATGGGGAAATCCGGCAATTCGCCGAACGGCTTGTAGCCTTGGCGCTCGTAGACCTTCTCAGCGGTTGGACTGAAAGTGTCAATCCAGGCGCCGTGGCACCCGCGCACGACAGCCTCCCGTTCGGCGGCTTCGAGCATGCTGGCGGCCATGCGCCGTCCGCGCAGCTTCTCGTCGACCCATAGCCACTGCACATAAAGCCAGCCCCAGGCAGTGTAACCGGAAGTGCCGGCGGCGATCGCGCCGTGCTCGTCGCGTACAAAGACAACGAGAGGCTTCCTGCCTGAGGGGCCGACGTCGGCATCATTGAAAGCGGTGAGGCTTCCGCCCAGGAAAGCGAGGTCCTGCGGCAAAGGCTCGGCGGTGATCTCGAGCGTCGTCTTCATCGGCTGCGACTCCGGTTCGCAAGCCAGCCTTAGCGAAGGTGTGACGGCAGATGCAAGCCTATTGCCGGGTCGACGACCGCCATGCCGCCGCGCCGGCCGCCACCAGCATCAGTCCCGCCGCGATCAGGGCGCAATTGGCGAAGCCGAGGCTTGTGTAGAGCGGGCCGAAGCCCGCTGTGCCGACGGTGACGGCGAGATAAGTGACCGCGCTGTTCAGGCCCATGATGGTGCCGCGCCGCGACGGGTCGAGCGCGGTGAGACGCATGACCAGCACGTTCAGACCGAAATGATTGGCAAGGCCCCAGACGGCGATTGTCGCGATCAACGGGCCGAAGCCGCCGCTCGCCAGCGCGATCGCGACATAGACGGCCGCAACGAGCAGATAGGCGAAGGGCATGACGCGACGCGCGCCGAGCCGGTCGATGACGCCATCGAGCAAGGCTGCCGCGCCGAAGCCCATGCCGTAGGCGACCGCCGCCAGGCCGTTGGCGCTGACCGGCTCGCCGAGGGCTTCGTGGAGATGATCGCCGAGATAGCCGTAGACGCCGTAGAAGGCGGTCATGAAGGCGCCGCAGGCAATGAGGAGCGGCAGGATGCCGGGAACGGCGAGCGCGCCGAGCGGCGACGGCGCGGGGCCGCCCTTCCTGGTGTCATGCAGCGAACTCATACCCAGGCCGGCAACGGCCGCTCCCGCGAGAAGCGCGACGGCCGCGAAGACGGCGCGCCAGTGGACGAGATCGGCGAGCACCGCCGACAGCGAGACGCCGGCGACCATGGAAAGCGTCCAGCCGGTCAGCACGACACCGATGGTGCCGCTCTCGCGGCCGGGCGGCGCGATCGCGGCCGAGCTGGCATAGATCGCCGGCATGGCGATGCCTGCGGCAATGCCGGCAACGAACTGGGCAGCAACCAGCGCCATCACCGTCGGTGCGAGCGCGCTGGCGACCAGCGCCAGGGCCAGCAGCAGCAATGCGCCCTGCAGCATGCGGCGCGCACCGATTCGGTCGATGTAGCGGGCAAGGAAGAGCGCGCTGGCCGACGTGCCGAGGCCGAAAGCGGCGGCCGCCGTCATCACCCCCGGCACACTGGCGCCGAACGATGCCGCGACGGCAGGCGCGATGGGTCCCAGAACCAGCGAATTGGAGCCGATGACGGCGATGCAGACCGTCAGCAGATAGGCGGCGGCCGGGATCGGCGCGCGCGGCGCCTCGGCTGCAATAGCCAATTGATTGCTGTTCGACATATATCCATAATGGCCGAATTAAATTCCGTAGCAATGGAGAATTTCCATATGGACGCAGAAACAGATGACATTCAGCGGAACAAGCAACCAGCCCGCGAGATCGACCCGATCGACCGAAAGATATTAGGCGTTCTGGTCGAGGACGCGACCATCAGCTATGCCGATCTGGGCGAGCGCGTTGGCCTGTCGCCGCCGGCGGCGCATGAGCGGGTCAAGCGGCTGAAGCGCAGCGGCGCCATCCGCGCCACATCGGCGATCATCGATCCGAGGGCGGTGAAGAAGCCGCTGCTTGCCTTCGTGCATATCGACACCAGGGGTTGGGGCAAGACGCCGGAGCTGATGGCGGTCTCGAAATATCCCGAGGTCGAGGAAATCCACACGGTCGCCGGCGACACCTGCGTGCTGCTCAAGGTGCGCACCGAGGACACGCGCGCGCTGGAGGGCCTGCTGGGCCGTCTGTACGACACGCCCGGAGTCACCTCGACGCGCAGCTATGTCGTGCTGTCGACCTATCTCGAGCGTCCGGTGCAGCCGGAGATCACGAGCGAATTTCCCGCGCCCAAGCACATGGCAAACCCCATGTATTAGGCCGTTGCCGGCTGATGGCGCCTGGACCGCGCCAGCAGATAGAAGGCCGCGACATGCGTGATCATCAACAGCGGCACGTAGATGACCGGGATCACATAGGTCGCGCCCAACTGGCCGGCATGACCGGGAAGGTCGAGCATGGTGCCGTGATAATAGTCGCCGACAAGGTCGACCACGCCGACGAGGTTGAAGGCGACGACCAGCGGCCAGAACATCGCCGGCCTCGCCGCCAAGAGCAGCGCCAGCATGGCGAGGAGCCCGGTCGCGAAGTCGCCGTAGGCGGCGAAGCTTGCGAAGCCAGAAGCGAGGTCGGGGCCGACCACGCCCGGGATAAGGAAGACGAGCCCGAAGAAGCGAAAGCTGTGCAGCGTGGCGATGGCGCGCTGCGCCTCGATCGGCTCCATCGACCTCAGCCTTGGCCAGATATAGGCGGCGAAGCAAAGCAGCCACGGCACGTAGCCAAGCGCGAGATGGATGTTGAAGATCAGGGCCGGTGACATCATCGCCTCTCCTCAATATTAGTTTTCGCAATCCCCGGAGGGAAAACCGCTGAACACTTGCCTGGAATTGCTCAGTTAACCGGAACGGCTTCGAACACCGCGGTCAGGATGCCCAGCCGTCCCTCCATCAGATTGCGTCCGAGATTGGTGGCGAGTTCCGCGAACCCCTGCCCCATGACGACGCCGAGATTGAGCGAAGGGGGCGGGCCATAGGCACGGAGCTCGGCGAACCAGGCCTTGGCAATGGCGGTGTCGTCGCGGCGGACGAGCGTGCCGAAGCCGGCCGCCTCAATCGCCTCGCAGGTCGCCTCGGCGGTCAGCAGGAAGCTTTCGCCTGGCGTCTTCGCCCATGGCACCGGATAAACAGGATCGCCGCTATTCAGCACGACGTCGAAGGTGGCGAATTTTCCGCCCGGCTTCAGCACGCGCCTGACCTCGCGGTAGAGCAGCGACCGGTCGGCGATGTTCATCGCCACGTGCTGCAAAAGCGCTGCATCGTACATGCCATCCGGGAGGGGAAGCGCCAGCGCGTTGCCGGTTTCGAACGACACTTTGCCGTCCTGCCCGGTTCGCGCGGTGAGATAGCGCGCGGCCTCGACGAAGGGTTCGCTGAGATCGACGCCCGTAACTCTGCAGCCATAGGTCGCCTCCAGGAAGCGAGCCGGCCCGCCAACACCCGATCCGACGTCCAGCACCGACATGTCGGCGGTGATGACAGCGAGATTGGCGAGCTCCGCCGTCGCGGCCAGACCGCGGGTGTGGAATTGGTCAAGGGTCGCCAGCTGTTCGGGCTTCAGCCGGTCTTCCTCAGGGCCGAAGATCGCCAGTGCGGTCCTCAATCGATCGGTCAATCCTGTTGCGCGATAGTGATCACGCACGCGGTCCAGTTCATCGGTCATTGCCTCTTCCCTTCAGGCTTCCAAGTCGCGAAAGAAATACGTTCGCTTTCTGCCGGCAACTATCCGCGATAATGTCGATGGGTCATGAAGCAGAACTTCACAGTCCGGCATGGCGCGCTCGACGGCGTCGAGGCCTTCCTGAGCGTGGCAAGGCACCGCAATTTCCGCAAGGCGGCGGCCGAGCTCGCCGTCACGCCATCAGCGATCAGCCAGGCGATACGAACGCTCGAGGCGCGCATCGGTGCTGTGCTCTTCATCCGCACGACGCGCAGCGTCGGCCTGACCGAAGCCGGCGAGCGCTTTTTCGCCCGCGCCCGGCCCGCTTTCGATGAGCTGATCGCCGCGAGCGAGGTCGCGCGCGGCATTGGCCAGCGGCCGGCAGGGCTGTTGCGCCTTTCGGTGCCGCCGGCCGTAGTGCCGGTGCTGCTGGAGCCGATGATCGCCTCCTTCTGCCAGACCTATCCCGAGATCGAGCTGGAGATCGTCGCCAGCGGCGAGTTGGCCGATCTCGCCGCCGAAGGATTCGACGCCGGCATCCGCATGGGCGATCTGATCGCGCCCGACATGGTCGCGGTTCGCTTGACGCCCTCCTTCCCGATGGCGGTCGTCGGCAGTCCAGATTATCTGCGCCGGCGCGCGGCGCCCGAGTATATCGAAGATCTGCGCGATCATGCCTGCCTGCGCCTGCGCCGCTCCAACGGTTCGTTCGCGCCATGGTCCTTCGTCGACGGCAACAAGACGATAGAGGCGATCGTCTCGGGACCGCTGATCGCGCATGACTACCCCTCGCTGCTCGGCGCGGCGATCCAGGGTGTCGGGCTTGCGCAGGTGCCCGGTCCCATAGCCGAAGCGCCGATCGTCGACGGACGCCTGCAGGCGCTGCTCGGCCGCTTCGCGGTGACCACGCCGGGTGTGTTCCTTTATTATCCGGAACGGCACCAGGTGCTGCCGAAGCTGCGCGCTTTCATCGACCACATCAGGCAGCCGGGCGACGCCGACGCTCCCCCGAAGCGATCGGACCGGCGGCGGCAAAGCTGACGATTGACATTGCGTCAGCCGGAGCGAGACCCAATCAGCGATTGGATGCGCCCGGCGTCAGCAGGCGTCGCGGGGTTGTAGACGATCATGCCGAGCTCTGGCCGGCCGTCAACGGCAAAGACCGAGAACTCCAGCTCGATCAGTCCGATTTCGGGATGCCGCAGACGCTTCACGCCTTCACCATGCGCGGGGACGACGTCATTGTCCCGCCAGAGCGCGGCAAACTCGGGGCTCACCCGCGAAAGCTCCTCGACGAGTTCGGTGACCTCCGCGCCGGCGCCGGCGCGAACAGCATCCGCCCGAAAGGACCCGACCACGAAGCGCGCAACGCTCTGCCAATCGTCCTGGGCGTCGCGCACGCGCGGGTTGCCGAACATCAGGCGCAGAATGTTGCGCTGCTCGCGCGGCAGCTTGGAATAGTCGGTCAGCATCGCCGCGGCGGCACGGTTCCAGGCCACCACATCCCACGTCGCGGTCTTGACGATCGCCGGGCTGGGGTCCAAGGCGTCGAGGACGCGCTGCAGACGCGGCGTGACGCTGTCGACGCTTTTGTAGCGGACTTCCGGCGGCCGGCCGAGGCCCAGCATGAACAGATGCTCGCGCTCGGGCTCGGTCAGCATCAGACCGGTGGCGATGCGGTTCAGCACATCGGCGGACGGCGCGCCGCCCCTTCCCTGCTCCAACCAGGTGTACCAGGTCGGGCTGATATTGGCGCGCTGCGCCACCTCTTCGCGGCGCAGCCCTTGCGTGCGCCGGCGCCCCATGGCGAAGCCGAAGGCGGCGGGATCGAGACGCATGCGGCGATCTCGCAAAAAGGTGCCGAGCCTGTTGCAGGTGTCGATGGGCATTGCGATCCTATTGGCTATTATACCATGATAATGTCACTACTTTAACAGAATGATTTATAGCGCAAATAAGGCCTCCGAACAATCAAAGGAGACCATCTCATGCGTGTATTCCTTACCGGCGCAACCGGCTTCATCGGTTCCAGGATCGTGCCTGAGCTTCTTGCCGCGGGGCACCAGGTGCTTGGCCTGACCCGCTCCGATGCCGGTGCGCGGTCGCTTGTCGCCGCCGGCGCCGAGCCGCATCGCGGCGACCTCGAAGACCTCGACAGCCTGCGCGACGGCGCGGCGAAATCGGATGCGGTGATCCACACCGCCTTCGACCACGATTTCTCGAATTTCGTCGCGAATTGCGAGAAGGACAAGCGCGTCATCGAAGCGCTGGCCGGCGCGCTCGCCGGCTCCGACCGGCTGCTCATCATCACGTCGGGTGTCGGCATGGGCTCCGCCGAACACGGACAGCCGGGGAGGGAAGACGTCTTCAACACCGACCATCCCAATCCGCGCATCCTATCCGAGCTTACCGGCGCGGCGATGGCCGAAAAGGCCGTCAAAGTATCGGTGGTGCGGCTGCCGCAGGTGCATGACACGGTGAAGCAGGGCCTGATCACACCGCTGATCGCGCAGACGCGCGCCAAGGGCGTGTCGGCCTATGTTGGCGAAGGCCGCAACCGGTGGTCGTCGGCGCATGTGCTGGATGTCGCGAAGCTCTACCGCCTGGCGCTGGACAAGCAGGAAGCCGGCGTTCGCTACAACGCCGTCGCGGAAGAAGGCATTCCGATGCGCGAGATCGCGGAAGTGATCGGCGCCGGCCTCAACGTGCCGGTTGTCTCGCTCTCGCAGGAAGAGGCCGCCGGCCATTTCGGATGGCTAGCCATGTTCGCCGGTCTCGACATGCCGGCGTCGAGCGAATGGACGCGTGACCATCTCGGCTGGCAGCCGACCGGACCCGGCCTCATCGCCGATCTGGAGCGGATGGATTACTCGCAGGCGGCCGCGGCCTAGCGGACTCCAGGGCGGTTCGGCAGCCCGACCGAACCGCCTCGTCTCACCTAAGCGCGCAACAAATCCGCCAGGCTGTCGGATTTTTCCACCTTGTCGGTCAGGTCGAGACCGGAGAGCAGGTCGACCAGATGGCTGTTCATCAGGGCGGCCGCGTCGGCGCTGCCGCCGGCCTCGATGGCGTCGACCAGCGCATGATGGGCATGCTTCTCGCAGGTGGCGTCGCGGCGCTTCCAGTAGAGCGCTATGATCAGCGAAGAGTGCGAGACGAGGTCTCGCACGAAGTTGGTGAACACCGAATGCGCGGCGATCTCGGCGATGCCGACGTGAAAGCGCGCCGACAGCATGATGGCGTCACTGTCGCGGCCGTCATGCAGCGCCTCATGCTCCTTTTCGAGATGGTGGCGCAATTGCACTATGTCCGATGGCACCGCCGCCCTGGCGGCAAGCGCCGCCACCTTGGGCTCGATCAGCGCCCTCGCCTCGAACACCTCGCGCGCCTCGATCTTCGAGGGCTGCGCGACAAAGGCGCCGCGATTGGGCTCAAGCCGCGCCAGCCGGTCGTGCGCGAGTGCCTGCAAGGCGGCGCGAACGACGGTGCGGCTCACCGAATAGATCGAGGCCAGTTCGTCCTCCGGAAGCTTGGTGCCCGGGGCGAGGCGATGGCTGACGATCGCATCCCTCAGCCCATAATAGATCGGCGACCAGCGCGCAGCCGGCTTGTCGTCGCGATCGTCTTCCCTGAGTACCGTCAACATACTTTCAATGCGCGGGCCCGAATGACCCGATCTGCCCCCAAATCGCCGGCAGCCCGTCCAATCTAGTATCGCTCGCGCGGCGGTCAATCCCACCTGCCCGGCGCCGGTCGATCGCCCGGCGGCATGAAGCCGCCTAGACGATCTCGGCTTCCGGTGGCGATAGTGGCGCGAACATACCGGCGAACCGCTTGCCGCGCGGCGCCGCGTAGCCGCCGATCTTCGATGTTTTCAAGCCGACCCTGAACAGGCTCTCTGCCAGCGTGACGGCGCAGACGACACCGTCGAGAACCGGGATGCCATGCTCCTCGGACAGGCTGTGCGCAAGGTCCGCCATGCCGGCGCAGCCGAGCACGATCGCCTCGGCATGATCCTCGCTAACGGCGCGCGCGATCTCCTGCGAAATCCGGTGTCTTGCATTCGAGCCCGGACGTTCGAGCTCGAGCACGGCGACGTCCGACGAGCGCACCTTGGCGCAGCGCGAGGCAAGGCCGTATTTCACCAGATTGTGCTCGATCGCGGGAACCGAACGGGCAAGCGTGGTGACGACGCTGAACTTGCCGGCGACGAGGCTCGCCATATGGAACGCCGCCTCGCCGATGCCGATCACCGGAGCCTCGGTGGCGCAGCGGGCCGCATCGAGCCCGGTGTCGTCGAAGCAGGCGATGACATAGGCGTCGGCCTGGGCCTTGCCCATCTCGGCGATGATGCCGGGTATGGCGAAGACCTCGTCGAAATAGCCCTCGATGCTCGGCGGACCGTCGGCCGGATTGACGGCAACGACCTGGGTGGCGTCGGACGCGACGCTTGCCGCCGCCTCGCCGATCTTGGCGGTCATCGATTGGGTGGTGTTGGGGTTGATGACGAGAATGCGCATTCCAATCAGCCTCAGATCTCGCCGCCGAGATAAAGACGCTTGACCCGATCGTCGGTCAGCAATTCTGCGGAGTTGCCGCTCAGCGCGATGCTGCCGGTGGTCAGCGCATAGGCGCGCTGCGAGATGCGCAGCGCCATGCGCGAATTCTGCTCGACCAGGAGCACGCTGACCTTCTCGTCGCGGTTGATGGCGACGATCGAGCGGGCGATGTCCTGCACGAGCTTTGGCGCGACGCCGAGCGAGGGCTCATCCAGCAGCAGCAGCTTCGGCTTCGCCATCAGCGCGCGGCCGATGACCAGCATCTGCTGCTCGCCGCCGCTCATCGTGCCGGCGGCCTGCGAGAAGCGCTCCTTGAGCCGGGGAAATCGCCCCAGCACCATCTCCATCAACGCGGCGACCTCGGCCTTGCTGGTGCGCGTGAAGGCGCCCATCAGGAGATTGTCCCTGACCGACATATAGGGGAAGACGCGGCGGCCCTCCGGCACCATCGCGATGCCCATCTTGACGATCTCGTCGGGGGCGGCGCCGTCGATGCGCTTGCCGCCATAATGAATTTCGCCGGACCTGATCTTGCGCAGGCCGGTGATGGCCCGAAGGATCGACGATTTGCCGGCGCCGTTGGCGCCGATCAGTGCGACCGTCTCGCCTTCGTTGACCTCGAGCGAGACGCCTTTCAGCGCGTAGACGTGGTCGTAATAGAGCTGGACATTGGCGAAGTTCAGGATCTGGTTCATAGGCCGATCGCCTCGTCTTCGCTGCCGAGATAGGCTTCGATCACCTTCTCATTGGCCTGGATTTCCGACGGCGTTCCCTCGGCGATCTTCTGCCCGAAATTGAGCACGACGAGCCGGTCCGAGATCTTCATCACGGCCGGCATGTCATGCTCAACGAGCAGGATGGTGAGGCCGCGCTCACGCAAGCGCCGCACCATCTCGACCATGCGCATCGTCTCCTCGTGATTCATGCCGGCGAAGGGCTCGTCAAGCAGCAGGATCGAAGGGTTGGTGGCGAGGCCGATGGCGATGCCCAGCGCGCGCAAATGGCCGTGCGGCAGGTTACGGGCGATCTCATGGGCGAGTGAGGAGAGGCCGAGCAGCGTCAGGATCTCGTCGGCGGATTGCCCGAAGGCCGCCTCGTCCGCCTTCGCAGTGCCTGTGCCGAGGAAGAAGCCGAACAGGCTCGCTTTCGAGCGCAGATGATGCGCGATGATGACGTTGTCGCGCACGCTCATGTTCTTGAAGATGGTGGTTTCCTGAAAGGTGCGCACCACGCCTCTGCGGGCGGCAATATGCGGAGCAAGACCGGAGATGCGTTCGCCCTTCAGCCGCACCTCGCCTGTCGTCGGGCGCAGGAAGGACGAGATCAGCTTGAACAGAGTCGACTTGCCGGCGCCGTTGGGGCCTATGACCGACAATATCTCCTTCTCGCGCACTGAAAAGGAGACGTTGTTGACCGCAACCAGACCGCCAAAGCGCTTGGTGATGCCGGAGACTTCGAGCATTTCGGCCATGGCTCAACCCTTCTTCCGGGTCGTTTCGGCAAGGCTGAGCAGGCCGTTGGGCAGCACCAGCATCAGCACAATCATCAGGCCGGAATAGATGAGCAACTGGAACTGGCCGGTCTGGAAAAGAAGGTCCCAGCCGAAATAGAGCACCAGCGTGCCGAGCATCGGACCGAAGACATAGCCGAGGCCGCCGAGGAAGCAGTTCAGCATGAAGTTGACGGAATCGGTGACGGTGAAGCTCGACGGGTAGATCGACTGCGAGATGGCGGCGAAAATGGCGCCGGAAACACCGCCGAAGAAGGAGGACACGGCATAGGCGATGACGCGCAGATTGGCGATGTTGACGCCGATCGAGGAGGCGAGCTCCTCATTCTGCTGCAGCGACTGGCAAAGCTTACCGATGCGGGAATTGACCAGCCGGTACATGATGGCGAAGCAGACCACCATCAGCGTGACCGCCAGCAGGTAGAAGGCGAGCCGCGAATTCTGCAGCGTGGCGAAATCGGGGATCAGCGTGATGCCGAAGACCGACAGAGCGCCGGGCAGCGGGATGCTGACGATGCCCTTGGCGCCGTTGGTGATCGGCAGCGCGAGCGCGAGCAGCCGCGCCACCTCGGTCAGCACCAGCGTGACCATGGCGAAATAGACGCCCCGCAGGCGCAGGATCGGCAGGCCGATCAGCACGCTTGCGGCGGCGCAGAACAGGCCGGCCACCGGCAGCGTCAGCCAGAACGACCAGCCATGGTTCATCACCAATATGGCCGAGACATAGCCGCCCATCAGCGCATAGGCACCCTGGCCGATGTTGATGCGGCCGATGTAGAAGGTGAGCCAGACGCCGGCGCTGGCGATGCTGAGCAGCGCCACCGAGGTCAGCGTGTAATAGAGGTCGAAGCGGCCGCTTGCCGAGATGGCGGCCGGCACGGTGATGAAGACGATCGCGAGGAAAGCGACGACCGCAGCGATCCTGGTGTTGCGATTGAGTTTCATGTCGCGATCAACCCCACGGCTTGCCCATCAGCCCGTTGGGGCGGACCGACAGGAACACCATCAGGGCGGCGAAGATGACGAGGTAGGTGACATCGCCATATTCGCGCAGCACGGTGAGGCCGACCGACTCCATCATGCCGAGGATGAAGCCCCCGGCGATCGCTCCGCCGACGACGCCGGCGCCGCCGATCATCACCATCAGGAAGGCCTTGATCGAGATCGGCCCGCCGATGCCGGAATTGACGCCGGTGATGGTGACCAGCAGCCCGCCGACGATACCCGCGAGCATGGCGCCCATGGCGAAGCCGATCATGGAATAGCGGTCGACCCTGACACCCATCAGCTGGGCGGCGACGCGGTCCTGGGCGAGCGCGCGCATGGCGCGGCCGACCCGGCTGTACTGCATGTAGAGCACGAAGGCGGCGATGAAGACGATCGCCAGCGCGCCGACGACGATGCGATCGTAAGGCATGATGATGCCGACGTCGTTGAAGACGCCCTTGACGATCTTGGGAACGCCGCGCTGCTTTTCGCCGAACAGGAGCAGGATGACGGCGTCGAAGAAGAAGGCCGTCGCGGCGGCCAGCAGCATGGTGCTTTCCTCGCGGTGGCTGCGCCGGATGACGGTGCGGAAGAGAAATTTCTCCATCAGCGCGCCGATGACGGCGAGCGTGATGCCGGAGGCAAGCAGCGCGACTACGAAAGGCAGGCCGAGCTGGCCGTAGACCGTGTAGGTGATGAACCCGCCCAGCACATACATCTGGCCGTGGGCGAAATTGAGCACGTTCATCAGGGCGAAGATCAAGGTGAGCCCCAGCGCGATCAGCGCATATTGGGCACCGAGATACAATCCGTTGGCGATGACCTGTTCCATGGATACCTTCGATCTTCCGCAGGGTCCGGCCTATCGGACCCCGCGGCGAGCTGGAGGAAGTGACGCCCGAAGGTACGCTAGTCGACGGAGCCGACGAACAAGGTCTGGAAAGCGCCGTCCTTGTATTCGTTGACCACCATCGGCACCGAAAGCTGGCGCTTCTGGCCGAAGGACGTCGTGCCGACATAGCTGAGCTTCGCGTCGCCCTTGAGGAAGGGATTGGGCGCGGTGAAGGTGTCCATGGTCTTCTTGAATTCGGCCACGTCGTTGATGGCCGCAGGATTGGCCTTCAGGGTCTCGATGATGTATTCGAGCGCATAGACCTTGGTGTTGGACTCGTCGTTGTATTCGCCGAACATCTTGGTGTAGCGGGCGACGAATTCCTTCATCGCGTCCGAGGCGATCTCCGGCGTTGAGGCGCCGCCGACGGAGATGAAGCCGTTGGCATATTCGCCGGCGCCCTCTTCCAGAACCTTGGCGTCCTGCGCGGTTTCCGTCGAGATCAGGCCTTCATAACCGAGCTCGCGGGCGGCGCGGATGAGGAGCGGCGCGTTGGCGGGTGCTACGCCCGACAGGACGAGCAGGTCGGGCTTCAAGGCGACGATCGGCGTCAGCACCGGGGTGAAGTCGCGAGTGTCGTTCTGGTAGGTGTCGTTCTGGGCGACGACTTCCAGCCCGAGCGCCTTTGCCGCTTCGACACCGCTGTCGCGCTGGCTGAGCGGATCGGATTCATTTGCCGCGACAAAGGCGATCTTCTTCACACCCTTGTTTTCCTTGAGGTATTTGTAGATCGCCGGACCGGACTGGTAGTTGGCGATCATGCCGAGCACGGCATTGGAGGCCGGCTTCTGGTAGAGCGCCTTGGGGAAGGCATAGGGAAAATAGATGATGCCGTTGGCCTCGGCGACGGGGCGCACCGCGGCGGCACCGTCATCGACATTCGGGCCGACGACATAGTGGACACCTTCCTGCGCCATCTTCTCCATGCCGGCAATGGCGCGCTTGGGGTCCTTCTGGTCGTCGAAGGTGACGATGTTGATGTTGTAGGTGTCGTTGCCGATCTTGACACCACCGGTCTCGTTGATCCAGGCGGCGCGGGTCTGCATCGAGCGCACGTTCGAGGTGCCCCAGGCGGCGGCCGGACCGCTGGTGACCCCGACAAAGCCGATTTTCAGTTCCTTGTTTTCAGCCTGAGCATAGGAAATGCCGACTGCGGCAATTGCCAGGGTCGAGACGGCGCCGAGCGCCATGGATTTCAGAGTGGAGCGACGGTTGATCATATTGGCAGTTCCCCTTGGTTATCGCGCTTTGTGTTTTGCTCATAGGCTGCGCGGATAGCATTAAAGGAAACCGGCTACGGGAGATTGTCAACATCTTTCTAGATTATTGTATACAATATCTTGATCAAATGTGTGCGATGGTCCGCCCACCGTCACGGGATCGGCATTCAAAGCAGGCGCGGGCAAGGCCAGGCCAACGACAGCCCTCCGGCGATTCCGATAGGTTCGCGGGATCATCAACGCAAATGTAGCCGAGGCTTATAGAAACCGAACCTGCCAGGAATGCCCCGAGGAGTCCTACTTCCCGCAATAGTGATCGCTGATGTCGTTCACCGCATTCGCGTCCGGTCCGACGCGGTGATAAGCGCATGCGCCCGCCGCCGTGTTGGTCATCTGCTGGTCGTAGTAGCGCGGACCGCCGAATAGCGTCTCGATGATGTCGTCGCTGGCCGGGACATAACGCTCGTGTTCGGTGACGCGGTGGCGGTGTTCGCCGGCGGCTACCGGGCCGGACATCGCGACCGCCGCGGCAAGCGTGAGCGCAGCGACTGCAAAATGTTTCGTCATGTCAGCGACCTTCTGGCAATTTGAATCCGCAGCATATCCAAAATCGCCAGCAGAGCAAAAGTTCCCATGGCTGCTTTCCTCCCGGCCAATTTAGGAAAGGTAACGGCAATCGCGACGGCGGATTTTCGACAATTGCTGGCGCCTGTGCCGGATATCCTGCATTCATTCCGCCATCATTCCCGGAGGCCCAAGGAATAGCCCGATGACAGCCAGAGTGATCGTCCTCGACGCCAAGCCGCTCAGCACGGAAGATGTCGCCGAGATCGCGCGGCGTAGTGCCCGGCTTGTGCTCGGCGAGGAAGCCATGCGCCGCATCCGCGCCAGCCGCGCCCTGATCGAGCATCTTACCCAGCTCGGCAAGCCGCTCTATGGCGTCACCACCGGGCTCGGCGCTTGTGTCGACACGCCGCTCGCGGAAGCCGACCTAATCGCCTTCCAGCACAGCGTGCCGCTCAGCCACTCCATGGGCGCCGGCCCATCGCTGCCGACCGACGCGGTGCGGGCGCTGATGGTCGCGCGCATCTGCGGCATGGCCGCGGGCGGCACGGGCACTTCCGAAGGTGTCGTGCTCGGCCTGCTCCTCGCGCTCAACGCAGGCGTCCATCCCGTGATCCCTTCCTGGGGCTCGGTGGGCGCCGCGGATCTCGCGCCGCTCGGCCATCTGGCGCGGGCGCTGCGCGGCGACGGCGAGAGCGAGTATCAAGGCAGGATCATGCCGTCGGCCGAGGCGCTCAAGCTCGCTGGGCTCGAACCGCTCGACCTGCGCGAGAAGGACGGCCACGCCATTATCGTCGCCAACAGCCTTTCGACCGGTACGGCATGCCTGGCGCTGGAAGAGGTCGCTTGCCTGATCGACTGGTCGCTGGCGGCCATCGCTCTCAACTACGAAGCGTTCCGGGCATCGCTCAAGGCCATCGAAGAGGACGCGCTGGCGGCGCGGCCGGCCTTCGGCCAGTGCGAGATCGGCGCGCGGCTGCGAGCCGAGCTTTCCGGCAGCGGGCTGTGGCAGGACAACGCCGCGCGGCGGCTGCAGGATCCGCTGAGCTTCCGCTGCGCGCCGCAGGTTTGGGGCGGCCTGCTCCATGCCTATGAGCGGGCGAAGCTCGCGACCGAGATCGAGCTTGGCCATTCCGGCGACAATCCGGTCATCCTGCCCGAGGCCGGGCGCGTCGTCTCCAACGGCAATTTCGACCTCACCGCCTTCACGCTGACCTGGGAAAATCTCGGCCAGGCGCTCGCGCATTGCGCGGTCGGCACCGCCAACCGCTCGATGAAGCTGATGTCGCCGATCGTGGCGGAGCTGCCGCGCTTCCTTTCGGCCAGGGGCGGCAGCCGCCAGGGCTATGCGGAGTTGCAGAAGCCGGTCGCCGCGCTCGAAGCCGAGATCCGCCATCTTGCCAATCCGATGTCGCTCAGCCCTTTGGCCATTTCGGACGGCGTCGAGGACCAGTCGTCGATGGCGCCGCGCGTGGTGGCCAAGACGGCAGGGATCATCGAGCGGTTGCGTTACCTGGTGGCGATGGAACTGATCTTCGCCGCCACCGGCGTCGAGTTGCGCGGCGTCCTGGACTCGATGGGCGAAGGCCCGCGGCGCAGTTATCAAGCCGTGCGAGAGCTCGTCGCCCCGCTCGACGACGACCGCGAGATGAGCGCCGACATGGCCCGCGTCGCGCGCATGGTGGCGGGACCGCGCCTGTGAGGTCCGCTATGACCATTGCATCGGTCGGCGCGGACGCTCTCGTCGGATGCTCGTCAGTGGTAGTAGATGCCGCCGTCGACGTTGAGCGCCTGGCCGGTGACGAAGGCCGAGAGATCCGAGGCGAAGAACAGCACCGGGCCGACGATGTCTTCCGGCGCGCCGAGGCGCTTCAGCGCGGCGACGTCCTCCCAATGGCGGATCGCCGCTTCGCTGCCCAGATTGTTCTTGCCCATCTCGGTCAGGATGATGCCGGGGCAGATCGCGTTGACGGTGACGCCATCCATGCCGACCTCCTGCGCCAATACGCGGGTGAGCGTGATCACCACCGCCTTGGTGGCGGCGTAGTGGCCTTGCGTCGGCACACCCTGGCGGCCGGCGATGGAGGCGATGTTGATCACCCGGCCTGACTTCCTGGCGCGCATATGCGGCAGCACCGCCTGGCACATCATCAGCACGCCCTTGGCGTTGACGTCGAAATGCGCATCCCAATTGGCCTCGTCCAGATCCTGCAGCAGGCTGGGCCTCAGGATGCCGGCATTGTTAACCAGCACGTCGATGCTGCCGGCAGCCTTGAGCAGTGCCTGCGCGGTCGCCTCGATGTCTTTCTTCTTGCTTACGTCCATCGTATAGACATAGGCCTTGCGGCCGGCCGCCTCGATCTCGCCCTTGGTCACGTCGAGCTCCGCCGCCTGCGACGGCAGATCGGTGACGGCGACATCGAAGCCCGCTTCCGCGAGCCCCTTCGCGAGCGCCCTGCCGATGCCGCGGCTGGCGCCGGTGACGAGAGCCGTCTTGCCCTTGGCCTCAGGAAGAATGGTCATGCTGCTTCCACCTTTGATGTCTTGACCGGAAGCGCGTTCATCGCCGCGACCGTGTCGTCGAATGAAACGAGTTTGCCGTCGGAGCCGAGCCCCATCGCCACCTTGGCGGCGACCGCGCTGGCAAAGCGCGCGGACTGTTTCAGGTCCCAGCCCTTGATGATGCCGACGATGATGCCGGCGGTGAAGGAATCGCCGCAGCCCGTGGTGTCGAAGACCTCGACCTCGAAGGCGGGCAGATGGAAATCCTCGCCATGCTCGGGCGAGACGTAGACGCCGCCGGCGCCGAGGGTGATGATGCAGTTCTTCACGCCCCTCGCCTTGAAGAAGGCGGCGACGCGGGCCGGATCGCGGTCATGCGCCATCTCGCCGGCTTCGTCGATGCTGGGCACGAAATAGTCGATGTAGGGAAGGCATGGTTCGACCAGCTTCCAGGTCTCCGGCTTCGCCTGGATGAGGTCGAAGGTGGTGATACGGCCAAGCGCCTTGGCGCGCTTCAGCAGTCTGACCGTCGGCTCGCCGTCGAAGCGCTTCAGCAGGCCGGTGCCGCCGACATGGACGACGGTCGCGTCGAGCGCGGCGTCGAGATCGGCATCGGCGACGTCGAACAAGGTAGCGGTGCCCGGCACATGCAAGGCGGGACGTTCGCCGTTCGGCCGCACCGGCAAAATGGTGGACGAGGTCTGGACGCTGCCGTCGCGACGCACGAGGCTCGTCTCCAGACCGTATCTCTTCAGCTTGGCGAGAAACCAGTCGCCCATGTCGTCGGTGCCGAGGGTGGTGACGGCGCGCGTCTTGAGGCCGAGGATGGCGCAGTCCATGCCGGTGGCGCCGGCCGTGCCGGCGACGGTCATGCGGATCTCCTCGATATAGTCGGCGCGGCCGCCTTCCGGAATGCGCGAGACCGGCCGTCCGAGGATATCGAGGACGTAGAAGCCGATCGAGCTGACGTCGAATTGGGGCATGGGTAAGAGACCTTTTGAACTCAATGGGCGGCGCGGCGCAGGCCGAAGCTCGCGGCCAGCACCAGGAAGACCAGCACGCCGATGCCGACCTGCTGCCAGTAGAAATTCCAGCCGACGAGCAGCAGCCCGTTCTTGACGATGGCGAGCAGCAGCACGCCGAGCAGCGTGCCAATGACCGAGGGCTTGCGCTCGCGACTGAGCGTCGTGCCGATGAAGGTGGCGCCGATGGCGTCGAGCAGGAAGGCGTTGCCGGAGAGCGGCACGTAGGACTTCACCGTCGCCGACAAGAGGATGCCGGTGACGCCGGCGAGCAGCGCGCACAGCACATGCACCATCGACAATTCGCGCGGCACGCGGATGCCGGAATACCATGCCACCCCCGGCTGCGCGCCCATCGCCTGGACATAGCGGCCGAAGACCGAGCGATGCAGCAGGAGATGGACCGCGAGCGCCAGGACGATCAGCATGATGACCGGCGTCGGTATCCCGAACAGAGCGGTGCGGGCGATGGCATTGAACTGGTCTGCCGCGTAACCGCTCGTGAGGTAGATCGGCTGGCCGCCGCTGGTGGCGAGCTGCTGCGTGCTCTGGCCGATGAAGAGCACGCCGAGCGTCGCCAGGAAGGGGCTGATGTTGAGCCTGGTGATGAGGATCGCGTTGAGAATGCCGACGATCAGCGCGGCGCCGAGGCCGCCAGCGACGCCGACCACGCCGCTATAGCCGGCGGCCAAAAGCATGACGAAGATCATGCTTGCCATGTCGACGGAGACGCCGACCGAGAGATCGATGCCGCCCGAGGAGATGACGATGGTGAGACCCAGCGCCACGATCGCCAGCATGACGACATTGTTGACCAGCACGTTGAAGAGGTTGGCCGGTGTCAGGAAAGTCGGGCTCGCAATCGCGAAGAAGATGACGATTGCCGCGAACGCGATGAGCACGCTGTATTTGGCGAGGAAGCCGCGCACACTCACCTTGGCTGAGTTGTTGTCGTTGGCCGAGACGCTCATCGCGAACCCTCCGAACCGCGGGCAAAGGATGTGATGGCCACCACCAGCAGGATCAGCGCGCCCTGCACGCCGTTGACCCAGTAGCTGGAGACGTTGAGCAGCTGGAAGCCGTTCGCGAGCAGGCCGATGAACAGCACGCTGAGCAGCGTGCCGCCCATGGTCGGCACGAAGCGGCGCGAGAACACAGTGCCGAGCAGTGCCGCGGCCAGCACCGACAGAAGCAGTTCGCCGGAGCCCGGCGTGCTGGCCGACAGGCGCGAGACGGTCAGTATGCTCGCCACCGCCGCGCAGAAGCCGCTCAGCACATAGGTGAAGGACACATAAAAGGGCACGCTGATGCCAGCCGCGCGAGCTGCTTCCGGGTGTCCACCAACGGCGTAGAGCCTCAGGCCAAACGACGTGCCGTGAACAACCACGATCATGATGGCGGAGAAGACGATCAGCGCCCAGGCGAGCGCGGAGATGCCGAGGAAGCTGCCCGACACCAGCAGGCCGAGCAGCGGGGAGGATGCGCCGACGACCGTGTTCTGGGTGAGCGTGAGTTCCATGCCGGCCGCGACGTTCAGCACGGCAAGCGTCGCGAGCAGCGGCAGGATGCCAAGGCCGACAACGGCAACAGCGTTGAGCGCCCCGACCGCCATGCCGACAGCGATGGCCGCTATCACCGAGAGGAAATCGCCATAGCCCATCGACAGAAGCGTGGCGTAGACCGCGGCACAGAGCCCCATATTGGCGGCGATCGAAAGGTCGATGCCGCCTTCGGTGACGTTGGAGCCGCCGCCGATGATGACGGCCGTCATGCCATAGGCGAGCACGCCCAGGATCGCCGATTGCTCGACGACGTTGATCAGGTTGAAGGTCGAGGTGAAGCCCGGCGCGAAGATGACGAAATAAGCCATGATGGCGGCAAAGGCGGCGATCGCGCCAAGCCTCACGACCAAGGCGCCAAAGCGGCGGCGGGCGCTCTTGGCGGCCGCCTGCTTTTCGTCGGACACGCCGACTTCGGCGTGGAAAACAGTCGCGCTCATGCGGCCACTCCATCGATGTTCGAGCGCGCGCCGGACGAAGCCGCCAGCAGCGCATCGCTGTTCATCGCAGGACCGGAGAAGCTGCCGGCAAGCCTGCCGCGATAGACCACCAACACGCGGTCGCAGACGCCGACCAGCTCGAGCAGATCGGAGGACAGAAGCAGGATCGCCGCGCCCTCGCCCGCCAGGCGATTGAGGAGATTGTAGATCTCGACCTTGGCGCCGACATCGACGGCCACCGTCGGCTCGTCCAGCACATAGACACGCGACTGGCAGCTCAGCCATTTGGCGATCGCCACCTTCTGCTGGTTGCCGCCGGAGAGCTCGCGCACCAGTGCGTCGCGATGCGGCGTCTTGATCGACAACTCCTTGATCAGGCCGTCCACAGCCTGGTTCTCAGCGCCACGGCTGACCATGCCGCTGCGCGAATAGCGGCGCAGGCTGGCCAAGGAGATGTTCTCGCGCACGGAAAGGCCAAGCGCCACGCCATGCGCGCGGCGGTCTTCCGGCAGCATCGCGATGCCGTCGCGCACCGCTTTGACCGGCGTCGACAGCGACAACTCCCTGCCTTCGACCTTGACCTCGCCGCCATCGGCGGTCTTGAGGCCGAACAGGCACTGCACGATCTCCTTGGCGCCGGAGCCGAGCAGGCCGGTGAGGCCGACGATCTCGCCGGCGCGGATGTTGAAGCCGATGTTCTCGAAGCTGCCGCCAAGCCGCAGGTTTGAAACCTCCAGCACCGGTGCGCCGAGCTCGACCGAGCGCTTCGGAAACATCTCGCCGACATCGCGGGCGATCATCATCGCGATGATCTCGTCGATCGGCGTCTGCCGCGGATCGACCGTGCCGACATCGGTGCCGTTGCGCATCACGGTGACGCGGTCGCAGAGTTTTTCGATCTCCTGCATGTAATGCGAGATGAAGACCACGGCGATGCCGTCGTCGCGCAGCCGGCGCAGCACGTCGAACAGGCTGTCGACCTCGCGCTTGACCAGCGCCGCCGTCGGCTCGTCCAGCACCAGCACGGATGCCTTCTGCGCCAGCGCGCGGGTGATCTGCACCACCTTCTGCTGCGCGGTGGTCAGGTCCTTCACCAGCGTTCCGGCCGGCAATTCCATGCCGAAGAACCGCTTCAGCAAATCGGCAGCGCGGCGCTCCATGACGCGGCGGCTGACGAACGGGCCGAGGCCGATCTCGTGGCCGAGGAAGACGGCTTCGCCGACGGTCGCGGTCGGCACCAGCAACCGATCCTGGTGGATGAAGTGCACACCGAGCTTTTCGACCGAGGCCGGTGTCAGCGAAGTGACGGCCTCGCCATTGATGACGATCGAGCCGCTGTCCGGCTTGATGATACCGGCCAGCACCTTGATGATGGTCGACTTGCCGGCGCCGTTCTGGCCGACAAGGCCGAGGATCGAGCCGCGCGCGATCTCGAGGTTCGCGTTTTCCAAGGCGCGCACCGGACCAAACCGCTTCGAAATGCCTGTCATCGATACAGCAATGTCACGCTTTGCTGTCTGCATGGCCGTCAATCCTGGTTGGATGTGACGGGCAGCCGCAGAGCCTGAGCTGCCCGTCGTTTCGTTCCGTCCTATTTAACGCCAGCCTTCTCGGCGGCGTCGAGGAACGGCTTTCCTTTTTCGGCGGCGTTTTCCTTGTTGATCAGCACCGAAGGCACGAAAGTGAACGGCGGCACCTTCTGGCCGGCCAGATATTTGGCGGCGTTGTCGACCGAGGTCTTGCCGATCTCATAGGGCTGCTGCGCCGCGACCGCGCCGGCCGACGACTTCGGATCCATCACCATCTTGATGACTTCCGGGCTGCCGTCGATGCCGTAAGTCTTGACCTCGTTGCGGCCGGCCGCTTCGACCGCCTGCGTGGCGCCGATCTGCGGCACATCCCAGCAGGCCCAGACCGCGCCGATCGACCCCTTCTCGGGCGACTTGGTCAGCATGTCGGTCACATTCGAGTAGGCGCTCTGCACCGTGTTCGGGATGACGTCGCGCAGCTCGGGCTCGACGATCTTCACATCCGGAAACGAGGTCAGCACATATTTCAGCTGGTCGTAGCGGATCTTGCAGACCGGCACGCTGTAGAAGCCGTTGAAGACCAGCACATTGCCCTTGCCGCCCATGTCGGCGACCATCTGCAGCGCGATCTCGGCGCCGATATTGTAGTTGTTCGACGTGGTGTTGTTGATGGCGTGCGGGGTCGCGGTGTCGACGGTGAACAGCGGGATGCCGGCGTCGCGGATCTTCTGCAGCCACGGGTTCAGCACTTCGAGATTGCCGAGCTGCTCGATGATGGCGTCGGGCTTCTGGGCGATCAGCGTCTGCAACTGCGCGATCTGCTGCTGGTCCTTGCGGCCGGCGTCGAGCGCGATGACCTCGCCGCCGAGCTCCTTGACGCGGTCCTGGATGCCTTTGAACGCCATCAGGTCCCAATAATGGTCCGTGCCGATGGCCGAGACGCCGATGCGCTTGCCCTTGAGCGACAGCTCCTCGGCGGTCGCGCCGGAGACGGCGGCAAGGCTGCAAGCCGCCGCCAACCCCAAAGCGAGCGCCTTGACGAGGCCTTTCATGGATCTGGTCATTTTTCATTTCCTCCCTTGTTGATCGCTCCGGGCCTTCCCGGAGGATATGCGAAACCATGGTCCTCCGCTTAGGCGGCGGCCTACTTGTCGCGCAGGCCGTAGCTCGCCATGCGCTTGATGACGTTCTCGATCTCCTCGTCGGACAGGATCGGCGGCTCGCCGATCTGCAGGGCGCCGTGATACTGGCGCGCCAGCGTCTCGACCTCGACCGCAAGCCACATCGCCTGGGCGAGGCTCGACCCGACTGCGATCATGCCGTGCTGGGCGAGCAGGCAGGCCTTGCGGTCGCGCAGCGCCTCCACCGCATGCGCCGAAAGCTCTGCCGTGCCGAACGTGGCGTAGGGCGCGCAGCGTATGTCGCTGCCGCCCGCTACCGCGACCATATAATGGATCGCCGGTATCTTCCGGCCCATGATGGCGATCGTCGTGCAGTAGGTCGGATGCGCGTGGACAACCGCGTTGACCTCGGGCCGCGCCTTCATGATGTCGAGATGGAAGCGCCATTCGCTCGATGGCGGCAGGCGCCCGTCGACCTCGCCATCCCAGCCCATGAAGACGATGTCTTCCGGCTGCAGCGTGTCATAGGGCGTGCTGGTCGGCGAGATCAGCATGCCTCCGCCGTGACGACAGCTGATGTTGCCTGATGTGCCCTGGTTGATGCCGAGCTCATTCATCTGGATGCAGGCGTCGATGATTGCCTGGCGCACATCTCGGTCCGAAAGGGGCATGCGATATTCCAATCCTTGCGAGGCCAATTACCAGGCCGTGTAGCCGCCATCGATCGACAGGATTGCGCCCGTCACGTAGCTCGAGGCCGATGACGCCAGGAACAGGATCGCCGAGGCGATTTCCTGCGGCGTGCCCAGCCGGCCCATCGGCGTCATGTCGATCCAGGTGTCGAAGAGTTCGGGACGCTCGCGCATCTTCAGTGTCATCTCGGTGCCGACATAGCCCGGCGCCAGCGCGTTGACGCGCACTCCTGACTTTGCCCATTCGACCGCGAGCGCCTTGGTCATCATATGCACGGCGCCCTTGCTCACCATGTAGGACGGCGCCGTCTGCGGACGGTTGATGATCAGGCCCGACATCGAGCCCAGATTGACGATCGAGCCCTTTTTGCGGGCGACCATCGAGCGGCCGAGGGCGCGCGAGGTCCAGTAGACGCCGTTGACGTTGACATCCATCACCAAGCGCCATTCTTCGTCCGGCGTGTCGAGCGCGGTGTTGAGGCGCGCGATGCCGGCGCTGTTGACCAGGATATCGACCTTGCCGAAATCACTGACGACCTTGGCAGCCATCGCCTCGACGGCTTGCGGATCGGTGACGTCGAGCACGCGGCCTTCGACGCTCGCCACTCCGGCGGCCTCGAGCGCTTCGGCAGCGGCCTTCAGCCCATCCGTGTTCATGTCGAGCAGGACGATATTCGCACCGCAAGTCCCGAGCGCCTTGGCGGCCTCGAGACCGATCCCGCTGGCGCCGCCGGTGACGACGACGACCTCGCCTGTCAGGTCGAATTGCGACCGGTAATCCATGCACGTCCTCCATCAGGACAGGCTCGAGCGCAGGCAAAATTCCGCCCTCGCCGCCGAGGCAGCGCCGCAAGCCGACAGGTCCTGATAATGCCTCCGGGGTCAGGCTCCTCCCGACCCCATGAAAGGGACGTTACAGAAGCTTCCCGGGTCCGTCAATCTGGTTATAACCAGAAAACAGAATCTTTTTTGGATGTACGCAAGTCAGGTGCGATCGACGCCGTTCACCGTCGCCGACGGCTGCTCGACCGCCATATGGATGCGCGCGACGGAGGAGTTGTAGAAGGCCTCGTAATATTCGAGCGCGGCGCCGTCGGCGTCATAGGCGATCGACTCGATCTCGATCAGCGGCGTGTTGGCGGCGACGCCCATCTCATCGGCCTCTTCCTTGGTGGGAAGGGCCGCGCGCAGCCAGCGGTCGGCGCGCTTCACCGTCAGGCCGAAGACGGCGCGGATGGTGCCGAAGATCGACTGGTTTTCCGACAGGATGTTCTCCAGCCCCGGCACCCTATGCCCCGGCAGGCTGATGCGCGTCATGGTGATCGGCGTGCCGTCGGTCATATAGACGCGGCTGATGCGGACCACGCTGCCATTGGCGGGAATGCCGAAGACCTTGGACTCCTTCTCGCTCGGCGGGCAGCGGTAGACCTCCAGCGTGCGGGTCGAGACCTTGTGGCCCTTGGCGGTCAAATCGTCGAACACGCCGAGATTGGCGGTCATGAAGTCGACATGCTCGCGGGGAGCTGCGACGAACATGCCCTTGCGCGGCATCTTGATGATGCGGCCCTCGTTGGAGAGCGAGCCGATCGCGGCGCGCACGACGGGACGCGAGACGCCAAAGAAATCGCAAAGCGCCTGCTCCGAGGGAATGCGCGAATTGGCAGCCAGCAGGCCGGTGTTGATCGCCTCCTCGACCTGGTTGCGCAACTGCACCCAGAGGGGTGCGGCCTCGTCGCGGTTGAGCTGGACCTTGGAGCCGATCGAGCGGAAAGCCTCGGCCGCCTCCGCATCTTCCTGGTCGTAACGAGGACGCCCGCGCATTCTGGTTGCTTGTTCCATCCGGTCCTGCCGCATTTCAGTTGCCGCGACTCAACAAGCGGCAGCGCCTCCCTAGCGGAGACCACCGGCCATTTTCACGCTCTCCGGCAAGTTTCGCAACCATAGCATGGCGGCCGCCCCCAGAAGCGGTCCGGGAACCAGGAGCAAGAAGGCCCAGCGCCAGCCGCCGATGAAATCGGCGAAGCGCGGCGTCAGCCAGATGGCGAGCACCGTCAGCGCGAAACCGGCGCCCAGTTGCACCGAAAGCGCGGTGCCGACGAAGCGGCGGTCGGCAAGCTCGGTGACGGCGGCGGAGAACTGAGCGGAATCGCCGATCACCGAAACGCCCCAGACGATGGCCACCAGCATGAATAGCCAGAGCGGGCCGGTGAAGAGAAAGCCCATCAGCAGCGCGCAGCTTCCCGAGACGATCATCATGCCGGCGGTGGTGGCGGTGCGGCCGATGCGGTCCGACAGATAGCCGCCGAGCAGACAACCGAGGATGCCGGAAGCCACGACAAGGAAGGTCGATAGCGAGGCGATGGCGGCGGTTCCGATCGCCTGCGCCTCGAATGAGGCGCGCGTGTAGGCGAGCAGCCAGGCCCACATGGCATAGAGCTCCCACATATGGCCCAGGTAACCAAGATTGGCGAGCAGCAGCGGCTTTTCTCGAAACACCTGGCCGATGCGCGAAGGCTCGAACACTGCCTTGCCGAAGGGATAGGGTCCTTCCTTCGCGAACAATAGGAAGAGCAGCGCGCCCGCGGCCGTGGCCACGCTGGTGGCGGCAACCACGGGACGCCAGTCGAGCGCGGTCGAGACGGCGCGGAAGAGATGCGGCAACGCCGAGCCGACAGTCAGCGCGCCGATGACGGCGCCGAGCGCCAGTCCCCTGTCGCGCTCGAACCAGGTGGCGACCAGCTTCAGCGCCGGCGGATAGACGCCTGCGAGCGCAACACCGGTGACGATGCGCGCGGCGATCACGCCGCCAGGCCCGGGATGGAAGAGCAGCGTCGCGTTGGCCAAAGCGGCGACGAGCGCCGCCGCCGCCATCAGGTGACTCAGCCGTACGAGGTCGGGAAGATTGACTAGACTCGCCGCCAGCGCGCCTAGAACGAAGCCGACCTGCACGCCATTGGTCAGCCAGGCCTCGGCGCTCGCGCCCAACGCAAGCTCCTGCCTCAGTTCGGGAAGGATCGCGGTCGCCGAGAACCAGGTGGTCAGCGACAGGACGACTGCGAGGCAAAGCAGCGACAGCACGCGCCAGCGCTCGCTGTCGGCCGCCATGCCAAGCCCGCCGGCCGTGCTCATGCGCCTTGCAGCGGTACGGTGAAGACCGTGGCCGTGCCGGTGAGGCAAAGCTCGCCCTGGCCGTTGCGCACGCTGGTCTCGATCTTGCAGATAGGCTTATCGGGCCGCACTTCCTTGACCTCCACGCGTCCGGTGATCTCCTCGTCAAGGCCGACCGCCTTGACGAACTTCCACGCCACTTCGAGGAACACTGTTCCGGGGCCGGGCAGATCTTCGGCGACCAACGCGTTGAGGATGCCGGAAGTCACGCCGCCCTGAACGATCAGCTTGCCGAACACCGACTTCTCGGCCAGCGCGCGGTCGTAATGCAGGGGATTGTGGTCGCCGGTGATGTCGGTGAAGGCCTCGATGTCGCTCATTCTCGTGCGGCGCGTGCGCTCGGCGAAGGCGCCGACCTGCGGACGGCCTTTTACGACACCCGCCCAACCGTCTTTCATTGCGGTGCTCATTTAGGCTTCTCCTCTGCATCGGGTTCCACTGGTTTGAAGGCAGGTAGGACGCGACCGCCG
Organism: Mesorhizobium sp.; assembly: GCA_004020875.1. Classification (GTDB taxonomy): domain Bacteria; phylum Pseudomonadota; class Alphaproteobacteria; order Rhizobiales; family Rhizobiaceae; genus Mesorhizobium. The sequence continues at coordinate 188,629 of SAPZ01000010.1, forward strand.
ATGGCGGTCGGCGCAAGCTGAAGCATGTCCCCGACCTGTAGCGGCTGTGTGCCGGGCAGGATGAAGCTCAGCATCGTTGGGCCTTCGGCCAATTCGATCAGGCCCACCACATAGGGTGCCGCCGGCAGCCAGCCGGGATGGCCTGGCTTATGCACCTTGGAAAAGGATTTGAGCCGCCCCCTGCCCGATGCGTCTTTCCAGAGCAGGCGCCTGCTCCAGCAATGCGGGCAGATCGGGCGCGGATAGAAGACGTCCTTGCCGCAATCCTCGCAGTGCTGGATGGTCAGCCGGCCCTCGGCGGCGGCATCCCAGAACGGCCTGGTCAGCGCGGTGATCGTCGGACCGGGGGTCTTCAGCGTGTTGAGATCGACGGACATCAGGCGGCTCCCAGCACGAGCGCGGTCGCCTCGCTCATCGTCGCGCCGTTGCCAGTGACCAGTGCCAGCCCGGCCTTGCCGATCTGGCGTTCGCCCGCCTCCCCGCGCAGCTGACGCACCGCCTCGACGACATGGGTCATCCCGCCAGCAAGGTCGGGCTGGCCGAAGCCGAGCTGGCCGCCATGCGTATTGAGCGGCCTGTCGCCCTTGTGGGAAAGATCGTGGTCGCCGAGCCACGCGCCGAACTGGCCCGGCGCGCAGAGGCCGGCATCCTCGATCGTGGTTGCGACCATGATCGTATAGCAGTCGTAGAGCGACAGAAGATCCATCTCATCGGCCCGCGTGCCGGACTGCGCGAAGGCCTGCGCCATGGCGCTCTTCAGCGGACCGGAGGTGAGGCTTGGCGCGTGGCTGACGGCGCGATGCGTGACCTTCTCGCCGGCGCCGAGCAGATGGACGGGCGGCTTGCGCAACGACCGCGCGCGTTCGGCGGAGGTGACGACAACCGCTTCGCCGCCGGCGACCGGCATGACGATTTCGAGGAGACGCAGCGGCGAGGCGATCATCGGCGAGGCAAGCACCGTTTCGACATCGGCCGGCTTGCCGAAGAAGATCGCATCCGGATTGAGCTGCGCGTTGGCGCGCGCCGCCGCGGCGATCCTGGCGAAATCCCGCGCAGTCGAACCGTATTCCGCCATATGCGCCTTCATCAGCAGCGCGTAGGAGATATTGGCGCCCGAGGCGCCGAACGGCACGTCGAACTCGCGGATCGGATTGCGGTTGGGCGAGCGCGGCGCTGTCTCCTCGCGATTGTTGGCGAGCACGCACAGCACCGCCTCGCACATGCCGGCCTCGATCGCGGCGGCCGCGCGCCAGACCATGCCGGCGCCGGACGCGCCGCCGAGGTCGACGACGTTGGCCATGGTCGGCGCGAGCCCCAGATATTCGGCAATCGTTGCCGGAACATGCTGCGGCGTCTCGCCGACCTGCGGTCCTACCAGCAGCCCGTCGATCGCCGCCGGATCCAGCCCGGCGTCGAGCACCGCCAGGCGCGAGACGTCGGCGATCATCTCCAGCGTCGTCACGCCGCTGGTCAAACGTTGCGGCTTCAGCTCGCCGATGCCGACGATCGCTCCCTTCGACCGGCTCATGCTGCCCTGCCCCGGTCGAGCGCTCGGTATTCTTCGAGACATGCCGGATTGGCGAGCGAAGCCATGTTCCTGACAGGCTTGCCTTCGAGCGTGGTGCGGGCGGCGCCCTCGACACGCTTGCCGTTCAGAGTGTAGGGCACGGCCTGCACCGCGTGGATGCGATGCGGCACGTGGCGCGGCGAAGCGCCTTCACGGATCGCTTTGCGAATTCGCGCGGCAAGCTCGGCGCTCAGCGCATAACCGTCATTGAGCTTGACGCAGAGCACGATCTCCTCGTCGCCTTCGACGGGCGCGCCAAAGACCAGGCAATCCTCGATCTCGGCGAAGTTTTCGCAGGCCGCGTAGATCTCGGCGGTGCCGATGCGGACGCCGCCGGGCTTCAGCGTCGTATCGGAGCGACCGTGGATGACGCCAGAGCCGTAAACCGTCATCTCTGCGACATCGCCATGCGTCCAGATCTCGCGGCGCGCGGCGAAATAGGTGGCGTGGTAGCGCGCATCGCCATCCTTGCCCCAGAAGGTCAGCGGCATGGAGGGGAACGGCTCGGTGCAGACGAGATCGCCCTGGCGGCCGATCACCGGCGAATTGCGCTCGTCCATTACTGCGACTGCAAGACCAAGCCCCTTCACAGTCAGCTCGCCGCGCCGCACGGGATGGAGCGGCGACCCCAGCAGGAAGCAGCCGATGATCTCGGTGCCTCCGGAAATGGAGGCGAAGATCATGTCGCGTTTCACATGCTCGTAGACCCAGTCGAACTGCCCGGGTGAGACGGGCGCGCCGGCCGACAGCAGCGAACGCAGCGGCGAAAGGTCATGCAGGCGTCCCGGCGCGTAGCGTTCGGCCGCAAGTGTCGCCAGATATTTCGGGCTGGTGCCGAAATGCGTGACCTTGGCGTGCTCCGCCACTTTCCAGAGCGGACTGGGATCGAGACCATCGGCCGATTTCAGGATCGGCGCGCCGTCATAGAGCACCACGCTCGCGCCGCAGGCCAGACCTGAGATCAGCCAGTGATACATCATCCAGGCGGTATTGGTGTACCAACTCATCACGTCGCCGGGACGGACGTCGCCGTGCAACAGGTGCTCCTTCAGATGCTGGAGCAGCACGCCGCCGGTACGATGGACGATCGCCTTCGGCGCGCCTGTCGTGCCAGAGGTGTAGAGCACATAGGCCGGATGGTCGAAGGGCACGCGCTCGAAGGTGAGAGGACCGGCGCCGCCGAAATCGTCGAACGAAATACAATCCGCCGCGCCGTTTGGCCGAGTGCCCGGCTCGCCGGTCAGCACCAGCGTCGTCACCGTCGGCATCGCGGCGACGATTTCGGCCAGCCTGCCGGAGATGTCGTGCTCCTTGCCCGCATAGCGATAGCGCGGTGATGCGAACAGCACCTTCACGCCGATCTGGCCGAGGCGGTCGACGATCGCGGCGGCGCCGAAATCGGGCGAGCAGGACGACCAGACGGCGCCGATGGAAAGCGTCGCCAAAAGTGCGATGAGGCCTTCGACGCGATTGGGCAGGATGCCGCCGACGCAATCGCCTTTGCCGATACCGGCCGCGCGCAGGCCGTCGGCCGTTCTAGCGACGAGCCGGCGCAATTCGCTCCGTGTTATCGCACGGAAATGACCGCTCTCGTCGGCCTCGATGACAGCAATCCTCTCCCCATCGCCGCGCAGGAGGTTTTCCGCGAGATTAAGCGAGGCTTCCAGCAAGAAGCGGCTTCCCGTCATCGGCGCATTGTCGTCGCGCAGGAAGGCGATCGGGCCCGGTTCGCCGATCACTTCCGCGAAATCCCACACCGCGCGCCAGAAGGCGCCGGGGTCGCCGATCGACCAGCGATGCAGCGTCTCGTAGTCGCGCGGATCGAAGCCGCAGGCCATCGAAAAGCGCGCAAGGTTGGACGATTGGAACGCGGCCGGCGCCGGCGTCCAAAGCACGGATGACATGGATTTCCTCCCGCAACGCAGGCCGGCTCGATGGCGCGACCTTGCCCGCCGATGCATTTCAGATTATTGGTTATAACCAGAATGTCAAGCGACGATCGCGGCTCTGCAATAGGCATTTGGGAGGACGAAAAATGGACGCTGTTTATATTGTTGCTGCCAGACGCACGCCTATCGGCAAGCTGAACGGCGCGTTCGCCAGCCTGTCGGCGGCAGAGCTTGGCGGGCAGCTTATCCAGGCGATGCTGGCGGAAACGCAGATCGCGCCCGACGCCGTCAGCGAGGTGATCATGGGCCAGGTGCTGACCGGTGGCGCGGGGCAGAACCCGGCGCGGCAGGCCGCCCTCAGGGCTGGGCTGCCGGTCAGCGTGCCCGCCATGACCGTCAACAAGGTCTGCGGCGCAGGCCAGAAGTCGATCCATCTCGCAGCGCAGGCCATACGTTGCGGCGACGCGGATTGCGTGATCGCCGGCGGGCAGGATTCGATGACATCGGCGCCACACTTCATTTATGGCGCCCGCGGCGGCATCCGCATGGGCGACAGGACGATCAAGGATTCGATGATCACCGACGGGCTATGGGATGCCTTCCATCAGGTGCATATGGGTGTAACCGCCGAAGCGCTGGCGCAGCGCTACCAGATCACCCGCGAGGAGCAGGACCGGTTCGCGCTGCGCTCGCAGGAGAAGGCGGACGCCGCCATCCGGGCCGGCAGGTTTAATGATGAGATCGCGCCTGTGTCGGTCAAGGCCAGGCAAGGCGATCTCGTCATCGACCGCGACGAGCATCCCAATCCCTCCACCACCATGGAGGGCCTCGGCCGGCTCAGGCCGGTCTTCGATACCGCTGGAACGATTACGGCCGGCAACTCATCGGGTCTCAATGACGGCGCCGCAGCAGTGCTGGTGATGTCGGAAGCGCGGATGAGGGAACTCGGCCTAACGCCCCTCGCCCGTGTCGCGTCCTACGCTTCCGCCGGTGTCGAGCCGATGGACATGGGCCTGGGACCGGTGGCGGCCTCGCGCCGCGCGCTCGACAAGGCAAGCTGGCGCGCGTCTGACCTCGACGCTATGGAGATCAACGAAGCCTTCGCCGCGCAGGCTATCGCCGTCAATCGTGAGATGGGCTGGGACGAGGACATCATCAATATGAGCGGCGGCGCCATCGCGCTCGGGCATCCGCTGGCCGGCTCCGGCTGCCGCATCGTGGTGACGCTGTTGCACGAAATGGTCCGCCGAGATGCGCGGAAGGGCCTTGCCTCGCTCTGCATCGGCGGCGGCCAGGGCGTCGCGATCTGCCTGGAGCGGTGAGCCCGGGCGATCATCGCGGCCGGAGCGCTAGACTAAATGCAGCCCTCCGACCTCGTGTTCATCGCCAGTCCCGACGCTCACAGCGACCCCCTTCTCCCAGAATTGATGTCGATCAAGGTCGCTGCAACCGGTCTCTGTTTTGGTCGCGCCAGCTTGGCAACCTGGACGGAGTTCCCCCGACATGGACGGCATTACCTTAAGCGCCCAACAGATCGGCGCCTGCCGGCGGGAGATTGCCCCCGCAAGGTTCCTTCCCTTGTCCGCTTCGGGGTCGCTGTCTCCGGCGCCGGTCCACGTCGAGGGGGCGCTTTTGGCGTCGGCGGATGCTGACGGGTCGCGCAACACCGGAGGTCGGCCATGAAGGTTCCCCCGCGATGGCTGATCCTCGGCGCCCTGATCGCCATCGGAGCAGCCGGCTACTACGCATGGCAGCGCTCCAAGGACGGGCAGTTGCCGGTAGGCATCGCCAGCGGTAACGGCCGCATCGAGGCCGTCGAAATCGACGTGTCGACAAAGGCGGCGGGGCGGATCAAGGAAATCCTTGTCGGCGAAGGCGATTTCGTCAAGGCCGGTCAGGTGCTTGCTCGCATGGATACCGCGCAGCTCGAGGCACAGCGCCGTCAGGCCGAGGCACAGCTTCAGCGCGCCAGCATAGGGGTCGAGACCGCGGGCAGCCTGGTGACGCAGCGCGAGGCTGAAAAGACGGCGGCCGCCGCTGTTGTCGCGCAGCGCGAAGCCGAGCTCGACGCCGCCGATCGGACCCTGGCGCGCTCCCAGCAGCTTGCGGTCAACAACACCGTCTCCCAGCAGGTCCTGGACAACGACCGCGCGGCCGAGCAGAGCGCGAAAGCCGCCGTCGCCGCGGCGCAGGCCCAGCTCGCCGCCAGCGAGGCGGCCATCAACGCTGCGCAGGCGCAGGTGGTCGATGCCAAGGCCGCGGTCGATGCTGCACAGGCTGCGATCGAAAGCATCGACGCCGATATTGGCGACGCCACGTTGGCGTCGCCGCGCGACGGGCGCATCCAGTTCCGCGTGGCCGAACCTGGCGAGGTGCTGGCGGGCGGCGGGCGCGTTCTGAACCTCGTCGATCTGAGCGATGTCTACATGACCTTTTTCCTGTCGACCGCGCAGGCCGGGCGTGTCGCGATCGGCTCCGATGTGCGCCTCGTGCTCGACGCGGCGCCGCAATACATCATCCCCGCCAAGGTGACCTTCGTCGCGGACGTCGCGCAGTTCACGCCCAAGACGGTCGAAACGGAGGAAGAGCGCCTGAAACTCATGTTCCGGATCAAGGCGCACATCGCACCGGAGCTGCTCCGCAAATACATCCAGCAGGTGAAGACGGGCCTGCCCGGCGTGGCATATGTGCGGCTCGATCCGCAGGCCGAATGGCCGGCGAGCCTCAAGGGAAAGCTCGTGCAATGAATGCGCGGCCGGACGCCGGCGCGGCCATTCCGTCAAGCTACGTGGCACGGCTGGAGAACCTCGGCCATGTTTACGGAGAGGTCAGGGCTCTCGATGCAATAACGCTCGATTTTCCGACCGGCCGCATGGTCGGCCTGATCGGGCCGGACGGCGTCGGCAAATCCAGCCTGCTTTCCCTAGTTGCCGGAGCACGGACGATCCAGCAGGGGCATGTCGAGGTGTTGGGCGGCGACATGGCCGATCTCCGCCACCGGCAGAGTGCCTACCCCAGGATCGCCTATATGCCGCAAGGCCTAGGCAAGAACCTCTATCCGACGCTGTCGGTCTTCGACAACATCGATTTCTTCGGCCGCCTGTTCGGCCATGATCGGAGCGAGCGTGAGCGCCGCATCGGCGAGCTTCTGAAGCGAACCGGGCTGGCGCCTTTCGCCGACCGGCAGGCCGGCAAGCTTTCGGGCGGCATGAAGCAGAAGCTCGGCCTGTGCTGCGCCCTCATTCACGATCCGGACCTCCTGATCCTGGACGAGCCGACCACCGGCGTCGACCCGTTGTCGCGCCGCCAGTTCTGGGAACTGATCGGCGAGATCCGCAAGAGTCGCGAGGGCATGAGCGTCATCATCGCCACGGCGTATATGGAAGAGGCCGCGCGCTTCGACTGGCTGGTGGCCATGGACGCGGGCCGCGTGCTCGCCTGCGGAACCCCAGCCGACCTGCTCGAAAGAACCGGCGCGCCCGATCTGGACGCCGCCTTCATAGCCCTGCTCCCGCCGGAGCAGCGGGACAGCCACGAAGCTGTGGTGATCCCTCCGCGGCCCATCGGCGCCGACGGCGAACCCGCCATCGAGGCCGAACATCTCACCATGCGGTTTGGCGATTTCACCGCCGTCGATGACGTGAGCTTCCGCATCGGCCGCGGCGAGATCTTCGGTTTCCTGGGATCGAACGGCTGCGGCAAGACGACCACGATGAAGATGCTGACGGGGCTGCTCGAGCCGTCCGACGGCAAGGCACGGCTGTTCGGGCGCGAGATCGACCCTAGCGACATCGAGGTGCGACGGCGCGTCGGCTACATGTCGCAAGGATTCTCGCTCTACTCGGAGCTGACGGTCCGGCAGAATCTCGAACTTCATGCCCGCCTCTTCGGCATGGCCGATGCCGCGATCCCGCCCCGGGTCGAGGAGGTCGCGCAGCAATTCGGCCTCGCCGACAATGTCGACACGCTGCCCGAAGCGCTCCCGCTCGGCATCCGCCAGCGGCTGTCGCTCGCTGTAGCGATGATCCATTCTCCGGAGATACTGATCCTCGACGAGCCGACCTCCGGCGTCGACCCGGTTGCCCGCGACGGCTTCTGGCGGATTCTTGCCAACCTCTCCCGCGAGCAGGACGTGACGATCTTCGTGTCCACGCACTTCATGAACGAGGCGGAACGCTGTGATCGCATCTCGCTCATGCATGCCGGCAGGGTCCTGGTCAGCGAGACCCCTGCCGCGATCGTCAAAAGCCGGTCGGCGGCAACGCTGGAGGAGGCCTTCGTCGGATATCTCGAGGAGGCGACAGGCACTCAGGCCGAAACGCCGAGCGCGACGGCCGGGACAATTCCGGTCCCGGAAGCGCCGGCCAGTCGCCCCGGAAGGAGTGGCACAGGGCGTTCCTTCGATTTGCGCCGTATGTTTGCCTACACGCGGCGGGAGGCGCTTGAACTCTTGCGCGATCCGATCCGGGCCACGCTGGCGACCGTCGGCAGCCTCATCTTGATGTTCGTCGTCGGCTACGGCATCAATATGGACGTCGAAAACCTCTCCTTCGCCGTCCTCGATCACGACGACACGACGATCAGCCGGGACTATGTGCTGCAGATCGCCGGCTCGCGCTACTTCACCGAGAAGGCGCCGATCACCGACTATGCAGATCTCGACCGGCGCATGGAGGACGGGGAACTCAGCCTCGCGATCGAAATCCCTCCCGGCTTCGGGCACGACCTTGCGCGCAGCCGCCATGTCACGATCGGCGCCTGGATCGACGGCGCCATGCCGACACGGGCTGAAACCGTGCAAGGCTATGTTTCGGGAATGCACGCCGGCTGGCTGACGCAGAAGGCGCGTGAACTCTATGGCGACGCGGCCATCGCCAACGCCTTTCAGCTCGACATCCGCTACCGCTACAATCCCGACGTCCGCAGTCTCGATGCCATCGTTCCGGCGGTTATCCCGATGCTTCTGCTGCTGATCCCGGCGATGCTGGCCGTGCTTAGCGTGGTGCGGGAGAAGGAGCTTGGCTCCATCATCAATTTCTACGTCACGCCCGTGACCCGGCTGGAGTTCCTGATCGGCAAGCAGATTCCCTATGTCGCCCTCGCGGTGCTCAACTTCGTGCTGCTGACGGGCTTCGCCGTCTTCCTCTTCGGCGTGCCGCTGACCGGCAGCCTTCCGGCTTTCGCCGCCGCCGCCCTTGTCTATGTCACGGCCACGACGGCCATGGGGCTTTTCCTGTCGACCTTCATGAGCAGCCAGATCGCGGCAATCTTTGGAACCGCGCTGATCACCATGATCCCCGCCACCCAATATTCGGGCATGATCGACCCGGTGTCGTCGCTCCAGGGCGTGGGCGCATTCATAGGCCGAATCTATCCGACCACCTATTTCGTGACGATCTCGCGCGGCGTCTTCTCCAAGGCGCTCAGCTTTGCCGACTTGTCCGGCGCGTTCGTGCCGATGCTCATTGCCATTCCGGTGCTGCTCGGACTTGGAGCGGCATTCTTGAAAAAACAGGCCCGCTGATGCGCATCGCCAACATATACAACCTCGGCATAAAGGAACTGCGCGGTCTCATGCGGGACCTGATGATGCTCGTGCTGATCGTCTATGCCTTCACCGCCGCCATCTACACCGCCTCGAAGGCGATGCCTGAGACGCTCAATCACGCTCCGATCGCCATCGTCGACGAGGATCAGTCGCCGGTCTCCTCGCGTATCGTCACGGCATTCTATCCGCCTTACTTCACCGCGCCGTTGCTCATCTCCCAGCCCGAGATGGACAGCCGCATGGATTCAGGCATGGATACTTTCGCGCTGGATATTCCGCCGAACTTCCAGCGCGACCTCCTGGCCGGCCGGTCGCCAACGGTTCAGCTCAACATCGACGCCACCCGCATGTCGCAGGCCTTCACCGGGGGCGGTTACGTCCAGTCGATCGTGTCCGGAGAAGTCAATGAGTTTCTCAGCCGCTATCGCTCCGACACCTCGCTCCCCGTCGATCTCGACCTCAGGGCACGATTCAATCCCGAGCTCAACAAGGGCTGGTTCGGCGCCATCACCAATGCCATCTCCTCGATCACGATGCTGTCGATCGTGCTCACCGGCGCCGCGCTGATCCGCGAGCGCGAGCACGGGACGATCGAGCATCTCCTGGTGATGCCGGTCACCCCGTTCGAGATCATGACGAGCAAGATCTGGTCGATGGGCATTGTCGTGCTCGTCGCGGCCGGCCTCGCGCTCGTCGTCGTCATTCAGGGGCTGCTGTCAGTCCCCATCAATGGATCGATCACGCTATTCATGGTGGGCGCGGCCCTCGACATCATCGCCATGACCTGCCTCGGGATCTTCCTCGCCACGGTCGCCGGCTCCATGCCGCAATTCGGTCTGCTGCTGATGATGGTGCTCCTGCCCCTGCAGGTGCTGTCTGGCGGCGTCACGCCGCGCGAGAGCATGCCCATGGCCATCCAGGCCATCATGTTCACCGCGCCCAACACGCATTTCGTCATGCTGGCACAGGCGGTGCTGTTCCGCGGCGCGGGCCTTGGCGTCGTGTGGCCGCAGCTCGCGGCGCTCCTGGTCATCAGCGCGCTCCTGTTTGCGTTCTCGCTCCGCCGCTTCCGCCAGTTCCTGAAATAGGACCATCGCTGCCCGGCAGGAACAACTGGTCGCCTGGGATCCAGCCGAGCGCACCCATTCACAAGCCTTAGCCCGCTTTAACGCGAGCTCCATGGCGGGCAGTTCCGCCTACCCTCCAACGAGCTCGTCCTGATTTATCCTCATGCCACTTTGCACGTCGAATAGGTGGACCTTCGAAACCATTACCTCCAACCCAACTTCTTGATCGGGCTTGAACGGCGGCTGATCCCGAACTTCGCTCACGAGTTCGACCCCGCCTGTCCTTAACGTAAGTTCCTGAGCCTCTCCTGTCGGTTCCACCACCTGGACGGTTGCCCTCGCATGATCGCCGCCGACGGCGATGTGCTGGGGACGGATCCCGTAAACCACCTCTTGTGCACCGTGGAACTCCAAACCTTTGGGCAGGGGCAGGCGAAGCCCTGAACCGGCTTCGAACGCACCGTTGTCGACGCGACCTTCGATGAGATTCATTTCCGGGGAGCCGATAAAGCCGGCGACAAACAGATTGGCGGGTCTTTCGTAGAGTTCGGAGGGGGTGCCGATCTGTTCGATGCGGCCTTTGTTCAGAACCACGATGCGGTCGGCGAGCGTCATCGCCTCGGTCTGGTCATGCGTGACGTAGATGCTGGTGCGACCGAGCCGTTGGTGCAGCTTCTTGATCTCGGCACGCATCTTCACGCGCAGCTTCGCGTCGAGATTGCTGAGCGGCTCGTCGAACAGGAAGGCCGAGGGTGCGCGGACGATCGCGCGGCCCATGGCGACACGCTGGCGCTGGCCGCCGGACAGCTGACGGGGCATGCGGCCGAGCAGGTCCTGCAGACCCAGGATTTCGGCAGCCGCCCTTACCCTGGAGACGATTTCCTCCCTGGGAACCTTTGCCAGCCGAAGTGCGAAGCTCATATTGTCGGCCACGCTCATATGCGGATAGAGGGCGTAGCTCTGGAACACCATGGCTATGTCGCGCGACTTGGCCGGCATCTCGTCGACGACGCGCCCGCCGATGCGGATCTCGCCAGTCGTATGCTCCTCGAGCCCCGCGATGATGCGCAGTAGCGTTGACTTGCCGCAGCCCGACGGACCGACCAGGACCACAAACTCGCCGCTGACGATTTCGATGTTGACGTCGCGCAGAACCTCGACCGCGCCGAAGCTCTTCCCGAGCTGTTCTATCTCGATTGCGGACACTTATTCTTCTCCCGTCCCGGCAAGGCTCATTTTCTTTGCGCCTGCCGCCATGCGTGGTATTCGGCCTCGCCCTCGGGGCTCAACGGATAGTATTTCCGCAGGTCTCCTCCTTGCGCGAGCCGCAAGCGCGAAAACTCCTCCCACTCGATGTGCGCGCCGGCGAGTTCGACCAGTCTGGGGGCAAGGGCGACCGGCACGACGACCACGCCATCGTCGTCGGCGACAATGATGTCGCCGGGGATGACCAGCACGTTCGAGCAGGCGATCGGAACGTTGACGGCGAAGGGAACGATGTTGGTCTGGGCATGGAAATTCGGCGTGACTCCTCGCACCCAGATGCCGATGTCGAGCGCAGCCGCCTGGGCGGAATCGCGAATACAGCCGTCGATAACGACGCCGGCGCCGCCACGCCCGGCGAAATAGGTCAGCATCATCTCGCCGAAGATGCCGCTGCCCAGATCGCCGCGGGCATCGACCACCACCATGTCGCCAGGCTGGGTGGGATAGAGCACGTGCCGGTGCAGTTGCCGCTCCGGCTCCTCATACTCCGTCTCGTTGTACAGATCCTCGCGTTTGGGCATGCATTGGAGCGTGAGGGCCGGGCCTGCCGCCGTGCTGCCAGAACGCAATGGACGCGGGCCGCGAATCTGCGGATCGCGAATGCCCATCTTGTGGTAGAGCTCGCTGGCCAGTGTCGCCGAACCGATCGCCGCAAGCGCGTCGACAAGTTCTCGTGGCGGCCGGGAAATGTCCGATATCGCCGGTATCTGGTCAGCTTGCATTCCGTTCCTCCAATCTGCGCCGAGGCGCAAAACCTTATCGATCGTCATTTAGTTGCGTTCATCCGTCGTCGAAGCCGTTCAGCCGCGAACCGCGCCGGTGGTAAGACCTTTGACGAGCAGCCCCTGGGCGAACCAGACGAACACCAAAGTCGGGATGACCATGAGCACGCCGGCGGCGGACATGGCGCCCCAGTCGATGCCGAACTGCGAGACGAAATTGGTGAGTCCGACGGGCAGCGTCTGCGCGGCCTTGCTTGAGGTCAGGGTCAAGGCGAGCAAGAGATCGTTCCAGGTGAAGAGGAAGGTGATGACGGCGCTGGCGCCGATGCCCGGCGCAATCAGCGGCGCCACGATCTGGACCAGCGTGCGCACGGTGCCGGCGCCGTCCGACTGAGCGGCCTCCTCGATCTCTTTCGGCACGTCCTGAATGAAGCCGAGAAGCAGCCATATGGCGACGGGGAGCTTGGCTGCCGTATGGCTGAGGATCAGCGCCCAGACGGTGTCAAGCAGCCCCATGGCGGCAAACACGGCGAAGAGCGGAATCGCGAGCGCGATGACCGGGATCATGCGCATGATCAAAAGCAGCCCGAAGATCAGCATGGCGCCGGGCATCCTGAAGCGCGACAGCGCATATGCGCAGGGGATGGCCAGCAGATGGACGAGGATGACCGTCGCCACCGAGACGATGACGGTGTTCCAGACGTAGCCCATCGTGTCGTACTGGGCGAAGACCGCGACATACTGCGTCAGCGTCGCGGTCTCGGGGATGATGTGCACTGGAACCGAGAAGATGTCGGCCGAGCTGCGGATCGAGGTCAGGAACAGCCACACCAACGGAAAGACGGTGAGCGCGACGGTCAGAGCCAGCGCCATATACTGGCCAGCGATCGCCGCCGTGAGCCGGCGGCGCCGGCGCTTTGGCATGGAACGTGCGCCGACGATGACGGCTTCGGTCATATCGCCCTCCGTTTCGCAAGAAGCCACGGCACTCCGTAGAGGAGGCCGAGCACGAGCAGCGACATGCCCAGCGCGATGTAGGAGACCGCAGCCGCATGTCCAAAATCCACCGCCTGGAACGCCAGCAGATAGGAATAGACGGTCAGCAGGTTGGTGGCGCCGCCCGGTCCGCCCTGAGTCATCAGCCAGACGACGTCGAAGGTGCGGAACGTGTCGATGATGCGCAGCATCAGCGCGATCATGATGACCGGGCGCATCAGCGGCAGCACGATGTGCCAGAAGCACTGCCATGGCGTGGCGCCGTCCACGGTGGCTGCCTCGAGCGGTTCCTGCGGCAAGGATTGCAGGCCTGCAAGGAACAAAAGCACCATCAGCGGCGTGTTCTGCCAAACATCGGCGGCGATCACCGAGACGAGCGCCCAGGCCGGATGGGTGAGCCACGGGATGTCAGGCATGTTGAACATGCGCAGCAGCGCGTCGACCAGGCCGTATTGGGTGTTGAACAGCCAGCGGAAGTTCAGGCCGACGACGGCGGGCGCGATCATCGGCGGGACCAAAAGCAAGGTGCGCGCAAGGCGCATGCCGCGCAATTTGCCGTTGACCAGAACAGCGATCGCCATGCCGGCCACCACTTCGATCGTGATGGAAACGACACTGAATATGGTCTGGTTTCGCAGCGCCTGGTTGAACTGGCGGCCGAAGAGCTCGTCGGTGTAGTTTCCCGTCCCGATGAATGGCGCCGAGCCGCTCAGGTCCCAGCGAAAGAAGCTCATGATGAAGGAGTATCCGAGCGGATAGACGAGGATGGCCAGCATGACGAGAAGCGCCGGGCTGGCCAGCAGGTAGCCTCTCTGCCAGGTGTAGGGCAGCGGCGAACGTCGCCGGCGCCCTGACGCCTGGTGCTGCGCGTCGGTCGACATTCTCAGTCGTAAGCTCCAGCCCGACGCATGATCTCTTCCGCCTCCGTCGCCGCCTGATTGAGCGAGTCGGCGGGCGAAACCTGGTCGGACAGGGCTTGCTCGATGGCCGAGAACATCAAGGTGCAGACCTTCGAGAACCCGGCGAGCTTCGGCCATTCCTTGCCGTTGGCGATCGTCGTCTCCAGCTGCTGCAGCCATATGGCCTGCGGGCCCTTGGCCGCGGCGATCACTTCCTTGGCGACTGTCTGGCTGCTCGGGAAGTTCGTGAACTGATCGAACTGCAGCCGCTGGGCATCCGCGCCTACCGTGTATTTGATGAACTCGACGGCGGCGTCCTTGCGTCCGGATTGGCCATTCAGCGCCATGGCATGCGAGATGGCGCATGAGATGGGCGCCTTGTCCCGCACATAGGGCGCTGTCGACCATTTGCCGACGACGCGCGAGGTTTCGGGATTGGACAGGGTAGCGAAGGCGCCCGGCCAATCGAAAGTGGCGTAAACGGTGCCGGACGAGAATTCGGTCGAGTTCTCGTTCCATTGATAGCCAACGGCGTCGGGCGGCACGATTTTGTGCTTCTGGATCAGGTCGCGATAGAAGGTGAGAGCCTTGATGCCGGCTTCGGAATTGAAGGCCGGCTTGTTGGCCTGGTCGACCCAGTCGCCGCCGGCCTGCCAGAGCAGGTCGCTGAAAGTGCGCTGGGCCGGATCGCCCTGCCCCGGCACGACAAGGCCATAGTGACCGTTGCCGGTGAGTTTCAGGCCGACATCGACGAGTTCTTCCCAGGTTTCGGCCGGCTTCAGGCCTTTTTCCTGGTAGATATCGCTGCGGTAGTACTGAACGCGCGCATCCATGTTGCGCGGAATCGCCGCCAGATTTCCGGTCTTGGGATCGCGCAGGTATTTGACCGCGACCGGATAGAAATCTGCCAGCTCGGAGTCGCTGAAATAGCTGTTCAGCGGCGCGAAATGGTTGAAATAGGAATCGATCTGCGCCGTGTGGGTGCTGTAGACATCGTACTGGCTCGACCGTGCTGCGCTCAGCGTGACCACCTTCGCCGTCAGGGGCGTGAATTCCAGGAGGTCGTAACGAACCTTGATGCCGGTCTTGGCGGTGAAGTCCTGAACGATCTTCTCCCAATATTTGGGGTAGAGCGGGCCGCCCGTGATCAACAATGCGGTGATCTCTCTGGCGTCCGCCCTGGCAACCCACGGCGCGGCGAGCGAGCCGGCCGTCACTGCCGCGCTCGCGGCAAGGAATTTCCGTCTCGATAAGGTTCCGGACATCACAATCTCCTCCTGGTTTGATTGATCGGTCCGTCCAGGGACGGCCGACGACTTTCAGCCTCGGCAGTCCACCGGCGTGCTCCTCCCGCCGCGAGACTGCCTGGATAGGTTCCCGGACGGCGCTTGAGAGCCTCCGGGTGATGGGCACTTGCACTCCAACACGCATCGCTCGGTTGCGAAGGCGTATCGATCGTGACCTCGGACGGCGGCAACAGGGCATGGCGGCTGGACACCGCTCGATCCCTTCCCGCAGGCCGTGTTATAGGCTAGTGAGCGTTTTTATGAGATAAGTTGACTGCATATCTAGCTATCAGCCTATAAGCTTATCAGACAAGTGGATGTTAATGATGGATACCGTTGAGGTCAAGCTTCAAACTTTGCCGAAGCAGGTGGCTGGCGTGCTGGCGCGGCGTATCGCCAGCAGCGGTGTCGCGGGCGGCCAGGGACCGTCGGAGCAGCAGATCCTTCAGGAGTTCGGGGTCTCGCGCGCGGTCGCGCGAGAGGCGCTGAAGATCCTGGCTTCGCTCGATATGATCGAGATCGCGCAGGGCCGGCGCGTGGTGCTGCGTCCAGCCGAGGAGTGGGACTATCTCAGCCCATTGCTCATCGACTGGCTACCGAACGAGCAGATGCGCGAGATCCTGGCCGAAGCGCATGCGACGCGGATCATCATCGAACCGGCCATCGCCGCCATCGCGGCCAAGCATATGACCAAGGAAAATCTCGCACGCCTTGGCACTTTGCTGGCGGCGATGTCGGCCAGCGAGACCAACCCTGACGCCTATCTGAAGCTCGACCTGGATTTCCACATGGAGATCTGCCGGGCAGCGCAGAACAGGATCCTCGACCGCTTCATGTATTCGTCCCGGTGGTGGCAGATGGCAAGCAGGCGCATCAGCAACCAGATGCCCCATGCGCTGCCCTCCGCAACGGAAATGCACAGGGCGATTTACGAGGCGCTCGTCGCGCGCGACGAAAAACGGGCGGAAGAAGCGATGCGCCGGCACCTCAAGAAAACCACCGCGGTCGGCCTGCCTCGCTGAAGGAGCGGCGCAGCCAGCATTTGCGCTGGCCGGGCCGCAGCGTGCCGGGAGGACAGGGCTTTGAATTGAAAGGGGCCCCTCTAGGCCCTCTTCGCTTGTTGTTCCTGGCGCTGGCGTGCGCGGAAACCGAACATGTCGCCCTTGTCCTTGATTTCCGCCCAGATGGGCGCGGTGACCCTGTCGATGGCGGCGACGTCCGCGTCGGAAATCGTCCAGCCGGCGCTCTCGACATTTTCCTCCAGCTCCTTGACGGTGCGGGCGCCCACCAGCGGTGAACTGACGCCTGGCCGGCTGGCGAGCCACTGTATCGCAAGCTGCGGAACCGTCTTGCCGTAGCGCGCCGCGATCGGCTTGAGCATGTCGACGGCGTTCACAGCCCGCTCATAGGTGCCTGGCTGGAACAGCACCGTCGTGCGCCGCTCATCGCCCTCGACGAACTTGGTGTCCGGCGACAGCGTTCCGGTGAGCAGTCCTTGGGCGAGACCACTGTATGGCATGACTCCAATATTGTGCTTGCGGCAATAGGGCAGCGTCCCGGCCTCGACCTCGCGCCACAGCATGTTGTAGGGCGGCTGCAGCACGTCGATGACGCCGTGCTGACGGGCGCTGTCCATGTCGGCGATGCTGAAGTTCGAGACGCCGACTGCCTTGATCCGCCCCGACGCGCGCAGCCGTTCCATCATCTCCATGGTCGGGCCGATCGGAAAATCAGAGTTCGGCCAGTGGACGAAATAGACGTCGACATGGTCGGTCTGCATGCGCCTCAACGAACCGTCGAGCGCCGCCTCGATCGCGGCGGGTTCGAGATGATTTGGGGCAACCTTTGTCGCGATGACGGCCTTGTCGCGGCGGCCTGCCAAAGCTTTCCCCACGACCTCCTCGGCATGGCCGTGTCCGTAGGCTTCGGCCGTGTCGATCAGCGTAACGCCGAGCTCTAGCGCACGCCTGATCACCCGGAT
Source organism: Mesorhizobium sp. (assembly GCA_004020875.1). GTDB lineage: Bacteria > Pseudomonadota > Alphaproteobacteria > Rhizobiales > Rhizobiaceae > Mesorhizobium. The sequence continues at coordinate 205,850 of SAPZ01000010.1, forward strand.
CGACTCCTCGTCATCGGCGGCGCCCCAAAACGCGCCGGACATCCCCCAAGTCCCAAGGCCGATCTCCGATACATTGACCGGCGACGATCCGAGCTGTCGCTGTTGCATCCTGTTCCTCCCGAATGGCGGCACGCATGAGCCATGGCTTTGCGGTCACCTAATTTATACGCTTATATACTCGTCTAACAAGTATGTAATTTGGGATTCGGAACGCTTGATCGATGACTTCGAATTTCTCAAATAATTCAAAGATGGCGACACTTTATGGCCGGCCACATCGCAAAATTGCTCGACAGGGGGTTTACGTCTCATTGAGGCATCTTGTATGCTTATTGGACAAGTTATCATGCTTGTAAGCGTGGCGCCATCAGGGGGAGAAGGATCCTATGAAGATCGTGGACATCAAGACAGCGGTCGTCGCCTATCACGGCAAGGCGACCCTGATCCGGATCGATACGGACGCCGGCATCTCCGGCTATGGCGAAGCCAACCCCGACGCGGGCGCAGCCGCAATCGTCGGACTGATCTCGGAGCTAAAGTCGGAGCTGATCGGCCAGGACCCGCGCAACGTCGAATATTGCTGGGATAAGATCCGCCGCGATCACGTCTTCTCCGGCGCGCAGGCCGGAATCTTTCTCATCGCCCTCACCGGGCTCGAAATGGCGCTGTGGGACGTGGCGGCGAAAGCTGCAGGCCAGCCGCTCTACCGTATGTTCGGCGGCAAGTTCCGCGACCGGATCAGGCTCTACGCGGATTGCGGCGACGGCGACGACCAATCCGGATCGCCGCAGGGATGCGCGGCCCGCGCGCGCCGCATGGTGGCGGAAGGTTTCACCGCACTTAAGTTCGACATCGACAATCTGCGCCACCCCGGGAAATTCGACGCGGTGAATCACACCATAAACGGCGCCGAGCTGCGTTCCATGATCGAGCGCGTCGCGGCAGTACGCGAAGCGGTCGGCCCCGATATCGATCTCTGCATCGACCTGCATGCGCGCTACGACGCGCTCAGCGCCAGCCGCATCGCGGCCGAAATGGAGCGTTTCAATCTTCTCTGGCTCGAAGAGCCGATCCCCGCGGAGAATGTCGAGGCCCTGAAGCAGATCCGCATGCGGACCAAGACGCCAATCTGCGTCGGCGAAAACCTCTATCTGCGCTGGGGCTTCCGCGAGCTGTTCCAGAATTACGGCGCCGACGTCATCATGCCCGACGTGCCGAAATGCGGTGGCCTTGCCGAGAGCCGCAAGATCGCCAATCTCGCCGAGATGTATTACGTTCCTTTCGCGCCGCATCTTGTGTCGACGCCGCTGGGCACGATGGCGACATGCCATGTCTGCGCCAGCGTGCCGAACTTCCTGGTGCTGGAATGGCACGCACTGGAAGAACGCGACGCCTGGGACAGCTATGTCCGCCTGCCGAACGGCGCCAGGTCCATCGTCGAGGACGGCCATATCACGGTGTCCGACATGCCCGGCATCGGCGTCGAGCTCAACATGGATGGTGTCCACAAACACGCGGTGCCCGGCTTCGGCATGTTTGAATAGCGAATGACCGGCCGGCGGGATTCGTTGCTCGATCAAACAAATTCGTTCGGAGGAAGCCATGGGCAAGCGGATTGTCTTCACCGGCGGCAGCGGCAAGATCGGCCGCCACGTCATACCTTACCTGCTCAAGCGAGGGCATCAGGTCCTGAACCTCGACCTGACGCCGCTGGATGTGCCAGGGGTGGATACTGTCATCACCAACCTTGCGGATGCCGGCGAGGCCTACAATGCGCTGACGCTGCATTTCGGGTTCAGCGAGTATTTCGGCGGCAAGGGCCGCGCGCCGGTCGATGCCGTCGTCCATTTCGCGGCGCTCCCGCGGATATTCCTGCGGCCGGACAATGCCATGTTCGCCGCCAATGTGCAGTCGACCTACAATGTGATCGAGGCCGCCACCAAGCTCGGCATCCGCAAGATCGTCACGGCCTCCAGCGAAACGGTCTACGGCGTCTGCTTTGCCGAAGGCGAACGCGATTTCACGTCGTTCCCGGTGGATGAGGAGTACGACGTCGATCCGACCGACAGCTACGGCCTTTCCAAATTGCTGGGCGAGAAGATCGCGCGCTCTTTCGCCTCTCGCACGGGAGCCGACATTTACGCGCTGCGGATAGGCGGCGTCGTGGAACCGAAGGACTATGCGCGCTTTCCGGATTTCCTGGCCGATCCGTCGAAGCGGCGGCGCGACGCCTGGACCTATATGGACGCGCGCGATCTTGGCCAGATTGTCGACCTGTGCGTCGAGAAGGACGGCTTGGGGTTCCAGATATTCAACGCCGTCAACGACAACATCGTGTCTGAATTGCCGACGACGGAGTTTCTCAGGAAGCACGCGCCCGACATACCGGTCACCCGCGCCATGGACGCATTCGAGGGACCGATCTCAAATCGGAAGCTGCGCGACGTGCTCGGATTCCGGCAAGAGCACGACTGGCGGATAAAGTGAGCTGATTGGCGACCTCACAGTCGCCATAGTGCCCGGCGCGCCCAAACACGGGTGGCTAGACTAGGAAGCTCAGTCGAAGAAGCCGGCGTCCTCCTCCAGCAGATACTTTCGGGCAGCCTCGGCATCGACATCGAGGCCGAGTCCCGGCGCCTCGAGCAGATCCACCATGCTGTCCTTTACGATCTGTTTCGGCAGGCCGATCACCAGGTCCTCCCACCAAGGATCGGAGGCGCTCGGATATTCGAAGGCGATGTAGTTGGCGGGCAAGGTGGCGCAGACATTGATCAGCGCACCAAGGCCGAGCAGGCCGTTGGCGGTGCCGTGCGGCGCCATCAGGATCGAGTGCATATAGGCGTGCTCGGCGACCCACTTCAGCTCGGCTATGCCGCCTATATCGGCTGGATCAGGGCCGATGACGCGCACCGCCTGCGTCTCGATCAGCTCCTTGAAATTGTGCCGCAGATAGATCTGCTCGCCGGTGTGGATCGGCGTCGAGGTGGAGGTGGTCAGCTCGCGATAGGCCTGTGGATTGACCCAGGGCACATAGTCGCCGGTGAGCATGTCCTCGAGCCACATCAAATTGTACTTCTCGACGGCGCGGGCGAACTTGATCGCATCAGGCAGCATCCAGCCCGGGCCGCAGTCGAGCGCCAGGCTGACCTTGTCGCCCAGCACTTCCTTCATCGCGATGACGCAGTCGAGCATGTGATTGAAACCGCGCTCGCTGATCACGCCCTGATCCATGGCGCCATGATAGCCGGCCTTCTTCTGCGTCACGCCGTAATGGAAGCCCTCGATGGAGTCCTTCATGTTGGAGTGGAACGAGATGCCCTGCTTGACCATGAAGAAGTTCTGCGGCTGCTCCATCATCCATTTGACGTCGGCGGCATAGTCCTCCGGCCGGTCGCCCGTACGCTTGCGGCGGATCGAGCCGTTATAGACGCGCACCTTGTCGCGAACCTTGCCGCCGAGCAGCTTGTAGACCGGCACGCCCGCGGCCTTGCCGGCAATGTCCCACAGCGCATGCTCGATGGCGCTCACCGCCGCGCCATAGGGCTTGAACGAGCCGCGCTGGCGGATCTTCAGCATCACACGCTCGACATCGGTCGGGTCCTCGCCGATCAGCGCCTCGCGGAAATGCAGCACGAAGGGTTTCAGATAGGTCTTTGTGTATTCGACCTCGCCCAGGCCATGGAGGCCCTCGTCGGTGACAATGCGGACAATCGGGTGCTTGCCGATGACGGCGCAGCGCAGGTCGGTGATCTTCATGGCGCAGTCCTATTTCACAGACGAGAAAGCTGTCGGCGTGAGCAGCTGGCTGCTGATATTGGCAATGATCTGCCCGTCGCGCTGAGACTCGTCGACGGCCCTGTGCCATGCCGGATCGGTGACGAAAGCCGCCCATTTTACCTCACGCTCGGCCAGCGATTCCCAGGCGAGTAAATAGGTGAGGCGATTGCTGTTTTCGCCGATCACCGTGGTGAAAAACCCGGCTTGGCGGATGCCATGCCTCTCCCAGATGGCCAGCGTTTGCTCGGAAAAGCGCTTGAGCAAAGCCGGCAACCGGCCCGGCAGGCAGTCATATATACGCAGTTCGTAGATCATGGTTTCGTCCGTTTCTTTCTTCGCCTCTCCCTTGGGAGAGGTCGACACGAATGGTCGGTCGGTGGCCCTGCGAGCCTGAGGGAATGAGGGCAAGGGGTCTGGGCTAACTCCAGGTGCGGTCCCAGCTGTATTCGTTGTCCCAATGCTCGGTGGATTGCCATATTCCCGTGACACCGGGCTGCAGATGCTGACTGATCACCTCGTCGACGACATCGTCAATCCCGAGACCCGGCTTGTCCGGAACGGTGATTAACCCGTCCTTGACGAGCGGCCTGGGAAGGCCCGTGACGACATCGTCCCACCAGTCGACATCGGCGGAATGGTATTCGAGCGCCATGAAGTTTTCAGTCGCGGTCGCGACATGCGCCGCGGCCATCGCTGCGATCGGGCTTTCGGCCATGTGGATCGCCATGGCGACGCCGTGGTCCTGCGCCATGTCGCCGATTTTCTTGGTCTCAAGGATACCGCCGCTGGTGAGAAGGTCCGGATGGACAATGGAGAGACCGCCGCTCCTCAGCAGCGGCTCGAAACCCTCCTTGAGATAGATGTCCTCGCCGGTGCAGATCGGCACCGAGGTCGCCTGCTGCAATTGCCGGTACTGCTCGGTGTATTGCCAGGGGATCACATCCTCGAGCCAGGCAGGGACATATTTCTCGATACGGCGCGACAGGCGAATGCCGTCCTGCAGCGAGATGTGGCCGACATGATCGATGGCTAACGGAATCTCGTAGCCGATGACCTCGCGGACCTCGTGGATATACTGCTCCAGCAGGTCTATGCCCTTTTCGGTGAAATGCAGGCCCGTGAACGGGTGCTGCACGTTCTGCGCATCGTAGGCGAGATTGCGGGCCTTGCGTTCCTCGAGTGTGCCGCCGCGGCCGCGAGGATTGGCGTGAAACCCTCGGAGCGCGCCGGCGGGCGCTGTGACAGCGCCCGGAATGTGGGCGATCTGCATCAGGCCCAGATCCATCTTGAGGAAGGTGAAGCCGCGCTCCATGCGCGCCTTGAGGCGCTTGCCGGTCTCGGTGCCGCTCGGCTTCTCGGCGTCCGTATCGCAATAGACGCGCACCTGGTCGCGAAACTTGCCGCCGAGCATCTGGTAGATCGGCACGCCATAGGCCTTGCCGGCGAGATCCCAAAGCGCAATCTCGACTGCCGAGACGCCGCCGCCCTGCCGCCCGTGGCCGCCGAACTGCTTGATGCGCCGGAACAGGCGGTCGACATCGCAGGGGTTCTCGCCGAGCAGCCGGCTTTTCAGCATCAGCGCAAAGGTGGCGCTGGCGCCGTCGCGCACCTCGCCGAGCCCGACAATGCCCTGGTTGGTGTAGATCTTGAGCAGCGCGGACGTGAAGGGCGCGCCGACGATCTCGGCCACCCGCATGTCGGTGATGCGCAAGTCGGACGGCTTGGAATTCGTGTTGGTGCGATTGAGAGCCTCGTCGGCTCCATCCGTCTTTGGCATGAGTGTCCTCGTTACGCTCGGAATGGCCCCGCCCGCCGGGCCTGCTTAAGCAGTGCTAGCCCAGCTCGATCTCGTGGGCCTGCAGGTAGTCGCGGTTCATCTCGACACCGAGACCGGGCTTCGACGTCAGCTTGAGGTTGCCGTTGGAAACGTCGAGCGGCTTGTCGATGAGGTGATCGTATTTGGAGAGGTCCCACTCCGAGGTTTCGAGCTTGTAGAAGTTGGGAACGGTCATCATCACCTGCGCTCCCGCGACCACGTTGATCGGACCCGCGGCGTCGTGCGGCGACACCGGGACGTAATAGGCTTCGCAAAGGGCGGAGATCTTCTTCAGTTCGGTGATGCCGCCGGTCCAGGTCACGTCGGGCATGATGTAGTCGGCGAGCTTGTTTTCGAGCACCGGCACGAAATCCCACTTCGTGTGGCCACGCTCGCCCCAGGAGATGGGGGCGCTGACCTTGTCGCGCACCTGCTTGAGCGCATTGAGGCTCTCAGGCGGACAGGGCTCCTCGAACCAGTCGATCTGGCCGGCTTCCTCAAGGCTCCGGCAGAGGCGGATAGCGGTGGGGACATCAAAGCGGCCATGCGCGTCGATGAGAATGTCGACATCAGGCCCCGCCGTCTCGCGGATCAGCGCCGTGAGCTCGGCGGCCTCGCGCTCGTCCTTGCGGGTCATGCTGCCGTCGAGATAGCCGTCCCGCCTTTCGCGGGCCACGCCATCGACGCTGGGACCCTGGTGCGGGAACGGGTCGAACTTGAGCCCGGTGTGGCCGGACTCCACGATGTCGCGAATTTCGCGCACCACCGCTTCCTTGCTGGTGAATTTAGCCTGGTTGGGATGAGTGTAAAGCGCGATTTCCTCGCGCACCGGTCCGCCCAGCAGCTCATAGATCGGCTTGCCGAGAACTTTGCCGCGGATATCCCAGAGCGCGATGTCGATGGCGCTCACGCATTCGACGGCGGCGCCGCGGCTGCCCACATAGGTGAAGCTGCGGAAGATCTTGTGCCACAGATGCTCGATGCGCGCCGGATCCTCGCCTGCCACGGCGGCGCCGATCTGCCGCAGGATCGTGCACAGCGCGCGGTTGGCGAGCTTCGTCGTGGTGGTGATCTCGCCCCAGCCGCTGACCCCTTCGTCGGTCGTCACTTCGACGAACAGATACTCTCCCCAGTAGGAAGCGTCGGATTTGACCAGCCATGGCCGAATGCTCGTGATTTTCATCTGGACTATCCTCCCTGAAATGGCCAGGCCGACGATGTTGCGGATCCGCTACCCTGCCCGGGCGGCGCTGCGCGCGCGCATGTGTTCGAGGACATGCCGGCCGGAGCCCTCGACATGGCGAGCAATGAGTTCGGCCGCCTTGTCGGCCTCTCCCGATTTCACGAGCGCGATGAGCTCGCGGTGCTCGCGGATGATCGCGGCGCGCCGGGCAAGCGTGAAATTGAAACGCCGGCTGACCGCCCGCAGCACCTCGCGGTGCTTCCACCAAAGCTCGGCGGCATGGCGGTTGTAGTGCCGCTGGTACATCACGGTGTGGAAGGCGGTATCCAACTCGCTGTGCCTGAACGTGTCGGCGAAGTTGTTGTCTTCGATCAGGCCCTGGAGACGTTCGAGCTCGGCGATGTCCTCCTCGGTCGCCATTCCCACGAACCAGCGCGTCAGGGCGGGCTCGATGAGAACGCCGATCTCGTAGATATCGCGCACGAAATCCTGATCGATGGGCCGGACGCGCGCGCCCCGGTTGGGAACGAAGGTGACGAAGCCCTCGCCGCGCAACAGCTGCAGCGCCTCCCGCACGGGATTGGTCGAGGTGCCGTGACGGCGGGCGAGATCGGTGACCACGAGCCGCTCGTTGGCCGCCAGCCGCCCCTCGATGATGTCTTCCCTTATCTGCTCGTAAAGCGAGGCGCCCTCGCTTGATGCCCCGAGAGCGTCAATCCCCTCGGGTGGCTCTGCTTTGAAATCGCTTGTTTCCGCCAAGGCCGTCCCCCTCAGTCCAATACACGATCTGACCGATATCACGCACATCTTCGGCAAACAATGTACGATTTGTTGCGTTGACAGCCATTCTGCGATCTGAAAACGTATAAAGTGATCGAAAGGATACATTAGGGCGGAGGAATATCCCGGCGATCGAAACGACCAAGGACCGCTTGCCTCGACGCAGAGCGGCATGGGAGAACCTGGAGGAGACCTATGAGGAGGATCACAGTCGGCGGTGCCGCCCTGCGCGGCGCTGTTTCCACTGCTTTGACGATATCGCTAATGTCTGCTTCGGCGCTTGCCGCGCCCCCGGTCGACCTGAGCAAGTGGTCGCCGGAATATGTCCGCTCGATTGCCGGCACGCAGGATTTCGACACGGCCGGGGATTGCGCCAAGGTCACCCCGCTCGACTACAAGGGGCGACTGACATTCTGGTACCAGGGTGTGTTCGAGGGCGACCCCGACCTTCTGCGCCAATATTACAAGGATTTCTTCGCAACCTTCCGCAAGACCTACCCGAACATTCAGCTCGAGGAACAGGCTCTCACCTACAACGATCTGCTCGACAAGTTCCGCACCGCGCTCCTTGGCAATGCCGCGCCGATGGCGGTCCGCCTGCAAATCCTGGGTGGCACCGAGTTCGCCTCGAAGGGCTATCTTCAGCCGCTAAAACCCGAGGACGTCGGCTATTCGACCGAGGATTTCTGGCCCGGCGCCATGAAGGCCGTGACCTGGGACGGTGTGACCTACGGCATTCCGACCAACAACGAGACGATGGCCTTCATCTGGAATGCCGACATCTTCAAGCGCGCCGGTCTCGACCCGAACAAGCCTCCGGCAACCTGGGACGACGTCGTCAAATATTCCAAGCAGATCCACGACAGGCTCGGCATAGCCGGCTACGGCCTCGTGGCGCGCAAGAATGCCGGCAACACCCCTTACCGCTTCATGCCGCAGCTATGGGCCTATGGCGGCGGCGTTTTTGACGAAGCTACTGCGAACCCGACCTACAAGGACATTGAGCTCAACAGCCCGCAGAGCAAGGCGGCGCTGCAAGCTTCCTACGACATGTATGTCCGCGACAAATCGGTTCCGGTTTCGGCGCTCACCAACCAGCAGGCCGACAACCAGCCGCTGTTCCTGGCCGGCCAGCTCGGCATGATGATCTCGCATCCGTCCGACTACAACGTCATGCTCGACCTGCAGAAGAAGGCGACGGGCACCGACAAGGAGAAGGCGCAGACCGTTATCGACAACATGCGCTACGGCCTCATTCCGACCGGTCCCGACGGCAAGCGCGCCGTCGTGTTCGGCGGCTCGAACATTCACATCCTGAAGCCCGAATATGTCGAGGGGGGCAAGGTGGACGAGCCGGCGGCAAAGGCCATCATCTGCATGTGGACGAGCCCCGAATGGTCGTTGAAGATGGCTTACGCCGGCTCGAACCCCGGCAACCTCAACGGCTTCAAGACCAAATGGATGAAGGAGCGTCTGGACAGCATCAAGTTCCTCGATGTCACGACGTCGATGCTGCCATACGGCATCCCCTTCCCGGCCCTGCCGCAATCGCCCGAGATCATGAACATCATCGTCCCGGACATGCTGCAGAATGCCCTCACCGGAGCGATGACCGTCGACCAGGCGGCGGACGACGCGGCCAAGAAGGTGAAAGACCTGATGGGCGGCGGACTCTAGAGCATGATGCCGAAAAGTGTGAAGCGGTTTTCGGACGACATCATGCTCTGCTTCTTTGACCTAGAAGCCTGACCTGCGATCTCGCCGGCTGCGCCGACAACGCAGCCGGTTCGTTCCGATGAACAAGGGCACGCCAAAGTGACGATCGTGAGCGGCAAGGCCGAGCCCCGCCGAAGACTGCAATCCGCCAGGTCCGATGTGCTCCGCAAGATGTGGGGGCATCGCGCCGACTATGCCTATGTGCTTCCGGCGATCGCCGTGATGCTCATCGTCATCGCCTATCCGATCTACTACACGATCGAGCTGTCGTTCTTCAACACGCCGCCCGGCCTGCAGCTTCGCGACAAGATCTTCGTCGGTTTCAGCAACTACACGGCCATCCTCACCAGCGGGGTGTTCTGGCAGGTCACCTTCAACACCCTGATCTGGACGGTTGCCTCCACTTTCGTCTCCTTCGTGCTCGGCTTTGCCGCCGCGCTGGCGCTGCATCGCGACTTTGTCGGCCGCGGCGTCCTGCGCGCCATCCTTATCATTCCCTGGGTCATCAGCGCCGTTGCCGCCTCCTATATCTGGAAGTGGATCTACCATTCGGATTTCGGCATCATCGGAGCGGTGCTGGTCGAGCTCGGATGGGCCAGCCGACCGCCGAATTTCATCGACAGCGTCTCAACGGTGCTGCCCTCGCTGATCGTCGTCAATATCTGGCGCGAGTTCCCTTTCGCCATGATCATGATGACGGCCGGCCTGCAGACCGTCCCTGAGCAGTTGCTGCGCGCCGCCAAAGTCGATGGCGCCAATGCATGGCAACGCTTCTGGCACGTCACCTTCCCGCATTTGCGAAATGTCTCGACGGTGACGATCCTGCTGCTCGCAGTCGCCAACTTCAACTCCTTCATCATCCCGTGGATCATGACCGGCGGCGGCCCGTCGAACGCGTCGCATATCTGGATCACCCATATCTATGAGCTTGCCTTCGGCCGTCAGCGCTGGGGCGTGGCATCGGCTTATTCGGTGCTTCTGTTCATCATCCTGATGACGCTCGGCTACTTCTATGTCCGCGCGCTGAGCGGCAACGAGCGGAAGGACGGCAGCGCATGAGCACGGTTTCCGAGACAATCTCGCGGGGCCGGTCCGCCCGCCGCGTGCGGATCGACGGATGGCGATGGGGCGGGCGCGCCTTCCTGGTGTTCATGCTGCTCTATACAGCGCTGCCAATGATCTGGATGCTGCTCACCTCGATCAAGTCCGGCTTCGCGGCGATGCAGTTTCCACCCCAATGGTGGCCCGACCAGCCTACCCTTGCCAGCTACCAGAAGCTGCTCGATCCGCAGAACAGCGTCGGCCAGGATTTCCTGCGCTTCTTCTGGAACAGTCTCATCGTCTCGACCGCCACGACCATCCTTTCGGTGATCGTGGCGGTCCCCGCGGCCTATGCGTTCTCGCGCTTCACCTTCCCGGGACGGAACTTCCTGTTCTTCGCGGTCCTGCTGCGCAACATGTTCCCGGCGGTGATCTTCCTCGTGCCGCTCTTCATCCTGATGCGCGCGATCGGACTGGTGAACACGCATGGTTCGCTTGTGCTGACCTACCTCACCTTCGGCCTGCCGCTGGCGATCTGGCTGCTCAAGGGCTTTTACGACAACATTCCCGTGCAGTTGGAGCAGGCGGCGCGCATCGACGGCGCAACGCGGTTCCAGGCCTTCGTCCTGATCGTGATGCCGCTCTCCACGCCAGGTGTCATCGCCACCGCGATCTATTCCTTCATCGGCGCCTGGAACGAATACATCTACGCCTACACCTTCCTTTCCAAGAACGAACAGCTGACGCTGCCCGTCGGCATCCAGCGCTTCTTTTCGGAGAACACGACGGACTTTCCTGGCCTGATGGCGGCCAGCTTCATGATGAGCGTGCCCGTCGTGGTGCTGTTCCTCCTCCTGCAACGATACTTCGTGCGCGCCCTTACTGAGGGCGCGGTCAAGCACTAGGGAGCTGCCTGCATGGCCCATGTGGTCCTCAAAGATCTCGTCAAGACCTATGGCAGCTTCAAAGCCGTCAATGACGTTTCGCTGACGGTCAATGACGGCGAGTTCGTTGCGCTGGTTGGGCCCTCCGGCTGCGGCAAGACGACCACGCTCAATCTCGTCGCGGGCCTGATCTCGGTCACATCGGGCGACATCGTCATCGGCGACCGGGTGGTCAACGACCTCGACCCCAAGGACCGGGACATCGCCATGGTGTTCCAGAACTACGCGCTCTATCCGCAGAAGTCGGTCTATATGAACCTCGCCTTCCCGCTGCAGATGCGGAAGTTGCCCAAGGACCAGATCGACAGGAAGGTCAGGGAAGCGGCGCGCGTCCTCGACATGACGCAGCTGCTCGAACGCAAGCCGCGCGAGCTTTCGGGCGGGCAACAGCAACGCGTGGCGCTCGGCCGGGCCCTCGTGCGCGATCCGGCGGTGTTCCTGATGGACGAGCCGCTCTCCAATCTCGACGCCAAGCTGCGCGTGCAGATGCGGTCCGAGATCAAGCGGTTCCACCAGGACCTCAAGGCAACGATCATCTATGTAACGCACGACCAGCTCGAGGCCGTGACCATGGCTGACAGGATGGCGGTGATGAATGGCGGCTATCTGCAGCAATATGATTCACCGGCGCAGGTTTTCGCCCATCCCGCCAACATGTTCGTCGCGAGCTTCGTCGGCAGTCCGGCGATGAGCCTTATTCCGCTGGAGGCATCGACGGCAAACGGCGGCGCCGTTCTGACGAGCGCGGAAGGCTGGAGTCTCGCGCTGTCGCAACGCAATGCGCGCAAGGTCCAGAAATCGACCACCAGGAAAGTCGTGCTCGGTGCTCGGCATTCGACGATCAAGCTGCACAAGAGCGCGGTTCCCGGCGCCATTCCGGCCAAGGCCTATACGGTGGAGCCGACCGGAGACGTCACCTTCGTGCAGGCGTTCCTCTCCGGCGCCATCGTCAACATCAGCGTGTCCCCCAACGTCGCCGTCGCACCCGACGAGCAGATCTGGCTCGAGTTCGACCAGGAGCGCATGCACCTGTTCGACAGTGAGACGGAAATGGCGCTCGAGGCCAGTTGAGACAGCGAACGCATGGGACATGAGGGGGAATGACGACGAAGATGAAGATCACCGCTATCAAGCCCTACCCGGTGTGGGTGGGGACCCGTAACCAGATGCTCGTCAAGGTCGAGACCGACCAGGGCATCTTCGGCTGGGGCGAGAGCGGCTTGAGCGGTCGCGAGAAGGCCGTGGCTGGCGCGGTCGAGCACTATCGCGAATTTCTCATCGGCCGCGATGCCATGCAGATCGGTCGGATCTGGCAAGAACTCTATCGCAGCCAATATTTCGAAGGCGGGCGGGTTCTGCAGGCAGCGATCTCCGCCATTGACATCGCCCTTCACGACATCAAGGGCAAGGCGCTGGGGGTGCCGGTCTACGAGTTGCTTGGCGGCAAGCAGCGCGACCGCGTTCCCACCTTCGCCTCTACCGGAGACGAGGCCGAGGGCGACGCGGCCATCGAACGGGCGAGCGAACTGCTCGCCGAAGGATGGCAGGCGATCCGCTTCTTCCCCGCCGGGCAGAGCAGCAAGGACATTTTCGAGCCGCGCGGGTCGATCGGTCCTACCGCGGGCATGCTGAACAAGGCCCGCGAGGCGCTGGGGGACGAGGTCGTGCTTGGCATCGATTATCATCATCGGCTGTCCGTGGCCGAGGCGGCGAGCTTCTGCGGCAAGCTTGGCCGCGGCGTGCTCGATTTCCTCGAGGAGCCGATCCGCGACGAGACGCCGGAGGCCTATGAGAGCCTGCGCAGGATGACCGACATCCCCTTCGCCATCGGCGAGGAGTTTGCCAGCAAGTGGCAGTTCCTGCCCTACATCGAGCGCGGCATCCACCAGTTCAACCGGCTCGATGTGTGCAATGTCGGCGGCCTCACCGAGGCTATGAAGGTCGCCGGCTGGAGCGAGGCGCATTATGTGGACCTGATGCCGCACAATCCACTTGGTCCGGTGTGCACGGCCGCGACCATCCATCTGGGCGCCGCGGTGCCGAACTTCGCCTGGCTCGAAACCAGGGTGCCCGAGAAGAAGCTGGGCTTCGACAACTCCGAGTTCTTCCCCGTGCAACCACGGCTGGACGGCACCCATTACCCGGTCGGCGACCAGCCCGGGCTCGGCGTCGAGGTCAACGAGGCCGAGATCGAAGCGCAGAGCTTTCGCTTCTGGGAAGCGCCGCATCTCAAGCGCCGCGACGGTTCCGTCACCAACTGGTAATTCCATCTCATCCGGAGTCCGACAATGACGCATACAACCGACATCAAACGACCGTCCAAGGACCTGATCGAAGCACTAAAGGAGATCGGCGCCGCGACAGTTGCCGGCACGCTCGGCCATATGGGTTTTCGCAGCCCGCACATGGTCGGCCCGGTCGCGCAGAACCATGGCAAATCGATCGTCGGACCGGCGCTGACGCTGCAGTTTCTACCGCAGCGGCCGGACCTCTTCAACGAAGGCGAATATGCCGATCCGGAAACGCAGTTGCACCGGCATGTGCTCTATCACGCGCAGGAGGGCGACGTGGTCGTTGTGGACGCGCGCGGCGACATGAGGTCAGGCGTCTTCGGCGATATGATGTCGACCTATTTCAAGGGCCGGGGCGGCGCGGGCATCATCATCGATGGATGCATGCGCGACCGGCCCAACGTCGAGAAGCTCGATCTGCCGCTATGGCTGCGCGGCTGGACGCCCAACTATCATGTGCAGACCAGCATTTATCCCAATGCCGTCAACGTGCCGATCGCCTGCGGCGGTGTCACGGTGATCCCCGGCGACATCATCGTCGCCGACGATGACGGGGCGGTGGTGGTTCCCGTCTCGATGGCGCCCATGGTGATCGAGGAGGCCCAGAAGCACCACGATTGGGAAGAGTTCTCCCGGGAGAAGCTCATGCAGGGCGCGCCCTTGCAGCGCTATTATCCGCTGCACGATGATGCCCGCGGTGAGTATGAAGCGTGGCGCCAAACAAGGCGTTAGCGGAGCCGAGCCAACGAAGGAACACAACCATCGTCACTTGGAGCGATGCAGCAAGCTAGTCTAGACGGAACGAGATAGCGCCATTTGGTATGACGCGACGCGCGCTCGTGCCTGTTGGATCGGCGGCGATCGAAGCCTAGCAGGCTGCGGAAAAACTCTTTCGTCTGGGGCCAGTCCGTGATTCGATCCGCCGGAGAGATTGGAGGATGAGATGCGCGGTGGAGATGATGGGACGGAAGGT
>SAPZ01000011.1 GCA_004020875.1 Mesorhizobium sp.
GCCCTGGACGGCGTCCTTCACCCTGGCCCAGACGATGCGGCTGGGCGGCAAGCCGATGCTGAACCTGTCGGGGACCGAGCAAGGCTCGCCGACCACGACCTTCAATTCTATGCTCGAACTGAAGGATCCAAACAACCTTCCGGGCGGCTATCCACTCAAGACGGGCTCCCCCGCCGGCAGCGCCAACTTCAATATCCTCGATTCCGGCGCGACGGTGGGCCATGTTCGTTTCAGCGGCGGCGAGATCGTCATCGACAAATACGACGCCGCCAGCAAGACCATTTCCGGTCATTTTAGCGCCTTCGGAAAAGGCGAATCGGGCAAGCCCGAAGAACTCGTGGACGGTAGATTTTCGGGCATTCCGGTCACCGCGCAGTAGCTATTTCGGCTGATCGGCGCCTCTTTTTCGTTCACAAACCCGTGTTTTTTGCTTCCCTAAGGGAAGCTTTCGGTCTCTTGGATTAATTGCCTTTAACACGCTGGAATAAAAGCCGAAATCAGCGCGATGAATGATCTCTCGGCATTGGCTTTCTGTTGCCCGCGCGCCACGGCGGGTAACCCTGTTCATGTTCCTCGGCAGAAAATTAATGGAAAATGATCAATTGGTGTTACCCTGTGTAACAAAACTAAGAAAGGTTTGGGCGGGATCGTGACTGGGGTCGGTAGACCGCAACATACAATACCGGGGCAAACATCCAGCGAGGCAAAGACCTCGCCCCTGACGCCGGTATCGTCGATGCGCACATTCTGGGGGCTGATGCGAGCCTACTGGTTTTCCGACCGGTGGAAGGAAGCCTGGACACTCACCCTCGTCATCGCACTGCTGACGGCGCTGTCCAGCAAGGCTGGCGTCTGGTTTGCCGTCGCATTGGGCGAGCTAGGCAATTCGATCGCCTTCCTGCACGATGCCGCCAACCCTCACCCGCTGCAGACGATCCTGGCCAATGCCGGCATATTGGTGCTGCTGGTTGTGCTGAAGGACGCCGGTTTCACTGGTGTGCGCAATCTCGTTTCAACGACGTTGCATCGCAAATGGCGGGGCTGGCTGAACAACCAGTTCAACCATGCCCTCCTCGACGGTAACCATACCCATTTCCATGCGCAGCACGGCTCGGTCGCCGGCGGCATCGTCGCTCCCGACAACATCGACCAGCGCATCCAGGAATCGATCAAGGACATGACCGGCGGCGCCATCGGTCTCGCCATGGGCGTCCTCGGTGTGGCGACCTCGCTTTATTTCATCGGCGAAAACCTGATCGGATCCTCGGTCGAGGTTAAGGGCCTGGAATTCCTGGGCAGTTACGGTACAGCGGTGCTGGCTTTCCTCGCCGTCGCCACCTACGTGCCGCTGAACACCTGGATCGCCGTCAAGCTCGGACGACTGCTCGAGCGGCTCAATGTGCGCATGCAGCAGGCCGAAGGCAGCTACCGCAGCGAGCTGACGACCTTCCTGCGCCGCAGCTTCCACGTCGCCGCCTCGCATGGCGAAGGCGTGCAAAAGTCGATGCATGACAGGCTCTATGTCGATATCGATAAGACGTGGGGACGGCTCAATATCGTCAACACCAGCTACACGTCGTTCGAGCTGATCTACAATTTCGTCGGCGCCCGCATCATTGCCTACGCGCCGGGTCTGGTATCGTTCATCCATAACCGCCTCGACTACAAAGGCTACATCACTGGCTCCGAAATGGTTGCCCAGTTGATAAGCCAGTGTTCCTGGTTCATCCATGTGATGCCGGCGATCGCGACACTCAGGGCCAACAGCCAGCGCGTGACCGAACTCGCCAATGCGATCGAGAACGTGCAGAGCCCAAGGGAGTTCTATCAGCAGACCGGCCGCTCCGACTTCAGCTACGGCAGTCAGAACCCGGTCTTCGGCCTGACCATCCAGAAACTGGAACTGGCGCACCAGGGCGAGGACGCCACACCTTTCCTCAGCGCTGCGAACCTCCGTTTCCGCCGCGGCGAATGGACCTTCCTCAAGGGCGAGTCCGGCTGCGGCAAGACTTCGCTGATCAAGGCGATCAATGGTCTTTGGCCCTATGGCCGCGGGACCGTCGTCTTCCCTGAAGGCGTGACGAGCTTCTACGCCGCCCAGGAGGTCAAGCTGCAGCAGGTCTCGCTGAAGCAGCTCGTCTGCCTGCCGGGTTCAGAGAACGACCATGGCGACACGCAGGTAGCGGCGGCTTTGCACAAGGCTGGCCTTGGCGACTTCATCGAACATCTCGCCGACGAAAGCCGCGAGGGCAAGATCTGGGACCAAGTGCTTTCGGGCGGCCAGAAGCAGAAACTGGTGGTCGCGCGCATCATCCTGCGACAGCCGGGACTTCTGTTCCTCGACGAGGCGACCGGAGCGCTCGACCCCGAAGGCAAGATCGCTTTCCACCAGGCGATCAAGGACAATTGTGCGGACGTCACCGTCATCAGTGTCATGCACGAAGCGGTGGCGCCGCGCTCGCTTGCCGGCGAGGAATTCTATCACAGTGTGGTTTCGATCGCCGACGGCGTCGCCACGAAGAAGCCGCTTGCACCCAGCCTGCCGCGCGAGCTCACCACCATTCTCGCGCAGCCGCGTCCGGTCGAGGACAAGTGGCTGCGCTTCCGTCGGCTGAAGCAGAAGTAGAAGTCATGCCAATCCTTTGAGCGGTGGCCATGACCGGACTTGGGCAGCCTTCGATCACAGTCTCGCGATCCGGTCTCCCCGCCTCTATTTTCACGGCCCTTTGCGATTGACTCGGCAAAAACCGCTCCTATGTTGCGCCCGCTCGCAGAATTCCAAGTCGAACCCGGCGAGCAGAAAGGTCAACCCGCCATGCCTGGCGACAGTCACAGTCGAACGCAACCGCCGTCCGCCCTGACGTGACCTGACGGCTCACGTCCTGCCGGACGGCAAGGAGTGAGCCATGAACGAATTCGCACCCGTACTGGACGACGAAGCCGTCGCCATCGCCCGTGTTCTTGCCAACGATCACGTCGCGGACGTCGTCGAAGCCCTCAACCACGAGCCCCGCGCGACAGCCATCGAGCTGCTTTGCGCCGTGCCGTTCAAGCGCCTGGTCGAGATCTTCGACCAGCCGGAACTCGAAGCAGCACCTGAGCTCGTGGAAGCCCTGCCGCGCCCCAAGGCGAGCAAGCTGTTGACCGCCATGTCGGTCGACCGCGCGGCCGATATTCTGCGCGAGCTGGATGAGCCGGCCCGTTCTGAGCTGCTCGGCGCGCTCGCGCCGGCGTTGCGCGCGACACTTCTGTCCATCCTGGGATATCCGGAAGGCAGCGCAGCCTCGATCATGACCACGGAATTCGTCAGCGTGCCTTCGGACTGGACCGTCGGCCGCACGCTCGACTACATCCGCAAGGTCGAGCGCACGCGCGAAACAATTTACGCCATCTACATAGTCGATCCGGAGACGCAGCTCCTGCTGCGTTCGACCGGGTTGCGCCGCTTGATCACGGGCAATCCGGAGGATTCAATCCTGTCGGTTGCGCCTGATCGTATGCCGGTGACGGTGACGCCGCTCACCGATCGCGAGAACCTGGCGCAGACCATCTCCAAATACGACCTGCTCGCCTTGCCGGTGGTGGACCACGGCAGGATTCTCGGCATCGTCACCGTCGACGACATCATCGACACGATGATCGAGGAGACGACCGAGGACGTGCATCGTTTCGGCGGCATGGAGGCGTTGGACGAGCCCTATATGAAGATGGGCTTTCTCGCCATGATCCAGAAGCGCGCCGGCTGGCTCTGCGCGCTGTTCCTCAGCGAGATGCTGACGGCCAACGCCATGCAGAGCTACGAGGGCGAGCTGGAAAAGGCGATCGTGCTGACGCTGTTCATTCCGCTTATCATGAGCTCCGGCGGCAATTCCGGTTCGCAGGCGACGTCGCTCGTCATTCGCGCGCTGGCGCTGCGCGAGATCGGCCTGCGCGACTGGTGGCGGGTGGCGCTGCGCGAGCTGCCGACAGGCGTGGTGCTCGGTTCGATCCTCGGCCTCGTCGGCATCTCCCGCATCGCGCTGTGGCAGTATTTCGGCTTCTATAACTACGGTCCGCACTGGATGCTGATCGCGGCGACCGTGGGCGCGGCCCTGATCGGTATCGTCACCTTCGGCTCGCTGTCGGGATCGATGCTGCCCTTCGCGCTGAAGCGCATCGGCTTCGACCCGGCAAGCGCCTCGGCGCCATTCGTCGCCACGTTGGTCGACGTCACCGGGCTGGTGATCTACTTCTCGGTAGCGCTGGTGATCCTGCGCGGCACGCTGCTTTAAAGCCATGCTGGCGGCCGCCGGCATCGCCGACGGCTGCCGCCCACGCGGCGATCAGACGCGTTCGCCGTTCTTCACGCGGTAGGTCGGCTTGTACATGGTGACTAGTTCCTCGGCCGCGGTCGGATGCACGGCCATGGTCCGGTCGAAATCGTCCTTGGTCAGCCCCGCCTTCAGCGGGATGCCCAGAAGCTGCGCCATCTCGCCGGCATCCGGCCCGAGGATATGGGCGCCGAGCACCTTCCTTGTCGATCCGTCGACCACCAGCTTCATCAGCATCTTCTCGTCGCGGCCGGACAGCGTGTGTCGCATCGGACGAAATGAGGCGCGATAGATCTCCACTTCGGAGAAGCGCTTGATCGCGTCGTCTTCCGACAGGCCCACGGTGCCTATCTCCGGCTGCGAGAACACCGCCGTCGGAATGGTATCGTGGTCCGGCGCCGTCGGATTGTCCTTGAAGGCGGTCTCGATGAAGCACATCGCTTCGTGGATCGCGACCGGCGTCAGTTGCACGCGGTGGGTGACGTCGCCGATCGCCCAGATGTTGTCTACGTTGGTGCGCGAATATTTGTCTACGACGATCGCGCCCGTCTTGCTGAGTTCGACGCCGACGCCTTCCAGGCCCATATTCTCGGTATTGGGAATACGCCCGATCGCCAGCATCACCTGTTCGACCGTCAGGGTCTGGCCGGAGGACAGCAGCACGTCGAGCTTCCCGTCCGGGGTCTTGCGGACCCATTCCGAAACCGCTGGGCAGACGATCTTGATGCCCTTCTTCTCCATGGTCTCATGCAGCGAGCGGCGCAGATCCATGTCGAAGCGGCTGAGGATTTCCTGGCCGCGATAGACCAGCGTGGTGTCGACGCCCAGGCCATGGAAGATGTTGGCGAATTCGACGGCGATGTAGCCGCCGCCCTCGATCATAATCGCCTTTGGCAGTTCCTTGAGATCGAAGGCCTCATTGGAGAAGATGCAGTACTCATGGCCCGAAAGCGCCGGGTGCGGCGCCGGCCTGCCGCCGGTGGCGATGAGGATCTGGTCGGCGCTGACGGTGCGGTCCTCGGCTTGCAGATATATGCTGTGCGGGTCGACCAGCACAGCCCGCGAGTGGAAGGTATCCCCGCCGGAACCCTCGACATTCCGCTTGTAGATCGATTCGAGCCGCGCGATCTCCTTGTCCTTATTGGCGACCAGCGTCCGCCAGTCGAAGCTCGCCTCGGGCACCGTCCAGCCATAGCCGGCTGCATCGGCGAAATGTTCGGGAAATTGCGAGGCATAGACGTAGAGCTTCTTCGGTACGCAGCCGCGGATGACGCAGGTGCCGCCGAAGCGATATTCCTCCGCGACGGCGACACGTTTGCCGAGGGCCGCCGCCACTCGGGCCGCCCTGACCCCACCGGAGCCGCCGCCGATGACGAACAGATCATAGTCATAACCGGCCATCGTAGCGGGCTCCTGCGGATGAGAAAGACGGGTCACAGGTAGGCTGCAAAACAGCAAAAGAAAAGCCCGGGCAAAGCCGGGCTTTGTGGTCCAGCGGCCGACGGCCTATTGAACGGATCAGTTCTGCGAATCGTCCGCCGGAGCCGAATTGTCGGCAGGAGCCGAATTGTCAGCCGGAGCGGAATTGTCAGCCGGAGCGGAGGCATCCGGAGCAGGCGCTGCCGGCGCCGCGGCCTTGGCGGCGGCTGCAAGCGTCTCGCCGACCTGCTGCGCGAGATCGCGAGCGACACCGTTTTGCCAGATATCGGCGGCCTTCACGAGATCACGCGTCACCGCTGGGCCGCTGTCCAGCAGCTTCTTGCCGGCATCGGAACTGTAGAAGGCGGCGATATCGTTGAGGTCCTTCTCGGAGAACACCTTCGCATAGGCAAGCGCTGCTTCCTTTTCGAGGTCGGCGCGCCGCGATGCCATGCCGAGCGCCTTCTCGGTCACGGTCTTGCCGATCAGCTCCTGCATGTCGGGATTCTTCTGGATGAGCTGCGACTCCAGCGCGGCAGCCGCCTGCGGCAGGATGTTGTCGAACGAGTCCGTGGCATGGATCGCGGCGACGGCCGCACGCGCGGCCTTCAGGTGCGATTCGCTGACGTCCTGCGCAAACACCGGCGAGGACAGCGCGAGGACGGCCGAGGCCGCCAGAAGCATCGAAAAGCGGCGAACTCGTTTATGCAACATCATAGTCGATAGAACTCCCTGGTTTTCGGGCGGCATGGACGGTTTCGATACCGTCGCCGCCGGCGATGATGGCCGTTGACGCCAGCCCGATGAATAGACCGTGCTCGACAACGCCTGGAATGGCGAAGAGAGCATTCGAAAGCGCTCTTGTATCCGGAATGCGGCCAAAAGATGCATCGAGGATAAAGTGGCCGCCGTCTGTAACAAATGGCTGGCTTCCCGTCATCCTCAATGTAACCGGGCCGGAAAGGCCGAGCTTCGCCGCTGCGGCTCCAACCGCGATCTCGGTGGCGCGCAGGCCGAATATGTTGACCTCGATCGGCAGCGGGAACCGGCCGAGGGTCCCGACCATCTTGGACTTGTCGGCAATCACGATCATTCGCCCGGATGCAGCCGCTACGATCTTCTCCCGCAGCAGCGCGCCGCCGCCGCCCTTGATCAAGGTCAGATCCGGATCGACCTCGTCGGCGCCATCGACAGTGAGATCGAGCTCCGGCGTGTCTTCCAGCGTCGAGAGCCGCACGCCAAGCTCGCGGCAAAGTGCTGCGGTGCGCTCCGAGGTCGGCACGCCGATGACCTTCAGGCCGGTGGCAACCTTTGCGGCCAGCAGCCGCACGAACTCTTCCGCCGTGGTGCCGGTGCCGATGCCGAGCCGCATGCCGTCGCCGACATGGGCGAGCGCTGCCCGCGCGGCTTCGACCTTCAACTGCCTTGCATCCATGGGGAGCCCTGATTTCACCGGTTTCGCGGGCCTCCTAGCATTTTTGCCTGTCCCGTCAAAGGCTACCTCGTCAAAGGCTCTGTGGACCGATCGAGGCTCCTTGCTTGAACCGTGGCCAGCCTGTATCCGCTGCAGCAAAGAGAAATTCGCAGGACTGCCCATGACCCGCCCGATCATTGTCTTCGACCTCGACGGTACGTTGGTCGACACGGCTCCGGACTTGCTCGACAGCCTCAACCACAGCCTTGCGGCAAGCGATCTGGCCGCTGTCGACGAAGCCGGCTTCAGGCGCTTCGTCGGCCATGGCGGCCGCGTCATGATCGAGCGCGCGCATGCCGCGCAGAACAAGGCTCTGGTGGCCGAAGAGCACGACCGGCTGCTGAAGCTCTTCCTCGACCACTACACGCTGAACATCCCCGGCAAGTCCCGTCCCTACCCCGGCGTCATCGGGGCGCTCGACCATTTTCAGGCCGCCGGCTACCTGATGGCGGTCTGCACCAACAAATATGAAGCCAATTCCGTGGCGCTGATCGGCGCGCTTGGCATGTCGGACTATTTTGGCGCGATCTGCGGCCAGGATACGTTTGCCTTCCGCAAGCCGGACCCGCGTCATCTCACCGAGACGATCCGGTTGGCCGGAGGCGATCCGAACAAGGCCTTGATGGTCGGCGATTCGCGGACCGACATCGACACCGCCAAGGCGGCCGGCATTCCCGTGGTCGCGGTCGATTTCGGCTACACCGACCGCCACGTGCGCGAATTCGAACCGACCCTGGTGATCTCGCATTTCGACACGCTGACACCGGACCTGGCGGAGCGCCTAATCGCGGCGGCGCGCTGAGCCGGCGCCAAATCGCGCCGACAGAAAATCAGAGAAATCAAACCGCGGAATAACCTCGGCACATCGCCTTGACTTCACGCGCTCGCCTACCTTATATCGCGGCTCGCTTCGGCTTTCGGGCCACAGGCGGGCGATTAGCTCAGCGGGAGAGCACACCCTTCACACGGGTGGGGTCGCAGGTTCAATCCCTGCATCGCCCACCATCTCCCTTGGTTTTCCACAGTTCTTACGACAGCCTCCGCGCAAATGGGCGCGGGGAATGCAGCCTATTCGGCTGGAACTTGGCTACAGTCGGATCGGATGCAGCGCGGTGCTTTCTGAGCGCATCAAGAGAAGAGCGGCTGGGAAGGTCAGCGACATGGGGGATATCGCTATTTCGCGCCGTGAGTTTGTGCCTGGCCTGGAGGCGTCTCGCGGCGTGGCCGCGCTGATGGTCGCGCTTTTTCATTGCGGTCAGGCGACATATTTTGATGCGACGCGGCAAACGCCGCCTCTGGTGCCGGGCTCGTATCGGAGCCAGAGCTACCTCGATGCGGCCTTCCGTATCGCAGGGAATGGCCACGGCGCCGTCGTGTTCTTCTTTGTCCTGAGCGGCTTCGTTCTGATGATGATGCTCAGCCGGCAAAACGATGACCTCAAGGGCAGCGCCGGCCCATTTTTGATAGGACGCGTGCTGCGCATTTACCCCGCCGTCTTTTCGACCATCGCGATCTTCGTCGGGCTGTTTCTGCTGACGGGCATGTCGCTTGGGACGCCCGCGGCGTATTCGACCAGCAATGTGATAGCCAATTCGCTGTTGTTGCGCACCGACATCAATGGCGTGATGTGGTCATTGCAAACCGAAATGATCGCGGCCCCGCTGATATTCTCGCTCTATTGGTCTTGGCGGCAATGGGGATCTCCCTCTCTCCTTCTGCCTGCCTTCGTCTTGATCGGCCTGTCATTCAGCAAGGAGTGGTCCGGGACACCTGGAAACGGCGTTTCGTTGGGAAACCTGTACTCCTTCGTGGTTGGAATGATCGCTTGCGCCTGTGGAAAGACGATGGTCGCTCGTCTTCCTCATTCGGCCTCTTTGCTCGTGCTTGCGATCGCAGGGTTCGCGCTCTCGCGCCCGTTGCTTGGATGGTGGTCTAACTGGTCGGTCATTCTCGAGACGGTATTTGCCGGTTTGATCACGACGTTTATCGCCTATGGCGATCCGCTGCGAGAAGGTCGTCTGATGGCAGCGGCAAGGTATTTCGGCCGCATCTCGTACAGTTTCTATCTGTTGCACGCATTGACGCTGATCGCTCTTTGGAACATGCCGGCACTGTTTGGAAAGGCCGTCAGCGCAGGGATTCCTCCCATCGTGCTGGCCCTCGTCGCGTTTGTCTCCTCAGTCCTCGTCATCACCCCGTTGGCTCATTTGCAGCATGCTATTGTCGAGCGCGCAGGTGCCCGACTGGGCCGCGCACTGACATGGCGCCTGCGCCCGAAACTACAGCCCGACGCCCTCCAGCGTGGGTGACGCGAGTGGGTTTCGGTTCAATCCCGACACCGCCGCCATCGGCCATCGTGGATGGATGGCCAATGCCCGGATTCCAACTAAATCAGCCCTTTCCTCACATTCATGCGCGTCACGGCCGTCACCAGGACGGCTCCGGTCATGAAATAGAGCGTGGCGATGACGTGGCCTTGGTGGAAATGCAACCCGGCAAACAAAAGGGCCGTGACCACGGCAAGGAAAGCGATGACGCGCGAGAATGCATCGGGCATGGGGCGACCTTGATTAGAATATGTTGACCGGCCGCCCTCAATTCGGCCGATCGCTCCATAGATCGGTTTTCGATTTTTCGCAATCGGCCCAGTGGCGATCTGTGACCGCCTTCACATACGTCCGGCAGGCTTTGCACGCAGATAAGGCAACGGCGGCACCAAGGACCTGACCGACTTGCAAGGTTCGAAGACGGCCTCCGAACTGGATGCGGTTTCGCAGGAAGGAATTTTGATCACCTAGCCATTTTCAGATTTGCTGTCTGCGCGCTGGGCACCTCCCACCCAAGCGCGCGGACGGCGTTCTAGAAGGATCGGTCCGTAACCGCCAGTGCGCCCGGTCTCCTTACAGTTTGCCGGTTATCCGGTTTCGACGTCTCGGGCATGACATTGAAACTTCTGTCAGCCACCCGCCGATTTCGGAGAGCCCCCGTAGAAGGAGACGACGCTTTGATCGAGCACGCACTTGTCCTACAATTTCCGTCTAACCAGAGGCGGAATCGTATCATGGCTACAAATGGGGCGGACGACAGCAACCTGCCGCGCCTGGCGCGCATCGATCCGCGCCAGTTCGACCTGTTGTTCGGCGGTTGCAAGCTGGAGCGCTACGCCGCTGGCCAGCACTTGTTCGTCCAGGAGGATGCGTCCGACCGCATCTATGGTGTGATGAGCGGCACGGTCGAGATTTCGATCTATTCGCCGGGCGGGCAGAAGCTGGTGGCCAATATCGAGCTGTCGCGCAGCCTTGTCGGCGAGATCGGGGCACTGGACGGACGCCCGCGCACGGCCACCGCCAGCTGTCTCACGGCATGCGAGTTGGTTTCGTTGAGCCGGACACAACTCTTTGACCGCATTGAGAAAAACCCGTCTCTTGCACGAGCGATGATCGAATTGCTGTGCACGCGGCTGCGCTGGGTCAGCGGCGAGTTGGGCGACCAGGCCTTTTTCGGCATCGAGGCCCGGCTGGCGAAGCGGCTGGTTTTCCTGAGCGGCGTCATGGCAGACTCCGCCGGATGGATTCCGATTTCGCAATCCGAGCTCGGCGAATTCCTCGGCGCGACGCGCGAATCCGTCAACAAGACGCTCAACGACTGGCGCAACCGGCAGATGATCGCCATCAGGCGCGGCGGGCTGCGCATCACCAACGCCGCCGCGCTGAACCAGATCGCCGAATCGCAAGACGACGACTGAGCAGCTCTGCGACTTCGTCGCAGCCTCCTCGGCGACCTCGCACCGCCGTCCGTCGGGTTTGCCCAAGCAGCAAACAGCTTCAGCGCCCCTGATCAGAGCCGCGAGATCAGGTAGCGCAGCGCCGAGCGGCTCGGCATGAAGAAATAGCCGCCGCCTTTCGTGGTGACGAACTGCGGCACGTCCTTGAGCACGGTGACCTTTTCCCAGGACGGAATTGAGAACCGGCCGCCGCCGCCCCTTGCCCCGATCGTCGGATCCGTCTCCCCGACAAGCCCCTGGAACGAATTCGACGAGACCCAGGTCTGCTGGATGAACTCGTATTGGCGCTCGATATCGGCGTTGAGACACATGAAGAGCAGTCCCTTCTCTGTCTTTCCGCCCTTCTCCTTTTTCTCGTAGGTGCGGCCGACGCGCAGGATGCGATGGCGCTTGCCGATCCTGATCTGCGTCTCGCGGTCCTCGCCGAGCGAATCGCGCGGGTTGGAACGGCGTATGTGGGAGCCGAGCGGACAGGCGTGACCCTGCGGATCCTCGGCGCCGAGCGCGAAATCATTGTCGATGCCGCGGCCCGGCCGGCCGGTCGGATTGCGCACCAGCGAGCTGCCGTCCTGCCAGCGGCCGAGCATCTTTGCCGCCACCCAGTGCGGCGTGATGGCCGCGTCGCCGGTCTCGCCGGCAGCCTGTGTCGCGGCCCGTCTGCAATAATCGTCGAACAATTCGACATGCTGCTCGAACTGGCGCATGACGAGGAACGTGCCGTTGCGACCGAAATCGCGCGGCGGAGGCGGCTGTCCGGGTATCTGGCGATTACGCCGCACCTGCGACAGGATGCCGTCGCGGTCCAGTGCTGCCTCGACCGACGGCGACGACGGGTAGAAGCCATGCTCATCGCGATAACCGAACAGGAATTCACCCGGCGCGAGCAGATGCATGGGCGCAGCGCCCTTGGCGGCACGCGCCGTACCCCGAACGATCGGTTGCGAGATGCCGTCGACGAAGCCGAAATGCTCGACCGCCCGCTTGCCCTCGCGCTTCACCTTCAGCGGCAGCTCGGCGGTCACCGACATCCCGGCGCCTGCCGTCTGTCGCTTCATGGCCGTGATCTCGGCCTTCAGTGATGCTGGCGTCTCGGCATAGCAGACGATCACGACATCGACGGGCTTGGCGGATGACCCCCACTGCCATTTGTCGGGCGCGTCAGGGCCGGTGTCGTTGAGGATGCGGCTGCGCTCGGGCGTGCCCATGCCTTCCCGGAAGGCGACCGGGAACGTGTCCAACGGTTCGTCGTCGACGCCGCCTTCGAGCCCCAGCCGGCGGAGTCCGTTGGGGCCGAACGCCACGGTCATGGCGCGCCCCGAGGGTGCCCCGTCGCCGAAGCTGGTTTTGCCGATGACGAAGTCGAGCCACGCCTTGCGCTTCGCCGCCGGCAGACCGTCCGGCACCTGGATCGCAAGCATATGCGCGTCGCCTAGCGCGCCGAACGGCCCAAAGAAGATGGACTGGATTTCGCCGGATTCCAGTTCCTCGAGGGGCGAGGACGCAGGCTCCGGCAGGCTCCTCGCATCCGCCGGCCGCGCTTGCGGACGCGGCAGGGAACCGAAAAGGCTCAGCCAGTCGCGCGCCTCGTTGCCGGCAGCCGAGGCGATGCCGCGCCTGATCCTGGAGTTGATGCGGATACGCGTGGTGTTGAGGTGCGGATAGGCGCTGTACCAGAACAGCGTCGGGACCTGCTGGCGCCGCGCCCAGCGCTTGAAGCGATCGCCGTCGCGCGCGCCGTCCAGGAACAGCCAGCGCGTGCGCGGATATCCGTCGGTGTTGCTCCACACACCGGTCAAGCCAGCCGAGGCCTTGGCGATGAAGTCCTCAAGATAGCTTTCCCAACTGCCTCCGTAATTGGAGAAGAACATCAGCCTGTCGGTGCCGGGCAACAGGACCCAGCGGGCGAAATGAATGGTGTTGATGGTGGCGAGGAAGCCTGGCCTGAACACCTTCTGCGCAGATATCGAGATCAGGTAGAACGAGAGCCTTAGCGCCAGCCGCCGCAAGATGCCCGCCTTCATTGTCGAGATCGCCGTCAGATTGTTCTGAGCGGTGCGGTCCTCATGGGCGAGGATCTTTTCGAGCGCGCCGATCTCGACAGGGGTGCTCGCCGGCTGGTCCTTGTCCTCGAGCCGCCGCAACGCCAGGAAGCAAAGCCCGACGAACAGGGCGAGAATGGCCAGCAGACCGAGAACTGAAAGCAGAAGCGAGGTTCCCGCAATCGCGACGTTGGTGAAGGTAACCCCATGCGGGTTTCCGAACACGAGCACATAAGTCATGCGCCAGAAGGCCAGAACGACGATCGCGACGGTGGCGAACATCGCCGGCGTCAGCAGCGTCGTCGTCAGGGCGCGCGACCAGTGGCCGGGCGGTCTTTCCAGCAGGCTTTCGGCGGGCTCGAACGCCCAGCCGAATTGCCCGAGGCACCGGACATGGCGGCGCGCCTCGGCAAGCACATCCATCGCATTGCCGGCGCCCGCGCGCGGCTTTTCCACGATCTCACGCACGCTGTCGGCAAGCTTGGCCTCGGCCAGGATCCGGCGCACGGAATGTCCCGGCGTGCCGGAGAAAACCAGCCCGGCGGCGCTGCCGAAAGACGGCGATATCTCGATGTGCTTCCTCTTCAGGAAGTCTTCCAGCGAACCCCCATCCGGGAGGCCGCAGACATCCCTGAAGATCGGCCGTAGTCGGTGACCGATCGCGTGCGCTATGGCGGCAATGACATCGCTGGTGCTGCCGTCGCCGGAGATTTCCAACACCAGCGCGCCGGTCTCGACCCCCGATTTTTCATCCGTGCCCGTCGGAGCGACGGCCAGGCTGGTGAAATGAATGGTGCCGACCTTGTCGAGCGCGGCGCTGATCTCGCCGATCGCCGGATTGCCGAGATCAGCGACCTTGTCCCGCACCGCATCAAGCGGCATCGGTCGGGTGATCGGGCAGACCACGGTCACCATCGACTGCTCAGCGGTGCGGCAAAGCGGCGAGCGCTCGAAATCGACCTTGAGGCTTGCCGGATAGGCTCCGACATTGACCATCTTGCCGGCCCTGCCCCGCGCGCGGGCCAGCTTCGGCTTGCTGAACAGGGCGCGGATGCATTCACCGATCTGGATGCGGGCGATTTCAGCGCCGATGCACAAATGGATGCCGTAACCGAACACCATGTAGTCTCGATGCGGGCGCGACGTATCGAACTCGTTCGGCCGCTGCACGATCTCCGGATCGAACATCGCCGAAAGCGTCGCCGGCATAACGACCGTTCCGGCTTTGACCACGCGCTCGCGACGGGTGCCCCTGCCGATAACCGCATCACGCCTGGTGTAACGCCACGGCCCGATCCAGATCGGCTTGAAGCGCATGGCTTCCATGATCGCCCGGTCGAGCTTGTCGGTATCGCCGGCGCCGAGAGCTTCATCCACGGCGTGCCGAGCGTCGGTTCGCGACAGGATCACATCCAGGCAATTGCTGCCGGCGAGCACATTGGTCGGCACGAAGCCGGCGACCATGCCGAGCATAATGGAATGAATGTCGGGCAACGACAGCCGCCCTTGGTCCATCAGCGCGACCAAGCGGGCCAGCGGCCTGTCATCCTTGCCTGTCCTTTCCCTGACCGCGGCGATCGAGCGGTCGATAACCTTGATCAAGCGATCGCCGCCGACCACCGCAAGCTGACGTGTGGCGGGGTTTGCCGTCGGGTCGGAGAAGAACAACGCGCTGAGCGCGATCGACCAATCGGCGAATTCGGTCTCATCGTCGATCTGAAGGCCGAAATAGTCACGGCAAATGCGCACCGGCACAACCTTCATCAAGCCTGCAACGGCATCGAAGCCGGGGCTGGCGCGGGTCATGATGTCGCGCGAATGGCGTTCGGCGATCGGCCTTACGGCGGCTTCGACCTCCGCCGGTGGGAACGCGCTCAGCACGGCCGATTTCATCTGCCGGTACGCGGCGCCGTCCTGCATGCCGAGAATGAAATTCGAGCCCCTGGCCAGCTCGGCCATTTCCGGCCCGTAAGGCGTCTCGAACTCGTCGCCGCGCTCCAATATGTCGCGCACATCCGCGCCCTTGGTGACGAGCAGGAAATTGCCGAAGCCGAGATTCGGCCAGAAGCGGCGCAGCAGCGCCAGCACCCAGCGCGGATCGCCGAGAAGAAGGCCGGCGATGCGCGAGGCAATGCCGCCCTTGGAACGCAGCCGATAGATGTCGAACGGCGGCATCTCGGCGACGGGACGCTGGCTCTTCTGGGCGGCCCGGACAGCGGCGAAGTACTTCAGTGTGATCATGCGCGTTCAAGCCCCCCGGCTGTCCACGTCAACGCGATGCCGGCATCGTCTGGCCTAGGTTTGCATCGGTCCTGCGTATGTGAATTCGTTCACAGTCATCTGTTGTCGGCCGGGCAATCATGCGACTGACTTGGCCTGATCGAAATTGGCGATCAGGAAATTGTTCTTGGCCGGGTCAACGAACGGTATCCAGCGTATCCTCTGCTCAGAAAAATCCGGATGCCGGGTCATGAAAATCGCAAGCTCGCGCTCTGCCTCGTCATGCCTGCCGCTTCTCATCAGGGCGCCTATCTTCAGGAACCTGGCATAGAAGTAACTTGGCGACAGGTTGAGCGAGCGTTCGGCGGTGGCGATCGCGGCCGGCCAGTCCTCGACGAAGCAATAAGCGGCGGCGAGTTCGCCCAGATTGTGGAAGCGATAGAGGTCGAAGGGGCTCAACCGCTCTGTGTCGAGGAAGAACGGGATCGCGCCGGTTGCATCGCCAAGCAAAAGGTGCGCGCTGCCCATGGCCGAGCGGGCGAAGGCGAAGCTCGGATTAATGTGGATCGCCTCGGCAAGGTGCTCTGCCGCCAATGCCGGCAGGCCGCGCATGATGTCGGCCGCGCCGAGATAGGCATGCGGGCGCGCGTCGAGGCTGTCCATCAGCAGCGCCTTGCGCGCAAGCGTCTCGACCTTCTCCAGATCGTCGCTGTCGCCGAAACGCAGCCATGCGCGCCAGAAATACCACCAGGCGAGCTCGTTGAGCACGGCGCTCGAGTTCGGGTCGTCCCGATAGGCTCTGTCGAAGAATTCGAGCGCGATGTCGGTGTCGCGGCGGGTACGCCTGTTCATATGCCAGCGGCCGCGCCTCACCAATTGCCAGGTTTCGAGGCTCTCCCACGGCACCTGGAAGGTGCGCGCCTGCTCGGCGCGATCGACCTCCTTGTCGAGGATGGAAACGATCTCGCTGCCGATCTGGTCGCGCAGGCTGAAGATATCTACAAGGTCGCGGTCGAAGCGTTGCGACCAGACCAGTCGCCCGTTCGAGGTGTCTGTGAGCGACGTGTTGAGACGGATGTGCCTGTCGTGGCGCGCCAACGTGCCGCTGACGATGTAGCGCGCGCCAAGCGCATTGCCGATGAGCCTTGTGCCCAAGCTGTCGTCGCGAAACTGGAAGCTGGATCCCTTGGCGATGACCGAAAGCCATCGCGTGTTGGAAAGGCCGTATATGATGTCCTCGGCGATGCCGTCGGCCATATAGCCGACATCGGGTTCGCTTCCGTTGCCCTGGAACGGCAGCACAGCGATTGCAGGCGGGCCTTTGGCGATCGGCCTGTAGTAGCCGGGCGCGGCGGGGATGGAAGCGAAGGAGGCCGCCGCCCCAGGGCCGTTGCCGCCGCGGCCGGCGATCAATACCCGCACCGGCAGGGCGATGTTCTTCAGGCTGAACTCGCCGAGATCGGTAAAGACTGCCGCTGTCTTGTCCTTCACATGGTGCCAGGTCGTGGCCGAGATGGCGACGCCATCGTGGGGGGCGAACTCCTGGAGCCGGGCTGCGATGTTCACGTCGTCGCCGTAGAGACGACCCTCGCGGACGATGACGTCGCCGGTGTTGATCCCCGCGCGAAACGGCATGCGCATGTCCTCGGCAACCGAGGCATTCAGCGCTGCGATCCGCGCCTGGAAGTCGAAGGCGGCCCGCAATGCCTCGATCGGATTGCCGAATTCGGCCATGATGCTGTCGCCGGCATCGCCAAATGTGCGGCCGCCAAAGGCGCCGCAACTGCCGGCGATGATGTCGCGCCTCTCCTCGAAGGCGGCGACGGCCAATTCGTCGTCGATGCCCATCAGCCTCGAGAACCCTACGGCGTCGATTGAGATGATTGTCGCAAGCTGACGGGTGTAATTCCGTTCAGCCATGGTCGAGCCCCCAGTCCCCGCTTGCAGTCCGAAACGGGCGACCTGCGCTCAAAAGAAACGCGTCGCCATCTGCCGACGGACATCCCCGGCAGGTCCCGCGCGCCGTTGCCACCCTGTTATGGCCAGAATTCTATCAGGGTCTTGCCGAAAGCTCTACCAAGAACAGCTAATATGGCGAACGCCCTGTCCGGCGCATGGTTAGTCATTCGTTATATCGGAAGTTACATCCGCATCGTGCCGTCACGCATTGAAATCGAACGATTATTTATCGTCACACAATGCCGAGTTTGACTGCTGTCAGCCGAAGATCGGTCACATGGAGCCAGACGCTTCACAATGCGTTATTTCCACGCTACGGAACCAACCTGGCCGCGTGCTGGTTTCTGACGGCACCCAGGCCCGTACGAAACCTGGCCACATACGCGATTTGAGGGCTCCTATGCGCACTATTGTTTTAGCAACCGGTTTCGCGGCCTTCCTTGCAGGCGGATCGGCCCTTGCGGCGGACGACAAGCCACTGCCGCCGCAAAATGCCAAGAAACTCTCGGAGATCATCGCCAAGGTCGAGCACCGCACCGACTTCCGCTATGTGAAGGAAGTTGGTTGGGATAGCGACGGCTACACCATCACCTACTACACCACCGACAAGGCCAAGGTTCAAATCACCTACGATCCGGTGACCGGCGAGCCCAAATAGGCCGCGACCGTTTCTGCCATTCCGCGGAGCTAGCATTGGGCATAGGCTCGATCGTCGAAACAAGCGGCTTGAGAAGAACATGCGGCTTCATACCTGCGCGAGCGCCCTGATTGTGACTGCGTCGACTGTAGGGATGTCCGGCCTGGCGCGGGCGGACGGCCCGTCTTTCGATTGCCGAAAGGCGCGGTTGCCCGCCGAAAAGACGATCTGCGCCGACCCGCAAATGTCAGCCATCGACGCTTTGGTCGCCAGGGCCTATGGCGGTTTTGAACCTGCCTTCGGCGGCGACAAGCGCAAGATCGCCAGGGAGTTGGTCGCTGACCGGAATGCCTGCAAGACGGATGCCGCCTGCATCGTCAGCGTCCAGAACAATGCCTTGCAGACATACGGCAGCGCGCCGTCTTGGGTACAGGACTACAACATCGCGCTGATCGGCAAGAAGGCGCAAGACTTCGCGGCAAAGACGCCGAAGCCGACCGACCAGCCCCTGCCCGCCTCGATCGGAAATTGCGGCTTCACCCACATCAAGACGCTGACGACAAGGCTGGGCGACGACCCACTGGAAACCGCAAGCCCGGATGCCGGCAGCGCAGCGACGTTCACCAATGGCGGCACGGCGGTGTCCTATGACCGCGAGCAGGGACTGGCGAGTTCCAAGGTCGGCGATCCTCTCGTCATATGCCTGATCGCGATCCCACGCGACTGTCCGAAAGGCGATCTGCGCGGCAGGGTTTACTACGCCGTCGACCTCGCCGCCAAAGGCGCGTGGGCTCTGCCGGACTCGCAGCATCTGTGCGGTGGCGCCTGAGGACCTCGGCGCTGCGCCATGGAGTCTGGCGCGTCGGGCCGCCATTGCATCGTCACAACTTTGGTGGCTGACTGCCCCACTGACTGCGGGCACGGGGGTGCATGGCAATGATCGGCTACGTCCTGAAGCGCATCCTGATGGTGCTCGTCGGCTATCTGGTCGCGTTGCTTGCCGGGTTGATCGCGGTGGTGGTGATCTACGCGATATTGAGCTCGCTGCCCAATGCGCCGGGCTACCTCGGACTTATGGAATTCACCTCCGTCGCCGTGCTGGTGGTGCCGCCGCTCGGCATGTTCGTCTACTTCTTGACGATCGTCCTGACGGGGATGCAGACGCTGGTCTTCGCCTTGATCGCGGAGTTCTTCTCGCTGCGCAGCTTCTGGCTGCACATGGCCTTCGGCGCCGCCGCCGCGGCTGCCGGTTTCATGTTGATATGGCCTGACGCCGATGCTCCGGAACGCTGGGCCGACATGGGCATCATCGCGGGCGCCGGCCTCGTGGCCGGCCCGATCTACTGGCTGATTGCCGGGCGCGACGCCGGCTTCCGCCGGCCGCTCATCGAAGCAATTCCATAAAAAAGTGGTGAAGCGGTCAGGCCGGGCGGTATCGCCGTAGCCTTCCGTCCGGATTGCCTAAGTGAACAGCGCTCAGCTTGAAGGCGTGCGCACCGCTTCGGTCGCGTCCAGCGCCTGCATCAGCTTGGAATCGCGGTCATAGACGTCGTCGAAATACTCGACCTTGCCGGACATATCAGGCCAGGCGGTGAAATAGGCGACATAGACCGGAATGACGCGGGTGACATTCTCTGTCGAATGGCCGTGCTTCAGCTTCTCGGCGATATCGTCGACAGAAGTTCCAAGCACCGCGGCGGCCATGCCGCGCGGATCTTGCAGCCGGATGCAGCCATGGCTGAGAGCGCGCATGTCGCGCGCGAAGAACGACTTCTGCGGCGTGTCATGCATGTAGATGGCGTGCTTGTTGGGGAAGAGTATTTTCAATTCGCCCAGCGCGTTGGCCTCGCTTGG
This sequence comes from Mesorhizobium sp., assembly GCA_004020875.1. Taxonomy (GTDB): domain Bacteria; phylum Pseudomonadota; class Alphaproteobacteria; order Rhizobiales; family Rhizobiaceae; genus Mesorhizobium. The sequence goes on from SAPZ01000011.1 coordinate 19,697, forward strand.
CTGCTGACGCACGCTGAATGGGATCTTGGAGCCATAGGCGCCCCAGTCCACCTCTGACGACGGGATCTGCCTGCCGCGCGAATCCGTCACCTCGTAGCCGGCGCGATCGAGATAGCCTGGATCGCTCCGCAGTCTCGGCAGCATCTCGTTGACGATGATCGATTGCGGCACGCCCCAATAGGGATGGAAGTCGACCTGCTTGATCTGGTCGTAGAAGAAGGCGGTCTGATTGGTGACCCGGCCGATGACCACGCGGGTCTTCAGCTTCTCCTGGCCATTGTCGATATAGCTGGCGGTGAAGGCGGGCTGGTTGATGAAGACCCTCGGACTGCCGAGATCGGACGGCATCCAGCGTAGCTCCTCGAGCGCCACCTTGACCTTCTCGATCCTGTCGGCCTTCGAAGCACCGGCCAGCGAAGCCACCGTCCGCGGCCCGATGACGCCATCGCCCTTCATGCCTTGCCGCTGCTGCACCGCCTTGATCACCGGCACCAGCTCGGGTTCGTAGACTTCGCTCTTGCCAAGCCTTGCAAGAACCTCGCCGTAATTGCCGCCCATGTCGTCATCGAGATTGCGGGCGATCAGCGTCAGCAACTTCGGCAGTTCCGCGCTGCTCTCGCCGGGCTTGAGCAACAGCTTGGGATCGACGACGATCTCGTTTTCCTCGCTGGCCTCGAGCGCTTCCAGTTCGACGCGCAGCGCCTGGTACTCGGCGTTCTGCGGATGCCGTGATTCGAGATAAGTGCGGACCTCCTGGGTATGCGCCAGCGTCTTCAGTGCGCCTTCCAGATCGAACGGCTTGGCCGGGAAATCATAGTAACCGGTCATCCGGTTGGGATCGACACGGCCGCTCTGGGCATCATGGGCGTAGCGCAGCACGCGCGCCGACAGCGCCATCTCGAACCGAACCAGTTCCCTGGTCCGCTCTTCCGGCGTGGCGGAAGTCGCGGCCGCCGGAATGTCGACGGAGTAGTCGGCCGGCGTCAGACCGTAGCTCGCCGCCTCGCCCAGCACGCGCACCGCATCCTGCGCCCTGCTATTGGGGGCGTTGTCGCTCACCCAAATGAAATCCGGATTGGCCGAGTAATAGGCGACCAGCGCCTTGGCGATGTCGGGCTCGGCGAACAGCTCGTAGTCGCTCAGGCCGGCAACGGCATCGCGGAACGCGGTGCTCGTCACTGACGGCACGAAGGCGGCATCCTCCGCCGTTGCGGGCGGCGTCGCAGGCAACAGCGACTTGAAATCGACGCGAACGAGCTTGTCGGCCCTGTAGGTGTTGTAGGTCGGGCTGCTGATCCTGACGCCGCCACCCTCGCCGTCCAGCGCGCCTGGCCGTATTTTGCGCGGCTTTGGCGGCGGTGGAAATTCGCCTTGCGGGTTGTGCCGGATGCCGCCGCCGAACAACATGTCGAACAGCCCTTGCGCGCTCGCCGGCTGCTGCACGAAGGCAAGCGTCGCCGCGATCGCGATCGGCATGACGACTTTTTTGGTCCCGAGGATTTTCATGCTTCACCCGCACCGGTTGTGGCCGGTTCCCGTTCCGCGACGCTGGACGGTCCCGCCCTCCGCATGGCGGATGTATGACGTGACTATACCGATTCATACCGATTTCGTTAAGCTTCCATAAATTTCCAAAGCCGTGTTGCAGAACAGTTTCACATCATCGTGAGTCCAGGAGCATCGGTCGGTCCTGGCTCACACACAATCAGGCGTTGGCGATGGCTGGCGCTCACCTCACCCCGTGACAAACGCAAGGCTTTGTGGTCGAAATTCCGGCGGTCGCAGCAAACGTGGCCGGGAGGATTTGCCGTGAAGAAAGGGTATCGCCAGCTTCTCGATGAAGCGAATGCCGAGATCGAGGTCGTGTCGCCGGAGGAGGCAGCAGGGCTGCTGGAGGATGACGACACTATCTTCGTCGACCTGCGTGACCCGCGCGAGGTCGAGCGCGACGGCAAGATCCCCGGCGCCAAGCATGTGACACGCGGCATGCTGGAATTCTGGATCGATCCCGAAAGCCCCTACCACAAGCCGTTCTTCGCAAGCGGCAAGACCTTCGTCTTCTTCTGCGCCGGCGGCTGGCGTTCGGCTTTAGCCACCAAGACGGCGCAGGATATGGGCCTGGCACCGGTCAAGCACATCCTCGGCGGCTACACCGCCTGGAAGGCGGCCGGCCTGCCCATAGAGCCGGGGCATAAAAAGAAGGCGGACTGATAGGCCGATCATTGCAGGGTCGCTTCGCGCTGGCCAGTCACGAATCCCACGGCGCGCGAAACGACATCCCTGTCGGCGAGGATTCGCCGGTGGCCGAGCCCATCGGCCCAGTGCAGGTGCACATGCTCTCCGGCTCCCGCGTAACGTCTGGCATGGTCGGCATGGACTTCGCGATCGTCTGGCGCGTGGACGATCAGCGTCGGTACCGGTGCCTCGGCCAGCTGACGATCGCCGGTGAATTCGCTGAGCGGCCGGCCCGAAAGGTGTTTCACCCTGTCCGCCATGGCGACGCGGGAGCGCGGCCCGACGTTGAGCCTGCGGCTGAAATCGTCGAAGATTGCCGGCAGCGAGCTCGGCGCGGCAATCAGCACCAGTTTTTGCGCCTTGAGCGGCGGCATGCCCTTGACCGATGCCGCGACGGCATTGGCGGCAACCGCTCCGCCGAACGAGTGGCCGACCACGGCGGCGAAGGGGCCGAACCATTCGCCTGTAACACGCACTGCTTCAACCGCATTCACCATGTTGAGATGGCGGCCGAGCGAATGGCCATGCCCGGGCAGGTCGAGCGAGACTACCTTGTAGCCGGCGCCGCAGAACCCTTCGATCAACGCGCGCATATATTCGGTGCGCGAGCGCCAGCCATGGATGACGAGCACCGTGCCGCGCGACACCCTGCCCTGCTCCGGTCGAAACTCATGCACCGCGACGCAATCCGTCCTGGTCTTCAGCCGGTGATGGCGTGCCTCGGCCATGAAGGCTGTTGCGCGTTCGACAGCCCGGCGTTCGCCGTCGCTCAATGCCTTGACGCTGGGGGTCCGGCAAAACAATTCGAACGCGGCGCGACCGCCAAGACGCGGCGCAACATGCTCGGCTGCGCCGAAAACGCCCCGGATGACCTTCATTCCAAATGATGCCATATTGGCAGTCCATCCATTCGTTCAAGCATGAACATAATAGTTCAAACATGAACATTAAGCAAGACCTGCCCTGGGACAACCCGCGTTTTCGCAACTGGGTTGCGGTGGCGCGTGCCTGCCATGTGCTGGAGCGCACGCTTGCCGTGAAGCTGGCGCCGCTCGACCTCAAGCCGGCGCAGCTCGACGTGCTGATGAACCTCTACCGCCACCCCGGCATGTCGCAGCACGACCTTGCCCGCAAGCTGCTGGTCGGCCGCTCCAACATCACGATGCTGTTGCCGCAACTCGAGGGGCGCGGCCTGCTGCGGCGCGAAGGCGACGAGAAGGACAAGCGCGTGTTGCGGCTGAACCTCACCGAGGCGGGCGAAGCGCTGCTGATGAAGGCGCTGAAGGTTCACATGACGCTGATCGAGAAGGCGATGAGCCAGTCGACGCCGGAACAGTGCGATATGATCGGCGAGCAGATGCGCAAGATCGCCGATGTCCTCAAGGAAGCCTGAGCGGGCTTCCAATCACCACATGGTTTTCTTTGCTCTTTCCGGCCACTCCTTGTCGTAAGTGGCGCCGTCGATGTTCTTGCGGCTGGTGACCTCGAGAATCTGGCCGGACGTCGGCAGCGACTTCGGGTCGACATGCTTGGCCGGATTCCACAGGTCCGAGCGCACGATGGCTCGGGCGCATTGGAAATAGACCGTGTCGACAGCGATGACGGCGACCGAGCGGGCCGGCTTGCCGTCGACCATGAAGGACGCGCAAAGCTCCGCATCGGTTGTGATATGAGCGCGGCCGTTGACCCGCAGCGTGGTGCCCGAGCCCGGAACAAGAAACAGCAGCCCGACGCGCGGATCGCGAATGATGTTCTTCAACGAATCGGCGCGGTTGTTGCCGCGCCTGTCAGGCATCATCAGCGTCCTGTCATCGACGAGACGCACGAAGCCGGCGAGATCGCCGCGCGGCGAGCAGTCGAGCCCTTCCGGCCCGCTGGTCGCCAGCACCACGAAGGGCGAGGCCTCGATGAAGGCGGCATATTCGGGAATCACATGGTCGAGTTCCTTGACGACCGAGGCCTCGCCCGGCAGCCCATAGAGCGCCTCAAGCTGTTCGACGGATGCGATGCGCGACATCTTCTTCGCCTCCTGACCTTTTGCCGGCGCTACTCCACATCCATGACGCCTTGACGACAGCCGGCTGCCGGTCTCGGATTTCCAGGCGCCGGGCTAACGGTCCCGGCTCAGGCCCTTTTCGGCCAGTTCGGCAAGATAGGCGTTCCAGCGCTCGTCCTTTTCATGGCCGAGCGTATGCAGATAATTCCAGGTGAAGATGCCGGTGTCGTGGAAATCGTCGAAGGTGATGCGCACCGCGTAGTTCCCGACCGGCTCAATCTTGAGGATCGCGACATTGCGCTTGCCGGGGACGGTCACACGCTGCTCTGGCGAATGGCCCTGCACTTCCGCCGACGGCGAAGCAACGCGCAGCAACTCCGCCGGCAATTCGAACGGCTGATGGCCGGGAAAGGTCACGGTAAGCAGCTTGCGGTCTTTCGAGACCCTAAGTTCCTTCGGCGCGGTCATGATTGGTCCTGTCTGGGTTGCGCCCTTCCCTACGCCGCTTCGAGCGATGCGGAAAGCCACTCGAGGCCAGCCGACACGCAATGTCGGTCGGGGAATGTTACCAAAGATCGAGACCTTCTATCTTGAATGCGGCATTGGATCGTATCACATAGCCGTATATAACGACGCCGATCAGGCCACGGGAAACGCTTGCAATGGACATGATCGACCCCTTCGGTCGCACGATCAGCTACCTGCGCGTGTCGGTCACCGACCGCTGCGATTTTCGCTGCACCTATTGCATGGCCGAGGACATGACCTTCCTGCCGAAGAAGGATCTGCTGTCGCTCGAGGAACTCGACCGGCTCTGCACCGTCTTCATCGAAAAGGGCGTGAAGAAGCTCAGGCTGACCGGCGGCGAGCCGCTGGTGCGCAAGAACATCATGCATCTGGTGCGCCAGCTGTCGCGTCATCTGGACAGCGGCGCCCTGGAAGAGCTGACGCTGACCACCAACGGCTCGCAGCTGTCGCGCTTCGCCGCCGAGCTCGCCGATTGCGGCGTCAAGCGCATCAATGTCTCGCTCGATACGCTTGATGCCGAGAAATTCCACCAGATCACGCGCTGGGGCAATCTCGGCAAGGTGATGGAAGGCATCGACGCCGCGCAGAAGGCTGGCTTGAAGATCAAGCTCAATGCGGTTGCGCTGCGCGACTTCAATGGCGCCGAGATCCCCGAGCTGATGCGCTGGGCGCATGGCCGCGGCATGGACCTGACCCTCATCGAGACCATGCCGATGGGCGAGATCGAGGCCGACCGCACCGACCAGTATCTGCCGTTGTCGCTGCTGCGCGCCTCGCTGGAGCGCCTGTTCACGCTGAGTGATATCCCCTACAAGACCGGCGGCCCTGCCCGCTATGTCCATGTCCCGGAGACCGGCGGCCGGCTCGGCTTCATCACGCCGATGACGCATAATTTCTGCGAGAGCTGCAATCGCGTGCGCCTGACCTGCACCGGCACGCTCTATATGTGCCTCGGCCAGGAGGACGCCGCCGACCTCAGGGCGCCGTTGCGCGCCTCCGAGGGCAACGAGCTGCTCGACGCGGCGATCGACGAGGCCATCGGCCGCAAGCCCAAGGGCCATGATTTCATCATCGACCGCCGCACCAGCCGTCCTTCGGTCTCGCGACACATGAGCGTCACCGGCGGCTGATTTTTTTCGCGGCTTGATGCATGATCGCCTTTGGTTGTTGGCCAAAGGGGGGGACATGCATAATCTTCGGCGCATCGGCTGCTCGTCACGGGCGACTGTTCTTTTCCTGTCGGCAATCATCGCGACAACGGCAACCGCGAAGCCGTTCACCTACGTGAACGCGCGGTTCGGCCAGTCATGCACATTTCCTGACGATATCTTCGACAACGCGATGCCTGAACCGGAAAATGGCGATGGGCAGCAATGGCTTAGCGCCGATGGTGCGAGCCTGACCTGCTCCGGCATCTACAATGTCGATAACGACACCCCGAAGGGTTTCGTTGCCCAAGCCAGCACCGAGCCAGGCTCCAAGGTCACCTACAGCAAGACCGGCAAGAACTGGGCGGTGATCTCCGGAACCAGGGACGGCAAGATCTTCTACGAACGGCGCCTGTTCGGGAAGGACGATGTCATCCGCACCGTCTGGATCGAATATCCCGCCACGCTCAAGGCGAAATACGACCCGCTGATCGGCGCCATTGCTGCTAGCCTGCACGAGGCGTCCGGCCCCCACTCGAAATAAACCGTCCACGCCACCCTCCGCCCGATTTACCGCCGGCCTTTTCCAGCCTAGCCTTCCGGCGCGATTTTCGCTCTAGGGGGAGTGCACATGCGCACAATCATGCTTTCACTTGCAAAGCTCGGGATTGCTTCCATGCCGGCTGCGGCTCAGTCGATCGGCGGCACCTACACCGTTGCCGGCACCAATTTCGATGGTTCGAAATATGGCGGCGAGGCAACCATCACGCTGACCAGCGACACCACCTGCACGATCCACTGGGAGACCGGCGGCTCGACCTCGGACGGTATCTGCATGCGTAACGACGATGCGTTTTCCGCCGGCTATGCGATGGGCAAGGAAGTCGGTCTCGTCGTCTACAAGATCGAGAAGGACGGTTCCCTGCACGGGCTGTGGACGATCGCCGGGCAGAACGGCAACGGCACCGAAGTGCTGACGCCGAAGTAAGTCTTCGGAGCCTCGGCAAATCGGTCTCATGGGCCCGCGCGGAAATTCGTGGCCCATTTCTTTTGGCGTTGCCGTTTGTGGTGACCTGCTACAGGTTCGATTCAAAATAGAATCCGGAAACGCCTTTGCCCCTCTCGCCAAATCTGCGTGGCGCGCTGTTCATGATCGTCGCCATGGTCGGCTTCACCTTGAACGATGCCATCACCAAATATTCTTCCGAATCGATGAATATGGCGCAGGTCATGCTGGTGCGCGGCGCCTTCGCATCCTTCTTCGTCTGCCTGCTTGCCTGGCGGCGCGGCGCGCTCGTCAATCCGGCCACCATGCTGCAGCCGATGGTGGCCATGCGCGTGGCAGGCGAGGCCGGCGCTACGGTATCGTTCCTGATCGCGCTTGCACATCTGCCGATCGGCAATGTCTCCGCCGTCATGCAGGCGCTGCCGCTGGCGGTCACCATGGGCGCGGCCCTGGTGTTCGGCGAAAGCGTCGGCTGGCGACGCTGGACCGCCATTGCCGCCGGCTTCGTCGGCGTGCTCATCATCGTGCGGCCGGGTTTCGAAGGGTTCAGCGTCTATTCGCTGGTGGCCTTGGCCAGCGTCGCCTGCTGCGCGGTGCGCGACCTTTCCACCAAGCGCATCCCACAAGCGATCCCCACCATGCTGGTGTCGACGGCGACAGCGCTCGCCATGACGGTGCTGGGCGCGCTGCTTTTGTCGCCGATGGGCGGTTGGACGCCGATGAGCGGCAAGGCGACCGCACTCTTAGCGCTCGCGGCGGTGCTGGTGCTCATCGGCTATCAGTTCATCATCATGGCGATGCGCTCGGGCGACATCTCCTTCATCGCGCCGTTCCGCTACACCGCCCTGCTCTGGTCGATCCTGCTCGGCCTCGTCATTTTCGGCGACGTGCCCGACCTGCCCATGATCGTCGGCGCGGCCATCATCATCGGCTCGGGTCTCTATGCGCTCTACCGCGAGCGCGTCGTCGGCAGGCAGCAACCTGCCGCTGAAAGCGCTGGACCCGACACGGCGCCGGACGGCATATAGGCCGATGGACAGAAATATTGCGGGGATCATTCTAGCCGGGGGCCGGTCGCGCCGGATGGGCGGCAGCGACAAGCCGCTGCTTTCATTGGGCAAAGCCAGGCTGATCGACCATGTCGCCGCGCGATTGAAACCACAGGTCGCGATCCTGGGGCTCAACGCGAACGGCGATCCGGCGCGATTCGCCGGCATGGGTCTGCCGGTGATCGAAGACACGTTGCCGGGCCATGCTGGACCGCTGGCGGGCATCCTCGCCGGCCTCGAATGGGCGGCCGGGCAGACAGGCTGCGGGTGGCTGGCGAGCGCCGCCGGTGATACACCATTCTTCCCCGCCGATCTCGTCGAGCGCCTGGCAGCCGCAACCCGCGAGCGGCCAGGCGCGATCGCCGTCGCCAGTTCCGACGGCAGAGGGCACCCAACCTTTGCGCTTTGGCCGCTCGGCCTGCGCGACGCGTTGCGTCATTTCCTGGTCGAGCCGGATAACCGACGGGTTTCCGCCTTTACGAAGCGCCAGGGCTATGTCGAGGTCGAATTCCCGATGATTGGGGCCGGCAACCAGAAGATCGATCCGTTCTTCAACGTCAACACGCCGGATGACCTTGCCGCGGCGGAGCGCATGTTGCAAAGCCTTAGGCCATGAGACGCGTATTCGGCATCACCGGCTGGAAGAACTCCGGCAAGACGACCCTGACGGAAAAGCTGGTCACAGAGCTGGTGGCGCGTGGCTGGACGGTTTCGACGGTGAAGCACGCCCACCATGACTTCGACATCGACAAGCCGGGCGCCGACAGCTTCCGCCATCGGCAGGCAGGCGCAACCGAGGTCGCGATCGTTTCCGGCCGACGCTGGGCGCTGATGCACGAATTGCGGGGCGAGGACGAACCCACGCTGGACGACATCCTGGCGCGGCTGTCGCCCTCGGACATCGTACTGGTCGAAGGCTACAAGCGCGAAGCCCACAAGAAGATCGAGGCAAGGCGGCTCGAGGCCAAGGACCGGACGCCGCTTTCAGCCAACGATCCCAACATTGTCGCGGTCGCCGCCGACTTTACAGTCGCAAACGAAGACCTGCCGGTTTTCGACCTCAACGACACGAAATCTATTGCCGACTTCGTCGAGCGCAGCACAGGTCTCGTGGCTCAAACCAAGTAACGCAGCGGCACGTCCCGATTGTCGTTTGCCGTTGATTTGCAGTTGCTTTTTTCTTGGAAAGAGTGGGAGTATCCGCCTCAGCGGGCGGTAAAGAAGCTCCGCCCACAAGAGCCGCACCGGGACAGCGGCCATGACAATATGAGAGGATTATCATGCGTATTGCACTGCGTATCGCGCTTGCCGCTTCGGCCGCGCTGCTGACACTTGGCGTCGCCCAGGCTCAGGAAAAGACCCTGAGGATCGGCACAGAAGGCGCGTACCCGCCCTTCAACAACCTGACCTCGGACGGCCAGCTTGTCGGCTTCGACATCGATATCGCCAAGGCGCTTTGCGATGAAATGAAGGTGAAGTGCACCTTCGTCGCGCAGGATTGGGACGGCATCATCCCGGCACTGCAGGCCGGCAAGTTCGACGCCATCGTCGCGTCGATGTCGATCACGCCAGAGCGCCAACAAAAGGTCGACTTCACCCACAAATACTACAACACCCCGTCGGCCATCGCCGTGCCGAAGGACTCGCCGCTCAAGGGCGTGACCAAGGAAGACCTCGCCGGCAAGAATATCGGCGTCGCCACCACGACCACGCACTACAATTATGCCTCCAAGACCTACACGGACAGCACCATCAAGGGCTATCCGAGCAGCCCCGAGGAACAGGCGGACCTCGCCAATGGCCGCCTCGACGCGATCGAGGACGACATCGTCGTGTTGCAGCAGTGGCTGGATACGCCGGACGGCGCCTGCTGCAAGATCCTCGGCCAGCCCTCGCCGCAGCCGGTCGAGATCTTCGGGCCGGGCGCCGGCATTGCCGTGCGCAAGGGCGAGACCGATCTGGTCAACAAGCTGAACGAAGCGATCGACACCATTCGCAAGAACGGAAAGTACAAGGAAATCAACGACAAGTACTTCAAATTCGACGTCTACGGCGCCGAATCCTGATCGTTGCGCCAAGGGCGGTGAGGCACCCCTCACCGCCCTTATCTTCTCCCGGGATCGCCACGGAGACACGACCCGTCAATGCCGGCCCAAAGCATTTGGACACTTCTCAGCTGGGGACCTGATGGCTGGAGTGACGACATTGCGTCTGGCGTTCTGGTTACCATCGTGCTGGCGCTCGCCACACTGCCGATCGGCCTGACGATCGGATTTTTCGTCGCCTTCGCCAAGCAGCATGAAGAGCCGTCGCTGCGGCTCGCCGCCAACATCTACACCACGGTTTTCCGTGGCCTGCCGGAATTGGTCACGCTCTTCCTGTTCTTCTTCGGCATGCCGCTTCTGCTGCAATACGTAGTGCGGCTGTTCAATCCGAATGCCACGATCGACGTCAACAGCTTCATCGCCGGCATGATCGTGCTGTCGCTGATCTTCTCGTCCTATGCCAGCGAAGTCTTCCTTTCTGCGTTTCGGGCCATTCCGAAAGGCCAGTACGAGGGCGGCTACGCCATCGGCCTGGCGAAATGGCAGACGATGCGGCTGATCATCCTGCCACAGCTCATACGCATTGCCTTTCCCGGCCTCGAGAATTGCTGGCTGAGCCTGCTGAAGGACACCTCGCTGGTCTCGGTGGTCAATCTCGCCGAGACCTTGCGCCAGTCCGGCGTCGCAGCGCGGGTCACCAAGCATGCCTTCCTGTTCTACAGCGTGGCGGCGCTGATCTTCCTGGCGCTCGCCATCCTGTCGTCGATCGCCACCGGCCACATTCTGCGTCATCTCGTGCGGAGGGCAGTGCGATGAGCGTCAGCCAGGCCATCGTCGTCGACAAGCCGCCCCCTCTGGCCCGCGGCTGGCAGCGCGCCCGCATTGTCGGCTACGCACTGGTCGGCATATGGATCCTCTTCGGTCTCGGCATCGTCGCCTACCTCGTCTACGCCTGGAATCCAGAGTTCTTCGCCCGTTACGCGCCGGCCTATCTGCAGGGCCTGGGAACGACCCTCTCGCTGGTGTCCATTTCGATGGTGCTGGGAGCGATCTTCTCGCTGCCTGTCGCCTATGGCCGCATGTCGAAGAACTGGATCCTGTCGGGGCTTGCCTACTGCTACGTCTATTTCTTCCGTGGCACGCCGCTGCTCGTGCAGACCTATCTCGTCTATTACGGCGTCGGCTCGTTCCGGCCGGAGCTTGAAGCGGCCGGGCTATGGTGGTTCTTCCGCGAAGCCTTCTATTGCGGTGTCTTTGCCTTCTCGCTCAACACCGCCGCCTACCAGGCCGAAATCCTGCGCGGTGCCATCGAAAGCGTGCCGCGCGGCCAGTGGGAGGGAGCTGCCTCGCTCGGCCTGCACAAATTACAGACGCTGCGCAAAGTCATCCTGCCGCAGGCGATCATCGTTGCCCTCAGGCCCTACGGCAACGAGCTCATACTGATGATCAAGGCTTCCGCGATCGTCGCCATCATCACGGTCTACGACCTGATGGGCAACGCCAAGCTCGCCTACGCAAAGTCCTTCGACATCCAGGCCTATATCTGGGTGGCGATCGTCTATCTGGTGATGGTCGAGATCTTGCGCCACGGGGTCGAGTGGATCGAGCGCCGCATCACCGTCCACCTGCATCGCTAGATCAAACCGTTCGGGCCTGCACCAGTCGAAGCGGCGCTGCGTGCCTTGACGAATTTTTCGCATGGCCTAGACCTTCGGCCACTGGAAACTGTGTTTTGTTGGAAGGTAGGCGCATGACATCGGTTGCATTTCTCGGTCTTGGCGTCATGGGCTATCCCATGGCCGGGCACCTCAAGAACAAGGGCGGCCACGACGTCACCGTTTACAACCGCACCAAGGCAAAGGCCGAGCAGTGGGTGGTCCAGCATGGCGGCAAACTGGCGCTGACGCCGGCCGAAGCGGCCGAAGGCAAGGACTTCGTCTTCTCCTGCGTCGGCAATGATGACGATCTGCGCTCGGTCACCATCGGCGCGAACGGCGCCTTCGCGGCGATGAAGAAGGGCTCCATCTTCATCGACAACACCACTGCCTCGGCCGAGGTCGCGCGCGAGCTGGACGAAGCCGCGCGCAAAGCAGGCTTCTCCTTCCTCGACGCGCCCGTATCCGGCGGCCAGGCCGGCGCCGAGAACGGCATCTTGACCGTGATGGTCGGGGGCGAGCAGGCCGCCTTCGACAAGGCGAGGCGCGTCATCGACGCCTACGCCCGCATGGTCGGACTGATGGGTTCGGCCGGCGCCGGCCAGCTGACGAAAATGATCAACCAGATCTGCATAGCGGGCCTCGTCCAGGGCCTGGCCGAAGGCATCCATTTCGGCAAGAAGGCTGGCCTCGACATCGAAAAGGTGGTCGAGGTGATCTCGAAAGGCGCCGCCGGCTCCTGGCAGATGGAAAACCGCCACAAGACGATGAATGCCGGCAAATATGATTTCGGCTTCGCCGTCGACTGGATGCGCAAGGATCTCGGCATCTGCTTGGCGGAGGCCAACCGCAACGGCGCAAAGCTGCCAGTGACGGCGCTTATCGACCAATTCTACAAGGATGTGCAGGACATGGGCGGCAAGCGTTGGGATACGTCGTCGCTGCTGGCGCGCCTGGAAAAATAGGCGACATGACGCAGCCCGATCCGAGCTGGAGCGCCGATGACATCGTGGCGCACCTGCGCTCGGTCGGCACGCCGGCGAACCTGGCAGGCATGGCGCGCTTCGGCATCAACACCACGAGCGCGCTTGGAATCGGCAATTCCGACTTGCGACCGCTGGCGCGCAAGTTGAAGAAGAACCACGATCGATCGCTTCTGTTGTGGGACAGCGGCATCCGGGAGGCGCGGCTGATGGCGGCCTTCACCGGCGAGCCGAGAAAGGTCGACATCGATCAATGCCGGCGCTGGGCCGCGGATTTCGATAGCTGGGAGATCGTCGACACCGTTGCCGACCTGTTTGCCGAAACGCCATTCTGGCGCGACCTGATCGACGAATTCGCCCAGGACGAACGCGAATTCGTCCGCCGCGCCGCCTTTGCCATGCTGGCCTGGAGCGCGGTGCATCTGAAGAAAGAGCCGGACGCGACCTTCCTTGCCTATCTGCCGCTGATCGAGGAGCATGCCCGCGATCCGCGCAATTTCGTCCGCAAGGCGGTGAATTGGGCGCTGCGGCAGATCGGCAAGCGCTCGATGAGCTTGCATGCGCCTGCGCTTGCGCTGGCGCAAAAACTGGCGGCATCGTCGGATAAGACGGCGCGCTGGATCGGCAAGGACGCGGCGAAGGAACTGACGGATGCCAAACAGCTCGCAAGGCTCGCAGCCGCAAAAACCCGACCCTGACCAGGAATAGCAGCAATTGAAAATAAGGCAGCGATGAGCAAGCGTCTCAAATCATGCGCGGCGATGACAGCGGTGCTGCTATTTGCAGCCTCGGGAGCGGATGCGGCAGCTGATATCGCGCATATCTTCTGGAAGGATTTGCGCCCGGCGACGCAGGCTGTCGCCGGGGACGCGAACCTGCCGATGATCGCCTCAAGACTGCCCGACCACGGCGAGACCTTGTCGCTCAATCTGCAGGACAAGACCATACAATTAGCCGGCTATGCGTTGCCGGTCGATCGCGACGGCGACCTCGTCTACCAGTTCCTGCTGGTGCCATGGACTGGCGCCTGCAGCCACATGCCGACGCCGCCGCCCAACCAGATCGTGCTGGTGACGCCAGCGCGTCCCTACAAAATGAAAGAGGCCTACGAGCCGGTCGCCGTCACCGGCGTGCTACAGCCTGGCATGGAAAAGAGCCAGCTCTTCATCCTCGACGGCGTCTCGATCGTCCAGTCCGGCTACACGGTGCGCAAAGCTGAGGTGGCGCGCGTTGACAGCGTACCGGACACGGTCGCCCTGCCGCTCAACTCACCGTGGAATTTCCTCAACAAGAAGAAGAACTAATTTCGCCGCTCCACGCAGTTGCAGTCGGCGGGCTGCGCCCCGAGCGTCTCACGCCGCGTTCGCGCCCGACTCCTTGTCCAGCACCATGTAATCGAGCGGGATTTCGGTCGTGTACTTGATCTGCTCCATGGCGAAGGACGAGGACACGTCGCGGATCTCGATCTTGGCAATCAGGCGCTTGTAAAAGGCGTCGTAGGCTGCGATGTCCGGAACCACCACGCGCAACAGGTAATCGACGTCGCCGCTCATGCGGTAGAACTCGACCACTTCCGGGAATTCCTGGATCACCTCAGAGAACCGCCGCAGCCATTCATGGCTGTGCGAATTGGTGCGGATCGACACGAAGACGGTGACACGCACATTCACCTTCTCATGGTCGAGAATGGCGACGCGCCGCTTGATGACGCCCTCTTCCTCGAGCTTCTGGATACGTCGCCAGCACGGCGTGGTCGACAGGCCGACTTTCTTGGCAACATCGGCCACCGCAAGCGTGGCGTCCTCCTGCAGGAGGCGGAGAATTTTTCTGTCGAGACGATCCATAGGGAGGCTCCAGGGGAATAGTTTGGCTATAATCCCTTTTATCGGAGCCTTCCACAAGAAAGAAATTCTGCCAAAGGCGGCAAATGCGAGTGATATCTTGCGGAATGCCTAACCTATGCGATAGCTGATTTCCGACCTCAGGAACGGCAGCAAATCCATTTCAAACCAGGGATTCTTCTTCAACCAGCCGGTGTTCCGCCAGGATGGATGCGGCAGCGGCAGCACTTTTGGCATGGACGGCCCATCCCATATGGCGCGCCAGTTCCTGACCGTCTCGGTCAGCGACGGCAGTCGCGTCGTGCCCATATGCCAAGCCTGCGCATAACCGCCGATGGTCAGCACCAGGTCGATCCGAGGCATCAACGCCATCAGGTCCTGGCGCCAAGCCGGCGCGCATTCGCGGCGCGGCGGCAGGTCGCCGCCCTTTGCATCCTGTCCGGGAAAGCAGAACCCCATCGGCACGATGGCGAATTTTTCAGTGTCGTAGAACTCTTCGCTGCTGACGCCGAGCCAGCTTCTGAGACGATCCCCGGAAGCATCTGTGAAGGGCATGCCTGAGATATGAACCTTGGTGCCCGGCGCCTGGCTGGCGAGCAGGATGCGGGCACTGCCGGACGGCCTCAGTACCGGTCGAGGCTCGTGCGGCAAGGGTCGGCCAAGCGGCTGGTCGACGCAGATGCGGCAGGCCCGCACCCTCGCGGTGAGACGCTCCAATGCTTGGCTCATGTCGGACGGACTATCCAATTTTCGTCGCTCAGGCCGTCGCACTCGGCCGGCTTGTCAGCGCCGCGTACCAGCGCAGGACGTTCGTGCATTCCTCCGGCACCCTGATGCGGGCCGGCTTCATGAAATCGATGGCGATCATTCCGGTGATATCGGCAACCGAATAGGCATCGCCAGCGGCGAATTCCCGTTCCGCCAGTTCCTTGTCGAAGAGGCGCAGGAACTCGATCGCCTTCGGCTTGTTGGCCTCGCCCCATTGCGGGATCTGCGGCACTTCCCACTCCTTCATCGCCGGATGGATGTGCCGGAACGCGGCCGCAACACTGGCCATGAGGTTCAGTTCAAGGCGCCTTTGCCACATCTCGACTTTTGCCTTGCCGAGCGCGCCCGTGCCGAACAGTGGCGGCTCGGGGTGCAACTCCTCGAAATAGCGGCAGATAGCGATCGATTCGGTAATGACGGTGCCGCCGTCGAGCTCGAGCACCGGCAGGCGCCGCAGCGGATTGCGCTGTGCCACCTCTTCGCCGCGATGCTCCAGCGCGCCCATGTCTACGGGCACCAGCGGCACCGTCAGCCCTTTCTCGGCAAGGAAGACACGCACGCGCCGGGGATTGGGCGCCCGGCCACCGTCGAACAGCTTCATATCATCCTCCAGCTTCTCCACCGGATCATAGGGCTCGGGTCCGCCCATCACCAGAAGCGAAAGAACTCGCGCAACACGTCGCCGAACGAGGCCAGCGTGCCGTGCCTTCGCTCGACCGGCGCATCGTGATGGCTCTGGCGCCAGTCCTGTGGCTCTTTGAAAGTGCCTGCCCAGATGCCGACCTTGGCCGCTCTCGCCATCGCTTCATCGGTTTCGAAGTCGCCGAAGGCAACCGCCCATCCAGCCTGCACCTGGGCCCGGTTCAGGTCGGTGTCGCCTGCCCTGCAGTCGCCGAGCAGCCGGCCGTAACGGTCGCGCTGCCAGCCGCTGCAGGAAACGGGCCTGCCGGCGATCAGCCGCACCAGCGATTGCCGCGCCAGCTTGCCGCAGGGATAGTCGGCATCGGCCTTCTGGCAGGTCTGCAGGTACTCGGGAGCGTCGATGCCGCGCATGCGGATGCGCTCGGTACCGAGCGTGATCGAATCGCCGTCATTCACGATCGCCGTGCCTTGCTCCTTGCGGGTTTCGAAGCGATCGAGCCGCGCCGCCACCAGGATCAGCAACCCGAGCAAGAGGAAGGCCAGCCCATAGTCCAGCAGCCTGCGCCAGAGGCTGCCCGGCGGGCTTGCCGCATAGCGCCGGCGCGGTCCTCGCGGCCCGAAACGGCTCATATGGCAAACAGTCTCTTAATCATTCGAACGTAGCTTAACGAACTGACAGTCGCTGCGCGCAGAAATTGAAGTCTGTATGCCTTTGCAACGCTCGAACACAGCGGATAAATTCATTGTGGACCGCCGTAAACCGCACCGCAACAGCGATGTGGCGCGCGCGGTGCGCAAGACGCGCGACCGCCTTTCGCAGCAGGCCGGCAGCCTCGACTTCGACCGTGAACTGCTGAAACTGCATGCGCGCGCCATGGTGGTCAGCGCGGTCGCCATCCCGCTGCTGGTGCTTGCGGTAGCGGCTCTCGGCCGACTGGCGGGCCTGGGCAACCAGATCACCATCTGGGCCCTGGCGATGCTGCTTTGCTACACGATCGTGGCGTTCATGTCGCGGCGCGTCGAGCGAACCGAGGCCGCTGAACTTGACCCGGCGCAGACGCGCCGCGACTTTCTGATCAGCCATTTCCTGTGTGGCCTTGGCTGGGCGTGGTTCGCATGGATCGGCTGCGACACCTGTCAGGTCGACCAGTTCTATGTGGCCAAGGCCATGGTGCTGCTGATCGCGATGGCGACGACCGCCGTGATGGCTTCCTCGCTTGGCGGCGCGCTGTTGGCGACCTTTGCCATCCCCGTTGCCGTCTATGTCTATTCCATCGTGCACCTGTGGACGCCGATCGAAGCCACGATGGCGGCGTTGCTGATCGCCGCGCTTCCCTTCTTCGGCTATGTCGCGCGACATCTCAATCAGGCCTCGTTGATGGTGCTGTCCTTCCGCTCGGAGAAGGACGCGCTGATCGCCGAGGTGGAGACTGCAAAATCGATGTCGGACGAAGCAAGGCGGCGCGCCGAGGACGCCAATCTGGCGAAATCGCGCTTTCTCGCCTCGATGAGCCACGAGCTCAGGACTCCACTCAATGCCATTCTCGGCTTCTCCGAAGTGATGGCCAACGAAGTGCTGGGGCCGATGAACAATCCGACCTATCGCGACTATGCCCATGACGTGCACGAGTCCGGCCAGCACCTGCTCGACCTGATCAACGAAATCCTCGACCTGTCGCGCATCGAGGCCGGCCGCTACCAGCTCAACGAGGAACCGGTCGTGTTGGTGACCGTCGTCGAGGACTGCTGCCACATGATGGAATTGCGGGCCCGCAACAAGGATATTCGCATCATCCAGGAGTTCGAGGAGACCTTGCCGCGTCTCTTCGCCGACGAGCGCGCGGTGCGGCAGATCACACTCAACCTTCTGTCCAATTCGATCAAGTTCACCCCGTCCGGCGGCGAAGTGCGCGTGCGCGTCGGCTGGACCGCCGGCGGCGGCCAGTACATTTCGGTCAAGGACAATGGACCGGGCATTCCGGAAGAGGAAATCCCGGTGGTGCTATCCGCTTTCGGCCAGGGCTCGATCGCCATCAAGAGCGCCGAACAGGGAACCGGGCTCGGCCTGCCGATCGTGCAGGGCCTGCTCGCCATGCATGGCGGCGAGTTCGAGCTTCATTCCAAGTTGCGTGAAGGCACGGAGGCGATTGCCATTTTCCCGCTGAGCCGGGTGATGGAGGAATTGCCGGCCCTGCCCACCAAGACGGTTGCCACGCGCGGGCGCCGCTAAAGCAAACCCGTCGGCTTTAAAGCCGCACAGCCATTGCCATGCCCGAGCTGGTCAGCGCAGCGGCCTTGACGATACCGGCAGCGAGCGCAGCCCCTACCCCTTCGCCATGGCTGATGCCGAAATCGAACAGAGGCCGCAGTCCGAGCCTTTCGGCGGCCTTGGAGTGGCCGGGCTCGGGCGACAGGCCGGCAAGCAGGCAATGATCGAGCGTGCCCCGGTTGGCCGCGTGCAGAACTGCGGCCGCGGCAGTCGCCACGAATCCGTCGAGCAAAACAGGAATTTTCTCCATGCGCGCCGCGAGAATGGCGCCGCAGATCGCCGCGAACTCGCGTCCGCCGACCCGTCGCAGAGCCTCCAGCGGATCGCTGAGGCCGGAACCGTGAAATGCCAGCGCCCGGTCCACGACCTCGGCTTTTCGCGCCATCATCGCCACATCGGCGCCCGAGCCCGGACCCACCCAGTCAGCCCCCTCGCCGCCGAACAGCGCGGCGCAGAGCGCGGCGGCGATCGTCGAACTGCCGACTCCGAGATCGCCCAGGCACAGAAGATCGGCGCCGCCGGCGACCGCCTCCATGCCGAAGGCCATGGTCGCGGCGCAGCCGCGTTCGTCGAGCGCGGCTTCCTCGGTGATGTCGCCAGTGGGGATATCCAATGCCAGGTCGAAGACCTTCAGGCCGAGATCGTTGGCGATGCACACCTGGTTGACCGCGGCCCCGCCGGCGGCGCAGAGCTCTACCTCGTTGGCGGTCGCCGCCACACGCCGCGGCGAAATGCCATGCCTGACGGCACCGTGATTGCCGGCGAAGATCGCCACCAGCGGCCGATTGATCGCCGGCGGCGCCCGCCCGCTCCAGGCGGCGATCCAGGCCGCGATGTCCTCGATGCGCCCGAGCGATTCGTTCGGCTTGTCCGCCTTGGCAAACAGCGCGCGGACACGGGCACTCGCCGCGTCATCGGCAGGCGGCAACGCCGCCAGGAGGCTTCGGAAATCGTCGAAAGGCTTAGCAGGCATTTGCGTCGGTCGCGGTTCGTTGCGGAAATCGCAAGCGGCATAGCCGCCTTCTCGAGCCGGCACAACCGCCTGACGATGCCGCGAACGCATCGCCTTGCGACGCATCCCGGAGGGCTTGCATTGCCCCAGCGGTTGCACCATGTGGAATGAACGCAAGAGAACAGTATGACCGCCATCGAATCCCCCTGCATCCTGGTCTGTTCGATCGATATGAAAACCGGCTTCTGCTTCGGTTGCGGCCGCACGCGCGACGAGATTTCCGGCTGGCTCACGATGACTCCCGAAACGCGCCGGGGGGTGATGGCCGAACTGCCGGCGCGGCTCGAAACGGTCGAGCGCCGGCCGCGCCGTGAAACCCGGCGTGCCCGCATTGCGCGCGAACGCGGCGTTTTGTGAGAAGAAACCGATGAACCGGCTGTTCTGGATCGTCATGGCGGTGATCGGCGCCGGGCTGGTGCTCTTGATGCTCAACAATTCGGCCGGCCACACCTTCGGCATGAACAACAATGATTTCGGCCGGCTGATCTGGGTCGGCGTGCTGGTCATGGTGATCGGCGCAAGCCTGCTCCGCTCCGGCCGGCCGCTGGGCGACATGGCACGCAATATCGGTGTCTGGGCCGCACTGATCCTCATGCTGATCGCCGGCTACCAGTATCGCTACGAGTTGCAGGACGTCGCGAGCCGCGTGACCGCCGGCCTGGTGCCGGGCAGCCCGCTGGCGCTCGGCGTGGAGAATGGCCGCCCGACCGTCACGCTTGACAAAGCCGACAACGGCCATTTCGAGGCCCGGATCCTGGTCAACGGCACGCCGGTGCGCGCCGTCGTCGACACCGGCGCGACCAGCACGGTGCTGACATCGGAAGATGCCCAGGCCGCCGGCTTCAACCCGGCCGCGCTCAGCTACAGCGTCGACGTTTCCACCGCCAATGGCATGGCGCGCGCCGCGACGGTCAGGACCGACGAGGTGGCGATCGGCGGCATCGTGCGCAAGGACATGACGGTGATGGTCGCCGCGCCCGGTATGCTGGAACAAAGCCTGCTTGGCATGAACTTCATCGGCTCGTTGTCGGGCTTCGACGTGCGCGGCGACCGCATGATCCTGCGAGATTGACCGAAAATCAGGCCGCCTCGGCTTCAGCGGCCGTAAAATCAATCGCTGCGAATGCAGTCCTCAGCACCTCCGGCCCGGCGCCGGGCTTGTTTGCGTCGACGGAAAGAATCTGCCGGAAGCGGCGCGCGCCGGGCAAGCCGTGGAACAGTCCGACCATGTGGCGGGTGATGTGGCCGAGCCGGCCGCCCCGCTCGATATGGCGCGCGGCATAGCCGGCCATGGCGTCGATCAGTGCCGGATAATCGAAGGCGATAGCCGCCTCGCCGTAGAATGTGGCGTCGACGCCGGTGAGGATGCCCGGCGTATGATAGGCGGCGCGGCCGAGCATCACGCCGTCAACATGGCCGAGATGCGCCGACACTTCGGCAAGCGATTGAATGCCGCCGTTGATGCCGATGAATTCGTTCGGTTTTCTGGCCTTCAGCCGATAGACGCGCGCATAGTCAAGCGGCGGGATCTCGCGGTTCTCCTTAGGACTCAGCCCTTCCAGCCAGGCCTTGCGGGCATGTACCCAGAGCGCGTCGGCGCCAGCGGCGAGCACGCCGTCGGCGAGCGCGTCGAGGGCGGGCTCCGGGTCCTGATCGTCGACGCCGATGCGGCATTTGACCGTGACCGGGATCTTCACCGACGCTTTCATGGCCGCGACGCACTCTGCGACCAAGGCCGGCGTCTTGATCAGGCAGGCGCCGAACGTCCCCGACTGGACCCGGTCGGAGGGGCAGCCGACATTGAGGTTGATCTCGTCATAACCGAACGCCTCGCCGATCCGCGCCGCTTCGGCGAGCTTTGCCGGATCCGATCCGCCAAGCTGCAATGCAACCGGGTGCTCGACATCGTCGAAACCGAGCAGTCTCTCTCGCGCGCCATGGATGACCGCGTCCGCCACAACCATCTCGGTGTAAAGCAGCGCGCGCCCGGTCAACTGGCGGTGGAAGAACCGGCAGTGCCGATCCGTCCAGTCCATCATGGGCGCCACGGCTACTCTATGGTTCTGATTTTTCAGCATTTTTCATCTAACATTAATTCCTGGAACCTGCCGAGTGCACACGAATTCAAGCCAAAATACGACCCTTCTCGCCACGTTTCGATCTCTCAGTGCACACGGAGCGCACACAAAAAATGGCCACCTACACGAAGCTCTCATCCAGTTCTTGGTGCGTGCAGGTTCGCCGCAAAGATCGCTACGTCAGCGAGACGTTCTTGCGCCGAGACGACGCGCGGCGATGGGCGATCGAGACCGAACGCCAACTCGACGGCGGCAAGACGCCAACCAAGTCCCGTGTAGCGCGCCTTAAGACTTTCGGCGAACTCATGACCTCCATATCGACTACATGTGCAATGTACGCAAGTCCCCTCGCCGCTCCTGTCGTAAGCACATGAGTTGTCCGGGTTAGGTAGCACACGAGTTGCCCGGTTTTATCGCCAGCGAATGGAGGCTGGGATGGGACGGACAACATGGCTACAGGACCGGAGAATGCAGAAGTTTCGGGACGTTTAAAAAAGCCGCCCCGGTCAGACCGGGACGGCCAGCGATTTGTGAGCAAATTGGTTGCGGGGAACAGGCTTCCGGAGAACGGCTGAGATTGAATGCTCGCCGGCACTTTCGTAGACCAGGCAACACCGAACTACCCGAGAGTTTGGCTTGCTAGAGCATAAGTCTTCGGACTAGCCTCGCCGAGGGCGGCAAAATCGGCGAGGCGTTTGCCCAACGACATGGTCAGCACCGTATCGAAGACCGGCATCGCGGCATGCGAGAGAAAGGCGGCGAACTCGCCGCTATCCATGTGGGTGTCGACGCGAAGGAAAGTCCCCGAATGGTCGGCCACGTGCGGCTGGAGGACCGCCACGGCGTCGGCATCGCTTTCGGCCACGACCGGCCCCACGACATGGCCCCGTCCGAAGGGCCTGCAGAGCGCGAAAGCGGTCAGCTTGTTTCCGTCGAAAAGCCCGTAGCCGACCGAATGCGCAAAGAGCTTTTCAATGAGTGCCGGCCGCTTCACACCAAAGCCCGCCGCGTCGAGCGCGATCGCCGCCGGAATATCGCTTGCGTCCAAAGTTCGGATGTCGCCGGACACCTCCCCCATGCTCCTCGTTGTGGGCGCGCGGGCGATTCCCTGGCATTGGTAGACGGTTTTCTCCGGCTGGAAGTCGAGCGAGAGATAGAGCCGTCGTGCGGCTCGGGTCGCGTTGAGGCGCAGATCGCGCCCGGGAACCTTGTCGAAGACCCGCTTCATCAGCCACTGCGCCGCCCCCAGCGTCTGAAGGCGGGGCGAGGTGATGACCATGCCGATGGTTGCGAAATCGGGACCATGCTCGAACCACATTGCGGAACCCAGAACGCGACCGATCTCATCGAGCGCCACGAAACCGTGCCCCGATTCCCGCAGGAACTGCCAGTCTTCGGCCCGGTGTGGCCATCCGACGGACAGCGAGTGCGCATGCAGGCGGTCGAGCTCGATGCCCTCGATGTCGGCTATACGCATCGAGAAGGCATCGATTTTCAAGCTTCCGGACGGCTTCAATTCCCTGCCTCTGAAAGATTGCCTAACGGGTGACGCACAATGCCCCCAGCCCTGCCACGCTAAACAACCACGCCGATACAATTTGCTCGATTGCCGCGCGCCAGCGCAAGATTCGACTGAAACACTTCCGCTTTCGGCACGCAATCGCGAAGGAACGCGTCCATGCTCTGCGGCAATTCCGCAGTTATGGCCAGCGGCGCCGATCCCCCGCAACCTGAAGATGCCTTGAGGGCTGGAATGGACGTCTTCGACATCCTCGACCGTCTCGTCGCCTTTCCGTCGGTCGCCGGCAAGCCGAACTCTGACATCGCCGGCTGGATCGAGACCTATCTCGGCGAACATGACGCAAAGGTCACCCTGTTTCCCGGACCGGAAGGCGACCGCTCCAACCTTTTCGCGACGATCGGCCCCGCCGATGTTCCAGGTTATGTCCTGTCTGGCCACATGGACGTCGTCCCCGCCGCCGAACCTCAATGGAGCTCGTCTCCTTTCACGCTGCGTCGGGAGGGCGAACGGCTCTACGGACGCGGTACGACGGACATGAAGGGATTCCTGGCAGCCGCGCTCGCGGCCGTGTCCACGTTGGCGGGCCTGCGCCTAGCCAGGCCGCTCCATCTGGCCTTTTCCTATGACGAGGAGATCGGGTGCCGCGGCGTGCCGCATCTGATCGCCCGGCTTCCCGAACTTTGTGCGAAGCCGCTCGGCGTCATCGTCGGCGAGCCGAGCGGTATGCGCGCCGTGCGCGGCCACAAGGGCAAGGCGGCCGCCCGCGTGACTATCCACGGGCGCTCCGGCCATTCCTCGCGGCCAGATCTCGGGCTCAACGCCATCCATGCCATGTCCGATGCGCTGGGCGCGGTCTTCAGCGAGGCCGAACGACTGACGCGCGGTCCCTTTGACACAACTTTCGAGCCGCCCTTCTCCTCTATGCAGGCCGGTGTGATCGCGGGTGGACAGTCGGTCAACATCATCCCCGACATCTGCACGCTCGATCTGGAGGCGCGCGCCATTCCCGGCGTTGACCCGGCCGGCCTGCTCGTACCCATCAAGGCGAAGGCCGAGGCCCTTGCGGAAGACGGCTTTCGGGTCGAATGGGCGCCGATCAGCGCCTACCCGGCGCTGTCGCTGCCGCAGGACTCGGGACTGGCGGCGTTGCTTCGCGAGCTGACTGACGAAGCGCCGCTCGCCGCCGTCAGCTACGGCACGGAGGCCGGGCTTTACCAGGCTGCCGGCCTCGATGCGATCATTTGCGGTCCCGGCGATATCGGCCGCGCCCACAAGCCGGACGAGTATATTCTCGCCGGCGAACTCACTGCTTGCCAGCGGATGATCGAGGCGCTAGGCGCGCGTTGCGCGGCCTGAAGGAGCAACTGGAATGACCTTCCTGTTCAACTCCGATGCACGGCGTGGCGCGGTGTTTGCCGAAGCCTTCGCCAAGGAGCTGCCGGACGTCCGCTTCGCGATGGGCGCCGCGGCGATCGACCCCGACGCGGTGCGTTATCTGATCACCTGGACCGTTCCGGAGAACCTCGCCCGCTACAGGAACCTGGAAATCCTTTTTTCCCTCGGCGCCGGGGTCGACCAGTTCTGCTTCGATGCCGTGCCCGCGAGGGTGAAGATCGTGCGCATGATCGAGCAAGGCATCGTGCGGATGATGCAGGAATATGTGGCGCTGGCTGTGCTTGCGCTCCACCGCTACCTGCCGACCTATCTCGCCCAGCAGCGTGCAGGCCAATGGCGAGATATCCCGCAGCCTCAGGCCGGCTCGCGCCGGATCGGCGTGCTCGGTCTCGGACAACTCGGCCAGGCCGTGCTCGACCGGCTGAAACCCTTCGGTTTCCCGCTCTCCGGCTGGAGTCGCTCGCCGCGGCGGGTCGAGGGCGTGATCTGTCACCACGGCGAGCTCGGCCTTGAGGAGATGCTCGCGGTCAGCGACATACTGGTCTGCCTGCTGCCGCTGACCGAGGAGACGCGCGGGTTCCTCAATGCCGGCCTATTCGCGAAAATGCCCGAAGGCGCGGCGCTCGTCCACACTGGGCGCGGGCCGCAGCTCGACCACGAAGCACTTGTCGCCGCACTCGACAACGGTCATCTGTCGTCAGCGATGATCGACGTGACCGATCCCGAACCGCTGCCCGCGGGCCATCCATTCTGGTCGCATCCGAAGATCATCCTGACCCCGCATGTCGCGAGCGTCACCCAGCCCGCGACCGCCGCGCGCGCCGTCATCGACAACATCAAACGCCACCGCGCCGGCCTCGACCCCATCGGGCTCGTCGACCGCTCGCGCGGCTATTAATGCAGGTCGCCCAGAAGTGTGCAGCAGTTCTGGGAGAACGACATGCATCAAAAATCAAGCTCCAATCGAAAGGCCATCCTTTGTCCCTGCTCAAATCCGTCGACACCAATCCGAGCTTTTCACCGCGCGAATCCAAGGCGCTGCCCGAGCGGCTGATTGCCGGTGATCCCGCCTTCAAGACCTGGGCGCAGGACGTCGCCAAGGACGACCTCGTCCATACCGGCGTCTGGGAGGCGACACCTGGCGAGACGCGCTCGATCAAGGGGGAGACGTTCGAGTTCTGCCACATCCTCTCCGGCGTTGTCGAAATCACGCCGGACGCCGGCGAGGCAGTGACGTACCGGGCCGGCGACAGCTTCGTGATGAAGCCGGGCTTCACCGGCGTCTGGAAGACCATCGAGACGGTGCGCAAGATCTACGTCACAGTAGGCGAGCGAGGTCCGCGCCGACGCTGAACCTGCGCGCGGAAGATTTTGCCGTAGCTGCCGTCCGACACGCAACATTCGTCGGCGACCGATCACCTAACAGCGCATGTTGCGTGCCGGTACGCGCTAGCCTCAGCCGATACTGCCGAGTGGTTTGCCCATGAGCCTGAGCTTCGATCCCAACACGATCCCCCTCCCCGTTGGCCATTTCATCGGCGGGGAGCTGATTTCCGCCGAGGGCGCGATCGAGATGCGGCGGCCCTCCGACGGCAAAGCCTATAGCGCCTGCCCAGTAGCGGGTGTTGATATGGTCGACAGCGCGGTAGAGAGCGCCAAGGCTGCGCTGAAAGCTAGCAACTGGGGCGGCGTCCGGCCGCGCGAGCGCACCAGGGCCCTGCAGGCCTGGGCCGACCAGATCGAGGCCGAAGCCGCAACGCTGGCCAAAATCGAGGCGCTGTGCTCGACCCGACCCGTCGGCCAGCTCGTTGCTGGAGACATCGCCGTCACCGCCGAGCAGATCCGGTTCTTCGCCGAGTTCGCCGACAAGGAGCGTAGCGAACTCGCGCCGACCGACGACGCCAGTCTCGGCATGATCATGAGCGAGCCCTATGGCGTCGTCGGCGCGATCACACCATGGAATTTCCCGATCTCGATGGCCGGCTGGAAACTCGGCCCGGCGCTGGCCGCGGGCAATGCGGTTGTCTTGAAACCTTCTGAGATGACGCCCTTCTCGGCTGTCTATCTGTCGCAGCTCGCAGTCAAAGCGGGTCTGCCGGCCGGACTCATCAATGTGGTCTTGGGCGACGGTCCGACGACCGGCACGGCGCTGACCGGCCATCCCGAGATCGCCAAGCTCAGCTTCACCGGCTCGACTCGCGCCGGCTCGGCGATCATGGAGAATGTCGCCCGCACCGGCGTCAAGCCAATGACGCTGGAGCTCGGCGGCAAGAGCCCGCAACTCGTCTTTGCCGACGCCGATCTCGACAAGGCAGCGGCGGCGATCGCCGGCAGTGTCATCTTCAACGCCGGGCAGGCCTGCGTGGCCGGCACGCGCCTGATTGTGGAGAAGAGCGTCGCCAACCAGCTTACGGCCGCCATCGTTGAACGAATGAAGGCGGTGCGGCTCGGCCCGACATGGGACGAGACGACGCAGTATTCGCCGATCATTTCGGAGCGGCAGCAGGCCCGTGTCGACAGCATCGTGCAGGCTGCTCTCGCCGCCGGCGGCGAGTGCCTGACCGGCGGCAGCGCCATGGGCGATCCGGGCTATTTCTACGAACCGACACCGATCGCCAATGTCGACCAGGCCAATCCGGCGATTGTCGAGGAGATCTTCGGCCCGGTCCTGACCGTCCAGTCCTTCGAGACCGAGGAAGAGGCGCTGGCGCTGGCCAGCCATCCGACCTATGGCCTGGCCTCCGGCCTGTTCACCGCCGACCTGTCGCGCACGATCCGCATCGCGCGCAAGCTCGAAGCGGGCACCGTGTGGGTCAACCGCTACAGCCGTTCGCGCGACCACATCCTGCCGACCGGCGGTTATAAGCGCTCCGGTATCGGCAAGGACCTTGGCCGCGAGGCCTACCACGCCAATCGCAGGACCAAGAGCGTCCTGATCAGCCTCTGAAGAGTTGCCGATGAAATCCTATTCGATAGCCCTGATCCCCGGTGACGGCATCGGCCGCGATGTGACCGCCGCCGCCTGGACGGTGCTGGAGACCGCGGCCAAGCACTCCGGTTTCGCCCTGATGGCAACCGGGTTCCCCTGGTCCTGCAAATTCTACAAGGAAACCGGCCGCATGATGCCCGAGGACGGCATCGGGAAGTTGCGCGGCTTCCACGCAATTCTTCTGGGCGCCGTCGGCTGGCCGGCGGAAGTGCCGGACTCCGTTTCGCTGCACGGCCTGTTGCTGCCGATCCGCAAGGCCTTCGTGCAATACGCCAATATAAGGCCGCATCGCCTGCTGCCAGGCGTGACGGGCCCGCTGCGTGCCGAGAGCTTCGATATATTGTGCATCCGCGAGAACACCGAAGGCGAATATTCGGGCTCGGGCGGACGCGTGCATCAGGGCACGCTGGACGAGGTCGCGGTGGAGACCTCGATCTTCACCCGAGCCGGCGTCGAGCGCATCCTGCGCTTCGGCTTCGAGCAGGCGCGGGCACGGCGCGGCAGGCTGGCCTCCGTCACCAAGTCCAACGCGCAGAAATACTCGATGGTCTTCTGGGACGAGATCACGCGCAAGCTGGCGGCCGACTATCCTGATGTCACGGTCACCAGCTATCATGTCGACGCGCTCGCCGCGCGCATGATCATGGCGCCGGACAGTCTCGACGTGGTCGTCGCCTCCAATCTCTTCGGCGACATCCTGACCGACATCGGCGCAGCGATGCAGGGCGGGCTCGGCTACGCCGCTTCCGCCAACATCAATCCCGACCGCTCGGCGCCGTCCATGTTCGAGCCGGTGCACGGATCCGCCCCGGACATCGCCCATCTCGGCATCGCCAATCCGATCGCCACCATCTGGTCGGGCGCGATGATGCTCGAGCACCTCGGCGAGACGGCCGCCGCCGGCCGCATCATGAAGGCGCTCGAAGCGACGACCGCGCGCGGCATTGGAACCATCGCCGGCAAGGACAAGACAGACGCCATCACAGCCGCCGTCGTCGCGGCGCTCAGCTGAATGCAAGGTCGTTTCCGATGAAGAACCTGAAGGACAAAAGCCTCTTCCGCGATGCCGGCCTGATCAGCGGCGAATGGGTCGCTGCCGGCTCCGGCAAGACCGTTGACGTCATCGATCCGGCGACGCAGGCGGCGATCGGCACAGTGCCCGACATGGCCGGTGCAGACACCCGAGCGGCCATCGAAGCCGCGGCCTCCGCCTATCGGGACTGGCGGAAGAAGACCAACGCGGAGCGCGCCATGCTGCTGGAAGCGTGGCATGGCCTGATGCTTGCGCACCTGGACGACCTCGCGCTGATCCTGACGACGGAACAGGGCAAGCCGCTGGACGAGGCCAAGGGCGAGATCCGCTACGGGGCGTCCTTCGTCAAATGGTTCGCGGAAGAAGCACGCCGCATCAACGGCCACACCATCCCCTCGCCCACGCAAGACCGCCGCATCATCGTGCTGAAGGAGCCGGTCGGCGTGTGCGGCATCATCACGCCGTGGAACTTTCCCAACGCCATGATCACCCGCAAGGTCGCGCCGGCGCTGGCCGCCGGGTGCACAGTGGTGATCAAACCGTCCGAGTTCACGCCCTATTCGGCGCTGGCGCTCGGCGTGCTCGCCGAACGCGCCGGCATTCCGGCCGGCGTCATCAACATCGTCACCGGCATGCCGGCCGAGATCGGCAACGAGATCATGGCGAACGAGACGGTGCGCAAAATATCCTTCACTGGCTCGACGCGGGTCGGCTCACTGCTGATGCGCGGCGGCGCCGACAGCGTGAAGCGGCTCAGCCTGGAGCTCGGCGGCAACGCCCCCTTCATCGTCTTCGACGACGCCGATCTCGATCTCGCCGTCGAAGGCGCGCTCGTCTCGAAATTCCGCAATGGCGGCCAGACCTGCGTCTGCGCCAACCGCATCCTCGTCCAGGCGAGTGTTTACGATGCCTTCGCCGCCAAGCTCACCGCCCGCGTCAACGCCATGGCGGTGGGACCCGGCACGCAGCCGGGCGTCGCGATCGGGCCGATGATCAACATGGCGGCGGTCGAGAAGATCAACCGCCATGTCGAGGACGCGCTTGCCAAGGGCGCTGCGATCGTCACTGAGAAACCGGCGCTCCCGGAGGGCGCGCAATATGTCGCGCCGCTGGTGCTGACCGGCGCCACGGCAGAGATGCAGCTCGCCGGCGAGGAAACGTTCGGCCCGGTCGCGCCGCTCTTCCGCTTCGAAACCGAAGAGGAAGCGATCGCGCTCGCCAACGGCACGCCTTACGGCCTTGCCTCCTACTTCTACACCGAGAATTTGAAACGCGCCTGGCGCGTCGGCGAGGCGCTGGAGTTCGGCATGGTTGGGCTCAACACCGGCTCGGTCTCGATGGAAGTGGCGCCCTTCGGCGGCGTCAAGCAGTCCGGCCTCGGGCGCGAAGGCGCGCAGGCCGGTATCGAGGAATATCTCGAGATGAAGAGCTTCCACATGGGCGGGCTGGGCTAAACTCAGCTTGGATCACTGGACCCGGTCGAGCGCCTTGTAGTAGAGGCCGACCATCGGCAGGAACCACGGCTTGCCTGAGTAGCCTGGGATGGAAGGCCACTCGAGGCCCTTCAGCGGATTGCGGTCCTCGCGGCCGAGCATGGCATCGGCCAGGATCATGCCGAGATGGGTGGAAAGCTGGGCGCCATGGCCGGAATAGCCCATCGCGTACCAGACCCCGTCATGATAGCCGGCGCGCGGGAAGCGATCCTTGGTCATGTCGACCAGCCCGCCCCAGCAATAGTCGATCTCGACCTTCGCGAGCTGCGGAAAAATCGCAGCGAGGCTTGTCAGCAATATCTGCCCGCTCTTGGCATCCGAACGCTGGTCCGACGTCGCCGAGAAACGCGCGCGGCCGCCGAAAATCAGACGCTTGTCGGGCGCGAGCCGGAAGTAGTAGCCGATGTTCATCGAGGTCACGCATGTCCGGTTGCCCGGCATGGTGGCAGTGATCTCGACATCGCTCAACGGCCGTGTGGCGATGATGAAGCTGCCGACCGAGATGAGCCTGCGGCGGAAGTAATTGAAATTCGGTGTCGTGTAGGCTCCCGTCGCCACCAGCACATTGTCGGCGCTGATCTTGCCTCGCGAGGTGGTCAGCTCATGCCTGGCGTCGGCCTGCCTCAGGTTGGTCACCCTGGTGTTCTCGTGGATGACGGCGCCGTGTCGGGCGGCGGCCATCGCGAGGCCCGACACATAGCGGCCCATATGCATCATGGCGCTCTTCTTCGACAGCATCGCACCATGGAAAGGCGAGCCGATCTCGGATTTGAGATCGGTCGCCGACAGCAGAGCCGTATCGGGATCGACCTCGGCATGGATCGCTTCGAAGTTGCGCGCGATCGCGTCGAAATGCTGCGGCTTGGAAGCGAGTTTCAGCTTTCCGGCGCGGCGGAAGTTGCAGTCGATGCCTTCCTCGGCGACCAGCGCCTCGATGGTGTCGACGGAGTCATCCAACGCCCGGTAGAGAGCGATCGCCCGTTCCTTGCCGAGTTCCGCCTTGGCAGATAGATAGCTGTGCGCGAGGCCGTTATTCAGATGCCCGCCATTGCGCCCCGATGCGCCCCAGCCGACCCGCTCCGCTTCCATCACGACCACCTTGGCGCCGGCCTTTGCCAGTTGGCGCGCGGCGGCGAGACCCGTGAAGCCGCCGCCGATAATGGCGGCATCATAGTGCCCGTCGATCGGCCCGTGCGCCCCACCGGCAAAGATTGGGGCCGTGTCGTGCCAGTAGGAGACGAATTTCATCGACAATCCGCCCGTTTCAAAGCCCGACCACCGCCGGGAGACCAGAAATATCGGCGATCTCAGTGTAACCGTAATAGGGATTGGCCGGCTCGTGGCCGCGGTTGACCCAGACCTTGTTCTTGATGCCGAGATCATGCGCCGACATCAGGTCGTAGCGGAACGAAGACGAGCAGTGAAGGATGTCTTCCGGGCCGCAGCCCAACATGTCGAGCATATATTCGAAAGCCTTGAAGCGCGGCTTGTAGGCCTGCGCCTGCTCGGCCGTATAGACGGCATGGAACGGCGCGCCGAGCTTCTCGACATTGGACATGATCTGCGCGTTCATGGCGTTGGAGAGGATAACCAGCGGGATTTCCTTGGCTACCTTGGCCAGGCCTGCTGGAACGTCGGCATGCGGTCCCCAGGTCGGGACACGCTCATAGACCATTTTGGCGTCGTCGGGGCTGCAGACGACGCCGTTGCGCTTGCAGGCGCGCTCGAGAGCATTGTGGATGACGTCGGCATAGGGTTTCCAGTCGCCCAGGATCTCGTCAAGCCGGTAGGCCGCGAAGCTCTTGATGAAATCCTGCATGCGCGGCTCGTCGAGCCCGCTGCCATAGAGGTCGCGCGCCGCTTCCGCCATCTGGAAGAAGGTCAACGTGCCATAGCAGTCGAAGGTGATGTATTTGGGCCTGAAGGAAGCCATGTCCGTCGATCTCCGGTGGAAGCGCACCCGCTTTGGGATTTACGTCATCATATGCGGGCAGGCGACGAGCCACTTGACCGAAATCGGCTCTCCGAAAGCAGAAAGTTCCGTATCCGCCGTCCGGTTTGGCACGCTGTAGCATCTTGCCTGTCGAGAAGCGCGCCATTGCACGACGGTGAAGCGGCCACCGAGGATGCTCCCAGCAGAAGATGCGGCGCACGCCCCGCGCAAAGGCGAAAGATATCGCAGAGACCGAAACCTTCAGACGATCTGCGGCGCGCCGATGACCGAGACTTGCAGGCAGACGGAAGGATGCCTCATGCAACAGGGCGAGATCGAACTCCGGGACTTCGGGCCGGACCATATCGAGGGCGCAGTGGCGCTTTCTCGCCAGGAGAACTGGCCGCATCGCCGGCAGGACTGGCAGATGGCGCTGCAGCTTTCGAGCGGCGCAGTCGCACTCGACGACCAGGGCCGGGTCACCGGAACCATCCTGGTGACGCCCTATGGCGCGGACTGCGCCATGATCAACATGGTGATTGTCGACAGGAACGTGCGTGGCAAAGGGCTCGGGCGCCGGCTGATGGAACAGGCCTTCGCTCTTGCACAGGATCGTCCGCTGCGGCTCGTCGCGACGCGAGACGGCATGCCGCTCTATGAGAAACTGGGCTTTGCGCCCTCGGGCACCATTCTACAGCATCAGGGCAACGTCGCTGCGCTTGGCGCGCCCGATGGCGTGGAAGCGGCGAGCGCCGATGACCTGCCGGAGATCAAGGGCCTGGACCGCGATGCCTATTGCGCCGACCGCGAAGCCTTGATCGATGCGCTGGCCGAGCGCGGTGAATTCGCCGTCATCCGCCGCAACAGCGCAATTGAGGCCTATGCCGCTATCCGCGCGTTCGGACGCGGCGAGGTGATCGGCCCAGTCATCGCGAGCACTGCGGGGGAAGCCAAAGCCCTGATCGGCTTTTTCGCCGCGTCGCGCCCCGGCGCCTTCCTGCGCGTCGACACGGACAGCAGGACAGGCATTGCCGACTGGCTCACGGAAATCGGCCTCGCCCATGTCGGCGGCGGCGTGGCCATGGACCGTCCATCCAGGACGGACGCGGCGCAGGCCAGGCCAAAAGTTTACGCCCTCGCCAACCAGGCGCTCGGCTAGTCCGGAGAATAACAATGCTCGCCAATTCCCTGATCGAACTCGACCGCGCCCATCTCATCCACCCGGTCTCCTCCTATCGTGGCCACGAGGCGCTCGGCGTGCGCGTGCTGAAATCCGCGAAGGGCGCGACTGTGACTGACGCATCCGGTAAGCAGCTCGTCGACGGCTTCGCCGGACTGTGGTGCGTCAATGCTGGCTACGGCCACGACAGCATCGTCGAAGCGGCCGCCCGGCAAATGCGCGAGCTTCCCTACGCGACCGCCTATTTTGACCTCGGCTCGGAGCCTGCCATTCGGCTCGCCTCGGAACTGGCTGACCGCGCACCGGGCGACCTCAATCACGTTTATTTCACGCTTGGCGGATCGGATGCGGTCGACAGCACGATCCGCTTCGTCCGCTACTACTGGAATGCCAAGGGCGAGCCGCAGCGCGACCAGTTCATTTCGATTGAGCAGGGCTATCACGGATCGTCGGTGGTCGGCGCGGGCCTGACTGCCCTGCCCGCCTTTCACGCCGGCTTCGGCATTCCCTTCGAGTGGCAGCACAAGATCCCGTCGCCCTATCCCTACCGCAACCCGGTTGGCGAGGACGGCAACGCGATCATCGCCGCATCGCTCGCCGCGCTGAAGGCGAAGATCGAGGCGATCGGACCAGAGCGGGTCGCCGCCTTCTACGCCGAGCCGATCCAGGGCTCGGGCGGCGTCATCGTGCCGCCGAAAGGCTGGATCAAGGCGATCCGCGAACTCTGCAAGGAATATCGCATCCTGTTCATCGCCGACGAGGTGATTACCGGCTTCGGCCGCACGGGACCGCTGTTCGCCTGCTCGGACGAGGACATCGTTCCCGATTTCATGACGACCGCCAAGGGTCTGACCTCGGGCTACGTGCCGATGGGCGCGGTGTTCATGGCCGACCATGTTTACCAGGTCATCGCCGATGGCGCGGGCGCATCAGCGGTCGGCCACGGCTACACGTACTCCGCCCATCCCGTCAGCGCCGCCGTCGCGCTCGAGGTGCTGAAGCTTTACGAAGGCGGCGGCCTGCTGGAGAACGGCATCAAAGCCGGCGCCCGCCTGATGGCGGGATTGGCCTGCCTGAGCGACCATCCGCTGGTCGGCGACGTACGCGGCCGCGGCATGCTGGCTGCGGTTGAACTGGTGACCGACAAGCAGAAGAAGACGCCGCTTCCCGCTTCTGCAATACCGGCGCGGCGGGTCTTCGACCGGGCCTGGGACAACGGCCTGATCATCCGCGCCTTCGCGCATGGCGTTCTCGGCTACGCGCCGCCGCTCTGCTGCACCGATGGCGATGTCGATGCGATCATCGAGCGTACGCGCCTCACGCTCGATCAAACGCTGGCCGATCCGGATGTCCGCAAGGCGCTGTCATGAACAGCGCCGGATTTTCCGCGTCGCGAAATATCGCCGGGGCGGACGATTTTGCAATTTTGTGCCGAAGCCCCGCGCCTTTTCGGCGAATCCAGCGCGGGGGAAGTGCCAGACTGTCCTTAAGACAAGGCCAGAAAGCCGGAATTTACTGGCTTCTTGAAAAGGCAACGTCTCCGACAGCACGGAATTTTGTTCTGTTCAGCACGGTTCGGCCATAGAGGAGAGCTAGTTCTTGGCCAAGGCCTTCAGTGAATTCAAATACATGACTTTCGATGTCGTCGGCACGCTGATCGACTTCGAAGGCGGCATCACCGCCTGCCTGTCAGGCATTGCCGCCGAGGCCAGCGCCGCCATCGATGGCGAGGAAGCTTTGGCGCTCTATCGGCAGGCCCGTTACATGCCGGGCGTGGGGTTGTTCCCCGACGATCTCGTGCGTGTCTACATGGTCATCGCGCCCCGGCTCGGCCTGCCGGCAGAAGAGAAATACGGTGTCCGCCTGCGGGATTCAGCCAGCGTTTGGAAAGGCTTTCCCGACAGCACGGCGGCGCTGGCCGAGCTTGCCAAGTCGAACAAGCTGATCGCCATGACCAACGCGCGGCGCTGGGCGCTCGACCATTTCGAGAAGCAGCTCGGATCGCCTTTCTTCGCCACTTTCACCGCCGATGACACCGGCACGGAAAAGCCAGACCCGGCCTTCTTCCAGAAGGTCTTCGATTTCGTGGCTTCGTGCGGGGACAGCAAGGACGACATCCTGCATGTCGCGCAAAGCCAATACCACGACATCGGCATCTCCAGGGCGCTCGGCATGACCAATTGCTGGATCGAGCGCCGACACGCCCAGAAGGGCTATGGCGGCACGATCGAGCCCGAGCGCTTCACCGTGCCGGACTACCACTTCACCTCTATGGCCGCCCTTGCGACGGCCGTGCGCGAAAGCCTGAAGGAGCGAACCTGAACCAAAGCCCGGAAAGCCGCAGCAAGACGAGCGTACCGACCATACCAACAGAAAGGGGAATGAACATGACCGACAAGATCACCAACTGGACCAGCGCCGACGACGCCATGGTCGAAAACGCCATCAGGCGGGGCGCGAGCCGCCGCGAGCTGCTCAAGATGCTGCTGGCCGGCGGCGCCGCAATTGCCGCGGGCGGCGTTGCACTTGGCCGTGCCACACAGGCTGTCGCCGCCACGCCGGTTTCCGGCGGGAACTTCAAGGCCGCCGGCTGGTCGTCCTCGACCGCCGACACGCTCGACCCGGCGAAGGCGTCGCTCTCCACCGACTATGTCCGCTGCTGCTCGCTCTACAATCGTCTGACCTTCCTCGACAAGGACGGCAAGACGCAGATGGAGCTGGCAGAGAGCTTCGACAGCAAGGACGCCAAGACCTGGACCGTGAAGCTGCGCAAGGGCGTCACCTTCCACGACGGCAAGGACCTCACGGCCGACGACGTGGTCTTCTCGCTGAAGCGCCATCTCGACAAGGCGGTCGGCTCCAAGGTCGCCAAGATCGCCGCGCAGATGACCGGCTTCAAGGCGGTCGACAAGTCGACCGTGGAAATCACGCTCGCCGACCCGAATGCCGACCTGCCGACCATCCTGGCGCTGCATCACTTCATGATCGTCCAGGACGGCACGACTGATTTCTCAAAGGGCAACGGCACCGGCGCCTTCGTGCTCGAGACGTTTGAGCCGGGCGTGCGTTCGGTGGTCACCAAGAACAAGAACTACTGGAAGTCGGGCAAGCCCTATCTCGACTCCTTCGAGTTCATCGCCATCAGCGACGACAGCGCCCGCGTGAACGCGCTGCTTTCGGGCGACATCGCCTTCGCTGCGTCGATCAATCCGCGCGCCATGAAGCTGCTGGAAAGCCAGCAGGGTTTCGAACTGTCGAAGACGACCTCGGGCAACTACACCGACCTCAACATCCGGCTCGACATGGATCCGGGCAAGAAGGCCGATTTCGTCGCCGGCATGAAATATCTCGTCAACCGCGAGCAGATCGTTAAATCGGCACTGCGCGGCCTCGGTGAAATCGGCAACGACCAGCCGGTCTCGCCGGCCAACATCTTCCACAATGCGGACCTCAAGCCGAAGGCCTTCGATCCGGACAAGGCGAAGTTCCACTTCCAAAAGGCTGGCCTGCTCGGCCAGTCCATCCCGGTGATCGCTTCCGACGCCGCGACCTCGTCGATCGACATGGCGGTGATCATCCAGGCCGCCGGCTCCGACATCGGCATGAAGCTCGACGTGCAGCGCGTGCCGTCCGACGGCTACTGGGACAATTACTGGCTGAAGGCGCCGATCCATTTCGGCAACATCAACCCACGCCCGACGCCGGACATCCTGTTCTCGCTCCTCTACGCTTCCAACGCGCCGTGGAACGAAAGCCAGTACAAGTCCGAGAAGTTCGACAAGATGCTGGTCGAGGCGCGCGGCTCGCTCGACCAGGCCAAGCGCAAGGAGATCTACGGCCAGATGCAGACCATGGTGTCCGAGGAAGCCGGCACCATCATCCCAGCCTACATTTCCAACGTCGACGCCCTCTCCAGCAAGGTGAAGGGTTTGGAAGCGAACCCGCTCGGTGGCATGATGGGCTACGCAATGGCGGAATATCTCTGGCTCGAAGCCTGAGAGGCGCCTGCCGGGGCCGACCGACCGGCCCCGGCACTGCATTGCGCAGGATTGTTTGACCGAACGCAACCGCAGGGAGCGCTTCCATGAAATCTGGGGTCCTCAACCTCGTGGTTAGGCGGCTGGGGATCGCGGTCGTCACCCTGCTGATCGTGCTTTTCGCCGTGTTTTTCGCCACCAGCATGCTGCCGGGCGACACCGCGTCGATCCTGCTCGGCCAGGCGGCGACTCCCGAGGCGGTCGCCGGCCTGCGCGAGGCCATGCATCTCAACGATCCGGCGATCCTGCGCTTCCTGCGCTGGCTTTTCGGACTGCTGCACGGCGATCTCGGCACTTCCTACGCCAACGACATGCCGGTAGCGGCACTGATCGGCGGGCGTCTGCTCAACACGATGAAGCTCGCCGCAATCACAACCTTGCTCTCGGTTCCGCTGGCGCTGACGCTCGGCATCACCGCCGCGATGCTGCGCGGCTCGCTTTACGACCGCGCCGTCACCGTGCTTTCGATCGGCGTCATCTCCGTGCCGGAGTTCATGGTCGCGACGCTGGCGGTGCTGCTCTTCGCCGTCTATCTCAAATGGCTGCCGGCGCTGTCTTCGGTCAACGAGGCGCATTCACTGACCGACCTGGTGCGCATCTACGCAATGCCGGTGATCACGCTTACCTTCGTCATCTCCGCCCAGATGATCCGCATGACCCGCGCCGCGGTGATGGAGACGCTGTCCACGCCTTATGTCGAGATGGCGCTTCTCAAAGGCGCGTCCCGCAGTCGCATGGTGCTCAGGCATGCGCTGCCCAACGCGCTCGGGCCGATCGTGAACGCGGTGGCGCTCTCGCTGTCCTATCTTGTCGGCGGCGTCATCATCGTCGAGACGATCTTCAACTATCCCGGCATCGCCAAGCTGATGGTCGATGCGGTCGCGACCCGCGACCTGCCGCTGATCCAGAGCTGCGCGATGATCTTCTGCCTCGGCTATCTCCTGCTCATTACGGCCGCAGATATCGTCGCCATCATGTCAAACCCGAGGCTGAGATAACGATGGCGCGCGCAGTGGCCTCCCGACGGTCCTTCCTGGGCCATAGTTACAACCTTGTCGGCGTCGTGGCTTCGCTGGTCATCCTGGCGTGGACGGTGGTCGCGATCTTCGCGCCCTACATCATTCCGCATCCGATCGGCGACATCGTCGACGACGATTATTTCGGCCCGATGCGCCAGGGGTTATGGCTTGGCTCGGACTATCTTGGTCGCGATATGCTTTCACGGGTACTGATGGGCGCGCGTTACACCGTCGGCATATCGCTCGCCGCCGTTTGCATCGCCTGTTTTTCGGGTGTTGCGCTCGGCATGCTCGCTGCTGTGACTGGCGGCTGGTTCGACACCTGCCTCAGCCGCTTCCTCGACGCGATGAACTCCATCCCGAGCAAGCTGTTCGGCCTCGTGGTCGTCGCAGCGGTCGGCTCCTCGATCCCTGTGCTGATCCTGACGCTCGCGGTGATCTACATCCCCGGCGCCTACCGTTTCGCGCGGGCGCTCGCAGTCAACATCAACACCATGGATTTCATGACCGTGGCCCGTGTCCGTGGCGAAAGCACGGCCTATCTCATCGGATCCGAGATTCTGCCCAACATCGTCCGTCCGGTGTTGGCCGACTTCGGCCTGCGCTTCGTCTTCATCGTGCTCCTGCTTTCAGGTCTGTCCTTCCTCGGGCTCGGCCTGCAACCGCCTTTGGCCGACTGGGGCGCGCTTGTGCGTGAGAACATCGGCGGCCTGCCCTTCGCGGCCCCAGCAGTCGTCGTGCCCTCGCTGGCGATCGCCAGCCTCACCATCAGCGTCAACCTGCTGATCGACAACCTGCCGCAGAAGATCAGGGACCGCGACGCATGACCAATCTCGTCGAGGTCAGAAACCTAAGCATCGAGGCGACGACAGACGCCGGACGTGTCGTCGAAATCATCAAGAGCGTCAGCCTCGATATCGCCGACGGCGAGATCGTCGCGCTGATCGGCGAGAGCGGCTCCGGCAAGACGACAGTGGCGCTCTCGCTCATGGGCCACGCGCGGCCAGGATGCCGGTTCACCGGCGGCGAGATCAGCGTCAACGGTAAGAACATGGCAGCGCTCTCCGAGAAGGAACGGGCGAAGCTGCGCGGCACCGACATCGCCTATGTGCCGCAAAGCGCGGCCGCCTCGTTCAACCCAGCGTCCACCATCATGGAGCAAGTGATCGAAGTCACGCGCATCCACAGGCTGATGCCGCCTGAGCAGGCGCGCAAGCGGGCGGTCGAACTGTTCAGGGCGTTGTCGCTGCCGGACCCGGAAGGGATCGGCGCCCGCTATCCGCATCAAGTTTCGGGCGGACAATTGCAGCGGCTTGCGGCGGCCATGGCGCTCATCGGCGATCCCAAGCTGGTCATCTTCGACGAGCCGACGACGGCGCTCGACGTGACGACGCAGATCGACGTTCTGAAGGCCTTCAAGTCGGTGATGCGGGCGGACGGGATTGCGGGTGTCTATGTGTCCCATGATCTCGCCGTTGTCGCCCAGATCGCCGATCGCATCATTGTGCTGAAGGGCGGCGAAGTGCAGGAGACCGGCACGACTGCTGAAATCCTTACATCTGCTAAGCATCCCTATACGCGCGAGCTGCTGGCTGCGTTTAGACCTAGGCAGCGGCTAGCGCCCGCGGATGCGGCGGCCGCGACCAACCAGCTGCTGCGCATCGACAATATAACGGCCGGCTACGGCGCGGTGCGAGACGACGGGCTGCCGCTGATCCGCGCCGTCGACACGGTCAGCATGGTCGTGGAGAAAGGCCGCAATCTCGGCGTCATCGGCGAATCCGGCTGCGGAAAATCGACACTGGCGCGGGTGATCGCCGGTATCCACCCGGCTGCGGCTGGTGACATCGTCTTCGACGGCAAGCCGTTGCAGCGCGCTGCAAGCAAGCGCAGCCGGGATCAATTGCGCGAGATGCAGATCGTGTTCCAGTATGCCGATACCGCGCTCAATCCGGCAAAGCCGGTCGAGGACATCATCGCCCGGCCGCTGGTCTTCTATCACGGGCTGGACAGACAGGCGCGCTCGAAGCGCGTCGATGAACTACTCGACATGGTGCGCCTGCCGAAGTCGCTACGCTATCGTTATCCCTCGGAGCTGTCGGGTGGCCAGAAGCAGCGCGTGAATTTTGCGCGCGCGCTGGCGGCGGATCCCAAGCTGATCATCTGCGACGAGATTACCTCGGCGCTGGACACGGTTGTGGCGTCCGCCGTGATCGAGCTGCTCAAGGAGTTGCAGCGCGAATTGGGGCTGTCCTACATCTTCATCAGCCACGACCTCTCCGTTGTCGAGGCGATCTGCGACGAGATCATGGTGATGTATAACGGCCAGCGGGTGGAGCAGATCACGCCCGACAAGGTGAAGGCGGCCACCCATCCCTATTCCAAGCTTCTGTTCTCCTCCGTGCCGAAGCTCGATCCGACCTGGCTGGACGGCCTCGTCCGCGACCCGGAGCTCGTCGCCCAATACGGCCACCGCTGACGCGCCAACGCAGTCTCACATCGGGAACAGGCTGGGCAGCGGCATGTGCGCCTTGACGATGGGTGACTTCAGCACCACGAACGAGAAATATTTGTCGATGCCGATGTCCATGTCGGTCAGCCTTTCCATGATCGTCTGGTATTCGCCGATACCGGCGGTGACGAATTTCATCAGATAGTCGTAGCCCCCCGAGACGAGGTGGCATTCGATGACCTGATCGATCTTTTCCACGACGGCGAGGAAGCGGGCGAAATCCACCTGGCGATGGTTCTTCAAGGTGATCTCGGTGAACACGGTCAGCGTCTGGCCGAGCTTGCCTATATTGACCTGCGCCGAATAGCCCTCGATATAGCCTTCCGACTGCAGCTTCTTGACCCGCATCAGGCATGGGCTCGGTGACAGATGCACCAGCTCGGCCAGTTCCACATTGGTGATGCGGCCGTTCTTCTGCAGCTCGTGCAGAATCTTGATGTCGATTCGATCCAGTTTCATGGGCTGTCTCCGAGGAAGAGTGCCACAGCACAAAATGCTGCCATGCTGGTGCCCGTCCAGACTACCATGGCCCGCCGGCCTGTCCATCCGAGCGGACACCGCTTTGAAACGCAGGGTCTCGCGATTTCAACGGGGTTGCCGGAACAAAATTCTGCTTGCGCCTGAACTGCGGCAGCGGCTGCCTGCGCAACGCGATAAACTGGGGCTTCAAGGCAGAGAGAGTCATGCGCGCGCCACTGCAGCAGATCGAGACATCCAGCGAGATGCCGCAATCCGCGGATGCGGTAATCATCGGCGGCGGCATCGTCGGCGTCTTCGCGGCCTACTATTTGGCGCGGCGCGGCATGAAGGTCGCGCTTGTCGAAAAGGGGCGCATCGGCGCCGAGCAATCCAGCAGGAACTGGGGATGGTGCCGGCAACAGAACCGCGATGCCCGCGAGCTGCCAATGGCGACTCACAGCCTCGATCTGTGGGAGCGCTTTTCGGTAGAGACTGGCGAGGACACCGGCTTTCGCCGCTGCGGCCTGCTCTATCTCAGCAATGACGAGACCGAACTGGCCGGCTGGGCGGGCTGGCGCGACTTTGCCAGAACCGCCGGCGTCATCACGCATATGCTCGACAGCACCGCGGCCAGCGAGCGAGGCCGCGCCACCGGCCGGAATTGGAAAGGCGGCGTCTTCTCGCCGACCGACGGCACCGCCGATCCATCGCGGGCCGCGCCCTCGGTCGCCCGCGCCATCCTTAAGCTCGGCAGCAGCGTGCATCAAAATTGCGCCGCGCGCGGCATCGAGACCGAGGGGGGGCGTCTGAGTGGCGTGGTCACGGAAAGCGGCACGATCCGCACGAACGCGGCGGTGATGGCGGGCGGCGCCTGGGCGTCGTCCTTTTGCCGCCAGTTCGGCTTCCGCTTCCCGCAAGCGTCGGTCCGCTCCTCCATCCTGTCGGTCTCGCCCGGCGCGGAAGGCCTGCCGGATGCGCTCCACACGGCAAAGATTTCGGCGACGCGACGCGGC
This sequence comes from Mesorhizobium sp., assembly GCA_004020875.1. GTDB lineage: Bacteria > Pseudomonadota > Alphaproteobacteria > Rhizobiales > Rhizobiaceae > Mesorhizobium. The sequence goes on from SAPZ01000011.1 coordinate 61,537, forward strand.
GACGGTGGCTACACGCTCGCGATCAGTGGACGCGGAAGCGTCGACATGACGCCACAGCTGTTGCGCTTCTCCTCGCAGTTCGTGCCGATGTTCCTGAAGCGGTGGCGCAGCCTCGGCCCCGGCGGGTTGCAAGGCGTGCGCTCGGGCCACGAAACGCTGCGACGCTGGCAGCTCGACCGGCCGACGCCGATGGAGCGGATGCGCATCCTTGATCCAGCCCCAGATCAGTCGACGATCCGCCTGACGCATGCCCGCGCGCTCGAACTTCTGCCCGACCTTAGAAAGACCAGGATAAGTGCTGCCTGGGCCGGCTATATTGACAGCACGCCGGACGGCGTGCCGGCTATCGGCGCGATCCATTCCGTTCCAGGCTTTTTCCTGGCCGCCGGATTTTCGGGACACGGCTTCGGCATCGGGCCAGGCGCTGGGCACCTCGTTGCCGATCTGGTGACTGGTGCAGAGCCGATCGTCGATCCGGCGTCCTACGACCCGTGGCGCTTCGACGCCTCCTCTTGGGGCAAGGTCGCCGATTTCTAGGACTGAGCGTGGCTTTCGCGGTCGCATCAGTCTTCCCGGAGAAAAGCGCCGATCGGCGTCGGCCGCACAGGAGCCTGCCCGCGAAATCGGCCGACATCCATGGTCGCGCATCCGGCCTGCGCCGCGACGAGATCGACAGCCGCCAACTGGCAATAGCGCCCTTGGCAGCGCCCCATGCCCGCGCGTGAAACCGACTTCACCCTGTTGGCCTCGCCGCCGCCGAAATCCGCGCTCTCGCGCACCGCTCCGGCAGTGATGTTTTCGCAGCGGCAGACGATCGCGTCGTCGGGCAGTGTTCGCACCATATCGGACGGCCAGGGAAAGGCACGAGCCAGACCGAGGGCAAAGCGCTCGAGCCGCGTCAGCTTGCGCAGATCGGCTTTGACGGAAGGCGCCGCATGCCCGAGATCGGTGAGGCATGCCACGGCCGCGAGACGGCCCGCGATCTCCGCGCCATCCGCACCGAGGAGACGAGCCCCGTCGCCCGCAAGGTAGACTCCGTTGCCGGCCCGCCCCATCGTGTCGGTCTGCGGCAGCCATTGCCGCCACTGCTCGTCATAGTCAAAGGCGCATCCCGCCACGTCGGCAAGATGCGTCTCCGCCCGCAGGTGCCAGCCCATGCCGACCATGTCGCATGGGGTGAGGCGCTGTCGTCCGCCGGCGTCGCGCCAGCGCATCGCAATGACGCCCGACGCGTCCGCTTCGATCCGCTCCAGCGTCACGCCCGCATGATAGCGGCCGCCGAGCCGTGCCCGCAGGACGAGACCACGCAGCGCAACGATCGGCCGGGCCGCAAGTCCGGAGAAACCCCGCATCTGCCGGTGCCAGGAGGATGTGTCCAGGACCGCCGCCACGTCCGCTCCCGCCTTGAGAAGTTGCGCGCCGACCAGCGTCAGCAAAGGTCCCGATCCGATGAGAACGATGTGCCGACCGAGCGCGACACCCTGCGCCTTGAGCGCAATCTGCGCCGCGCCGAGGGTGTAGACGCCAGCGTTCTGCCAACCGGGGACCGGGGCGACGCGGTCGGACGCGCCGGTGGCAAGGATCAGCCGGTCATAGCCGATCACTTGCACCTCGCCTTCTCTCAGCACATGCAGCCGCCCCTCATGCGCGGCGACGACGGAACTGCCCGGACAATGAGTGAGCCGCCCTGCTTCGACAAGTTGGTCGACTAGCGCATGCAGCGTGCGCGCCTTGGCCGCTTCCGATTCGTAGAGCTGTTCCGGCGGGCGGACGAACCCGTCCGGCGGGCGCCGATAGATCTGACCGCCGGCGCGATGGCCTTCGTCGATCACCACCGGATGGAGCCCGGCCTCGACCAGTGTCGCAGCGGCACGAATGCCCGCCGGACCCGCACCGACGATCACCACCCTCGGCGATGTGGCGTCGCTCACGGCCAGTTCTCCGGCGTCGTCGTGCGCAACCGCATGCCCTCAGTGACCGGCGTGGAACACGCGCGCAGGCGTGGCCCCGTCTCCTGCCACAGCCAGCAATCCTGGCAGGCGCCCATAAGGCAGAAGCCCGCTCGCGGCTCAGGTCCGAACTCGGAGTTTCGCAACGCGTGTCCGGAAGCCAGTATGGCGGTGAGCACGGTATCCCCGGCAAGCGCCGAGCACTTCTCGCCGTCAAGAAAGAACTGTACCGCCGCCCGGTCGAACTCGGTCAGCCGGACGATGCGGCCAGTCGTACTCATTCCGCTGCCTCCCGGACCGGTCCCGGATGTGGCAATTCGGGAAACCGTTCGCAGACCGCATCGAAGGCTGCTTGGACGCCATCCGCCTCGGAGCGCCCTTTCATGCGCCGGAAAATCTCCGTCTTGGCGAAGAACCGCCAATGGATCGGCAAGGCGTCCAATATGACGTGGAGCCGGTCATAGGCGGCCGGCGTCCACTGCGCCTCGTAGCCGTCGCGCTCCGGCCCGAAATGGAAATGGCCGGCGGATGGGTTGTGCCGCGCGCGTAATTGGTCTGTCGCCTGCTCGTCGACCTCACCATCGCGGAGGACGACGCCGTAGTCGCGCTCCGCGGCTATCGGAGAGAGATAGCCGCGCCGCACGTCCTCAGCGACCCGCCAGGGCTCGCGCTGAAACGGATCGCCGCGCCCGCCGCCGCCGGCGGAGCGGATCTCCAGCACGTCGCCGGGCTGCAGCACCGCGGTATCGATATTGCCCAGCCGCCGTTCGTGCCCGGTTCCCGGATTGACGACCATGTCCGACAGGCCCGCAGCCTTGCCGCCCAGCACGCCCCAGGGGCGGAAGAAGCTGCGATCGCGATTGCGCGCGGTGACCCTTGTGTCCGGGGCAAAGACGCGGAAGGCCATCTCGGTCGCCAGACCTCCCCGCCAGCGGCCCGCGCCGCCGCTGTCCCGAGCGAGCCCGTATTTGACGAACTCGACCGGCGTCTCGGTCTCGGTGATCTCGATCGGCGTGTTCTTCAGATAGGCGGCATCGGCGCCTGACCCATTGGTGCCATCGCGATGCGGCATCGCTCCGCCGCCGCCTACCACCGGGTTCACCGCCGCGATGACGCTGCGACCGGTGCGCTCGTCGGTGGTCATGACATTGACGATGCAGTTGTTGCCGGCGGGCGCCGCCGGCAGCCGTTCCGGCACGGCTTGCGAGAAGGCGCCGAAGATGACCGAGCGCAGCCGCGCGCAGGTGAGCGAGCGCATGCCGACGGCGGCGGGATGCATCGGGTTCAGCACCGACCCTTGCGGCGTGATGCAGGTAAACGGTCGGGTAAGGCCCGTGTTGAGCAGGATCTTGGGGTTCAACGTGTAGAGCACGTAGTAGACGCCGACGAGCAGCATGGTGTGGCGCGGATCGCCGCCCGAAGGGACGTTGAGCGAAGAGCCGAGCTGCGGATCGGAGCCGGTGAAGTCAAGTACCGCCTCGTCACCCTTGATCGTCAGCCTCAGTTTCAGCCGGCAGGGATTGGCTTCGACGGAATCCTCGTCCGCATAATCGGCGAATTCCCAGCTGCCGTCGGGCATGGCGCGCAGCACGTCACGCGCCTGCGCTTCTGCGTGATCCAGAAGCGCGGCAACGCCTTCGACGAAGCCGGCCTTGCCGAACTTTTTCACCATCGCCTGGATCTTGCGCTCGCCGGTGTTGAGCGCGCCGGCCAGCGCCTTGATGTCGCCGATGTTGAGCCCGGGCTTGCGCACATTGATGCTCATGATCCGAAGGATCGCGTCGTCGAAGACGCCCTGGCGCACCAGCTTCATCGGTGGAAAACGGATACCCTCCTGATGGATCTCGGTAAGCGCCCGGCTGAGCGAAGCCGGCACAGCACCACCCATGTCGGTGTTGTGTATATGGCCGCCGGTCCAGGCGACGATCTCGCCGTCGACGAACACCGGCTTCCAAAGATGCGTATCGGGCGCGTGCGTGGCGACATGGCCTGAATAGGGATCGTTGGTGAAGGCGACGTCTCCGGGCCGGTAGTCATCCACCATCGCGATCGCGCGATGGTAGGAAAGGCCCGGATACCAGGTTGCGCCGAGTTCCATCGGCACGGCGAAGGTTGCCCCAGAACGGTCCATCAGCATCACGGTAAAATCCTGCGTCTCCTTCACAAAGGCCGAGTGCGCGGTCCGATGCAGCGTGTGGGCCATGTTCTCGGCCGCCGCGCGGGCATGGTTGGCGAGGACCTGAAGGTTTGTGCGGTCGAACAACGGCGTCACTCCGCGAAGGTCAGAAGGAGATTGAGGTGGCGGTCGACCCGAGCCTGCGTTCCGGCGGGAATGGCGAAGGTCGTGTCTTCCTGGACCACCACGGCAGGCCCGAGGAACGTGCTGCCGGGCACCAAGGTCTGCCGGTCGTGGAGGTCGACCGTCTCAACGCTCAGGCCCGTATAGACGGGGAGCCTGCGCGCAGGGCTGGCCGGAGTGTCGATCTCGTCGGTCTCGGGGAACGACAGCGCCGGGCCCGCGCCTATTGCCGACAGGCGGACATTCACAAGCTCGATCGCGCCTTGGGGATCGTGGAAATCGTAGAGCTGCCCGTGGGTGCGGTGAAAGGCTTGCTCGATCGCCTCCGCGCTGCCCTCCGCCAGCCATTCCGGCAAAAGCACGACATCGATCTCATAGCTCTGCCCGAGGTAGCGCATGTCGCAGGAGAGATTGAGATCGGCGGCCGCATCATGCCCTTGGGCTGCAAGCCAGTCGCGGCCCTCTTGCGCGAGCGCCTCGAAAGCTTCACGGATCGCGGGAAGTGACGCGGTCGACAACGGCGCGAAGATGGTGCGGATGAAGTCGCCACGCAAATCGGCCACGAGCCCGCCCAGCGCCGAGACCACACCGGGGCGGCGGGGCGCCATGACGCGCTTCATACCGAGCTCGCGGGCCAGGAAGGCGCCGAGCATCGGGCCGCCGCCGCCAAAGGGCATCAGCGTGAAATCGCGCAGATCGACGCCGGCGCGCGAGGCGAGTTTTTCGACCTCCACGAACATTTCCGACACAGCAATGTCGAGGATCGCCTGCGCGGTCTGCTCGACCGGGCGACCGAGCCGGGCGGCAAGCTCGCCGACGGCCCGATGCGCCAGTGCAGTATCGATCCGGAGCTGGCCATAGGCCATCTCGCTGTGGCCGAGCCATCCGCAGACCACCATTGCGTCCGTCACTGTCGCCTGAACGCCGCCGCGGCCGTAGCAGGCTGGTCCCGGCGTCGAGCCGGCCGATTCCGGGCCGACGCGCAGCACCCCTTGCGCGTCGACGCTGGCGATCGAGCCGCCGCCGACGCCGATCGAGCTGACCGATACTGACGGGATGTGGAGCGGAAACTCGCCGATCAGCTCGCCGGTGCCGAACTGCGCCTCGCCGCCGATGATCAGCGCGAAGTCTGCAGAGGTACCGCCGATGTCGAGGGTGAGGATCTTGTCCTCTCCGGCCTGGCGCGCCAGCCACGATGCGCCGATGACCCCGGAGGCCGTTCCCGACAAAAGCATGTTGACGCAGGCATGCTTGCCCTCGGCGGCGTTCATCAGCCCGCCATTCGATTTCGTCAGCATCGGCCGGGCCGGCACGCCGCGGCCCTTCAGCCGCTCTTCCAGCGCTGTCAGATAGCCCGAAACGCGGGGATGAACATAGCCGTTGAGAATGGCGGTCGAGCTGCGCTCATACTCACGGATGACGGGCCAGACTTCGGCGGACGTGAAGACGAAGAGCTCCGGCGCCAGACGCGCGATCGCCGCCTTCACCGAGGCTTCCTGCGCGGCGTTGCGCCAGGCATGCAGGAAGGAGACGATGATGCCTTGGGCCCCATTCGCTTTCGCTGCCGCGACGGCGCTTTCCACCGCCACCATGTCTGGCGCCTGGGACTCTCTGCCATCGGCGCGCATGCGGGCCGGAATGCCGAAGACCATGTCGCGCGAGATCAGCGGGTCCGGCCGCGAGCAGAACAGCGAATACATGTCCGGCATTCGAAGCCGCGCCAGTTCGATGACATCCTCGAAGCCGGCGTTGGTGAACAGCGCCAGCGGCGCACCCTTGCGTTGGATGATGGTGTTGATGCCGACGGTCGTGCCGTGCACGAAGCGGGTCATGTGGGTGGGGTCGAATCCTTCGCGTTCGGCGAGAAGCGTGAGGCCGGTCATCAGCTCGGCTCCAGGATCCTCCGGCGTCGTCAGCACCTTCAGCGAGGCGACGCGCCCGGAATTTGCCTCTAGCGCGCAGAAATCTATGAAGGTCCCGCCGATATCGACGCCGACCTTCCAGTCGGCCTTGCTCCGCGCCTCATCCGTCGCGACGGCACCATCCATGATGTGTCCCTTCCTGTCTGCCACCGAAACTGGCACGAGCGGACGGTGCGGGTCCAAGATGGATAAAGGGCAAGGATATAAGTCTTGCTTATGCCCTGCGATGCTCGTGGAGAATGGCGGAGCAGGCCGTGCGGATTTCGTCGCGCATCATCTCGTCGGCGCGCGACAGGGCCCGGGCACGAGACGTGAGCAGCGCGATCGGGAATTCCGGCCCAGCCGCCAGCGGCCTGACGCCGAGCCCGGCAAACAGCTGCCAGGGCAGGAGCGCGTCGACGAGAGCTATACCCAGACCGGCCTGGACGAAGCCGACGGCGGAGATAGATGCGTCGATCTCGAGCGACGGCGAAAGCGCTACTCCTTGCGCGCGTGCGGCGTGGGCCAGCTCGTCGGCAGGACGGGTGTTCCCCCGATAGGAGATCAGCTCTTCCCCAGCGAGATCGGCAAGCCTCAGCTCGGTCCTCCTTTGCAACGCGTGCCCGGCGGGCAACAGGCATGCAAAGCCGATGCTGCCGATCACCTCGGCCTCAATGTCGGGAGGCAGGCGATCGTCCATTGCCACGCCGAGACTGGCATCACCGGCGCGCAGCATGTCGACGATCGCGGCGATCGGCGCGCTATGGGAACGCAGCAGAATATCGGGGTGCTGCGCCCGGAATGCGGTGAAGGCGCGCGGCAATATCGCCATGGCCGGGGGCGGCGAGGCCGCCACCCGCACCAGCCCGGTTCGGCCGAGACGCAGATCGGTCGTCTTGCGGCGCAGGCCGTCGAGCCCCGCCGATAGCCTCTCCGCATCGGCGAAGATCTCGAGCGCTTCCGGCGTCGGGCGAAGCCTGCCCTTCACACGCTCGAACAGCGTGAAACCGAGCTCGTCCTCGGTGTGGAGAAGGATCTGGCTGAGCGCGGGCTGGGAGATGTTCAGCATCCGCGCCGCGGCGGTCACCGTGCCGGCGCGCATGACGGCGATGAACACTTCGAGCTGCCTGGCCCGCATTGCCACTCCATAGGTAAAGCTTATGGGTCTTACCCAAAGCCATCTTTGACGCAACGAAGCGGCACCGACAAGATGGGTCCATCCAAGGATCGAGGAACGACAATGGACGTGATCGTGCTGGGCGGCGGCCTGATGGGGACAGCCACGGCCTATTTCCTCTCCCGGCGCGGCGCGCGCGTGACGCTGATCGAGCGCGACCGGATCGGCACCGGGGCAACCGTCGCTTCGTTCGGCAACATCCGCCGCACCGGCCGTCACCTGTCCCAGCTTCCGCTGGCCCACCGCTCGCTGAGGCTGTGGGGCGAGTGCGAGAAAATGCTTGGCCGCGACGTCGAGTTCCGCGCCACCGGCCATATAAGGCTGATCTTCGACGAAGGCAGTCTCGCCGACATGCAGGCCTACGCCGAAGCGGCACGGCCTTGGGGGCTCGAACTGGAAGAACTTGGCCCGCGCGAAATCCGTTCCCGGTTTCCGGGCCTCGGCCCCGACGCGATCGCCGCGTCGTTCTCGCAGCATGACGGCAGCGGCAATCCGCGGCTGATCGCGCCGGCCTTTGCCGAGGCTGCACGTAAGCTCGGCGCGGAAATCATCGAGAACGCCAAGATCGAGAAAATCAACCGCATGAAATCCGGCTTTCTTGTCGCCAGCTCAAAAGGCGCGTTCGCCGCCGAATGCCTGCTCAACACCGCCGGCGCCTGGGGCGCGCGCGTCGCCGCCGAATTCGGCGAAAATGTGCCGCTGGACGCGCGCGGCCCGCAGATGGGCGTGACCGAGCCGCTGCCGCATCGCATCCTGCCGGTCGTCGGCATTTGGACGCGCCACAAGGACTATGGCGCTTATCTGCGTCAGGTCGAGCGAGGCAACATCGTCTTCGGCGGTGCCGCCGAAAGAGTCCCGGTGGACCTCGATCCGGGTCATGCGCAGGCCAATCCTGCGTGCCTGCCGGTGCAGTTGCGCGCCGTCGCTCGGCTGCTGCCGGCAATGGCGCAGGTGGCGGTGATCCGCACCTGGTCCGGTTGCGAAGGCTATGTGCGAGACATGCTGCCGGTCGTGGGACGCTCGGCTACGACGCCGGGCCTCTTTCACGCCTTCGGCTTCAGCGGGCACGGCTTCCAGCTCGGTCCCGGCGTTGGCGACGCCATGGCGGAACTCATCACGACCGGCCGTTGCGCAACGCCGCTCGACGATTTCAGGATCGATCGGTTCAGCCGTCGATCCTAACGACGAATCGACAAGATTGGCCTTTCCAGGACACAGCGGTGACCGGTTTCAGGGACGGCAGAGCTTAGCGCTATGGCGGACATTGGGCGCATAGCTGCTTTTTCGCCCTCGGCCTTGGTGCTCTGTCTTAAGAAGGCGCGGTACACCGCGCCTAGGCGCTGCGGCCAGTGCGGGATTATGGCTGCCATTGATGGTATGGCTTCAAAAGGGCACATCCCGATGCTGTGGCTGACGCGTCAGAACGCCGGTAATCTAACTGCGATCTGCTTCAGTGCTCGGCGCGCTGGTGAAGATCGTCGTAGCAAATTTGCTGAAGAGCGTCGGTTCACCGTACTCACCGCTAGCCAACCTCACATTGCTTTCAATCAAGTCAGGCTTCCCAAGGCACGGGGATAAAGGCGCACGAGAACTGATACGAAAAAAGAAGAAAGCGGAAATTTCGTGTGCGATTTTGCACACGACGCCTCGTAACTGGCTAATTTCGCTTAGCTGTCCGTCCAATCCATCATTGGTGCTACGGCGATCGTCTTCTTCAGGGGCCTATTTCATCGCTGGCGTAGCGGTCGTAGTCAAATCCTCAAGCGCGGTCTGCGATATTTTCGTTTGATTTCAAAGAGTTCGAAAGTTAGGGACAAAAGTCCCCTGCATGAAGGGACCTTTTCCTGATTCACACTTTTTGTTAAAAGGCAACAGTCCCATTTGAAATTTCCACAAATAAGCGTAAACTTTTTCTTGCTCATGTTTTGAGCGGGAGGCGTACAGGCAGTCAATGCCTGGTGGAGAGGGGCGGGGTTGAGTATGCCCTCATTGTCGATCCTTGGTGCCCGCCGTTGGTGGGTCACCGATGCGCTCAGGACGCATCCGCCTAGCAATGCCTAAGGGGGCATGGCGAGGAGGGGCAGCGGCGGCTCTCCCGGTACCCTCTACCCCCTGAAGTCAATCCAGAACTCCAGTTTCCTTTAACGATGGCGCGCAGCGCTGGCTCCGGCCCGCGGATGTGCGTCCGTGCGGCCGGTTGCCGGGCGTTGGGCCGATTACAGCGCCAGCCGCTTTGAAACCAGGGAGAGTCTCGATGGCGATCGACATCCTGACCCGAGACATCGTTGTCGACGAGCCCTCCGACCGCACGGACGGTCATGTTGATCCGCCCGCGAGGCCGCACTGCGCCATGCTGCAATATCTCTCAAGTCGCGAGGGTTCGGGCGGACTGCCGCTCACCCGGCCGACTTCGTGCAAGCCCCATCCCACGCGGATGGGTTCAGTGAACATCGGAAATCGAGACTGCGAAACAGCAACGCAGCGGCACATCCGCCGCTGAGCAGGGAGACACACCATGTCACTTAGCATCACCGGCAACGTCATTGAGGACGAAAACCTAGGACTGACAAGTCTTGCGACAGACACCGACGCCACCGATTCCGACGACAACGTCACGCTATCCACTTTCCAGAGCACTATTTCATCCTCGCTCGGGGACAGGCTGACGGCGCTCGGCATCTATCCCGATACGACGACGAACGTCGGCACCGGCACCACTCAGGCGATCGGCATCTCCGAGGACACGATCGTCAGCACGACCGACCAGAATTTGAAGCTCACCGACAGTACCGGCGGAGCGTTGAACGGCGTCGACACCGGCTTTACGGCCATTGATGGCAACGAGATCTACCTCTATTCCGACCTGAGCAATCCGGACATCGTGCTCGGCAAAGAGGCGGACGGCACGGTCGCCTTCGCGATCCTGCTGCAGCCGACAAACGGGGGCGCCACGATCTGGGTCGTACAGTACGAAGCCCTTACAAACACGAACCCCTCGGTGGGCGAGGACGCGAACACGCTCAATCTCGCCAACCTCGTCTACGTCAGCGGATCTTCCAGTTCCACCTCGTCGTTCAACATCGGCACCAAGCAACCTGGCCAGAACTACTGGCTGCCGTTCACGAGCAGCAGCGGAACGTCGACCGTCATCGTCACCGGGCTCGACGGCAGCACATCCAATCCAGACACCGTCAACACCAGTTCGAGCGGTGACGGCAGCGACAGCCAGTCGATCACTCCCGGCGGGGCCTTGCGTTTCGATTTCGTATCGAGCTTCACCGGCGGCAACACCAAGGACAAGACGTTCCTCACCGACAACTCGCTCAACAGCCTCGTCTATATCGAAGGAACAGGAGCGAGCTTCGACATCAGCCAGGTGACCCCCACAAACAGCCTCATCAACCTCAAGATCATCGCCCAGAACGAGTCCGCTGCCATCTTCGGCAGCACGCAGACGAACACCTCCACGAACACGGTCGCGCTCGGTGAAATCGATGTCTACAACAGCAGCGGTGTCTTGATCGCTTCATCGACACAGACCACTGGCAATCATGGCATCACCTTCGGCGGCACGACAAGCGCCCCCGACGGCACAGTGAGCGGACTCACCGCGGGGGAAAAGATCGCATTCACCTCCCTGAACGGCGCTCAGTTCGATCAGTTTGTGGTCGAGAACATCTTGCCTCCCGGCAACACGCCCGGCTTCGACATCCTCAATGTCACGGAAACCCAGACGAACACGACCACCGACACCAAGGAAGTCGGCTCGCACATCATCTTCGAGGACAGCGTGCCGAGCGCGAGCGACAAGACGGTGACGGGGGAGGTCGACGAAGACGCTTTGTCGTCCAATGCCCTTCCGGACAAGGACGGCAGCGCGACGGCGAGCGGCTCGGTAACGACCCTGTTCAATCCGGGCGCCGACACGCCGCTTTCTTACAAGCTGTCGAGCGACTTTTCGAGCCTGACGAGCCAAAGTCTTGTGTCGGGTGGCACGGCGTTGACCTATGAGGTCTCAGCCGACGGGACGACCCTCACTGCGACTAAAGGTGTAGGAGGCGCGACGGTGTTCACGCTGACGTTGGACACGAGCGGAAACTGGAGCTTCACACTCTCGGCTCCGGTCGATCACGCGCCGGGCGCGAACGACGCCAGCAACACCGTCATCGACTTCAGCGGGCTGGTCCTGGCGGCCGATGCCGACAACCCGAATTTCGCGGCCGGCGACATTGCCACCGCCGCCACGGGGGCGCTGACGGTGAAAGTCATCGACGACGTGCCTGTGAACTTCAACCCGGAGGCGATCGTCAGCGGCGACAACGTGCAGGATGCCGCCGGCGCCCACTTCGTCGGCAACCTCATCAACACTGATGCAGGCGACGGGACCGTCGATCCAAATTCGTCGCTCACCATCAAGGAACATGCCGGCGCCGACGGCTTCGGCGCTCTGACCTTCACCGGGACGAACGGCTCGAAGCTGACGGGCAAGCTCGGCGGCGGCGCGACCACGAATCTGCAAGCGGGCGGGAACGACATCTACCTGTTCGGGTTCGGCACGGGCACCCTGACGGCGACGACCGACGCGACCGGCGCTGGACTTCCCGGCGGCGGAAGCGGATCCGTCCTTACGGCGGACGAGGTGTTCACAATCACCCTCGATGCCGACGCCGGCACGTACACCTACAACATGCTCCAGGCGATCGGGAACGGCTCGAGCTTCACCTTCAGCGACTTCGCGGATGTGCCGGCCGGCAACTACGCGTGGTTCTCACTGCCGTTCAATCCGACGACGAAACAGCCCGTCAGCCCCGGCAAGTCGGTCGTCTTCACCGGGCTTAATCCGGGCGTCGATACGGTCAATCCGAGCTCGATCGGCGTCGGCACGGACAAGCAGGCGGTCGCGCCCGGCAAGGCCATCCGCCTCGACTTCGTCGATGACGTCCACTCGATCACCTCCACGACGGCCCTGAAGTCGTTAGGGTCGCTTGGCTACGCCGATCACTATGAGGTCAACAACTCAGGCTTCGCGCTGAGTCAGGTCAGTCCGAATGGAAAGACGGTCGACATCCGCCTCGACGCCTACGAGGTGGGGTCGGCGTCGCTTTCGCCCGGCGGGACATTCCCTTCCGATGCGAGCGCCACGCATGAGGCGATCACCGAGGTGAAGATCGTGACCGAGGACGGCAGCGGCAATATCACCGGCACCCTGGCCGACTTCACCGGGGATGGAACAAAGTCGTTCACTGCTGGTGGCATCAGCCAGAGCGTGACGGCGGACTTCGCGCCGACGGGCGACAGCAACGGCGTGGACCTGCAAGGTGTAAAGCTGGCACCTGGCGAGTTTATCCTCGTCAGCACGGCTACCGGCTTCGATCGCCTGCTGGCGACCAATATCGGCACCGTCTACAACAACAAGGACTCCTTCGACATGGGGGCAGTGTCGGTCTCGACCTTCAATGTCGGCCAGCCCGTCAACATGGCCTTCAACCTCGCGCTGCAGGACTATGACGCGTTCAACAGCGGACTGAACAGTAACCTCACGGAGGCTGGGACAGGCACGCTCAACATCAACCTGACCGCTCCCACAGTCTAGCGTTTGGGCTTCGGCCGAGCCGGAACCCCGGCTCGGCCCCTCTTTGGGGGGTGGCAGTGGACCAGGCGAACAGCAACACGACCGGAGTGACCGCGGAGGCCGAGCCACCGCCCGAAGCGTCACATACCACGATCGAGCTTGCGAGGACCGATCCCACCCAGCCGTTCACACCCATCGACTCCGGCCTGGCCGGCCTCGCGGTTATCGCGGGATATTACCGCATCGCCGCCGACCCGGCGCAGATGCGTCATCAGCTCGCGCTGACGGGGCGCTTCGCCGCGGCCGAGGATATTGTCCGCGGCGCGAACGTCCTCGAGTTGCGCTCGCGCATCCTGCGCGGCGTCAAGGCCAAGCGCCTCGCCGCCGTTCCCTACCCCGCGCTGATCGGCCTCAAGGACGGCACCTTCGCCGTGCTGGCCGCCTCGCCCACAAAGGGGCACGCGCGGCTGCTCGATCCGATCGGCCGCCTTGCCCGGGAAATGCCGATCGAAGATATCGTGGCGCTCTCCTCGCGCGAGGTCGTTCTGGTCACGCGCCGCCTTGGCGGGGCGGGCACAAACCCCAGGACTTTCGGATTCCGCTGGTTCCTGCCCTCGATCCTGCGTTACCGGCGGCCCCTCGCCCAGGTCGCGCTTGCCTCGCTCTTCGTGCAACTTTTTGCCCTTATCACGCCGGTGTTCTTTCAGCTCATCGTCGACAAGGTATTGGTGCATAAAGCGTGTCGACGCTGACCGTGCTCATCGTCGGCCTGGTAACGCTGGGACTGTTCGAGACGGTCCCGCAATTCCTGCGCACCTACACGCTGAGCCACACCACCAATCGGATGGACGTGGAACTCGGCCGGCGCCTGTTTCATCACCTCTTTCGCCTGCCTCTCGCCTATTTCGAGACGCGCGCGACCGGCCAGACGGTGGCGCGCGTGCGCGAGCTCGAGACTGTCCGCAACTTCCTGACCGGCCAGGGGCTCACCTCGCTGCTCGACCTCGTCTTCACGTTGGTCTTCTTCGTCGTGATGTTCATCTATTCGCCGACGCTGACGCTGGTCGTGCTCGGCACGGTGCCCGTCTATCTGTTGATTGCGGTGCTGATCCGCCCGGTTCTTCGCGAGCAGATCAATGAAAAGTTCAACCGCGGCGCCCGCTCCCAGCAGTTCCTCGTCGAGTCGATCGTAGGAGCGCCGACCCTGAAGGCGGCGAGCGTCGAGCCGATGATGCAGGCGCAGTGGGAGGAACGGCTCGCGTCCTATGTCCGCACTTCCTTCGACGCCGGCGTCACCGGCTCGCTTGGCCAGAACCTCATCCAATATGTGAGCAAGGTGACGACGGCGCTGATCCTGCTCTTCGGCGCGGAGGCGGTGATCGGCGGGTCGATGACGGTTGGCGAGCTGATCGCATTCAACATGATCGCCTCCCAGGTGGTCGCGCCTATCCTTCGGCTCTCGCAGCTCTGGCAGGACTTCCAGCAGGTCCAGGTTTCGGTAGCGCGGCTCGGCGACATCCTGAACACGCCGCCGGAGCCCGTGCCCCAGAACCTGCTGACGCTTCCACCGCCGAAAGGCGAGATCGAGCTGCGCGGCGTGTCGCTGCGCTACCGGGCCGACGCCGCCGAAGCTTTGCGCAATGTCACATTGTCGATCGCCGCAGGCGAAGTCGTCGGCTTTGTCGGAGCCTCGGGTTCGGGCAAGTCGACGCTGGTCAAGGTGGTGCAGCGGCTCTACTCGCCGCAGGCTGGACAGGTGATGCTCGACGGCATCGATATCGCCCAGCTCGATCCGGGCTGGCTTCGCCGCCAGATCGGCGTCGTGCTGCAGGAGAACATCCTCTTCAACCGCTCGATCCACGAGAATATCGCGCTTGGCGATCCCGCGGTGCCGCGGGCCTGGGTGATCCAGGCGGCCAGGCTCGCCGGCGCCGACGAATTCATCGCGCAGATGCCGCAGGGCTATGACACGGTTATCGAAGAGCGCGGCGCCAATCTCTCCGGCGGGCAGCGCCAGCGCATCGCCATCGCCCGTGCGCTCGCCACCAATCCGCGCATCCTGATCTTCGACGAGGCGACCTCAGCACTCGACTACGAGAGCGAGCGCATCGTCCAGGAGAACATGCGTGCCATCGTGCGCGGCCGCACGGTCCTGATCATCGCGCATCGCCTGGCGGCGGTACGCCCATGCACGCGCATCGTCGGAATGGAACGGGGCGAGATCGTCGAGATCGGAAGCCACGAGGAACTCCTCGCGCGCCAAGGTGGCCTCTACGCCAGGCTTTGGGCGCTGCAGTCTGATCAAGCGAGGGCTGGTATATGAACGAAAGAACCTTGCCGCCGCTGCCTCCTGCGTCGCCGCAACCGGCCAACCTACCGGCCCCGGTCATCTCCGGCCGCGATCGCGAATTCCTGCCGGCGGCGATTGAAATCCTGGAAACGCCGCCGCCGCCGCTGCCCGTTGTCACGATGCTTACGATCTGCGTCTTCTTCGCGGCCGCGCTCGCCTGGTCGTTCTACGGACGGCTCGACGTGCACGCCGTGGCCCCCGGTAAAATCGACACGGCCGGACGCGCCAAGGTGATTCAACCGCTCGATCCCGGCAAGGTTGCGGCCATATACGTCGACAACGGACAGCGCGTCAGGGCGGGCGATCTGCTTCTGGAGCTCGATCCGGCTGAGCCGGCGGCTGAAGAAAATGCGCAGCGCGACGGGTTGAATGCCAACCTCGCCGAAATCGCACGCCGGCGCTTCGCGATCGCGACGGCGCGCGCCGTGCTCGACGGTCCAGCACGGTCCAATGAGGCAAACGCAGGCGAGGTCATCGTCGCACAGCTGGCACAAGCCGCCTCCGACCCCGAGCCAAGAATCGTTTGGACTGCCGCGCTGCCGGAGGCTATGCGCCTGCGCGAGGCTTCGGTTCTGACGGCCGACCTCGATCAGCTCCTTGGCTCCTTGCAGAGCCTGGACAAGCAGATCTTGCAGAAGGACGCGACGCGCCAGCGCCTCGACATGAGCATAGCTTATCAGAACAAGGTGATCGAGACACTGACCCAGCTCGTCAGCACACGCCAGGAGGCAGTCAATCGCGAAGTAGGCAGCAAGGTCAACCTTTACGACTCCACGCAGCAGTTGGAGAGATCACAATCCTCGCTCGCATCTGACCAAGGGGAACTGATCGAGACCGATGCCGCCCTCAAGGAGCTTGCGAGCCAGAAGATAATGACTCTCTCGCAATTTGTGGCTGACAATGAAAACAAGCTTGCCGATGCCGAACGCAGGGCGGACGAAGCCAAACAGGCGCTCGCGAAGGCCGACGCGCGCCTCGCGCGCACCAAGCTCTATTCACCGACCGACGGCGTCGCCCAACAGATCGCCGTGACCACCGTCGGTCAAGTCGTGACCACCGGGCAGCAACTGCTTGTCGTGGCGCCGACGCAAGGCGCGCTGCAGGTTGAGGCGCTCGTCGCCAATCTTGACATCGGCTTTGTCAAACCGGGTCAGAGTGTCGCGGTTAAGGTCGACGCCTTCCCCTTCACCCGTTTTGGCGTGCTGCACGGCAAAGTCACCCGTGTCGCCTCCGAAGCCGTCGAAGAGCAGGAAGCCAAGCGTGGGCTCGCCAATGCAGCAGCTTCTGCCAACACCGCCGCCGCGCCCGTGAGCCAGGCCGGGCAGCCCCAGAGCTTTGTCTTCCCGGTCACCATCGCGCTCGATGAGCAGGTGATGAACATTAGCGGGGAGATGATCCCACTGACTTCTGGCATGACGGTAAGCGTGGAAATCAAAACCGATAGCCGCCGCGTGATCGATTATCTGCTCTCACCACTGGCCAAGGTGACTTCTGAAGCTTTCAAGGAGCGGTGACGCGACGGTGAGAGTCAAAGCCGCCGACCGACGTTGGCCGGAGGGGCAGAGCGCAAAATGGGCCGGTGCGACCGGCCCATCCTCAATCACTCCTCCTCAACGGGTTCCGGGGCCGCGTCCGGCAGGTTTTGTCGTCCGACCCGGTCTGCGACGAGCATCGAAAGCATCATCTCGACGAGGCCATTGGCGGCTCCCTTCTCGCCGCCATTGGCGCCGATCTGGATCTGCGGCACGAGCGGCAGCCTGCCATTCTCGATCGCCTCGGCGAAGCGCATGAGAACCTGCGAGTTGAGCTGATAGTCGGGGCCGCCGAAGGCCGCGACTTTTTTCTCGGTGGCCTCGGCCTCCGCCAGACCGATGGCCCGCACCTTCTCGGCCTCCGCAAAACCGGTCGCCTTGATGCGTTCGGCATCGGCAAGCGCGACAGCCTTGATCATATCGGCCTCGCCCTGGCCTGCTAGGCGCACCTTCTCGGCCTCCGCCTTGGCGGTGACCTGAATGGTTTCCGCCTCCTGGCGGGTGCGGGCGAGTTGCGCCTTGCCCTCGTTCTCGCTGATCTCGATGGTCAGCGCCGAGGTCGTGATCTTGGCTTGCTGTTCGGCCAGCGCCTCCTTCTCACGCAACGTGCGTTCCTGAGTGGCCGCCCTCTCCTGCAATTTATAGGTCTCGACCTTTTCGACCGCGATCTGGCGCTCCCTCAGCTGGATCAGGATCTGCTCTATGCTGTTCTGGCCATTGGCGGCACGGGGCGTGCCAATCAACACTTCCTGCAGTTCGAGGCTGTAGGAATTGAATTTTTCGCGCATCTCCTCGCCCGACTTGCGCTGGATATCGCTGCGCTCCTGCAAAAGCTGGATCAGCGTCTTTGTCTGGGCGATGTTCTTGAAATAGGCGGAAACCATCGGATCGAGCGTTTGTTCGACCAGCCGCTTGATGTCCCCGAAACGCTGCACCACCAGCGGCGCCTTCATATAGTCGATATGCACGACGACGGAGAGCGGCAGCACAGGCTCGAACGCATCCTTGGTGATCAACGACACTTCGGACAGGTTTTCGTCCAGCCTGTGTTCGCCGAACTGCTCCTTCGTCCATTTCAGCACGAAGTTGGTGGTCGGCACGGTGATGATATTGCCGGCGTAAGTATTGAACGCATACTTGCCCGGCAGCAGCGGTGTCGACCAGACACCGCGCGCGCCGATTTCGACCAGCTCGCCGTGACGGTATGCTTGCCCGGATATGTCCGTGCCGTGGCGACCGTTATAGGAGACGACGACACCCACCGTGCCGACGTCGATGATCGTCTTCTCGACCAGTTCGACGGTCGCGAAAATGCGATTGAGGAAGTAGCTGCCGTCCGCCAGCACCTGCAACTGCCGGCCGCGGTAGCCGCCGGCTTTGAGAAACTTCTCCGGGTCCTGGAAATTATTGTGGAAGTTCGGGTCGTTCGGATCGTTGGCCACGGTCGGCGCGATGATCTCGCCGTCCGGCAGGGCCGGACCGTCATGGATGGTGACGATACCGATCATGTCCTCGGCGTTGTGGATCACGACCGGCTCAAAGCCGCCCCGCTCCGAGATCATGCTGGACATGTTGGAAAAAAGGTTCTGTTCCGACGAGCTCAGATTGACGGCATAGATCGACTGGGCCGTGAGCACGATGAATTGCGCGAGATTGATGGCATAGGTGCCTTCACGCAAGATCTTGCGTTGCGGCCCCTTCTGCCCGCCCTTTTCGAGAAACCCGCGCACATCCTGGAAATCATCAGCATCTGTGTTGGAAGCAAGTGTCTGCGTCGGCGGCAGCGGCTTGCCATCACGCGCAAAGACATAGCCGATCTGGCCCTGCGGGATGGTGACGAGATTGGCTCGGTGCATCGAATATTGGAACGGCATGAAGAAATGCAGGCCGCCGCGCACAATCTCCGGCTGGTAGCCCGCCTCACGGTTGAGCGCAATGAAGCCATTGCTGACGGAGCCGCGAAAGCTCCATAGCTTTTCCAGGATGCCGAGCCTGTCGTTCGGGATGTAGCGGACCACGCCGCTCCACCAGAACAGGATTGCCAGCACGATGACTGACACGGCCACCTTGATCGCCATCCATTTTATCGGATCGAGATATTGTAGGGCTTCCATCTCTTCTCTCCTAAGGGCACGCAGGCTCGTTCACCCGACCGCCACCCGGCTGGTGTTAATTGACAAAGCAGGGAGATTGCGCGCCGAGACGCTCGACACACCAAGAGCGTGTCAAACGTTTGGGCTGCTCATTGTTTGGGAAACTGACTGCGCCTCCCGAGTCCCCCGTGAGAAAGGCGTGGCCGTAAGTGATGTTACATCGAAGTTGCCTTGATAGACATAACAACGATGACGTAGGGATAACGCCAACACGTTTAAAGATACTTCACGCCGAGATCGTAAAAGTATTTTCGGCGGTTTTGTTGCTTCGAAAGCGTTGGCTCTTGGAAAATTGGCAGAGTGCGAAACGGCGCTCGTGGCGAGCCAAAACGTCGGCTCCCGATCCGACCTGATGCGGCATCCTGGAAGCCAGCAACACCTCACATGCTGCGCCATCGCCGACGCAGCATTTGAGTTCAAAAAAGGTTTTTCGACCTAGCGCCGCAGCGTGTGGACATTGTCCATCGACGCAGCACCCAGTGGCAGCGCCATGTCGTCGTCGAGCAGCCGGGTGATGCGGGCGAAGCCGACAAAGGCCTTCCTCGCTTCCTCGGCCGACATTTTGCCCGACATAGCCGCCGCACAGCAATTCAGGGCGCATTGATAAACCGGGCCGCGTCTGCCCGTTGGCCATTTCCGCAGGAACACCATCGCCTCGGAGACGCTATCGACTTCCTCCACGGGGTATCCCTGCCCACGCGCAATTCGCACAGGGGTAAAGAAATGCAAGCGATCCATGATCATCCTCCCGGCCGACCGCAACGCAGTCGAACCCGCATAAACGCACGTCCGCCGGATTGGTTCCAAACAAATTTGGTTGCCGATGGAAAAAGTTCGCAACCCGCCGGCCGGCCCTGCAAGGCGCCATGGCGACTCAGCCCGATGCAGGCTTGGAGGCGGCGGATAACGGCGATTCTCGTTGAATATCTTTAAGGCGAAAGCCGGCAAATGGATTGCTTGCCGGTTCCCCAGCGTCAGGCTTAACCTCTGCGGTTAAACGCGTGAGGGCGCGTTTGCAAGAAGGGGAACAACGACATGACCATTCAAGGCGCATCGCCTGACCTCTATAACGAGGATCTGGCTCCGGCAACGGTCAGGAACTGGGGACCGTTTTCGATCTTCAATGTCTGGACCTCGGACGTCCATAGCCTCTGGGGCTACTATCTGGCGGCCAGCCTGTTTCTGTTCTGCGGCGGCTTCGTCAATTTCATCATCGCCATCGGCATCGGCTCGTTGATCATCTACGCGCTGATGAACATGGTCGGCTATGCCGGCGTGAAGACCGGCGTGCCCTACCCCGTGCTTGCCCGTGCCTCCTTCGGCATCTGGGGCGCCAACATTCCGGCGCTCGTGCGCGCCATTGTCGCCTGCTTCTGGTACGGTGCCCAGACGGCAGCCGCATCGGGCGCCATTGTGGCGCTGCTGACGCGCCTGCAATGGTTCGACGAGTTCAACAAGAGCTCGCACCTTCTGGGACATTCGACCCTGGAAGTAATCTGCTTCGTTGTCATCTGGGCGTTGCAGTTGCTGATCATCCAGAAAGGCATGGAGACGGTGCGCCGCTTCCAGGACTGGGCCGGTCCCGCCGTGTGGGTGATGATGCTGCTTCTGGCTATCTATCTCTGCGTGAAGTCCGGAACTTTCGCTTTCACCAGCGACATCCCGATGGATGTGCTGCGCGACAAGACCGCCGACGCCGGCATTCCAGGCGATCCGGGATCGTGGACCGCGCTCTTCGGCGCCGCGGCGATCTGGGTGACCTATTTCTCGGCGCTCTATCTCAATTTCTGCGATTTTGCCCGCTACGCGCCGGACAATGCAGCCCTTCGCAAGGGCAACATCTGGGGCCTGCCGGTCAATCTGATCCTGTTCTCGTTGGTCGCCGGCGTCACCACCATCGCCGCCTACGACGTCTACCACGAGGTGCTGCTGCACCCGGACCAGATCTCGGCCAAGTTCGACAGCTGGTTCCTGGCGGCCCTTGCAGCGCTCACCTTCGCGGTGGCGACGCTGGGCATCAACGTGGTGGCGAATTTCGTCTCGCCGGCCTTCGACTTCTCCAATGTCTTCCCGCGCCAGATCGACTTCAAGAAAGGCGGCTACATCGCGGCACTGATCGCCCTAGTGCTCTATCCGTTCGCGCCTTGGGAGGGCAGCGCCGCGCATTTCGTCGGCATCATCGGCGCGACGATGGGGCCGATCTTCGGGGTGATGATGGTCGACTACTATCTGATCCGCAAAAGCGAGGTCGATGTTCAAGCGCTCTATCGCGAGGACGGCGAATTCCGCTTCCAGGGCGGCTGGCATGTCAACGCCTTCATCGCCGCCGGCATCGGCGCGATCTTCTCCTCGATCCTGCCCAACTTCACCAGCTTGCTGCCGTCCTGGTGGGGCGTCTATGGCTGGTTCTTCGGTGTGGCCATCGCCGGCGCCGTCTATTACGTCCTGCGCACCATGGCGCTTGGCGCGGGCGCAAAGGTGGCAAAGGCTTGAAAGCGAGGCACTAGGAATTAGGCAGTAGGCAATAGAAGGCTCTCGCCTACTGCCTACTGCCTACTGCCTACTGCCTACTGCCTACTGCCTACCATCTCCGTCAGCTTGCGCACCGTGTTCCAGTTGCGCGACGTCCCGACGCCGAAACGCTTGTGATTGGCGGCGGCGAGCAGCCGCGAATTTGGCCGCTCGCGCGAGAAGACAAGCCAGATGTCACCGTCGACCCAAAGCACTTTTTCGTCGCCGACGGCGTGGACATGGAGCGCTTCGACGGCATCCTCGGGCGCCGGCTCACGCATCACGCGCACCGCGACCTGATCGGCCGCGCCGGCGGATTCAGCCGGAAACGGATTGCCGGCGGCAAGTTTCAGCCAATCCTCGGCACCTCGCACGATGATGTCGACATGACGGCCGAAGCTCTTTTCGAAAGCGACTTCCAACCGCCGCTCCAGATCGGCAACTTTGGCCGCCCTCGCCTCGAACACCAGATTGCCGGTCGCCAGCAGCGTGCGAACGTTCTTCAGGCCCAGCTCCTCGGCCATCACCTTGAGGTCAGCCATGACGACCCGCCGCCCCTCGCCCAGAACGATGCTGTAGAGCAAGGCGACATAGGTTTGCATGGCGAATGTGCCGCTCGCTCAAACCAGGCGCGACTGATCCACCGCCGCCGAGATGAAGCTGGCGAACAGCGGGTGCGGCTCGAGGGGGCGGCTCTTCAGTTCGGGGTGGTACTGCACGCCGATGAACCAGGGATGGTCGGGATATTCGACCGTCTCGGGCAGCACCCCATCGGGCGACATACCGGCAAACACCAGGCCGCAATCTTCCAGCCGCTGCTTGTAGTCGATGTTGACTTCGTAGCGGTGCCGGTGGCGCTCGGAAATCTGCGTGTCGCCATAAATATCCGCAATTTTCGAGCCCTTGGCGAGTTCGGCCTGGTAGGCGCCGAGCCGCATCGTGCCGCCGAGATCGCCTGTGGCCCTGCGCTTCTCAAGCATGTTGCCCTTCAGCCATTCGGTCATCAGGCCTACGACCGGCTCATCCGTCGGGCCGAACTCGGTCGATGACGCGTGATCGACGCCAGCCAGCGAGCGCGCCGCCTCGATGCAGGCCATCTGCATGCCGAAGCAGATGCCGAAGTAAGGCACCTTGCGCTCGCGCGCGAACTTCGCGGCAAGGATCTTGCCCTCCGAGCCGCGCTCGCCAAAGCCGCCGGGTACGAGAATGCCGTGCACCTTCTCCAGCCAGGGAGCGGGATCCTCCTTCTCGAAGATCTCGCTTTCGATCCAGTCGAGCTTGACCTTGACCCGGTTGGCGAGGCCGCCATGCGACAGCGCCTCGATCAGCGATTTATAGGCATCCTTGAGGCCGGTGTACTTGCCGACGACGGCGATCGTCACTTCGCCTTCCGGATTGTGGATGCGCTTGGACAGCGCCTGCCACGGTTCCATGCGCGGCTTCGGCGCCGGGTCGATGCCGAAAGCGGCGAGCACTTCCGAATCGAGCCCTTCCTGATGATAGGCCATCGGCACGTCGTAGATATGCGGCACGTCCAGCGCCTGGATGACGGCGCTTTCGCGCACGTTGCAGAACAGCGACAGCTTGCGGCGCTCTTCCTTCGGGATCGGCCGGTCGGCGCGCACCAGAAGAATGTCTGGCGCGATACCTATGCCGCGCAATTCCTTGACCGAATGCTGCGTCGGCTTGGTCTTCAGTTCGCCGGCGGTCGGGATGTAAGGCATCAGCGTCAGATGCACATAGACCGCGTTGTTGCGCGGCAGGTCGTTGCCGAGCTGGCGAATCGCCTCCAGGAACGGCATCGCCTCGATGTCGCCGACCGTGCCGCCGATCTCGCACAGCACGAAGTCGTAGTCGTCATTGCCATCCAGCACGAAATGCTTGATCTCGTCGGTGACGTGCGGGATCACCTGCACGGTTGCGCCGAGATAGTCGCCGCGACGCTCGCGCTCGATGATGTTTTTGTAGATGCGGCCGGTGGTGATGTTGTCCTGCTGGTTTGCCGAACGCCCGGTGAACCGCTCGTAATGGCCGAGATCGAGGTCGGTCTCGGCGCCGTCGTCGGTTACGAACACTTCGCCATGCTGGTATGGCGACATCGTTCCGGGATCGACATTAAGGTACGGATCGAGCTTTTTGATCCGCGCGCGATAGCCTCGCGCCTGCAGGAGAGCCCCAAGAGCTGCTGCGGCGATGCCTTTTCCGAGTGAGGAAACCACGCCGCCTGTGATGAATACATATCGCGCCATGGGAGTCATCGCTTAACGCGGCCTGATTGATTCCGCCAGAGAAAAAACCGCCGCGAAGGCTTTTTCCCAAAATGGCGCCGGTGCCCGCAAAGGGGTCTTTGATACATTCAAAACGAAAGGGCCGGCGGTGCCGGCCCTTTCGGCAGTTTGATGGAAACCCTTAGATAATAACGACCAGTTGTTATATAATAACAACTTTGGTGCCGATCTTGACGCGGCTGTAGAGATCCATGACGTGCTCGTTGATCATGCGGAAGCAGCCATTGGAGGCACTGGTTCCGATCGACTGGGGCGCAATCGTGCCGTGGATGCGCAGATGCGTGTCCTTCTTGCCATCGTAGAGATAGATGGCGCGCGCGCCGAGCGGGTTCTCGCCGCCCCCGGGCATGCCGTCCTTGTACTGGCCGTAATGCTTCGGCTCGCGCTTCTGCATGTCGAGCGTCGGGATCCAGCGGGGCCATTCCTGCTTGTCTCCGACCGCGACGGTGCCCTTGAACTGCAGGCCTTCGCGGCCGACGGCAATGGCGTAGCGGCGGGCAGTGGAAAACGACTCGACGAGGTAGAGGCGGCGGGCACTGGTGTCGATGACGATGGTGCCTGGCTCATAGCCGGTGAACGTGACGTCCTGCGGCACGAATTCCGGCTTCACCTTGAAGGGCCGCTTGGCGTCTTTCTTGGCCAGCGCCGAATCGAGGGCGCGTGTCTCCGGCAGGTAGCTAATGGAAGTCGCTTGGGCGCCGCCGAAGAGGCCAGCGAACAGCCCGCCGCTGCTCGTCTGCTTCTGGCCGGGGTTTTCGCTGCGCAACTCGCCATTATTGCCCGTGGCCGTGATGTTCATCGCCTCGGCCGGAATCGGATCAGCGGTCTGGATAGCCGCGACCGGTGTCAGCGGCTCAATCACCTTGACCGTCTTCTTGGCCGGCTTCGCATCCGCGACTTCGGCCGGAGCGGCCGCTCCGCCGCCCTTCTTGGCGAGCCATTCCTGGCGCGCCGCGTCTGCCTTGGCCTTGGCCGCCTCGCGCATCGCCATCTTGCGAGCGTCTAGCGCCTTCTGCTTGGCGGCTTCCTTGTCTGCCGCGATCTTGGCCTCGAGCTTGCTGATCTGGGCAAGGTCGACCGAGGTCGGGTTTTTCTTCTTCTTGAGAAGCTTCAGCTGCGATGCGTCGTTCTTGGCGGCGACGACTGGAATTGCGTCGGTCGTCTCTACCGACGGGGACGTGGCCAGGTTTACCGGTCCGGCAAAGGCCGCGGAACCCATGCCGAGTACGGCACAGACTCCCAGGAGGATGAAGCTGCGAAGCTGCATGGCGAGATCCGATTGTTCAAAAGCAAGTTGCCCACGGCGTCGCCCGGCGCCCCCCAAGGACGCCGATAAAGTGCCGCCGGCAATCTATAATCGATTAGCCGTCACCGCCTCAAGCTGAGGCAAGCGCCACGCCCAGTTGAATCTTTGTGATCGGACGCGCATTTGCCGCGACTGTGTTCAAAGAACAACAGATCGCTGCCCGGTCCTTGGCAGGCTACTGGTTGGGAACCTGCGGGGTGACCGGCAGGGTGACGCCGTTGGCTGCCGGCGCCGGCGCAGCCGGAGCAGGCGTTGTCGCCGGAGCCGGCGCAGGCGCCGTGGTTCCGTTGGCAAGAGGCGTCGTCGTCGTGCCGCCCGACGGAGCCGCTGGAGTCGTGCCGCTAGCCGGAACCGCGGGCTTGGAGGTGCCCACCGGCCCATTGGAGCCCGGCAGTTGGTTGAGCACGCCGCCGCCCTGGCTCGACGTCACCGGCCGGTCGAGAATGTCGATCGGCTTTTCGCCGTAGCGGGCAAGGATCGACAGCGCCAGCGAGGTCACGAAGAACGCCGCCGCCAGGATCGCGGTGGCGCGGGTCAGAGCGTTGGCGGCGCCGCGCGCCGTCATGAAACCCGAACCCCCGCCGATGCCCAGGCCGCCGCCTTCGGAGCGCTGCAGCAGCACCACGCCGACGAGTGCGAGCACGACCATGAGGTGGATGACGATCAGTACGGTTTCCATAATTTATCCTGGCGAGGCCCTGCGCGGCCGCGCATACGACCGGTGTTTTGGAGGCGGCTCCTTACAATGCTTTGGCGGCATTTCCAAGCCCGTGGCCGGGAATATGGGAAGCAATGCGGCCAATACAACGATTTATGCGGCTGAAGCCTGGCAGACGCTCTCTAAGCGATGTTCATGTAAGCTTCCGCGATGGCGAGGAAGTCGGCGGCCTTGAGGCTGGCGCCGCCGACCAGCGCGCCGTCGACATTCTCGACGCCGAGCAGTTCCACCGCATTGGACGGCTTGACCGAGCCACCGTAAAGAATCCGCATCCTGGACGCCGCCTCGCCGAGCAATCCGGTCAGCTTGCCGCGGATATGCGCATGCGCCTCGGCGACGTCAGCCGCCGTCGGGGTCAGGCCGGTGCCGATCGCCCACACCGGCTCATAGGCTATGATGGTATTTGCCGCGGTAGCGCTGGTCGGAACCGAGCCCTCGAGTTGGCGCGACAGGACATCGAGCGTGGCGCCCGCCTCGCGCTCGGCACGCGTTTCGCCGATGCAGATGATGGCCACCAGCCCTGCCCGCCAAGCAGCCGAAGCCTTGGCGTGGACCATCGCGTCGTCCTCGCCGAACAGTTCACGGCGCTCGGAATGGCCGACAATAACATGGCTCGCGCCGGCATCTTTTAGCATCTCGGCGGAAATTTCGCCGGTAAAGGCGCCGTTCTCCCTGGGATGGCAATCCTCTCCGCCGGCCCGCACCGGCGTGCGCGACAGGATCTCGGCCGCGCGCTGGAGCAAGGTCGCCGGCACGCACAGCACCGCTTCGGTCTCGGCGTCGAGTCCGCTCATGAACCCGTTGCCGATCGACCGCAGCTCGTTGAGCGAGGCGCTGGTGCCGTTCATTTTCCAATTGCCGGCGACAAGCGGGCGGATTCCAGGGGTCATGGGACGCGTTCTCCGAGCGACATTAAGCAGCGCCCTCACTACCAAAATCAGGTCACAAAGCAATCGACAGTGGACCGGAAGGGCGCTATTGCGCTTGTTTCAGACTCGGCGCATGCGAAAATGCGCATAAATCGGAAGTATGCATGCTAGGTATATTGAGAAGCGCGGCGGGCACCTGGGTCGCGAAAGCGTTGCTGTTGTTGCTGGTCCTGAGCTTTGCCGCCTGGGGCATTACCACGCGTATGGTGGGTGGCGTTCTGGGCGGCCATCACGCGGTGATCACCGCCGGTGGCACCGAGGTCTCGATCAACGAATACCGCCTCGCCTACGATCGTCAGCTCTCGATGTTGTCGCAGCAATACGGCCAGCGCGTCACCCAGGAACAGGCCAAGCTGCTCGGTGTCGACAATCAGGTGCTGGCGCAGCTCGTTTCCGGCGCCGTGCTTGATGAACAGGCGCGCAAGCTCGGCCTTGGCCTTTCCAAGGATCGCCTTGCCGAACTAACGCGCGAGGATCCAGCCTTCAAAGGCCCCAGCGGCCAGTTCGATCGCCGCACCTTCGAGTATCTCCTGCGCCAGCTCGGCATGCGGCCGGAAGACTATCTCAAGAACCGCTCACAGGTGGCTGTGCGCCAGCAGATCGTCGAGGCGATCTCCGACGGCCTGAAGGTTCCGCAGACCTTCCTGAAGGCGGTCTCGCTCTATCGCGGCGAGGATCGCACGATCGACTATCTCGTGCTGCCCAAGAGGCTGGTGCAGCCGATCGAGGCGCCTTCCGAGAGCGCCCTCAACGCCTATTTCGACGCCAACAAGAAGAACTACGCCGCGCCGGAATACCGCAAGGTCTCCTATGTCCGGCTGGAGCCGCAGGACATCGCGGATCCGTCAGCGGTGACTGACCAGCAGGTGAGCGACGACTACAAGAAGAACATCGCGCGCTACACGACGCCCGAGATGCGCACCATCGAGCAGCTGGTGTTCAAGACGCCGGATGCGGCCAAGGCGGCTTTGGATTCGCTGAAGGCTGGCGCCACTTTCGACAAGCTCGTCACCGCCGAAGGCAAGACGCAGGCCGACACGCTGCTCGGCACACTCTCCAAGGACAAGATCGCCGACAAGGCGGTTGCCGACGCGGCCTTCTCGCTCAATGCCAACGAGGTAAGCCAGGTCGTCCAGGGCGCCTTCGGTCCAGTGCTGCTGCGCGTCACGGAGATCAAGCCGCAGGTCGTGAAACCGCTTTCGGAAGTGTCCGGTCAGATCCGCAAGGACTTGGCGCTCGGCGAGGCAAGCCGCATCCTGCTCGACGTGCATGACAGCTACGAGGACACCCGCGCCTCGGGTGCCTCGCTCGCCCAGGCCGCCGACAAGCTGAAGCTCAAGGTCGTCACCATCGACGCCATCGATCGCACCGGCCAGCGGCCGGACGGCACTGTTGTCAACGACCTGCCGCAATCGGCCGATCTCATCAAGGCGGTGTTTGCGGCCGAACCCCACACCGAGAATGAAGGCCTGACGACCGCCGACAACGGTTTTGTCTTCTACGAGGTGCAGTCGATCACGCCGGCGCGCGACCGCAGGCTGGATGAGGTCCGTAAGAAGGTCGTGGCCGACTGGACGGAAGCCGAGACCGACAAGCGGCTCGACGCGAAGGCGCAGGAACTGGAGAAGCGTCTCAAGGCGGGCACCACGCTCGACGTCATCGCCGGCGAGCTCAAGCTCGAGAAGCAGACCAAGCGTGGCCTGAAGCGCGAAGCCGACGATGCCGATTTCGGCAAGGAGGGCGCCGCGGCCATGTTCGGCGTCGGCGAAGGCGGCACCGGCCTGATCCCCTCGCCCACTGGCGACGGCCAGATCCTGTTCAAGGTCGCCGAGGTCTTCGAGCCGGCGGGCGCGGATGGCAGCGCAGTGCCGGAGGATGCGCAGAAATCCTTCGGCGCTGGCATGTCCGATGACTTGCTCGATCAATTGGTGGCGCAGCTGCAGTCGCAATACAACGTTCGCATCGATCCGAACGCCGTTTCGCAAGCACAGACACGATGAGCGCGCTGAAGACACACATAGCCAAGGTCGCTACCGGCACCGCGCTTTCCTTCGAGGAAGCGCGCGAGGCATTCGACATCATCATGTCGGGCGACGCGACCCCCGGCCAGATCGGCGGGTTCCTGATGGCGCTGCGCGTGCGCGGCGAGACGGTTGGCGAGATATCGGGCGCTGTCGCCACGATGCGCGCCAAGATGCTGCGCGTCGAGGCGCCGCATGGCGCCATCGACATTGTCGGCACCGGCGGCGACAATTCGCACTCGGTCAACATCTCGACCGCTTCGGCCTTTGTCATCGCCGCCGCCGGCGTGCCGGTCGCCAAGCACGGCAATCGCGGCCTCTCTTCGCTGACCGGCTCGGCCGATGTGCTGACGGCGCTGGGCGTCAAGATCGATATCTCGCCGGAAATGATCGGCCGCTGCATTCATGAGGCCGGTGTCGGCTTCATGTTCGCGCCGGCGCATCATCCGGCGATGAAGCATGTCGGGCCGACCCGCGTCGAGCTCGGCACGCGCACCATCTTCAATCTGCTTGGACCACTGTCGAACCCCGCCGGCGTCAGCCGCCAGATGGTCGGCGTTTTCCTGCCAGAATGGATCATGCCGGTGGCCGAGACGCTGAAGGCGCTGGGCGCCGAGCACGCCTGGGTCGTCCATGGCGATGGCTATGACGAGATCACAACCACAGGCGAGACCCAGGTGGCGGAGCTTGGCGGCGGCGAGATCCGCACGTTCACCCTGACGCCGGAAGCCGTCGGGCTGAAGCGACACACCAAGGAAGAGCTGCGCGGCGGCGACGCGGCCTACAACGCCAGGCAACTGCGCGATATGTTGGGTGGCGCGGCGGGCGCCTATCGCGACACGGTGCTGATGAACGCCGGCGCCGGTCTGGTTGTGGCTGGCAAGGCGACGACGCTTGCCGACGGTATCGCGGCGGCAGCGCAAGCGATCGACAGCGGCCGCGCCCTGGCGGTGCTGGACAAGCTCGTCGAGATTTCGAACGGATAAGGCCTTGTCGGACATCCTGCGCAAGATCGAAGCCTATAAGCGCGACGAGATCGCGGCGGCGAAGACGAAAATGCCGCTGGCCGAGATCAAGGCTCGGGCAAAGGATGCTGGTGCGACGCGCGGTTTTCTTGCGGCGCTCGAGGCGAAGCGCAGAGCGGGGAGCTTCGGGCTGATCGCAGAAATCAAGAAGGCCAGCCCTTCCAAGGGGTTGATCCGTGCCGATTTCGACCCCCCGTCACTGGCGCAGGCCTATCAGCAAGGTGGTGCCGCGTGCCTTTCGGTACTGACCGACGCGCCGTCCTTCCAAGGTGCGCCGGAATTCCTGACGGCCGCGCGCTCAGCGGTGCGCCTGCCGGCTCTGCGCAAGGATTTTTTGTTCGATCCCTATCAGGTCTACGAAGCACGGGCCTGGGGCGCCGACGCGATCCTGATCATCATGGCAAGCGTCGACGATGCGCTGGCCAGGGACCTTGAGGCGACCGCTTTCGAGTTCGGCATGGATGCGCTGGTCGAGGTGCATGACGAGATGGAGATGGAGCGCGCGCTTCGCCTCTCGTCGACGCTGATCGGCATCAACAATCGCGATCTCAGAAGCTTCGAGACCCGCCTCGATGTTTCGGAGCGGCTGGCTCCGATGGTGCCGGGCGGCCACCTGCTGGTCAGCGAGAGCGGCATCTTCACCCATGACGACTGCCTTAGGATGCGGAAGAGCGGCATCAGCACCTTCCTTGTCGGCGAGAGCCTGATGCGGCAGGCGGACGTGGCTGCGGCGACCGAGCTTCTGCTGACGGGCAAGGCAGCGGCCGAGACGGTCTGAGCATGGCCCTCACCCACCTTGGCGCCAAGGGCGAAGCCAACATGGTCGATGTCGGTGACAAGGCCGAGACGATCCGCACGGCAATCGCCGAGGGCTTTGTCTCGATGCGGCCCGAGACGCTGCAGATGATCCTCGCCGGCGACGCCAAGAAGGGCGATGTGCTGAGCACCGCCCGCATCGCCGGGATCATGGCGGCGAAGAAGACGCATGAGCTGATCCCGCTTTGCCATCCGCTGCTTCTGACCAAAGTGGCCGTCGAGATCGAGCCGGACCACACGCTGCCTGGCCTCAAGGTCACAGCGCTTGCCCGCGTCACCGGCAAGACGGGCGTGGAGATGGAGGCGCTGACCGCCGCCTCGGTCGCCTGCCTCACCATTTACGATATGGCCAAGGCCGCGGACCGTGGCATGGCGATTTCCGGCATCCGGCTGGTCGAGAAGACCGGCGGCAAGTCCGGCGACTACAAGGCAGATACCTGATGGCGCTGGTTCCGGTCGCCGAAGCGCTCGCCCGCCTGCTCGACGGCGCAGCACCTTTGACGGGCGAGAGCGTGCCGCTGGCGGACGCGGCCGGACGGGTCCTGGCGGAACCGGTGGTGGCACTGCGCACGCAGCCGCCCTTCAACGCGTCCGCAATGGATGGCTATGCCGCGCGTTCCGCTGATGTTGCCTCAGTGCCGGCGCAACTCGAGGTCATAGGCATGGCGCCTGCCGGGCGTGGCTTCTCCGGGACCGTCGGCGAACGCCAGGCCGTGCGCATCTTCACCGGCGCGCCACTGCCTGAAGGCGCCGACACCATCGTCATCCAGGAAAACGCCCGCGACCTCGGTAATGGCAAGATCGAGGTGACGGAGCAGACCGCCGAAGGACGCAATGTCCGCCGCCGCGGGCTCGACTTCGGCGGGGGCGACATGCTGCTCGAAAAAGGTCGCGTACTCGATGCGGCGGCCCTTTCGCTGGCTGCGTCGGCCAACCACCCTTCCTTGAATGTCGTGCGCCGACCGCTGGTCGCAATCATCGCCACTGGCGACGAATTGCTGCCGCCGGGCAGCAAGCTTGGTCCGGATCAGATAATTTCCTCCAATGCCTATGGCGTTGCCGCCGCCGCGCAGTCGGTCGGCGCGCAAGCGCTCGATCTCGGCATCGCCGCCGACCGCAAGGAGGCGATCGCCGCGCTGGTCAGGAAAGCGGTCCAGGCAAGCGCCGACGTTATCGTCACGCTCGGTGGCGCCTCGGTCGGCGATCACGACCTGATCCATGACGTGCTCACCGGCGAAGGCATGCGGCTCGACTTCTGGAAGATCGCCATGCGCCCCGGCAAACCGTTGATGTTCGGCCGGCTTGGCAATGTCCGCTGCATCGGCCTGCCCGGCAATCCGGTGGCAAGCATCGTCTGCTCACAGCTCTTCCTGAAGCCGCTGCTTGCGCGGCTCGGCGGCCGCGGTTTCAGGCAGGACGTGCGAACGGCCCGGCTGGGCACCGCGATGCCGGCCAATGATGTCAGGCAGGACTATGTGCGCGCCGTTGTGCGCGAAGACGCCGGCGCCCTGATCGCGACCCCGTTCGGCATCCAGGACTCCTCGATGCTCAAGATGCTCGCCGACGCCAACGGCCTGATCGTGCGCGAGCCCTTCGCGCCGGCCGCGGAGGTCGGCGCCGAATGCAGCGTGCTAATGCTGCGCTGATACATCGACAACGCCGATCGTTCATACGTCGACGAAGTCGATCGTTCATGGGCCGACGAAGTCAATTGCTATTCGTCCACCAGCGTTCGGGTCAGGGGATGGTCCGGATCTGCGAGGCCATCCACAACGTCGAAATGATGTCGGTCCGGCTCGATCACCGAATCGGTGGCGGCGCCGAGTCCGGTCCAGATGTTGGCGAGCAATGCGCTCTGGCGCAGGAACTCCGAGCGCTCGCCGCCGCCGACCCAACAGGTGATGCGAACTCCCTGCCGGGGCCGCAGCAAAGCCGGGCTTTCGCTCAACGCTTCCCGCTCGTCGATGTTCAGGGTCTCATTCAGGGCGGTGAACATCAGCGGCCGCAGGTCGTGCAGGCCTGAAATCGAAACGACTTTGCGCGTGCGCAGCGCCACATCGGAGGCCAGCGGTGAGGCCTCGGCCACCATGCGGCTGGCGAGATGTCCGCCGGCCGAGTGACCGGTCAGCATCAGCGGGCCATCAACCATGGCGGCCGCCTTGCCGATCGCAGCCGCGACTTCATTGACGATGCCGCTGATCCTGGTTCGCGGGCAAAGCGTATAGGAAGGCATGGCGACGGCAAAGCCGCGACCGACAGCGCCGGCGGCCAGATGCGACCAGGAGTTCTTGTGTGACTCCATCCAGTAGCCGCCGTGGATGAACACCACTAGCCCCTTGGGCGCATTAGGCGGGACGAAGAGATCGAACCGGCTGCGCGGCGCCTCGCCATAGACGATGTCGAGCCGCGCCCTGCCCTGCGCCGATAGCTTTTCGCGAAATGCCTGAGCCGGGCCGTCCCAGGCCGCCGGCCAACGGTGGCCGCCGGCGATGTTCGCGCCGTTGGCGTAGGCATTGTCCCAATCCGTGATCCGGTGCTCGACCAACAGCTCCCCCCAAGACATTTAGGTTGATCAGCAATGGCCGGCTGCGGAGACGTCGTCAATGCTCCGGGCAAAAACATTTTAGGCTTGAAACAAATTGGACCTGATGCAATCCTGCCTGACGAACAGCCGACAATGGGAGGTCTGCTGAAAAGCCAGAGCCCGGACCCGCTCGTCCCTAGGTGACGTCGCGCGAATGGGTATGGCCGGACGGCGGCAAACCTCCCGGAGCAGGGAGGATTGCGGGAACATGCTTGGACCCTCAGCGCATAGCGACACGTTCACCCGCGATAACCTGCCTCCGCCGGAGCAGTGGCCGGACTTTCTCCTCGAAGGCTTTGACTATCCCGAGCGTCTCAACGCCGGCGTCGAACTTACCGACAGGCTGGTCGAGAAAGGTTTCGGCGATCGAACCGCGCTGATCGGCAATGGCCGTCGCCGCACCTACAAGGAACTGTCGGACTGGACGAACAGGCTGGCCCATGCGCTGGTCGAAAACTATGGCGTGAAGCCGGGCAACCGTGTGCTGATCCGTTCGGCGAACAATCCCGCCATGGTCGCCTGCTGGCTAGCCGCCACCAAGGTCGGCGCCGTTGTCGTCAACACCATGCCGATGCTGCGCGCCGGCGAACTCGCCAAGATCGTCGACAAGGCGGAAATCGGCATGGCGCTTTGCGACACCAGGCTGATGGACGAGATGACAGCCTGCGCCAAGGACAGCGCTTTCCTCAAACAGGTGATCGGCTTCGACGGCACCGCCAATCACGACGCCGAACTGGATCGTGCCGCGCTAGACAAGCCGGTCACCTTCAAGGCGGTCGAGACCGGTCGTGACGATGTCGCGCTGCTCGGGTTCACGTCGGGAACAACCGGTGTGCCGAAGGCAACCATGCATTTCCATCGCGACCTGATGTTCATCGCCGACGGCTATGCCCGCGAGATCCTCCAGGTGACACCAGACGACATCTTCGTCGGCTCGCCGCCCTTGGCCTTCACCTTCGGCCTCGGAGGGCTCGCGATCTTCCCGTTGCGCTTCGGGGCAGCGGCGACGCTGCTCGAGCAAGCGACCCCGCCCAACATGGTCGCCATCATCGAGACCTACAGGGCAACCGTCTCCTTCACGGCGCCGACGGCCTACAGGGCGATGCTGAAGGCCATGGATGAAGGCGCGGACCTTTCGTCGCTGCGCGTTGCCGTTTCGGCTGGCGAGACCTTGCCCGCCCCCGTCTTCGAAGAATGGACGCGAAAGACCGGCAAGCCGATCCTCGACGGCATCGGCGCGACGGAGATGTTGCACATCTTCATCTCCAACCGCTTCGACGACAGCAAGCCGGCTTCGACCGGCAAGCCGGTGGGCGGCTACGAAGCGCGCATCGTCGACGACGAGATGCGCGAGTTGCCGCGCGGCGCGACAGGCAGGCTGGCGGTGCGCGGGCCGACCGGCTGCCGCTACCTGGCCGACGATCGCCAGAAGGACTATGTCCGCGGCGGCTGGAACTTGACTGGGGACACCTTCGTGCAGGACGAAGACGGCTTCTTCCATTTCGCCGCCCGCTCCGACGACATGATCGTCAGCGCCGGCTACAACATTGCCGGACCGGAGGTGGAAGCAGCACTGCTGTCGCATACCGATGTCGCGGAATGCGCGGTCATCGGCGTCGAGGACGCCGAACGCGGCCAGATCGTCGAGGCGCATGTCGTGCTGGTGCCAGGCACGGCGGCGGATGCCATGACCGCCAAGCGCCTGCAGGACCACGTCAAGGCGACGATCGCGCCTTACAAATACCCACGCTCGGTGAAATTCGTCGCGGCCCTGCCCAAGACCCAGACCGGCAAGATCCAGCGCTTCCGTCTGCGCGCCGAAAACACCCATTGAGGCCCCGCTTCAGGTGACGGCTTCCTTGACCGCGTAGCGGGCCTCCTGCCAGGCGCCCGTGCGCAGGATCTCTTCCAACACTTCGACGGCGTCCCAAACGTCTCGGTAGCCGACATAGAGCGGCGTGAAGCCGAAGCGAACGGTCGATGGCGCGCGGAAATCGCCGATCACGCCGCGCTCGATCAAGGCGCGCATCACCTGGTAGCCGTGCGGATGGGCAAACGACACCTGGCTGCCGCGATCAGCGCCGTTGCGCGGGCTTTCCATCTCGAGACCGAACCCGCCGCATCGAGATTCGACAAGCCGGATGAACAGATCCGTCAGCGCGACGCTCTTCTCGCGCACGGCCGTCATGTCGACTTCGTCCCAGAGATCGAGCGCGCCTTTCAGCGCTCGCATCGACAACACTGGCTGCGTTCCGCACAGGAACCGCCGGATGCCCGTGCCGGCGGCGTAGCCCTGTTCGAACGCAAACGGCCGGGCATGGCCCCACCAGCCGCTGAGCGGCTGGCTGATATCGGGATGATGGCGGGTGGCGGCATAGATGAAGGCCGGCGCGCCCGGCCCGCCATTGAGATATTTATACGTGCAGCCGATGGCGAAATCGGCATTCGAGCCGTCGAGTTCCACCGGCAGGGCACCGGCCGTGTGGCAGAGGTCCCAGACGATCAGCGCACCGGCGTCATGGGCCTTGCGAGTCAGGGCCGCCATGTCGCGCAACCGGCCGGACTTGTAATTGACGTGGTTGACCAGGATGACCGCGACATGGTCGTCGATCAGGTCCTCGATCTTCGGCGCATCGACGCCTTCGAGCCGCAGCACCGTGCCGGGCCGCGTCGAGGCCACCCCTTCCGCCATGTAGAGGTCGGTCGGGAAGCTGTCGCCTTCGGCAACGATCACCGGGCGGCCGGGTCGCTTTGCGAGCGCCGCATGCAGGACCTTGTAGATGTTGATCGAGGTGGTGTCGCATACGACCGTCTGGCCAGGCGCGGCGCCGATCAGACGCCCGAGCCGGTCGCCGAGTTTGACAGGCATGTCGAACCAGCCGGCGGTGTTCCAGGCGCGGATCAGGTCCTGCGCCCATTCCTGCTTCGCGGCCGTCTCGATCTCGTTGAAGACATTGATTGAAGCGGCGCCCAGTGAATTGCCGTCGAGGTATTTCACGCCATCCGGCAGGACGAAGCGATCGCGCAGGGCACGCAGCGGGTCCGCGGCATCCATTGCCTCGACCTCGGCAAGATCGGGAATTCCCCTCATTGTGCTGTCGCCTCCGTTTCGAACCAGGCCGCTGCATCCCCGGCGACCAGGGCGGTTGTCTCATCCCCGTCCGCGACACGGCAAGAACCTTCTGGCCTATGTCAGCTGGTCCATAGACGGCAAAGGCTGAGGATCGGAATCATCGCCAACGTTGGCATTTTGGGTTCGTTTCGTTCACGGTGCGGCACATGCACGGGTGAACCGACGCGAACACCTCAGCGCTTCCGCGACGGTGTCGCGTCTCAATTTCAACATAAGGAGAATTGCAGAATCGAGCGGAATCAATGACACAGCCCCAGTTGCAGGCGGCCGGGCACCGCCGGGTGCAACATTCTTTCGCCAGCCTTAAGAAATTCATTAAACTTTAAACGGTTGCGGAACACAACTGGAACAGATAGTGTTTGTTCTGGGTTTGTTTTTCTGATTCTGGTTTCGGAACCCGTGGGGGCCGCCAATGCTGACGCGCAAGCAACATGAACTCCTGATGTTCATCCATGAACGCCTGAAGGAGAGCGGGATCCCTCCATCCTTCGACGAGATGAAGGAAGCACTGGACCTGGCCTCGAAGTCCGGCATCCATCGGCTGATCACGGCGCTGGAAGAACGCGGTTTCATTCGCCGGCTACCGAACCGGGCGCGCGCGCTGGAAGTCCTGCGGCTGCCCGATTCGATCGCGCCGGGCCTGAATGCCGCGAAGAAGTTTTCGCCGAGCGTCATTCAAGGCGGTCAGGGCAATCTAAGTCGCCAGGTCAAGCCGGCAGCGCCGTCGCGTACGCCGACACCCAGCAACGACGACGACGCCGCTTCGGCCGTATCCATTCCGGTGATGGGCCGCATCGCCGCCGGTGTTCCGATCGATGCCATCCAACACCAGACGCATTCGATCTCGGTGCCGCCGGACATGATCATGGGTGGCGAGCATTATGCGCTGGAGGTCAAGGGTGACTCCATGATCGAGGCCGGCATCTTCGACGGCGACACCGTCATCATCCGTAACGCCAACACAGCGAGTCCGGGCGAGATCGTGGTGGCGCTGGTCGACGATGAGGAAGCAACGCTCAAGCGCTTCCGCCGCAAGGGCGCCTCCATCGCGCTGGAGGCTGCCAACCCGGCCTACGAGACCCGCATCTTCGGGCCGGATCGGGTCAAGGTGCAGGGCAAGCTCGTCGGGCTGATCAGGCGCTACTGATCCGGCTGCGAGGGCTTGGCCCTCTCAGGTTTTTCATATGGCGGCAGTCCCCGGGCCTCGCGCGTGTATCTGCGCTGCTCGTGCCAGGGCCGATATGGCTTTTCGACGGCATATTGGATGGCTGCTCGCGCGGTTGCCGATTGTGGATCGAAGAAGACGGCGGCGCTGCCGTCACGCGCCAGCTGGCGCTCGGTGACGACAAGCACACGCTGATCCCAGCAGGGATTGTAGGCCGTGGCATCGT
This sequence comes from Mesorhizobium sp., assembly GCA_004020875.1. Lineage (GTDB taxonomy): Bacteria > Pseudomonadota > Alphaproteobacteria > Rhizobiales > Rhizobiaceae > Mesorhizobium. The sequence goes on from SAPZ01000011.1 coordinate 99,192, forward strand.
TGATGACGATGAGGTCGGCAAAGCCGCAGGCAGGCCGTGCGCTGTCGCGGTTTTCGGCGATCGCGATGATCGCACCGGACGGATGCCGGCCAATGCAGAGGTCGCCGGTGCAATAGAAGGGTGAGCCGGGCGGCAGGTCGACCGGGTCGGCGATATCGAGAGCGTCTTTGGCGAATGTCTCTGGCGACACAATTTCCTCGGCCTTCAGCGCCCGCTTCCAATTGTCGGTGGTGAACTCGTTCGAGCGTTCGCGGTTGACGGCAAGCTCGCCGCCGCCGATCGGCATCGCCACCAGATGCGCGTCCTCGGAAATGAGGACATCCGGCGTGCGCACATGTGGGATCGCCAGCATTGCGGCGAGAGCAATGGGAACAGCGGCAAGCCTCAGCCAGGTGGTGGCCATGGTCGCGATGACGAGCGCGATCGTCGCCAGCAGCACCGACTGGATCGAGATCAATCCCACGGCATCGACCGGCGAGCGCTCGGAGATCCATGCCGAAATGGCGATCATCGCCGTCAGGCCCTTGCCCATCACATAGAGGAAGGGGCCGTCGAAGCCGAACGGCATGGCGAGCGCGCTCAACACGGCGAACGGCATGACGATCAGCGAGACGATCGGCATGACCGCCAGATTGGCGAGCAGGCTGAGCGGCGACACGCGCTGAAAATGCCAGATCGCAAACAGCAAGGTCGCGCTGCCCGCGATGAGCGAGGTCACGGCGGCGCCGCCCACGCCAACCGCCAGTTTTCGCGACAGGAACCTCAGGAACGAACGCTTTGCCGGCGGCACGGTCATTTTGCCGGCCCGATAATCGGCAAAGCCGGCATAGGCGCCGACCAGGGCCGCGGTGGCTGCGAAGGACATCTGGAAGCTCGGCCCGACCACTTCATGTGGCGACACAAGGATGACGGCAATCGCCGAGATCGCCAGGTTGCGCATCGTCAGCGCCGCGCGGTCGAAGAGCACGGCGATCAGCATCACGGCAAGCATGATGAAGCTCCGTTCGGCCGCCACCACGATGCCGGAGATGACGAGGTAAGCGGCGATCGAGGAAAGCGCGATCGCCGCGGCATATTTCTTCACCGGCCGGCGTGACGAGAAATCCGGAAACAGCGCGAAGGCGCCGCGCAGCAGGAACATGATCGTGCCGGCGACCAGCGCCATGTGCAGGCCGGAGATCGAGATGATGTGATAGATGCCGGTGCGCCGCATCGACTCGTTGATCTCTTCCGGAATGCCGGCTCGCACGCCGACGATCAGCGCCGCGGCAATCTCGCCTTCGGACCCTCCGATGCTGCTCCGGATGTGATCGGCAATCCCTTCGCGCGCGTTTTCTATGGCCGACATAACGCGCGCGCCGAATGGCACCGCCGTTGGCGCAGATGGAGTCTGCGCAATCAGCTGTGGATCGCCCAGGAAAAAGCCGCTACCGCCAATGCCGCTAAAGTAGCTGTCGAAGGAAAAATCGTAACTATCTGGCCGAACCGGACCGGTCGGCGGCAGCAGCTTGGCATAGCCGGTCAGCATCGACCCGGCCGTCATGCCGGGCGGGATCCTGCGCGCCGAAACCCTTACGCGGCTCGGCGCGTAGCGCAGCGTAGGATGCTCCGTGGACACGAGATCGATGGTCAGCCGCACACGGCCGTTGGCCATCGCCTCGGCGACGACGAGGCGACCCGTCAGCCGTGTCTGGATCTCGGACCCCAGCATCGGGGTCGCCATCCGCCAGGTCTCCACCTTGGCCGCGAGAAAGCCGAGCGCGCATAAAAGCGATGCCATGAAGAAAAGGTGCGTTCTCTGCCAGGAGCGCGACACCGCTGCGCAGAGAGCCACCAGGGCCACCGCCGCCAGCGGCCTGTAGAGGTCCGGCTCGGTGTTCAGGGAGAAGTAATAGATCACGCCGGCGGCCAGGAACACCGGAACCAGCAGGAAGCCGACGCCCCGGTCGAGCTCCGTCTCCATGGCGACGGCGATGCCTCGGCGCAATGCGGGGAGCGAGGCGCGGCCAAGCTGTCTGCGGATTCGGCCGATCGTTGCTGTTGGGGAGACCGGCAGTACTGCGCGGTCGCCATCAGGCAGACGCTCGGCTGGTGCGCGCGGCTGAGGAAGCTGGATGGGCGGCGCCTCTTGGGGCGCGGCATGGGCAAACATCAGGCGCTCGCTGACGCCAGCTGTCGTCCCCTCGCCCTCCTCCGCACCCCGGCCACGTCCAGCCATCGGGTCTGCCCCTTGCGCCCCAGACCGCCTATGGTACATGAACGCCGACTGCGCGAAAGCCCGCGCGTGATATGCGCGTTTCAGCGCTTCTTCGAGAGTTCCATGTCCGACAAGGTTGTCACCCGTTTTGCCCCCTCGCCCACAGGCTACCTGCATATTGGCGGGGCGCGCACGGCGCTGTTCAACTGGCTCTATGCCAAGCACACCGGCGGCACGATGCTGCTGCGTATCGAGGACACCGATCGCGAGCGCTCCACCGAAGCCGCCACGGCCGCCATTCTCGACGGATTGACCTGGCTTGGCCTTTCCTGGGATGGCGACGCCGTCTCCCAATTCGAGCGCGCCCCGCGCCATCGCGAGGTGGCCGAGGAGCTGGTGCGCCTGGGCAAGGCCTATTACAGCTATGAGACACCCGCGGAGCTGGAGGCGATGCGCGAGGCAGCTAGAGCCAAGGGCCTGCCGCCGCGTTACAACGGCCAGTGGCGCGACCGCGATCCATCCGAGGCACCGGCAGGTGTCAAAGGCGCGATCCGCATCAAGGCGCCGACCGAGGGAGAGACGATCGTGCATGACCGCGTGCAGGGCGAGGTGCGCTTTCCCAACAAGGATCTCGACGACTTCATCATCCTGCGCTCGGACGGTAACCCCACCTACATGCATGCCGTCGTCGTCGACGACCACGATATGGGCGTCACCCACATCATCCGCGGCGACGATCATCTGACCAACGCAGCGCGCCAGACGGTGATCTACAACGCCATGGGCTGGGCGGTGCCGTCGATGTCGCATATCCCGCTGATCCACGGCGCCGACGGCGCCAAGCTGTCGAAGCGGCATGGCGCACTCGGCGTCGAGGCCTATCGCGCCATGGGCTATCTGCCGGAGGCTTTGCTCAACTATCTGGCGCGGCTCGGCTGGAGCCATGGCGACGACGAGGTGATGTCGATCAAGGACATGATCGCCTGGTTCGACATCGGCGACGTCAACAAGGGCGCTGCCCGCTTCGACTTTGCCAAGCTCGAGGCTCTGAACGGAGTCCATATGCGCAGGATGGATGACCAGGCGCTGTTCGACATCTTCGTCGCCACCTTGCCCTATCTCGAAGGCGGCCCGGCCCTTGCCGCAAAGCTCGATGATAAGCGCAAGGCGCAGTTGCTTGCCGCCATGCCCGGCCTCAAGGAGCGGGCGAAGACCCTGGTGGAGCTGGTCGACGGCGCGGCTTTCCTGTTTGTCGAGCGTCCGCTGTCGCTGGACGAGAAGGCGGCAGGCTTGCTCAACACGGATGCGCGCGCGATTTTGCGCGGCGCGCATGGCGCCTTGTCTTCCATGTCGGGTGACTGGAGCGCCGCCTCGGCGGAGGCTTCGATCCGCGAGTTCGCGCAGGCTGGCGGATACAAGCTTGGCGCGGTGGCCCAGCCGCTTAGAGCCGCACTGACCGGCCGTAGCACCTCGCCCGGCGTGTTCGACGTGCTGGCCGTGCTGGGCCGCCAGGAAAGCCTGGCGCGCATTGGAGATCAAATCGATTAGGCGCGAACTGGCCCAAGAAGATTGGCATTGAAAGGTGTGTTTCGCAGTGCAACATTAGGCCTTGGCCCAATCTGGCACGCACCTCCTAAAATGCGGTGGCGAGTTCGCGCATTCCGGTGACTTCGACGTGTCGTTTGCAGGAATTGCCTTGCCGGCATGAGGATACAAAGGGAGCTTGAGAATGAGCGAAGCTGCGACAAAACTGGAACCGGGCAGCAAGGCGCACGAGTCGACCGCCAGGCTCGAACTCGCCGGCAAGACCCATGAATTCAAGGTGCGAAGCGGGTCGACCGGGCCTGATGTCATCGACATCGGCGCGCTCTACAGCACCACCGGCGCCTTCACTTACGACCCCGGCTTCACCTCCACCGCAAGCTGCGAGTCGGCGATCACCTTCATCGACGGCGATGCCGGCATCCTGCTGCATCGCGGCTATCCGATCGACCAGCTTGCCGAGCATGGCGACTTTCTCGAAGTCTGCTACCTCCTGCTCTACGGTGAGCTCCCGACCAAGGCGCAGAAGGAGGATTTCGACTATCGCGTGACGCGCCACACCATGGTGCACGAGCAGATGTCGCGCTTCTTCACCGGCTTCCGCCGCGACGCACACCCGATGGCCGTCATGTGCGGCGTGGTCGGCGCGCTGTCGGCCTTCTATCACGACTCGACCGACATCTCGGACCCGTATCAGCGCATGGTCGCCTCGATGCGCCTGATCGCCAAGATGCCGACCATCGCCGCGATGGCCTACAAATACTATATCGGCCAGCCCTTCATTTATCCGAAGAACGACCTCGGCTTCGCGGCGAATTTCCTACACATGTGCTTTGCGGTGCCGTGCGAGGAGTACAAGATCAATCCGGTTCTGGCGCGCGCCATGGAGCGCATCTTCATCCTCCACGCCGACCACGAGCAGAACGCCTCGACCTCGACGGTTCGCCTCGCCGGCTCATCCGGCGCCAATCCGTTTGCCTGTATTGCCGCCGGCATCGCCTGCCTGTGGGGTCCGGCGCATGGCGGCGCCAACGAGGCGGCGCTGAACATGCTGGGCGAGATCGGTCATGTCGATCACATTCCGGAGTTCATTGCCCGCGCCAAGGACAAGAACGATCCGTTCCGGCTGATGGGCTTCGGCCATCGCGTCTACAAGAACTACGATCCGCGCGCCAAGATAATGCAGAAGACCGCGCATGAGGTATTGGGCGAGCTCGGCATCAAGGACGATCCGCTGCTCGACATCGCGATGGAGCTGGAGAAGATCGCGCTGACCGATGAATACTTCATCGCCAAGAAGCTCTATCCGAACGTCGATTTCTATTCCGGCATCACGCTGAAGGCGCTCGGCTTCCCCACCACGATGTTCACCGTGCTGTTCGCGGTCGCGCGCACCGTCGGCTGGATCGCGCAGTGGAAGGAAATGATCGAGGATCCGCACCAGAAGATCGGCCGCCCGCGCCAACTCTACACGGGCGCCACGGAACGCGATTACGTGCCGATTGCGAAAAGGTAACTGAGAGAAATAGCGATTAGCGAATAGGAAGAAGGGCGAACCGACACAGCCCCACTCGCTGTTCGCTACTCCCTATTCGCTCTCTTTATGCATCCCATCACCACTTCCGCGGCGATCTCGCCGGAGGGCCGCTCGGTCGCCATGCGCCGGGCGACTTCTGCAAAGCCCGCCTTTTGCCAGGCACGCATGCCGGTGTCGGCAAACAGGGCCTCAAGTTGCCGGGCAAGGTTCTCCGGCCGGACATACTGATCGTAGAATTCCGGAACCAGCGTGCGGTCTGAAATCAGGTTGGGCAGCAGCGCCGACCATGTCGTCACCATATGCTGCAGCAGCTGGCGCGCAATCGGGTCAAGCTTATAGCAGGAAACCATCGGAACGCCGGCAAGCGACAGTTCGAGCGACACCGTTCCAGACGCGATCAATGCCGCATCGGCCTTGCCGAAGGCCTGCCATTTGCGCTCCGGCTCGGTGATGATTTCCGGCTTGTCGTCCCAACTGGCGACCGAAGCCTTCACCAGCTCAGTGACATGCGGCACTGTCGGCAACAGCAGGCGCAGGCGATGGCCGCGGTGGCGCAGCGCCGACATCGCCTTGCCGAAGGGTTCCATCAGCCGGCGGACTTCGCCGCGGCGCGAGCCCGGCAGCACCAACAGCGTCTTGACGCGGTCGTCGGAGAGGTCGCGCGGCAGGCTCTGCGCCTTGGCGGCGCCAAGCACACCCTGATCCCGGGTCAGCCGGTGACCGACATAAGTACCCGGTGGCCCGCCAAGACGGGCAAGCGCCTTCACCTCGAACGGCAGGATGCAGAGGATATGGTCGACATAGGGTTTCATCGCCGCCGCCCTGCCCGGTCGCCAGGCCCATACGCTCGGGCAGACATAGTGGACGATCGGGATGGCCGGCGCCGTAGCGCGGACCTTCTTCGCCACGCGCAGCGAAAAGTCGGGACTATCGATAGTGACGAGGCAATCAGGCCGCTCGGCCGCGATCATCGCGGCAGTCTGGCTGATGCGGCGCATCAGCCGCGGCAGGTCGCGCAGCACCGCGCTGAAACCCATCAGCGCGATCTCTCCGCCATCGAACAACGGCGTCAGTCCCAGCTGCTGCAGATGCCGGCCGCCGATGCCGACAAGCTGAACCTTGCGGCCGGTCGTACGCTCGAGCGCCCGCACGATATCTGCGCCGAGCAGGTCGCCGGACTCCTCGCCGGCGACGATCGCGAGCTTGATCGGCTTGTCAGCGGCCATCAGCCGGCTCCCCGTTTGGCCGGCTCCGTCGCGGGCAGGCCGACGATGAAAAGGCCAAAGGCGTTCGCGCGAGCAAGCGTGGTCGGGCCTTCAAGGATAAGCGAACGGCCAGCCTCGACGGCAATGCCGGCAAGGCCCGCGGCATGAGCGGCCTCGACCGTCTGTGGGCCAATGGTGGGCAAGTCGGCCCGCAATTCCTGACCCGGCTTGGCGCATTTGACCAGCACGCCGCGCGCCTTGCCGGCCAGCCTGCCATGACCGCGCAATTCGCGCATTCTGTCGAGCAGGCCGGCAGTGCCTTCAATGCCTTCGAGGGCGACGGCTCGACCTCCAATCGCAATCGCTGCCTGGCCGATATCGAGCGCGCCGATGGCCTTGGCCGCCTTGCGGGCGGCCTCGATGTCGCGCCAGTCGGACTGGTTTGGTCCGGTCGCCGTCAATGTGCCTTCGCCAGCCGTCAGTTCCGGAACGACCTCGTGCGCACCGACGACCTTGACGCCCCGCGTTTCAAGGGCTCGGGTCAATATCTTCAGCAAGCCATCGTCACCGCGTCGCAAAGCTCTGACCACAGAGGGTATTATCGCCAGCAGACCAAGTGTCGGCCTTATCTTGCTCAACCGCGGCCTGCGTTTGATCTCGCCGGCAAGGACGAGGTGGGTGATGCCCTGGCGCTTCAGCAACGGAAACAGCAGCCCGATGTCCTCCAGCGCAAGTTTTTCCTGATCGTAGGCCGAAAAGTCGGCCTCTCGGTCGACCTCACCGGCGGCGATCACGATGAAAGGCGCAAAACCGTGCTTCACCAAGCCGTCGGCGACTTCGACAGGCAGGCTGCCACCGCCGGCAATGATGCCGACCTTCGAGCCAGGCGCGAGTTGGAACCCTGATCCGGCGCGCTCAGACCTCGTCATCGCCGCTGTCATCGTCGCCGCCACCTTTCAGCGGCGGGACCGCATAGTGCCGCTTGCCGCCGCTGGCGATGAAGTCGATCATCTTCGTGGCGGCAGGAGACGAGGAGCCGAATTCCGCCCTGGCGAGACCGATATTCTCCGCGACGCTGCGGGAGCGGTCGAAAATCGACCGATAAACCTTGCGCAGCAGGTAGATTTCCGAGCGCGGCAGGCCGGAGCGCTTGAGCCCGATGATGTTCAGGCCGCGCAGCTTGGCGCGATTGCCGGCGGCGATCGCATAGGGAATGATATCGCCGACAACCGCAGAGCAGCCGCCGATAAAGGCGTTGTCGCCAATGCGCACGAACTGGTGAACGGCGGTCAGACCGCCGATGTAGACGTTGTCGCCTATCTCGCAATGGCCGCCGAGCGTCGCGCCATTGGCGAAGGTCGCGTTCTTACCGACGACGCAGTCATGGGCGATGTGGGCATAGGCAAGGAAATTGCCGTTGTCGCCGACGCTCGTCTCGCCGCGGCTGGAATCGGTGCCGACATGCATCGTGACGCCTTCGCGGATGGTGCAGTTCTCACCGACGACCAGGGTGGTGCGTCCGCCCTTGTGCTTGGTGTTCTGCGGCGGCGCGCCGAGCGTCGCCATCGGATAGACCTTTGTTTCGGCTCCGATGGTTGTTGCGCCCATCACCGACACATGGCTGACCAGCTCGACGCGGTCGCCGATGATTGCGTGGGCGCTGATATGGCAGAAGGGTCCGATGCGGACACCTTTGCCGAGCCGGGCTCCTTCTTCGACGACCGAGGAAGGATGGATGGATGTCTCGACTTTCATGAGCATTTCGAACCGTCAGCCGGTGACCATCATGGCCGAAACCTCGGCTTCGGCGGCTTTTGCCCCGTCAACCATCGCCTCGCAGGCGAATTTCAGCAGGTTGCCGCGCTTCTTGATCTTCTTGACGTGGATCCTGAGCTGATCGCCCGGAACCACCGGTTTGCGGAACTTCGCATTGTCGATGGTTAAGAAATAAACCAGCGAGGGCTTCTCGGTGTTGAGGCTGCGAATGCAGATCGCGCCGGCGGTCTGGGCCATGGCCTCGATGATCAGCACGCCGGGCATGACCGGCTGCTGCGGAAAGTGACCCTGGAAATGCGGCTCGTTGATGGTCACGTTCTTGATGCCGACCGCAGATTCGTCGCCGTCGATATCGACGATGCGGTCGATCAGCAGGAACGGATAACGATGCGGCAGGAGCTTCATCAGCCCCATGATGTCGACCGCCTCGAGTGTCGTTGCCACCATATCAGCCATTTCCGTCGCCTTGCTTGCGCGTCCTCGCCATCTTGCGCAGCATCGCTATCTCGCGCATGGCTTCCGCCATCGGCTGTGCCGGATAGCCTCCCCAGATCTCGCCTGCCGGCACGTTGTTCATGAATCCACTTCTCGCAGCCAGCTTGGCCCCCGGCCCGATGGTCAAATGATCGGCGAGGCCGACACCGCCACCCATGGTGACGTTGTCGCCGACGACGACGGAACCGGAAATACCCGAAAGCCCCGCTATAATGCAATTGCGGCCGATGCGAACATTGTGGGCGATCTGCACCAGATTGTCGATCTTGGTGCCTTGGCCGATGATGGTATCGGACATCGCGCCGCGATCGACGGTCGAATTGGAGCCGATCTCGACGTCGTCCTGGATGATGACGCGGCCGATCTGCGGCACGCGTTCAGGTCCCTTGGGGCCGCCCACGAAGCCGAATCCGTCCTGGCCGATCCTTGCGCCGCCGTGGATGATGACACGATTGCCGACAAGCGCATATTGGATGCTGGCGCCTGGACCGATGAACCCGTCGCGGCCGATCTGGCAGGAGCGGCCAACAACGGCGTGAGGTGCAATGACCGTGCCTCTGCCGATGGACACGCCCGGACCGATCACGGCGCCCGCCTCGACGATCGCCCCTTCCTCGATATGGGCGGACGGATCGACAAAGGCATGCGCCGAGATGCCGGTTTCTCCCGTCATTGGGGCCGGAGTTGCGGCCTGCGGAAACAAAAGGCGCCCGACCATCGCGAAGGCCTGTTGCGGACGAGGATGCATAAGCACCGCGATCCCTGGCGGCGCCTTGCTGGCAAAATCGGCGGGACACAGGACCGCAGCGGCCTTCAGCGACTGCATCAGCACGAAATTGCGTTTGCCGTCGACAAAGACGAGCGCGCCGTCCCCGCCCTCATTGGCGGGAGCCAGCCCCTCGATGGCAATTTCAGCCTGAGCGGTATCAAACAGGCTGGCGCCGGTCAGATTCGCGACCTCGGCAGCCGTATACCGGCGTGAAGGCGCGAAGAACACCGGATCGGTCATTCCAGAAGCAATATCCAGCTGGGTCGGATCAGTCCAGTCCGGGCCGTCAGACGACCCGGAAACATCGCGACCTCAAATTTAGAAGCGGGTCGCAATACCGAAGTTGAATTCCTGCGTTTTGTCGGTCGACTCTTTCTTGACCGGGATCGCATAGTCGATGCGGATCGGCCCAAACGGGGAGGCCCACATCAAGCCGACACCAACCGAAGCGCGGAGCTTCATACCGACCGAGTCCGGATTGACGCCCTCAAGCTTGTTGCCATAAAGCGTCGCCGCATCCGCAAAGACGGCACCGCGCAGTCCGAAGCTTTCCGGAATGACCGGGAGCGGGAACTGAGCTTCCGCGGAGGCATTGAAATAAGTCGTGCCGCCGAGATGGTCACCGCTACCATCACCAGCAACCGGACCAATGCCGCCATACTCAAAGCCGCGGATCATGCGGTCATTGCTCTGGAAGAGATCGAAGATACGCAGATCGCCATTGCCGTAACCAGCAATGTAGCCCGCGCCGCCCGAAACCAGACCTACGAGGTCAAGCTGCTCGGACAACGTCTGGTAGACGCTTGCGCGCCCGGTCACCTTGACCCACTTGGCATCGCCGCCCAAACCGGCGAACTCGGTCATACCGGTGACATAAAGGCCTTCATGCGGATTCTTCATGTCGTCGATGGTATTGTAAACCAGACCAAGACTGACCGACGACTTGAGCCAAGGGCTTTCTGCCACACCATCGCGGATCGCCTGGGAGATGGTGCACTTGGTTGGATCGTAGATCCCGTTGGTCGTGCAATTGTCCGCAAGCGAGTACTTCTCTTGCGAGATATTGTACGCCAGCTGCGTCGAAATGCTGTCTGTAATCGGCAGGCCGAACCGAACGGTCGCGCCGGTGGTGTCGGTGTCGTAGTGACTGTAATTGCGGGTGGACTTGTAGATATCGAAGCCCGCCGCGATGCGCCGGCCAAGGAAATACGGCTCGGTGAAGGAAACAGCGAAGTCGCGCGAATGCTTGCCGCCGCCGGCCGATAGCTTGATGTACTGACCACGTCCGAGGAAGTTGCGCTCGGTGATCGAGCCTTCGATCGACGGTCCGGGCGTGTCGCCACCGGTCGAATAGCCGGCGCCAACGGAGAATTCGCCGGTCGACTTCTCGACCACAGTGACCACCAGCACGACCTGGTCAGGGGCCGAGCCCGGAACGGTCGAAATGTCGACGGACTGAAAGTAATCAAGGTTTTCCAGCCGCTTCTTCGCGCGCTGGATGAGGACCTGGTTGAAGGCGTCGCCCTCGCTGACATCGAATTCGCGACGGATGACATAGTCGCGCGTGCGGTCGTTGCCGCGGATTTCGATGCGCTCGACATAGGCCTTGGTGCCCTGGTCGATGGTGTAGACGACCGAAATGGTGTGGTTCTCGAAATTGCGGTCGCCGCGCGGCGTCACCTGGGCGAAGGCATAGCCCGAGCCCGCGACCTTCTCGGTCAAGGCGACGATCGTGTCCTCGACGTCCTTGGCGTTGTAGACGTCGCCCTTGTGGGTTTCGACAACCGATTCCAGCGCCTTCGAATCGACTTCGGGAATGGTGCTTTCCACGCTGACGTCGCCGAACGTGTACCGGTCGCCCTCCTGCACGGTGATGGTCACCGTGTATTTGTTGGTGGCGTCGTCAAGCTCGCCGACGGCCGAGACGACCTGGAAGTCGGCATAGCCGTGGTTGTAGTAGAAGCGGCGCAGCAGCTCCTGGTCGGCGCGCAGCTTGTCCTCGTCATAGACGTCGTCGCGCAGCACGAAGGACAGCCAGGACGAGCGCTTCGTGTTGATGACGTCAGACAGGCGGCGGCTGGAATAAGCGTGGTTGCCGACGAAGTTGATCGCCGCGATCTGCGTGCGGCCGCCTTCGTTGATGTTGAAGACCACGTTCACGCGGTTGTCGCCGAGATCCATGATCTGCGTGGTCACCGCGGCGTCGTCGCGGCCGATGCGCTTGTAGGCGGCCTTCACCGCCTCCACATCGGCGTCGAGCGCCTGCTGCGAGAAGGTCGCGCGCGGCTTCAGCTGGATAGCGGCCTGAAGCGCGTTATCCTTCAGCTTCTTGTTGCCTTGGAACAGGACCTGGTTGACGACCTTATATTCGGAAACCTTGACCACCAGGCTCGAGCCGACCTGGTTGATCCGGACGTCCGAGAACAACCCGGTGCCGAACAGCGCCTTGACGGCCTCGTCGATATCGGAACTGGAAAAGGGCTTGCCCGGCTTGATCGAGATGTAATTGCGGATGGTCTCCGCATCGACCCGTTGATTCCCGCTGACCTCGACACGCGAAATGACCGCGGCCTCGGCCACCGAGGTGGCAGCGAACTGCACTGCGAGCGCGCCTGGCACGACCAGAGCGGCGGACAAAGCCGCCGCGGAAGCGGCGCTCAGAAACTTGGATGCTGCCTTCATCGGGCTTTTGTACCTTTTTCTCGTAGTCCCCACGGCGAGAAAACCGGACGTGCGGTATTTTCCCTTACCGTATTAACCGGATTTTCCCTACACGCAAGGCTCCCGGTTAATTTGTATTTACTTAACCGTACCGCGTGGCTTTCGCGTCACGCATATCCCCACGCATGGTAAACGGCATCTCAATATGGCCGGCGCTGAAGCCAAATTTCTTCATGATTTCAGCACCCAAACAGATCGTTCCAAAAAACGAAGCCCATGAAACCGAGCACCAGGAACAGCCCGGTCCGATAGGCCATCTCCATCATTCGCTCCGAAACGGGCCGCCTTATGACGGCCTCCACGCCGTAGAACAACAGGTGGCCGCCGTCGAGAGGGGGAATCGGCAGGAGATTGAGAAATCCTATCCCGACTGACAGAAATGCAACAAGCTGCACCAGCCACTCGAAGCCGAGCTTTGCTGCCTGGCCCGACATCTTCGCGATCTTGATCGGGCCGCCCAACTGGCATTTGTCCTCCCGTCCAAGCGCAAAGCGCTGCAGGAACTGCCCGGTGCGCTCGATCACATGTCCCGTTTCCTCGACTGCCGCCACCACGGCGCCGGCAGGAGTATAGGAGATCAGGCGTGGCTGGCCGAACTCGGCATTATTGACGACGCCGATAACGGCGACCTTGACCTTGTTGCCCAGCGCATCCTGCTGCTCCATGGGCTCCGGCGTCGCCGTCAATGTGATTTCCTTGCCGTCGCGCAGCATGGTGAAGGTGATGGCATCGCCTGCCCTGCCTGAAACGAGGCGCTGCACATCGGCGAAGGTCTCCACCTTGCTGCCGTCGACTTTGGCGAATCGGTCGCCAGGCAGGATTCCGGCTTTCTCCGCCGGACTGCCGGCAGTGACCTGGGCCACCGTAGGTTCCAGAACCGGCCGGCCATAGAGGGAAAACAGCACCGTAAACACAGCGATCGTCAGCAGGAAATTGAACAGCGGTCCCGCAACGACGGTCGCGGCCCGCTTCCAGATGGGCTGCGTATGGAAGGCGACCTCACGCTCGGCATCGGTCAGCGATTCGATCTCCTCAGCGCTCGGCTGGCTCGACGTCGCATTCATGTCGCCGACGAATTTGACGTAGCCGCCAAGCGGGATGGCGCAAAGCTTCCAGCGCGTCCCGTGGCGATCATTAAAGCCGACGAGCTCGGGGCCGAAACCGATGGAAAAGGCCTTCACGCCGATGCCGCACCAGCGGCCGACGAGATAGTGGCCCATCTCGTGAACGAACACGACCACGGTCAGCACGAACAGAAACGGCACGAGCGTGCCAAGGACGAAGCCTTGCGTGCTGAAGACCGCGTGAAAAATGTCGTTCAACTCATGCCCTCAAATTCGCCCGCACGCGACACTCCGCCGCGACTGTGGCATCAATCCGGGCGAAACCGTGGCGCGCGCCGTTTTTCGCCTTGACCGTAGCGTGGTTCAGTTCGGAAACAGCCCCAGTGCCGGATGCTCGGCGCCCGCCGCGACCCAACCAATGACGTACAGCGCGAACGCGGCCGCGACAAGCCCGTCGACCCTGTCCATAACGCCGCCATGGCCGGGAATGAGATTGCTGGAATCCTTGGCACCGTGCCGGCGCTTGACCCAGGATTCGAAAAGGTCGCCCACTTGGGAAACGATCGACAGCGCCAGCGCCGCCAGGCCGAGTTGGACGAGGTTGCCGGCGCCGGCTGCAGTTGCCAGCAGCAGTCCGGCGACGAGGCCACCGACCGCGCCTCCCACCGCGCCGCTCTGCGTCTTGCCGGGCGATATCGACGGCGCAAGTTTCGGGCCGCCGACCGCGCGGCCAACGAAATAGGCCGCAATGTCGGTCGCCCAAACCACGGCGAACAGGAAGAGAATCGACATCAGGCCGGAATGGTTATCGTCACGGAGATAGGCGAGCGAAAAGCCGGAAAGAGCCGCATAAGCCACCCCGGAGGCTTCCCAATGCGCCGCCTCCCTGATGCGGGCAGCGACGGCTGCGACCGCTACCAGCATCGCGACCAGCAGCAACAGCCACAAGGCCGGCACTCCGGCAATCAGCGCGCCGATGAAAACCAGAATCAGCGCTTCCGGCAGAAGGCCGAGCGCCGCGCCATTCCCGGGACGCGCCATGTGCGTCCATTCATAGAAAATCAGCGCCGTGATTCCCGCGCAGAACAGCCGGAACGGCAATCCGCCCAGCCAGGTGAGCACAAGCGTCAGCGCCGCCATCACGATTGCCGAGATAACGCGCTGCTGGAGGTTGCTCATTGGCGGCGGCGCCTAAAGCGCGACGTCGCGGGCGGCAAGCCCGCCGAAGCGACGTTCGCGGCCGGCAAAGTCGCGCAAGGAGTCGGCCAGATGCTCGCGGCTGAAGTCCGGCCAGTAGCAAGGCAGGAAGACAAGCTCGCTATAGGCCGCCTGCCACAAAAGGAAATTCGACAGCCTGAGCTCGCCGCTCGTCCGGATCACCAGCTCAGGGTCAGGAATGCCCTGGGTATCGAGCGAAGCGGCAAAGCTCTCTGCTGTGATCGCGTCGCTCGCCATGTCGCCGCGCGCGACGGCATCCGCGAGCTTGCGGGCCGTGCGCACGATCTCGTCGCGGCCGCCATAGTTGAAGGCGATGATGAGCGTCAGCGACTCGTTGCCCGCGGTCAGCGATTCCGCCTCCTGCAGCAGGCCTCTGATGTCGGGCTGCAGCCCTTGCCTGTCGCCAATTATCCTTACCCGCACACCATTCTGATGCAGTTCGGCAAGATCGCGGCGGATGAACAGCTTCAACAGACCCATGAGGTCGCTGACCTCGGATTTCGGCCGCGACCAGTTCTCCGAGGAAAAGGCGTAGACAGTCAGGTAGGAGATGCCGAGCTCGGGCGCCGCGCGAACGGTCTTGCGCAGGGCTTCGACGCCCGCCCGGTGGCCGGCAAGGCGCGGCAGACCGCGCGCCTTGGCCCAGCGTCCGTTTCCATCCATGATGATCGCGACATGCGCGGGCGTTGCCATAGTCTCGCTTTCGAGCCGGAAAACCCGACCCTAAACCTGCATGATTTCAGCTTCCTTATCGGAAAGCAGGTGATCGATGGTGCTGATCATTTCGTCGGTCAGCTTTTGCACCTGGTCGGAGCGCTTGCGCTGATCGTCCTCGCTTATGGTGCCATCCTTCTCGGCCTTCTTGAGGAAGTCCATGCCGTCGCGGCGGACATGGCGAACCGCGACGCGCGCATTCTCGGCGTAACCATGCGAGATCTTGACCAGCTCCTTGCGGCGCTGCTCGTTGAGTTCTGGCAGCGGGATCCTCAATGTGGTGCCGTCGACGATCGGGTTGAAGCCGAGATTGGCTTCGCGGATGGCGCGGTCGACCGCGCTGACCATCGACTTGTCCCAGACCGACACCGAAATCATGCGCGGCTCCGGCACGGACACGTTGGCGACCTGGTTGATCGGCATCGCCGTGCCGTAGGCCTGCACCTGGACGGCGTCGAGCAGGTTGCTGGAGGCGCGCCCGGTGCGCAGCGAGGCCAGATCATGCTTGAAGGCGGCGATCGCCCCGTCCATGCGTCGCTTCAGGTCTTCATACTCGCCACTCATGATCATCTCCTCGACCCGTTCGCCGGGTTCACTGTTTCTATCGTTATTCGGCTCCCGGTTCCGCTTTCGCTTAGCGGATCCCGGCGCCTGTTACTTGTCGGTGACGACCGTGCAATGGCCGCCGCCCCTCAGAATATCGCCGAAACCACCTTTTTCGTGGATCGAATAGACGATTATCGGAATGTTGTTTTCGCGCGCAAGTGCAATCGCTGCCGTATCCATGATCGCGAGCCCGCGTTTGATGACTTCGGCGTGGCTGATGCGGTCGAAGCGGACCGCATTCGGGTCCTTCTTGGGGTCGGCCGAATAGACCCCGTCGACCTGCGTGCCCTTGAACAGCGCGTCGGCGCCGATCTCGGCGGCGCGAAGGGCCGCGGCCGAATCGGTGGTGAAGAACGGATTGCCGGTGCCGCCGGCGAAGATGACCACCTTGCCCTGGTTCATATAGGCGGTCGCCTGGCGCTGCGAAAAACTCTCGCAAAGCTCCGGCATTGCGATCGCCGACAGCACGACGGCGTCGACGCCGATCTTGTTCAGCGAGGTGCGCAGCGCCAGCGAGTTGATGACGGTGGCGAGCATGCCCATGTGATCGCCGGTGACGCGGTCGCCGCCCTTCGAGGCCACGGCGACGCCGCGGAAGATGTTGCCGCCGCCGATGACGACACCTACTTCGACGCCCAGCGCACGGGCCTCGGCGATGTCGGCGGCTATGCGGTCGACCACCGAGACGTCGATGCCGAAATGCTGCTCGCCCATCAACGCTTCGCCGGAAGCCTTCAGCACGACACGTCGATAGAGGGGCTTATCCGTCATCTCAATCCTCGAAATCTCGGCGCGGCAATTTTGGAGGCAAAACCGCCCCCGCTTCACCTGGCGATGCTGTCGTGACTGGCTGACCGGATACACGAAGGGCGCGGCGATGTCACGCCGCGCCCTCGTGCAAAATCCCAGGCTTTTTCGGTCAGTTGCCGCCTTTTGATCAGCTGCCCTTTTTCAATGAGTCGCTTGAAATGCTGACCGCCTGGCCTTCGATGATGACCGGAGGCGAATAGCCGGCCGGCTTGTCGCCGGTGACCGCGCCGCCGGTCACCCGGACCTGGATCTCGGAGCCGAAATAGGAATGCGGGAACGGCGCCGGCGTGGCGCTGACCTTTTCCAGCCGCGCGCGGAGCTCGGCGGGGATAGAGAAATCAAGCGCGCCAAGATTGTCCTCGAGCTGGTTGAGCTTGGTCGCTCCGAGGATGACGGAGGCGATGCCGGGCTGCGTTGCCACCCAGTTGAGCGCGACCTGCGCCATGCTGCGGCCAAGCTCTGCCGCCACCTTCTCGAGCTCCGCCACGATCGCCCAATTGCGGTCGCTGAACTTCTGGAAGCCGGGATGCGTGGTGTTGCGGAAGCCGTCGAGCCGCCCCGCATTTCCGGCTTGTGTCGGCCTGTATTTGCCGCTGAGCAGCCCGCTGGCCAAAGGGCTCCACACCATGATGCCCGCGCCATGACGGGTGGCGAAAGGCACATATTCATGTTCGATGGCGCGCTCGGCGAGCGAGTATTCGAGCTGCAGCGCCGAGACCGGCTCGTAGCCGCGCAATTCGGCGATCGCCTGGGCGCGGCCGGCATACCAGGCCGGCACGTCCGAGAGGCCGATATGGCGCACCTTGCCGGCGTGTACGAGATCGTCCAGCGTGCGCAGCACCTCCTCGGCCGGAGTGACGCGGTCCCAGACATGCAGCAGGTAGAGATCGATATAGTCGGTGCCGAGCCGTTTCAGCGAGGCCTCCACGGCCCGCATGATGTTCTTGCGGCCGTTGCCGCCGGCATTCGGATTGGCCGGTTCCGCGTTGAAGGTGAATTTGGTGGCGATCACAGCCTTGTCGCGCAAGCCTCGCTCGGCGACGAATTCGCCGAGCCAGGTCTCGGCTGTGCCGCCGGTATAGAGGTCGGCCGTGTCGAAGAAGTTGCCGCCCGCTTCGACATAGGCGTCGAACATCGCACGGGCGGCGTCCCTGTCCGCGCCCCAGCCCCACTCGGTGCCGAAGGTCATCGTGCCGAGCGCCAGCCGGCTGACGCGCAGCCCGCTGTTGCCTATCGTGTAATAGGTCATGGTCATGGTGGTCTTTCGATGCTGATCTGATTTGCTGCCGATCACTGGCCAGGCGTCGCCTTGACCCAGGGATTGCCGCGCTCATGCGTCATGCGGAAGGTGAAGCCGTCGACCTTCCAGCCGGCAGCCGATCGCGTCAAATGGTGCTCATACGTGCCCCAGACCTCCCAGAGCGGGTCGCCATTGCCTTCCATCCGGTTCCAGGCATAGCCGTTGGAGCGAACGGTCGCTGTATCCTGTTCGAGCCCGACCTGATGGTTGGTGCGCAGATGCAGGCTGGTCTTGCTGCCCTTGAGGTTGCCCGCCCAGGCGCCGATCAGGTCGTCGGTTGAGATGTTGGCCGCGGGCTGTCCGGACAGGCTGCTGAAATCGGCGGTGACACGGTCGGCAAAATAGCTGCGCGCCAGCTTCCAGTCCTGCGCATCCACCGCGCGGTCGATGGCGTCGGCGATGCGGATCACCGCGCGCTCATCGGCAAAGGCCTGCCAGCCGGCCGGTTCGGCGCCGCCCGCATCGACCGGCGCCAGCGCCATGCCTGCGGCAAAGGTTACATGTCTCAACGCATTCATTTCGTCTCTCCTTGCATCAGCCCGCCGCCGATGTTTCGAGGAGAATGTGGACCAGCCTGCCGGGATCGATAAGATTGCATTTTTCGCAAAGACTGTGCGATATCATTCATGAATGGATCGCGATCTGCTCACACATTTGCCGGTCATCGTCGCCGTCGCGCGACGCGGCGGCTTCGCGCTTGCCGCAGCTGAACTCGGCATGAGCCCATCTGCCGTCAGCCATGCGGTGCGGCTTGTGGAAGAGCGCATCGGCCAGCCGCTCTTCGCCCGCACGACACGCAGCGTCTCCCTGACCGAGGCCGGCAAGGCGCTGGTGGAGACGGCGGCCCCTGCCCTGCAGGACATTGCCGAGCGAATGGACCGCATCCGCGGCGTGAGGGGAAGGCCGGCCGGCCTGCTCAGGATCAACGCCTCCAACATCGCTATCCCCCTGGCGGTGACGCCGGTGGTCGCGGCGATGGCCGAACGCTACCCTGATGTGACAATCGAGATCGTTGCCGACCAGGGACTCATTGATATCGTCGGCGAAGGTTTTGACGCCGGCATCCGGCTGGGCGAGATGATCGCGCAGGACATGGTCACTGTCAGGATGACGCCGCCGTTCAAAGCCGTGATCGTGGCCTCGCCCGCCTATGTCGGCAAGCACGGCCGTCCGCGCGACGTGGCCGATCTCGCCAATCACAACTGCATCGGCTACCGGCTGGTTCGATCCGGCGCGCTTTACCGCTGGGATCTGAACGACAAAGGTAAGGACGTCGTCGTCGAAACGCACGGCACGGCCGTGGTCACGGATTCGCTCGGCGCCATCGACCTGGCGCTGGCCGGCGTCGGGCTCGCCTATGTGTTCGAGCCGCTGGTGCGCGCCGACCTTGCCGCCGGCCGCCTCGCCCAGATGCTGCCGCAGACGGCGATCGGCGAGCCCGGCCTCTTCCTTTATTTCCCGCGCCGCGCGTCCATGGCGCCGAAGCTCAGGGCCTTTATCGACACCGCACAAGAAATCGGCCGGACATCCATGCGGACATCCGGCCGAGTTGCCTGAGCTCGTGAGCTCTTCACCTTCAGGGAAACGCGATGCGCTCCCTCAGATCAGAGCTATTTCTTGACCGCGGCCGCGACTTCCGCCGCGAAATCGGTCGTTTCCTTCTCGATGCCTTCGCCCAGCGCGTAACGCAGATAGGCCGTGATCTTCGCCGGAGCGCCGATCTCCTTCTCGGCATCCTTCAGCGCCTTCTCGACGGTGATGTCAGGATTGAGCACGAAGGCCTGCTTCAAGAGCACGACCTCTTCGTAGAACTTGCGCAGGCGGCCCTCGACCATCTTCTCGATGATGGCTTCCGGCTTGCCCGACTGGCGCGCCTGATCGGAGAAGATCGCCTTCTCGCGCTCGACCAGCGCCGGGTCGACTTCCTCCGCGGAAAGCGCGACCGGGTTGCTGGCAGCGACATGCATCGCGACCTGGCGGGCAAAGGCGTTGGCCGCATGCTCGTTGCCGGTCGTCTCGATCGCGACCAGGACACCGAGCTTGCCGAGGCCGTCCGCAACCGCATTGTGGACATAGGTCGCCACCGCGCCATGCGGCACGGTGAGCTTCGCCGAGCGGCGGAAACCCATGTTCTCGCCGATGGTGCCGACCGCGTCCTTGATGGTGTCGGTAACCGACTTGTCGGAGCCCGGATACTTGGCAGCAGCCACGGCCTCCGTCGTGCCATAGGCCAGCGCGACCTTGGCGACGTTGGCGACGATCTCCTGGAAGGCCGCGTTGCGGGCGACGAAGTCGGTCTCGGAATTGACTTCGACGACAGCGGCTTCACGCACGCCGGAATCGACGCCGATCAGGCCCTCGGCGGCGGTGCGTCCGGCCTTCTTGTCGGCCTTCGAGATACCCTTCTTGCGCAGCCAGTCGACGGCCGCTTCCATGTCGCCGTTGGTCTCGTTCAACGCCGCCTTACAGTCCATCATGCCCGCGCCCGTCAAGTCGCGGAGTTCTTTGACCTGTGCAGCCGAAATCGTCATTGTCGCCTCTTTGTCTCAAATGCGCCGACGCACCAACCGGGACTCGGGTGATGCGCTCGGCAAAAGCGCTTTAGCGCGCCAACTTATTGGAAAGATGAAGGCCGGGTCCCCGCCTTCAATATCAAGCTTCCGGAGCTTCGCTGGCCGGAGCGTCGAGCGCCGGCTCGACCGGAGCCTCGGCCGAAGCACCGATATCGACGCCGAGCGCGCCCTGCTGGCGGGCGATGCCGTCGATGGCAGCCTTGGCGATCAGGTCGCAATAGAGCTGGATGGCGCGGGCCGCGTCGTCATTGCCGGGGATCGGGAAGTCGATCTTGTCCGGGTCGCAGTTCGAATCGATGATGGCCACCACCGGGATGCCGAGACGCTTGGCCTCGAGGATGGCGATCGCTTCCTTGTTGGTGTCGATGACGAACATCAGGTCCGGCGTCGAGCCCATGTCCTTGATGCCGCCGAGAGCCTTGTTGAGCTTCTCGCGCTCGCGGTCAAGGTTCAGGCGCTCCTTCTTGGTGAGGCCCTGAGCCTCGCCGGCCAGCGTCTCGTCGAGCTTGCGCAGGCGCTGGATCGAGTTCGAGATCGTCTTCCAGTTAGTGAGCATGCCGCCCAGCCAGCGCGAGTTGACATAGTACTGGGCCGAACGCTGCGCGGCGTCGGCAACGATGTCGGAGGCCTGGCGCTTGGTGCCGACGAACAGCACGCGGCCGCCCTTGGCGACGGTGTCGGACACCTGCTTCAACGCCTGGTGCAGCAGCGGCACCGTCTGCGACAGGTCGATGATGTGGATGTTGTTGCGGGCGCCATAGATGTAGGGCGCCATCTTCGGGTTCCAGCGATGAGTCTGGTGGCCGAAGTGAGCACCAGCTTCCAAAAGCTGGCGCATGCTGAAATCTGGCAGAGCCATTCTTTAGTTCCTTTCCGGTTGGCCTCCACGGACACAGGCATTTCGGACAGGATGTCCTGATGCCACCGGAGGTTTCAGCCGGATTTCTCCCGGCAGACACCAAAGTCCGTGTGTGGAATGAGCGCGCATATAGAGGGGAAGTCCCATAAACGCAAGCCGGGCGCCGGAAAACGCCCAGACCTGCGGCGATCGGCCCAAATCTCAGCGTTTTAGCTTGCCGTTCGGGACCCTGACGCGGCGAAAGATCGCGACGATTTCCTCGCGGCTGCATTCGACGGCGCCGAGCCGAACCGCGCGGTCGCGCTCGAAGCCGGTGATGTCGTAATGTGGTGCCGAGGTCTTTGGCGGTCCTTGATAGGAGGAAAGCTTGAGCCCGAGCTCGGTGGCGAAGCGGTGCAATTCGTCCGTATTGTCGGCGAGCAGATGGCACCAGCGATGGCCGGCCCACTTCCAGATCGCCGCATCGACATAGACCGCCATCAGGCTCGCCGCACTTGCTGATGCCGATACATGGCGTGCCGACGCCGAGCGCGCAAGCCCAGCCGCCCGCGGGCCTCAGTACGCTGCACCTCTCCCCCCATTTGTTGCTTTTGTTGGGAGGGGAAGGCAACGCAATCGCATGCAAGCTGATTATCACCTCACCCCTGCCCGTCGCCACGTGCGGCGGCGATGATGAGATCGGCGACCTCCTTCGCGTGTGACACCAATGAAAGATGGCCAGCGTCAAGTTCCACGGTGATCGCCCTCATGCGCGCGGCGAGGAAACGCTCGAGATCAGGATTGATGGTCTCATCATGCTTCGACACCGCGTACCAGGACGGCTTTGCATGCCATGCGGCCTCGGTGGTGCGGCCGGCAAACAAGGTGGCTGCGGTCGGCTGCTGCTCGGCATAGAGCACCTCGGCCTGCGCATGCGGCACGCCGTTGGCGAAGTGCTTGAGGAAGGCATCTTCCGACAACGTCGTGAAACCGTCGCGGGTTTGCACACCCGCGCGCACTGGGCCGGTGGGAAACTTTGCCGACAGCGCGACGAAGTCCTCGTCCGCGTCAGGTGCGCGGGCCGCGACATAGACGAGGCCGGTCACCTTGGGATCGGTGCCGACCTGGCTGATGACCGTGCCGCCCCAGGAATGGGCGACGAGCAGCGTTGGCCCATCCTGCTGCGCCACGACACGGCGTGTTTCAGCGACAGAGTTACTCAGCGTGGTCAACGGATTCTGCACCGCCGTCACGTGCAGGCCCGCAGCCTGCAGCCTTGCGATGACCTCGCTCCAGCTCGAACCATCGGCCCAGGCGCCGTGCACCAGAACGACATTGTGAGCTCTAACGGTCTGGTTGCCCTGCGCGCTGGCGATTGAAGACGCGGCCCATGCGAGGGCGGCCGCGACAGCGAATTTGGCGAATTTCGCCCGTGAGATTGCGAACATGATGAAACTCCGAGGGAAAGAGGGGGGCGCGAATGGCCGGCACACCCGTTCTTTCGCAAGGGCCGCGCTGGGCGTTACCAGCGCTCACGCGCAAGTGATGAGCGGGGGCACAAGCAGCCGCAATACCGGATGTTTCCCGCGGGCTTGAGATCATTCCAGCCGACGCAGCTCGGCGCAGCTGAGATGAAGAGGTGCACCGCCTGCACGCGACGCCTATTTTGTGCGTGTCCCGCTACGACGTGAGCCAGTATTGCCTGCGTGAGTCCGATGCTATTTCGACGCCGGGCAAGGCTTGGTCTGGTCGAATAGCGACAGGTTCACCAGCTTGCCGGTCATCGAGAAGTCGCCATAGTCCATGACGAGGTCGCGGGTGATGCCGTTCTCGTGCAGCTTGAAGCTGATCCGGTATTCCGGCACCTCTTCGCCGCTTTTGTCGGTATCGTCGAAATAGGCGATGTCGACCGGCCAGTATTTGTCCGAGGCCAGCTTGGCCAGCGCCGGCGCTTCCGGATCCGTCTTGTCGGATTCGGTCTTCTTGCCGACGATGACGGTGGTGCTCATCACCTTGTTGGCGTCCTCGGAGCCATCGAACAGATTGGTCTGGTAGAAATTCTCGCCCTTTTCGGCCTTGCCGATCAACTCGACCAGATGCTGGGTCGGGAATTGCGTGGCCGCAAGCTCGAGGCTACTTTTCTCGGGCTTGTCGATATCGACCTTGAGGCCCTTCGGTTCCCTCGTGGCCACCCCCTTCACTTCTTTGTCGAGGTTCTGGTCGACGAAGGATTTCGTCACGAAGGAAAAGGTCTTGCCTTCGGCATCCTCGAAAGTCGTCGTCTGCTGGTCGGTGAGCCTGGCGTTGTCGTTGGTGACGATCTGGGTGACGAAGCGAAACTTGACCGTGTAACCCTCGCAAGCAGAGCCGTTGAACTCATAGACCATGCGGCCGGTGATGCCCGTGATGCCCGAACGGTCGGAGGCCTTGTTGAGCGTCAGATCGTAGACGGCGCGATGCGCCTGCAGCGCGGGCACCGCAAAGGCCGGCGCCATTGGGAACACCGCAGAAAGACAGGCAGCGGCAAGAAAAAGGCGCGTTGCGCGCATACGTTGCTCCGATCGTCGCGGCCGCGAGACAGGCCGCAGGGAAAGATGGTCCAGCTTAAAAAAAGTCGTGGCGGAAGCGAGGCAAAAATAGCAATTTCGGCCCGGCCAACGCGGCGCCTTCCAGCAATAGGGAAAACCAATGAGCGAAACAATCGAAAAGCGGCTAAGCGATCTGGACGTCACCATCCCGGCAGCCGCCGCGCCCGCTGCCAACTACGTGCCCTATTGCCGCACCGGCAACACGCTCTTCACCGCCGGCCAGCTGCCGCTGAAGGACGGCAAGCTGCAGGCAAGCGGGCTGCTCGGCCGCGACATCGACACGGCGGGAGGCAAGGAAGGCGCCAAATTCTGCGCCATCAACATCCTGGCGCAGGCCAAGGCAGCCCTCGGCGATCTCGAGAAGATCCGGCGTCTGGTCAAGATCACTGTCTTCGTCGCTTCGGCACCTGATTTCGTCGAGCAGCATCTTGTCGCCAACGGCGCCTCCGACTTCCTGGTCGCGGCGCTGGGCGAGCGCGGCAAGCACGCCCGCTCCGCCGTCGGCACCGCCTCGCTGCCGCTCAACGCCGCGGTCGAGATCGAAGCGATCTTCGAAGTCGAGTGATGCCCAACATGACCGATCTCTCCTGGCTGATTGCCCGCCCTGTCGCGCATCGCGGCTTCCACGACATGAACAAGGCCCGTTGGGAAAACACGTTGTCGGCCTTCGGCGCGGCGGCCGAGCGCGGCTATGCCATCGAATGCGACGTGCATATCTCGTCCGACGGCATCCCGGTGATCATCCATGACAGCGATCTGAAACGCTTGACCGGCCAGGACGGCTTTATCTGGCAGCGCACAGCGGCCGAGCTGGCGACGCTCAAGATCGGGAGCACCAAGGACCATGTGCCCACACTGCAGGAAGCGCTCGACCTGATCGACGGCCGGGTGCCGCTGGTGGTCGAGCTGAAGGGCGTTCCCGGTCACGACGCGGGCCTGGTGGCAAGCGTCGGCCGTCTGCTCAAGCGCTACAAGGGCAAGGTGGCGATCATGTCGTTCGATCACTGGCTGATCCGCGACTTCGCCAAGGACGCGCCGGGCATCCCTGGCGGGCTGACCGCTTACGGCACGGAGAACCAGCTGATCGAGGCGCATTTCGCCATGCTGGCGCACGACCTCGCCTTTACCTCCTACGCCGCCGGCGATCTGCCGAACCCCTTTGTCAGCTTCGTGCGCGAAAAGCTGGAGATGCCTGTCATCACCTGGACCGTGCATGACCAGCCGGCGGTCGACCTCACCTTCAAATATGCCGACCAGATGACCTTCGAGGGTTTCGAGCCAGACCTGGTGAAGGTCGCCTGAGGAATGCCCCGAAACGTGACTTGCAGCGACCTTGAGGACGCTTAAATAAGCCCCATGGATCAAGGCGACGACGACGATGGACGGGCAGCGAACGCGGAATATGCGATCCGCGTCGCGGCAGGCATCGGCGCGTTCACCTGCGAGGAATGGGACGCCTTTGCCGGGACCACGCGCAGCGATAAAGAAAGCGGCTACAACCCGCTGGTTTCATTCGCCTTTCTGAGCGCCCTGGAAGATTCCGGCTGCGCCGTCCGGCGCACCGGCTGGCAGGGCCATCACCTGCGGCTGGAAACGGCGCAAGGCAGGCTTCTCGGCGCTGTTCCTTGCTATCTCAAATCGCACAGTCAGGGCGAATATGTCTTCGACCATGGCTGGTCGGACGCCTTCGAGCGCGCCGGAGGCCGCTATTACCCAAAGCTGCAATGCTCGGTGCCGTTCACGCCGGTCACCGGCCCTCGCCTGCTGGTCAGCAAAGGCGAGGACGCAGGCGCCGTGAAGGCCGGCCTGGCGGAGGGGTTGAAACTCGTGACCGACAAGCTCGGCGTCTCTTCTGCGCATGTCACCTTCGCAAACGAGCCCGATGTCGCGACGCTGGAGGCGGCGGGGTTCCTGCATCGCACCGACCAGCAGTTCCATTTCTTCAACGAAGGCTTTTCGACCTATGACGACTTCCTCGCCACGCTTGCCTCACGCAAGCGCAAGGCGATGAAGAAGGAGCGCCGCGAGGCGCTTGCCGACGGCATCTCTATCGATTGGCTGACCGGCAAGGAGATCACCGAAACCGCCTGGGACGACTTCTTCGCCTTCTACATGGATACCGGCGGCCGCAAATGGGGCCGGCCCTATCTCAATCGGCAGTTCTTCTCGCTGATCGGCGAGCGCATGGCCGACGATATTCTTCTGGTGATGGCCAAGCGCAATGGCCGCTACATTGCCGGCGCAATCAACTTCATCGGTTCCGACGCGCTCTACGGCCGCAACTGGGGCTGCATCGAGGATCACCCCTTCCTGCATTTCGAGGTCTGCTATCACCAGGCCATCGACTTTGCCATCGAGCGCAAGCTGAAGGTGGTGGAGGCAGGCGCGCAGGGCGAGCACAAGCTGGCGCGCGGCTACCGGCCAGTGACCATGCATTCGGCGCACTACATTTCGCATCCCGGCTTGCGCAACGCCGTCGCCGACTATCTCAGGCGCGAGCGGCGCGAGGTCGAGCGCATGGGCGAATATCTCGAAGAGCACACGCCCTTCCGCAAGGATCTGGGGGAATAAGCTCTCGCGGTCAGTGGCTTCCGGCAAATGCCGGCGCTCATGCAGTAGAGGGCGTGCGTTACCGGATCATGGATATCGCCCGAGCGCCTTGCCGCCCACCCGCGGCTTCGCTACACCGGACGGCGAATGCAATTGGGAGTGCCCCCATGGCCGAAGCCTATGATCCCGGCAACATTTTCGCGAAAATCCTGCGCGGCGAGATTCCCTCGCACCGCGTCTATGAGGACGACGCGGTCGTCGCCTTCATGGATGTGATGCCGCAAGGCTCGGGGCACACGCTGGTGGTGCCCAAGGCGCCGTCGCGCAACATGCTCGACGCCGAACCGGCAACGTTCGGACCATTGTTTGGCGTCGTGCAGAAGGTTGCGGTCGCGGTGAAAAAGGCCTTCAACGCCGATGGCGTCACCATCATGCAGTTCAACGAGCCGGCTTCCGGCCAAACCGTCTACCATCTGCATGTCCACGTCATCCCGCGCTTCGAGGGCGTCCCCTTGAAGCCGCATTCCGGCCAGATGGAGAAGCCGGAGGTGCTGGCCGAGAACGCCGGCAAGATCCGGACGGCGCTGGGAAGCTGAGCCAGCCTTCGGCCCGGTTCCTGCGCCCGACCCGTTCAAAAGAAGACAGCTCCGTCACGGGCCCAGGCCGCTGCCAAACCTCCAGCGGGCAAAATGGCCTCAGATTCACGGAACGTCACAGATTCAGACCGTGAACAGATCGGAATCAAAACCCCTCGATTTTGACTGCTGCCAAAAATCGAGGGGTTTGTAAAAATCTGAGCCCCGTCACCGGGGCTCTTTGTAT
Source organism: Mesorhizobium sp. (assembly GCA_004020875.1). Classification (GTDB taxonomy): domain Bacteria; phylum Pseudomonadota; class Alphaproteobacteria; order Rhizobiales; family Rhizobiaceae; genus Mesorhizobium. Next base: position 126,517 of record SAPZ01000011.1, read on the forward strand.
TCATATGAAGGGCCGATCAGCCCTTGCGCGGCAGTTGCGGCACAAGGCTGCGCTTGTTCCCGTCCTTGCCCTTCGGCTCCGGCTTCTGCGCCACGGCCTTCTTGGTCGCAGGCTTCTTGGCCACCGCCTTCTTCGGCTTCGGCGCGTCTTCCGGCTCTTCTTTCTTCGGCTGCACCGGCGACTCGTCGGCGAGCGATTCGAGCTTCAGGCCGGACTCGCCGGTTTCCTTCTTCTCGACGGTGACGCGCACCGTGCCGCCCTTCTTGAGCTTGCCGAACAGCACTTCATCGGCCAACGGCTTCTTGATGTGCTCCTGGATGACGCGGCCGAGCGGACGCGCGCCCATGCGCTCGTCATAGCCCTTGTCGGCCAGCCAGGCGATCGCGTCCGGCGACAGGTCGAAGGTGACGCCACGCTCGGAAAGCTGGGCCTCGAGTTGCATGACGAACTTCTGCACCACCTGATGGATCACAGGCACTGGCAGCGAGCCGAACGGGATGATCGCGTCGAGACGATTGCGGAACTCCGGCGTGAACAGCCGGTTTATCGCCTCGACATCATCGCCCTCGCGCTTGGTGGAGCCGAAGCCGATCGCCGCGCGTTGCGCATCGGACGCGCCCGCATTGGTGGTCATGATCAGGATCACGTTGCGGAAGTCGATCTGCTTGCCGTTATGGTCGGTCAGCTTGCCGTGGTCCATGACCTGCAACAGGATGTTGAACAGGTCCGGATGCGCCTTCTCGACCTCGTCGAGCAGCAGCACGCAGTGCGGATGCTGGTCCACGCCATCGGTCAGAAGACCGCCCTGGTCGAAACCAACATAGCCGGGAGGCGCGCCGATCAGCCGCGAGACGGTGTGGCGTTCCATATATTCCGACATGTCGAAGCGGATCAGTTCGACGCCGAGCGAGGCGGCAAGCTGCTTGGCGACTTCCGTCTTGCCGACGCCGGTCGGACCCGAGAACAGGTAGGAACCGATCGGCTTCTCCGGTTCGCGCAGGCCGGCACGCGCCAGCTTGATCGCCGAGGTCAGCGCGGTGATGGCGGTATCCTGGCCATAGACGACGCGCTTCAGCTCGACATCGAGCCCCTGCAGCACCTTCTCGTCATCCGCGGAGACCGTCTTCGGCGGGATGCGCGCCATGGTGGCGATCGTCGCCTCGATCTCCTTGATGCCGATCGTCTTCTTGCGCTTGGCCTCAGGCACCAGCATCTGCGAGGCGCCGGTCTCGTCAATCACGTCGATCGCCTTGTCCGGCAGCTTGCGGTCGTTGATGTATCGGGCCGATAGCTCGACCGAGGCCTTGATCGCCTCCGTCGTGTAGCGGACCTTATGGAACTCCTCGAAATAGGGCTTCAGGCCCTTCATGATCTCGATGGCGTCCTCGATCGTCGGCTCGTTGACGTCGATCTTCTGGAAGCGCCGCACCAAAGCGCGGTCCTTTTCGAAGAACTGGCGGAACTCCTTGTAGGTGGTCGAGCCAATGCAGCGGATAGCCCCAGACGATAGCGCCGGCTTCAGGAGGTTCGACGCGTCCATGGCGCCGCCAGAGGTTGCCCCCGCCCCGATCACGGTGTGGATCTCATCGATGAACAACACCGCGCCCGGATAGTCCTCGAGTTCCTTCACGACCTGCTTCAGCCGCTCCTCGAAGTCGCCGCGATAGCGGGTGCCGGCCAACAGCGTGCCCATGTCGAGCGCGAAGATAGTGGCATCCTGCAGCACTTCCGGCACATCGCCCTCGACGATGCGCTTGGCAAGGCCCTCGGCGATCGCGGTCTTGCCGACGCCGGGATCGCCGACATAGAGCGGGTTGTTCTTTGAGCGGCGGCACAGCACCTGGATGGTGCGATTGATCTCGCTGTCGCGACCGATCAGCGGGTCGATCTTGCCGGCGCGCGCCTTGTTGTTGAGGTTGACGCAGTAGGCCGTCAGCGCGTCCTGCTGCTTCTTCTTGCCGTTTTCCTCCTGCGGCTCGGCGCCGTTCTGGCCGCCCTGCTCGTCCTCAGCGCCGCGCGGCGTGCGCGATTCCGAAGCGCCCGGGCGCTTGGCGATGCCGTGCGAGATGTAATTGACCGCGTCGTAGCGGGTCATCTGCTGTTCCTGCAGGAAATAGGCGGCGTGGCTCTCGCGCTCGGCGAAGATGGCGACGAGCACGTTGGCGCCCGACACCTCCTCGCGGCCGGACGACTGCACATGGATCACGGCGCGCTGGATGACGCGCTGGAAGCCGGCGGTCGGCTTCGAATCCTCATCATAACCGGTGACGAGATTGTCGAGCTCGGTGTCGATATAGGTGAGAACGGTGTGCTTGAGCTCATCGAGATCGACATTGCAGGCACGCATGACGGCGGCCGCCTCTGTGTCGTCGATCAGGGCGAGCAGCAGATGTTCGAGCGTCGCATACTCGTGATGCCGCTCGTTGGCGAATGTCAGCGCTTGATGTAGCGCCTTTTCCAGGCCTTGGGAGAAAGCCGGCATGTTACCTCACTTCTTCTCCATCACGCATTGCAGCGGATGCTGATTCTGTCGGGCGAAATCCATGACCTGGGACACTTTGGTCTCGGCCACCTCGAATGTGTAGACACCGCACTCGCCCACTCCATGATTGTGAACATGAAGCATGATGCGCGTGGCGGCCTCGCGGTCCTTTTGGAAAAAACGCTCCAGGACGTGAACGACGAACTCCATTGGAGTGTAGTCGTCGTTCAGAATGAGGACCCGGTAGAGACTGGGCTTCTTGGTTTTGGTCTTGGTGCGCGTGATGACAGCGGTACCGCGACCGGGATCGTTGCGGTCCCCGTCACTTTGCATTCGCACCACGCCTGCCGTGGCAGTCAAACCGATCGTCACGTAGTCCAGCCTTTTTGAATCCTCATGCGAGTTCAACATGTAGGTTCTCGATGGCCGATTTTAAGCCCTTCTGTTTAGCTGACAATATGGCTAGGTGGGCAAACCTCAGCGATTTTCTCAATCGTGAATGCGGCAATGTGCATCCGGTTGCGATCGGCCACGAAAAAACCCGGCCGCGCTTCCGCGACCGGGTCCTTTTCACAGGCCGGCTGGCCGTGTCGGGCATGATCCGGCGAAATTACTTCGCCTTGGCGACCACCGATTCGAACGGCTTGTAAGCTTCCTTGGCGAGTTCGGCATAGAGATTGCCGATCTTGCTGGCCTCGGCCACGAAGCTCTCATAGCTCTGCTTGGCGTAATCAGTCTGAATCTCGATGGCCTTCTCGATCGACTTGGCCGCGAACAACTTCTCGACGGCGGCGCTGCCGGCCTCGAAGCTCTTCTTGGTGTATTCGCCGGCTTCGGTGGCGATCGCCTGCGCGCCCTTGGTGAGCGAGGCAAAGCTCTTCAGCCCGGTGTCGGCAAACTCCTTGCCGTATTTCGTGAAGTCCTCATAGGTCTGGGTCATTTCATGCTTCCCTTGGTTGAAACGCCCTTTTTGCCCCGGGCGCCCTTGTGCAATGCACCTTAATATATTGTGCGATGCACAAAAAGTCAAGAATCCCTTGTTGCGCGGGCGCTCCAGCGCCGCCGGCCAGTAAAATTCGATTAAAGAGAAGCTCGATTTGCCGAAAAATGGTGAACGCGGCGGTTACCATAAACGGATTGGTAACGCTGACCGCGCTAGCTTGGCTGGAAGCGAGGCAGGCACTCCCGTAGCCGCCTCCGGGGCAACGAAAATTTCAGGGTAAGTAACGGTGCGTCAGGCGTTGTCGGGGCTGGTCTCCAAATCCTCATTCTCCTTCAAGGCAGTCATGGTCGCCGCGCTGGCGATGACGATCATCGCCGCCGATGTCGCGTCGGCCCTTGCCGCAAAGTCCGCAGCTATTGTCGTGGATGCCAAGACCGGCAAGGTGCTTTATTCGGCTGACGCCAATGGCCGGCGCTACCCCGCTTCGCTCACCAAGATGATGACGCTCTACCTCACCTTCGAGGCATTGGCGAAGGGCCGGATCAGCAAGAACACGCCGGTTCCGTTTTCCGCGCATGCCTCCGCCGAGGCGCCGACCAAGCTTGGCGTGCGCCCAGGCGGTTCGGTGCCGGTCGAGACCGCTATTCTCTCGATCGTGACGAAATCGGCCAACGACTCGGCAACCGCGCTTGGCGAGATGCTCGGCGGCAGCGAAGAGAATTTCGCCCGCATGATGACCGCCAAGGCGCGCCAGCTCGGCATGAACGGCACCGTCTTCCGCAACGCCAACGGTCTGCCTGACCCGGGTCAGTTCACCACGGCGCATGACATGGCGATGCTGGGCATCGCACTGCGCGAGCACTTCCCGCAATATTACAGCTATTTCTCGCAGCGCTCGTTCCTGTATGGTCGCCAGCGCATCAACGGCCACAACCGCCTGCTTGGCCGCATCAAGGGCGTCGACGGCATCAAGACCGGCTACACCCGCGCCTCGGGCTACAATCTCGTCTCCTCCGTCGCCGACGGCGACCGCCGCCTCGTCGCGGTGGTGATGGGCGGCGCTTCCGGCCGCAGCCGCGACAACCAGATGGCTGCGCTGATCACCACTTATCTGCCGCGCGCCTCGACGCGCGGCGGCGGCGACCTCATCGCCAAGGGCAACGACACCCCGATCAAGACGCTGGCGAAGGTCTTTTTGCCCAAGCATGACGCACCGACTCCGGATGAAAAGCCGGCGACGGACGATACTGTCGTTGCCTCGGCCGATGACGTCCAGGACGACACCCAGCAGGTCGCCGAAGAGACGAAGCCAGTGATCCAGGTCAAGAAGGTGAAGACGGTTGCCGTGGCTGCCATGGCGCCGGCTGCCAAGCCGCAGGAGACCACATCGCAGGCGGTCACGGCCTATGCCGAGCCGGCGCCCGCCGCGACGGCGATCGATCCGGTGAAGACGTCGTCGGTGCCGTCCGGCTGGGTGGTTCAGATTGCTTCCTCGCCCACGAAATCCGGAGCGCAGAGCCTTCTCGATCAGACCGCCAAGCAGGCACCGAAGGTCCTGGCCGATGCTTCCGGCTTCACGGTCGCCTTCGACAAGGATGGCACCACCTACTACCGCGCCCGCTTCGGCGGCTTCGGCTCGAAGAATGCCGCCTGGAAGGCCTGCGATGCGCTGAAGCGCAAGAAAATCTCGTGCTTCGCCGTCGAGCAATAGGCGGCTGTTCAAATCTCCCGGAAGGTACCGGCGTCGAAGGAGACTAATCGTGATTGGAGAGCAGGACGTCCTTGGCTTCATTGATTCGCGCCGCCAGGACAGACGTGCCGCCGACATCGGCGTTCAGGCGCTGCATCAGGCGGCGGTGCGCCTTGCGGATATCCGCCGCGGCGGCCCCCGCTTCAAGACCAAGGACCTTGTAGGCCTCCTCCTTAGTCATGGCGCCCGCACCTGGCGCAACACCCAGCCCTTCGCCACTGTGCGGCTGCGCGTCCTTGCGCCAGACGGGAAAACGGCCGTCAAGATACGTCTCTAGGAGCTGACGGCTCTCCGGATCGGGGCTGAGTTCGCCATGAAGATGGCGCAGATCCGTCAGCCCCATCGCGCCAAGCATCTTGCCTTCATAGCGCCCGGCCAGAACAAGCCCCTCGAGCCTGCCGCTGTCATGGTCGAGGTCCATCTCAAGCGCGGCCGTACGCACCGTCGAGTGTTTGGAAGCGGCGGCCCGAGCCGGCGGACGCCTTGTGCGTATCCAGCCGACCCAGGCGAGGGCCGCAAGCAGAAGCAGCCCGCCGATAAGACTGCGGCCGAAGATCAGCATAGGCGCGCCGACCAGCCCCAGGAAAGCCGGCCCAAGCGACCTGAGGCTATCAGCCATCCTTGCCGCATCCGCGCGCACAAAGAGCAACGCGGCGCCGAAAAGCACCACGAGGATTGCCGCCAATGCGAGGATCACACCCATCGGTTTGCGCCGCCATACGGATGACTGAGCATGGAAATAGGATGGGACCTAGGTCCGGCGCTTGCAAGCCCCACGCTAGGCGAGCCGAAGGGCCAGCGCTGGGACGACGATACGCGAGCTGCGTCAGAGCAAACCGAGTTCGGCGAGTTCCAGCCTCAGCTTCGGCGGTATTTCGGCCAGCGCCGCCCTGCCCTTGCCGAGATCGGCCGGCGCATCGGCGGGCTTGAGGTAACGCCATCCCTGGAAAGCGCGGCGCGGCTGCCAGTCGGTGCGCACGACCTCGGAATCGAGCACCAGATGACAGCGGCCGATACCTTCAGCGTCGGTGAAGGGCCTGATCTCGGTGATCAACTGCCGGCACTGCACGCTACCCTTGATCACCCAATAGAGCGAGCCGCCATCCGTGATCTCACTGCCCCGCGTCGGCACCATGCGGGTCGTGTGCCAATGCTCGGCCGGCTCGCCGGCGCGGCGCCGTTCATCTAGGCGGAAGGCGATCCACTCTTCGAGGTCCTCGACGCTGTCGCAGCCGACGCACAGTTTTAGGAGATTGAGTGACATGTCCGAAGATTTAGCCGCAAGGGTTGACGCGTCAACGCCTCGAGAGACTTCTCCACAAGGCCTGCCCGGGGTCTCGACAATTCCTCAGCACTCCACCACGTTCACCGCGAGCCCACCGAGGCTGGTTTCCTTGTACTTCTCGTTCATGTCGAGGCCGGTCTGGCGCATGGTCTCGATCGCGGCGTCGAGCGGCACGAAATGCGTACCGTCGCCCTTGATGGCCAAGGAGGCAGCGGTCACGGCTTTGACCGCGCCCAGCGCGTTGCGCTCGATGCAGGGCACCTGCACCAGGCCGCCGACCGGATCGCAGGTCATGCCGAGATGATGCTCGAGCGCGATCTCGGCGGCATTCTCCACCTGCTCAGGGCTGCCACCCATCACGGCGCACAGGCCGGCGGCGGCCATGGCCGAAGCCGAGCCCACCTCGCCCTGGCAACCGACTTCGGCCCCTGAGATCGAGGCGTTGGACTTGATGATGCCGCCGACGGCGGCGGCTGTCAGCAGGAAGTCGCGGATGCTCGGCTGATCGGCTTCGGGATGGAAATGCAGCCAATAGCGCAGCACCGCCGGCAGCGTGCCGGCGGCGCCATTGGTCGGCGCCGTGACGACGCGGCCGCCGGCGGCGTTCTCCTCGTTGACCGCCATGGCGTAGATCGACAGCCAGTCATTGGCGAGCAAGGGGTTGGGCCGGTTCTGCTGCCACTGTTCCTGCAGCTTGTCGTGCAGTTGCCGCGCGCGGCGACGCACCTTCAGCCCGCCCGGCATGATGCCGTCCTGCGAAAGGCCGCGGTCGATGCAGCCCTTCATGGCGCCCCAGATCGCGTCGAGGCCCGCATCGAGCTCCTCGCGCGACATATGCTTTTCCTCGTTGGCGCGCTTCATCTCGGCGATCGAAAGCCCGCTCTTTGCAGCCATCGCCAGCATCTCGACGGCATTCTTGAAGGGATACGGCACCTTCTTGCCCTCGGTCGTCACCGAGCCCTTAGCCTTCATGCGCTGCAGTTCTTCCTCCGAAACGACGAAGCCGCCACCGATCGAATAATAGATGCGCTTGAGCAGCAGCCGGTCGGATGCGTCATAGGCATAGAAGGCCATGCCGTTGGCATGACCGGTCAGCGGCGTCTTGCGGTCAAGCACGAGGTCCTTGGCGGGATCGAAACGGTATCCGGGATGCCCAGGCGGTGAAATCCGCTTCTCCGCGCCGATGCGGGCGACGATGCCATCAGCCTCGTCCGGATCGACCGTCTGCGGCGTCTGGCCGGCCAGGCCAAGGATGACGGCTCGGTCCGAGCCGTGGCCGATGCCGGTATAGGCCAGCGAGCCATGCAGGCTGGCGCCGATGCGATCGACTTTCACACCCGCCGGGCGTGGCCAGTCGCCGGCCAGGATTTCGTCGAGGAAACGGCGCGCGGCAGTCATCGGGCCCATCGTGTGCGAACTCGACGGCCCGATGCCGATCTTGAACAGGTCGAAAACCGAAAGGAACACGGGGCCGTTGTCTCCTGGAGGCCGATCAAGGCTTACATATAGGAATTCCCGCAATGTTTCCGCTGTTTTGCATGTCGCGGCTCGGCGGCTGCCGACCTTGTTTGCTCCGCCAGCGACATCACCCTGCCTATGCCTCCTGCCCGGTCGAAGCGCCGGCTTCGCCTGTGTTAAAAGAGCGTATGGGCGACTCACTCCACCTTTCACCGGCAGATCTGGCGTCTTTGACCTTCTTCCTGATCGTCTGGGTCCTGCACACGCTCGCCTCCGACGGCAAGCTGGTCAGCCGCGTCTCGCTGACGACCGCGATGAACGCTCAGCGCGAGGCCTGGATGCGCAACATGGCCGAGCGCGAGATCCGCATCGTCGACACCGCCATCATGGGCGGCCTGCAGCAAGGCACGGCCTTCTTTGCCTCAAGCTCACTGATCGCGCTCGGCGGCTGCTTCGCCCTGCTCGGCGCCTCAGACCGCGTGCTGCAGGTGCTGGCCGACCTGCCCTTCGGCGCGACGGCGTCGCGCGAAAGCTTCCAGACCAAGGTGTTCGGCCTCGTGCTCATTCTCGCCTTCGCCTTCTTCAAATTTGGCTGGGCCTACCGGCTATTCAACTATTGCTCGATCCTGATCGGCGCGGTGCCGACCCCGCATGGCCCGGCTTCGCGCAATCCGGTCAGCGAGACCGCGGTGTGGCGGGCGACGCGCATGAACGTGCTTGCCGGCAAGCATTTCAACGCCGGGCTGCGCGCCGTCTTCTTCTCGATCGGCTATCTCGGCTGGTTCGTCGACCCGGTCGTCTTTGTGATATCTACCCTGGTGCTTCTGGCGGTGCTGGTGCGCCGCCAGTTCTTCTCGGCGGCGCGGCAAGCGGTGCTTGGTCAGCCGCCCGGTCCGGGAAAGAACTGATCGATCTTGCCGGAAAGCCGGTAGGCGAAAAGCCCGATCCATTCGCGCACCGCCGTGGTGGTCGCCTGCACCGAGTCAACCGGATTGTCTCGATAGAAGCCGACGCCTTCCTTGCCCGAGGTGCGATAATCGACCGGCCATGGAATGGTCGCAAAGCCCGCCTTGTCGAACAGCGCCTTGGCGCGCGGCATGTGGAAGGCCGAGGTGACCAGAAGCCAGGTCTCGTCCGGTTTCGGCTCGACAAGCTTTCGCGAGAAGACAGCATTCTCGTAGGTGTTGCGCGATTGGTCCTCGAGGATCAGGCGATCGGCCGAAACGCCGAGCGCCCCGAGCAAGCGCGGCGCCGTGTCGGCGTCGCCCTCGCCGTCGAGGAAAAGCGAGCCATTGCCGCCGGACACGACGATCTTCGCCTGGGGAAAGCGCCTGGCGAGGATCGCCGTTTCGACCATACGATCGCCGCTGCTGTTCAACTCATAACCGCCGCGCACCAGATTTATGGCGCCCTCGAAGCCGCCGCCAAGCACGACGATGCCGTCGACGTTCTCAGGCAATGGCGGCTTCGGAAAGCGTTCTTCCAGCGGGTTGAGCATCATCGCACCGACCGACGTCCAGGCCGAAAGAACCAGAATCGCGATGCCCAGCACGCTGACTGTGGCCGCCAGCCGGTGGCGCCTGAACAGCGCTGCCAACAGACCGGCAAGCAGCAGGAAGATCGCCAGGTTGATTGGCTGGCCGAAGAACCAGAAGATTTTCGATAGTAAGTAGAACATCCCTACCCTCTTGTTGGAGGGGATGACGCTACCACCACTTTTCCGGCTGAAATTTGCCCGCCGCCTGCTCGATGACGTTGGCCGTCTGGAACAGCGTTTCCTCGTCGAATGGACGGCCGATGAGCTGCAGGCCGAGCGGTAGGCCCTTCCCGTCGAGGCCGGCCGGGACGGAAATGCCGGGAAGGCCCGCCATGTTCACAGTCACCGTGAAGATGTCGTTGAGATACATCTTAACCGGATCGGAGGCCATGTCCTCGTCGGCGATGCCGAAGGCGGCCGACGGGGTCGCGGGAGTCAGGATGACGTCGACGCCGGCGGCAAAGACGTTCTCGAAGTCGCGCTTGATCAGCGTGCGCACCTTCTGCGCCTGCAGATAGTAGGCGTCGTAATAGCCGGCCGACAGCACATAGGTGCCGATCATGATGCGGCGCTTGACCTCGCGGCCGAAACCCGCGGCGCGCGTTTTCTCATACATGTCGATGATGTCCTTGCCGGGCACGCGCAAGCCGTAGCGCACGCCGTCGTAACGCGCGAGGTTCGACGAAGCCTCGGCCGGCGCCACGATATAATATGCCGGCAAGGCATATTTGGTGTGCGGCAGCGAGATGTCGACGATCTCGGCGCCTGCATCCTTCAGCCAGGCAATGCCTTTTTGCCAGAGAGCCTCGATGTCTTCCGGCATGCCGTCGACGCGATACTCCTTCGGAATGCCGACCTTCATCCCCTTGATCGGCTTGCCGATCGCCGCCTCATAGTCCGGCACCGGGCGGTCGACCGAGGTCGTGTCCTTCGGGTCGACCGAGGCCATCGACTTCAACAGGATCGCGGCGTCGCGCACGTCGCGCGCGATCGGCCCGGCCTGGTCGAGTGACGAGGCGAAAGCAACGATGCCCCAGCGCGAGCAGCGCCCGTAGGTCGGCTTGATGCCGACCGTACCGGTGAAGGCGGCTGGCTGGCGGATCGAGCCGCCGGTGTCGGTGGCTGTGGCGCCGGCGCAGAGAAAGGCGGCCACGGACGACGCCGAGCCGCCGGACGAGCCGCCCGGCACCAGCTGGGCGTTGTCCAGCGTGCGCTGGGTCTTGGTGCCGCCGGCGGAGACGAAGCCGCCATCGCCCTGATGCGTCGTCGGCATGACCACCGTGTCAAGCCGCGAACGCCGCCACGGATTGATCACCGGACCGTAATAGGAGGTTTCGTTGGACGAACCCATGGCGAACTCGTCCATGTTGAGCTTGCCGAGCATCACCGCTCCGTCGGCCCACAGATTGGACGTTACGGTGGACTCATAGCGCGGCCTAAAACCGTCCAGCACATGGCTGCAGGCCTGGGTGTGGATGCCTTCGGTGGCGAAAAGGTCCTTGATGCCGAGCGGAATGCCTTCCAGCGCGCCGCCCTCGCCCTTGGCGAGCCTGGCATCCGAGTTCTTGGCCATGTCGCGCGCCTTGTCGGCGGTGACAGTCACATAGGCGTTCAGCACCGGATTGGCGCGCTCGATCGCCGCGAGATAGGCTTCGGTGATTTCGGCCGCGGTGATCTCCTTGCCGCGCAGCTTGGCGCGGGCCTCGGAAATGGTGAGATGTGTGAGATCGCTCATCAGGCAAGGCTCTTTTCGTAAAACACTGACCATTCGGAGTCGGGATAGTCCAGCACCGGTCCGCATCGCGTGAATCCGGCGCGCTCATAGACGGTCCAGGCGGCGGGATGCCGATCGCCGGTTTCGAGAACCAGCCGCTTCAGACCTTCATGCCTGGCCAGCGCCTCGACCCGTCCGACGATCTCGGCGCCGATCTTGCGTCCGCGGTGCGAAGGCCGCGTATACATGCGCTTGACCTCGCCGGTCGCCTCGTCGTGGCGCTTGAGCGCGCCGCAACCGACGGCAAGGCCGTTGTCGCGCGCGATGAACACCGTCGTATCCTTGTCCGCCATCTGCTCGACGGTGAGGTGATAGCAGTGCTCGGGGGGCGTCAGTTCGAGCAGAGCGGCATTGAGTTCGGCGACCAGCGCGCGCACGTCGTCCTGCAGAGGCGTCTCGACGGCGATCTCGACAGCCACGGTCCTACTCCACCACCTTCGGAACGAGGAAGAAGTTCTCTTCGGTCGCCGGCGCATTGGCGACGATGTCGGCAGGCTTGTTGCCGTCGGTGACGACATCCTGGCGCTTCTTCATCTCCATCGGCGTGACCGAGGTCATCGGCTCGACGCCCGAAACATCGACCTCGTTCAACTGTTCGACGAAGCCGAGGATGGCGTTCAATTCGCCGGTCATGCGCTCGGCGTCCTCCTCGCTCACCGCGATACGGGCAAGGCGCGCGACGCGCTTCACGGTCTGAAGATCAACGGACATGTTCTTTTCGCCTCGGGAAAATCAGTGCGGGCTATAGCGGCGCTACGCTCAGCGCGCAACACGGATGATGGTGGCCTGGTCAAACCGTGCCGCCGGCACGTCCCCCGAAACGACGAACTGCCTAGATCGTGATTGCTTTCCCAATCTCCGGCAGCGCTACCGTGACGCCCGAGCCTTCCATGCCGGCGACGAACTTGTCGGCGGTCTGGTCGATCATCGGAAAGGTGCCGAAATGGCAGGGAACGACGGTGTCGAAGCCGAAGAAGCGGCGGCAGGCAAGAGCCGCCACCGCGCCGCCCATGGTGAAGCGGTCGCCGATCGGCACGATGCCGATCTTCGGCTCGTGCAGTTCGTTTATCAGGCCCATGTCGGAGAAGATGTCGGTGTCGCCCATGTGGTATAGCGTCTTATCCTCGGGAAAATGCAGGACGAGCCCACCCGGATTGCCGAGATAGGTGTTCGTGCCGCCTTCGCCGCCGAAGGAAGACGAATGCAGCGCCTGGACAAAAGTCGTGGTGAACGGTCCGCAATCGACGGTGCCGCCGATATTGCCCGGATTGATCTTGTCGCCGCTGACGCCCTGGCCGACGAGGTACATGCAGATCTCGAAATTGGCGACCAGCATGGCGCCGCTTTTCTTCAGCACCTCGGCCGCGCCGCTGACATGATCGCTGTGGCCGTGGGTCAGGAGAACGTGAGTCACACCTTCCGCCGGCCCTTCCCAGCCGCCGGTCCAGGACGGATTGCCGACCAGATAGGGATCGATGAGAATGGTGGCGTCGGTGGTCTCGATGCGGAATGCCGAATGCCCGTACCAGGTCAGTTTCATGAATGCTTTCCTCGATTTTGCCGTCGCCAAAGGATAGAACGCTGGCGGCAAATTTAAAGTGGCGCCCCACTCCTAAACGTCAACGGGATGTGACGCCTGGATGTCAGGGGAAGCCGTTGGGCATTATTTCAATCGAGGAACTGCCGGAGCGGCTTGCCGACGGCAAGACGCTCGCCGGGCTCGATCTCGGCGACAAGACGATCGGTGTCGCGGTCTCCGACCGCGGGTTGTCCTTCGCCCATCCGCGCCCGGTGATCCTGCGCAAGAAATTTTCGCTCGATGCCGCCCAACTGCTCGCTCAACTTGAAAAGGACAATGTCGGCGCCATCGTGCTTGGGTTGCCAGTCAACATGGACGGCTCCGAAGGGCCCCGCGCGCAAAAATCGCGCGCCTTTGTCCGCAACATGGCGCCGCTTTCGGACCTGCCCTTCGTGCTGTGGGACGAACGGCTGTCAACGGTGGCGGCTGAGCGGACGCTGATCGAGATGGATTTCTCGCGCAAGAAGCGCGCCGGCAAGATCGATTCGGCGGCCGCCGCCTTTATTCTGCAGGGAGCGTTGGACCGGCTTCAGTCGCTCCGGCAAGGCCATCCTCGTTGATGTTGCCGATATTGCCCTGCCGGCGCTGCCTGATCCATTCGGCGATGTTGCGCCGGCGCCGGAACGCCCAAAGGCCCATGAGCAGGACAAAGTCGAAAACGCAGGTCCGCGCCACCATGCCCGGTATGATGGCCGGATCGACGCCTAGCATCTGGCCATAAAGCTGGAAGGCGAAATCGTGAACTTGCCGGCTCAGCATCGCGTAGCCGAAATTCATGTCGTTGGCCGACAGGAAGAACCATCCCCAGAAGATGGCCATCGGAGCGGCCCAGAGTGTGAATATCGTGCGCATCAGCGCCTGCCTCCAGGCTTGTTCTCCGGGCGGCCGGATATGCGGGAAAGCAGCGAGCTGTGCGCGGCCCCCATCGCCATGCGCGAGGCGGCACCAACATCGCCCTCGGGCATTTTCATTGCAGCGGCAAAGGCGGAGCGGCGTTCGGCTGTCACCGCGACATAGGAGGCAAGCAGTGCCGTCATCTGAATTCCGACGATCACGAACAGGCCGTCGATGCCTTGCACCACGCCGCCGATGAGGATCAGCGAAAGCAGGGATGATGCGAAGATGAAGGCGACCCGCGCGACGCTCTCACCCGCATCCAGCCTTGCCGCGCCGTTGAGCAGGGTTTCGACAAAGGTCCAGCAGAACAACACCGCGACGGTCAGGAGCGCGACCGAAAGCGGCGCGACCAAGGCGACATTTTCAAGCTGCGGAAACCTGCCGCTCTGGATCGAGAGGCCGAGCACGCCAAGCGCCGCTGCTATGCCCCGGCTGCCATCCATGCACACATAGGCAAGCAGGGCGAAAACCACTGCCCAATGCAAGGCCAGAACTGAGCTCAACACGTGCCGCATACGCATCCTGCTTCGCGGAGCCCGGGCTATGGTTAACCGTTCCCTACTCCAGCAAGCGGAGATTGGGCTTTGCGAAGGTCCGCCGCAATGGAAACCATTTGTTAAGGTTAACGACTATCCACAGGACGGCAATTAGCTTTGGAAGCCGGATCAGGTCACCGGCGGATAGAGCGTGTCTATGATCATGCGCGCGTCGTGGCGCGAATCGAGCATGCCGTAAGTAGTGCGCCACTGCCCGCCGAGCCGCGTTTCGACGAAAGCGTCGGCAATCCGCCCTGCTCCCAGCCTGCGAAGCTCGGCCGCGGCGGCCGAAAGCGCGAGCTGTTCCGTCAAAAGGCGCGCCGACCCTTGGTCGGTCGCGGCAACCTGCATGGCGGCCTTCAGCACGCCGATGGTCCCGCGGCCGCCCGCGCCGAGGTCGCGGTCGATGCCGGCCAGCACTTCCTCGAACAGACCTGGCGCGCGGCCAAGCACGCGCAGCACGTCGAGCGCCATGACATTGCCCGAGCCCTCCCAGATCGCGTTGACTGGCGCCTCCCGGTAATAGCGGGCAAGCGGCGCGTCCTCGACATACCCATTGCCGCCGAGGCATTCCATTGCCTCATAAAGCAGCCCCGGCGCGATCTTGCAGACCCAGTATTTGACGACCGGCGTCATGGCGCGGGCAAAGGCCGCCTCGCCGCGATCGCTTGCCGCCTCGTCGAAGGAGCGCGCCAGCCGGAACGACAGCGCCGTGGCCGCAGCGACGTCGAGCGCCATATCGGCCAGAACCCGCTGCATCAGCGGCTGGTCAATCAGGTTCGAGCCGAACACCTGGCGGTGGCGCGTGTGGTGAACGGCCTCGGCGAGCCCTGCCCGCATCAGCGCCGAAGAAGCGACCGCGCAGTCGAGCCTGGTCAGCGTCACCATGTCCATTATGGTCTTCACGCCCGCGCCGGGATCACCGACCATCTCGCCGATCGCGTTGACGAACTCCACCTCCGACGAGGCGTTCGAGCGGTTGCCGAGCTTGTCCTTCAGCCGCTGGAAGCGGAAACCGTTGCCGGAGCCGTCGCCCAGGATGCGCGGGACAAGGAAGCAGGACAGCCCCTCCGGTGCCTGACCGAGCACCAGGAACGCGTCCGACATCGGCGCCGACATGAACCATTTGTGGCCGGTCAACCGGTAGAACCCGCTTCCCGTGCGCTCGGCTCGGGTGGTGTTGGCGCGCACGTCGGTGCCGCCCTGCTTCTCGGTCATGCCCATGCCGAGCGTCAGCCCGGCCTTCTGCACCGGCGGCTTCTGCGTCTGGTCGTATTTGCGTGTCGTCACGCGGGGCGCCCATTCGCGGAAGAGTTTCGGGCTCGCCATCAACGCCGCCAGCGACGCGCTGGTCATGGTGATCGGGCACAGGTGCCCGGTCTCGAGCTCGGCGGTCAGATAGAAGCGCGCCGCCCTCACCTGATGACGGCGGCCGATCTCAGCATCGCCGTTTTCCCAGACGGAAGAATGCAGGCCACCGGCTATCGAGCGGCGCATTAAGGCGTGATAGGCCGGATGATATTCGACCAGGTCGAGGCGCCGGCCCTGGCGGTCATGCGTCCGCAATTTCGGCGTGTCGGTGTTGGCGAGGCGGGCAAGCTCCTGCGCCTCCTGCGTCATCACGAACCGGCCTAGCCCGTCGAGATCCTTGCGCACGGGGTCGGAAAAACGCTCGGCAAGCTGGATGAGCAACGGATCGCCCCGCCATGCGTTGCCGCCCGTCAGCGGCGGCGGCTGGTTGATCACCTCGTCGGTCACGCGTCTTCCTTACATTCCCAGGCCGCGATCACGAATCCGAGGCCATCCGGCCTTATAGCCCAAGCGTTACGGCACGCGCGACGAAAATACCGGGGAGAACGCCCGCAATCCAAAGCTGGCGCTTGCGGCAGGCCGGACCGCACCCTATAGCAGCGCCTTGAGATGACCGACGCTTCGTCCCTCCCGCTCTTTCCCCACCGCCATCTTCTGGGCATCCGCGATCTTTCCCCCACCGATATCGAGATGTTGCTCGATCGCGCCGACCGGGCCGTGTCGATCTCGCGCCAGCCTGAAAAGAAGACCTCGACGCTGCGCGGCCGTACGCAGATCAACCTGTTCTACGAGGCATCGACCCGCACGCAGTCTTCCTTCGAGCTCGCCGGCAAGCGTCTTGGCGCCGATGTCATGAACATGTCGGTGGCGAGCTCCTCGGTGAAGAAGGGCGAGACGCTTATCGACACGGCAATGACGCTGAACGCCATGCGGCCCGACATTCTGATCATCCGCCATCAGTCGGCGGGTGCCGCCGCCCTGCTCGCCCAGAAGGTGGGGTGCTCGGTGGTCAATGCCGGCGACGGCGCGCATGAGCACCCGACGCAGGCGCTGCTCGACGCGCTGACCATCCGCCGCGCCAAGGGGCCGCTGTCGAAGCTGATCGTGGCGATCTGCGGCGACATCCTGCATTCGCGCGTCGCCCGCTCCAACATCATGCTGTTGAATGCGCTCGGCGCGCAGGTGCGCGTCGTGGCGCCCTCGACGCTGCTGCCCTCCGGCATCGACAGGATGGGCGTGATCGTCGCGCGCTCGATGGCCGAGGGCCTGAAGGACGCCGACGTCGTGATGATGCTACGCCTGCAGCGCGAGCGCATGGAAGGCGCCTTCGTGCCGTCGATCCGCGAATATTTCCGCTATTTCGGCCTGGATGCCGAAAAGCTGAAGGCTGCCAAGGACGACGCGCTCGTCATGCATCCCGGGCCGATGAACCGTGGCGTCGAGATCGCCTCCGAGATCGCCGACGGACCGCAAAGCGTCATCCAGGAACAGGTGGAGATGGGGGTCGCCGTGCGCATGGCGGTCATGGAGGCGCTGCTTGATCCGCGCCGCAACCATGAGGGGCGCGGCGAATGAGCGTGACCGTCTTCAGCAAGGCGCACATCGTCGACCCGTCGCGCGGCGTGGATGAGATCGGCAGCGTCATCGTCGACGGCCGCAAGATCGTCGCAGCCGGAAAGGCCGCATTGAACCAGGGGGCGCCCGAAGGCGCCACCGTCGTCGACTGCGCCGGCAAAACGATCATTCCAGGCCTTGTCGACGCGCGCGTTTTCATCGGCGAACCCGGCGGCGAGCATCGCGAAACCATCGCCTCGGCAAGCGTGGCTGCGGCGGCCGGGGGCGTCACCTCCATCGTCATGATGCCCGACACCGATCCTGTGATCGACAATGTGGCGCTGGTCGAATTCGTGCTGCGCACGGCACGCGACACCGCAAGCGTCAACATCTTCCCGGCGGCCGCGATCACCAAGGGCCTCGACGGCCGCGAGATGACCGAATTCGGCCTGCTGCGCGAGGCCGGCGCCGTCGCCTACACCGACGGCCGCCACACGATCGTCAACGCGCTGGTGATGCGCCGGGCGCTGACTTACGCCCGCGATTTCGGCGGCGTGATCGCGCATGAAACGCAGGACGCCAATCTCGCGGCGTCCGGCGTGATGAACGAAGGCCTCTATGCGAGCTGGCTCGGCCTGCCGGGCATTCCGCGCGAGGCCGAACTCATCCCGCTCGAGCGCGACCTGGCATTGGCGCGGCTGACCGGCGGCGTCTATCACGCGGCAAAGATCTCGTCGGCGATGGCGGCGGGCGCGGTAAACCGGGCAAAGACGGACGGCGCCAATGTCACGGCTGGGGTCGCCATCCACAATCTTTCGCTCAACGAGAACGATGTCGGCGAATACCGCACCTTCTTCCGGCTGACCCCGCCCCTGCGGGCCGAGGATGACCGGCTGGCGATGATCGAGGCGATCAAGGACGGCACGATCGACATCATCGTCTCCTCGCACGACCCCCAAGACGTCGACACCAAGCGCCTGCCCTTCGCCGATGCCGCTGCCGGCGCCATCGGGCTGGAGACGCTGCTTGGCGCGGCGCTTCGGCTCTACCACAATGGCGACGTGCCGCTGCTCAGGCTGATCGAGACATTGTCCACGGCGCCGGCAAGACTGTTCGGCCTGCCAGGCGGCACACTCCAGCCCGGCGCGCCGGCCGATCTCGCTGTCGTCGATCTCGACGAGCCGTGGATCGTCAGCGAAAGCGGTCTGCACTCGCGCTCGAAGAACACCTGTTTCGAAGGTGCGCGTCTTCAGGGCAAGGTCCTGCAGACCGTGGTCGCGGGCCGCACGGTGTTTTCCACATAGACCGTCCGACGCACTGCGCTATCAAATCTGCCAGGCACAGAGTTGCTTGGCGAACCCTCACGACTCTACCATTATGCCCAACTGTGCTTGAGCGGTGCCAGCTCTTGCAAATCCTGGTTGCAAAACACACATTGAATCAATCTTAGGGCGAGTATCTGGGGCGGTATGGGGGAAATAATGGGTTACGCGATCGCGCTCGTCTTCGGCTACCTGCTTGGCTCGATCCCGTTCGGGCTCCTGATCACCCGCGCGGCCGGGCTCGGCGATGTCCGCAACATCGGCTCCGGCAATATCGGCGCGACCAATGTGCTGAGGACGGGCAATAAAGGTCTCGCCGCCGCAACGCTGCTGCTCGATGCGCTGAAAGGCACTGCCGCGGTACTGATTGCTGGGCATTTTTTGCCGGACTTCGGGCTCCTCGCCGGCTTCGGCGCCTTCCTCGGACATCTGTTTCCGGTCTGGCTCGGCTTCAAAGGCGGCAAGGGCGTCGCAACCTATCTCGGCGTGCTGCTCGGCCTTGCATGGCAAGGCATGCTCGTCTTCGCCGTCGTCTGGCTCGCGATGGCCTTCCTGTTTCGATACTCCTCTCTGGCCGCATTGGCGGCGGCAGTCATCGTGCCGATCGCGCTCTATTTAATTACCACGCCGCAGATCGCCGGCCTGTTCGCCGTGATGAGCCTGATCGTCATCATCAGGCACCATGCCAACATCTCGCGGCTGCTGGCCGGCACCGAAGGTAGGATCGGGGCGAAGGGATGAGTGCTCCAGCCGCCGGCCCGCGCCTCAGCGACCGGCAGCGGCTTGCCTGGCTTCGGCTGATCCGCACGCCCAATGTCGGTCCGGCTTCGTTTCGCGGACTGATCAACCGCTTCGGCTCCGCCGAAGCAGCGCTCGAAATGCTGCCCGAATTGATGATCTCCGGCGGCGCCAATCCGCATCGTCCGCATTCCCTCCATCGCCGAGGCAGAAGCCGAGCTAGACGCCGCCCGGCGCGCCGGCGCCCGCTTCGTCGGCATTGGCGAGGCCGATTATCCGCCCTTGCTGAAGACCTTGGACAATCCGCCGCCGCTGCTGGCGGTGAAAGGCGAAGGCGCGGTCTTCCGCATGCCGGCGGTGGCGATTGTCGGCGCCCGCAACGCCTCGCTGGCCGGGATCAAGATGGCGCGTATGCTGGCGGCCGACCTCGGCCGCGAAGGCTACGCCATCCGTTTCGGGCCTGGCGCGCGGCGCGCGCGGCCGGCTGCAACGCCCTGCTCAAGGATGGAGTCACGCTGGTGACCGAAGCCGCCGACGTGCTCGGCGCGCTGGCGCCGCTTGCCGGCACCCTGCCTTCGAGAATCGCCCCACTCGCCGAAGCCACCGACATGTTAGCCATGCCGCCGCCCGGCGAAAACGACCGCGCCGATGTGCTGGAAGCGCTGGGGCCCACGCCGACAGGCATAGATGAGATCATCCGCCACACCGGATTGAGCGCCGCGCAGATTGCGATGGTGCTGCTTGAACTCGACCTCGCCGGCCGGATCGAGCGTCACGCCGGCGGGAATGTGTCGCTGGTCACGTGATCTGGCACGTGCGCCCGCAAGGCTGATTTCCCTACCGGAACAAATATTTCGACACTTCGGAATTGCCGCGGCGCCACATCACATTGTCGAGGAAATAGTGGTGCACGTTGATGAAGATCAGCACGATGAAGAAGAACAGGGAGGAACCGAGCACCTGTTTGTCGTAAGGGACCAGCGCGGTCAGCACGAACGGGATCAGCCAGAAGCCGAGATAGCCGAGCGCGCCGCCCCCGATGATGAATCCCAGCACCCGCCACCTGTAGCGGGGTCCGAGAACGGATAGTATTTTGGGTTCTGGATCGCTCACGGCATCCGAGACGTCGCGCTCGACATTGGTTTGGTAGCGCCAGACAACGGCCAGATATTGCAGCGAGTGGAGCGCCGGCACCACCAGCAGCCAGAGCGGGTTTATCCTCGCAATCAGGATCCACAGATAGAGCGAGGCGACATAGGCAACGATGCCGTTATACGGTAGGCCACCATTTTTTCGCCAATGCCTGGCCAGCATCAGGAGCGTAGCCGCCGTCGATCCGACGGCCGCCAGCACCGCAATGTCGGTGATCCATGAAGGCGCGGCGAAAGTGTAATACTGGAGCCCATAATACTGTCCCGCGGTCACCGCCGTGTTGGTCTGCAGCCAGGCCAGGATCCACACCGCGTAGCTGTTGACGAGCAGCACCTTCTTGTCACGGTCATCGAAGAATTTGCGCTTCAGCACAGCGTCTACCATCAGCATGCCGTAGCCTTGCTTGACGTAGTGCCAGCCGACGAAGAAGAACATTGCGTTGGCCGCGAAGCCAAGCAGGCGCACGTTCGACATTGCCGCGCCATAAGCGAAGAACAGGGTCATCATCACCGGGACGATGACGCCGGCGAAAATGTAGCGAAGCTGCAGGCTTCTGTCGTATCCTTCGCCGCGCACCTTGCGGCCGAAATTGCGATAGAAGATCTGGTAGGAATGGGCGAAATGCGGATAGTTCACCAGATAGGCAACGACGACCATCGTCGCGGCTAGCGGACCTTCATAGTCGCGCGGCACGAAGAACAGCAGCGGCAGGATCAGAAAAGCGCTGCCGCCGAGCATGAGGAAATCGGCGACCGGCCCGAAGAGATATTTGCCGCGCGACGTTGCCGGTTTACGGGCCGTGGTCTCTACCGAAAGGTCAAGTGCCATCGTGGAGCCTCCCTCGGAGCCCGAGCTTAACCAGGACCCTGTCCAGGAACAAGGCGACGCGGCAGGATCAATTTGTCTGGGGGAGGTTCCCTGTCAGGCTGAGGCGGTCGAAGCGATCTTCATCAGCCGCTTTCTGGCCTCCGCGACCCGCTGCTGTTCCGACCTTATGCGGTCGCACAGCGCAAGATTGATCCCGACGCCGCATTCCTCGTCCAGCAGTTTCTTTGCATGATTGAGCGAAATCTCTGCGCGCTTGACGCGCTGTCTGGCCCTGGCCAGTTCCAAGTTCAGTACATCCACTGTATCCGCATCCCAAATTGCGGTCCCTTCCGGGATTGAACGGGCGCGAATAATTATTGTTCCGAGCGCCAAGGGCATCAAGCTGGCCAGTAATGACGCAAAGCGCGGCTATTTCCGAAGCAGAGGGCGAACTGAATCCCTCACCTGCTCTGTGAGTTCATCCTCAAGGCGCCATCGCCTGCGAACCCGGGCCCGTTTGTTGGGCTTGTACTCGGTAATCTCGCGCTGCGCCTTGGCGATGGGCATGGCGAACATCGAGGGTTCCGTCCGGAGTCCCCCGGATTCCATCCAGAAACCGTCATAGTCGGCGGAGATGCGGCGGCGCAAACTGTAATCGGTTGCAAAAACATGTCCCGCATTCGAAACGGCAAAGAGGCCGGACAACCCCAAGGACCGGCTAAGAACCTGCGCCACGAAAAGGAGCACCGTTTTCGGCCGCATGCCCTCCATGGCGTTCGTCAAGACACGGGCGTCTTCCAGGCTCTGCGCGCCGGCCGAAACGCTCTTGAGGGCGCCTATCAAAAGGACCTCCCCCGCTCCCTCGATGCGCAACAGCGACCGGTCCACGATTGCCAATCCCATCTCAATGATCGGCCGGTGATCCAGACAAAGGATTAGGCGCCACTCCGCTTCCCTGTGGAGGCCGCCCTGGCCGGTCAGATCGACTGCGACTCTCCCCGCGGGTGTCGCGACGCCAGCTAGTTTCAGGCCGTCAGTGTGGCTCTCGACCAATGCGGCGTCGCCGAGCAGGCGAACCGCTGCGTTGTAGTGGCCCAGCAAGGCTGTTGCGCGATCGCCGCGCTTCAATCCCACTGTCAGATAGGGGCGGACAACCTTGAGTGGGATATCTGGATAACGGTGGAGGATTGGGGCGAAGGGCTCGGCACCAAGCCTCAACCCGACGTCGGCGATATCTCCACGATAGAGCCACCGGAGGGCGGCCCATTTGACCGCATGAACCCGCTCGTTAAGCCTGCGGCGGAAAGCGGAAGGCGCTCGCCTGCCCCGACGTGACGACACCACTGCCCCATAATTCTATTCGGCGCGACACCAAGATAATACTTCTGTGGTGATCGCCGATGGCAAGACTTCAAGGACGGCTAGATCCGTTCATCGGAACCAGTTCTGCTGCTCAATCGCATGCTCGAACCAAGCCGCGAGCCCGCCCTATCGCGAACCGCATCCCCAGGCAATTTACAAAAATGTAAAGAACAGGCGGAAAGCGTAGCGGCAAATGTGAGTCGGACACTTGTGTTTGTGGTGAGCGCGATGGGATTCGAACCCATGACCTACTGATTAAAAGTCAGTTGCTCTACCGGCTGAGCTACGCGCTCCCGCGGGCTCGAAACGCCGCCCTCGAAATTGCGCGGAACATAGGGAGAGTGCCGCGACCGGTCAACCGGAAAAAGACGGGCTTCCAAGGCGGATTTTTTCAACGGATTCGAAGCGACGTCGAGAGTGCTTGCGAGCGGCTTACGATGCCTGCGCCAATGGCCCGGCGCCGGATCACTTCAGAAATCCCTACAATAACAATGGGCTGATGCCGAAATGGGGAACCATTGCAACCCCGACCCGTTTCGCCAAACAGGACATTCCTTCAACCCTCGAGGAGAAGAGTAATGAACAAGATCGCATCGGGCCTGCTGGCCACCGCGCTCTCGGCGTCATTCATCGCGGCGGAGATGGTGCCGGTCAACGCTCAGCCAAACTATGTGCCGCAACCCCAGGCCATGTCGGATGTCCAGACCGTGCAGTATCAGGATTGGAGAAGACACCGCAGCTTCAACCGGGATTTCTTGCGCGGTGATGGCGCCGTCTACTGGAACGGCCATCGCGGCTATCGCGAATATCGCCACGGCTATCGCCGTCATGGCGACTACTGGTTCCCGCTGGCTGCTTTCGCCACCGGCGCTCTGATCACCGGCGCTATCGTCAACAGCGAGAACAGTCGCGTCCATCGCGGCGATGCGCATGTGCAGTGGTGCTATGACCGCTACCGCTCGTATCGCGCCTCGGACAACACATTCCAGCCCAACAACGGCCCGCGTCGGCAGTGCGTGTCGCCGTACTGACGGCCTCCAGTCAGTACCCAGGGTCGTTGACCGGGCCCGCGCCTCGAGAGGCGCGGGCTCTCTCGTTTCGGCTCGGCTGAACCGCCAGAGCAATTCCAGGAAAGGTATGAGCGGTTTTCCGCCCGCAACGCGTAAAAACAAATAGATAGCGATCAGTTCGCCCATCTGATGCTTTTGAAAACCAGGTACAGCGCTCCACCTTCGCCACGCGGTGATCGGTAGGCTGCTAGTGCGTTGCACACCCGCACCATGGCCCCGGTCAGTTCCCAACCAAGAGCCTCCAGGTCGCCGTTCGCATCGACCTAGGCCTGTGCCAAGTCACCTATGCCCTTTTCCTCGCCGAAGGCCCGAACCAACTTGGCATCGCCGAGAAGATTGCCAGGCAGGTTCGAATTGGCCCATGCCCACAGCCAGTTGCCAGCCTTGGCGCTGGTGGAACCCGAGATCTGGATTTCAGAGACGACCTTGACGCCGGCCGTGTCGGAGAACGACAAGGTTCCGGCCGTCAGGTCGTAGTCGTAACGCGACCAACGACCGAGGCGGAAATCCTTCTCCAGGCGCGCGTTCTTGGCGGTAAGTTCTTCAAACGCCTCATCGCGCCAAGCAGGATACCAATCCGGTTGCATTCTCCCCCGATCCAGTGATCGTTACTGCGTACTCAGCGTCCTGCGCACCGCGTCGCGCCAGCCGGCGAGCTTAGCCCCGCGCGTAGCGGCATCCATCTCCGGCTTGAAGCGCCGTTCCAGCGCCCAGCTCCTGGCGAAATCCTTCGCTTTCGGCCATACGCCGGCTTTCGAACCCGCGAGCCACGCCGCACCCAGGGCGGTCGTCTCAAGGATGGTAGGACGATCCACAGGCGCGTCGAGAATGTCGGCCAGCCGCTGCATGGTCCAGTCGGAGGCCACCATGCCGCCGTCGACCCGAAGCATTGTCTTGGCCGAGGCGCCCTTCCAGTCCTTGCGCATGGCGTCGAGTAGGTCGCGCGTCTGAAAGGCGACGGATTCAAGCGCCGCGCGCGCGACCTCGGCCGGGCCTGAATTGCGCGTCAGGCCGAAGATGGCGCCGCGCGCTTCCGCGTCCCAATGCGGCGCGCCGAGGCCGACAAAGGCCGGCACCAGGTAGACTTGTTGCGCCGGATCGGCGGCCGCAGCGAGCGCACCGCTTTGCTCAGCCTTGCCGATCACCTTGATGCCGTCCCGTAGCCATTGCACGGCGGCGCCCGCGATGAAGATCGAGCCTTCCAGCGCGTAGGTGGTCTTGCCGTTCAACCGGTAGGCGATCGTGGTCAGAAGCCGGTTCCTCGAGCGCACTAGATCGGCGCCGGTGTTGAGCAGCGCGAAGCAACCGGTACCGTAAGTCGATTTCATCATGCCGGGCTCAAAGCAGGCCTGGCCGATGGTCGCCGCATGCTGGTCGCCGGCGACACCGAGGATTCGCATCTCGGCCCCGAAAAGGCTCTTCTCGGTAACGCCGAAATTGTCGGCGCAATCCTTCACCTCCGGCAAAATCGCGGCTGGGATATTCAGGATGGAGAGCAGCTCCTCGTCCCAGACATTCTTCTCGATGTTGTAGACGAGCGTGCGCGAGGCGTTTGTCGCGTCGGTCGCGTGCACCTTGCCGCCGGTCAGCCGCCAGATCAGGAAACTGTCTATGGTCCCGGCGAGCAGTTCGCCCTTCTCGGCTCGCTTCCTGGCCCCTTTCACCTTGTCCAGCATCCAGGCGATCTTGGTGCCGGAGAAATAGGGATCGAGCAGCAGGCCGGTCTTCTTCGTGAATTTCTTCTCCAGCCCCTGCTTCTTCAACTTCTGGCAGAGCGGCGCCGTGCGCCGGTCCTGCCAGACAATCGCATTGTGGATCGGCTTGCCGGTCGCCTTGTCCCAGATCACGACCGTCTCGCGCTGGTTGGTGATGCCGATGGCGGCCACGTCGGACGCCACGCGGCCGGCGGTCTTCAGCGCCGCTTTCACCGTGGCGAGAACGCTCGTCCAGATATCTTCCGGGTCGTGCTCGACCCAGCCCGAGGCCGGATAATGCTGCGTGAATTCCTGCTGGCCAGTGCCGGCGACTTTCATCTTGTCATCGAACAGAATCGCCCGGGTCGATGTCGTTCCCTGGTCGATCGCCAGCACAAAACCGCTCATTCCGTTCCTCCACTACTCATGGAACAGGGGAGACGGCCAAGCCGCCTCCCCTGCATTTCCTACACAGGCCCGCGGGCCTGCGTCATGCAGTTACTTCTGCCAGCTCTTCACCAGCTCGTCGTAGTTGACGGTGATCGGCTTGTCCTTTTCGTTCTCGACCTTCAGCTGCGGCGCAAGATTGCCCTTCGAGACGGCATCCTTGTTCCAGTATTCGAGATCGTGCTCCTCGGCCATCTTCGGTCCGATATCGCCCTGGACGCCGGATTTCTCGAGACGGGAGAGCACCTTCTCCTGGTCTGCGCAGAGCGAGTCCATCGCTTCCTGCGGGGTCTTCGCGCCGGACGACGCATCGCCGATGTTCTGCCACCAGAGCTGCGCCAGCTTCGGATAGTCCGGCACGTTGGTGCCGGTCGGGGTCCACTGCACGCGCGCCGGCGAGCGGTAGAACTCGATCAGGCCGCCGAGCTTCGGCGCCCGCTCGGTGAAGCTCTTGTCGTGGATGGTGGAGTCGCGGACGAAGGTCAGGCCGACTTGGCTCTTCTTCACGTCGACCGTTTTCGACACCACGAACTGCGCATAGAGCCACGCGGCCTTGGCGCGATCCGTCGGGGTCGACTTCAGCAGCGTCCACGAACCGGCGTCCTGGTAGCCGAGCTTCATGCCGTCCTTCCAATAGACGCCATGCGGCGACGGCGCGACGCGCCATTTCGGCGTGCCGTCCTCGTTCACGACCGGCAGGCCGGGCTTGGCCATGTCGGCTGTGAAGGCCGTGTACCAGAAGATCTGCTGAGCGATGTTGCCCTGCGAGGGAACCGGACCCGATTCGGAGAAGGTCATGCCCTGCGCTTCCGGCGGCGCGTAGGCCTTCAGCCAGTCGAGATACTTCTGGATGGCATAGACCGAGGCTGGGGCATTCGTGTCGCCGCCGCGCGCGGAGCACGATCCGACAGGACGCGAATTTTCGTCGACCTTGATGCCCCATTCGTCGACCGGCTTGCCGTTCGGGATGCCCTTGTCGCCATTGCCTGCCATGGAGAGCCAGGCATCGGTGAACCGCCAGCCGAGCGACGGGTCCTTCTTGCCGTAGTCCATGTGGCCGTAGACCTTCTTGCCGCCGATCTCGCGGCCGGTGAAGAACTGGGCGATGTCCTCATAGGCCGACCAGTTGACTGGCACGCCGAGGTCGTAGCCATACTTGGCTTTGAAGTCGGCCTTGTTCTTCTCGTCGTTGAACCAGTCGTAGCGGAACCAGTAGAGGTTGGCGAATTGCTGGTCGGGCAGCTGGTAGAGCTTGCCGTCCGGCGCGGTGGTGAACGACTTGCCGATGAAGTCGTCGACGTCGAGCATCGGATCGGTGACGTCCTTGCCCTCGCCGGCCATCCAGTCGGTCAGGTTACGCGCCTGCTGATAGCGCCAGTGCGTGCCGATGAGATCCGAGTCGTTGACCCAGCCGTCATAGAGGTTCTGCCCGGTCTGCATCTGGGTCTGGATCTTCTCGACGACGTCTCCTTCCTGGATGACGTCATGCGTGACCTTGATGCCGGTGATGGCGGTGAAGGCCGGCGCAAGCACCTGGGATTCATACTGGTGCGTGGTCAGCGTTTCCGACACGACCTTGATTTCCATGCCGGCGAACGGCTTGGCCGCGTCGACGAACCACTGCATTTCCTTTTCTTGGTCGGCGCGCGAAAGCGTCGACAATGGGCCTATCTCCTTGTCGAGAAAGGCTTTTGCCTCGTCCATCCCGGCGTAGGCGTGCCCGGCGCCGAGCAAAAGGACGAGGGCTGTCGTTGATGTTAGGAATTGCCGTCGCATGTGTCTCCTCCAGTGTTAGGTTGTAAAGTTCGATCCGGGGTGGCCGCCAGCACGCGGCCGCTCCGACTTTTCTCCCTCTATACGTATCGGAACACGCCAATGGCGTAGACCACGGAGAGAGCGAGAGCCCACCACAGGTTGGGTCCAACCAGACCCAGCCAAGCGAGATGGATGAAGGCGCTGCCGAGCAGCGAAACGAAGAGGCGGTCGCCGCGCGTCGTCTCGAAGCGCAGCAGGCCGACGCGCGGATTGCCGCCGGGCGAGACATATTCCCAAAAGCCCATGCCGCAGAGCATCAGCAAAATGACAATGAAGAAGGCGGCTGTCGGCCACGTCCACGCCATCCAGGAGAAGTCGAGGTTCATGGCTTAGACCCTCCCCAGGGCGAAGCCCTTGGCGATATAGTTGCGGACGAACCAGATCACGAGTGCGCCGGGGATCAGCGTCAGCACGCCGGCGGCGGCAAGCAGTCCCCAGTCCATGCCGGCGGCCGAGACAGTGCGGGTCATGGTGGCGGCGATCGGCTTGGCGTCTGTCGTGGTCAGCGTGCGCGCGATCAGCAGCTCCACCCACGAGAACATGAAGCAGAAGAAACAGGCGACCCCGATGCCGCTCGCGATCAGCGGCATGAAGATTTTCACGAAGAAGCGCGGGAAAGAATAGCCGTCGATATAGGCGGTCTCGTCGATCTCCTTCGGCACGCCGGACATGAAGCCCTCAAGGATCCACACCGCCAGGGGCACGTTGAACAGGCAGTGGGCGAGCGCCACCGCGATATGCGTGTCGATGAGGCCGAAGGCCGAATAGAGCTGGAAGAACGGCAGCGCGAACACCGCCGGCGGCGCCATGCGGTTGGTGAGCAGCCAGAAGAACAGATGCTTGTCGCCGAGGAAGCGGTAGCGCGAGAAGGCGTAGGCAGCCGGCAGCGCCACCGCCACCGATATCACCATGTTCATCACCACATAGGTGATCGAATTGATGTAGCCGGAATACCAGGACGCGTCGGTGAAGATGATCCTGTAATTGCGCAGCGTCGGCTGGTGCGGAAAGAGCGTCAGCGACGACACGATCTCCTGGTTGGTCTTGAAGCTCATATTGATGAGCCAGTAGATCGGCAGGAGCAGCACGATGATGTAGAGCGTCGGCACGATCCACCACCAGCGCGATTCCTCGCCACGGCGGCGCATCAGCTTCGCCACCTCGTCCTGCGACAGCGCGCTGCCCACTTCGGTGACAGCCGCTTCGCTCACGCGCGTCGTCTCGTTGGCGCTCGCCATCTGTCAGCGCTCCGCGTCGTAGTTGGTCATCACGGTGTAGAACACCCACGACAACAACAGGATGATAAGGAAGTAGACCAGCGACATGGCCGCTGCCGGTCCGAGGTCGAACTGGCCGAGTGCCGTCTTCACCAGATCGATCGACAGGAAGGTCGTCGAATTGCCGGGGCCGCCGCCGGTGACCACGAAGGGCTCGGTGTAGATCATGAACGAGTCCATGAAGCGCAGCAGCACGGCGATCAAAAGCACGCGCTGCATCTTCGGCAGCTGGATGTAGCGGAACACCGCCCAGCGCGAGGCGCCGTCGATCTTGGCCGCCTGGTAGAAGGCATCCGGAATGGAAACCAGCCCGGCATAGCAGAGCAGAACGACCAGGCTGGTCCAGTGCCAGACATCCATGACGATGACGGTGACCCAGGCGTCGAACGGGTCCTGGACATAGTTGTAGTCGATGCCGAGCGCGTTGATGTAGTAGCCGAGCAGGCCGATGTCGTTGCGACCGAACACCTGCCAGATCGTGCCGACGACATTCCACGGCACCAGCAGCGGCAGCGCCATCAGCACCAGGCAGACGGGCACGCCCCAGCCCTTCTTCGGCATGTTGAGCGCGATGAAGATGCCGAGAGGCACTTCGATCGCCAGGATGATGAAGGAGAAGATCAGATTGCGCACCATCGCTTCCCAGAAGCGGTCGGAGTGCAGCAATTCCTCGAACCATTCGGTGCCGGCCCAGAAGAAGACGTTGTTGCCGAACGTGTCCTGCACCGAATAATTGACCACGGTCATCAGCGGGATGACGGCCGAGAAGGCCACCAGCACCAGAACCGGCAGGACAAGGAACCAGGCCTTGTTGTTCCAGGTCTTGTCCATCTAGGCCCCCATCTCGACGCGCCAGGAATCGGCATAGATGTTGATGCCGGCCGGATCGAAGCGAACTTTCGGCTCGGCAGGCACCTCGTCGTCCTCGCCGATCACCGCGGCGATCTCTTTGCCTTCCAGGTTGGCGCGCACGACCTTGTGGCGGCCGACGTCCTCGATCTTGGAGACCTGCACCGCCATGCCTTCGCGGCCGAGCCGCACATATTCTGGACGGATGCCGAGCTCGACGGCGCTGGCTTCCGCCTTTGGCACGCCCGGAAGCTCGATGCGCTGCGCGCCGAGCTTCGCCGTCCTGCCTTCCAGCGCGACCGGGAGCACGTTCATGCCCGGCGAGCCGATGAAATAACCGACGAAAGTGTGGCGCGGCCGCTCGAAGAGTTCGGCTGGCGTGCCGATCTGCACGATCTCGCCGTCATACATGACCACGACGCGGTCGGCGAATGTCAGCGCTTCGGTCTGGTCGTGCGTGACATAGACCATGGTGTAGCCGAAGCGGCGATGCAGATGCTTCAATTGCGAACGCAGCACCCATTTCATGTGCGGATCGATCACCGTCAGCGGCTCGTCGAACAGGATGGCGTTGACGTCCGAGCGCACCAGGCCGCGGCCGAGCGATATCTTCTGCTTCTGGTCGGCGGTGAGCCCGCGCGCCTTCTTCTTCGCCAGCGAAGCGAGATCGATCATGTCGAGCGTCTCACGCACCTTGCGGTCGACGTCCGCCTCCGGCACGCGGCGGTTGCGCAGCGGGAAGGCCAGATTTTCGTAGACGGTCATGGTGTCGTAGATGACCGGGAACTGGAACACCTGCGCGATGTTGCGCTCTTGCGTCGACAGATTGGTGATGTCCCGGCCGTTGAACAAAAGCTGGCCGTGCGAGGGATGCAGCAGTCCCGAAATGATGTTGAGCAAGGTGGTCTTGCCGCAGCCCGATGGCCCAAGCAGAGCATAGGCGCCGCCGTCCTCGAAGGTGTGATGCACTTCCTTCAGCGCGAAATCCGAATCCTTCCGTGGATTGGGCAGGTAGGAGTGGCGGATATGATTGACGTCGATGCGCGCCATCTGATCCTCCTCAGGCCGCGAGCTTCGACGCCGACACGGCGCGGCCGTTCTGGTCAAACACCATGATGTGGCGCGAGTCGATGAACACCTCGACTTCGTCGTCCGTCTCGAAATCGAGAATGCCATGCGCAAGCATGACCCAGCGCGCATCGGCGAAGTCGAGATGGACAAAGCTTTCCGAGCCGGTGATCTCGGTGATGGTGACCTTGGCGCGCACCGGCACGGCGCTAGCGTTCGGCCGCTCCAGCGACAGATGATGCGGTTGGAATCCGATCGCGTAGCTGGCGTCCGCAATGCCGTTGAGCTCCGGCGGCACCGGCAGCTTGACGCCGCCTTCAAGCAGGAAGTCCGAGCCCTTCTTGGAGAGCACGATGGTGTTGAGCGGCGGGTCGGCGAAGGTCCTTGCCGTCACCAGGTCGACAGGCTTGCGGAACACTTCGACGGTCGGGCCGAATTGCGTGACGCGGCCCTCCGAGAGCGTCGCCGTATTGCCGCCGAGCAGCAGCGCCTCGTGCGGCTCGGTGGTGGCATAGACGAAGATCGTGCCCGCGGCGGCGAAGATCTTCGGCAATTCGGCGCGCAATTCCTCGCGTAATTTGTAGTCGAGATTGGCGAGAGGCTCGTCGAGCAGCACCAGGCTGGCGTTCTTGACAATGGCGCGGGCAAGCGCCGTGCGCTGCTGCTGACCGCCCGAGAGGTTGAGCGGTGTGCGGTCGAGATAAGGCGTGAGCTTGAGCAGCGCGGCGGCATTGCGCACTTCCTTGTCGATCCTTGCCTGGTCGACGCCTGCAACCCTAAGCGGTGAGGCGATATTCTCGTAAACCGTCATCGCCGGGTAGTTGATAAACTGCTGGTAGACCATGGCGACGTTGCGCTTCTGCACCGGCTGTCCGGTGACGTCCTTGCCGTCGAACCAGACCGAGCCGGACGTCGGCGCGTCGAGACCCGCCATCAGCCGCATGAGGCTGGTCTTGCCGGAAAGCGTCGGTCCCAGCAGAACATTCAGCGAGCCGTGCCGAAGCGTCAGCGACACGTCGCGGATATGCTCCTGCGCACCGATCGTCTTCGTCACGTTCCTCAGTTCCAGCATCACGCCTCCTCCCCGGCCTTGCGCTTCAGCGGTCCATCGTCATTCCGCCGCCGCGACGTGACGGGTGCTCAGTCCTCGCATGAATTCTTCCAATGCCGCCGTCTGCTCGCGGCTGAAATGCAGGCCGCGCTTGGTGCGGCGCCACAGCACGTCCTCGGCGGTGACCGCCCATTCGTTCTCGGCGAGATAGCGAACCTCCACTTCGAAAAGATCGGCGCCGAAATTGCGGCCGAGATCGGCATTCGACTTGGCGAGCCCGAGCAGCTTCTCAGCCCGCGTGCCGTAGAGCCGCGTAAACCGGCGCGCCAGCCTCTGGTCAAGGAACGGATAGGCCTTTTTCAGCCTGGCGACCTGCGCGTCGAAACCGGTGGCCGGAAAATCACCGCCCGGCAGCGGCGCGTCATGCGTCCAAGGCTTGCCGCGCTTGCCCAAAAAGCCCTCGATCTTCTCAAGCATCGATTCCGCCAGCCGGCGGAAAGTCGTGATCTTGCCGCCGAAGGCGTTGAGAAGCGGGGCAACGCCCTCCCCGCCATCGGCCTTCAGCACATAATCGCGCGTCGCTTCCTGCGCCTTGGAGGCGCCGTCGTCATAGAGCGGGCGCACCGCCGAATAGGTCCAGACGATGTCGGATCGCTTCACGGCGACCGCGAAATATTCGCTTGCCGCGGCGCATAGGTAGTCGATCTCGGCGTCGGAGATCTTCACATCGTGCGGGTCGCCGGGATAATCGCGGTCGGTCGTCCCGATCAGCGTGAATTCTTCCTCGTAGGGGATGGCGAAGATGATGCGGCCATCCTTGTTCTGGAAGAAATAGGCGCGCGGATCGTCGAACTTCTTGGCGACGACGATGTGGCTGCCTTGCACCAGGCGGACATTGTGGACTTCGTTCTGGCCGACGGCTGTCTGCAGAACGTGATCGACCCAAGGACCGGCGGCGTTGACGAGAAGCCGCGCGCGAACCTCCTCGGTGTCGCCGGTAAGCACGTTCTGCACCTTGACAGTCCAGGTCGGACCGTCGCGACGCGCGCTGACGACCTTGGTGCGGGTACGGATGATGGCGCCCCGGTCGGCGGCATCACGAGCGTTCAGCGCCACCAGGCGAGCGTCATTGACCCAGCCATCCGAATATTCGAAAGCCTTGCGGAACAATGGCTTCAGCGGTTTGCCGGCCGGATCCCTCGCCATGTCCAGCGTCTTCGTCGCTGGCAGCAGTTTGCGCCCGCCGATGTGATCGTAAAGGAACAGCCCGAGCCGGATCAGCCATGCGGGCCTCAGGCCCTTGGCGTAAGGCAGAACGAAGCGCATCGGCCAGATGATGTGCGGCGCGTTCTTCCAAAGGACCTCGCGCTCCATCAGCGCTTCGCGCACCAGCCGGAACTCGTAGAATTCGAGATAGCGAAGGCCGCCATGGATCAGCTTGGTCGAGCCGGAGGACGTCCCGCTCGCCAGATCGTTCATCTCAGCAAGGTAAACCGAAAATCCGCGGCCAACAGCGTCGCGGGCGATGCCGCAGCCATTGATGCCGCCGCCGATGACGAAAATGTCATGGATCGGGGATGCGTCCAAGGGGTCCTCCAGCGATTTCGCATTGCACCATTTTTGTGTTTTACGAAACCGTGACGGAATTATTTCGAACTAAAAGCGAATGTCAAACGAAATTATCACGGCTGCGTGAAACAGCCCTGATGCGCCGCTATTCGAGCGCCGTCTCGATCAGCCGGACCTCAGTCTCCTCGCAAATCCGGCGGATCGAAGGGATGTCGCAACGATCGGTGATGAAGGTATTCACCTGGGAAAGGTGGCCGATCCGGACCGGCGCCGTACGTTCGAATTTGGTCCGGTCGGAGACCAGAATGACGTGGCGCGCATTGGCTATGATCGCCTGCGCCACCTTCACTTCGCGGAAATCGAAGTCGAGCAACGCACCGTCATGGTCGATAGCCGAGGCGCCGATGACCGCGTAGTCGACCTTGAACTGGCGGATGAAATCGACGGCAGCTTCGCCGACAATGCCACCATCGGAACCGCGCACCACGCCGCCGGCGATCACCACCTCGATCGTAGGATAAATGCGCATCCTATTGGCAACATTGATGTTATTGGTGATGACCATTAGTCCGTTATGGTCGAGAAGCGCCTTGCTGACCGCCTCGGTGGTGGTGCCGATATTGATGAACAGCGAGGCATTGTCCGGGATCAGCCGCGCCGCGGCGCTGCCGATCGCCTCCTTCTCGTCGGCCGCGATCTTGCGGCGAGCCTCGTATTCCATGTTCTCGATGCCGGACGGGAACAGTGCGCCGCCATGGATGCGGGTGAGCAGCCGCTGATCGCAGAGATCGTTGAGATCCTTGCGGATAGTCTGCGGCGTCACGTTGAAATGGGTTGCCAGATCCTCGACCAAGACCCGGCCGTGATCTTTCGCCATCTGGATGATTTCGGCGTGGCGTGGCGAAAGAAACATCCGGCATTCCTCCATTTTCGTTTTTTCCGTCTATATCGGAAAACGAAAGCGAAGAAAAGGCATGAGCCGGCTAACGAAAATCAACTGACTGCAAAAGGCAAACCAGCGCGTAATGGGTCTGCCGCCTCAGGATAAGCGCCGCGCAATCTCGGTTATGACGTCGAAAGCGGCGTCGACATCGGCCGCCGTCGACTCGAACTGCCCCGCCTGAAAGCGGATCGCCACGAGCCCGTCGACCCTGGTTTGCGTCAGGTAAATGCGGCCTTCGGTGTTGATGGTGTCGACCAGCCGCAGATTGTGCTCGTCCGGATCGGTACCCGAAGGCGCTTGGTGCCGGAACGAAAACAGCGACAGCATCGGCTCGCTGACGAGCTCGAAATCCGCTTCCCTGGCGAGCCGCGCGGCCAGTCCTTCGCTCCAGGCGACGTGGTTGCGGATCATATTGCGCAAACCTTCGAGGCCATGGGCCCGCAGCAGGAACCAGAGTTTGAGCGCACGGAAACGGCGCCCGAGCGGCACCGACCACTCCGAATAGTTGATGATGCCGTCGTGCCCCAACGTCTTCAAAAACTCCGGCTTTATGGCCAGCGTGCGCACCAGGTCTTCCGGCTGACGAATGAACTGGATCGAGCAATCGAATTGCGCGCCGAGCCACTTGTGCGGATTGAAGACGATGGAGTCCGCGCCTTCGACGCCCGCCCAGAAATGCCGGTATTCCGGGCAGATCATCGCCGATCCGGCCCAGGCGGCGTCGACATGCAGGTAAAGCCCCTGCCGCTTTGCGACCGCGGCCACCGGGGCGATGTCGTCGGTGCCGCCAATGCTGGTGCCGCCGACGCAAGCGATGATGCCGGCCGGCAGCAGGCCGGCCTCGCGATCGGCGACGATCGCGGCCTCAAGTGCGGCCGTATCCATGGCGCGAAAACGTCCTGAGACCGGAATGCGGACGAGGTTCTCCTCGCCGATGCCTGAGACCCAGATGGCGCGGTCGATCGAGGTATGGACCTGGTCGGAGGAATAGACGCGCAGCTTGCCCTGTCCGGCCAGCCCGTTTTTGTTGCCCTGCCAGTCGAGCGCCCGCTCTCGCATGGTGAGCACCGCCGCAAGCGTCGCCGACGAGGCCGAATCCTGGATGACGCCGGAAAAGCCCTCGGGCAGGCCAAGCGCCTGGCGCATCCAGTCGACGATGCGCGTCTCGAGTTCGGTCGCAGCCGGCGAGGTCTGCCACAGCATGCACTGCGCGGCCATCGCCGAGACCAGATACTCCGCCACGACCGAGACCGGCGCCGCATTGGCGGGGAAATAGGCGAAGAAGCGCGGATGCTGCCAATGCGTCATGCCAGGCACGATCTTTTCTTCGAAATCGGCGAAGATCTTCTCCATCGGTTCGGGCAATTCGGGCGGCGAAACCTCGATGCTCCGGAAAATCTCGCCCGGCGCGATTGCCGGCCGCACCGGACGGTCGCGCAAGCCGGCGCGGTAGTCGACGCCCCAGTCGGCCGCCCGCCTCGACCAG
Source organism: Mesorhizobium sp. (assembly GCA_004020875.1). Lineage (GTDB taxonomy): Bacteria > Pseudomonadota > Alphaproteobacteria > Rhizobiales > Rhizobiaceae > Mesorhizobium. The sequence goes on from SAPZ01000011.1 coordinate 162,273, forward strand.
TCGCGGAATGTCTCGTTGTTCATCTATCCTCCCGACCCCAGCCGCAATGCGGCGGGTAAACCAGCTTCGATATTGATCAACATGTTAAGTGCGCAAAAGGCCGCGAAATGCGAACCCTAACCGGGAAAATCCGGCAGGCTGGCAAAGGCCGTTTTCAAGGCGTTCGACCAGCCGTCGGAGATGGTGCGGTAATAGGGATCGTCCTGGCGGATGCGCCTGTTGAGCCCGACCTTGAAACTGTCCTTCTCCAGGAACAGCAGATCGAGCGGCAGCCCGACCGAAAGGTTGGATTTCAGCGTCGAGTCGAACGACACCAGAAGCAGCTTCACCGTTTCGGCCAGGCCCATTGTCGGGTCATAGGCACGGATGATGATCGGCTTGCCGTATTTCGTCTCGCCGATCTGGAAGAAAGGCGTGTCATCGGTCGACTCGATGAAATTGCCTTCCGGATAGATCATGAACAGCCTGGGCGGGCTGCCCTTGATCTGGCCGCCGAGGATGAAGGAGGCATTGAAGTAGGAATCCGCCTTGTCGCCGTTCGGCGAGGCATGTTCGATGACTTCCTTGACCGTATCGCCGACCAGCCGCACCGTCTGGTACATGGACGGCGTCTCGAGCAGCTTCGGATGACGGTCGCCAACGGCCTTGTTGCGCTCGTCGAGCAGGCTGACGACGGCTTGCGTGGTGGCAAGGTTGCCCGCCGACATCAGCACGATCACGCGCTCGCCGGGCTCTTCCCAGACGTGCATTTTCTTGAAGGTCGAGATCGAATCCATGCCGGCATTGGTGCGCGTGTCCGACATGAACACGAGCCCCCGATCGATCTTGAGGCCGACGCAATAGGTCACGATTCTTCTTTAACAGCGAATCCCGTCGGAAATTACTGCTCCACCGTGACGGTGACGGCAAGCTTCTCTTGCGCCTGCCCCAGCAGTATCCCCGACACCGGCGAGGCGTCGCGATAATCGCGCCCCGTCGCCACCCGCACATAGCGTTCGTCGGGAGAAATACCGTTGGCCGGATCAAAGGCAACCCATCCGAGCCCCACGACATAGGCCTCGGCCCAGGCATGGCTTGCAGCCTGCTCGACGGCCGCATCCATCATCAGGTAACCGCTGACATAGCGAGCCGGAAAGCCAAGCGCGACGGCCCCGGCGATGAAGATATGGCTGTGATCCTGGCAAACGCCGGATTTGAGCGCCAGGGCCTCTTCCGCCGGCGTGACGACGCTGGTCGTGCCCGGTCTGTAGGCGACCCGTTCGCGGATGGCGGCCATCAACCTGTGCAGCCGCTCGATCTCGGTTCCCTGCCCGAGCGAGCCGGCCAGTTCACGTATGCCCTCGCCGGCGGCGGTAAGCTGCGTCTGCTGGCCGAACAGCCAGAGCGGGGCAAAGCCCTGATGCGCGCCCGTCACGCCCGCCGTGTCATGCGTGGTCACCTCTCCCGCCGCCTCGACGGTGATCGTGCTGTGCCCGCTCTCAGCGCTCACCAGCCGCGTGTCGTTACCGAAATGATCGGTGAAGCGCACCTCCTCGCGCGCGCCTTCGACCTTGATAGCCCAGGAGCCGACGGTCTGCGTCCGTCCGCTCAGGGGCAGCAGGCGCAGCCGCTGCAGCAGGTATTGCACCGGCGCGTCGTAGCGGTACTCGGTGCGATGGGTGATCTTGAGCCGCATGACGCCCGCCCTCAGCCCCGCTCAATAGAACCGGTAATCCTGGGCAATCTCGTCGCCCAGCCTGGTGTTGTCGCGAATGAACTCGGCCAGAAATTCGTGCAGGCCGTGATCGAATATGTCCTTGATCGAGCCCCTCTTGAGCAACGCCTGGATCTTCTCGGCCGTGGCGTGGCAGGCATGGCGCTCGCCATAGTCGTCGGCGAGGAATTTCAGGTGCTCGCCGAGGAAGCGATAGCAGAATGTCAGCGAGCGCGGCATGCGCACATTGAGGATCAGATAGTCGGCAATATTCGTCGGCTTGTAGTCGGCCTCATAGACCCAGCGATAGGATCGATGCGCCGACACCGAGCGCAGGATCGACTCCCACTGGTAGTTGTCCAGCGTCGAGCCGACCCAGGACAGCGAAGGCAAGAGAACATAATATTTCACGTCAAGGATGCGCGCCGTGTTGTCGGCGCGCTCGACATAGGTGCCAAGCTGCGAAAAATCGAAAATCTCGTTGCGCAGCATCGTGCCGTAGAACGAACCGCGGATCAGCGCCGTCTCGCGCTTGATGGAATCGAGCACCGTCGGCAGGTCGCGCTCGTCGATCGGCTTCGCCAGCATGCGCTTCAGCGACATCCAGGCTTCGTTGATGCTTTCCCAGGTCTCGCGCGTCAGCGCCGTTCGCACCATGCGGGCATTGTTGCGCGCCGTCTCGATCGACGACATCGTGCTCGACGGGTTCGAGGTGTCGCGCAGCAGAAAGTCGGAGACGTTGGCAGCGGTGTAGTCCTGGTATTTCTGCGAGAACGCATAGTCCGAGCCGGCGCTGAGCAGCACCGAATTCCATTCCTCCGACGCGTTCTGCGTGCGCGTCAGCGCCATGCGCAGGCCGGCATCGACGAGACGCGCCATGTTTTCGGCTCGCTCGATATAGCGGTTCATCCAATAGAGACCGTTTGCGGTGCGGCCCAAAAGCATCTCAGCTTGCTCCGGTGTCGAGCGAATAGCGAATAGGGAGTAGCGAATAGGGAAAAAAGGACTTCATGACTTTTGTTGCAGGCTCCTGATCATCGAACGCAGCTTTTCCCGATTTCATCAGTTTGGCCAAGCAAGCTGGCAACCTCCGCTTCGACCATTAGTCTCACCTCCCCACACAGGATGAGATGTGTCTCCAACTCTTTAAGAGAGCCCTGCGCCGCGCGAAGAAATTGAATAAAGGCTCCTGTACTTTCTCTTCCATGCCCCTCTGCGACATTCGCTGCGATGGAAGCCCCCGAGCGTCGTATCTGAGAGGTCATCCCGTACACTTCACCGTTTGGAAAACCTCCTGTGGCCGAGTAGCAATTCACTGCCAACTTCAATGCCGCCTTCCAACGACGAGTTCCCTGTAGGAATTGATTGCCGTCGTATCCCCCTCCTTCCCTTATTCGCTACTCTCTATCGCTCTTTAATCATCCAACACCCACGTGTCCTTCGTCCCGCCCCCTTGCGAGGAATTGACGACAAGCGAACCCTCCTTGAGCGCGACACGCGTCAAGCCGCCCGGCACGATCTGGATTCGGTCCGAAACCAGCACGTAAGGCCGAAGATCGACATGACGCGGCGAAAGACCCTTTTCGGTCAGGATCGGACAGGTCGACAGCGCCAGCGTCGGCTGGGCGATATAGTTCGAGGGCTTCGCCTGCAGCTTCTTGGCGAACTCCTGGCATTCCTTCTTGGTCGCGGTGGGGCCGACCAGCATGCCGTAGCCGCCGGAGCCGTGCACTTCCTTGATCACCAGCTCGCTGATGTGCTCGAGCACATATTTGAGGCTGTCCGGCTCCGAGCAGCGCCAGGTCGGGATGTTGCCGAGGATGGCCTTGCGGCCGGTGTAGAACTCGACGATCTCGGGCATGTAGGAATAAATCGCCTTGTCGTCGGCGATTCCGGTGCCAGGCGCATTGGCGATGGTGATGTTGCCGGCGCGGTAGACATCCATGATGCCCGGCACGCCGAGCGCGGAGTCCGGGCGGAAAGTCAGCGGATCGAGGAAAGCGTCGTCGACGCGGCGGTAAAGCACATCGATCTGCTTGTAGCCTTCGGTCGTGCGCATCGCGACGTGGCCGTCAACGACGCGCAGATCCTGCCCCTCGACGAGCTGCACGCCCATCTGGTCCGCAAGGAAGGCATGCTCGAAATAGGCAGAGTTGTAGGAGCCTGGCGTCAGCACCGCGATGGTCGGCGCGCCCTTGGCGCTTTGCGGCCGCACCGCGGCGAGCGACTGGCGCAGGAGTTGCGGATAGTTCTCGACCGGCCGCACCTTGATCTTCTGGAACAACTCCGGAAAGAGCTGCATCATCGTCTCGCGGTTCTCCAGCATGTAGGAGACACCGGACGGCGTGCGGGCATTGTCCTCCAGCACGTAGAAGTCGTTCTCCGATATGCGGACGATGTCGACGCCGATGATATGAGTGTAGACGCCGGCCGGCGGCCTGACACCGATCATCTCGGGCAGGAAGGCCTCGTTCCTGGCAACGAGATCCCTCGGCACGCGCCCGGCCCGCAGGATCTCCTGGCGGTGATAGATGTCGTCGAGAAAGGCGTTCAGCGCCTGCACGCGCTGCTCGATGCCCTGTGTCAGCCGGCGCCATTCCTGGCCGGATAGGATGCGCGGCACAATGTCGAAAGGGATCAGCCGTTCGGACGCTTCCTGCTCGCCATAGACGGCAAAGGTGATACCGGTCTTGCGGAAGACGCGCTCGGCGTCCTGCATTTTCTGGGTAAGCCTGGCCGGGTCCTGCTCCTTCAGCCAGCGATCATAAGCCTCATAAGGTCTTCTCAATCCGGAAACGTCCGGAAGCATTTCATCGAAGGCTGCCAATCGCGTACTCCCCTCTAAGACCATTTCACTGGCCTGGCCGGAGAAAATCAAGCGCAATCGGTGATTTAAGAAGCGATGACGGCCGCTCTATGCAAATTGCCTAATTTTAAGGCATGAGCACCAAGACCAGGTCACCTCCTGCTTCCGGGCCGGGCATCGCCAGCCGGTCAGAACGCCCGGAAGGTGACGATGGTGAAGGTGTCCTTGATTCCGGGCAGGATCTGCACCCGCTCATTGACGAAGTGGCCGATATCCTCCACGTCGTCGACGTAGAATTTGGCGAGCAGGTCGTAATTGCCGGCGGTCGAGTAGATTTCGGAGGCGATCTCGGCGTCAGCAAGCGCGCTGGCGACCTCATAGGCCTTGCCCAGATCGCATTTAATCTGCACGAAAAATGCCTTCATTGCCTGGTCCTGCCGCCTGCGTCATGAATAAGCGGCCCTTGTGGCAGACTGCCGCCCGGCTTTCAAGCTTCACGCGCCGCGCAGATCAAAGAGTACCTGCTCCCGCCTCCGGCGGGAAATGGCGAAATCTTCGCAGGTCGGTGAAACCACGCCGTGCCGCGACGCGTATATTAGAGTAGTTCGGCAAGCGAATTTCCCGGGAGGCAGCCAATGCGCCGCGCATTGTTCGCGTTAGCTATTGTTCCAATGCTGATGACCTCGTCTGCCTTGGCCGGCGATGCGGAGGTCAAGGCCGCGCAGACGGTTATCGACAGCCAGCTGAAGGCCTTCATCGCCAATGATGGCGCCGCCGCCTATAGTTTCGCCGCGCCGAACGTGAAGCAGATATTTCCGACCGTCGAAACCTTCATGAACATGGTGACGAATGGCTACGCGCCCGTGCGAAAACCCCAATCCTATTCCTTCGGCAAGGTCGAGGAGACGGGGCCAGGTTCGATCGTCCAGCAGGTCCTGATCGTCGGGCCCGACGGTAAGGATTACGAGGCGGTCTATACGCTGCAGCAGCAGGCGGATGGCAGCTTCAAGATCACCGGCTGCAGCCTGCGAGCCTCGACCTCGGTCAGCACCTGACCAACTCCGAGAAACCCGCGGGTCCGGTATGGACCGAGCCTACACTCAATCCCGGCGGTGATACAGCGTCCAGGCCAGGCCTGAAAGACCCCAGCTAGTCGAGGCATCGACACGCTCATAGGCCGACCCGCAAGCCGGCGCGGCGTCGACATATTGCGGCTGCCGATCGATGGGCCCCTCGAGGATCAGCCAGGACGGACGCTCGTCACATATTTTGTCCGTCGCGACAAACGAGGCCTGACGCCCGAGCCGTTTGGCAAAATAGTCGACGGTCATCACGGTGCGGAATTCCTGGTTGGTAGCGTAGTCGGCTGCGCCGTCACGAGTCATTTTGTCGACCGTCGCGGCGTAGGACCCCCGCGCATATTTGTAGAATGGCAGCAGAAGCGTCGTCGTGCCGGCGAGGATTGCCACCATCGCGACCGCCGCGAACAGACGGTACTTGCCTCCGGCGGCGAAACCACGCCCAAGCAGCTCACCCGCCCACAACAACATCAATGTTGCGGGAACGAGGAAGTAGCGCGGGAATTCGGAATTGGGCGGTCGTGCCATTGCCATGATTACAGGCAGCCCGACGATCCCAATGACAAAGAGGCTCGCTCGCCGATCGCGCCATATGGCGGCGCAGACGCACACGACCCCGCAGACGGCAGTGATGGAAGCCCAGTCGCCGATCCAATCCGGCACGCCAAACAGGTAGCGGATCATTCCGCCATAACCCTGCCCAAAGGCGTGAAGCGAAAATGGCAGGACGCCACCGATCCTGAACCCGAACAGCAGCGAGCCAATCAGCATGCAGGCGGCAAGCGGCAGCACGGCCAGGAACGCCGGCGCGAAGATCTGACCGAGCTCGACATTGACCCGCCCGAGGCTGCCGTTGCGCCGCCAGACGATCCAGGCGGCCCAGGCAACCAGAACAGCCACGGTTTCCACCATGATGAGATGGGACAGAAAGCCGAGGAGGACGATCGCCCCGAACGCAACACCCGAGCCTCTTCCGTCGAGCCGGCGCTCCAGGAACATGGCGGCAAGAAGCGTGAACAACACCAAGCCGGCATAGCCTCTCGCTTCCGAGCCATAGTGAACCATCGGATAGCTGATGGCGAACAGCAGGCTTGTGGCGACAGCGGCCCACCGTCCGCGAGCAGCCGCTCCCGCGGCGACGATGGAGCCGACACCCAGCGCGATCGACAGCGCGCGCTGGAGCAACGGTGAGGCATCGGGGCCGACCAGGTAGAGATAGATCGAATTGAGGAAATGATTGTTGTCGTGATTTATTCGCCAGAATATCTGGTCGATCGAGGTGAGCGGTTCAAGCTGCACTAGGCTCCAGATCTCATCCAGCCATAGGTCGCCACGCGCGCCGAGCATGCGCAGGACGAGGCCGGCGAGCCCGATGACCGCGACAGCCGGCAAAACCGCTCCCGCCCATTGCTGAACGGCGGCAGCAGACTCGCGAGAGCCGCTAGCGCGATTTGTTTGCGCCTCGCCCGACGCCGAGGCTTGTCCCGAGACGAGCAAGGTCTCCGCCTTTGCCTGAAGTCATCCCGGCAATCTGTACAATCACAGTCGTTTCAAAATGGTTCGCGCACGCTCAAGTGGAGGCCTGCAGCCACTTAGCGCGCCGGAATATCGCCTCGCGACCAGCCTTCGGCGATCTCAGCGGCGCGCGCTTCAAAAACCCGCGCCTCGATAGCTGCCCGGATGTCCTGCATCAGCTTCTGATAGTAGGACAGGTTGTTCCAGGTCAGCAGCATCGCTCCGAGCGACTCCTGCGAGCGCACCAGGTGATGCAGATAGGCACGCGAGTAATCGCGCGCCGCCGGGCAATCGCTTTCCTCGTCGAGCGGCCGAGGATCTTCGGCGTGGCGGGCATTCCTGAGATTGACCTTGCCGCGGCGCGTATAGGCAAGGCCATGGCGGCCGGCGCGGGTCGGCATCACGCAGTCGAACATGTCGATGCCGCGCGCCACCGATTTCAATATGTCGTCCGGCGTGCCGACGCCCATCAGGTAGCGCGGCTTGTCGGCCGGCAGCTCCGGGCAGGCGATGTCGAGCATCTCCAGCATCACCGATTGCGGCTCGCCGACCGCCAGCCCGCCGACGGCATAGCCTTTCAGATCCATGGCCTTAAGCGCCTGCGCCGAACGCACGCGCATCGGCGCGCTGTCGCCGCCCTGGACGATGCCGAACATCGCCTTGCCCGGCTGGTCGCCGAAGGCCGCCTTGCAGCGCTCGGCCCAGCGCAGCGACAATTCCATCGCGCGCTCGATTTCCTTGGGCTTTGCCGGCAGCGCGGTGCATTCGTCCAGCTGCATCTGGATATCGGAATCGAGCAATCCCTGGATCTCGATCGACCGCTCCGGCGACATCTCGTAAGGCGCGCCGTCGATATGCGAGCGGAAGGTGACGCCCTGTTCGGTCAGTTTCCGGAGCTTCGACAGCGACATGACCTGGAAGCCGCCACTGTCGGTCAGGATCGGATGCGGCCAGCGCGCGAACTCGTGCAGGCCGCCGAGCCTGGCCACGCGCTCGGCACCCGGCCGTAGCATCAGATGATAGGTGTTGCCGAGGATTATGTCGGCGCCGACGCCGCGCACCTGATCCATATACATGGCCTTGACGGTGCCGCCAGTGCCGACCGGCATAAAGGCCGGCGTGCGGATCTCACCGCGCGGCATCGAGACAAGACCGCGCCTGGCCTTGCCGTCCGTGGCAAGCACCTTGAACGAAAAAGTTTCAGCCATTGAATCCCTTGTCGTGCACCGGGGCAACAGACGCTTGCTCGTCGAGCGACTGCCGGTAGCGGATGTAGCCGCGCATGAATCTCGGCGATGGCGGCACGGAGATCGCAGGCTCGGTCTTTTCCGGCAGCAGGTCCCATAACTCGGGGTGATGCCAGCACAGATCATGCCCGGTCACATCGCGATGCGCGCGGATACCGACGCGCAGCTTCCTCACCTCCGCGATCAGCGTGTCGCGGTCCATGCCGTCGAGATCATCGTCCATCGCTCGTCTCCGCCCGGTGAAGCAGGCTAGCGTCCCCATAGGAGTAGAACCTGTAGCGGTTCTCGATGGCATGCGCATAGGCCTCACGCATCGTCTCCAGGCCGCTGAAAGCCGAGACCAGCATGAACAGCGTCGACCGCGGCAGATGGAAATTGGTCATCAGCATGTCGGCGGTGCGGAAGCGATAGCCGGGCGTGATGAAGATATCGGTCGGCCCGGACCAGGGCTCGATGCGGCCTTCGTCACGAGCCGCGCTCTCCAGAAGCCGCAGCGATGTCGTGCCGACGCAGATGATCCGCCCTCCCCGGACCCTGGCCGCGTTGAGCGCCGCCGCGGTCTCGGCACTTACCGAGCCGGTCTCGGCGTGCATTTTGTGATCGGCCGTGTCGTCGGCCTTGACCGGCAGGAAGGTGCCGGCGCCGACATGCAGCGTGACGAAGCGACGCTCGATGCCCTTGGCGTCGAGCGCCGCAAACAGCTCCGGCGTGAAATGCAGCCCGGCGGTGGGGGCAGCGACCGCCCCCTCTTCCCTGGCATAGATGGTCTGGTAGTCGTCGCGGTCGCGCTCGTCATCGTCGCGCTTCGAGACGATATAAGGCGGCAGCGGAATGTGGCCGACGGCATGCAGCGCCTCGTCGAGAAACGGCCCGGACAGGTCGAAGCCGAGCAGCGCCTCGCCCGCCTCACCTTTCTCGATCACCGTCGCGTCGAGCTGGCCGAGGAAGCAGGAATTGCCGTCATGGCCGAAATGAATGCGGTCGCCGGCGGAGATGCGCTTGCCCGGCCGCATGAAGGCCTGCCAGCGGTCTGGCGCCACGCGCATATGCAGCGTCGCCTCGACCTGCGCCACCGCGTCGCCGCGCTTGCGTACGCCCTTCAGCTGCGCCGGGATGACCTTGGTGTCGTTGAACACCAGCACGTCGCCGTCGCGAAGCAGCGACGGCAATTCGCTGACGATGCGGTCCTGTAATGCTTCGCGAGATTTGACGACCAGGAGCCTGGCGCTGTCGCGCGGTTCCGCCGGGCGAAGCGCGATGCGCTCCTCCGGCAGGTCGAAGTCGAACAGGTCGACGCGCATCAGAAAAGCCGGATGAGCAGCGCCCCGGCGAGCAGCATTACCGCGCCGGCGACGCGGCCAAGCGAGATTTCGCGCACCGCCACCCCAAGGAAACCAACGCGGTCGATCAGCATGCCGGCGAGCAACTGCCCGGCGACCAGGAAGGCCATCAGGGCCGCGGCGCCGATGCGCGGCGTCAGGATCGTCGACAACGTCACATAGAAGCCGCCGAGCATGCCGCCGGCGATGAACAGCCAGGGCGCCGGCGCCTTCCAGTCGAGCGAGATGCCCTGCATCCTCACCACCGCGAAGGCAATAATGCCAAGCACGATAGCGCCCGACAGGAAGGAGAATGCCGCCGCCGCGACCGGAAGGCCGAGGCCGCGCGCCAGTTGCGAGTTGATCGGCGCCTGGATGGCGATGAAGGCGCCGGACAGGATGCCCAGCAGAGACCAGACTGCGCCCATCGTCGTTCCGCCTTTACTTGACGTCGGCCGCGACCTTCAGCGACACGATCTTGTCGGGATCCTGCACCGGCTCGCCGCGCTTGATCTTGTCGACATTTTCCATGCCTTCGATGACCTGGCCCCACACCGTGTACTGGCGGTTGAGGAAGGCGGCGTCGTCGAAGCAGATGAAGAACTGCGAATTCGCCGAGTTCGGGTTCTGGGCGCGCGCCATCGAGCAGGCGCCGCGGCCATGATTGGCGTTGGAGAACTCGGCCTTGAGGTCCGGCTTGTCCGACCCGCCCATGCCCGCGCGTGACGGCGCATAGGTCGGCTTCGAGGAATTGCCGAACTTGACGTCGCCGGTCTGCGCCATGAAGCCGTCGATGACGCGATGGAACACCACTCCGTCATAGGCGCCCTCACGCGCCAGCTCCTTGATGCGGGCGACATGGCCGGGAGCCAGCTCGGGATACATTTCGATGACGACCTTGCCCTTGGTCGTTTCCATGATCAGCGCGTTCTCGCGATCCTTGATCTCAGCCATGTCAGAAATCCTTTTTGAAAATTGAGGGGTTTATTTGCCGTCGGCGGCGATGCGAACCTTGATCATGCGGTCGGGGTCGGTGACCGTGCCGTTGTCGGCCTCGTCGCCCTTCTTGATCTTGTCGACGAGGTCCATGCCACCGACCACCTTGCCGACGATGGTGTACTGGCCATCGAGGTTCGGCGCCGGCGCGAACATGATGAAGAATTGCGAATTGGCCGAGTTCGGATCCTGCGAACGGGCCATGCCGACCACGCCGCGCGTGAACTGCTCGCTCTGCGAGAACTCGGCCGGCAGGTCGGGAAGATCGGAACCGCCGGTGCCAACCGCTTGCGGGTCGAAGCCCTTCTTCATGTTGCCGAACTTGACGTCGCCGGTTTGCGCCATGAAACCGTCGATGACGCGGTGGAAGGCGACATTGTCATAGGCGCCGTCGCGCACCAGCTTCTTGATCTGCGCGACGTGCTTGGGCGCCAGATCGGGACGCAGCGCGATCGTCACGTCGCCATCCTTGAGCGTGATGACCATGGTGTTTTCCTTGTCGGCGGCGACAGCCGGCCCGGATGCCGAGAAAAAGGATGCCGCGAAAAGGCCGGCAAGCACGACTAGGAACGAAGCGAGCTTCTTCAGCTGCATGGGGATCTCCGGGAAAGCCTATTTGGTGAACTTGGCGGTGAGCGCCCCGGCGACGGCCGCCGGCACGAATGGGCGGATATCGCCGCCCATCGACGCAATCTGGCGCACGAGTGTGGCGGTAATGGTGCGCACCGAGGGACTGGCGGGGAGAAAAACCGTCTGCAGTTCCGGCGCCATCGTCTCGTTCATACCGGCCATCTGCATTTCGTAGTCGAGATCGGTGCCGTCGCGCAGGCCGCGGATGATGATCGAGGAGCCGTGCTTGCGGGCCGCGTCGATGACCAGCCCATCGAAGGAAACGACCCTGATGCGATCGCTGTCCTTGCCCAATTCCACCTTGGTTGCCGCCTCGATCAGCTCCACGCGTTCCTCGAAGGAAAACAACGGCTTCTTGCCTGGATGGATGCCGATCGCCGCATAGACGGTGTCGGCCACCGCCAGCGACGCCTTGAGCACGTCAAGATGGCCGTTGGTCAGTGGGTCGAAGGAGCCGGCGTAAAGGGCGGTGCGTTCTGTCATGGCAGGCTTCTAGATCAATTCCAGGAAAAGTGTGAGCGGTTTTCCGTCCAGAATTGAGCAAAGACAAAAAGATTAGAGAGGTTCGCTGCTATCTTGAAATGGTGAAACGCTCTAGCGAACCTCTCAGACGCAAATCCCAATGATTGCATGGCCATGAACCTTTCCGCGCCGATGAACGACAGATGAATGCGGCGATCACGAACGTTTCACGCAGCGTTCACTAGGTTGCCGCTTCAAGGGACGAAACCAAATCCCCATCTCGTCGTTGTAAGCCCAGGAGAACACGCAAATGCTGATCTACATGCTTGCCACAGCAATGACCATCGTGATGCTCATCGCGACCGCATTCGGATTGCATCAGGAAGCGGCGCGGGTGCGCGTCAAGGCCAACACCAAGCGGCTCGATGGTTTCGCTCATCATCGCAACGTCTACCGTCGCCACTGATCCCCGTCATGACCGAACCGGCCCAACGGGCCGGTTGAGCCGAACGAGATCTTATTCGCTCCCGCCCGGGTCGTCCGCACCAGCTTCGCTCGAAGCCACGTCTTCCGCCTCTTCGTCCGACTGCGGCTCCGAAATCCGCTCCACCGACACGACCTTCTCGCCTTCGGCCGTGTTGAAGATCGTCACGCCCTTGGTGGCGCGGCTGGCGAAGCGTATGCCATTGACCGGCACCCGGATGACCGTGCCGCCATCCGAAACCAGCATGATCTGATCGTCATTGCCGACCGGGAAGGTCGCGACCAGGCGACCGATCTCGGCCGTCTTCGACACGTCGGTGGCGCGGATACCCTTGCCGCCGCGCCCCGTCAGGCGGAAGTCGTAGGATGACGAGCGCTTGCCATAGCCATATTCGGTCACCGTCAGCACAAGCTTTTCATGCGCCTTGAGGAATTCGTAGCGCTCGTCGGATAGCTCGGCTTCCTCGCCGACCTCTTCATTGGTGAGCGCAATCTCCTCGTCCTCGCCTGCTCCACCGGCGGCAAGCCGTCGCTCGGCCGCCGCGCGCTTCAGATAGGCGGCGCGCTCGGCGGGTGACGCATCGACATTCTCGATGATCGACATCGAGATGATGCGGTCGGTCTCGGCCATGCTTATGCCGCGCACGCCAACGGAGTTGCGGCTCTGGAAGACGCGCACGTCGGAGACCGGGAAACGGATGCACTGGCCGGAATTCGCCGTCAAAAGCACGTCGTCATTGTCGGTGCAGGTCTCGACGCCAAGGATCTCGTCGCCTTCTTCCTCCAGCTTCATGGCGATCTTGCCGTTGCGGTTGACCTGGACGAAGTCGGACAGCTTGTTGCGGCGCACCGTGCCGCGCGTGGTCGCGAACATCACGTCGAGCTCGCCCCAACTGGTTTCGTCCTCCGGCAGCGGCATGATGGTGGTGATGCGCTCGCCCTGCTCGAGCGGCAGCATGTTGATCAGCGCCTTGCCCCGCGATTGCGGGTTGCCGATCGGCAGCCGCCAGACTTTTTCCTTGTAGACGATGCCGCGCGAAGAGAAGAACAGCACCGGCGTATGCGTGTTGGCCACGAACAGCCTTGTGACGAAATCCTCTTCCTTGGTCGACATGCCGGAGCGGCCCTTGCCGCCGCGGCGCTGAGCCCGGTAGAGCGACAGCGGCACGCGCTTGATGTAGCCGGAATGGCTGACGGTGACGACCATGTCCTCGCGCTGGATCAGGTCCTCGTCTTCCATGTCCGCTCCGCCCTCGGAGAGCTCGGTACGGCGCGGCGTGCCGAACTCGTCGCGAACCGCAATCAACTCGTCCTTGACGATCTGCTGGATGCGCGCTCGAGACGACAAAATATCAAGGAAATCAACAATCTCGGCGCCAATCTTGTTCAACTCATCGGCGATCTCGTCGCGGCCGAGCGCTGTCAGGCGCTGCAGGCGCAGGTCGAGGATGGCGCGCGCCTGTTCCTCGGAGAGATTGTAAGTGCCATCCTCGTTGATGCGGTGGCGCGGGTCATCGATCAGCTTGATCAGCGGCGCGACGTCGTGCGACGGCCAGCGCCGCTCCATCAACTGCTCGCGCGCCGTCTGCGGATCGGGCGCGGTGCGGATCAGCTTGATCACCTCGTCGATATTGGCGACCGCAATCGCCAGGCCGACAAGGACATGGGCGCGCTCGCGCGCCTTGCGCAGCAGGTATTTGGTGCGGCGGCTGATCACCTCCTCGCGGAAGCCGACGAAGGCTTTCAGCATGTCGATCAGCGTCATCACTTCCGGCTTGCCGCCGTTCAGCGCCACCATGTTGGCGCCGAACGATGTCTGCAGCGGCGTGAAGCGGTAAAGCTGGTTGAGGATGACGTCGGCGACGGCCTCGCGCTTCAGCTCGATGACGACCCGGTAACCCTGGCGGTCGCTTTCGTCGCGAATGTCGGAGATCCCGTCGATGCGCTTTTCGCGCACCAGTTCGGCCATCTTCTCGATCATCGCCGCCTTGTTCACCTGATAGGGGATTTCGGTGACGACGATGGATTCGCGGTCATTGCCGCGCCTTTCGATCTCGACGCGGCCTCGCATGACGATCGAGCCGCGGCCGGTGGAATAGGCACTGTAGATGCCGGAGCGGCCAAGCACGATGCCGCCGGTCGGGAAATCCGGGCCGGGCACGATCTCCATCAGCGCCGGCAGGTCGATGGCCGGGTTGTCGATGATCGCCATCGCGCCATTGCACACTTCCGCCAGGTTGTGCGGCGGAATGTTGGTGGCCATGCCGACAGCGATGCCGCCGGAACCGTTGACCAGAAGGTTGGGGAAGCGCGCCGGCAGCACCTTCGGCTCTTGTTCGGCGCCGTCGTAATTGTCCTGAAAATCGACCGTTTCCTTGTCGATATCCTCCAGGAGCTCATGCGCGACCTTGGTGAGCCGCGACTCGGTGTAGCGCATGGCCGCGGGCGGGTCGGCGTCGATGGAGCCGAAATTGCCCTGTCCGTCGATCAGCGGCACGCGCAGCGACCAGTCCTGCGCCATGCGAACCAGCGCGTCATAGATCGAGGCGTCGCCATGCGGATGGTATTTACCCATCACGTCGCCGACGATACGCGACGACTTCACATGCTTGCGGTTCCAGTGGTAACCGCCTTCCTGCATGGCGTAGAGGATGCGGCGATGCACGGGCTTCAGGCCGTCGCGCACGTCGGGCAGCGCGCGGCTGACGATCACGCTCATGGCGTAATCGAGATAGGAGCGCTGCATCTCCTCGATGATCGAAATCGGCTCGATGCCGGTGGGGCCGTCGTCCGGCCCGCGCGGTGTCTTCTGGTCGGTCAAATCAGGTCACAATCCAGTCGGGAATCACTGCATGCTTATATAGGAAGCCTCGCCGAAACTCCAATGTCGGCCGGACTTTTCCAGAGGCAATTTCGATGGTAATTTCAAATGGATACCGCTGATTGCGACGATATGGCCACCGTCGTTTTCGCCGTCATGCGGCAAGGTCGGTGATGGATCGGGCAAAAACCGCAAGAGCTGTGAACCTGGCCTCGTGGCTGCCCATGCGGGCCCTCAGCGGCTGGGGTGTCAATGACCTCAACGGAGATCTGGCGGCCGGCATCACGCTGGCCGCGATCGCCATTCCAGAGCAGATGGCGACGGCGCGCCTCGGCGGTTTCGCGCCGCAGATCGGCTTTTTCACCTTCGTCGCCGGCTCTGTCGCCTTCGCGCTGCTCGGCGCCAACCGCCACCTGTCGGCGGGCGCGGATTCGACGATCACGCCTTTGTTCGCCGGCGGTCTGGCGGTGATCGCCACCTCGGGCTCGCCGCATTATCTGGCGATGGCGGGCATGCTGGCCCTGATGGTGGGCCTGCTGGTGGCGCTCAGCGGTATTTTCCGTCTCGGCTGGATTGCCGATCTCCTGTCCGTGCCGGTCACGACCGGCTTCCTTGCCGGCATTTCCGTACATATCATCGTCTCGCAACTGCCTTCCTTGTTCGGCCTGCCGGCCGAAAGCGGCGAGACGGTGCGGCGGATCGGCGAGATAGCCGCCAATCTTCACCTCACCAATCCCTGGAGCCTGGCAATCGGCCTCGGCGTCTTCGCCATCGTCTTCGCGGCCGGACAGGTCAGCGCGCGTATCCCGGCGGCATTGATCGGCATGGTCCTGGCGACGCTTGGCGTTGTCGCCTTCGACTTGAAGAACCGTGGCGTCGAGGTGCTCGGCGCCTTGCCGAACGGGCTGCCGGCCCCGGGCATACCGACCGTCGACTTCCAGGACGCACGGGCCCTTGTGCCCCTGGCGCTGCTGATCGCCATCGTCGTCATGGTGCAGACGGCGGCCACAAGCCGCTCCTTCCCGCCGCGGAATGGCCAAGCGACAGACGTGAACCGCGACTTCGTCGGCGT
Organism: Mesorhizobium sp.; assembly: GCA_004020875.1. Lineage (GTDB taxonomy): Bacteria > Pseudomonadota > Alphaproteobacteria > Rhizobiales > Rhizobiaceae > Mesorhizobium. The sequence continues at coordinate 178,396 of SAPZ01000011.1, forward strand.
CGGCGCGGGCAGCATCGTGGCCGGCCTGTTCGGCGCCTTTGCCGTCAACGCCAGCCCGCCGCGTACGGCCATCGTCGCCCAGACCGGCGGCCGCTCTCAGCTGTCGGGTCTGATCGCGGCGGCCATCGTGCTGACGCTCGGCGCCTTTGGTGGCACCCTGCTGGCCAATGTGCCGCAAGCGGCCCTTGCCGCCGTGCTGATGTTCGTGGCCCAGCACATCCTGCGCTGGAGGATCGCCGTTAACGTCTACCGGCAGGCGCCGGGTGAGTTCGCGCTGATCCTGATCACCATGATCGCCATCGTCATCCTGCCGATCGAAACCGGCGTCGCTATCGGCATCGGCCTGTCGCTGCTGCACGGCATCTGGGGCTCGACGCGCACGGAACCGATCGAACTGGCGCAGGTGCCGGGCACCTCGGTCTGGTGGCCGCCGAACGGCTCAAACGCAGGCGAGCAGCACGCCGGTGTGCTGGTTGCAGCGTTCCAGGCGCCGCTTTCCTTCGTCAATGCCGACCGTTTCAAGCGCGGTCTGAGGGACCTGATCGACGCCAGGAGCGACGATGTGAAGCTGGTGGTGCTGGAGGCCAGCAACATCGTCGAGATCGACTATACCGCCGCCCAGGCACTGATCGACACCATCTGCCATTGTCGCGACAAAGGCGCGGTCTTTGCTATCGCGCGCATGGAATCGCTGCGCGCCCAGGCGGCGCTGACGCGGTTCGGTATCGCTGACATTGTCGGCGCTGAGCACATATTCCACAGCGTCGACGCGGCGATCAAAACACTTGATCCGGGGAAACCGCAACCGCAAGAACAGGATGGAATAGGATGATCGCCCCCCGAGAACCAATTGTGACGCCGGTCCCCGTCGAGGAACTGCGGCCAACGCAGATAACGGTTGGCATGAGGGAGGTCGAGCTGAAGCGCCAGATGATCCGGGCGCAGGACGCCAAGAACAAGACTGGTGTCTTCCTGGGCAGACACATGATGCCGGTGGTGCTCGGTCCGAAGAACCGCAATTACGTCACCGACCATCACCACCTCGCCCGTGCCCTTCTGGAGGAAGGGGTCAAGGACGTGCTGGTCACAGTAGTCAGCGATTTGTCCGCGCTGGACAAGGAAGCGTTTCTTTTCATGCTCGACAATCGTGGTTGGATGCATCCTTTCGACGAGACTGGCAGGCGCCGCGATTATTCGGCCATTCCCAAGACCATCGGCGAGCTGGTAGACGATCCGTATCGAAGCATGGCCGGCGAACTGCGCCGTCAGGGCGGTTTCGCCAAGGACACCACGCCATTCAGCGAATTCCTGTGGGCTGACTTCCTGCGCCGGCGCATCGACCGCGACGCCGTCGCCAAGAACTTCGACAAGGCGACGAAGCAAGCCTTGGCGCTCGCCAAGAGCAAGGACGCGGATTATCTGCCTGGATGGTGCGGCCCGACATCGGATTGACTGCACACTGATCGAAAGCGTCAAGCCTATCGGCTCGCACGGCGTCTGCGATAGACGCCTGGCGCCTCTCCCATCTCGCGCCGGAACCGGCGATTGAAGGTCGATAGATCGTTGAAACCGGCGTCGAATGCGATCGTCGAAATCGTCGCGTCCGAGCTGCGCAGGCGCACAGCGGCGCGGTGAAGCCTGGTCCTCAGCAGGAACTGATAGGGCGTCATGCCGGCCACGTGCCGGAACGTGCGCAGGAAATGATACGGGCTGGTCGCCGTGCCGCCGGCAAGCTCGGCCAGCGAGAGCGGCCGCTCGGCATTGAGCTCGATCAGCCGCACTGCTTCGGCAACACGTTTCTGATCGCGGCGGCTGGGTGCCCGCGCCGTTCTGGAAGAACCGGCGGCAGCCGCAACCACCGCGCCGGCAAGGCGCAGGCCGAGTTCCTCGAACGCCCCGTTGTCGCTCCTTTCGCGCGCCGCCTCCGCCTCGGCAAGCAAAGGCGCCAGCGACGGTAAGGGCGGCAGGCGCGGATCGGCGAAGCCCAGCCGCTTCGCGCCCGGCAGTTCGGCCACGACGCGCTCCAGATAGGCCGGGGAAAAATGGAAGGAGAGGCAGCGATCGCCGGCGCCATGCTCGTGCCCGCATTCGTAGCAGGCGCCTGGATTGCCGAGGAGGATGGCGCCCGGCGCCAGCATCGCCGTGCCTTGGCGCGTGCGGTAGCGGAACGTGCCGCTGGTTACCGCGGCGACGCAGAAGCCGCGATGTTCTTCCTCGAACGGCCTGTCGCCCGCGGCGGCGGTACACACCACGTCGGACACCTGCCAGCCTGATCCGGAAGCCAGAGTTCTCTGCACTGTCGTCATGCCTGAAAGATAGCAATTTTTCCCAAGCGACGAACCCCGCCTGCCCCTATTGCTTGCCCTCTCCTGACAAACGAGGCAGCAACCATGACCAATCCCTTTGCCGAGGCCTTGCACAGTGACGGCCCCAATCCGGATCTCGCTGAAAAGCTGAAGCTCTACGGCCGCTTCATTGGCGCCTGGACATTCGACGCCACGCGCATCTTCGAGGACGGCACCAGGCTCACCGGTCGCGGCGAGGTGCATTTCGGCTGGGTTCTGGAAGGCAGGGCCGTGCAGGATGTCTGGATCTTGCCGGCGCGAGACGCGGGCCCCTCCCCGTCGCTCGGGCCGTGGACCTTCTACGGCACGACATTGCGCGTCTACGATCCCGGCACCGACACCTGGCACATCTTCTGGAGCGACCCGCGCAACCAGTACTACAGCCGGCAGCTCGGCCGCGCCGAGGGCGACACGATCGTCCAGATCGGCGCCGACGGCACCGGCGCGTCGGTGCGCTGGAGCTTTTCACGCATCACCGAAAACTCGTTCCGCTGGCTAGGCGAGCATTCATATAACGGCGGCACGACCTGGCGAATGGAGGTCGAATTCCTGGCGCGACGCGCGACTCCGGCCTAATCAGCCAACCAATTGCAATTATGGAGGAAACAATGCTCGATCATGTCTCGATCGGTGTCCGCGATACCGGTACTTCCAAACGCTTCTACGACGCTGCTCTCGAGCCGCTCGGCTGTTCCTGCCTCAGCCAGTCCTCCGGCTCCCTCGGCTACGGTGCCGAGGCGGTCCAGCTTTGGGTGAACGACGCCGGGCGGCCGGTACCGGCTGACACGGAGTCCGGCCTGCATTTCTGCTTCTCGGCGCCGACGCGCGCCAGCGTCGACGCCTTCCATGCCGCCGCGTTGCGTGAGGGCGGCAAGGACAACGGCCAGCCGGGACTGCGCGCAGCCTATGGCGACAACTACTATGCCGCCTTCGTCATCGATCCGGACGGCTATCGGTTGGAAGCCTACTGCAGCAGGGCCGAATAGCCGGCTGATTTCCCCTCCCGGCTGTTCCCACCGCTCGGGCTTTGCTCTACCAATTGCAGAGCTTGGGCTTCGCCCGGCGGGAGGGGCCAGCGATGCCGAGTTTCGACAGCCTGTTCAACGCCTTCGTCACGATCCTGGTGACCATCGACCCCCCGGGGCTGGCGCCGCTCTTCCTTGCCGTGACGCGTGGCATGAATCGCGAGGAGCGCCAGCAGGTGTCGGTGCGCGCTTCGGTGATCGGCTTTCTGGTCATGGCGCTGTTCGCGATCGCCGGCGCCTCGATCCTGTCGGTGTTCGGCATCACGCTGCCGGCCTTCCGCGTTGCCGGCGGCTTCCTGCTGTTCTTCATTGCCTTCGAAATGGTGTTCGAGCGCCGCCAGGACCGCAAGGAGAAGATCGGCGACGTCGCCATCACCAAGGACATGATCCACAACATCGCCGCCTTCCCGCTGGCGATCCCGCTGATCGCCGGCCCGGGCGCCATCTCGGCGACGGTGCTCTTATCGGGACATTTCGAGGGCTTTGCCGCCCAGGCAGCCCTTGTCGGCATCATCTTCTTCTGCCTCGTCATCACCTATCTTGTGTTTGTGCTGTCGGAACGCATCGACCGAATCCTCGGCCAGACCGGTCGTTCCATCCTGACGCGGTTGCTCGGCGTGATCCTGGCGGCCTTGGCGGTCCAGTTCGTGGCCGACGGCGTCAGGGCGCTGATGGCCGCATAGTCCAGCGGCCGCGAAGCAACTGCCTCCTGCCTACTTCACCCCCGTCTCAACCACCTCGAAATCATGCGTGAGCGTCGCCGTCTTCGCCATCATGGCGCTAGCCGAGCAGTATTTATCGATCGACAGATCGATCGCCCGTTTGACCTTGTCATGCGACAGGGCTTTGCCCTTGACGATGAAATGCATGTGGATGCGGGTGAACACTTTGGGGTCGGTCTCTGCGCGATCGGCGTCGAGCTCGACGACACAATCCTCGATTGCTTCGCGGCCTTTCTCAAGGATGTGAACGACGTCAAAGGCCGAGCAGCCGCCGGTGCCGATCAGCACCAGTTCCATCGGGCTCGGTCCAGGCGTCTTGCCATCCGGCCCACGCGCCGTGCCCAGCACGACCTTATGCCCGCTTCCGGATTCGCCGACAAAGGTGCGATCCTCGACCCATTTGACGCGTGCTTTCACGTTAATCTTCCTTGCGAGGTTCCCGTCGCCTATTGGCCGAACACGACGGCGTGCATGATCCGGCCGGGCAGTAGCGTGAACATGCCGGCGCCGACCAGCGCGAAAAGAGTTTTACCATAGCGCCGCAATGCGCGGCCACCTTATGCGTGCGCGCATACCAGGCCGCCAGCGGTACAGTGACCAGCACCAGGATCGACAGCAGATGGATTGGGCTGAACGGACCTGCAAGCCGGATCTGCTGGATCCAGAAGCTCGAAATGGCGATGACCTAAAATCAGCGCCACCCAGGCATAACCCAGCACGCGGTGACGTATCGTGCCTTTCGGCAACGCCAACTGGGCGCCGCCGACGGCTAAAGCGGCGATGGCCGCGAAAGCATGCCATGGAATGGGAGGCGGCGCCGACAGAAGCGATCCGAGCGACATCGCGCCTTCCCTTAAGTGAAGCGCCTAGAACGGGATCTCGTCGTCCAGCTCGCGCGACGAGCCGCCGCCACCGCCGCCCCTGGAACCGCCGCCGCCACCGCGGCTGAAACCTTCGTTCGGGCCGGACTGGCCGAAATCTGAACCGCGGCTGCCGCCGCCGGAATAGTTGCCGACCTGGCCGCCCTCGCCGCGGGCATCGAGCATCTGCAGCTCGCCGCGGAATTTCTGCAGCACGATTTCCGTCGTGTAGCGGTCATTGCCGGTCTGGTCCTGCCATTTGCGGGTCTGCAGCTGGCCCTCGACATAGACCTTCATGCCCTTCTTCAAATACTGCTCGGCGACCTTGGCGAGTTGGTCGTTGAAGATCACGACATTATGCCACTCGGTCTTTTCCTTTCGCTCGCCCGAGTTCTTGTCGCGCCAGCTTTCCGAGGTGGCGACGCGGATGTTGACGACCGGATCGCCGGAATTCAGGCGGCGGATTTCAGGGTCCGCCCCGAGATTGCCGACCAGAATGACCTTGTTGACGCTACCCGCCATCTTACTTCTCCGCGCTCATCCGAAACAAATTTTAAGTCGCTCACCTTACAGCCTGCGGGCTGTTCATGCCTGAAGAGGCTGGCTTTTCCCACAAGGTTTTTGTTCCCTTTTCGTTCTAGCCAAGACCTGCCTTTCTGTCAAGGAATGTCAGCAAAGGCCGCGCCTGAACATCTGTTTTGATATGGCGATCAAACAGACGCTTGCCAAATCAATAAGTGTCGACTTATGCTTTGTCCATGATCGAAGCAGAGATTTTCCGGGCGCTCGCCGATCCGACGCGTCGCGCCGTCTACGAGCGCCTCGTCGCCAGCGAGATGAGCGTGAGCGAGCTGCGCGCCGGCATGAGTGTGTCGCAGCCGGCGGTCTCGCAGCATCTCGCCGTTCTGCGCGGCGCCGGCCTGGTGATCGAGCGGCGCGCCGGCCGCAACGCCTATTACCGCGCCGATCCGCAAGGGCTCGACCCGCTGCTCGGCTGGATCGAACGCTACCGCGCCTTCTGGCCGGAACGCATCGCAAAGTTGAAGACGGTTCTGAAGGGAATGGATCAATGACGGCAACCGAAAACCCGACGGTCAACGAAGCGCCGCTCAGCTTCGAATGCGAGCTTGCCGATCCGCCGGAAAAGGTCTGGCGGGCGCTGACAGAGCCGGAACTGCTGGCCTCCTGGATGATGCCGAACGACATGAAGGCTGAAGCCGGCAGCTGCTTCACCTTTGCCGGACCGGATGCGCCGATCGAATGCGAGGTGCTCGAGGCCGAGCCCGGCAGGCTGCTGCGCTATTCCTGGCGCGAGGGGCCCGCCGACAAGGAGGCCGACCAGCTTCCGGCTTTTGACAGCATCGTCACCTTCACGCTGGCCCGCACAGCCTCCGGAGGCACGTATCTTCGTATAGTCCATGACGGCTTCGTCCCGGTGGCGGAGCCTGTTCTGGCCATTGCGGGCGCCGGCTGTGGATTCTCGCTTTATGCGCGCAAGACCCCGGCCGCGGCCAATGCGCCCTGCATGATGCTGCGCGCGGCCTGATCAATAGGACCGAGGAAATCCGTCATGAGCATTGCCAATCTGGTGCCGATGGTCATCGAGCAGTCGAGCCGCGGCGAACGTTCCTTCGATATTTTTTCGCGGCTGCTGCGCGAGCGCATCGTCTTCATCAACGGCGAGATCAACGACAACGTTTCGGCGCTGGTCTGCGCCCAGCTGTTGTCGCTGGAATCCGACCATCCCGACAAGGAGATCTCGCTCTACATCAACTCGCCCGGGGGCATGGTGACCAGCGGCTTCGCCATCTACGACACGATGCAGTACATCTCCTGTCCGGTGTCGACGGTCTGCATGGGCTTCGCCGCCTCGATGGGCTCCTTCCTGTTGATGGCAGGCTCCCCGGGACGCCGCATCGCGTTGCCCAACACCAGGATCGTGCTGCATCAGCCGCTCGGCGGCTTCCAGGGCCAGGCTTCCGACATCCAGCGACACGCCGAGGACATTGTGCGCACCAAGCAGCACATGACGGAGCTGTACGCCAGGCATTGCGGCCGGACCTATGAGGAAGTGGAGCGCACGCTCGACCGCGACTATTTCATGAGCGCCGCTGAAGCCAAGGAATGGGGCCTCGTCGACCATGTCTACGATACTCGCAAGAGGGCGGCTTAACACTTCCCTTGAACCGGACGCGCGGCAATTTGATTGGCCCGCGTCTGGCCTCGCTCCGGCCGCGTCTCTATAGTTGGCGCATGACCAAGCTGCTGCAAACCAGACATTTGCGCGTTGCCGCCGCCGCGCTTGCCGGCGCGCTGACAGCCGGCACCGCACTTGCCGAGGACAGCCCGTCGCAAAAACTGCCCGGCGTCAGCGGCGACTATCGCATTGCCAAGCCGGCGCCGCAGCCCGAGCCGGATGACGCGCAGCCCGCCGGCAGCGACGGCTCGTTCAAGATCGGCAACACCGATGTCAGGATCGGCGGCAGCATTACGATTGATATGGCAACGGGCGGGATGAAGCTGCCGAACCATTAAAGCAATGCCAGGAAAGTGCGTGGTGACGTTCCGTCCGGAAGTCTCTGGCGCCGTCAACAAGGTGAGGCACCCACAAAATGTAAAGCCCCATCCCTGCTGTGCAGACGGATGAGGCTTCATGGATCTGAAATCCAACTTTAGCCGGGAGTGGACTGCCGGCGTTCTGTTTCGGATGCAACGCGGCGTTCGGCCGACGATCCGACTATCGTCTCTGATTGTAGGGAATCGGCAAGTCACGGTTTGTCGGGCTGGCGTTTCAAGTCTGCCCTGGCACTTATGCCCGCCGCGGCTCCATCTCCGTGTGGAGCCTCAAGGGACTGTCCGGTGGCGTCATGCTCCGCTCCTGGGTCCGTTGCGACAATGTCGTTCGAAGCGCTGATCGCTATTGCCTGCGGCGTCTCGCAGGCCGCCAGTCGGGCGGCGAGGCCATCGAAAGACGGCCGGCTTCGTTGACGCCTTTAAGACTGCCCCCGTGTGTCGCCGGCGTCAACCGTTGAATAGCCGGTTACCGAAAAATGTGATCGCCCGGAGATTACGTGCGGGTAAGTTGAGTGGCTTTCGGGGTCAACAAGACGGGCATCGGCGGCACTTGTCTTCGCCGCCCTTAACGCGATTGTCTCCACAGCACTTTGTCAGGAGCGTGTTCGGCCTTTGTTCTTTCCGCTTGCCCGCTGGCGCGAAAGGCGGTTAAACCCAGGATCGGCTTGTTCCGTCGAGATTGTGGCGTCTCTCGACGTGGCGCCGAAACTACCTACATAGGGGATGGCCGGGACGAACCCGCCCAATCCAGCAAATTCCAGACCTGAGGCGGCGACCGGCGATGGCCGACCATAAATACCTTTCCATTCGCGGGGCGCGCGAACACAATCTCAAGAATGTCGATCTCGACCTGCCGCGCGACAGCCTGATCGTCATGACTGGCCTGTCGGGCTCCGGCAAGTCGTCGCTGGCTTTCGACACCATCTATGCCGAGGGCCAGCGCCGCTATGTCGAAAGCCTGTCGGCCTATGCCCGGCAGTTCCTGGAGATGATGCAGAAGCCGGACGTGGACCAGATCGACGGCCTGTCGCCCGCCATCTCGATCGAGCAGAAGACCACCTCGCGCAACCCGCGCTCGACGGTCGGCACCGTCACCGAGATCTACGACTATATGCGCCTGCTTTTCGCGCGCGTCGGCATTCCCTATTCGCCGGCCACCGGCCTGCCGATCGAGAGCCAGACAGTCTCGCAGATGGTCGACCGGGTACTGGCGCTGGAGGAAGGCACCCGCCTCTATCTGCTGGCGCCGATCGTACGCGGCCGCAAGGGCGAGTACCGCAAGGAACTGCTCGAGCTGCAGAAGAAGGGTTTTCAGCGGGTCAAGGTCGACGGCACCTTCTACGAGATCGCCGACGTGCCGGCGCTAGACAAGAAGTACAAGCACGACATCGACGTCGTCGTCGACCGCATCGTCGTGCGTGGCGATCTTGCGACCAGGCTCGCGGACTCGATGGAGACCGCGCTGAAGCTCGCCGAGGGCCTTGCCGTGGCCGAGTTCGCCGACCGGCCGCTCGATCCCAGCCTGACCGGCGAGGACTCGGTCAACAAGTCCAAGAACGAGACGCATGAGCGCATCCTGTTCTCGGAGAAGTTTGCCTGCCCGGTGTCCGGCTTCACCATTCCGGAGGTCGAGCCCAGGCTGTTCTCTTTCAACAACCCGTTCGGCGCCTGCCCGACCTGCGATGGCCTAGGCAGCCAGCGCGCAATCGACCCCAACCTCGTCGTGCCGGACGAGAATGTCTCGCTGCGCGACGGCGCCATCAGCCCGTGGGCGAAATCGACCTCGCCCTATTACGCGCAGACGCTTGAAGCGCTCGGTAAGGCCTATGGCTTCAAGCTCGGCGACAAGTTCAAGGACCTGAACGCGCAGGCGAAAGAAGCCGTGCTGCATGGCACCGGCGAGCGCGAGATCACCTTCCAGTATGATGACGGCCTGCGCTCCTACAAGACCACCAAGACCTTCGAGGGCGTCATCCCCAATCTCGACCGGCGCTGGAAGGAAACGGAATCGGCCTGGATGCGCGAGGAGATCGAGCGCTTCATGTCGGCCACCCCCTGCCCCGCCTGCCACGGCTACCGGCTGAAGCCGGAGGCGCTGGCGGTAAAGATCGCGGGAAAACACATCGGCGAAGTGACCGAGCTGTCGATCCGCAAGGCCGACCAGTGGTTCACCGACCTGCCGGTGCAGCTCAACGAGAAGCAGAACGAGATCGCGGCCCGCGTGGTCAAGGAGATCCGCGAGCGGCTGCGCTTCCTCAACGATGTCGGCCTCGACTATCTCACGCTGTCGCGCAACTCCGGCACGCTGTCGGGCGGCGAGAGCCAGCGCATCCGGCTGGCCTCGCAGATCGGCTCCGGCCTAACCGGCGTTCTCTATGTATTGGACGAGCCGTCGATCGGCCTGCATCAGCGCGACAATGCGCGCCTGCTCGACACGCTGAAGCATCTGCGCGACATCGGCAACACGGTGATCGTCGTCGAGCATGACGAGGACGCCATCCTGCATGCCGACTATGTCGTCGACATCGGTCCGGCCGCCGGCATCCATGGCGGCCGCATCATCGCGCAAGGCACGCCGCAGCAGATCATGGCCACCCCCGCTTCGATCACCGGCAAATATCTGTCGGGCGAGCTCGAAGTAACGACGCCCGCCGTGCGCCGCGAGGCAAAGAAGAACCGGCGCATCAAGGTGGTCGGCGCGCGCGGCAACAATCTGAAGAACGTAACGGCGGAAATCCCGCTTGGCACCTTTACCGCGGTCACCGGCGTATCCGGCGGCGGCAAGTCGACCTTCCTGATCGAAACGCTGTTCAAGGCGGCCTCGCGCCGCATCATGGGCTCGCGCGAGCATCCGGCCGAGCATGACCGCATCGAGGGGCTGGAATTCCTCGACAAGGTCATCGACATCGACCAGTCACCAATCGGCCGCACGCCACGCTCCAATCCGGCGACCTACACGGGCGCGTTCACACCGATCCGCGACTGGTTTGCCGGCCTTCCCGAGGCCAAGGCGCGCGGGTACCAGCCGGGCCGCTTCTCCTTCAACGTCAAGGGCGGCCGCTGCGAGGCCTGCCAGGGCGACGGCGTCATCAAGATCGAGATGCACTTCCTGCCCGACGTCTACGTGACGTGCGACGTCTGCCACGGCAAGCGCTACAACCGCGAGACGCTGGACGTGCTGTTCAAGGGCAAGTCGATCGCCGACGTGCTCGACATGACGGTCGAGGAAGGCGTCGAGTTCTTCTCGGCGGTGCCCGGCGTGCGCGACAAGCTGGAGACACTGAAGCAGGTTGGCCTCGGCTACATCCATATCGGCCAGCAGGCGACGACACTGTCGGGCGGCGAGGCGCAGCGGATAAAACTCGCCAAGGAATTGTCGCGCAAGGCGACCGGCAAGACGCTATACATCCTCGACGAGCCGACCACCGGCCTGCATTTCCACGATGTGGCGAAGCTGCTCGAAGTGCTGCACGAGCTGGTCGACCAGGGCAACACCGTGGTGGTCATCGAGCACAATCTCGAGGTGATCAAGACCGCCGACTGGGTGCTCGATCTCGGCCCTGAAGGCGGCGACGGCGGTGGCGAGCTGGTCGCTTCGGGCACGCCGGAAGCGATCGTGCGGGAGAAGCGCAGCTATACCGGCCAGTTCCTGAAGGAGCTCCTGGAACGGCGCCCCGGAGGCAAACGCGAAGCGGCGGAGTGATGGCAGGTAACGGCCTTGTCTCCATCGAAAGCCGCTTCGGCGTCAGTGAAACCATCGACCGATTGGTCGACGCGGTGACGCGTGCCGGATTGCGCGTCTTCGCCCGCATCGACCATGCCGCCGGCGCGCTTGAGATCGGCGCGGCCCTGCGTCCAACTGAATTGCTGATCTTCGGCCACCCGAAAGGCGGCACGCCATTGATGCAGGATCGCCAACTGACCGGGATCGACCTGCCGATCAAGGCGCTGGCCTGGCAGGACGAGCAAGGCAAGGTCTGGCTGTCCTACAATGATGCGCACCGGCTGGCTGAGCGTCATGGGCTGGGCCAGGCCAGCCGCGATGCTGTCGCGGCCATAGCTGCTGGCATGCAAAAGGTCGTCGCGGCCGCTGCCGGAGTAGACCAGTCATGAGACCGGCCCGCCCGGACGATCTCGCCGCCATCGTCGCTCTCACAACGGACGCCTATGCGCCCTACACGGCCATCTTCGACGCACCGCCGATACCGGTGACCGAGGATTACGCGCCGCGCATCGAGCGGGGCGAAGTCTGGCTTCTGGACGGAGAAGAGAAGCTCGCCGGACTGATCGTGCTCGAACGTCACCCAGACCACGCCATGATCTTCAGCGTCGCCGTCGCACCGGCTTTCCAGGGCAGGAAGCTCGGCATCAAGCTGCTCGACTTCGCCGACGAACAGGCGCGGTCATGGGGCGTGCCGGAGGTGCGGCTCTACACCAATTCCCGCATGGAGCGGAACATCGCGCTCTATTCCGCCTATGGCTATCGCGAAACGGGTCGCCGCGCCAATCCATACCGGCCAGGATGGACGCTGGTCGACATGGCCAAGCCTGTCCACCGGGCGGTCTGATCGCATTTCGAACGAAGGAGGAAGACAATGACTGCCCAAGGAAAAATCCGTGCCGGCATGGGCGGTTGGACTTTCGAGCCCTGGGACACCTCCTTTTATCCGGAGAAGCTCGCCAAGGCCAAGCAGCTCCATTACGCTAGCCGCCAGGTGCCGAGCATCGAGGTCAACGGCACCTATTATTCCAGCTTCAAGGAGCCGACCTTCGTCAAATGGGCAAAGGACGCGCCGGAGGGCTTCGTCTTCTCGCTCAAGGGCAACCGCTTCGTCACCAATCGCCGCGTGCTCGGCGAGGCCGGTGAATCGATGATGCGCTTCCTCGGCTCCGGCGTTGTCGCGCTCGGCGAGAAGCTCGGGCCAATTCTGTGGCAATTCGCGCCGACCAAGAAATTCGACGCCGACGATTTCGAAGCCTTCCTCAAACTTCTGCCCGAGAAGCAGGACGGCGTGCCTTTGCGCCACGCGCTGGAAGTTCGCCACGACAGCTTTGTCGTTCCGGAGTTCCCGGCGCTTGCGCGCAAATACAAGGCCGCGATCGTCTATGCCGACCATGCAAAATATCCAGCGATAGCCGATGTCACCGGCGATTTCGTCTATGCGAGGCTGCAGACCGGCAGCGACGACAATCCCGACTGCTACACGCCGAAAGGCCTGGACGAATGGGCGGGGCGCGTGAAGACCTGGGCGGCGGGCAAGCAACCCGCCGACCTGCCGCGCGCCGACCCGAAGACCGATGCGCCGGTCAAGCCGCGCGACGTGTTCGCCTACTTCATCAGCGAAGGCAAGGTGCGCGCGCCGTTCGGCGCCATGGCGCTGATGAAGCGGGTGGCGGCCTAGCGCTGCGAACCTTCACAGCGGCCGTTGTTCAAACGCCAGCCCTTTGTTCGGCGCGCCGCGCGGCGCTAATCGGCCGCTGGCTTGTCGGAACCTGCCTGCCGTCTTGACCGTTCTGTCTCAGCCGCCGACCCGCGGGAGACCGCCGTGAAGTCGCAACAGCTGCCGAAGATCGGAACGGGAAAGTGGCCACCTCCCTAAACGCTTTCCAAGTCCCGCAGCGTTGGAAAGGAGCGGGGAAGATGATCGTCATCCTCGGTGCCTTGCTCACGATCGCAGGCGTCGTGTACATGGCAGGCGCCACTCTGAGGCGCGGACGACTGAGTGATCCAGCACCTCGTCCGACGCCAAACCTGGCAACGTCGGGCCCGACATTGGAGCCGCGGCGGCGCGGCCTCGGGTTCCTCGGCCTGTCGCAGAATTGGCCGGGTCTGGTGATGATGGCGATCGGCCTTATCCTGCTATTGTCGGTAATAGTCCTATAACGCAGGAATCCTCGCATATTCTCGCCTATCGTAACGTAATCGATACTTCCATGCTGCACTTAAGTGACCTACGCCAGGTTGCAGCCCGGCGAAGGCTGGGATGCGTGCATGCTGCCAGATTACAACTCATTGCTCCTGGCCGTCGGCTTCTCCGCCGCTTGCCTCAGCCTCACGCTGTTCGGAACCTGGATGGCCGCCCGTTCCGACAGGTTCCTGCTGACCTGGGCAGTCAGCGTGCTCGTCGTGGTGGTCGAGGTCTTTGCGTACGACGCCTATATCGCAAGGCCCGGAATGGCGCTCGGCGTGCTGACGCTGGCGCTGCTCTTGCTAGGATTCTCGGTCATGTTGGGCGCCGCCCATCAATTCAGGACAAGGCGCTCGCCTTTGCCGCTTATCGCGCTCGGCGTCGGCATTTCCTGTGCTCTGGCGCTGCCGCCGATGGCGCTCGGCTATGACGGCTTGGGCTTCATGCTGGAGAACACCCTGGCCGCGCTGCTGCTGTTTGGCACCGCGTATGAATATTGGCCGGGCCGTGCGGAGGCGCCGGTACCTCTCATCGGCGTGTCGCTGCTCTATTCACTGACCGCGGCATCCTTCGTGCTGTGCGCGGGCGTGCTGGCGTGGGATGGCAAACTGGTTCTCGGTCACGCGCCCAGCAATTGGGCGGAGGATCTGAGCCTCGTCATCGTGATCGCCTCCATGACCGGTATCGGCGCGTTGTCGCTCGCGCTCAACCAGGGTCGGCTCGCCCGCCATCATCAGCGCGAGGCGCAAACCGATGCCTTGACCGGCCTTCTGAACCGCCGCGCTTTGTTCGACCTCAACGGCAAGACACCGGTCAACGCCTTCACCGCTGTGGTGGTGTTCGACCTCGATGGCTTCAAGTCGATCAACGACCAGTTCGGCCATGCCGCTGGCGACGAGGTGCTTAAGGTCTTTGCCGAAGTGCTTTGCGCCGGTCTGCGCCCGAACGACTACGTCGCCCGCATGGGCGGCGAGGAATTCGCCATGGTGTTGAGGCGCATTTTACCCGAGGCGGCTGGAGCAACGGCCGAACGTGTCAGGGCTGCGTTCGCCGAGCGCACGATTGAGACCGAGACCGGCCCGCTGCGCTGCACGGTCAGCGCAGGTTTCGCCTTCGGCAGCACGGACGGCATGAGCTTCGACAAAGTGCTCAGCGCCGCCGACAAGGCGCTTTATGCCGCCAAGCGCGCGGGCCGCAATCGTGTCCTGGACTTCCGCCTCGCCGGATGACCTTTTACGGCCACCTGCTCGCTCTCAGTGGTGAGCAATCACGTCGTTGAAGGCATCGAGGTCGACGTAGAAAACCTTGGTCATTTCGCCGATCAAATCATCCTCGTCATAGCCTTGCGACATCAGGATGTTGATCGCGGTCATGATATCGACGCGCTCCGTGAGGCGCCGCTTCTGATAGTCCTCGACAAAACGTTCCATCGCCATCCCCTGGCAAAAGTCTTTTTTGGACGCATTGACCGACAATCACTGCGAGGAAAGCTAGGCGGACTTGCTTGCGTGGACCTTGCGGGCAGTGTCCCCGCCTTCCCCCCTCATTCGCGACTGGCACGGAAAGCGGCCGACTCACCAAGGCCAAGAAAAGACTAGCATGGAGTATTGAGCGCGCCAGAGCGCTCAACAACTTCGTCATCCTTGGGCGCAGCGACGCGAAGCGGAGCGAAGACCCAAGGATCTATGCCGTTACTTCGAAGCGTTACTGATGGTGCGGAATTTGGAATGGCGCTGCGCAAGGAACCTGTTCTGTAGCGCAGCACTCTTCGACCAACGTCACGGAATGGATCTTGGGTCTGCGCCGCGTCGCTTCGCTCCTTGCTTCGCCCAAGGATGACCACGACGCGAGTTACACTGTGAGGAACTTTCGCACATCCGCCCGGTCGAGGTCTTCGGCGGGACCGGTATGCACGATCTGGCCGCGATCCATGATGTTGACCTCGTCTGCAAGTTCCCGGCAGAAGTCGAGATATTGCTCGACCAGAAGCACGGCGATCCCCGCCTGGTCGCGCAGATAGCGGATGGCGCGGCCGATATCCTTGATGATCGACGGCTGGATGCCTTCGGTCGGTTCGTCGAGCACCAGCAGCTTCGGCCGCATCACCAGCGCCCGGCCGATGGCGAGCTGCTGCTGCTGCCCGCCGGAGAGATCGCCGCCGCGGCGGCCGAGCATCTGCTTCAGCACCGGAAACAGCTCGAAGACATGGGCCGGAATGTTGCGGTCTGCGCGCCGCAGCGGCGCAAAACCGGATTCCAGGTTTTCGCGCACCGTCAGCAGGGGAAAAATCTCTCTGCCCTGCGGCACGAATGCGATGCCCGACCGGGCGCGGTCATACGCCGCGCTCCGGTCGAGCGCCTTCCCCTCGAAGGCAACGCTTCCGCTCGTCAGCCGGTGGTGGCCGACGATGGATCTCATCAAACTTGTCTTGCCGACGCCGTTGCGGCCGAGCACGCAAGTGATCTTGCCGGCGCCGGCCTTCAGTGAAACGCCGCGCAGCGCCTGGGCGGCGCCGTAATGCAGCGTGGCGTTGGAGACTTCGAGCATGCTCAGCCCCTTCTCCAGCGCTTCAGGAATGCGAAATCGAAACGGTAGAATGGAACCCGCCAGACCATGCTCAGCGCCCCAGATAGACTTCGACGACGCGCTCGTCCGCCGAAACGAAATCGAGTGTGCCTTCCGAGAGCACCGAGCCCTCGTGCAGGCAGGTGACCTTGACGCCGAGCTCGCGCACGAAATGCATGTCGTGCTCGACGACCACCACAGAATGGTCGCGCGCGATGTCCTTGAGCAGGCGTGCTGTCTCCTCGGTTTCGGCATCGGTCATACCGGCGACCGGCTCGTCGACGAGCAGCAGCTTCGGGTCCTGCGCCAAGAGCATGCCGATCTCCAGCCACTGCTTCTGGCCGTGGCTGAGATTGGCGGCGAGCTCATCACGCTTGTCGCCGAGACGGATGATGCCGAGTATGTCGTCGATGCGTCGCGCCTCGGCGGCGGAACGGCGATGGAACAGCGCCGGGAAGATCGAGCGCGGCGCCTTCAGCGCCAGCATCAGATTGTCCTCGACGCTGTGGCTCTCGAAGACGGTCGGCTTCTGGAATTTGCGGCCGATGCCCATCATGGCGATCTCGGCCTCGTCATGGCGGGTGAGGTCGACCTGGCCGTCGAAGAAGACTTCGCCTTCGTCCGGCCGCGTCTTGCCGGTGACGATGTCCATCATGGTCGTCTTACCGGCCCCGTTGGGCCCGATGATCGCCCGCATCTCACCCTTGTCGAGCACCAGCGACAAATTGTTGATGGCGCGAAAGCCATCGAAGGAGACCGAGACGCCGTCGAGATAAAGGATGGTGTTCGACTTGTTCATGTCCGCTCACCCCGCCGGCTGCGGCTCGGACCCGGTGGCCGACCAGGCGCCCGGCGTCCGTGCCGCCGAGCGGACGATCTTCGGCTGCGGCACCTCTGCATCGGCGCCGGCTTCGGCGGCAAGCGAGGCCGCGCGCAGCGCCTTGGTCTTGCCGCGCCAACTGTCCCACACGCCGACGATGCCCTTGGGCAAAAGCAGCGTGACGGCAACGAACAGCCCGCCGAGCGCGAACAGCCAGAATTCCGGCAGCACGCCGGTAAACCAGGATTTGCCGGCATTGACGAGAAGCGCGCCGATGATAGGGCCGACGATGGTGCCGCGCCCGCCGACGGCGGTCCAGATCACCACCTCGATCGAGTTCGCGGGATCGAATTCGCCGGGATTGATGATGCCGACCTGCGGCACGTAGAGCGCGCCGGCGATGCCGGCCATGACTGCCGAGACGGTGAAGGCGAACAGCTTGACGTTCTCCGCCCGCCAGCCAAGAAAGCGGGTGCGGCTCTCGGCGTCGCGCACGGCCATCAGCAGCTTGCCGTATTTGGATCGCACGATCGCCGCCGTGACGAAGACGGCAAGCGCGAGCGTGACGGCGCTCGCCGCGAACAGCGCCGAGCGCGTCGCGTCCGCCGGCACGCTGAAGCCGAGTACGTCCTTGAAATCGGTCAGGCCGTTGTTGCCGCCGAAACCCATGTCGTTGCGGAAGAAGGCGAGCAACAGCGCATAGGTCATCGCCTGGGTTATGATGGAGAGATACACGCCGGTGACACGGCTGCGGAAGGCAAACCAGCCGAAAACAAAGGAAAGCAGCCCGGGCACGGCGAGCACCATCAGCGCCGCGAACCAGAAATGGTCGAAACCGTACCAGAACCAGGGCAACTCCTTATAGTTCAGGAACACCATGAAGTCGGGCAGGATAGGGTTGCCGTAAACGCCGCGCGAACCGATCTGGCGCATCAGATACATGCCCATCGCATAGCCGCCGAGCGCGAAGAAGGCGCCGTGGCCGAGCGAAAGGATGCCGCAATAGCCCCAGACCAGATCGAGCGCGAGCGCCAGCAGCGCATAACAGAGATATTTGCCGACCAGCGCCACGATGTAGGGCGGGATATAGAAGGCGCTTTGCGGCGACACCGCGAGGTTGAGCAGCGGCACGATCATGGCTGCCGCGAGCAGCGCGACGATCGTTACGGCAATGCGGCGGTCGGCGGAGAAGAAGCGTTGCGTGATCATGCTTCCACCGCCCTGCCCTTCAGCGCGAACAGGCCGCGCGGACGCTTCTGGATGAACAGGATGATCAGCACGAGCACGACGATCTTGCCCAGCACCGCGCCGGCATAGGGCTCGAGGAACTTGTTGACGATGCCGAGCGAAAAGGCGCCGACCAGCGTGCCCCAGAGATTGCCGACGCCGCCGAAGACCACGACCATGAAGCTGTCGATGATGTAGCCGCGGCCGAGATTAGGCGACACATTGTCGATCTGGCTGAGCGCCACGCCTGCGATACCTGCAATGCCGGAGCCCAAGGCGAAGGTCAGCGCGTCGACCCAAGGCGTCTTGATGCCCATCGAGGCGGCCATGCGCCGATTGGCGGTCACTGCGCGCATCTGCAGCCCCCAGGGCGTGCGCTTCATGACGTAAAGCAGCACGATGAAAGCGGCGAGCGCGAACACCAGGATCCACAGCCGGTTCCAGGTGATCGCGAGCTGGCCGATATCGAAGGAACCCGACATCCAGGACGGGTTGCCCACCTCCTGGTTGGTCGGCCCGAAAATGGTCCGCACCGCCTGCTGCAGGATCAGCGAGACGCCCCAGGTGGCCAAAAGCGTCTCCAGCGGCCGACCGTAGAGGAAGCGGATGATGCCGCGCTCGATGGCGAGCCCGACGAGTGCTGCGACCAGGAAGGCGAGCGGCAGCGCGATCACCAGAGACCAGTCGAACAGGCCGGGAAACGAGGTGCGGATCACCTGCTGGACAACGAAGGTGGTATAGGCACCGAGCATAACCATCTCGCCATGCGCCATGTTGATGACGCCCATGACGCCGAAGGTGATGGCGAGGCCGATCGCCGCCAGCAGCAGCACCGATCCGAGCGAGATGCCGTACCAAATGTTTTGGCCGGCATCCCAAAATGCCAGCGTCGAATTGATACTCGCGATTGTAGCCGTCGCCGCTTCCTTGACCGCTCCGGAGGCATTGGCCTCGACGGAGGTGAGGAGCGACACCGCGTTGCGGTCGCCACGCGCACCGATCAAGGCAATTGCGGCGAGCTTGTCCGCATCGGGCTTGTCCGAAACCAGTATGGAAGCGCCACGCGCCTGCTCCAGCAAAGCCTTGACGCTCGCCACGGTTTCACTGGCGATCGCTGCGTCGAGCGGCTCGACGTTGGCGGCATCAGGTGTCTTGAACATAGTGTTGGCGGCGGCGATGCGGACAGTCGGATCCTTGGAACCAAGCGTCAGCGTGCCCAATGCATCGCGGATGGTGCGGCGCAAGGTGTTGTTGACGCCGATCTGGGTTAAGTCATCGGCGGAAGCCTCGCCCGCTGCCTCGCCGCTCAGCGGGTCGAAAAGCTGGATGCTGTCGCTCCCTTCCTTGCCGACAAACACCATCGAGTCGGCGGCGCGAATGTAAAGATTGCCTTCCGCCAATGCAGCAAGCGGCCGTTCGACAGCCGGATCGCCTGTGGCTGTCAACTCGCGAACGATAACTCCAGTCTCGGAAAAGTCCGCAGCTGTCGCGAATTTGGCGATGAGGGCACGCAGATCGGCTTCCGCAGCGCCCGAGGACGACAGCGTCGTCAGCAGGAACAAAAGCGTGAGGCCAATCGCACGGAAGATCTTCATCGGTCTTTGGTGACCCTTGAGGGTTTAATGAGCGTCCGGACGGTGGAGGAAACCGTCCGGACGCGCGCAGTCTTAGGCATGGACCCGGTGGTCCAGCCCGGGGAGGATCAGTTGGTGCCCTTGCCGCCGCACTTGCCGGTCTTGACATTGAAGTTGCCGCAGCTGAGCGGCGCGCGCCAATCGGAAATGAGGTCCTTGGAATCGGGCAGGTAGTCGGACCATTCGTCGCCCATCACCAGGCCGGGCGTCTTCGAGACCGTCTGGAACTGGCCATTGGCCTGGATTTCACCGATCAGCACCGGCTTCGTGATGTGGTGGTTCGGCATCATCGTCGAATAGCCGCCGGTCAGGTTCGGCACCGAAACGCCGACCATGGCGTCGATGACCTTGTCCGGATCGGTGGTGCCGGCCTTCTGGACCGCCTTCACCCACATATTGAAGCCAATATAGTGAGCTTCCATCGGGTCGTTGGTGGTGCGCTTGTTGTTCTTGATGAATTTGTGCCAGTCGGCGATGAACTTCTTGTTCTCGGGCGTGTTGACGCTCTCGAAATAGTTCCAGGCGGCGAGATGGCCGACCAGCGGCTTGGTGTCGAGACCGGCGAGTTCTTCCTCGCCGACGGAGAAGGCCATGACCGGGATGTCCTCGGCCTTGATGCCCTGGTTGCCGAGTTCCTTGTAGAACGGCACGTTGGCGTCGCCATTGACGGTCGAGACCACCGCCGTCTTCTTGCCGGCCGAGCCGAATTTCTTGATCGCCGAGACCTCGGTCTGCCAGTCGGAGAAGCCGAACGGCGTGTAGTTGACCATGATGTCCTCGGCCGGCACGCCCTTCGACTTGAGGTAGGCCTCGAGGATCTTGTTGGTGGTGCGCGGATAGACATAGTCGGTGCCTTCGAGCACCCAGCGCTTTACGGAGCCGCCATCGGCGCTCATCAGGTAGTCGACCGCCGGAATGGCCTGCTGGTTCGGCGCCGCACCGGTGTAGAAGACGTTGCGCTCGCTCTCCTCGCCCTCATATTGCACGGGATAGAACAGGATGTTGTCGAGTTCCGAGAACACCGGCAGCACCGACTTGCGCGACACCGAGGTCCAGCAGCCGAACACGGCGGCGACCCTGTCCTTGGAAATCAGCTCGCGCGCCTTTTCGGCGAAGAGCGGCCAGTTGGACGCCGGGTCGACGACCACCGCTTCCAGTTTCTTGCCGAGCAGGCCGCCCTTGGCATTTTGCTCGTCGATCAGCATCAGCATGACGTCTTTCAGCGTCGTCTCCGAAATCGCCATGGTTCCCGACAGCGAATGGAGGATACCGACTTTGATCGTGTCTTCAGCCGCCTTGGCGGGAGCCGATGCCAGCAGACCGGCGGCGACGACGCCGGCGGACAGGATTTTTGTTATTTTCGCGAAGTTACCCCTCATATGACACTCTCCCAAGCATGGTTGTTTGCATCGCAACTTAAACTGTGCAAGCGACGTGCCAGACGGGAATGCGCTCAACGGAATTGCAGGATAACGATGAGATTACAGCCGGTTATCCAGTAGCCGGGAAACTTCCAGATCCATTGCCACGCGACCAAGTTGAGAAAAGTTTACGCAATGCTGCCCAGATTTTGGCCAAATGGCAAAAATGCTTTAAATTTCATCACATGGGCAGAGAGACTGGCTGATCGGCCCTGTTGCAGGGCCATGGCAAAATGGGGCAAGGTCGCCGCGCAAACGAGCGACGTCATGGCCCTGAGAACGATCCTGAGTATCCTGCTTCTCCTGTCCGCCGCCGGCGGCGCCCGCGCCGATTTCACCGAGGGCAAGCTGCCCGACGGAGCCTATCACTGCGAGGTCTACCTGCTCGGCCTGTTCCTCGACCTCGGCGTGATCACCATCAAGGGCAACCTCTATAGTGGCCCGGTGACCTTCGGCGCCGCGCCGCCGCCTTACAATTACCAGATGAACCCCAATGGTGAGATCACCTGGCTCGGCCCGCTCGGCGGCTACACCAGCGGCGGCAATTCGATCTCGATCACCCAGGCGACGCTGGACGACCCGAACGGACCCTCCTTCGACATTATCATGAGACAGAAGGACGGCGCCTTCACCGCCTCGACGTGCACCAGAAGATAGGCCGCATAAAAATGGCGCGGAACCCTTTCGGGTCCCGCGCCAGCAGGCAGTCGGGAGGTCAAATAGTTTTGGCCGACATCTGCGCGGCGATGTAGTCGGCCTGGCGGATCGCCAGCGTCACGATGGTCAGCGTCGGGTTCTCCGCCGCGCCGCTGGTGAACTGGCTGCCGTCTGAGACGAACAGGTTCTTTATGTCGTGCGACTGGCCATGCTTGTTGACGACGCCGTCCTCGGGCTTCTCGCTCATCCGGTTGGTGCCGAGATTGTGCGTCGAAGGATAAGGCGGCGTCGGGAAGGTCCTGGTCGCGCCGACAGCGGCGTAGAGCGCCTGACCTTGGCTGTAGGCATGGTTTCGCATTGCCTCGTCGTTCGGATGATCGTCGAAATGGACGTCGGCGATCGGCATGCCGTGCTCGTCCTTCTCATCCTTGTGCAGCGTGATGCGGTTCTCCTCGCGCGGCATGTCCTCGCCGACGATCCAAAGACCAGCCATATGGTCGTAATGGTCGAGCGCCGTGGTGAATGAGCGGCCCCAGCCGCCGGGATTGAGGAAAGCCGCCATGAATGGCAGGCCGAGCGACAGCGTCTCCATCTCATAGCCGCCGACGAAGCCGCGCGACGGGTCGTGCCGCGCCTCGTCGCGGATGATGCCGGCCATGGTGGTGCCGCGATACATGTGCACCGGCTTGTCGAAGATGGCATAGACCGAGCCGGTGGTGTGGCGCATGTAGTTCTTGCCCACCTGCCCGGACGAGTTGGCGAGCCCGTGCGGGAATTTGGACGACTCCGAATTGAGCAGCAGGCGCGGGCTCTCGATCGAATTGCCGGCCACCGCGACGATGCGGGCCTTCTGCTCCTGCAGCTTGCCGTCCTTGTCGGCATAGACGACGCCGGTCACCTTGCCCGAAGCGTCATGATTGATCTTGATCGCCATCGAGTTAGGCCGCACCTCCAGATGCCCCGTCGCCTCGCCCTTTGGTATCTCGGTGTAGAGCGTCGACCATTTGGCGCCCCATTTGCAGCCCTGGAAGCAGAAGCCGGTCTGCTGGCAGGAGTTGCGGTCGTCGCGCTCGACCGAATTGATGGCCATGTTGCCGGTGTGGCATTCCTTGTAGCCAAGCTTGTCGGCGCCGGCCTTGAGCACCTTGAAATTGTTGTTGCCCGGCAGCCGTGGCCAGTTGTTGGTGCCGGTGACGCCCATCTTTGCTTCGGCCTTGGCGTAATAGGGCTCCATCTCGGCCAGCGTCACCGGCCAGTCCAGAAGGTTCGCGCCCTTGACCTTGCCGTAGGTCGTGGCCGCCTTGAACTCATGCTCCTGGAAGCGCAGCGAGGCGCCCGCCCAATGCGTGGTCGAGCCGCCGACCGATTTGACGATCCAGGCCGGCAGGTTCGGGAAATCCTTGGCCACTCGCCAGTCGCCCGAAGTGGTGCGCTTGTCCTTCCAGGCAAGCTGGGCGAAGGACTCCCACTCGTCGTTGATGAACTCCTCATATTCGTGGCGTGCGCCCGCCTCGAGGATGACGACGTCGATGCCTTTCTGCGCCAGTTCGTTGCCGAGGGTGCCGCCGCCCGCGCCGGAGCCGATGATGACGACCACGCCGTCGTTCTTGAGATCAAATGATGCTGCCATGGTTTCCTCCCATGAAATCTGTCGAAATGCTGTTCAGGGCAGAGCGGCTTAGAGCCACTCGATGTCGTTGAAGCCGCGTGCGATGTAGCCGCCCTTGGAATAGGATTCGCCCTCGTAACCGAAGATCGGCCACAGCTCCTTCTGGTTGTAGAGGCTGACGACAAGCCCGCCGCGCACCGCCTGGAAGAACGGCGTCCTCTCGATGCCGGTAAGCAGCGCGACCCGCTGCTCTTCCCAACCAATCCCGCGATAGCCACCCTTGCCGGCCTTCTTGTCGAGCTCGGCGATGCCCTTCTCGATCAGTTCCTTGTGGGCCGGGTCCTTGGCCGCCGTCTCGTCATGGCCTTTGACGGCGATGGCGTAATATTTGTCCGGCACCTGGTCATGCGGGTAGACGTCGCGCGCCACCTGGATCAGCGTCGCCATCGTTTCGGGCTTGAGCGCCGAGGTCTCGAGACCCCAGGCGTGTTCGGGACTGATGACGGCGCTGCCCGATATGATGAGCAGCGCGCCGGCGCCGCCGCGCTTGAGAAGCTCGCGCCGCGAAAGGCCTGATTTCTTCTCGTAACCCGGCTTCTTCTCGTAGACCGTAACCATGATTTCCTCCCTGCTTGCTGTTCGCACCCCCTGAGAGGGTGCCGTTGCTGGCGCCGCGCCTCTCCGCGGCGAATATCTCTATTGGAAGCGCCCTCCCCGCTGCAGCACCTCGATCTTGTAGCCGTCGGGATCCTCGATGAAGAAGAAGCGGGCGATCAGCGCCCCGTCGTGATTGAACTCGACGATCTTCTTCGGATTGAAGCCG
The DNA here is from genome assembly GCA_004020875.1 of Mesorhizobium sp. GTDB lineage: Bacteria > Pseudomonadota > Alphaproteobacteria > Rhizobiales > Rhizobiaceae > Mesorhizobium. Next base: position 202,587 of record SAPZ01000011.1, read on the forward strand.
AGCGCGCCGATCCGGTCGTGTTCGCTGTCGAGATCGGCGACCGAGACGGCGAGATGGCCGTAGCCGTCGCCAAGCGCGTAGGGCTCGGTGCGCCCCTTGTTCACGGTCAGCTCCACCTCGAAGGGCGAGTCGGCATTGCTGAGATAGATGAGCGTGAAGGTCTCGAAATCGAGCCGCTGCGCCACCTCGAGGCCGAAGGCCTTGTTGTAGAAATCGACGGACCGCGCCTCGTCGAGAACCCTGATCATGGAATGGATCGTCTTCGCCAAATCGGACTCCGCAGCTTTTCTTGATTTCGAAGCCGATTATGCGCGCCGGCGAAAAATGGTGGTGGCAGCCGATTACCACGCGTGCGGCTCGAAGATGGGTAGTCTCGCCCCGCGTAAGGACGAAAGTCTGATTGCCGTCGGCGGCTATCGGATCGAAGATGACAAACGCAGGCAGTGTTCCAAAAGGCGCCGGCTTACTCAATCGGCGCCCAAGACAAACAAGAAACGGGAGGTACCGATGTGCAGAGTCTTCGCCGGGCAGGATCCGGAAGGCTACCGCCAGATCAACAGGTCGATCCGCATCGATGGTCATTCGACCAGCATCCAGCTCGAGGCGACGTTCTGGGGTCTGCTCGACGAGATCGCCGACAGCCAGGGACTGACGACACCGAAATTCATCTCGAAGCTCTATGACGAGGCGATCGAGATCAACGGTCAGATCCCGAACTTCGCCTCCATGCTGCGCACGACCTGCGCGCTCTATCTGCGGGGCCACCGGCCCAATGCCGAGGAGCAGGCAGCGTTGAAGCGTGAAGCCGCCTAACTCTCGGCCGCGACTTCGAGCGCCAGACGGGTCATGTCGGTGAAGAGGGCCTGACGCTCCGAATAGTCCGTCAGCTCGCCGGTGGCGATGTGATCGACCACGGTTAGCAGCGACAGCGCCCGCGCGCCGAACTGCGCGGCAATGCGGTAGAGCGCGCTGGTTTCCATATCGACAGCCAGTGCCCCGAGTTCCCTCGGTTCGGCGAACCGGGCGCGGCCGTCGGGATGGTGGAACACGTCGCTGCAGATCGTCAGCCCGGCGCTGCAGGCGATGCCGAGATCGGCCGCGCTTCGCAGCACCAGCGCATGCAGCGCCGGGTCCGGTCCGGCCGGCCGGCACAGCCCGAACACCTGCCCACTGTTTGCGCCCTCAGACCGCACTTCGCTGGAGATGACGAGACCACGCAGGGGTACCTCTTCCGACAAGCCGCCGCATGTGCCGGTGCGTATCAGCGTCTTCACGCCATAATAGTCGAGCAATTCATGGACGTAGATCAGGAAGGATGGAACGCCGATGCCGGTCGCCTGGATGCTGACCGGCCTGCCACGGAAGCGGCCGGTGAAGCCCAGCGCGCCCCTTCGGCGGTTGACGCAGCGTGGTGCCTCGAGAAAGGTCTCCGCCATCCATTGGGCGCGCTCGGGGTCGCCCGGCAACAGCACCGTTTCGGCATAGTCGCCCCTGCCCGCCTCGATATGCGGCGTCACGCGCTACCACCCCATGATAGACCACCGGCCGCCATCATGGCAGGGCTGTCGCAATGTGCAAGCGATAGCTGATTTAGAAGCAATTCCAGCGATCTGTAAGGCGGTCAGGCACCAGCGCCTTCGCCTTAGGTCGTCCGTCCACAATTGCGTCGAAGCGGTCTAGGATTCCAGCACGTCCTTGACGATCGTCGCCAGTTGCTTGAGCGAGAACGGCTTCGGCAGGAAGCCGAAATGCGCGTCGGCCGGCAGGTTCTTGGCAAAGGCGTCCTCGGCATAACCCGAAACGAACACGAACTTGATGCCGGGCTGACGCTTGCGCAGCTCGCCGAGCAATGTCGGCCCGTCCATCTCCGGCATCACAACGTCGGACACGACGATGTCGACCTTGCCGCCGAGGGCCTCGAATACTTCCAGGGCCTCAACGCCGGAGGACGCCTCGTGCACGGTGTAACCGCGCGAGGTCAGCGCCCGCACCCCGCCCATGCGCACCGCGTCCTCGTCCTCGACCAGGAGCACGGTGGCCGAGCCGGACAGGTCCTTCGCGGTGTCGGCAGGCTTGGCCGGGGCCGCCACAGTAACCGGCGCCTCGCCAGGTTCGGCCTGCTTCTTCACTTCGGCGATGTGGCGCGGCAAGAAGATGCGGAACACCGTGCCCTTGCCGACCTCGGAATCGCAGAAAATAAAGCCGCCAGTCTGCTTGATGATGCCGTAGACCATCGACAGGCCGAGGCCGGTGCCCTTGCCCACTTCCTTGGTCGTGAAGAACGGCTCGAAGATCTTCTTCAGCACGTCGGGCGCAATGCCGCTGCCGGTGTCCTCGACGTCGACCAGCACATAGTCGGCCGGCGTCAGCTCGCGATAGGCGAAGGATTTGCACTCGTCCAACGTGACGTTGCGAGTGCGCACGGTAAGATCACCGCCGCCCGGCATGGCGTCGCGCGCATTGACGGCGAGATTGACCACCACCTGCTCGAACTGGCCGATATCGACTTTGACCGGCCAGAGGTCGCGCCCGTGGTCGATCTTCAGCTTGATGTCGTTGCCGACAAGCCGGGCGAGCAGCATCCGGAGATCGGCCAGCACGTCGGTCAGGCTGAGCACTTCCGGCCGCAACGTCTGCTTGCGCGAGAACGCCAGCAATTGCCGCACGAGCGAGGCCGCTCGGTTGGCGTTCTGCTTAATGTTCATGATGTCGGGGAAGGACGGGTCCGACGGCCGGTGGTTGGTCAAGAGCAGGTCGGACGCCATGATGATGGCGGTCAGCACGTTGTTGAAGTCATGCGCGATACCGCCGGCGAGCTGGCCGACCGCCTGCATCTTCTGGCTTTGCGCCATCTGGCCCTCGAGCGCCTTCTGCTCGGTGGTCTCGACCGCATAGACGATCGCCGATTCCTCGGCGCCCTCGCCACCCGCGGTATCGGCGACGGCATTGACGTAGAAGCGAATATGGCGCTCCTCGTTGCCCGGGAGCACCGAGTCGATCGGCTCGATATTGGCTTGCCGCTGCCGGGCCTTCTCAAAGGCGGCGGCGAAGGCCGGCCTGTCACGCTCGTGGACGATGGTCTCGAAGCGCACCCGCCGGTCGACGGCGTCGCGGTCGACCACGGATGAAAACAGCTGCAGGAACGGCGCGTTGGTGCGCAGGATGCGTCCGTTCGCATCGACGCCTGCAATAGCCATCGGCGTCGAGTTGAAGAAACGGGTGAAGCGAACTTCGGAGGCCCGAAGTTCCGCAGAGGCGTCCTCGCCCTGGGTGCGGTTGAGCACGATGGTACGGGTCGGGCCGTTCACGCCCTCGCGGCTTGCCGAAACCCGGTGCATGAAGCGCACCGGCAGCGCCTGGCCGCTCATGGTGGTGAGATCGAGGTCGATGACGGCGTTGCGGGTCGTGCCGGGATCGGCCTTGACCGAGCGGACCAGCGCCATGCCGTCGCCGGCGATGATTTCCGGCAGTGTGATGGCGCCCGGCGTGAAGGAGGCGAGGTCGATTCCCAGCCATTCGGCGAGCGTGGCGTTGATATAGGTGACGCGACCTTCCTGATCGGCCGAGAAGAACCCGGCCGGCGCGTGGTCGAGATGGTCGATGGCTTTCTGCAGGTCGAGGAAGAAACGCTCCTGCTCCGCTCGTTCCTGCGAGATGTCGGCAAGCTGCCAGGCCAGCATAGGCAGCCTTTGCCCGGGCATGCTGAAGGCGCGGGCGCGCGCCCGATACCAGCGCGCGCCGGGCTCTGCGCCAGGCTTGATTGACTGCGCAAGCCGGAACTCGCCGTCGCCGGCCTGGCCGTCGCGCAGGCCCGACGCCAGCCTGTAGATCGTCATCGAGGCCTCGGGAACATCCGACAAGAGCCCTTCGACGGTCTTGAGATCGGCCGCCGAGGCGGCGCCCGTCATATCGGCATAGGCGCGATTGGCATAGACGACGCGGCCCTTGGTGTCGGTCACCAGCAACCCCTGGGACATGGAGTCGACGAAGGCCTTCGACAATTCATCGCCGGTCGAACGCGGCGCGATCTGCACGAAGCCGATCGCAGTCGCGAACAGGAAGCCGACGCCGATCATGGCGAGCACGCCGAGCATGCCGAGCAGGAAAGGATCGCCGAGCCGCTCGCGGAACAGCCCGAAGACGATTGCCGCACCGGTCAGCACGACGATGAAGACGATGAGCCTGGTGACGGCGCCCGGACGCGTGTTCTGGTCGACGATCGGTACCGGATAGAAATCGCCGCGCGCTTCCTTGGCCATGTTCCCCCTGCTCGTGATTCCGGTGTCCGACGGGCGCGGACGGCCGGTTGAATCACATTCTCCTGTAACGGAAAAGGCCTCGGCGGCAAATGTCCGATAAAATCAATGATTCATGTTCAAACTGTTCACGATGGGTGATGTGAACTTGCGGCAGGCCGCCACAGCGGTCTAGTGTCGCCTCACCTCAAGAGGCGATTGGGTGCACCGATGCTGCAGTGGCTGGATAGCGTGGCGGGTCCGGGTTATGTCGCTGCAATCCTGTGGACGTTTGCAGCACTCATTTTGCTCGTCGTCGTCCTGCTCGTCATCAAGGTGGTGCGCAACCTGACCTTCGGCACTTTCGTGGCCGGCGGCAGGAACCGCAAGACGCGCCTCGCGGTCATGGACGCCACCGCCGTCGACAGTCATCGCAGGCTGGTGCTGGTGCGCCGCGACGACATCGAGCATCTGATTTTGATCGGCGGGCCGACCGATGTCGTCGCGGCGCACCAGCACCAGCCTGCGA
>SAPZ01000012.1 GCA_004020875.1 Mesorhizobium sp.
GGGCGGGGCAAGTCCCCCACCCGGACCTTCGGTCCTACCGCCCCACAAGGGGGAGGTAGGGGAAGGCGCAGCCAACAAAAAACCCGCCTCGAAGGCGGGTTTTCAAAATCTGCTGGTGTATCCGGCTTAGAGGCCGAAACCCTCGAAACGCTTCTTGAACTTCGACAGGCGGCCGCCGCGGTCGAGCAGGGTCTGCTGGCCGCCGGTCCAGGCCGGGTGCGTGGTCGGGTCGATGTCGAGGTTCATCGTGTCGCCTTCCTTGCCCCAGGTCGAGCGGGTCAGATATTCGGTGCCGTCGGTCATGACGACCTTGATGGTGTGGTAGTCGGGATGGATATCGGCCTTCATTGTCTTATGTCCTGGCTTGCCGGCGCCGGTGACGGGCCAAAGGCCTGCGTCGATGCGCCCCTTTTTAAAACTCGAAGCCGCAGCTAATGAAAAGCCACGGCTTCTAAAACGGTCGGCGAGCCTATACATCAGCCGGAATTGAATCACAAGGCCGCGGCGAGCGCATATTGAAGCGCGGTATTGACCAGCGGCCAGAGGAAATGCTCATGGCGGATATCGGTGCCAGTGGAGACCAGCGCAGGCGCTCGGTCCGGCCGCTGAGAAACCTTTTCCCCTATATCACGCGCTACCGGAAACTGGCGGTCGGCGCCATCATCTCGCTGATCGTGGCGGCGATGACCACGCTCGCCTTGCCGATGGCCGTGCGGCGCATGATCGACCATGGCTTCCAGGCATCGGGCTCCACCTTGATCGCCGAATATTTCGCGGCCCTGGTGGCGATGGCGGCGCTGCTCGCCGCGGCTTCGGCCAGCCGCTATTATTTCGTCATCACGCTTGGCGAGCGGGTCGTGGCCGACATCCGCCGCGACGTTTTCTCCCATGTCACGACGCTGTCGCCCGCCTTTTTCGATCGCGCGCATTCGGGTGAGATCGTATCGCGGCTGGCCGCCGACACCACGCAGGTAAAGTCGGCCGTCGGCGCCACCGCATCCGTCGCGCTACGCAACCTCATCCTCGGCCTCGGCGCGGTGGCGATGATGGTCGTCACCAGCCCAAAGCTTTCCGGACTGGTGATCGCGGCCATTCCGGTGATCGTGCTGCCGCTGGTCGCCTTCGGCCGTTCGGTGCGCCGCAAGTCCCGGCTAGCGCAGGATACACTTGCCGAAGCCACCGCCTATGCCAGCGAGCAGATCAGCGCCGTTCGCACGCTGCAGGCCTTCACCAACGAGAAGCTGGTTACCGGCCGTTTTGCGGACGCCGTCGACGCCGCCTTCGAAGCAGCACGGGCCTCGGTGTTCGCGCGCTCGTTCCTGACCTTCTTCGCCATCTTCATGATTTTTTCCTCGGTTGTGGCGGTGCTGTGGTTCGGCTCGCGCGACGTGCTTGCCGGCACGCTATCGCCCGGCACGCTCAGCCAGTTCCTGCTTTATTCGGTGTTCGCCGCCGGCGCGCTCGGCGCGCTGTCGGAGGTCTGGAGCGAACTGTCGCAGGCCGCCGGCGCCGCCGAGCGGCTGACGGAGATCCTGGCCGAGACGCCAACGATCCAGCGGCCGGTCGATCCTGTTGCCTTGCCGGCCACCGCCAAGGGCGCGATCAGCTTCGACGACGTCTCCTTTTCCTATCCGGCACGGCCGGACCGCGCCGCCGTGCACGGCCTGAGCTTCCAGGTGAAGCCCGGCGAGACGGTGGCGATCGTCGGGCCTTCGGGCGCCGGCAAAAGCACCGTCTTCTCGCTGATCCTGCGCTTCTACGATCCCGAGAGCGGCTGCGTCGCCATCGACGGCATCGATTTGCGCAAGGCTGATCCGGCCGCCATCCGCCAGCGCATCGCGATCGTGCCGCAAGACGTCACCGTCTTCGCGGCAAGCGTCCGCGACAATATCGGCTTCGGCCGGCAGGGCGCCAGCGACGCCGAGATCGAGGCCGCGGCCAGTGCGGCCCTGGCCAACGAATTCATCGTCAGGCTGGGCAACGGCTATGACAGCCAGGTCGGCGAGCGCGGCGTGACGCTGTCGGGCGGCCAGCGCCAGCGCATCGCGATTGCCCGCGCCATCCTGCGCGACGCGCCGATCCTTCTGCTCGACGAAGCGACCTCGGCGCTCGACGCCGAAAGCGAAACCCTGGTGCAAAAGGCGCTGGAGCGGCTGATGCGCGGCCGCACGACCATCGTCATCGCGCACCGTCTGGCGACGGTGCTCAAGGCCGACCGCATCCTCGTGATGGAAGGCGGCCGCATCGTCGAGGAAGGCACGCATCAGAGCCTTGTCGCCAAGGGCGGCACCTATGCGCGCCTCGCCAAGCTGCAGTTCGAGGCTGGCGCCGGCGCCTTCAAAGGCGCGGCGGAGTAGCCGCACCCGGCTGGTTTCGAACCGTCTCGCGTCAGCCGCCGTAGCGCTTGCGCAGATGCTCCGTGAAGTAAGCGGCGTTCAGCTTCTCGCCGGTGGCGCGCTCGAGCAGGTCCGGCGTCGACCAGCGCGAGCCCTGCGACCAGATTTTTGCGCGACGCCACTCGTTGATGGCGCTGAAATCGCCCTTGGCGAGGTCCTCGTCGGCCGACGGATGCTCCTTGGTCAGCGCCGCCCATTGCTGCGCCGCCATCATGGCGCCTAGCGTGTAGGAGGGGAAATAGCCGAAGGCGGCGCCCGGCCAATGCACATCCTGCATCGGGCCGTCGGCCGGGTTGTCGATGGTCGAGAGGCCTAGATAGTCGCGCATCTTGGCGTCCCATGCTTCCGGCAGGTCGGCGACCTCCAGCCGGCCGGACACGAGCTCCTGCTCGAGCTCGTAGCGCAGGATGACATGCAGCGGATAGGTGACCTCATCGGCGTCGACGCGGATCAGGCCGCGCTCGACGTGGTGGACATGCGGCAGGATGTCGTCGAGCGCCCAGGCTTCGCCGAGATGTCTTTCGACCACCGGCAGCGCCCAGCGCCAGAAAGCCGGGTTGCGGCCGATCTGCTTCTCGACGAACAGGCTCTGGCTCTCATGCACGGCCATGCCGCGCGCCTTCCCGAGCGGCCAATGCGACCAGGCTTTCGGGAGGTTCTGCTCGTAGAGCGCATGGCCGGTCTCGTGCAGCACGCCCATCAGCGCCGATAGGAAATCGGAGGTCTTGTAGCGGGTGGTGATGCGCACATCGGTCGGCACTCCGCCGCAGAAGGGATGGTGCGATACCGACAGCGAGCCATGGGTGAGGTCGAAGCCGACGGCGGTCATCATGGCAAGGCCGAGCTCGCGCTGGCGGTCAATGGCGTAGCTGCCGGAGAGCGGCTTCAGCGGATGCTTCGCCAGGCGTGCATCCTGCACGGCCAGCGCATGCGGCAGGAAATCCTTGAGAAAGGTCTTCAGCTCGGCAAACACCGGCGTGATGTCCGCAGCGCGGTTGCCGGGATCATACTGTTCCATCAGCGCGTCATAGGAGGCGAGGCCGAGCGCGTCGGCACGCAGCGCAGCTTCCTCGCGCACCAGCGCCACAACGCCTTCCAGCGCCGGCAGGAAGCCCGCCCAGTCGTTCCTGGCGCGCAAACTCCGCCAAAGCTGCTCGGAACGCATGCGCGCCACCGTCTGGCGCTCGACGAATTCGGCCGGCAGGCAGGTGAGATTGGTATATTGCCGGCGCAGTTCCCTGACAGCCGCCTGCTGCTCTTCGCTCAGGCGCTCGGCCTCAGCGGCTGAAATCCAATCGCCGATCTCCGGCGCGGTCGCCTGGCGATGCAGCATGCCGGCAAGCGAGGACATCGCCTCGGCGCGCTTCTCGCCGCCGCCGACCGCCATATGTGTCGCCTCATCGGCGCCGAGAATGGCCAAAGCGTGCTCGAGCGCTTCGAGCTTATGACCGAGTTCGTCGAGTTTCTGGAAGGACATAGATATACCCGGCTGCGAGTTGCCTGGCGCGAAAAGATACCATGGCGCCGGGCTTGGCAACCCTGACCGGCTGGATAAGCGTCAACCGGTCTTGCCTAAGGGCGGCGGTGCGTGATCAATGCCGGGAGCAAACTGCTGGAGGGGACAGTGATCGGCAATATCCTGGTCGGGCTGGTGGCGCTGATCCACTTCTATATCGTCTATCTTGAGATGGTCTTGTGGGATACGCCGCGCGCCCGCAAGGCGTTCGGACTGACGCCGGAATTCGCCAGCGCCTCGAAGGTGCTCGCCGCCAATCAGGGCCTCTATAACGGCTTCCTCGCCGCCGGGCTGTTCTGGGGGCTCTACCTCGGCGCCGCAGGCTTTCAGATCAAAATGTTCTTCCTGCTCTGCGTCGCGATAGCCGGCCTCTACGGCGCGGCGACCGTTGGCCGCAAGATCCTCTTCATTCAGACGGTGCCGGCGGTGCTCGCCATCGTCGCGCTTTGGCTCGCCCTGTAGTCAAAACAGACGAAAAAGGACGCCCTCGGGGGGCAGCTCCCGCAGGCGCCAAGTGGTCCCTTTCGTTTCCTCCGGAAGACGTCAGCCGTTCGGATAGTTTCCGCCATCGGAACCATCGCCTATCATGGTGCCGCTGCCGGTATCGTTTATCAGCCTCTGGTCGACATTGTCGAGCTTGCGCAGCAGGTCATGATATTGCACCGACGGTATCCTGCCATGGTCCGAGGCCGCGACATGCTCGGCGGCCTGGCTGATGCGCGCGGCGCGCATGTGCAGTTGCTGCGCTTCCGAGGCCGAGATGCTGTTCGCTTCTCGGGCCTGGGCGATGCCTTGTTCCACACCCTGGATCTGATCGATCAGACCGGTCACGCGCGGGCCCGTGAAATCGGTTGAAGCGGTCGCGTCGAGAACCCCCTTGTGGTGCCCGGCCGCATAGGCGCCGGCGAATGGGGCCGCGATCAGTGCGGCAACCAGAGTTACAGTCTTGAGAGATGTTGAAGCGCGCATGGCGGCGCATCCTCCTGCCAAGGAAGGAAGCGGTCGCGCCGCCAGCCTTCCGACTTCCCGGGCCGTCCAGTTCCGTCGCGTCGCGATGGGAGGCATCGCCGGCGGTCCTCGGCCCTGCGCGGCAAATTAGGTGCGTCGATCTGCAATGCGTAATTAAAAAAAGATAATATTTTCAGGTCTTGCCGCCGGAACTTGTCGCTCTAAGTATTCAGCGGAAAAACAACTTCCCGTGACTTTTCGTGACAATAGTTCACCGTTCGGTGAGCTTCAGTTCAATGCGGCGGTTCTTGCTGCGCGCCTCGTCGGTGTCGGCCGGGTCGAGCGGCTGGAATTCGCCGAAACCGGCGGCGACCAGCCGGTTGGGCGGCACGCCGTTCTCGATGAGGAACTTCACCACCGAGGTGGCGCGCGCGGTCGACAGCTCCCAGTTGTCGCGATAACGGCCGGTGCCGGACAGCGGCTTGTTGTCGGTGTGGCCGTCGACGCGCAACACCCAGCTGATTTCCGGCGGGATTTCCTTCTGCAATTCGATGATGGCGTCGGCGAGCTTCTTCATCTCGACCTTGCCGGCATCGTTGATCTCATCGGAGCCGGTCGGGAACAGCACCTCCGACTGGAAAACGAAGCGGTCGCCGACGATACGGATGTTCTCTCGATCGGCCAGGATCTCGCGCAGGCGGCCGAAGAAGTCGGAACGGTAGCGGTTGAGCTCCTGCACGCGCTGCGCCAGCGCCACGTTCAGGCGGCGGCCGAGATCGGCGATCTTGGTGTTGGAGTCGCGGTCGCGCTGCTCGGAGACGTTGAGCGCGTCTTCCAGCGCGCCGATCTGCTTGCGAAGCGCTGCGATCTGCTGGTTGAGGATCTCGACCTGGCTCAGCGCCTGCTGGCTGATCTGGCGCTGGTTGCTGAGCTCTCCCGAGAGCTCGTCCGCCCGCTTGTTGGCCGCGTCGCCGGCGCCGGCGCCCTGCGCCAGCAGCTGTTCGAGGCGGTTCTTTTCGGCCTGCGCCGCCGACAGCGACGCCTGCAGGTTAGCGAGCGAATCCTCCTTGTCCTGGCTGTTCGTGCGCTCCAGCGCAAGCAACTGGGTCAGCTCGTTGATCTGCGAGTTGAGGCGGTTCAGCACCGCGTCCTTGCCGGAAATCTCTCGGCTGAGCAGGAACTGCGCCAGCACGAAGACTGTGAGCAGGAACATGATGGCGAGCAGCAGCGTCGACAGCGCGTCGACGAAGCCCGGCCAATAGTCGATGCGGCGGTCGGCGCGCCGTCTTGCCAGCGCCACGTCAGTGGACCCCTTGCTTCTTCAGCGCGTCGGCGATCTTTTCCAGCGTGTTGCGCATGGCCTTCTGCTCATCGGACTGGGCCTCGACCCAGTCTCGCATGATCTGCTGCTCCGAGCGCATGTTCTTCACCAGCCCCGAAATGCCGTCGGCGAGGTTGGCCATGGCGGTGGCGACACGCGGATTGGAGCCGCCGCCATTCTCCTGCAGGCTGCGCAGCCGTTCCGACAGCAGCCGGATGTCCTCGGAGGATTCGGTCTTGGCCGCGTCGGAGACGACGATGTCCGACGACAGGTCGGTGACCGACGACAGCCAGTTCTCGAGCTCGGTGTAGAAGCGGGTCTGGGCGCGGCCGGCCTGCAAGTCGAGGAAGCCGAGCACGAGCGAGCCGGAAAGGCCGAACAGCGAGGACGAAAACGCGGTGCCCATGCCGGCGAGCGGCGCCGACAGGCCCTGCTTCAGCGCATCCAAGACAGCCGCGGCATCGCCGGTGCCGGGGTCCAGCGCCTCGATCGTCTCGCGGATCGAGGCGATGGTGTTGAGCAGGCCCCAGAAGGTGCCGAGCAGGCCAAGGAACACCAGCAGGCCGACCAGATAGCGCGAGGTGTCCCGGCTCTCGTCGAGGCGGGTGGCGATGGAATCGAGCATCGTGCGCATCGATGAGGTCGAGAAGGCGATCGTCGACGAGCGGCCGATCATCGCCTTCATCGGCGCCAGAAGCACCGGCTCGGTGGTCTCGGAGCCGGCGCGGAAGGAATTGACCCAGCGCACCTCGCGGAACAGCCGCCCGACCTGGACGAAGGCAAGCAGGATGCCTACCGCCAACACGCCGACGATCAATCCGTTGAGGCCCGGATTGCTCGAGAAGGCGGTTGAGATCTGGCGGGTGAGGATGGCTGCGATGAAGGCAACGATGATCAGGAAGATCACCATGGTGAGCAGGAAGACCTGCGGGCTCGACAGCTTGTGCGGATCGTAGACCAGGACATCCGAGCGCCTGCCGAAGGATCTGAGAAAAGCCATCCGTGCCCCGTTTCCGATGCCACCGCCGCAGAATTGCCGCGACTCTAAACGGAATTGTGACCAAATTGAATGGTGCTTGGCAATATGGCCGGCGCCTGCCTATTTTGGCGCGAATTCCGGACGCAAGGCCATGGCGAAGGCGCGGCGGATCTGACTGCTTCACGCTCTCGCTGAAATTGCGCTCAGCTTTCAGAACCGGTTGATGACCAGGCAGTCGACCATGGCGGCCAGATGCAGTCCGGCGCCGGTGACGACGAAGCCGTGCCAGACGGCGTTGTGAAAGCGCAGGCCCTTCCAGGCGAAGAAGATGACGCCGCAGGAATAGACGATGCCGCCGGCCACGAGCAGCGCCACGGAGGTCGTCGGCAGCGCCTGGACCAGCGGTCCGGCCAGCACCACGCCGCTCCAGCCGATGGCCAGGTAGAAGACGATGGCCAGCCGATCGTACCGGCCGGGCAGGAACATCTTGATGGCGATGCCGGCCAGTGCGGCGCCCCACACGACGACGATCATGGGCAGCGCCAACGGCGTGTTGTTGAGCTGGGCGAGGAAGGGCGTGTAGGTGGCGGCGATCAGGAGATAGATCGCGGCATGGTCGAAGCGACGCAGGATCCATTTCGCCGGCCAGGACACCGGCCACAGATTATAGGCCAGCGAAACCGAGAGCACGGTGAGCAGCGACACCACATAGAACACCGCGGCCACATATTCGCCCGGGCCGGAATGGAAGGCGGCCAAAGCCAGGAAAGCCGAGCCCGCAGCGATCGCCAGCACGATGCCCACCGCGTGAACGATGCCGTCGGCGATCATCTCGGCGCGCGAATAGTGCCAGCGCCCCACAAAGGGGATCTCAAGCCTCGTATCTGCGCGCGCGTCGTTCATGAATGATCCTGCATTGCCTAATCTGGGCGCTCGCGGACCACTATTTCAAGCTTCGGTTGCGGTTTTGCGACTAAAGGCGCGCGTCCTTTCGACGCGTAAAGGACGGCCTTGAAGCACGTCGCGCTGAGCCGGATCCAGGCGACACGCTTCAAGTCTTTGCCGCTGCACACTTCTGGGCGATATGCATTGGTCAGCGAGGAGCCAATGGCTTCTTCACGGTCTTGAGCAGCGCGCGCTGGATGATCTCGTTGCCGGCGACGACCTCGCCATTGTCCAGCATACCTTGCGCGCCATCCATGTCGGAGACGAAGCCGCCGGCTTCGCGCACCAGAAGGATGCCGGCGGCGATGTCCCAGGACGACAGACCGGTTTCCCAGAAACCGTCCATGCGTCCGGCTGCGACATAGGCGAGATCGAGCGCCGCGGAGCCGAGGCGGCGAACGCCGGAAACCTCCGCCATGACATTGCGCAGCTCGATCAGGAAATTGCCGTGCTGGCCGCGGCCGAGATGCGGCACGCCGCAGCCGATGACCGCGTCGGTCAGCTTGGAGCGCCCGGCAACGCGCAGCCGACGGTCGTTCATGAAGGCGCCGCCGCCGCGCTCGGCCGTGTAGAGCTCGTCCATCGCCGGATTGTAGACGACGCCGGCGACGATCTGGCCCTGGCGCTCAAGCGCGATCGACACCGAGAAGAGCGGAATGCCGTGCAGGAAATTGGTGGTGCCGTCGAGCGGGTCGACGATCCAGCGATGCTGGGCGTCCTCGCCCTCAACGGCGCCACGCTCCTCCATCTGAAAGGCGTAGCCCGGCCGCGCCTTCGAAAGCTCGGCGAAGACGATCTCTTCGGCCTTGCGGTCGGCCTGGCTGACATAGTCGCCCGGTCCCTTCATCGAGACCTGCAGGTTCTGCACCTCGCCGAAGTCGCGCGACAGCGAGCGGCCGGCCTTCATCGCGGCCTGGACCATGACGTTGAGGATAGCGGAACGCGCCATTGTTTCTTCCTGCTTTCGGCCGGTTAATCTGCGCGGCGCATATAGGTGATTTCGTTGGTGTCGACGATGATGCGCTCGCCGGCCGAGATGAAGGGCGGCACCAGCACGCGGATGCCGTTTTCCAGCACCGCCGGCTTGTAAGAGGAAGCAGCCGTTTGGCCGCGCACCACCGGATCGGCCTCGGTGACGGTCAGCGTCACCTGGTCGGGCAGCGAGATGCCGATCGGCCGCTCTTCATAGAGCTGCACCGTCACCATCATGCCGTCCTGCAGGAAGGCGGCACGTTCGCCGACGAAGTCCTTGGCCAGTTCGAGCTGCTCGTAGCTTTCGGTGTCCATGAACACCAGCGCGTCGCCTTGTTCGTAGAGGAACGAGAAATCCTTAAGATCGAGCCGGATCTGCTCGACGGTCTCGGCCGAGCGGAAGCGCTCGTTGAGCTTGGTGCCGTTGATCAGGTTCTTCAGCTCGACCTGGTTGTAGGCGCCGCCCTTGCCAGGCTTGACGGTGTTGGTCTTGACCGCCACCCAAAGCCCGCCATCGTGCTCGATGACGTAGCCGGGACGGATTTCGCTGCCACTGATCTTGGCCATGATGAACTGATCCGAGTGAGATTTTTCACGCGCGGGTCGCGCTTTGGCGCCTCCAAGACCACAAATCGCGCATAGTGGCAAGGGAGAGGACCCAAGGCGGGCCGGACATGCCGTCCATGGCGCCGTGCCTCAAGGCAGGCGATTTGCCTTTTGCAACGCCTGCTTGGTCTGGGCGTCATCGAGGCCTTGCAGGAAGTCGTCCATCTGTGGATCGATCAGGCCGGCGCGGCGGGCGACGATATACCAGGCGCCGGCGAGGATCAGGTCGGGGTCCGTGCCGATGCCGCCCATATAGAGCTTGGCGAGGCGGTTCTGGGCGGCGACATTGCCGCCTTGCGCCGCCCGCTTCATCCAGGCAAAGCCAGATTTCAGGTCGCGCTCGCCGCCGCGTCCGTCGATCATCCAGGTGGCGAGGTCGATCTGCGCGGTGTCGTAGTTCTGCCTTGCTGCCTGCGCCAGCAGCATGCGTGCCTGGGCATCGTCATGCGGCTTGCCGCCGGCACCGTTGGCGTAGAGCTGCGCCATCGCGTATTGGGCATCGGCAAGGCCGGTCGCGGCCGCGCGTTCGTAGTAGACGGCGGCCTTCACAAGTCCGGCATCGCCGGGATCCTCCTGGACGAGCAACTGCGCGAAGTTGAATTGCGCAAGCCGGTTGCCGGCCTCAGCCGAGGCCTGCATCAGCGCGAAAGCGCCCTTTTCGTCCTTCTTCACGTAACGGCCATCGAGCAGCATCAGCGCATATTGGAACTGCGCCTCCGGCACGCCCTGCTCGGCTGCCAGCCCATACCATTTTGCGGCCTCGGCGGGATTGAGCGGCACGCCCAGCCCGCGCGACAGGATTTCGGCCACCAGCGTCTCGGCCGCCGGATCGCCGTTCTTGGCGCGCTCCATGGCAAGATTGTAGGCGGTCTTGTAGAGGCCGCGCTGGAAGGCGCCATAGGCGGCGTCCGGCTGCTTGGCGCCGAAACGGTCGGGATTGACGGTGTCGGCCGATGGCGGCGTCATGGTAGCCGGCTGCGGCAAGGTGTTCTGGATCGGCTTGTCGATATGTGGATCGGCCCCGAACCGGCTCGCATCCGGCGCGGTGCCCGGCGTGGCTGTATCCGGTTTGCCCTTGTCCGGCGCACTCGTCTCCGGGCGAGGCTGGGGCAAAGGCACGGTCTCGGTCGCGCTCGCCGCTCCGCTCAGCCAGCAAGCCGGAACCAGCAAGCCGGCCAGGACGGCCACCGGAAGCACACGCAAGCGCATGTCAGTCCTCGAAACGCGGCGCGGTTGCATCGAGCAGCGCGTTGGCGGCTGCGATCGCCGCCGCGGGATCGCGGCCATCAGCGAAGACGGCGCTCGACAGCGCGACGAACTCGGCTCCGGTCGCGGCCACCGTCTCGACGGAAGCAAGCTCGGAGCCGCCCATGACGATGCAGGGGATCGAGATCATCTCCGCCCACCATTCGCCGAGGGCGAGGTTGCGGTGATGCGGCTCCGGCTTGTTGTCATAGCCGAAGCGGCCGAAGAACATATAGTCGGGCCGCTCCTCGCCGAGCTCCAGCGCCTCGTCGCGGGTTTTGGCGCCGCCGGCGCCGACCATCATCTTGCCGGCAAGGCGCTCGATTGTCTCGGCGAGTTCCCGTGGCTTTGTCTCGACATGGATGCCGTCCGCCTGGACACGCCCGGCGATGCGGCTGTCACCGGCGATGATCACGGCGATGCCGGCAGCTTGTGCGATCGGCACGATCCGTTCGGCGAAGGCCTGGAAAGAAGCGTCGTCCATGCCATTGTCGGGCAGGATAAGCGAGGCGATGTCGCCGCCCTCGAAGGCCGCGCAGATATGCTCCACCGGTACAAGCGGCGGCGCGATCAGCACGATGCGGCAGCGATTGGGCGGGGTTAAATCGTTCATTGGCCTTAGATCCCGGTTTCGCCTATGCCGGGCGAAGATGGTTGCATTGCGGCATAGAGCAAAGGGAGCGGCTTGAACAGTCGGCCGCGGGACCGCGGCCAAAATGCTTAATCAGCGCTGCGGCTCGCGTCGCCCTTTCGGGTTCGCGGATGGCGTTGGAAGCCAAGGGGAGGTCCGCTAGATATGCCGGCAAAGCAGGAACAGGTACATGGCGCAAAATATCTACGACCGTCCGGAATTCTTCGAAGGCTATAGCCGGCTGGGCCGTTCGGTCGAGGGCCTGGACGGCGCGCCCGAATGGCCAGCGCTACGCGCCATGCTGCCCAATGTCGAAGGCTTGAGCATCGTCGATCTCGGCTGCGGCTTCGGCTGGTTCTGCCGCTGGGCGCGCTCGCATGGCGCGAGCGAAGTCCTCGGCCTGGACCTGTCGGAAAAGATGCTTGAGCGAGCGCGAGCCGCCGGCTCCGATAACGCCATCACCTATCAGCGCGCCGATCTCGATAAGCTCAGCCTGCCGAACGGGCGTTTCGATCTCGCCTACAGCTCGCTTGCCTTGCATTATGTCGGCGATGCCGCGCGCCTGTTCGCGACCGTCCACCAGGCCCTGGCTCCCAGCGGGGCCTTCGTCTTCTCGACGGAACATCCGATCTATATGGCGCCGAGCAATCCGGGCTGGTCCGTCGATGCGGCGGGCAGGAAGACATGGCCGGTCGATCGGTACCTGGTCGAGGGACCGCGCACCACCGACTGGTTCACCAAGGGCGTGGTCAAACACCACCGGACCATCGGCACGACGCTCAATTTGCTGATCCAGGCCGGGTTCAGCATCGGGCATGTCGAGGAATTCCGCCCGACTGACGAGCAGATCGCCGCCCGGCCGGACCTTGCCGAAGAGCTTGAGCGGCCGATGTTCCTCCTGGTCCAGGCGCGGCGGTGAACGGCCGAAATTGGCCCCTTCTAAAGCTCCAGCTTGTAGCCGATATGGCTGGCCTTGAAGCCAAGGCGCTCATAGAAGCGGTGCGCGTCGAGCCGGCTCTTGTTCGTCGTCAGCTGCACGATCCGGCAGCCGCGCTCGCCGCATTTGTCGATCGCCCATTCCAACAGGCGCTGTCCCAAGCCTTCGCCGCGCCGGCTGGACGCGACGCGTACGGCCTCGATCTGGCCGCGCCACGTGCCGCGCTGCGATAGTCCGGCGAGAAAGGTGATCTGCAGCGTCCCGATAACCTCGTCGCCATCGGTCATCACCGCGAGCAACTGGTTCGGATCGCCGTCTATCGCCGCGAAGGCGTCCAGATAGGGTTGCGCTAGCGGCAGGCTTGCGTCTTCACGGGCTCGACCCAGCGCATCGTCGGCAAGCATCGCGACGATGGCCGCAACGTCCGCTTCGATCGCCCGGCGAATATTGATGGCGTCCATTTCCACACCTCGAGATAGTGGGCCGACCGACTGCGTACCTTGGCGGAGCGGCCGGTCGTCCGTATTGGGCGGCAATAGCGGATGCCCGCATTAATGACTATCCCGGCGGCGCCGTTCTGCGCTATGGCTTGGTTCCCCGCCTTCTCCAATCTTCTCTTGCCGATGTCAGGCCTGCTCAGCGATCCGTGGTTCTATGCCGCCGCCATTCCGGCGGTGATCCTTGTCGGCCTGTCGAAAGGCGGTTTCGGCGGCGCCGTCGGCTTCGTCGGCGTGCCGTTGATGGCGCTAATCATCCCGCCGGTTCAGGCGGCCGCCATCCTGCTGCCGATCCTGTGCCTGATGGACATCGTTTCGGTGTGGACGTGGTGGGGCGTCTATGACCGCAAGATGCTGGTCGACATGATGCCTGGCGCCGTCATCGGCATCGGGCTCGGCTGGCTGACCGCGGCGTTGGTGACCGAGGAGATGGTGCGGCTGATCGTCGGCGCCGTCGCGCTGGTCTTCGTGCTGCGCTGGATCTACCTGCAGTTCCGCCACGGCGCCGATCATGCGGCTGAGCCGAACCGATTTGCCGCCGCCTTCTGGGGCACCGTCGCCGGCTTCACCAGCTTCGTCGCCCATGTCGGCGGTCCGCCTTTCCAGGTCTACGCGCTGCCGATCCGGCTCGATCCGAAAGTGCTGTCGGGAACCGCGGCGATCTTCTTTGCCGCCACCAATGCGCTGAAGCTCATCCCCTATTTCGCGCTCGGCCAGTTCGACACCGCCAACCTCACGGCCTCGGCGGTGCTGATGCCGCTGGCGCCGCTGTCCACCATCGCCGGCGCCTGGCTGGTGCGCCGCATGCGGCCGGAGATCTTTTATCCGTTCACCTACGCCACCGTCGCGGTGGTCGCCGTCAAGCTGCTGTGGGATAGCATAGTCGGCCTCATGTGAGGCACGTCCATATTCAGGTCAGGCTGGCCTGACCTGAATTTCAACGCGCCCTGGAGACGCGCCTTGATGTCAAGCGGCGCTCGGCACCATCTGGCGGCCGCCGCCGAAGGCGAGCGCGGTGCCCAGCGCAACCACCATCGCCATGCCGGCAAGGATGCCAATGTCGTGCAAAGTGGGCTTCAGCACCATGTCGGCGATGATCACCAGCATCACCGCATAATCGAGGCGCGCCCATTTCATCATGCGCTGGCCGATGGCGAGGACGGCTGGCGTCACACCCTGCTCGGCGATCATGGCGCCCATGCGCTCGCCGGTCGGCTTGAAGACCAGCATGCCGATCGAGAAGGTCGTGGCATAGCCGACGAGGCCGATGACGATCCACAACTCGGCAAAGCCGACCCAGAAGCCGCACATGACGAGACCGAAGATCAGCGTCAGCATCGACATCGGCGCAAAGAACTTGCCGCCGAGTTGTCCGCTGGCGCGCATTGCGTGCAGCTTGTCCTCGACGTTGCCGGCGCGCTCGGCCAGCACGCCGAGCAGGAACAGCACGAAGCCGCCGCCGACCCACAAAATAGCCGAAACGACGTGAAGGAATTTGACGATCGAATACCAGTCCATGGTTTGCTCCCGGATATCCTGCCTGGTTTCAAGCGGCGAGGATTTGCGCGCCGCTTCAGAGGAGCGGCCTTTTGCGTGGCGCGTGTATCGGAACGATGCCGCGGCAGCGGCCAACATGTTACCGGCGGTCAGAATCGGCGCTTGAAAATCCGTTTTCAGACGATCCCGGGCGGCGAAGCTCCTGTCCTGTTTCGGCACAGGAAAGCGCGTTCGCTTAAAAAATCGCCGCCTCGTTAAGGGTTCGTTAAGCTTTACGGGCGTTTACTATGCACATCCAGTTTTGCTGGATTCTTACCGAGTGGTTGGAGCCACTTTGTTTGACGCCTCCCTGTTAAACTCCTGAGAGCCGCCTTATCCGCGGCTCTTTTTTTGTCCGCACGCGCAGGCCGTCGGCATCCGCCGGCGGATGGCTGGAAGGCCCGGCGTTAACCGTTTGTTAAACATGCGCTTGCCTTCATGGGCGTCGAAGCGCATTTTCAAGCCTCAGTCATTTAAGGGTGCGGCCATGTCGGCAAGGATGCCGAATCGGCTTGCGGCAGTGCAG
This sequence comes from Mesorhizobium sp., assembly GCA_004020875.1. Classification (GTDB taxonomy): domain Bacteria; phylum Pseudomonadota; class Alphaproteobacteria; order Rhizobiales; family Rhizobiaceae; genus Mesorhizobium. Next base: position 15,056 of record SAPZ01000012.1, read on the forward strand.
GGGCGTATCGATGAAAGAGCCTTCGAGGGGCAGCGCGAAAACCATCAAACTGGCGGAGCGCCGGGTTTTCTCCCAATCCTTCAAGCCGCTCTACCAGGAAGGCATGGGGCTGGTCGAGCAGGCCGCCGAATATCTCGATGGCAAGGGCAGGCTCGAGGCCAAGAAATTGTCGCGCACGGCGGCGACGCTCTACGCGGCGGAATCGATGCGGCTGACCACAAGGCTGATGCAGGTCGCCTCCTGGCTTCTGCTGCAGCGTGCGGCGAATTCCGGCGAGATGACGCGCGACCAGGTGGCCTCGGAAAAATCCAAGGTGCGGCTCGATACCGCCTCGGCGCATGACGAGGCGCTCGGCTGGAACGAACTGCCGACGGAATTTCTCGATCTGGTGACGCGCTCGCTGCGCCTGCAGGCGCTGGTGCGGCGCATGGACGAGGAAATCTATGGCGGCGTCATCGCCGAGGCGCACGCCCCCAGCCGCCGGGCTAATCCGGTTTCCGACCAGATATCCCTGCTGAACACGGCTTTCGCCCGCGGCTGATCCGCCTGCTTGATCATTCTACTCCGATGAGGACCCGACGCCGTTTTCTGCGCTTCCGGGCTTCGCCGCCAGAAGCATTCGTGTGGCGTGGCAGTTAGACTACGGCCGGTGTAGGTCCATGCTCGCGTCCTGAAGTAGCTCGGGTTCTCGAAAACAGCGTCATCTGCCTCGCCAGAGCGAATGCTGAAGAGCCGGGAGCATATGGCGAGCCGCCGTTTCTGCTTTGTTCACATTTCGCTGGCATCAGCATGCGTCACCGCTAAACTTGGCGCATGGGGGAAGCGATTCGCATCATAGGCATCGATCCGGGCCTAAGGCGCACCGGATGGGGCATTATCGATAGCCTCGGCAATTCGCTGCGCTTCGTCGCGTCCGGCACCGTGCGCTCGGATGACAAGGCGCCGCTCGCAACGCGGCTCTGCCAGCTGCATGACGGGCTGGCCGAGGTGCTGCATGATGCCATGCCGCACGAGGCGGCGGTCGAACAGACCTTCGTCAACAAGGATGCGACGGCGACGCTGAAGCTCGGCCAGGCGCGCGGCATCGCCATGCTGGTGCCTGCACGCGCGGGACTGGTCGTCGCCGAATACGCACCCAATGCTGTCAAGAAGGCGGTGATCGGCGTCGGCCACGGCGACAAGAAGCAGATCCATATGATGGTGAAAGTGCTGATGCCGAAGGCGATCTTCGACACGGACGACGCCGCGGACGCTCTTGCCATCGCCATCTGCCATGCGCATCACCGCCCGAGCGTCGCCTATCGGATGGCGATTGCCGGATAACGATGTTCTTGACTTGTTCCGTTTGTTGGAATATTTCTTACTTGTAAGAAAGGATATTTCAATGCGCGTGACCAGCAAGGGCCAAGTGACCATTCCTCGTGACCTGCGCGAGACATTCGGCATTGTCGCCAACAGCGAAGTCATTTTCGGCATTGAGGGCGGAAAAATCACGATCACGCCCCGGCACGACAAGGGACGGCAGGCAGATCGCGAACGGCTGGCCAGTTTTCTCGCCGCGCTGGATCGGCTGGAGGGTAGCGGCGATCAGACGATGAATGCCGATGACGTCATGGCCTTGACGAGGGATCGCTGATCTTGGCGACGCTTGTCGATACCAATGTGCTCATCGATGTGGCGGTTCGCGATCCTGTCTGGCTGAAATGGTCGCGGCCGAAAATAGAGGCTGCCCGCAAGCGTGGCAGCCTCGTCATCAATCAGATCATCTATGCAGAGTTCTCGATACGCTACGAGACGATCGAAGATGTCGACGATGTGCTGTCCGAAGATGAATACCGACGTGAGGGGTTGCCGTTCGAAGCTGCCTTCGCGGCGTCGCGGGCATTCTTGCTTTATCGTCGGCAAGGTGGGGCGCGCGAGAAGGTCATGCCCGATTTTTTGATCGGTGCTCATGCCGTCATCAGAGGCTATCCCATCCTCACGCGCGACCCGACCGGTTTCAGAAAATACTTTCCCGATGTCGAGCTCATTGCGCCCGACACCCACCCGTAAGAGAGCTCATCCATGATCGGCAAGCTGAAAGGCACGCTGGACGAGATCGACGAGGATAGCTGCATCATCGACGTGCATGGCGTCGGCTATGTCGCGCATTGCTCGGCGCGCACGCTTGCCGCGCTGCCCTCGCCGGGGGAGGCGGTGGTGCTGTTCATCGAGACCTATGTCCGCGAGGACATGATCCGGCTCTACGGCTTCCAGAGCGGACTGGAGCGCGAGTGGTTCCGGCTCTTGATGAACAATGTGCAGGGCGTCGGCGCCAAGGTGGCGCTGGCGGTGCTGTCGACGCTGGCGCCGGCTGACCTCGCCAACGCGATCGCGCTGCGCGACATCGCCATGGTTTCCCGCGCGCCAGGCGTCGGCAAGAAAGTGGCCGAGCGTATCATCACCGAATTGCGCAGCAAGGCGCCGGCCTATGCGGGCGCGGCGACCGGCACGATCGGCCTCAAGCAGGAGCTCGGCGAAGGCGTCGCGGCCGCGCCGATCACGGATGCGGTCTCGGCGCTCGTCAATCTCGGCTATTCGCGCGACGTCGCGGCGAACGCGGTCGCGGCGGCGCTGAAGTCGGCCGGCGAGGGAGCTGATGCGTCCAAGCTGATCCGCTTCGGCCTGAAGGAACTGGCGCGGTGAGGCCGCGCTTGTCCCGCCACCGGTCCTATGCAAGGAAGGCGGCATGAGCCTTTCGCCCCGCCTCATTGCCCCCGACAAGCGCGGCGAGGATGCCGACCAGACGTTGCGGCCGCAGTCGCTCGACGAGTTCGTCGGCCAGGCGGCGGTGCGCGCCAATCTCAAGGTCTTCGTCGACGCCGCCAAGGGCCGCGGCGAAGCGCTCGACCATGTGCTGTTCGTAGGCCCGCCGGGGCTAGGAAAGACGACGCTGGCGCAGATCATGGCGCGCGAGCTCGGCGTCAACTTCCGCTCGACCTCCGGCCCGGTCATCGCCAAGGCAGGCGACCTTGCGGCGCTGCTCACCAATCTGGAGGAGCGCGACGTACTCTTCATCGATGAGATCCATCGCCTCAATCCGGCGGTCGAGGAAATCCTCTATCCGGCGATGGAGGATTTCCAGCTCGACCTGATCATCGGCGAGGGCCCGGCGGCGCGCTCCGTCAAGATCGACCTTGCCCGTTTCACCCTGGTAGCGGCGACGACGAGGCTTGGGCTGCTGACCAATCCGCTGCGCGACCGCTTCGGCATCCCGGTGCGGCTCAATTTCTACACGGTCGAGGAGCTGGAGCAGATCGTGCGCCGCGGCGCCCGGATCCTCTCGATGCCGCTCGGCGACGACGGCGCGGTCGAGATCGCACGCCGCGCGCGCGGCACGCCGCGCATCGCCGGCCGGCTGTTGCGCCGCGTGCGCGACTTCGCCAGCGTCGCCGGCGCCACGCATGTCGACAGGAAGATCGCCGACGAGGCGCTGACCAGGCTGGAGGTCGACGCGCTCGGCCTCGACGCGCTCGACCGCCGCTATCTGTCGATGATCGCGCGCAATTTCGGCGGCGGGCCGGTCGGCATCGAGACGATCGCGGCGGGGCTTTCCGAGCCGCGCGACGCGATCGAGGACATCATCGAGCCCTATCTCATCCAGCAGGGCTTCATCCAGCGCACGCCGCGCGGCCGCGTGCTGACCGCCAATGCCTGGCGGCATCTGGGGCTCGATCCGCCAAAGGATATCGCGCAGCAGCAGATCAGCCTGTTTCAGGAAGAGTAACGCAGATTTGTTCACCTTCTGCCGCGCGCGGGCCGATCTGCGCGGAATCTGCGCGCTTCGGCCTAGCTCAGGGCGCAATTGCCGCCTTTAAGGCAGCTTCCTGATAGAATCCCAAAGGGCTTGGGCCGATCCATGATCACCAGACGCGCCTTCCTGCGCCTTGTCGGCGGCTCAGCCTTCGCCATGGTGTCGCTCGGCGCCTATGCGGTCGGCATCGAGCCGATGCTGCTCACCCATGTGAAGCGCTATGCGCTGACGCCGCCGCATTGGCCGGCCGGCCTCAAGCTGAGGGTCGTCGCGCTCGCCGACATCCATGCCTGCCGTCCATGGATGACGCCGGAGCGTATCGCCTCGCTGGCCGAACAGGCCAATGCGCTGCAGCCGGACGTCATCGTCATGCTTGGCGACTACACCGCTGGAACCAGGATCGTTACCGGCCCGGTGCGCGTTGAGGAATGGGCCGAGGCTTTGTCCGGGCTGAAGGCACCGCTCGGCGTGCTATCCATCCTCGGCAATCACGACTGGTGGACCGATTTCTTTGCGCAGCGTGCCGAAGCCGGCCCGACCCAGTCGCGCAAGGCGCTCGAGCGTGTCGGAATCCCAGTGCTGGAAAACGACGTCGTGCGGCTGCAAAAGGACGGGCACGGTTTCTGGGTCGCCGGGCTTGCCGATCAGCTCGCGCTGTTGCCGAACAAGGCCAAGGGACGCGGGAGTTTCCAGGGCTTCGACGATCTCCCCGGCACCTTGTCCAAGATCCGAGGGAGCGAACCGATCATCCTGCTCGCGCATGAGCCCGACATTTTTCCAAAAGTGCCATGGCGAGTTTCGTTGACGCTGTCTGGGCACACGCATGGCGGGCAGGTACGGCTGTTCGGCTATTCACCAGTGGTGCCCTCGGACTACGGCAACCGCTTTGCCTATGGCCATGTCGTGGAGAACGACCGCAACCTGATCGTTTCCGGCGGGCTCGGTTTCAGCATCCTGCCGGTACGTCTTGGTGTGCGGCCGGAGATTCTGCAGATCGATCTCGGCTGAGATGCGTCGACACACCTCGCTGCTTTATCCAGCGACCTGATCATGTTCATCACATCAGGCTCGGCCTTGTCGCCATCGAGCACATCAGCGATGCCGAGGCGCCGTCATCGCTCCACACTGACCAGGAGAACCCATGCGCCTCGGCGCGGGCGATCATGTCGCGCACATAGGCCGCGGTACGCGGCCGGCATGACGAAGCTGCACCCCTGGCATAGAGGTCGTCGAAAGCCCGCGGTCCGGTCCAAAGGGCGACGGATCGACCGGCATGCGCAGGAAGTCGAGGCCGGCATCCTTGAGCGCCTCGAGGTCGTCCTGCTTGAGGAATTGGCGCCACTTCGGATAGGGCAGGATCGCCTGGCCTTCGCCCCATTTGTCCTCGGTCGGCCAGGTGACCCATTGGTCGAGATTGGGGCCGCGCTTCATCGAGAATGTCGCCGACTCGGCCGGCAATGCCAGCGCGCCGAGCGCCAGCAGAAGGTCTTGATCATCGAGCCCAACAGTGCCATCCCGTTCCCGCGCGAGAACACCTGCCTGTTCAGGCCAGAAAAGGAAAGCGCGATGGACGATCACGGTAAATCGGCGGCGCTCAGTGCCGGGCTTTCCGGCGCACTGACGGATTTCGGCCACCGGCTGATGGCGAGGGTCTACTATGCCGACACCGATTTCTCCGGCGTCGTCTATCATGCGCGCTATCTCGAATTCCTCGAACGCGGCCGCTCCGACTATCTGAGGCTGACCGGCGTCCACCACACCGAGCTGCTGGATGGCAAGCATGGCGAGCGCATCGTCTGGGTGGTGCGGCGCATGGAGATCGACTTCCGCTCGCCCGCGCGCATGGACGATATCCTGACCATCGACACGCGCACCGACGACATTTCCGGTGCCCGCATCTTCATGGGGCAGCAACTGAAGCGCGGCGACGATGTGCTGGTCGAGGCAAAGGTCGAAGCGGCGATCGTCGGCGAAAGCGGCAGGCCGAAGCGGTTTCCCAAAGAGTGGATTGCCGCCTTCATGCCGAAAACGACCGCTTGATCTTCAGCGCCGGTCGATTCTAGCGCATTAATTCGACGGTTCGCGGCAGGCTCCGCTGATGGCCAAGCGCGGCAATGCGCCGCGCCTGACGTCCTAACCCATCCTTAACCATAACGGTTCATGAAGGAACTGGCGAAGATTGGCGCAATTCCTGCGCCTTCCTTTCACCAAGATTTGCCTCGAAAAGGCCGCGAAACGGTGCATTCGGGGCGTGTCCCGCAAGCTTCACGCTTCGCGCGATCGGACCAAAGGGATGCCCATGGGCCAGCCGCCAGCGATGCCCGGAAAATCTTAAGGACTTAAGTGATGGAAAATATCGCACTCGCCGATCCGGCAGCGCATTTGTCGATCTGGGCCCTGTTCATGCAGGCCGGCTGGGTGGTCAAGCTGGTGATGATCGGCCTGCTCTGCGCCTCGATCTGGACTTGGGCGATCATCATCGACAAGCTTGTCGCCTACAGCCGCATGCGGATGGCGCTCAACCGCTTCGAGCAGGTGTTCTGGTCCGGGCAGTCGCTTGAAGATCTCTACCGCACGCTGGCCGACCGCAAGACGACCGGCATGGGCGCGATCTTCGTCGCCGCCATGCGCGAATGGAAGAAGAGCTTCGAAAAGGGCGCGAAATCGCCGCTGGCGCTGCAGACCCGCATCGACAAGGCGATGGACCTGGCATTGACGCGTGAGATGGAAAGGCTGGAGGGACGCCTCGGCTTCCTCGCCACCACCGGCTCGGCCGCGCCCTTCATCGGCCTGTTCGGCACTGTCATCGGCATCATGACGTCGTTCCAGGCGATCGCCGCGTCGAAGAACACCAGCCTTTCGGTGGTGGCGCCCGGCATCGCGGAGGCGCTGCTGGCGACCGCGATCGGCCTGCTCGCGGCCATCCCCGCGGTCATCGCCTACAACAAGCTGTCATCGGACGCGAACAAGCTTGGCGTACGCATGGAAGGGTTCTCGGATGAGTTCTCCGCCATACTCTCGCGCCAAATCGATGAAAAAGTAGCGCAGAAGGCCTGAGGAACGATCATGGGGATGTCCGCTGCTGGCGCAGGTGGCTCGGGACGAGGCGGACGCGGTCACAGACGCCGTGGCCGTCATCACGGCCTGATGTCGGAAATCAACGTCACGCCGATGGTCGACGTGATGCTGGTGCTCTTGATCATCTTCATGGTCGCGGCGCCGCTTCTGACGGTCGGCGTGCCGATCGACCTGCCCGACACCCAAGCCAAGGCGATGAATGTCGATACGCAGCCGATCACCGTCTCGATCGACGCCGCCGGTAAGATTTTCCTGCAGGAAACCGAGATCCCGATTGAGGAACTGGTGGCCAAGCTGCAGGCGATCTCGAAGACCGGTTACGACGAGCGCATCTTTATCCGCGGTGACAAGTCGACCGACTACGGCACGGCTATGAAGGTCATGGCCCGCATTTCGGCGGCCGGCTACAAGAATATCGGGCTGGTCTCGCTGCAGGAACAGGATCAGTAGACACCAGATGCGCACGGGCCTCACCTCATCGGTGATCTTGCATGCGGTGGCGCTGGCCTTCGGGCTGTTCACGCTGTCGTCGCCGCCGGCCATGCCGACTGCCGACGTGGAGTCGGTGGCGGTCGATATCGTGCCGATGGAGGCCATCGCCCAGACGCTGCAGGGCGACAAGAAGGCCGTCATGCATGACAAGCCGGCGCCGGTTCCGACGAAGCGGCCAGATGCCGTTCCCAATGCTCAGAAGGTCGGCGAGAACACGGTCGACACGGACAAGCCGGTGACGGACGAAGCCAAGCCGAAGCCGATCGAGAAGACGGCGGCGCCGCCGCCCGCGCCGACGCCGACCGAGAAGCCTGCGGTCGAGGATGTGCCGAAGCCGCAGGAGAAGCCGAAGCCGACGCCCGCGACGGAAGTCGCGCCGACACCGACGCCGAAGGAAGAGGTCAAGCCCGAGCCGGTCAAGCAGACGGAGCCCAAGCCGACGCCGGCGAAGGAAGCGACGCCGACGCCCGACAAGACCGCGGCCATCCAGAAGGAAGAGGTGAAGCCGGACGCGGTGGCCAAGGCGATCTCGCAGGACCAGCCGACGGATGAGGCGAAGCTGCCGGATTCGGCGCCCGCGCCGGAAGCACGGCCGAAGCCGCAGCCGCAGCCGGCCCAGGCCGAGAGCGCCAAGGCGCCGGATCGCAAGGACGCCGAAAAGCCGGTGAAGGAAGCGTCGTCCAAGAAGAAATCGGACGAGAAGCAGTTCAACGCCGACGAGATTACCGCGCTGCTCGACAAGCAGAAGCCGTCCGGCGGCGGCGCCAAGCGCTCGACGCAGCAGGCTTCGCTGGGCGGCGAGAAGGACCAGGGCCAGAAGCTTTCCAAGTCGGAGCAAGGGGCGTTGGAGGATCAGCTCGGCGGTTGTTGGACTCTTCCGGTTGGTCTCGAGGGTTCCGAGAACTTCACCGTGGTCATCCGTTTCAACCTGAATGCCTCCGGCAAGCTCGAGGGCCGCCCGACCGTCGAGAAATCCAGCGGCAACCCCCAGTTCGACGCCAGCGCGGTTCGCGCCGTGCAGAAATGCGATGTCGCGGGTCTGCAGGTTCCCGCCGGAAAGCAGGACATCTGGTCTGACATTCGCGTCAACTTCGATCCAAGAGCGATGCTTGGCCTGTAGCCTGAGCACCCAAAAAAATCAGCAAGAGAAGCGAGAAGACATGAAATCCATCCTCAAGCCGCTCCTGATGGTCGCCGCGATGGCGCTAGGCATAAGTTCTGTCACCACCTTGCCCGCTCAGGCAACTCTTGAGCTGAATGTCAACAAAGGCAATGTCGAGCCGATGCCGATCGCCATCCCTGACTTCCAGGGAGGGCTTGGCCCGCAGATATCGGAGATCGTGACAGCTGACCTGAAACGGTCAGGGCTATTCGCGCCGATCGACAAGGCCGCTTTTGTCGAAAAGATCACCAATCCGGATGCCTCGCCCCGTTTCGATGATTGGAAAGTCATCAACGCGCAGGCGCTGGTGACCGGCAGCGTGAGCAAGGAAGCGGACGGCCGCATCCGCGCCCAGTACCGGCTGTGGGACATTTTTGGCAACACGCAGATGGCCGGTGAGCAGTTTTTCGCCAACGACGCCAATCAGCGCCGTGTCGCGCACATCATTGCCGATGCGATCTATGAGAAGATCACCGGCGAAAAGGGCTATTTCGATACCCGTGTCGTGTTCGTCGACGAATCCGGCGCCAAGAACGCGCGCAAGAAGCGGCTCGCCATCATGGACCAGGACGGCGCCAATGTGCGCTATCTGTCGGACGGCCGCGCGATCGTGCTGACGCCGCGCTTCTCGCCGAACCGGCAGGAAATCACCTATATGTCCTATGAGAGCGGGCAGCCGAAGGTCTACCTGCTGCAGATCGAAACCGGGCAGCGCGAGCTGGTCGGCAATTTCCCGGGCATGACGTTCGCGCCGCGCTTTTCACCTGATGGTCAGAAGGTGATCATGAGCCTGCTGCGCGACGACGGCAATTCCAACATCTTCGCCATGGACCTGAGAAGCCGCTCGACGACGCGGCTCACCGATTCGACCGCGATCGACACCTCGCCGTCCTATTCGCCGGATGGTTCGCAGGTCGTCTTCACCTCCGACCGCGGCGGCGGCAGTGGCCGCTCGCAGATCTACGTCATGGGCGCGGACGGCTCCAATCCGCACCGCATCTCCTTCGGCGACGGTGTTTATTCGACCCCGGTCTGGTCGCCGCGGGGCGACCTCATCGCCTTCACCAAGCAGAGCGGCGGCGAATTCCAGATCGGCGTCATGAAGACCGACGGTTCGGGCGAGCGCATCCTGTCCTCGGGCTTCCAGCAGGAAGGCCCGACCTGGGCGCCGAACGGCCGCGTCTTGATGTTCTTCCGCGACTCGGGCGGCGGACCCAAGCTGGTCTCGGTCGACCTTACCGGCCGCAACGAGCAGCCGATCCCGACCACGAACTATGCTTCGGACCCGGCGTGGTCGCCGTTGCTGGAGTGAGCGTGAGGGGAATTGAGGAATTGAAGAAATGAAGAAAGCGGGAGGCTCAAAATCCCGCTTTTCACGCCTCGGTCGCGTTTTGGCCGCATTTCTGCCTACGGTCCGCGCGCAATCTCGCCCTTGGTAAATACGTCGGGACGCAACGGCCGCGGACGGCGGCTCGAAACCAAAAATTAACCGTGTTTCTTGAATGCCGGTTAACCCAAACGTGGTTACTGGGTGATCAACGGAATCACTCATATGCGAAGGAGAGGCGGCATGGGCCGGATCGCAGCACTTACCAGAAACCCGGCGATGATCGCGCTGGTGGCGGCTCTCGCCATCACCGGTTGCGCGTCGAAGAAGACCCCGAACAGCGCGGCCGACCTCGGCCTCAACGGCGCCGGCGCCGCCACGCCAGGTTCCGCCCAGGACTTCACCGTCAACATCGGCGACCGCATCTTCTTCGACACTGACTCTTCGTCGATCCGCGCCGATGCGCAGACCACGCTGGCGCGCCAGGCGCAGTGGCTCAACCAGTACCGCCAGTACGCGATTGTCATCGAAGGCCACGCCGACGAGCGCGGCACGCGTGAGTACAATCTGGCGCTGGGTGCCCGCCGCGCCGCCGCCACCCGCGACTTCCTGATCTCCAAGGGCGTCAGCGCCGGCCGCCTGAAGACCATTTCTTACGGCAAGGAGCGTCCGGTCGCGGTCTGCGACGACATCTCCTGCTGGTCGCAGAACCGCCGCGCCGTCACCACGCTTTCCGGCGCCGGCTCCTAAGAACCAGGCCCTGTCGTCGCCGTTTGCCGCGAGTCCGCGGGCGACAAAAATACAACATCGCAAAAATCAAAGGCGACCTCAGGGCCGCCTTTTTCATTTGCAACGACTTGAAACAAAATTTGGCCGAAGTCTCGCGTCCTGCTATGAGCGCGAGGGCGCTTCCTCCATTGTTTTGATTTGGAAAGGCGCATCAGGCCAATTCATCCACCGCGAGAGACAGAATGCATTTCAGAACGGTCCTGAGCGGCACGCTTGCGCTGCTGCTCGTATCAAGCCTCCCGAGCCTTGCCGCCTCGGCCGACAGCGCCGCGCGGGCCTCCGACGGCGGGTTCACTTTCCATCTCCCGACACTTGGCATCTTCGGCGACAAGAAGAAGCCGGAACAGGCACAGGTCGCACAGGACAACAGCGGTGGCATGACGGGTCTGGAAGACCAACTGCGCCAGCTGAACGGCAAGATCGAGGAGATGAATTTCCAGATCCTGCAGATGCAGGAACAGATCCGAAAGCAGCAGGAAGACAATGAATTCCGCTTCCAGCAGCTCGAGGGCGGTTCCCAAGGCGGTGCCAAGCCGACCGGGCAGAAGAAGTCGGAAGCCGCACCTCTGGACGGAACCGGCAGCAACACCAAGCTCGGCGATGCCGGCACCACCGATGCCGGAGCCGGCAACAGCGTCGCCCAGGCCCCGGCGACGCAGGCGCCGGCCGGCACCGCCGGGCAAAATGGCGGCGGCAAGACGGTCGGTGACGTCATCGTGGAATCGCAAACCGGCGATCCCGGCAAGCTGATCACCGGCGCGCCGCCGAAGAATTTCGGCACCATCACCGTCGACAAGAACGGCAATGTCGTCAATGCCGAGACCGACCCGCAGGCCAGCGCGCCGGCACAGTCTCCCTCGGCTACCGCAAGCGCCCCTTCCGCCGAGGCGCCGGCCAAGAAGAGCAAGTCCGGCGGCACCGAAGTCGCGGCCCTGCCGTCGACCAACGATCCGGACGAGCTCTATCGTAATTCGTACCAGTTCATCCTGTCGGGCGACTACCCGACCGCAGAGCAGGGTTTTCGCGACCATATCTCCCGCTTCCCCAAGGACGCCAAGGCGGCGGACGCGCATTACTGGCTGGGCGAGTCGCTGCTTGGCCAGCAGAAGTACCGTGATGCGGCGGAGGTCTTCCTGGCCGCCAGCAAGGACTATCCGAAGGCCAAGAAGGCGCCCGACATGTTGCTCAAGCTCGGAGTCTCGCTGGTGGGGCTGAAGCAGAACGACGTCGCCTGCGCCACGTTCAACGAGATCGGCAAGCGCTATCCGGACGTTTCCGGCACGCTCAAGGAACGGATCAAGCAGGAAAAGGCCCTGGCGGCGTGCTGACGCCCGATACCGAAGCGAACCTCTCAGACCGCCTTTTCTCCGATCTGGACTTTTCGACCGGCGCCGTTGCAGCCGTGTCCGGCGGCAGCGACTCGACCGCCCTTCTTCTTCTCCTCAAGGATCACCTCGACCAGACCGAATCGGCCGCCAGGCTGCTCGCGGTGACGGTCGATCATGGCTTGCGGCCGGATTCGGCCGCCGAGGCGCGCCAGGTTGCCCGCTTCTGCGCCGAGCGAGGGATCGCTCATCGTACTCTTGCCTGGCGCAGCGAGAAGCCGCCCACCGGCCTGCCGGCCGCTGCGCGCGAGGCACGCTACAGGCTGCTTGCCGAAGCAGCCGATGCCGAAGGCATCAAGCTGATCCTGACCGGCCACACCGCCGACGACCAGGCCGAGACGGTGCTGATGCGCCAGGCACGCGACGATGACGGCCGCGGCCTTGCAGGCATGGCACCTGCCACGCTGCACGACTGGCGCACATGGATCGTCCGGCCGCTGCTCGGCACAAGGCGCGCGGCGCTGCGCGACTTGCTGCGACATCGCGACATCCGCTGGATCGAGGATCCGACCAATGTGGATGTGCGCTTCGAGCGGCCACGCATGCGCGGGGCGCTCGCGGAGGGCGAGGGCGAACGGCGCATTGCCGAGGCGTTGGCGCGGTCGGCGCAGGCGGCTCGTGAGCGCCGCGACATCGGCCGCCGCGCCGCCAAGCTGATCGCAGCTTCCGCCAGCAGGCCGGTTCCGGGTCTCATTCGCCTCGACCATGATTTTCCCGCGCATGGGGACAGCCAAGCGGTCATCTACGCGACGCGCATCCTGCTGGCCACTGTCGGCGGCATGTCCTTTCTGGCCGACGAGGCGCGTTGTGCCGGGCTGCTTTCCCGCCTGCGGCTGCGATCGGTCCGGCTTTGCGCTACATTGTCGCGGACGGTGGTCGATGCGCGCCGGACCGGCATCTTCCTTCACCGCGAAAGCCGCAACCTGCCCGCGCCCGCTCCACCGGTAGACAACCAGCTTTGGGACAACCGACGCCGCGTCGCCTTGGATAGGCGCATCACTTTGAAAGACCAGCCGGGCGACTTGGTGATCGCGCCGCTGGGGTCCGCGCTTGCCAGGCGAGCGCCCCCGATCGAGGATATTCCACCAAGCCTGTCACACGCGGCGCTGGCTGCGGAACCTTCGCTGTGGTCCGGCGGCGAACAGCTTGATTCTGCTGGCGGCAATGCCGGCCCACAATCGGTGTCGATCGTTCCGGCGGTAGCCCCTTTCGCTCGCTTCCTGCCGTCCTTCGACCTTGAGCCGGCTGCCGCCGTCGCGGCCCTTGTCGGCGCACCGCCGGTGCCGGCGCCGCCATTCCGTGGCCATGTTGGTGGGCGAGGGTGGGCGAAAGCTTAACCGATACGTGCTGTTCTGCTTGGCAAGGGGGGGCGCTCTCCCTATGTTAGGCCAAGCTTCTCCATCATCGCGGGCCCGCAGGCGGGCTCCAACGGGACAATAGATGAATCCGAATTATCGCAATCTCGCGCTCTGGGCGATCATAGCGGTCCTGCTCATCGCCTTGTTCAATCTGTTTCAGACGCCCCAGACGCGCGGTGCTACGACGGATATCGCCTATTCGCAGTTCCTGCAGGATGTCGCCTCCGGCCGGGTCAAGAGCGTGACCATCGCCGGTGCCCGCATCTTCGGCAACTACACGGACAACGCCAACGGCTTCCAGACCTATTCGCCAGGCGACCCGTCTCTGGTCTCCAGGCTGCAGGACAAGAACGTCACCATCACCGCCAAGCCTGAGACCGACGGCTCCAATTCGCTGTTCGGCTACCTAATCTCGTGGCTGCCGATGATCCTGATCCTCGGCGTTTGGATATTCTTCATGCGCCAGATGCAGTCCGGCTCCGGAAGAGCGATGGGTTTTGGCAAGTCGAAGGCCAAGCTTCTCACCGAGGCGCATGGCCGCGTCACCTTTCAGGATGTTGCCGGCGTCGACGAGGCCAAGGAAGACCTCGAAGAGATCGTCGAGTTCCTGCGCGATCCACAGAAGTTCCAGCGGCTCGGCGGCAAGATCCCGCGCGGCGTGCTGCTGGTCGGCCCGCCCGGCACCGGCAAGACGCTGCTCGCCCGCTCGGTGGCGGGTGAGGCCAACGTGCCGTTCTTCACCATCTCCGGCTCGGACTTCGTCGAGATGTTCGTCGGCGTCGGCGCAAGCCGCGTGCGTGACATGTTCGACCAGGCAAAGAAGAACGCGCCTTGCATCATCTTCATCGACGAAATCGACGCCGTCGGCCGTCATCGCGGCGCAGGCCTCGGCGGAGGCAATGACGAGCGCGAGCAGACGCTGAACCAGCTGCTGGTCGAGATGGACGGTTTCGAGTCCAACGAGTCGATCATCCTGATCGCCGCGACCAACCGGCCCGATGTGCTCGATCCGGCGCTGCTGAGGCCCGGCCGCTTCGACCGCCAGGTCGTCGTGCCGAACCCCGACATCGTCGGCCGCGAGAAGATCCTCAAGGTGCATGTGCGCAATGTGCCGCTGGCGCCCAATGTCGACCTCAAGGTCATCGCGCGTGGCACGCCCGGCTTTTCCGGCGCCGACCTGATGAACCTCGTCAACGAGTCCGCCCTGATGGCGGCGCGCCGCAACAAGCGGCTCGTCACCATGGCCGAGTTCGAAGACGCCAAGGACAAGATCATGATGGGCGCCGAGCGCCGCTCGTCGGCGATGACGCAAGCCGAGAAGGAGCTTACCGCCTATCACGAGGCCGGCCACGCCATCCTGGCGCTGAACGTGCCGACGGCTGACCCGCTGCACAAGGCGACCATCATCCCGCGCGGCCGCGCGCTCGGGATGGTCATGCAGCTGCCGGAAGGCGACCGCTATTCGATGAGCTACAAATACATGATCTCCCGGCTGGCTATCATGATGGGCGGCCGGGTCGCCGAGGAGTTCAAGTTCGGCAAGGAGAACATCACCTCGGGCGCCTCCTCTGACATCGAGCAGGCGACCAAGCTGGCGCGCGCCATGGTCACGCGCTGGGGCTTCTCCGACAAGCTCGGCCATGTAGCCTATGGCGACAACCAGGAAGAGGTTTTTCTCGGACATTCGGTGGCGCGAACGCAAAACATCTCCGAAGAGACGGCGCAGATCATCGACGCCGAAGTGCGTCGTCTTATCGACGACGCCTATTCGACCGCCAAGGCCGTGTTGACCAAGAAGAAGAAGGACTGGATCGCGCTGGCCGAGGGGCTGCTCGAATACGAGACGCTGTCCGGTGAAGAAATCAAGCAGCTGATCGCGGGCAACAAGCCTGCCCGCGACCTGGGCGACGACACGCCGCCAAGCCGCGGCTCTGCCGTTCCGAAGGCCGGCACCGGCGGCCGCCGCAAGAAAGGTCCCGAGCCCGAGGGCGGCATGGAGCCGCAGCCGTCAAGCTAAGGTTGGCGCGCGAAAGGTTGATCGAGAAACGCCGCGGCTTGGTCCGCGGCGTTCTTGTTTGGGAATTGGAGACAGGGACAAGGCTTCCCTTGTCCCGGCGCCCAGATTATCGCCCGACAGCAGATCCTCGGACACGCCCCAGGATGATGGCTCATCATCTGGGGGAAAAACGGTGAACGGCTTTATATGCCCTATTCGATTATTATGATTCAGCTTTCAGCCGAGCATTGCAGAGGCTGTAGTAGCCGCCGCCCTTCTGGATCCAGCGCAGGCCGTTCAACGTACCCGCCTCCTTGTTGTCGTGGTAACCCTGCAGACAGGTCTTCATCCGGGCCTTCGCGGGCTTTTCGGTCTTGAACTCGGCGGCGAGGGTGGCCGGGAATGTCACGCCCGCCGGCGCGACAGTGGGGGAGACCGCCGCGCTGGTGTCCTGTTCTGCTGGCTCCGCGGTTTTGACCGAATCCGCGCTGACACTCTCCCCGGCGGACGTCGCGCATTTGTCCTTGCGGAAAGCGGCCCAGTCCATGCCGTTCAGATTGCCGCCTTCCTTGGCTGCCCGATAGCTCTCGCCACATTCCTTCATCGTCAGCGCGTTCGCAGGTGCGGCGCTGCAAGCGACCAGTGCCGTCACAACCAACGCCGCCAATTTCATACTGAACATTGAGACCCTCCTGATTGGTAATATGTTCGACGTCTTTTTGTATACTGTTTGTTCCCTATATGTTCAACCGGAATCTTTGCGAACTATAGACAAGCCTGGCCGTAGGCAGTGCGGGCGACCCGATGATAGATGCCGGCGGTCCTGCAATATGCAGATGCGAGCAAGCCGCGGGCGTCTTCGCGCGCAACAAAAAACCCGCGCATCTTGCGATGCGCGGGCGTTTTCTCTTCTAATAATTAAGCGATCAGCCCTTCAGCTTGGCATTGCAGAGGCTGTAGAAGCCGCCGCCCTTCTGGATCCATTTGAGGCCGTTCAGCGTGTTGGCGTCCTTGTTGGCATAATACTGCTCGAGGCAGGTGTGCATGCGGGCCTTCGCCGGTGTCTCGGTGGCGAATTTCGGCGAGATCGCGGTCGGGAAGGTCACGCCCTTCGGCGCGACCGCGGTCGGCTTCGCCGGTTCCTTGGTGAAAGTCGCTTCCGTCGGAGCCGGCACGGTGTCGTCTTCGGCAGCGCTGGCGCCGCACTCGGCCTTGCGGAAGTCATTCCACTTCATGCCGTTGAGCTTGTTGGCTGTCTTCGCGGCCTGGTACTTGGTGCTGCACTCGGCCATGGTCAGGCCCTTGCCGCCATCGGCAGCCGCGGTCGAGGTTTTTGCCGGCTTGGTTTCGGCTGCGGGCGCGGTGGCGGCCGCGGCGGTTGCTCCGGGGCCGCACTCGGCCTTGCGGAAGTCGTTCCACTTCATGCCGTTCAGCGTGCCGGCGGATTTTGCAGCCTGGTACTTGGCGCTGCATTCCTTGGAACTCAGGCCCTTGGCCGCGTTGTCGGCAGCGGCGGCTGCCTTTGCCTTTTTGGTCGTCTTGGTGTCGGCGGCCTTGGTGTCGGTCGCCGCCTTGGTGTCGGTCGCGGCGGAAGCATCGCTGCCGCACTGTGCCTTGCGGAACTGATTCCAGGTCTGGCCGGCTAGCGTTCCCGCATCCTTGGCCGCGTTATACTTGGTGCTGCACTCGGCCATGGTCAGCGCGTTGGCCGGCGCCGCCATGAACAAGGTTGCGACGGCGAGACCCGTCAAAGCTGCAAGTCTATGAATAAGCATGGCGTTTTCTCCCTTGCTGCCGCCAATAAGTGTCCCTATGCCAAATCAATAGCTCTCAATGTCCGGTTGCGCCAGACGCTTCCGGCGCGGGACCCGTCACAAAGTGTGTTGCTCCTGATAAGGTGATGAATTGCTTGTGGGTTCGCCGGCAGCGAAGCTCTGCCGGTGGACAGGGCGTCGAAAAGCCTTGCCGGGGCAAGGGTGTGGCGCCGTGAAGCCAAAGGTGGTGGTAGGCTGTCGAATCACTTGCGCCGCCCGCGACAATGTTTTTCTAAGGATTGGTAATATATAATCACGAAATTTGATGATCGGATGCGGCCCAATTGTGGCAATACGGGCCCGCTGAAAAACCGACGGGGACTGTAAGAATATGGCAGGTCAGTATTTCGGCACGGACGGTATTCGCGGACGCGCCAACAAATTTCCGATGACGGCCGAGGTCGCCATGCGCGTCGGCATGGCCGCGGGCCTTTCCTTCCATCGCGGCAATCATCGCCACCGCGTCGTGCTTGGCAAGGACACGCGGCTTTCCGGCTACATGATCGAGAACGCCATGGTGGCCGGCCTGTGCGCCGCCGGCATGGACGTCTTCCTGCTCGGCCCCATTCCGACACCCGCCGTCGCCATGCTGGTGCGCTCGCTACGCGCCGACATCGGTGTGATGATCTCGGCCTCGCACAACCCCTATTACGACAACGGCATCAAGCTGTTTGGGCCCGATGGCTACAAGCTCTCCGACGAGATCGAGGAGCGCATCGAAGACATGCTCGACAAGGACATCGAGCTGGCGCTCGCCGATTCGGACGGGCTTGGCCGCGCCAAGCGCGTCGACGGCGTGCATGACCGCTATATCGAATTCGCCAAGCGCACGCTGCCGCGCTCGATGTCGCTTTCGGGTCTTAGAATCGTCGTCGATTGCGCGAACGGCGCTTCCTACAAGGTGGCGCCCGAGGCGCTGTGGGAGCTCGGCGCCGAGGTGGTGGCGATCAATGTCGAGCCGAACGGCTTCAACATCAACAAGGAGTGCGGCTCGACCCATCCGGCTGGCCTGCAGAAAAAGGTGCACGAGGTGCGCGCCGACATCGGCATAGCGCTCGACGGCGACGCCGACCGCGTGGTGATCGTCGACGAGAACGGAGCGATCGTCGACGGCGACCAGATCATGGCGCTGATCGCTGAATCCTGGCACCAGAGCGGACGGCTGGCCGGCGGCGGTGTCGTTTCCACCGTAATGTCCAATCTCGGCCTGGAGCGCTTCCTCGGCGACATGAAGTTGCAGCTGCATCGCACCAAGGTTGGCGATCGCTACGTCGTGGAGCATATGCGCGCGCATGGTTTGAATGTCGGCGGCGAGCAGTCCGGACACATCGTGCTTTCCGATTTCTCGACCACAGGCGACGGTCTGGTGTCGGCGCTGCAGGTGCTAGCCTGCATCAAACGGCAGAACCGCCCGGTCAGCGAATTGTCGAAGAAGTTCGAGCCGGTGCCGCAGCTTCTCAAGAACGTCCGCATCTCCGGCGGCAAGCCGCTGGAGGAAGCGCCGGTCAAGGCGGCGATCGAAGAAGGGCGCAACCGGCTCGGCGCGTCCGGCCGCCTCGTCATCCGGCCATCCGGCACCGAGCCGCTGATCCGCGTCATGGCCGAGGGCGACGATCCGACACTGGTCGAGGCGGTCGTCAACGACATCGTCGGCATCCTGCAGGAAACCCGCAGCGCCGCCTGAGCCCGGTCACGCAGTTCCTCTCCAACCGCAAGCCCGCTGCCCGGCGGGCTTTCTCGTCGCCGGCCCGGCCATTCGGACAACGGCATTCGCTCTAAAATTGTATAGATTCGTGGTTAATCGGTACGGTTAAACGGCTTTTAACCTTTGCAATTCATTATCCAAACCCGAGGTCAATCATCTTCGGGCGGGTGTCGTCCCGAGGCTTCTTAGGGGTGACAGAATGTTCAAGACAGCAAGAATGGCATTGCTTGCCGTGCTGTTCGCGGGCCCGGCCGGACCGCTCTTCGCGGCCGACCTTCCCGAACCGCAGGTCGAAGAGGCTCCGCCGCCGGTCGTCGAACAGCAACCGGTCGATGTCGGCGGGTGGTACATCCGCGGCGATCTCGATTATCACTGGTCGCGCTTCGGCGGCGCCGACTACATCACCTACGGCGCGGCGCCCCAGACTCAAGGCAGCTTCGCCAGCGGTTCCTTGAAGGGCGCCCTGTCGGCGGGCGCCGGCATCGGCTACCAGGTGAACCAGTATTTCCGCACCGATCTCACCGCGGATTGGATGAGCAGATCGAACTTCCGCGGCTCGACCGTCGGCTTCTGCGCCGGCGGCGTGCCCTGCGTCTCGACCGATACCTCCTCCTATTCGGCGCTGCTGCTTCTGGCCAATGCCTATATCGATATCGGCACATGGCACGGCGTCACGCCCTATGTCGGCGCCGGCATCGGCGGCGCGTGGGTCAAGTGGGACACGCTTCACAACAGTGATCTCGACGGCGACTTCTTCCACCAGGGCGGCAAGGGCTGGCGCTTCGCCTATGCCCTCATGGCTGGTGCCTCCTACTGCCTGACCGACCGCGTCAAGCTGGACGTCGGCTACCGCTACAGCCACATCAACGGCGGCAAGATGTTCGAATACGCTTCCGACAGCAATGTCGGTCCCGGCTACGACCACGGCATCAACGTGCATGAAGTGCGCGGCGGTCTTCGTTACCAGTTCGGCGGCCAGTCCGACTGCGCACCGCCGCCGGCGGCCTACGTTCCGCCGGAACCGATCTACACCAAGTAATCGCTGCCCGAATCCTGGATTTTCAAAGCCGCCCGGCGCCAGCCGGGCGGTTTTCGTTTGTGCGCCGCCGGTAAATATCGATCGAAATCAAATCGGTAACTGGCTGTTATCCTTAACCGCCACTTAACCACTATGGTTAACAATGGCTCCTTGAAACGGCGCCTGCGTTTGCGGCTGGCGCCAATCTCGGGAGCCGGGGACCATGATATCCAGATCGCGTATCGCGTCAGCGCTTGCCGCAACCATCCTGTTGCCGATGACGTCGGCGCTGGCGGCGGACTACGACCCGCCGATCTATGTCGACCAGGCGCCGGACTACCAGCCGGTCGAGGTCGGCTCGGGCTGGTACCTGCGCGGCGATGTCGGTTATGCCTTCAGCCATCCGTTTGACGAGACCAGCAACAATCCGGGCTTTTCGCACAGCCGGACGTTGTTCGATGCCAGCGTCGGCATGGGCTATCACTTCAACGATTACCTTCGTGCCGATCTGAACTTGGGAATCCTGCCGTCAAACAAGTTCGGCGACAGTGTAGACACCACTTGTAGCGGATCGACAACGACGACAGTCGTCGACAACACCTCCGGCTCGATTACGAGCCAAATCACGACTCGGCCCACCACTCAACCCTGCAAGGGCTCCAGCAACGCCCTGAACAAAGCCTATAGCCTGATGGCCAACGGCTATATCGATCTCGGCACGTATGTAGGTATCACGCCCTATATCGGCGCCGGCGCCGGCGTTGTCTATGACAAGTACGCCAGCACAATCGGCGCGAAAAATTGCACTCCGTCGAGCAGCAGCGTCGTCGGCAACGGCACCACCACCACGACGCAATTCAACTGCGATGACCCCGCCGGCTATGGCGGGCAGGTCAGTTCGAAGGCGAGCTATGACTTTGCCTATTCGCTGGCGGCCGGCCTTTCATACCAGGTGACCAGAAACGTTTCGGTCGACCTCGGCTATGAGTATCTCTCAGTTCCGAGCGCCAAATATGTCGCCTATGATAACGGGCTCTTCAACGTTCACAAGGGTGTGAACTTCCAGACCGTCAAGCTAGGGCTGCGTTATGATCTTTGGTAGCGCAGACGGCAGCAAAAACCGCAGACGGCAGTTCTCTTCAGTCCCGACGTCGGCTTTTTGCGGCATTGCTTTTCGCGAGCAAATATCCCGACAACGACAAAGACTTTGCTCTTGACGCCGAAGCCTTGAGCGCATATCGCCGTCCGTGGGCCACCCCTCCCCAACGAGGGGCCACTATCTGGAAGGATAGACCACGATGACGACGCTTACCAAGCCCGGACTCCGTCCGGCAAACCCCAATTTCTCTTCAGGTCCCTGCGCAAAACGTCCCGGCTGGTCGGCCGAGGCGCTGAAAGGCGCCGCGCTCGGGCGCTCCCATCGCGCGAAGATCGGCAAGAGCAAGCTCGAACAGGCGATCGAGCTGACGCGCGAAATCCTCAAGGTTCCGGCGAACTATCGCATCGGCATCGTGCCGGCGTCCGATACGGGCGCGGTCGAGATGGCGTTGTGGTCGCTGCTCGGCGAGCGCGGCGTCGACATGGTCGCCTGGGAAAGCTTCGGCTCCGGCTGGGTGACGGATGTCGTGAAGCAGCTCAAGCTCGCCGATGTGCGCAAGTTCGAGGCCGGCTACGGCCAACTGCCCGACCTGACGCAGGTCGATTTCGACCGCGACGTCGTCTTCACCTGGAACGGCACGACCTCCGGCGTGCGCGTGCCGAACGGCGATTTCATTCCGACGAACCGCAAGGGCCTGACCATCTGCGACGCGACGTCGGCGGCCTTCGCGCAAAAGCTCGATTTCGAGAAGCTCGATGTCGTCACCTTCTCCTGGCAGAAGGTGCTGGGTGGCGAGGGGGCGCACGGCATGCTGATCCTGTCGCCCCGCGCCGTTGAGCGGCTGGAGACCTACAAGCCGGCCTGGCCGCTGCCGAAGATCTTCCGCCTGACCTCGGGCGGCAAGCTGATCGAGGGCATCTTCAAGGGCGAGACCATCAACACGCCGTCGATGCTGTGCGTCGAGGATTATCTCGACGCGCTCCTCTGGGCGAAGTCGATTGGTGGGCTCGATGCGCTCGTTGCCCGCGCCGATGCCAATACCGCGGTGTTCGACCGGTTCGTTGGAAAATCGTCGTGGCTCGGCCATCTCGCCGTCGATCCGGCAACGCGCTCGAACACGTCCGTGTGCCTGTCCTTCACCGATCCGGATGTTGCGGCGCTCGATGCCGACGGTCAGGCGGCTTTCGCCAAGGGGCTCGTCTCGGCGCTCGACAAGGAAGGCGTCGCCTACGACATCGGCTCCTATCGCGACGCGCCGCCCGGCCTGCGCATCTGGTGCGGCGCCACCGTCGAGACCGCCGATCTTGAAGCTTTGCTGCCATGGCTCGACTGGGCCTTCGCCGCGCAGAAGGCGTCGCTCAAGGCAGCGGCCTGAAATCCGTGGCGGCCTGCGTGCCGCCACCATTTCCCGACACATTCAATTCACCTTCAAGGAGGCCGCCATGGCGCCCCGCGTTCTCGTTTCGGATAAACTTTCAACCACCGCCGTGCAGATCTTCAAGGATCGCGGTGTCGAGGTCGACTATTTGCCGGATCTCGGCAAGGACAAGGAAAAGCTGCTCGAAGTCATCGGCCAATATGACGGCCTCGCCATCCGCTCGGCGACCAAGGTTACCGAGAAGCTGATCAATGCCGCAACCAGGCTCAAGGTCGTCGGCCGCGCCGGCATCGGCGTCGACAATGTCGATATCCCGGCCGCCAGCCGCAAGGGCATCATCGTGATGAACACGCCCTTCGGCAATTCGATCACCACGGCCGAGCATGCGGTGGCGATGATCTTCGCGCTGGCGCGGCAGATACCGGAAGCCAATGCCTCTACGCATGCCGGCAAGTGGGAAAAGAACCGCTTCATGGGCGTCGAGATCACCAGCAAGACGCTCGGCGTGATCGGCTGCGGCAATATCGGCTCGATCGTCGCCACGCGCGGCGTCGGACTGAAGATGCATGTGATCGCCTTCGACCCGTTCCTGTCCGACAGCCGGGCCGAGGAGCTCGGCGTCCAGAAGGTCGAGCTCGACGAGCTCTTCGCACGCGCCGACTTCATCACGCTCCATACGCCTCTGACCGAGAAGACGCGCAACATCATCGACGCGGCCGCGATCGCCAAGATGAAGGACGGCGTGCGCATCATCAATTGCGCGCGCGGCGGCCTGGTCGTCGAGGCCGATCTGGTCGCGGCGCTGAAGAGCGGCAAGGTGGCGGGCGCCGGCATCGACGTGTTCGAGCTCGAGCCGGCCGAGCAGAACCCGCTGTTCGGCATGGAGAATGTCGTGGCGACACCGCATCTCGGTGCCTCGACCACGGAAGCGCAGGAGAATGTCGCGCTGCAGGTCGCCGAGCAGATGAGCGACTATCTGATCAAGGGCGCCGTCTCCAACGCCATCAACATGCCTTCGATCACCGCCGAGGAAGCACCGAGGCTCAAGCCCTTCGTCAAGCTTGCCGAGGTGCTCGGCGCCTTTGTCGGCCAGGTCACCGAGGATCCGATCAAGGAGGTCGAGATCCTGTTCGACGGCTCGACCGCGACGATGAACACGCGCGCGCTGGTGAGCGCCGCCCTTGCCGGCCTGATCCGGCCGCAGGTCTCCGACGTCAACATGGTGTCGGCGCCTATCATGGTGAAGGAGCGCGGCATCATCGTCGCCGAGGTCAAGCGCGACAAATCGGGTGTGTTCGACGGCTACATCAAGCTGACCGTCAAGACCGAGCACATGACGCGCTCGATCGCGGGTACCTGCTTCTCCGACGGCAAGCCGCGCTTCATCCAGATCAAGGGCATCAATCTCGACGCCGAGGTCGGTCAGCACATGCTCTACACGACCAATGCGGATGCGCCCGGCATCATCGGCCTGCTCGGCACGCTGTGCGGCGAGAACGGCGTCAATATCGCCAACTTCCAGCTCGGACGCAACCGGCCGGGCGGGGACGCAATCGCGCTGCTCTATCTCGATGCGCCCTTCCCGGAAAAGGTGCTGGAGCAGGTGCGCGCGCACAAGTCGATCGATTCGGCCAAGCGGCTGCGATTCGACGTCGGCGGAGAGTGAACGCTGGAAACGAAGATGCCCCGCCTGCACCGGCAGGCGAGGCGTTGATAGTACAACAATCACCGATGGCTGCTTGGCGCGTGATCGACAGATATCATCCCGCCTGCAGCGCCGTTCGGCTGCCGCTGTATTCGGCAAGTGCAATGCCGCCGAGGACAAGCGCCAGGGCGAAAGCCTGATAGGCTTGAAACTGCTCGCCGACGATCAGCACCGAAAGCAGCGTGCCGAAGATCGGCACCAGGTTGATGAACAGGCCGGCGCGATTGGCGCCGATCAGCTCGTTGCCCTTGATGTAGAGGACTTGCGAGACCACCGACGCGCCGAGCGCCGTGTAGAGCGTGAGCGCCCACCCGCTTGCGTCCGGCATGACGGCGCGGCCGGCCGCTATCTCCCAGATGACGAAGGGCAGGGAGATCAGCAGCGCGGCGATCGACAGCGCCAGCATGAAACTCTGCCAGCGGATTGCCGGCTTGAGCCGCAGCCCCACCGAATAGAGGCTGTAGCAAAGCACAGCGACAAGCATGATGGCGTCGCCGAAGTTGAGGTCGAGCTTCAAGAGCTGGCCGAGATCGCCATGGCTTGCGGTCAGCGCGACGCCGAGGATGGTGAGCACCACGCCGACGATCTGCAGCGGCCGCACCCGCAGGCGGAAGAACATGAAATTGGCAAGGATGATGACGATCGGGATGGCCGCCTGCTCGATCGAGACATTGATGGCGGTCGTGTAGTTGAGCGCGGTGTAGAAGATGACGTTGAAGATGGTGAAGCCGCAAGCGCCGAGGCCGGCAAGAAGTTTCCAGTGGCTGCGCACTTCGGGCCAGTCCTCACGCAGTGTCCGCCAGCCGACGGGCAGCAGGATGAGCACCGCCATCACCCAGCGCAGGAACACCAGCGTCATCGGCGAGACATGGCCGACGGCAAGCTTGCCCGCCACCGAATTGCCGCCCCATAACAGCATGGTCGACAGTAGGAACAGATAGGCGGCTCGGTGCATGAGGGATCGGCCTGCAGGGATGTTCTCGGGTTCAGGCCGACCTAGGGTGGTGGCGGCGGCAAGTAAATGATGCGAAAGCCGGAATTCGTTGTGCCTGATCGGGACGAGGCTTCGCCGGCATTGTCATCCCGATCCAATCCCTGGAGCACGCGCGGGTTCCGAAAGCCGGCTCCCGCCTTTTCAAATCATGTTCCGGAGATGGTTTCGGCGGCAAAGAAAGGGTCGCGCCGGCCGGCGCTTGACGCTATAGAGGCCTGTCGTTTCAGGCCGCCCGCGCGGCATTTCAAGGGAAAAGAACATGGCCAATGTGGTGGTCGTCGGCTCGCAGTGGGGCGACGAAGGCAAGGGCAAGATCGTCGACTGGCTGTCGGAACGGGCCGATGTGGTCGTGCGCTTCCAGGGCGGTCACAATGCCGGCCATACACTGGTCGTCGACGGCAAGGTCTACAAGCTGTCGCTGTTGCCTTCCGGCGTGGTGCGGGAGGGCAAGCTTTCGATCATCGGCAATGGCGTGGTGTTCGATCCGCATGCCTTCGTGGCCGAAGCCAAGAAGCTCAAGGACCAGGGCGTGGAGGTCACGCCGGAGCGCCTGAAAATAGCCGAAAACACCGCGCTTATCCTGTCGCTGCACCGGGAGCTGGATGGATTCCGCGAAGATGCCGCCTCGAATTCCGGAACCAAGATCGGCACGACCCGCCGCGGCATCGGTCCCGCCTATGAGGACAAGGTGGGCCGGCGCGCGGTGCGGGTGATGGATCTGGCGGACTTGGAAACGCTTCCCTTGAAGGTCGACAGGCTGCTGACTCACCACAATGCGCTGCGCCGCGGGCTCGGCCATCCGGAAGCGACGCATGAGGCGATCATGCAGGAGCTGACCTCGGTGGCCGGCGAGATCCTGCCTTACATGGACCGCGTATGGAAAGTGCTCGACGACAAGCGCCGTGCCGGCGAGCGCATCCTGTTCGAGGGGGCGCAGGGCACGTTGCTCGACATCGACCACGGCACCTATCCCTTCGTCACCTCGTCCAACACGGTCGCGGGGCAGGCCGCCGCCGGCTCCGGCGTCGGTCCCGGCGTCATCGGCTATGTGCTCGGCATCACCAAGGCCTATACGACGCGCGTCGGCGAAGGGCCGTTCCCGACCGAGCAGAAGAACGAGATCGGCGAATTCCTCGGCACGCGCGGCCACGAGTTCGGCGTGGTCACCGGCCGCAAGCGTCGCTGCGGCTGGTTCGACGCGGTGCTGGTGCGCCAGGCCGTCGCCGTGAACGGCATCAAGGGCATCGCGCTCACCAAGCTCGACGTGCTTGACGGTCTGGACGAGATCAAGGTCTGCACAGGCTACAGGCTCGATGGCGAGACGATCGATTACTTGCCGGCCAGCCAGGGCGCGCAAGCGCGCGTCGAGCCCATCTACGAGACGCTGGAAGGCTGGAAGGGAACCACCGCCGGCGCCAGAAGCTGGAACGATCTGCCGGCGCAAGCCGTCAAATATGTCCGCTATATCGAGGAGCTGATCGGCGCCCCGGTGGCGCTGCTTTCCACCAGCCCCGAACGGGACGACACGATACTTGTGACCGACCCGTTTCAAGACTAGTTTCACAGCCCTTCCCGGCGTTACGGCTGATTTGCGGCCGGCGGGAGAAGAATGCAGGTCACCTGACGCATGGCAGATTTCATCGCTGTTCTGAAAAAGACGATCGACAATCTCAGCGAGAACACGCCGGAGATGCGGTCGAAGGTCTATGACAAGGCACGGGCGACAATCGCCAAGAAGCTTGCCGATCGCGTTCCACCATTGGCGCCTTCGGTCGTCGATCAGCAGAAGCGTACCCTTGAGGACGCCATCTCCAGTGTCGAGCGCAGTTATGCCAAAAGCGTTCCCGCCGCCGATCCGCTGGCGGAGCTGGAGCATATCTTCTCCTCCATCGACCGCAACAGGAATCAGCCGACCCACTCCCGCCAGCCGGCGCCGCCCACGATTGTGCCGGCGCCCCCCAAGTCGGACCCGTTCAAATCAGCCCCCCCTAAGCCGACGCCGACGCCCGCCAGGGCCGAACCGTCCTGGCAAAGCACGACGAAGGCTGAGCCGGCGCCTCAAAGCCCTGTGAAGACAGAGCCGGCCTGGCAAAGCACGGCGAGGACGGAGCCGAGCCGGCAGGCCGCGCCAAAGGCGGAGCCTGCCTGGCAGAAAGCGCCACCACCGCCGATGCCGTCGCCGCGCGAGGACGATGTAGGCCTCGCTGGCATGGATGCCGCCGATGCCGAGGACGGCAGCGACGTCTTTGCCAATGACGAGCAGCCGGAGGCCGATACTTTCCAACGGTTGCGGCCTCAGCCGCAGCGGCGCAAGCGCGGCTATGGCGGCCTGATCGCTGCCGTCATCGCGCTTCTGGTGCTGGCCGGCGGCGGCTACGGCATATGGCTGAACAAGAGCGCGTTCGGCTCGCTGTTCGGCGTCGGTGGGGGCAACAAGACGGTCTCGACCGAGCCGCTGGTCAAGCCCGCTCCGACGAAGCCTGCGACCGAGACGGCTGCAGCGCCGGCCCCGGCTCCGGCGGCTACAGGCGAGCCCGCCGACACGACCAAGTTCACGCAGCGCCTGACGCCCGAGGGGAAGGAGACCGATCCCGGTCCGGCTGGCGGACAGGCCACTATCGGCGAAGGCGAATCCGTCGCGGCGCTGACCTCGCGGCCGCCGGCCGCCCCGGCAACGGCGCCTGCGCCGACCGGCGCTGCGCCTGCGCCCGCCACACAAACGCCGCCCGCCGCGGCGCCGGCGACTGGCGCGGCCAATCCGACGCCGCCGGCGGCTGGAACCACACCGCCAACGGCTGCTGCGGCAACGACGCCCCCCGCGGCGGGCGCCACGCCACCAGCAGCGGCGACAACGCCGCCGGCCACACCCGCTCCGGCGGCGGCCCAGGCGACGGTGCCGGTCGGCCAGAAGGCGATATTCTACGAGGAACGCACCAGCACACAGCAGGGCACGGCCGAGCCCGGCAGCATCGTCTGGTCGCTGGTGCAGGAATCGCCCGGCGGCGACCTGCCGCCGGAGCCGGCGATCCGCGCCGAGGCGACGATCCCCGGCAAGAATCTCCAGCTGCGCATGACGATTCGGCGCAACGCCGACCAGACCTTGCCGGCCAGCCATATCATCGAAATGATCTTCCTGACGCCGAAAGACTTCGACGGCGGCGGCGTCGACGGCCTTCTGCGCATCGCCATGAAGAGCTCGGAGCAGGACGCCGGCAGCCCACTGATCGGCCTCCCGGCCAAGATCGGCGATGGCTTCTTCCTCGTCGCGCTCAACGACACCAAGGCCGACGAGGACGCCAACCTGACGCTGCTCCGGGGACAGTCCTGGATCGACGTGCCGGTGGTCTACAAGACCGGACGCCGCGCGCTGCTCACCATGGAAAAGGGCATCCCCGGCGAGAAGGTTTTCGACGAGGCGCTGAAGGCCTGGGCGGCGAAGACCTCGGGGTGAGGAGCAATTCCAGGAAAAGTGTGAGCGGTTTTCCGTCCGGAATTGCGTAAGGCAGGCGCCTCAAAAGCCTTGGAAGAGCATCTCGAGCGCCGCGACGATATCGTCGTGGCGGCTCATGAGATTGGTTCGATTTTCGCCGAGTTCGGTTGCGGCCACCGTCGCGATGAGGTGGGTGGCCATCACCATCTTCCGGCCATTGATCTCAAGGACCGGATGCAGCTTGCGCATCGGCGAAGGTGCCGAGGTCAGCGGCAGAAGCGGAACGACAACTCGCGTCTTGAAGTGGTCGACCAGGTCGGATTGAACGTCGAGCAGATAGCCGCCTTCGATGCCGCTGGCGAAGACGTCATAGCGCGCCATCAGAATTGCCGATGTTCGGCGAGCGGGATGCCGTGCTTGTCGACATAGTCGTTCCAAGCGTCCATCGTCGCACGGTTCTCAAGCTTCCATAGCCGCGTTTTCTCCGCGGCAACCGCTTCCGCTATGCCGGCCTCCGCAGCCCGCGATACATTCACGTTGAGCCCCTTGGCTTCCGCCATGAGCTGCGAATCGATCGACAGATTAGCTGGCTGGCGATTTGCGTTCGTCGCAATCTTGCGCATGACGGTCACCTCAATATGCGCATAGTTCATGCGCATCGCTGCGTCAGCGCAACGAGGACTGCTAACCCTCCATTTCTTCGCGCAGCATCTCCAGCTCCAGCCACTCTTCCTCGAGTGCTGCGAGCGTCGCGCGCTCCTTGTCGAGCGCAGCGATGGTCTTCTGGAACGAGACAGGGTCGCGCTCGTAGAAGGCGGGATCGGCGATGTTGTTCTCGAGCCTGGCGATCGAGGCCGTCACCGCTTCGATCTTCTTCGGCAGGGAATCCAATGCGAATTTCTGCTTGAACGAGAGCTTCTTCGCCGGGCCCTTCGGCGCAGCCTGTTCGGCTTTCGGCGAAGCCTCGGCGGCCTCGGCCTTCGACCTCGCCTTGCGGTCTTCCAGCTTCGAGCCGCCACGCTGCGCCAGCATGTCGGAATAGCCGCCGGCATATTCGATCCAGCGGCCATTGCCCTCCGGCGCGATCACGCTGGTGACGGTGCGGTCGAGGAAGTCGCGGTCGTGGCTGACCAGGATCACCGTTCCGGCAAAGCCCGCGACCAGCTCCTGCAGCAGTTCCAGCGTTTCCATATCGAGGTCGTTGGTCGGCTCGTCGAGCACCAGGAGGTTCGCCGGCCGCGCCAGCACACGGGCGAGCAGCAGACGCGCGCGCTCGCCGCCCGAGAGCTCGCGCACTGGCGTGCGCGCCTGCTCCGGCTTGAACAGGAAATCCTTCATGTAGGAGACGACGTGGCGCTGCTCGCCGTTGACCAGCAGGTTCTCGCCGCGACCGTCGGTAAGATAATGCGCCAGCGTCTCCTGCGGATCGACCGCTTCGCGTTTCTGGTCGAGCGTCGCGATCTCCAGATTGACGCCGAGCCGCACGGTTCCGGCATCCGGCGCCAGCTCGCCGGTCAGCATCTTCAAAAGCGTCGTCTTGCCGGCGCCGTTCGGGCCGACCAGGCCGACGCGGTCGCCACGCTGGATCCGGGTCGAGAAACCCTTGACCACGGTGAGGTCGCCAAAACTCTTATCGATGCCCTTGGCCTCGACCACCAGCTTGCCGGATTCCGCGGCGTCGCTCGCCACCATGGTAGCGGTGCCTTCGGCGCCGCGATGGCCGCGAAAACGCTGGCGCATCGTCTGCAATTCGCCGAGACGGCGCATATTGCGCTTGCGCCTCGCGGTCACGCCGTAGCGCAGCCAGTGCTCCTCGCGCACGATCTGGCGGCCGAGCTTGTGCTGCTCGCGCTCTTCCTCCTCCAGCACCTGGTCGCGCCATTCCTCGAAATGGGCAAAGCCCTTGTCCAGCCGCCGCGTCTGGCCGCGATCGAGCCAGACGGTGGCGCGGGTGACGCGCTCCAGAAAACGGCGGTCGTGCGAGATCAGAATGACGGCGGACGAGGTGCGGGCAAGCTCCTCTTCCAGCCATTCGATCACGGAAAGATCGAGATGGTTGGTCGGCTCGTCGAGCAGAAGGATATCGGGTTCGGGCGCCATGACACGGGCAAGGGCGGCGCGCCGCGCCTCGCCGCCGGAGAGATCGCCCGGCTTCTCCTCACCGGTGAGGCCGAGATGTTCCATCAGATAGGTGGCGCGATGCGGATCGTCGGCCGGGCCGAGGCCGGCCTCGACATAGGCACGCACGGTGGCGAAGCCGTCCATGTCCGGCATCTGCGGCAGATAGCGGACCGTGGCCGAAGGCTGGCGGAAGACTTCGCCGTCCTGCGGCTCGATCATGCCGGCGGCGATCTTGAGCAGGGTCGACTTGCCCGAGCCGTTGCGGCCGACCAGCGCAATCTTCTCGCCGGCGGATGCGCTTAGCGCCGCGCCGTCGAGCAGCGGGGTGCCGCCGAAGGTCAGTTTAATGCCGTCGAGATTGAGAAGTGGCGGCGCCATGTCTGGAATGTCAGCTTTCGGGAAGAGGATAGGGGTGGGCCAGAAGCAGCGCCCGGCCGCGCTCCAGCGCTATGCCAAGCCGCCCTCTGACTTCGTTGGATATAGTGAGCGAGGAGCCGAACGCCACCTCGACGTGGTCGAGCGGCCATTTCGCGCCGGTAACCGTCAGGCCTGTGAGCTCGGAGAAGCCGAGCACCGAAAACAGCGTGCCGTCCGCATAGTCGAAGGCGGCGCTACCCGGCAAAACGGGAACACCTTCCTGCGCGCCGCTTGTCAGCAGAACGGCCGTGCCCGCCTCGGCCAGCCGCACGGCGAGCGCCAGATGCAAGGAAGCATGGTCGGCGCGCTTGCCGCCGAAGGCGCCGGCCAGCACGAGGCTCGTGGCGCCGCGCTGGAGCGCTTCCGCTATGGCGAGCTCGCCATCGGTCATGTCCTTCTCGGCCGGGAAGACTTTTCGTCGGACGGAGGCCAGATCTTCGGGCAGGTTTGCCGGCACCGAGTCGAAATCGCCGACCCAGAGCTCCGGCATGAGCCCAAGCGTGCGGGCATGGCCGATGCCGGCATCGGCGGCGATGACGCGCGAACCAGCGATCTGGCGTTCGAGCCGGGGCGTGCGGATAAGCTCGCCGCCAAGCAGGATGGTGAATGTGCCCATGGCCGTCGCCCTTACCAGCCCTCCAAGTGAAACGGAAGCCGGATGCGCCGCGCTTCGGTTCCTGCCCCGGAACATTAGCTGCCCGGCAAACTTCCGCTTGCGCGCCGCTTCGGCCGGGCCTATCTGTCGAGGCGCTCTAACGGGGTGCCGGACATTATCCGGCTGAGAGGCAATCAAGCCAACCCGCTGAACCTGATCCGGTTTGTACCGGCGGAGGGATTAGACGTTTCGGACCATCCGGCGCCTCAATTCCTTGTCACTCGAACGAAGGAGGCGCCGATGCGCGCGATACTGTCCCGTCTAGTTCTGGCAACAGGCCTTGTTTCGCTTCTAGCCGGCGTTGCGCCTGCCGCGGCCAAGGACAAGCTCACCGTCTACACCTATGAAAGCTTCACCGCTGATTGGGGGCCTGGCCCGGCGGTGAAGAAGGAATTCGAAGCCGAATGCGGCTGCGACCTCGAATTCGTATCGGTGGCCGACGGCGTCGCGCTGCTCAACCGCGTCAAACTGGAAGGTGCCGGCACCAAGGCCGACGTCGTGCTCGGCCTCGACACCAACCTGACGGCGGACGCCAAGGCGAGCGGCCTGTTCGCGCCGCATGGCGAAATCTCCGGCATCAATGTGCCCGGCGGCTGGAAGGACGACACTTTCGTGCCGTTCGACTATGGCTACTTCGCCGTCGTCTATGACACGCAGAAGCTAAAAGTCCCGCCGAAGAGCCTCAAGGATCTGGTGGAAGGCAGCGGCACCGACAAGATCGTCATCCAGGATCCGCGCACCTCGACGCCCGGCCTCGGTCTGCTGCTCTGGGTGAAGTCGGTCTATGGCGACAAGGCTCCGGAGGCGTGGGCCAAGCTCAAGACGAAAGTGCTGACGGTAACGCCGGGCTGGAGCGAGGCCTATGGCCTGTTCACCAAGGGCGAGGCGCCTATGGTGCTCTCCTACACGACCTCGCCGGCCTATCACATGGTGGCCGAGAACACCGAGCGCTACCAGGCGGCCTCTTTCGAGGAAGGCGAGTACTTGCAGATCGAGGTTGCCGGCGTTACCACAACGGGCGCCAAGAACCCGCTGGCGCAGAAATTCATCGCCTTCATGACCGGGCCGAAATTCCAGGACATCATTCCGGAGACAAACTGGATGTTCCCGGCCGGCAAGACCGACAAGCCGCTCAACCCGGCCTTCGACAAGTTGGTCAAGCCGACCAAGACGCTGCTGTTCAACCCGGAGGACGTCGCGGCTAACCGCAAAGCGTGGGTTGATGAGTGGCTGGCGGTGATGAGCAAGTAGGCTCGCTTTTCGCGTAAGATGATCGCTCTACGGCGCCCCCCTCTGTCCTGCCCATCCTTCGCAGCAGCTGCGCCGCGGCTACGGAGGGCAAAACGGACATCTCCCACAAAAGGGGGGAGATTGGCAGCTTCACCGGCGGCGGGCGATTTTCAACGTTGGCGATTGGCGAAAGCCGGCGCGACATCTGATCTCCCCCCTTGTGGGGGAGATGGCCGGCAGGCCAGAGGGAGGCGCGAAGGAACGCGACATTCGCTGAATTCCAGCAAGGCGCAACGTGCAGCCGCGTCCTGACTCCCGCGTCACCGCCGGCGTCATCGCCCTTGCTGCCATCGCTGGGCTCATCGGCGGCGCGTTTGCCGGCCTCATGCTCGAAGGCGCACAGGACCTCTCCGGGGCCTATGCGGCCTTCGACGGTTATCTGTTTCGCGTCGCCCGCTTCACGCTCTGGCAGGCGCTGCTGTCGACGCTTCTGTCGGTCGCGCCGGCACTCCTGGTTGCACGTGCTTTGTCGCGGCATCGGGCCTTTCCAGGTCGCCGCCTGATCCTGCAGCTATTCGCCGTTCCGCTGGCGTTGCCGGCGATCGTCGCCGCGCTCGGCATATTGGCGCTCTACGGCCGCGCCGGTTACTTTGCCGGCGTCTTCGCCGGGCGCGGCGGCGGAGAGTGGCCCGGCATCTACGGTCTCTCCGGGATCCTGGTCGCGCATGTCTTCTTCAACCTGCCCTTGGCCACGCTCCTGTTCCTCGAGGCGCTGGGCACCATTCCCGCCGACCAGTGGCGGCTGGCGAGCCAGCTTGGGATGGGCGCCCGGCCGGCCTTCCGGCTGATCGAATGGCCGGTGCTGCGCGCGGCATTGCCGGGCGTCGCCGGGCTGGTTTTCATGCTCTGCATCACTTCCTTCACCATCGTGCTGACGCTGGGCGGGGGTCCGGCTGCGACGACGCTGGAAGTGGCCATCTACCAGGCGCTGCGCTTCGACTTCGATCCGGCCCGTGCGGTGGTGCTGACGCTGCTGCAGATCGCACTGACGTTCGTGGTGGTCGCAGCGCTCACGCGGCTCGGCGCCAACACGGTCGGCGACGCCAATCTGCCGGTCGCGCCGCGCCGCTACCTTTCGGCTGGCCGGATCGAAAGCCTGCTGAATGCCGGCCTCATCGCGCTCGCCCTGCTGTTCGTCGCCGGACCGATGGTGGCGACGGTGGTTTCGGGCCTTCAGGCCGACCTCGGCAGATTGGCGGGCGAAGAGGCGGTGCGCCGCGCCACGCTCACCAGCGCCGGCCTCGCGTTGCTCGCGGCACTGCTCAGCGTGTCGCTGTCGCTGGCATTGATCGCGGCGCGGCGCGCATTGGCTTTGCATCGCCGTGCGGGCAGTGCCATGTCGCTGCTCGAACATGCCGCCGACACCGGGGCCGGCTTCGTGCTCGTCGTGCCGCCGATCGTGCTTGGCGCCGGCTGGTTCTTGGCGCTGCGTAGCATCACCGATGTGTTTGCCGTCGCGCCGGTCATGGTCGTCACCGTCAACGCGGTGATGGCAATGCCGTTCGCCATCCGCGCCATTCGACCGGCCTATGACGCGGCAAGCGAGCGTCATGAGCGGCTTTGCCTGGCGCTCGGCGTAGCCGGTTGGAGCCGGCTCAGCCTGATCGACTGGCCGTCGCTCAGGCGGCCTTTAGCGACCGGCTTCGCCTTCGCCATGGCGCTGTCGCTCGGCGATCTCGGCGTGATCGCGCTGTTCGGCAGCGATTCTGTGCAGACCTTGCCCTATCTTCTGCTCGCGCGGATGGGCAGCTACCGGACCGCCGACGCCGCGGGACTTGCCTTGCTGCTCGGCCTCGTTTGCCTGATGCTGGTCGTCGCCGCCGATTGGCTGGGGCGGGAAGCGAAGGCATGACATCGACGGACAACGGCATCGCGACAGGGAAGGCGCTGACCGTCACACTCGAAGACGTGTCGTTCAGCTATGGCGAGGCGTCCTTCCGCTTCAATACCGAGTTCGCGGCCGGCAGGATCGCCGCGATCATGGGTCCGAGTGGCTCCGGCAAGTCGACGCTGCTCAATCTGATAGCCGGCTTCGAAAGGCCCGATACCGGCAAGGTGCTGATCGGCGGCATCGACCTTGGCAACGTGCCACCCTCGGCGCGACCGGTGTCGATGGTGTTCCAGGAAAACAATCTGTTCGCGCATCTCACGGTCGAAGCCAATGTCGGGCTCGGCCGCTCGCCGTCGCTGAAGCTCGGCGATGCCGATCGCGCCGCCGTCGCCGAGGCGCTGGCGCGCGTCGGCCTGGCCGGCAAGGAAAAGCGGCTGCCGCGCGAGCTCTCTGGCGGCGAGCGGCAGCGCGTCGCGCTGGCGCGGGTGCTGCTGCGCGCCCGGCCCGTCTTGTTGCTCGACGAACCTTTCGCGTCGCTCGGTCCGGCGCTGCGCGAGGACATGCTCGACCTTCTCGCTGGCATCCATGCCGAGCGCAAAATGACGGTGCTGTTCGTCACCCATCAGCCGGAAGATGCGCGCCGGATCGGCCAGGACGTGGCCTTTCTCGATGAGGGCAGGATCGCGGCGACCGGGCCGGCCGACGATTTCTTCGATCGCTCTGGACCGGATGCGTTCAGGCGCTATATCGGCGATCGAGGCGGCACCGTTGCCGGATCACAACATATTGCCCGGAAGCGGACATAATTTACGGTCAAACCGTCAATGGGTGATCCGGCGTTTGCTTGCCTTGTCCGGGGGAGTGTGGCTAGGTCCGGCCATGCTGGTCCGGCGGGGCCGTGATTTGCCGAAATATTTCGAAAGGAAGCCGATCTGTCGACCGGCGTTGAAAAAGTGTGGATGAGGCCACTGGCACGATTTTTCGCGCTGGCGGGCGTCGCCGTGGCGCTGGCCAGCTGCCAGATGTTCACGCCGCCGGACGTGCAGGAGAGCGGCTTCCAGCCTTCAGACAAGCCGATCACCGTCGACAATGTCGTCGCCAACGCCAAGCTCGCCGAAATGGCGAAAGCGCAGCATCCGCGCATTCTCGCTACCTATGGCGGCGAGTATTCGGATCCGAAGCTGGAGCGCATGGTGGCCAAGGTCGTCGGCAATCTGACGGTGGTGTCTGCCAACCCCACACAGACCTACCGCATCACCATCCTCAACTCGCCCAACGTCAATGCCTTCGCGCTGCCGGGCGGCTATCTCTATGTGACGCGCGGCCTGCTGGCGCTGGCCAATGATTCCTCCGAGCTTGCCGCCGTCATCGCGCATGAGATGGGTCACGTCACGGCCAATCACGGCCTGCAGCGGCAGCAGCTCGAGGCCGAGGAGGGGTTGGCGACCAAGGTGGTTTCCGATGTGCTCGGCGACAGCCCGACCGCCAAGGCGGCGCTCATCCGGGGCAAGCTGAGGCTCGCGCAATTCTCGCGCAACCAGGAACTGCAGGCCGACGCCATCGGCATCAAGTCGATCGGCGAGGCGGGCTACGATCCTTACGCCGCCGGTCGCTTCTTGCAGTCGATGTCGGCCTACACGGATTTCCGTTCGGTCAGCGGCGCAACCGACGCCAGCCTCGACTTCCTGGCGACGCATCCCAACACGCCGCAGCGGATCGAATTGGCGCAGCGCCTGGCGCGCAATTTCGGCCCGCCCGGCGTCGGCACGCGCGACCGCGACGCATTCCTCGCCGGTATAGACGGCCTGCTTTATGGCGACACGCCGGAAGAGGGCTATGTGCGCGGCCAGACCTTCATGCACCCCAATCTCGGTGTCTCCTTCACCGTTCCGGACGGTTTCGTCATCGACAATTCGGCGGCCGCCGTCACCGCGACCGGGCCCGGCGACATCGCCATCCGTTTCGACGGCGTGGCGATCGACAAGTCGGTCTCGCTCGCCGATTACATCCGCAGCGGCTGGGTGGCGGGACTCGAAGACGCCAGCGTGCGCCAGGAGACGATCAACGGCAACGAGGCGGCGACGGCGCATGCAACCGCGCAAGGCTGGCAGTTCGACATCGCGGTGATCCGCGCCGGCGGGCAGGTCTACCGGCTGCTGACGGCGGCGCCCTCGGCCAGCGCGTCGCTGGATCCGGTCGCGCGCTCGGTCAGCGGCTCTTTCCGTGTGCTGAGCCCGACCGAGAAGGCGGCGCTGAAGCCGCTGCATATCCGGGTCGTCACCGTCCAGGCCGGCCAGACGATGGGCTCGCTGGCCGCACAAATGGTCGGCGTCGACCGCAAGCTCGACCTGTTCAGGGTGCTCAATGCCATGTCGCCGGGCGCCAGCGTGTCGGCCGGCGACAAGGTCAAGATCGTCACGGACAAGTAAGCGCAGAGCGGCCAGAAAACCGCTATTGGCCGGGGTTGCTGTCAGGTCGCTGCATTACCGCCGCACCTGGATCGTCGGCGGTCGGCGATAGCAGCATCGCCACCATCGCCGATGCCATCAACCGTTGCTGTTGTCGCCGCTGCCGCGTTCGGGCGGCGAGTGATCGTTGTCGCCGGCATTGCCGCGCCAGGGCACCGGCTCGATTGGCACCAGAGGCGCCTTTGGCGTGGTGATCTTCGGCGGTTGTACTGGTGGCGCGGGAGTGCGGATCACCTTTATCTTCGTGACCACCTTCGTCACCACCTTGGGCTTGCATACCGCGATCGACATTTCACTTCGCCTGGGTAAGAGACCGAGAATGGCCATCGAGTAGGCCTCTTGCCGGTCAATGCCGGCTCTGAGGAAAGCCAAGGCCCGGGCCGCGTCCGCCGGCACGCCATTGCGGCCGTCCCTGAAGATCACCGCAAGGTCCTTGGTGGCATCGACGTGCCCCATGGCCGCCGCCTTGAGCAGCAAATCGAGTCCCTTGGCGGTATCACGCTGGACGCCCACACCATCGAACAAGGCGCGCCCCAAGGCAGTCATGCCGTAGGGATCTCCCTTGTCCGATGCCTGCGCATAGAGGCTGTTGGCTTTGGTCAGATCCGGAGCCGCCCCCATTCCGGACGCGGCGATGTAGCCGAGCTCGTAAACGGCGCGGATGTGCCCCTTGTCGGCCGCTTCCTGGATCGCTTTCGTTGCGTCATCAACCCTGCCCGACGCCAGCAGCGCCCGCCCCAGCTCGTAACGGAAGCGGGCGACATCAGGGTAGGACTTCACCGCCGCCTCGCAAGCCTCGACTGCGCCGCCGCCGATCTCGTTTGGCAACCGGCCCGAGACTACGCCCTGCAGGTCGAGCGGCTCGCCGGCGGCCTGGTCGCAGGGCTCGACGTTCGGCGACAGTTTCACCGTCGCCTGTTTCGCGGCGTTGCCCACGCGGATCTGGAAGCCAACGTCAACAGGTGCGGGTGAGCCGATCTGCGGCTCGTAGCGCAGATTGCCGATCTCAGCGGCCATCAGACTCGATTGCGGCGAAAGCACGCGATCAGGCAGGGACAGCGTCCCGGTCGCCGGGTAGTCCGCAAGTTTGAGGCTGAGGGAGGCATCCTTGGCCGGCAAATCCAGCTTCAGCGGCACGGGGCCGACGCCGACCGGGACCCGGATGTCGCGATTTCCGATCGCTTCGGCGGCAGCGGCGACCTGGATTCCGCGCTCCGCCGTTTGCTGGTCCTGCTCAGCGTCGGGCGGCTGCGCGGGCTGTTCCGTCCCGCGCATCAGCACCACGTCGTCGAGCAGCGACGAATTCTCCCACGGAACCTGCTTGCCGTTGGTCGCCTTGACCACATCGCGGCGCACGGCCGCCATCACCGAACGTATCTCCTGGTTCGGCGCCAGCGCGCGGCGCGAGAAGGCGGACGAGAACGGGCTGAGGTCGCCGGATCCGTCATAGGCTACCGCACCGGGCTCGGTCGCAAAGGCAATCAGCGTGTTCTGCGACCCTGTCACCTGCGCCAGCCCGCTGTCGCCCGCGACGATTAATTGGTCGCGCAGCCAGTAATCCTTGCGCGGGAAAGGATCGTTGCGGCAGGCATCGAGGATGATCATCTGCACCTTCGATCTCGAGCGCAGCTGTCGCAATATGTCATCGACCTTGATGGCCTGGACCTCCATGTCGGCCGCGTCTTTCAGCGACGCATCGACCGGGATCAGGAAATTCTCACCGCCGACCTGAAAGCCATGGCCGGAATAATAGACAACCGCCAGATCGGCACCGTCCGCGGCCGCGAGATAGTTGCGGAACTTCTCTTCGAACTGGAGCCTGGTGAGGTCCTTGGCGGCGAACACCTCGAAGCCGGCCAGCCGGAATGTCTTCGATACATCCTCGGCATCCTTGTCCGGATTCTTGAGGGCCGGGATTTCGCGGTATTGCGAATTGCCTATGACGAGGGCAACCCGTCGATCGGCATGCGCTTCGAACGTCGTGAGACCCACGAGGATCAAGGCTGCAAGGAGCGCGCAGCATCGCACCATGACAAATCCCCCATATGTATGATCTGGAGGCTTCAAAGAGGCCAATTGCGACGCAATGGTCTGTTAAAGACCTCACAATCCAGCGGTATGGATGACGGAAAATCGCCCCGTTGGCTATATTTCTTATTTACTAATTTACTAAATACCTATCGCTGGATCGAGGTAGGGTTGGCCTCAGGCGGCTTTCGCCAAAAATTCCGGGTTCTGTTTCACCAGGGCCAGCTTCAGCTTTTCCATGGCGCGGGCCTCGATCTGGCGGA
Organism: Mesorhizobium sp.; assembly: GCA_004020875.1. Lineage (GTDB taxonomy): Bacteria > Pseudomonadota > Alphaproteobacteria > Rhizobiales > Rhizobiaceae > Mesorhizobium. The sequence goes on from SAPZ01000012.1 coordinate 54,652, forward strand.
CGCGTTCCTTGGAGATGCCGAGCTGTTCGCCAAGCGATTCCAGCGTGGCGCCGTCATCGCTCAGCCTGCGCTCCTCGATGATGCGAAGCTCGCGGGCGTTGAGCGCCCCGAGCGCGCTCTTCAGCCAGACGGCCCGGCGCTGGACATCGATCCGCTCGCCGACGATCTCGTCGGGAAGCGGATCTTCGGAGACCAGGAAATCCATCCGCTCGGCCGCGCCGTTTTCGTCGGCCAAGGGCGCGTTGAGCGAGCTGTCGGGCGAGGACAGGCGCGAATCCATCATGGCCACGTCGGATTCGGGCACGCCGAGCGCCGCCGAGACCTCACGGTAGAGCGAGGCGTTGGAAAGCGGCTCAGCGCCGTGGGCCAGTCGTGCGCGCAAGCGCCTGAGGTTGAAGAACAGCGCCTTCTGCGCCGAACTGGTGCCGCCGCGCACGATCGACCAGTTGCGCAGGATATAGTCCTGCATCGAGGCGCGGATCCACCAGGTCGCATAAGTCGAAAAGCGAACTTCCCGTGCGGGCTCGAAACGAGCCGCCGCCTCGAGGAGGCCAACATGGCCCTCCTGGATCAGGTCGCCGAGCGGCAGGCCATAGTGGCGGAATTTCGAGGCCATGGAGATCACCAGGCGCATATGCGCGACGGTGATCCTGTGCAGCGCGTGCTGGTCGTTCTCTTCCTTCCAGCGAAGTGCAAGGACATGCTCTTCGTCACGCTCGAGATAGGGAGCCTTCATTGCCGCCCGGACCAGTGTCCGTCCTGCCGCGTCCTCGATCATGCCGGCTCCTGTTGGCGGTGATTGAACTTCCAGCGGTTGAAAAGACGCCGCCGCGCCCTACAACAGCCATGCAACGTGTCAGGCGCATGGATGGTTCCGCCGCCCCGAGGGGGAAGATGTTGCCAGCGGGACCATTTTGTTATTGGCCGGGAAATGCCGCTTGGGGGTTTTCCGGCGATTTTGAGTATCAGATTTCTGGCAGAGTCGATTTTTGAAATCTGATTCCTTATTTAGCGGCCTTCTATCTGTCAGTTTCCGGCTCTCACAATCGCACCGGGGCACCGGTCAAAACGGGATCACATAAAAATGAAATGGCTCACATCGCTCCTTATCGCCGGCACGTTGCAGGTTCTGGCGGTCACCGCTGGCCATGCCGGCGCCAATCTTGACCAGATCAAACAGGCCGGTGTGCTCAAGGTCGGTACTGAAGGCACCTACGCGCCCTTCACCTACCATGACGAATCCAACGCCCTCGTCGGCTTCGACGTCGAGATCGCCAAGGCCATCGGCGACAAGCTCGGCGTCAAGGTTCAGTTCCTCGAAGGCAAGTGGGACGGTCTGATCGCAGGCCTCGACGCCAACCGCTACGACGCCGTTATAAACGAGGTCGGCATCACCGACGCCCGCAAGGCCAAGTATGATTTCTCCGATCCCTATATCGCCTCGAAGGCGGTGCTGATCGTGCGCGGCGACAATACCGACATCAAGACCTTCGCCGATCTCAAGGGCAAGAAGTCGGCGCAGTCGCTGACCTCGAATTTCGGGAAGCTGGCCGAGAAGAATGGCGCCGAACTGGTCGGCACCGACGGCTTCGACCAGTCGATCCAGCTTCTGCTCACCGGCCGCGCCGACGCCACCATCAACGACAGCCTGTCCTTCCTGGATTTCAAGAAGCATAAGCCGGACGCCAATGTGAAGATCGCCGCGCAGGAAGAGAATGCCGACTATTCCGGCGTCATCGTACGCAAGGGCGATCCGGAACTGGTCGCGGCCATCAACAAGGCGCTGGCCGACATCAAGGCCGACGGCACCTACAAGAAGATCGCCGACAAGTATTTCGGCCAGGACGTTTCGAAGTAAGCCGACCAGTCTTTTGCCTGAATGCCGGCGGGCCGTCTTTGACGGCTCGCCGGTTTTTGCATGATAGTCAGTCCATACGGGGGAACGCGCCGCCGTATCTGGAAAGGAGAAGCGCCCCGTGCCGCACTGGCTGCAATTGATGCTGGAATCGCTGCCGACGCTGTTATGGGCGGCGCTGATCTTCACCGTGCCGCTGACACTTCTGTCCTTCGCGCTGGGGCTTATTGCCGGGCTGCTAACGGCGCTGATCAGACTGTTCGGCCCGAAGCCGCTGGTCGCGCTGGTGCGCTTCTATGTCTGGATCTTCCGCGGCACGCCGCTGCTCGTGCAGCTGTTCCTGATCTTCTATGGCCTGCCGTCCGTTGGCATCCTGCTCGATGCCTTCCCCGCGGCGCTGATCGGCTTCACGCTCAACATCGGCGCCTACACCTCCGAGATCATCCGCGCCGTCATCGGCTCGGTGCCGAAGGGCCAGTGGGAGGCGTCCTATTCGATCGGCATGACCTGGAGCCAGGCGATGCGGCGCACCATCCTGCCTCAGGCAGGACGCGTCGCGGTGCCGCCGCTCTCTAACACCTTCATCTCGCTGGTCAAGGACACCTCGCTGGCGGCCGCAATCACGGTTCCGGAAATGTTCCAGGCCGCGCAGCGCATTGTCGCCACCACCTATGAACCGCTGATCCTCTATGTCGAGGCGGCGGCGCTCTATCTCGCATTGAGCTCGGTGCTGTCGGCGCTACAGGCGCGGCTGGAGGTACGACTCAACCGCTATGGCGGGTTCCTGGAGGCCAACGCATGATTGGCCTGACCGACATCGAAAAGCATTTTGGCGACAATCTTGTCCTGAAGGGCGTCACCGTCAGCATCGACGAAGGCAGCGTCACGGCGCTGGTCGGCCCTTCCGGCGGGGGCAAAAGCACGCTGCTGCGTTGCATCAACCTGCTGGAGATCCCGACGTCCGGTTCCCTGCGCATCGGCGAGGAGACGCTTGCGTTCCATCCGGGCGGCAAGGTGCCGGCAAAAGATATCCAGCGCATCCGCCTGCAGACCGGCATGGTGTTCCAGAACTTCCAGCTCTTCCCGCATCGCACGGCGATCGAGAATGTCATGGAAGGGCTGGTGACGGTGCTGAAATGGCCCGAGCCGAGGGCGCGCGAGCGGGCGACGGCGCTGCTCGAAAAGGTCGGCATGGCGCACAAGGCCGATGCCTGGCCGGCGACGCTATCGGGCGGCCAGCAGCAGCGCGTGGCGATCGCCCGCGCGCTGGCGCCGTCGCCGCGTGTTTTGCTCTGCGACGAGCCCACCTCGGCGCTCGATCCGGAGCTGGCGCAGGAAGTAGTCGACGTGCTTGGGCAACTCGCTCGCGAAGGCACGACCATGGTCATGGCCACGCATGATCTGAGGCTCGCCTCGAAGATCGCGCAGGAGGTCATCTTCCTCGATGCCGGCGCGATCGTCGAGAAGGGTCCGGCCTCGGTCGTGTTCGACAATCCGGAGCGCGAGCGGACGAAGCGCTTCATTGCCTCGCTGCGCCAGGAGGAGGCGCAGAACGAAGGTGGCGGCGCATAACCTTCGATAGGCGTTTCGGAAACAAAAAACCCGGCGCGAGGCCGGGTTCTTCGTAACTTAAGGCGAAAAGGTCAGGCAGCTTCTTCCTGTTCGGATTCTTCGTTGTCGGCCTTGGCGCCGCGCTTCGGACCCTTGTTGAGGTTGACCTCGATAAGGCGCACCGCCTCGGTCTCCGACATACGGTTCACCGCGGCGATCTCACGGGCCATGCGGTCGAGCGCGGCTTCATAGAGCTGGCGCTCGGAATAGGACTGCTCCGGCTGGTTGTCGGCGCGGTATAGGTCGCGGACGACTTCCGAGATAGAGATCAGGTCGCCGGAATTGATCTTGGCATCGTATTCCTGGGCGCGGCGCGACCACATGGTGCGCTTGATGCGGGCGCGGCCCTGCACGACCTTCAGCGCGCGGTCGACATAATCCTCTTCCGACAGCTTGCGCATGCCGATCGACGTCGCCTTGGCGACCGGCACCTTCAGCCGCATCTTGTCCTTCTGGAAATCGATGACGAACAGTTCCAGCTTGTGACCCGCAACTTCCTGCTCGTCGATCGCGACGATCTGGCCGACGCCATGCGCCGGATAGACGATGAACTCGCCGGTCTTGAACCCGTGGCGGGCCGCTGTGGACTTCTTCTGCGGGGTGATCGTTGCCATTACGCCCTGAACTCCTTAGTTGTGCCGCCGGCATCATGCCGGCGCGAACCCATGGGGCCGGCGATAGCCGACCATTAGCCGCGCAACAGGATGAACCCACCGGAAAAGCAGAGGACCGGCATATCGCACAAATGCGACCGCCTGCCCCAGATCGCTCTGGTCCGGATTTAAAAGCTCACCTTTCAGTGATTTGGGGCGTTAGCGCCATAAATCGACGTCGTGTCACCGGCATGTTTGGCTTATGTAACACAAAAAGTCGGAAGAATCAAGGTTTTGCTGCGTTCGCTAACGCCAAGCAAAGACCCTGCCTGTCAAGACAGTATTTGTATCGGCCCCGTTACGCGGCGTCATGCCAGCGCTGTCGGCCTCTTTATCAATCACCCTCGCCGGGTTCGGTCGAGAAATATTTCTCGAACTTCCCGGTCTCGCCGTCAAACGTCTTTGCGTCGGCCGGCGGTTCTTTCTTAGCCGTGATGTTGGGCCATTTCTCGGCGTATTCGGCGTTGATCTGCAACCATTTGTCGAGACCGCCCTCGGTATCCGGCTTGATCGCATCCGCCGGGCATTCGGGCTCGCACACGCCGCAGTCGATGCACTCGTCGGGATGGATGACGAGCATGTTCTCGCCCTCGTAGAAACAGTCGACCGGACAGACCTCGATGCAGTCCATATATTTGCATTTGATGCAATTGTCGGTCACTACATAGGTCATTGCAGGCTCCGGAACGTCCCATTTTGTTGGGCTTTTTTGGCTGAGGTAACGCCTTTGCCCGCCGCATGCAAGGGCAGGGATTGCCGGCGGAGCCGGAGGGCCGGAAAGGAATTCCGGCCGCAAGAGCGGATCGAGGTCACCGAGCCTCCGCAGGTTTGGTGGAACTGCTCGGGCCGCGCCCCGGACCCGTCATGTCTCAATCGTCGCCGAGCAGACGGTCGGTCTGGCGGCGCTCGCGCTTGGTCGGGCGGCCGCTGCCGGCCTCGCGCAGTGCCGGAATGGCGTCCGCGACGGCCTCGCCTTTGGGCGTCGGCGTCGGCGACAAGTCCTCGTAAAGCAGGCGCGCTTCATCGGCTGGCCCGCGCCGCGTGCCGCAACCCAGCACTTTCCAGACCAGGATACGGCCCTCGAGCGTGATGGTCAGCACGTCGCCGGGCTTCACTAGCTCGGAGGCCTGCGCTGCTTTGTCGCGATTGATGCGCACGCGTCCGGCAACGACGACCTTCGCCGCCAAGGACCTCGACTTCACCGCGCGCGAGAAGAACAGCCATTTGTCGATGCGCTGGCGGTCTTCTCCAATCATCGGGCTAGCTTTGCTGGAGCATGATCTTATCCGAAAACCGGTTCCCGCTTTTCGCTGACGCGGCCCTTCGGTTCGGGATCATGCTCTAGCCTATTTCTTCAGCTGATCGCGCAATGCTGCGAGCTTGGCGAAGGGCGAATCCGGATCGAAGCGCTGCGGGCGCTCATCGCGCGGCTTGCCCTGGAAGGCCGGCTTGCCGCCAGGAGCGTTGCCCTTGCCGTCCTGCCTGTTGCCCTTCCAGTCGGGCCGGCCCTCGCGGCGGCCCCCCTCGTGGCGATCCGGGCGCTCGCCTTGCGGCCGCCCTTCGCGGCGTTCACCGCCCTCGCGGCGGTCGCCTGCATCCGGCCTCGGCTTGAATTTCGAGCGGTCGAAGCGCGGCTTGCCGGTGCCGTCGCGCTGCTCGCGGCGGCCTTCATGGACCGGCCGGTCGCCGGGCTGGCCGCCCGCGGCGCCCGTCTGGCCGTCGCGCGCCGGCTGGCCGCCGCGCTGGCGATTGTCGCGAGGATTGTCGTGGCGCTGGCGGGGGCGTGGGTGGTCGAAACGCGCCTGACGCCACAGAAGGACAGGCTTCGGTTCTTCAGCCTCGGCCGCCATTTCGGCGGTGACGACTCCCGTCGCCGGTTCAGCCGATGCGGTGGTCTCGCTAGCGGTCGGCGTCTCTACCGGGGAGGACTCGACCTGGTCCGAGGGTGCGCCTTCCTCCGTCATGGCTTCGTTGGCCAGCTCATCGCCTTGCGGGGCCGGCTCGCCTGCTGCCGCGGTTTGCGTGGACGCTTCCGCTGCCACGGTCTCCTGTCCGGTTGTTTCGTCGACAGGCTCGGCCGTGCTTTCTGCCGGGGGTTCCAGCGCTGGGATTTCTGCGCTAGCCGTCCCCGGGGCCTCGACGGATGCTGGCTCGGCGGCAACCTCGGGAGTGGGCGCCTCCGTCGCCTGCGTGGCAAGGGCTGCCTCTTCGGCGGCGAGTTTCGCCGCCGCTGCCTCGCGGGCGGCATTGTCCTGGGCTTCGAGCTTCGCCTTCACTTCGGCGGCAGGCTTCGCCTCGGAGCGATAGCCGAGACCCTTGAGGATCTCTTCCATGTCGTCGGCAGTGGCGCCGAGGATCGACATCATCGGCGGCGTCACCATGAAGGCGTGGCCGTCATAGGCGCCGTCCGGTCGCTGTCCGAGGCCGGGCTTCCAGTTGGTCGCCGGGCGGATGAGGTCGGCAAGCCGCTCCAGGATATCGACGCGTACGGCGCGGCGGCCGAGATTGCGATAGCCGGCGAGCTTGTAGAAGGTCTTGTCGAAAGCCGGATCGATGACGACAGAGGTGCGGCCCGAGGCCAGCGCGTGCACCACGTCGCCGAAGCCCGGCTTGTCCTTGCCGTCGTTCTTCAGCGCCCATAGCAGCGTCACCAGACCGGCCGGCGCCGGCTTGATCAGCGCCGGCACGAAGACGTGGTAGGCACCGAAGCGCACGCCGAGCCGGCGCAGCGCGGCCCGGCCTTCCTGATCGAGCGACTTCATCTCTTCGGCTATGTCGCGGCGATTGATCAGGCCGAAATGCTCGACGAGTTGGAACGCGATGCCGCGCGCGATGCCGGTAAGCTGGTCGGCATTCTTCAAATCGACCAGGGGCTTCAAAAGCGACTCGATCTGGAAATTGACGAAACGCTCGGCGCGCGCCGCGACCTTGTCGCGGGCAGGCCCGGTCAGCTGCTCGTCGGCAAGCAGGACCAGGCGCGGCTTCAGCGCCTCGTCACCGCCGACCAGCGTGCCGATCGGCGCGCCGATCCAGCGCAGGACGCCGTCGGAGCCCAAGGCCAGGTCGCCATTGGCGCAGGCGGCAAAGCGTTCGGCGCGCGCGTCGAACTCGGCCGCGAGCGCCTTCTGGGCGGCGGTGCGCACCGCCTTGGCGTCCTCGCCGCCGGCGCTCTGGTCGGCGGTGAAGCGGAACCCCTGCAACTCGCCGACATGATGGCCTTCGACGAGGACAGTTCCGGTTGGGCTGATTTCGGCTTCAGGCATGGTATTTTCTCTAAGGCGCCGCATGAGGACGGAAGTCCTGCGGTCTACGAAGCGTTTCGTCAACCGCTCATGCAGCGCATCCGACAATCTGTCTTCGATTTCGCGCGTCTTTTCCTGCCAGTGTAGCTGATCGGCCAGCCATCCAGGACGGTTTGAGACGAAAGTCCAGGTGCGGATCTGCGCGATCCGATGCGAGAGCGTGTCGATGTCGCCTTCCGTCGTATCGGCGCGCCGCACTTGCTCGGCCATGTAATTCTCATCGACATGGCCATGGCGCGCAAGGTCCATATAGATAGAGGCGATGAGATCGGCGTGCTGGGCCGGCGCGATCTTGCGGTAGTCGGGGAGCGCGCAGGCTTCCCAGAGCAGCGCGACACGCTCCTTGCCGGTGGCCAAAGCGCGGATGTCGCTGTCCTTCGACAAATGCTCCAGCGCCTGAGCGTCGACAGCCGGCAGCGCGCGGGTCAGCCCCTCGACCGGCGCATTGGTCTCGGTCGAGCGCTTGAGCGCGTCGAGGCTGGAAAAATCGAAATCGGCGGTGCGCCATTGCAGCACCTTCACCGGGTCGAAGTCGTGCGCCTCGATCTTGGCGACCAGATCGTCGTCAAACGGGTCCACCTGACCGGTGACGCCGAACGTGCCGTCCCGCAGGTGCCGGCCGGCGCGGCCGGCGATCTGGCCGAGCTCGGCCGCGCTCAGGTTGCGGTATTGATAGCCGTCGAACTTGCGGTTCTGGGCGAAGGCAACGTGCTCGAGGTCGAGGTTCAGCCCCATGCCGATGGCGTCGGTCGCGACGAGATAGTCGACGTCGCCGGACTGGAAGATCTCGACCTGGGCGTTGCGGGTGCGGGGCGAGAGCGCGCCGAGCACGACGGCCGCACCGCCCTGCTGACGGCGGATCAGCTCGGCGATGGCATAAACCTCGTCGGCCGAGAAGGCGACGATCGCGGTGCGCCGCGGCAGCCGGGTCAGCTTCTTCGACCCGGCATAGGCAAGGTGCGACAGGCGCGGCCGCGTCACCACCGACACGCCCTTCAACAGGCGCTGCAGGATGCCGTGCATAGTGGCCGCGCCCAGCAGCAGCGTTTCCTGGCGGCCCCGCAGATGCAGGATGCGATCGGTGAAGATATGGCCGCGCTCGAGATCGCCGGCGAGTTGCACCTCGTCGATGGCGACAAAGGCGGCGTCAGTCTCGCGCGGCATGGCCTCGACGGTGCAGACCGAATATTTTGCGCCGGCAGGGACGATCTTCTCCTCCCCGGTGATCAGCGCCACCTTGTGGGCACCGACCTTTTCGCAGACGCGTGCATAGACCTCGCGGGCGAGCAGCCTCAGCGGCAGGCCGATGATGCCGGTCTCGTGCGCGACCATGCGCTCGATGGCGAGATGGGTCTTGCCAGTGTTGGTGGGGCCGAGCACGGCCGTCACGTCACGGCCCGAAAGGATCAGCGGCTGGGAGTGTTTCGGCTGGATATTCATCGGCTCGGAAATAAGTGCTTCTGCCGCTTTGATTGTTCAAGCATGATCTTTCTCCGAAAACCGGTTCCCACTTTTCGGGATCGTGCTTTTGGCCGGAGGCGCGGCGGCGCCGCCGCGTGTGACAGCCGACACATAGGGATTTAGGACGCCGAGCGAAAGCGGAATGTTCTTTTAGGGGGCGGCCGGGAATCGGCGGACCCGGTCAAAACCGGCTGCTGTTAACGGCTGGAACGAGTCTGGAACGAATCGGCGACGAATCGCTGACTCGTTCTGATTCAGGTTTTGTTCACGGCTATATGTGGATTTTTTGACGGGGAGTCTCACCACATGCTGAATCGGGAAACTGGCCCGATTCATGCTTCGGCTCCGCCAGGATCTAGCGGCCGTTAACTTTCGCCGGTGAAAGGTCGCGCTCTGTTCGAGGACCATCGTCAAGGTTATGAATTTGTTGATTTTTCTTAATCGCTTTTAACGATTGGAATAACGCTTTCGCCCTTTGCCGTTAACTTTTCGGCCAAAGCCAGAACGAATCGGCGACGAATCAGAGATGCAAGGAGTTTCCCGGTTTGTTCACCCCTAGATATGGTGTTATCCACAGCTTGCCCACCGAAAACTCACAGCTTGTGAAGCGGGTTGCGTACAGGGCTCGACGCGGTCGTTAACCTTTGCGTCCCGAATTGAGGCAAGGTGTCGCGCTGCCGCCGCCGGCAGGCCACAACAAGCGGCTCCAGCGCCGGAGCCGCCCTTGGCGATAATGTGTGTCAGGCGAAGTATTGGCCGCCATTGGCGGTGATGGTCGAACCGGTGATGAAGCCGGCCTCGTCGGAAGCCAGGAAGACGACGCAGCGCGCGATCTCTTCCGGTTCGCCGAGCCGGCCGACGGGGATCTGCGGGATGATGCGCTCGTTGAGCACCTTCTCGTCGATCGCCTTGACCATCTCCGTCGCGATATAGCCGGGGCAGATCACGTTGACGGTTATGCCGGCGCGGGCGCCTTCCTGGGCAAGAGCCTTCGAGAAGCCGATGTCGCCGGCCTTCGAGGCCGAATAATTGGCCTGGCCAGCCTGGCCCTTCTGGCCGTTGATCGAGGAAATGGTGATGACGCGCCCGAACTTGCGGTCGCGCATGCCGCTCCACAGCGGGTGCGTCATGTTGAAGACGCCCGAGAGGTTGGTGTCGATGACCTCCTTCCACTGCGCGGGCGTCATCTTGTGGAACATGGCGTCGCGGGTGATGCCGGCATTGTTGACCAGAACCGAGACCGCGCCGAGATCTGCTTCGATCTGCTTGATGCCGGCGGCGCAGGCATCGTAGTCGGCGACGGACCATTTGTAGACCGGGATGCCGGTCTCGGCCGTGAATTTCTGGGCCGCCTCGTCATTGCCGGCATAGTTGGCCGCGACCGAATAGCCGGCGTTCTTCAAGGCGACCGATATCGCAGCACCAATGCCGCGCGATCCGCCGGTGACGATTGCTACCTTGGACATGAAGTTCCTCCCTTTAAATTCGGCTGAGCGAATAGGCAGTAGCGAATAGCGAGTAGGGGTCTGATGTCCCTCCACGCGTCGCTTTTTCTTTCCTATTCGCTACTCCCTATTTGCTATTCGCTCAGAGCGCTTCGACACACATGGCGACGCCCATGCCGCCGCCGATGCACAGCGTGGCAAGTCCCTTCCTGGCGCCGCGGCGGCGCATCTCGTAGACCAGCGTGTTGAAGATGCGGGCGCCGGACGCGCCGATCGGATGGCCGATGGCGATGGCGCCGCCGTTGACGTTGACGATCGAGGGGTCCCAGCCCATGCCCTGGTTGACGGCGCAGGCCTGGGCGGCGAAGGCCTCGTTGGCCTCGACGAGATCGAGATCCTTGACCGACCAGCCGGCCTTCTCCAGCGCCCGCTTCGAGGCGGGGATCGGCCCGGTGCCCATGATCGCCGGGTCGACGCCGGCGGTCGCCCAGGAGGCGATGCGCGCCAGCGGGGTGATGCCGCGGCGTGCGGCCTCCGCCTCGGTCATCAGCAGCGCACCAGCGGCGCCGTCATTGATTCCGGAAGCGTTGGCGGCGGTGACCGTGCCGTCCTTGTCGAAAGCGGGCTTCAGCTTGGTCATGGCGTCGAGCGTCGCGCCGTGGCGGATATATTCGTCCTGGTCGACGATGGTGTCACCCTTCTTGCCCTTGATGGTGAAGGCGACGATCTCGTCCTTGAACCTGCCGGCCTTCTGCGCGGCCTCGGCCTTGTTCTGAGAGGCAAGCGCGAATTCGTCCTGGGTTTCGCGGGTGATCTGGAATTGGCGGGCGACGTTCTCTGCGGTATTGCCCATGTGGTAGCCGTTGAAAGCGTCCCACAGGCCGTCCTTGATCATGGTGTCGATCATCTTGTAGTCGCCCATCTTGACGCCTGCGCGCAGATGCCCGGCATGAGGCGACAGCGACATCGATTCCTGGCCGCCGGCGATGATCACCTTGGCGTCGCCAGCGGCGATCTGCTGCATGCCGAGCGCGATGGCGCGCAGGCCCGAGCCGCAAACCTGGTTGAGGCCCCAGGCCGTGGTTTCCTTCGGCAGGCCGGCATTGATCGAGGCCTGGCGGGCCGGGTTCTGTCCCTGAGCGGCGGTCAGCACCTGGCCGAGGATGACCTCGTCGACTTCCGCGGCTTCGACGCTCGCACGGGCGAGCAATTCCTTGATGACCACGGCGCCGAGCTCATGCGCTGGCGTGGCGGCGAAGCTGCCGTTGAAGGAGCCAACCGCAGTGCGGGCGGCGCTGGCGACGACGATTGAATTGGAAGCGGCCATTTTCTTCTCCAGACTTCGAGGTGTCGTGTTTTAGGCTATCGTTGAAGACTTTTCTTGCCCGTTCAACGACCTGAGTCAAACCGGAAATGGGCATGGCCGCCATGCGCGGCAAGCAGGGCGCACGCAAGTCGCGGTATCGTGACGTTGGCCGCACGGCGGATTTTGCAATGGCTGTGCAGCATTAATTGATGCCGCAGTGCACAAACCACTTGGAATTGTGACGCTTTTGCGCGTATCCTCGATAGAGGGCGCAATCGTTACCGGCCGCTTACTCCTAAAGGTGCCGGTGTCCTGGGGAGGATACGGATGGCCGCAAAAGACGACCCGATCGTCATCAAGAAATATGCCAATCGCCGGCTCTACAATACCGGCACAAGCACCTATGTGACGCTCGAGGACTTGGCCGAAATGGTCAAGAAGGGCGAGGAGTTCACGGTCCAGGACGCAAAGACCGGCGACGACATCACCCATCCGGTGCTGACGCAGATCATTTTCGAGCTGGAGAACAAGGATGGGCAGAACATGCTGCCGATCCCGTTCCTGCGACAGCTCATCTCCTTCTATGGCGATCAGATGCAGATGATCGTGCCGAGCTTCCTCGAACAATCGATGATCGCCTTCTCCAAGGAGCAGGAACGGTTTCGCGAGCAGATGAAGGGCGCCTTCGGCAAGACGCCGATGGACATGATGAAGACGCCGATGAAGGCGCTCGAGGAACAGACGCGCCGCAACGTCGAGATGTTCCAGAACGCCATGCGCATGTTCACGCCGTTCCCGCCCGCGGGCGGCAGTGCCGCGGCTCCGGCCGAGCCGCCGAAGAAGGAAGAGAAATCCGACGACCTGCAGGAATTGAAGGCGCAGATCGCGGCGATGCAGCGCAAGCTCGACACGATGTCTTAAGGGTATGCCGATATTCGAGTGAGGCCGGCCTGCGAACGACGGCTGCCTGCGCTTCCGGTGCTCAGGTACTTTAGGTTCTCGGCAGCCATCGTTCTCGACTCGGCCTGACCCGAATCTCGTCACACCCTGGCGCGCCTTACCGCAAGGCAAAGCGTTAAGCGCTTCACCCTTATACACCCCATCGGGGCCACTAAACGCCGACGGGTCCGTCATAGCGGGCGCGGGGCCTGATCAGCCTGTTGCTGGTCACCTGCTCGATGGCATGCGCCGTCCAACCGATGCTGCGGCCGAGCGCGAACAGGCGGAAGGGCGCATCGGCGGGTAGGCGCCGGCTGCGCGTCATCGCGGCCAGGGCGAAATCGATATTCGGGTGCAGGCCGGTGGCGGCAAGGACCGCCTTGCGAAGGCGCGACAGCCCTTCGTCTATCTCGAGGCCGGAGAAGACGCCGTCTGCGCGCGGGTCGCCTTCCGGATAGAGCGGGTGGCCGAAGCCGGGCAGAGGGCGGTCATGCGCCAGCCAGCGGGCGATCGCCTCGTCAGCCCCCAGCCGCTCCGCATCCTCGACCAGCGCGATCGCCGCAGCACCCGCGCCGCCGTGACGCGGGCCGGTGAGCGTCGCAAGGCCGGCGAGCAGGCAGGCGGCGATCGGCGCGCCGGTGGAAGCGGCGACGCGGGCGGCGAAGGTCGAGGCGTTGAGCTCGTGATCGGCCAAAAGCACCAGCGCCTTGCGGATGAGATCGGCGCCATCGGCTTCCACCGACCAGCCTTGCGCCAGCCGCGTATGCACAGGTTCAGAGCCCGGCGCCGCGCCGAGCGCCGTGGCCAGCACGCTGGTGGCGGCGGCGCCGTCCTGCTGCAGCATCGCCGACCTGCGGCCGAGCGAGGGCCAGCCTTCGGCGGCCAGCGTCGAGAGCCGGGCGAAGGCGGTCGGCGTGCCGCTTTGCCGGGCGGCCGAAGGGGTCAGCGAGGCGAACGACACCGGACGGTCGGAGGCCCACAGCAGTTCGGCGGTCTCTTCGAGCGTCGCCGTCGCCGAAAATTCCACCGCGTCCTTGCCGCGATAGACGAGGCGGCCATGCAGCACCGTCGAGATCGATGTGGTGATGGCCGGCTCGCCCCAGGCGATGGCGCTTTCGGCGATCGCCTGCAGGCTCCGTCCGCGATCGCGGCGCGTGGCAAGTGCTGCGATGTCGTCGGCGCGGTACTGGCTGCGGCGCGGATCGGCCTCGTCCGGCCTCATGCCGATGCGACCACGGCTGACATAAGCATAAAGCGTCTGCGGCCTGACGTTCAGCCGCTCCAGCGCTTGCTCCCGCGTCAGCCACTCCGTCATTTGCCGCTTTATATTGATTACATTGATCAAGATTGATGCATTGATTGCGCAGCATTAATTGCAATGCACAAAAGGTCAAGGAGACGATCATGGCGAATGGGCTCGATGATGTTGTGGCGGCCGACACGGTGCTTTCCGACGTCGACGGTGTGGGCGGGCACCTCACCATCCGCGGCCATTCGCTGGCGGAGCTCGCCGGCCGCTGGCGTTACGCGCAGGTGGTGCGCCTGCTGTTCGACGGGTTCTTCGACGATCTCCCCGGCGATGCTGAACTGGAGAAGGCGATCGGCAAGGCGCGTGTGGAGGTATTCGATCGTGTGAAACCGTTGCTTGCGCAGCTCGCCCGGCTCGATATCTACAGCGGCATGCGGGCCGGCATGGCCATCCTGCCGGACGGTGACGGGCTTGCCGACGCGCTGCGGCTCATCGCGGCGCCGGCGGTGCTGACGCCGGCGCTGCTGCGCCTTGGCCAGGGCGAGACGCCGATCACGCCCGACGAAAAGGCTGATCATGCCGGCGATATGCTGCGGATGCTCGCTGGCACCGCCTCGCCGGCGCTTGCCAAGGCGCTGGACAGCTATCTGGTGACGGTCTGCGACCACGGGTTGAACGCCTCGACCTTCGCGACCCGCGTGGTGGCCTCGACGCAGGCGGGGCTGACCTCGGCGATCCTGGCCGGGCTCGGCGCGCTGAAGGGTCCGCTGCATGGCGGCGCGCCGGGGCCGGTGATCGAGATGCTCGACGCCATCGAGGCCAGCGGCGACGCGACCGCCTGGCTCAGCGATGAGATCGCGCATGGCGAGCGCATCATGGGGTTCGGCCATCGCATCTACCGCGTTCGCGATCCGCGCGCCGACGCGCTGAAGGCGGTCGTGCGGCAACTCGGCTCCTGCAACGAAACGAGCAGCCGGCTGGCCTTTGCCGAGAAGGTGGAACAGGCGGCGCTCGACGTGCTCAGGATCGCCAAGCCGCAGCGCTCGATCCAGACCAATGTCGAGTTCTACACCGCGCTTCTGCTCGAGGCGGTCGGCTTCCCGAACGAGGCGTTCTCAAACGTCTTCGCCGCCGGCCGCGCCGCCGGCTGGATCGCTCATGCCCGCGAGCAGCAGGCGACGGGACGGCTGATCAGGCCGCAATCGCGGTATGTCGGGCCGTTGCCGGACCTCGTGGCCTGAACTTGGTCCTCGCCTCATGCGAGGAGAGAGTTCTCGCATGGACAAAATTTCATCCGATCATGCTTGTGTGTTCGTGTTCTTGCCTTGGTCCGTCCCTATATGCTGCACTGCAACATAGCCTGACGGCACCGACTCCGCTCCAATGACGCAGCGGTAGGCCGGCGCATCAAGACAAGGAACGCCATGGCGAAGAACGGCAAGGCGGAGGAAAAGAAGAAGATCAACATCGCGCTCCAGGGCGGCGGCTCGCATGGCGCCTTCTCCTGGGGTGTGCTCGACCGTCTGCTGGAGGATGGGCGGCTGGAGATCGCGGCGGTGTCCGGCACCAGCGCCGGCGCCATGAACGCGGTGGCGCTGGCCGATGGCTTGGTGCGCGGCGGCGTGGAAGGCGCGCGAAAAAAGCTCGACGATTTCTGGCGGGCGGTGGCCTCGAAGGGTCGTTTCAGCCCGGTGCAGCGCATGCCGTGGGACGTCGCATGGGGCAACTGGTCGATCGAGAACACGCCGGGCTATCTGTTCTTCGACACGATGTCGCGGGTCTTCTCGCCCTATGTCGCCAATCCGCTCGGCCTCAACCCGCTGCGCGATGTGGTAGCGAAGGAGATCGACTTCGGCAATGTGCGTGCCTGCAAGTCGATGGAGCTGTTCATCTCGGCGACCAATGTCGAGACCGGACAGCTGCGCGTTTTCTCCGACGGGGAGATCGACCTCGACACGGTGATGGCCTCGGCCTGCCTGCCGCAATTGTTCCGCGCCGTCGAGATCAAGGGCGTGCCCTATTGGGATGGCGGCTATGGCGGCAATCCGGCGCTCTTTCCGTTCTTCAAGGCGGCGGCCACGGAAGATGTGCTCCTGGTGCAGATCAATCCCGTGGTGCGCGAAGGCACGCCGAAAAGCGCAAATGAGATTCAGAACCGCATCGACGAGATCACTTTCAATGCCGGGCTGCTGCGTGAATTTCGCTCGATCGCCTTCGTCAAGGAATTGATCGCCGCCGGTCGCCTGCCGCATGGGGAATATCGCGACATCCGCATGCACCGCATCGATGCCGACGAGGCTTTCAAGGACCTCTCGGCGTCGTCCAAGGTCAATGCCGAATGGGCTTTCATCGCCTATTTGCGCGACCTCGGCCGCAGCGCCGCCAGCGACTGGCTGGAAGAGAATTACGACGCCGTCGGCCAGCGGCCGACACTCGATCTTTCAGGCGAGCTTGACGATGGCTTCAAGCCGTTGCGCGGCCCAGCGCCGGGGCGCCGCGTGAAGGAATTCCTCGCCGCGCACATCAAGCCGGAATCCGCGCGACGTCGGGCTTAGAGTGACTTCGCTGCCTGTCAGCAAGTCCACCCCGACTGTCAGCATCTTCCCCAGCGGAACCGGCGGGGCGCTGGATCATGCCCGCAGCGCGATGTAGTCTTACCTAAACGTAAAGGGGAGGTAACGATGCTGCAGACCAGGCAGAATGCTCTCGGGGTCAGGTTTGAAGCGCAATGCCGGGCCTTCGAGAGGGAGCCCTTTCCGACGCTGGCGGCGCGCAAGGACCGGCTGAACCGCCTTCTGGCGCTTACCGAAAAGCATGAGGCCGAGATATGTGCTGCAATCGACAGCGATTTTTCCGCCCGCTCGGCCGAGGAAACGCGGCTTGCCGAACTGTTTGTCGTGCGCGCCGGCATCAGGCATGCACTGTCGCATCTGAGGGCCTGGATGCGCGAGCGACGCGTCGCCACCAGCCTGCCTTTCCTGCCGGGACGCAACCGCCTCTTGCCGCAGCCGCTCGGCGTCGTGGGGATCGTCTCGCCGTGGAACTATCCCTTCCAGCTCGCTATCGCGCCGGCGACCGCGGCGCTCGCGGCCGGCAACCGCGTTATGATCAAGCCGTCTGAGCTGACGCCGAAGTTTTCGGACCTGCTCGCCAGCCTGGTCGAAAAATATTTCGCCGCCGACGAGGTCGGCGTGATGGTCGGCGACGCGGATGTCGGCAAGGCGTTCGTGTCGTTGCCGTTCGACCATCTCCTGTTCACCGGCTCGACCGCCGTCGGCCGTCAGGTGGCGCTGGCCGCTGCCGCCAATCTGACGCCGGTGACGCTGGAACTCGGCGGCAAATCGCCGGCGATCTTCGATCCGTCCTGCGACCTCGATGCGGCGGTCGCCAGCGTCGCTTATGGCAAGCTGCTCAATGCGGGCCAGACCTGCATCGCACCGGACTATCTGATGGTCCCACGGGGCCAAGGCGCGGCGATCGCGGCCAAATTCGCCACCGCCATTGCCAAGCTCTATCCGCGCCTCGGCGATAATCCCGACTATACGGCGATCGTCAGCGAGCGGCATCACCGGCGGCTGATCGACATGGTCGCCGAAGCGCGCGACAGCGGCGCCGATATCACCGAGGTCAATCCGGCAAACGAGACGCTCGGCGTCAGCGACCGCAAGATGGCGCCGGTGCTGGTGCGCAACGCGGGCGACAACCTGCGGCTGATGCGCGAGGAGATTTTCGGGCCGGTGCTGCCGATCGTCGAATATGGCACGGTCGACGAGGCCATCGGTCACATCAATCGTGGGGACCGTCCGCTTGCCCTCTACTGGTTCGGCAAGCACAGCGGCAATCGCCGGAGGGTGATGCGGGAAACCGTGTCCGGCGGCGTGACCGTCAACGACTGCATGATGCATCTTGTGCAGGAACGGCAGCCATTCGGCGGCGTCGGCGCCAGCGGCATGGGTGCCTACCATGGCGAATGGGGCTTTGGAACTTTCAGCACCTTCAGCAAGGAGAAGCCGATCTTTCACCAGTCCCGCTTAAGTGCCGCAAGCCTTTTACGGCCACCCTACGGCAAGACGTTCGAGCGGCTTTCCCGGCTGCTGAACCTTATTACTTGACAGCAATTCACAGCATTATCGCTGGCGACTGATGCGTTTTCGACCGATGGCGACGGTCATTTCCGGAGAAGTTGCGCATCATACTGACGGCTGCTGCCAGTAACCTTGGGAACCTGCCGGCGCGCCGCAAAAGCGCCAGACGGCTGGCAGAAAAGCTCGTATTTGTCGAGGCACGGCGTTCCACGCCGCAATGTTCCCGCAACTTTTCCGACTATATTGCGCCGCAACTTTCGGCTAGAAGCGCTCGTCCGCCGATCACGGCAAATTGAACTAGGCCCCGCGCACACCCACATCGGCCGCGCGCCCAAGTCGGAAGCGCCGACCTCTCCAGGTCCTGCTACGGAAAAATGACGATGCCGAAAATCAGGTTTCACAAGCTTGCAGCCATTGCCGTGCTCATCGGTTTCGCGGCCTGGATGGGGACGGGCGAGTTTTCCTCCGTCGGCAGCGCCGCCGACAAGTCGGTCACCACCGACAAAAAAGCCGACGCCGGCAAGCCCGAGGCCTCCAAGCCGAAGACAGCCGAGGCCGAGCCGAAGGCGGCGCCGCGCACCGTCGCGGTGGTGACGCCGCCGCGCAAGACCTTCGCGCGCGCCATCCGCATCTCCGGCCTGACCGAGGCCGACAAGCGCGCCGTGCTGGCGACGCGCGTCGCCGGCGTTATCGAGAAGCTGCCGGTCAAGCAGGGCGACCGCGTCAAGACCGGCGATCTCGTGCTGATGCTCGCGGCCGAGGAGAAGATCTCCAATGTCGACAACGCCAGGCAGCTCCTTGCGCAGCGCAAGGCCGAGCTCGATGCCGCCGAGCAACTGGCCAAGACCGGCAATCTGCCGAAACTGCAGCTCGACACCGC
Source organism: Mesorhizobium sp. (assembly GCA_004020875.1). Lineage (GTDB taxonomy): Bacteria > Pseudomonadota > Alphaproteobacteria > Rhizobiales > Rhizobiaceae > Mesorhizobium. Next base: position 73,438 of record SAPZ01000012.1, read on the forward strand.
CCGCTCCAACCTGACGCTGGCGCAATCGCAGCTCGACACCGCGCAGGCGGAGCTCGACCGCAACGAGGTCAAGGCGCCGTTCGACGGCGTCATCGACCGCATTCCGGTGGAGCTCGGCAGCTCGGTTATGCAGGGCGGCGAGGTGGCGACGATCCTGAAGCTTGATCCGGTGATCGCCCGGGGCGAGATCAGCGAGCGCGACCTGCGCTATCTCAAGATCGGCGACCAGGCCGACGTGCGCCTGGTCAACGACCAGAAGGTCACCGGCACGGTTCGCTATATCAGCCGCGATGCCTCGGCGCAGACCCGTACCTTCCGCGTCGAAGTTGCGATTCCCAATGGCGACGGCTCCATTCCCGCCGGCATGACGGCCGAGATCACGCTCAGCGCCGAGCCGACCAATGCGGTCATGCTGCCGCGCTCGGTGGTGACGCTGGGAGACAAGGGCGACCTTGGCATCCGCGCCGTCGGCAAGGACAACAAGGTGGCGTTCTTCCCGATCGACCTGGTCGACGATACGCCGCACGGCCTGGTGCTGGGCGGCATTCCGGAAGATGCGCGCATCATCGTCGCCGGCCAGGAACTGGTGAAGGAAGGCGACTTGGTCAAGCCCGTCGAGGCCGACCAGGCGACCATCAGCAAGCTGATCGGCGAAGCCACCGCCGGCACGCAGTAAAGCACGACGCGACGTCATCGGGCCTCGCCCGGCGGAAGCAAGTTCGCAGCCTTAGAAGCATAACAGGCCGAAGTCATGGATATCGTCAGACTCGCCATCAACAACGCCCGCCTCACAATATCGGCGCTGCTGTTCCTGCTCGTCGCGGGCTGGGTCGCGTACCAGTCGACACCGAAGGAAGCGGAGCCCGACGTTCCGATTCCGATGATGTATGTCAGCCTGATCTATCAGGGCATTTCGCCGGAGGATTCCGAGCGCCTGCTGCTGAGGCCGATGGAGAGCAAGCTCAAGACCCTAAAAGGGCTGAAGGAGATGCGCTCTGCCGCCTTCCAGGGCGGCGGCTATGTGCTGGTAGAGTTCCAGCCGCAGACCGATCTCGCGACGGCGCTGCAGGACACGCGCAGCAAGGTGCAGGACGCCAAGGCCGACCTGCCGCAAGCGGCCGAGGAGCCGACGGTCAACGAGGTCAACGTCTCGGAATTCCCGGTCCTCGTCGTGACACTTTCCGGAGATGTGCCGGAGCGCTTGCTGACGTCGGCCGCGCGCGAGCTGCGCGACCGTATCGAGGAAGTGCCCGGCGTGCTCGAAGGCTCGCTGCAGGGCGCGCGCGACGACCTGGTCGAGGTCATCATCGATCCGGTGAAGCTCTCTTCCTATGGGCTGCAACTCGATCAGGTTATCCAGGGTGTCGGCGCCTCCAATAGCCTGGTCGCGGCCGGCAATCTCGAAGGTTCGGAGGGCAAATACGCGGTCAAGGTGCCGTCGCTGATCGTGACGCCGGAGGACGTAGCCAACCTGCCGGTTGTCGCCACGCCGAATGCCGTCGTGCAGGCCAAGGACGTCGCCACCATCCGCTCGACCTTCAAGGATGCCGAGACAGTCACACGCCTCGACGGCAAGCCGGCGATCGCCATCGAGGTAAAGAAGCGCATCGGCGCCAACCTGATCGACACGCTGACCCATGTCCGGCAGGTGTCCGACGCCTTCATCAAGACGATGCCCGATGGCATGCACGTCACCTACACGCAGGACAAGTCGGTCTTCGTCAACCAGCTGCTTGGCGATCTGCAGAACCATGTGATGATCGCCGTGATCCTGGTGTTCATCGTCATCCTCTACGCGCTGTCGGGACGTGCCTCGCTGCTTATCGGGCTCGCCATCCCGTCCTCGTTCCTGATGGGCATCCTGCTGCTCGCCATGATGGGCTACACGATCAATATGATCGTGCTATTCAGCCTTATCCTGGCGGTCGGCATGCTGGTGGACGACGCCATCATCGTCACCGAATTCGCGGAACGGCGCATGAGCGAGGGCATGCCGAAGGCGGACGCCTTCGCGCTGGCCGCCAAGCGCATGGCCGGCCCGGTCATCGCGGCGACGATGACGCGTATCGCGGCCTTCTCGCCGCTGCTCTTCTGGCCCGGCATCATCGGCGACTTCATGAAGTACATGCCGATCACGCTGATCGTGACGCTGTCGGCCTCGATGCTCTACGCGCTGGTTTTCGCGCCGACTTTGGGCGCGATTTTCGCCAAGGCGCCGGAGCACCACGAGGAGGGCAATCGCGACGGCTGGTACATGGCTGTGGTCAAGCAAGCGGTGCGCTTCCCGGTCACCGTCATTCTGCTCACCGTCGGACTTCTGGTCGGCGTCGGCTTCGCCTATTCGAAATATGGCGCGGGCGTCGAATTCTTCCCGAGCGTCGAGCCGGATTATGGCCTGCTCTACGTGCATGCCCGCGGCAATCTTTCGCTGGCGGAAATGGACGCCGCGACCAAGACGGCGGAAACCCGCCTGCTCGGCTGGCCTGGCGTGAAGTCGGTCTATACGCGCGTCGGCAAGACGCAAGGCGGCGGCCAGGATGTTCCGGAAGACGTGGTGGGGGTCATCCAGTACGAGTTCGTCGACTGGCGCCAGCGCAAATCGGCCAATCAGATCCTGAGTGAGCTGCGTACCGTCATGGGTGGCATCCCGGGCGTAGATGTCGAAGTGCGCGTGCCGGAGGCTGGTCCGCCGACCGGCAAGCCGATCCAGATCAGGCTGTCGGCGGCCGACCCGACCGGGCTCGACGACAAGGCTCGCGCGGTGGCAGCGCGGATCGCCAAGGTGCCGAATGTCATCGATATCTCGGATGGCCTGCCGCCGCCTGGAGTCGATTGGGCGCTTGAGGTGGACCGCGCCAAGGCCGCGCAGTATGGCATCAGCCCGACCTCCGTCGGGACCGTGGTGCAACTGGTGACCAACGGCCTAAAGCTCTCCGAGTACCGGCCGGCGGGGGCCGACAAGGCGGTCGACATCAGGTTGCGTCTGCCAGAGGACCGGCGCACGCTGTCGACGCTCGACGAACTCCGTGTGCAGACCTCGCAAGGGTCGGTGCCGATCTCGAACTTCGTCGTCAGGAAGCCCGAGCCGACTGTCGGCATCCTGAACCGCATCGATGGCGCGCGCACCGTGGTGGTGCAGGCCAATGTCAGCGCCGGCGCGCAGGTCGCGGCGGTGCAGGACCAGGTCACCAAAGCCGTCGCCGACATGGATCTTGGCAGCGGCATACGCTGGAAGCTCGCCGGCTCCAACGAGGACAGCGCGGAAGCCAGCGCTTTCCTCGGCAAGGCCTTTGGCGCGGCGATCTTCCTGATCTTCCTCGTGCTCTTGGCGCAGTTCAACAAGTTCACCAGCGTGTGGCTTGTCCTGTCATGCGTGGTCATGGCCACGATCGGCGTGTTCCTGGGATTGCTTCTGACAGGCGAGGCCTTCGGCATCGTCATGTCGGGCATCGGCGTGATCGCGCTGGCCGGTGTGGTGGTGAACAACAACATCGTGCTCATCGACACGTATGACCGGCTGCGCGAGGAAGGCTGGGACAAGATGGACGCGGTGCTGCAGACCTGCCGCGAGCGCGCCCGCCCGGTCGTGCTGACGGCGGTGTCGGCCATCCTCGGCGTGCTGCCGATCGCCTTCGGCCTCGGTCTCGAAATCTTCCATCACGAGACGACGATCAACGCGCCGTCAACGCAATGGTGGATATCGCTGTCCTCGGCGATCGTCTTCGGCCTGTCCTTCGCCACGCTGCTGACGCTGGTGGTGACGCCGTCGATGCTGATGGTTTTCACTCGCGCCAAGGTAAAGCCCGGCCAGCGGCGCAACTGGTTCGGACGCTTGTTCCGCAGCGGCAAGGGCAAGGTCACGACCGACGCGCCCGCTGGCGATGCCGGCGTCGAGCCGACGGAAGCCTTCCCGAAAGCCGCGGAATAGAGCTTTTCCAGACAGGCAGTGCAAGAAGCCGCCCGGGAACAACCGGGCGGCTTTTTGCATTGTTCCCTCGAAGTTCAACCAGACGGCGAGGGTTTTCATGACGATCGGCACAATTCTCGTAATAATCCTGATCCTGATCCTGATCGGCGCCGTGCCGGCATGGCCGCATTCGCGCTCCTGGGGTTACGGCCCGTCCGGCATTGTCGGCGTGATCCTGATCGTGTTGCTGATCCTGCTGCTGATGGGCAGGATCTGACCCCAAACGAATTGCGGCCGGGCTTTGAAACCCGGCCGTTCCGCTTTCGATGCAATCTTGCGGTCAGGCAGCCTGACGCGAACTCGAGGCAACGATGCCGATATCCCGCAGCGCATCGGCTACCGCCTCATCGAGCGGGGTATGCGGGATTTCGCCGATGACTTCTTCCAGCCGCGTCGAAACCAGCCGGTGCGCTTCGAAGCGAAGATAGGACATCGAGACGATCTCACGCCACATGGCCACGAACGGGCTGCCGGCGCGCAGCACCCACCAGGGCATGAAGGAGAGCTTCAGCTTGCGGTTCAGCGCCTTCTCGGCGGCGGCCTTCATGTCGAGGTCGGTGATGGCGTGGCCAGGGAAGTTGATGGCTTCGAAAAAGCCCGTTTTGTCGAGGTTCTTCGCCAGGCCGACGAAGGCGACGGCGAAGTCCGGCAGGTAGGCCCATTCATGCGTCAGGTCGGCCGGGCCGGGCGCGGTGTAGACGCCCTTCGCCATCTTGGCGGCGACGACGAGGTCGAACCAGGAGCCTGAGCCGGTGCCGCCGAAGAAGTCGCCGGCTCTGAGGACGATGGTGCGCACCCGGCCGGCTTCGGCCTCGCCGCGGAACAGGTCTTCCATGGCGCAGCGGATACGGCCCTTCTCGGTGGTCGGATGGAACGGCGTCGCCTCAGTGATCGCCCGCGGCATCGGCGAGCCGTAATTGTAGACGGTGCCCGGGAAGAGATGGAGGGCGCCGTTTTCGCGGCAGGCGGCCATGACGTTCTCGGCCATCGGCATGCACTTGCCCCAATCGGTGTAGATCGGGTTCAGGCCGTTGAAGACGATGTCGACGCCTTGCGTTGCTCGGATCAGCGACTCGCGGTCGAGCGCATCTCCGGCAACCGCAGTCGCGCCGTTGAGTTCCTCCGGCACCTTGCCGGTGCGGGTAACGGCGCGGACGTCGAAGCCGGCGTCGATGAAGGCCTTGCCGACCACGCGGCCGAGTCGGCCATTGGCGCCGAGAATTGCGACCTTGCTCATTTGTTCTCTCCGTTGTTTGTGTTTGCCAGGCCAATGTGGAGCGTTCATCAGCGAATTGAAATTGACTGAAATTGGCATTCTGTTATTCAAAAATGAATGAAAGAGTTTGACTGGAACCTGATCAAGAGTTTCGTGGCGGTCGCCGATACCGGCAGCCTTTCGGCCGCTGCGCGCGGGCTAGCCGCCAGCCAGCCGACGCTCGGCCGCCACATCGCCGAACTGGAAGCGGCGCTTGGCGTCACGCTGTTCCGCCGTGGGCGACGTGGTTACGAACTGACCGAGGCGGGCAGCACGCTTTACGAGCGCGGGCGGGCGGTGAGCGAGCAGGCCAATGCGTTCTCGCTGCTGGCGTTGGGGTCGGTCGAGGCGATAGAAGGCACGGTGCGTATCGCCGCCTCGGAAGTGGTCGCGGCCTGTGTGCTGCCGCAGATGTTGGCGCGTCTCGGCGAGGAGGAGCCGGGCATCGAGGTCGAGATCGTCGCCTCGAATCAGGTCGAGAACCTGTTGCGTCGCGATGCCGATATCGCCATCCGCATGGTCAGGCCGGCGCAGAGTGAGCTGGTGGCGCGCAAGGTCACCGACATTCCGCTCTGTCTATGCGCTGCAAGCGCCTATCTCGACCGGCGCGGCCGGCCGAAAAAACCCGCCGATCTTGCCGACCACGCCTTGGTCGGCTTCGACCGCAGCGACGAGATCATTCGCGGCTTCACTGCCTTCGGCATTCCGGTGGGCCGCAGCCATTTCCGGTTCCGGACCGACAACCAGATCGTGCTGTGGGAGGCGGTGCGGACCGGGAACGGCATCGGCCTCGGCCAAGAGCCGCTGGCGGACCGCGATCCGGACCTGGAAAAGCTGCTCCCGGACCTGCCCTTGCCAAACCTGCCGGTGTGGCTCGCCATGCATCGCGACGTGCGCACCAGCATGCGCATCCGCCGCGTTGCGGATTTCCTGCACGAGGAGCTGAAGCGCTACTCCGCCGGTGCCGGCTCGGGCGCGAACTCTGCGCGATAAGCGAGGCCCGCCATCAAGAGCACGATGACCAGCAGCCCGGACAGGGCGACGAAGATCGGTCCGAAGCTCGAATGCTCGGCGACGAAGCCGATCGCCGAGGGCGCCACCAATATGCCGGAATATCCCATGGTGGTGACGACGCTCATACCGGTGCCGGATGACATGCCTTCCTGGTTGCCGCCGGCCGAAAAGATGATTGGCACCATGTTGGCGATGCCGAAGCCGCAAAGGGCGAAAGCGGCGATGGCAAGATAAGGCGAGGGCGAGAGACCGGCGACCAGCATGCCGGCGGCGGCGACGAGCGCCGAGCCGCGCAGCGTCGACACCGCGCCGAAGCGGTTGCGCACGCCATCGCCCAGGAAGCGCATCAGCGCCATGACGCCGGAGAAGGCGGCGTAGGCGAGGCCGGCGACCGCGAGATCGGCGCCCAGTTCCTGATGCAGGAAGAGTGCCGCCCAGTCGAGCACCGCGCCTTCCGAAATCATGGTGAGCAAGGCCATCAGCCCGACCAGGTAGACGGTAGTGTGCCGCGGCAGCGTGAATTTCTGGTGCTCGACGGCCTGCGGCCGGTCCTCGGCGATGAGGTAGCGAATGGCGAAGGCGATCACGGCAAAGGCGATCACCGTCGCCACGAGGGCATGGGGGAGATAGCCGTAATTCTGGATCGAGTAGCCGCCGAGCGCGCCGCCGGCAAAGCCTCCGAGGCTCCAGAAGCCGTGCGAGGACGACATGATCGCCCGGGAAAGCCTTCTTTCAACCACCACGGCATTCGAGTTCATCGCGACATCCATGCCGCCGATCGAACCGCCGAAGATGAGCATGGCGATGGCCGCCAGGGGAACGTTGGGCGCGAGCGCCACGATAAGCAAGCCAAAGCTGCCACAGACGCCGAACCAACGCGTTACGGTGCGCGAGCCATGCCTGGAGATCAGATGACCGCACCAGGTCATGGCAATCACGGCCCCGACGCCGAACAGCAGGATCAGCAGGCCGAGCGTGAATCGGGTGATGTCGAGCCGGGTCAGGAAGACCGGTATCTGCGGCGCCCAGCTGCCGGTCAAAAAACCATTGGCGAGGAATATACCGGCTACGGCCCAGCGGCCGCTCGTCGCTGCCTGCATCGTGGTTTGCGTGCTCATCGTCAGATTCCGCTGGGGCGAATGGTTCGCGCGGCAAATTAGATCGATTCAATTCGTAGTCAAGCACTGCCGGTCGAAAGTGCTTGGGCCAAGCCCCGTCACCGACACTGTGCTTCTCGTCCGCACCGGAACTGGGCACAGTCGCGGTGTCCATCCCCGACACCATAGGACCCTCGCATGACCGCTCTGCTTCCCGCCGAACTCGCCTGGTACGCCACCGGCCGCTTCTATCGCGCCAACGATGGCGCATTGGCCGATTACGGATATTTCCTGCATCTGCCCTTTTTCGAGGTCCCGCTGTCCGACGCTGATCGCGCCGAAACGGGTGCGTATTTCACTTTCGCGGCAAGGCCGTTCAAGGCTCGGGTGATCGAGAACGGGGCCCTGTCGCTCGGGCTCGACCCGGTGGGCGAGTTCTCGCTTTATCTGCAGCGCCGGCCGACATGGACCTTTGACGACCCGGCTTCGTTCGCGCAGGGCGAATGCATCGCCACTTTCCGCCGCACCAGCCTGGCGGTGGGCACGACGGTTGCGGTCTCGGCAGGGACAACGATGGTGCAACTGATGGGCACCAATGTGTTCAGCGCGCGCCTTGTCGCCAGCAGTATGTTTGAGTTCGGCGGTGGCCGCCACGATCTGGCGCACTATCTCGGCGAGGGCGTGACCCAGTTCGGCACCTCCGCGGCCACGCCGATCGCGCCGCCGCCGGCCGGCTATGATCTGGTGTTGCCGTTCACGGGATCCGCCATAGCGCTGGGCCGAAGCAGGTGAGGCCTCGACTTCGGATCGAGACTGTTAATGATCCTTCGGCCGCTTCGCCGCGAACTCGGCCTTCTTGGCCTCCGACGCCTCGGTCTGGTTGAGCGCCTGCCATTCGGCATAGGGCATGCCGTAGATGATCTCGCGCGATGCGTCCTTCGATAGCGGGACACCCTCGGCCTCGGCGGCCTCGCGATACCAGTTGGACAGACAGTTGCGGCAGAAGCCGGCGAGGTTCATCAGGTCGATGTTCTGGACATCGCCGCGTTCGCGCAGATGCGTCACCAACCTGCGGAAGGCGGCTGCCTCGAAATCGCGTTTCTGGTCGTCGCTGAGTTCGGTCATGGGGAAAACTCCCGGCCTGTCGGCCTGCTCACACCGGCCCCGTGCGCAAGCCGAACATTTTCACCTCGTGTATATCGGCACGCCGGTCGATGGCGTCAACGATGGGCGCCAGGCGCTCGGCCCAGGCAAGCGCCCCGGCACGATCCGCGATCAGGTCTTGGCGGATCTCGATCAGCGCATGCGCGTAGCCGTTGACGATGGCATGGCGGAACATGGTGTCGCCGCGCAGCGCGCCGTCATAGGGTTCGTTATCGCCGACGACGAGAGCCCTGTCCTGCGCCAGCATATCGATCAGCGGTCGCGCCACGCGGTCGTCTCGGTCCCACAGGACGCCCACATGCCAGGGGCGGACAAAGCCCTGCATCGCCGGCGTGAAAGAATGGACGGATAGGATGAACGGCGCCTTGCCCGAGGCGTGGGCGACGGAGGCGATCATCGCGCCGACGGCGTCGTGATAGGGCCGGTAGAAGCGGTCGAGCCGCCGCTCGCGCTCCTCCGGAGCGATCGGATAATTTCCCGGCACCACGGTGCCGTCATAGAGCTGACGGATCATGGTCGGGTCGTCCTCGCCTCGGTTGGGGTCGATCAACAGCCGCGAGAAGCCAGCCAGCACGGCCGGCGCGTCGAGCGCCGCCGCTAGCTCGCGCGTCACCGTCTCGACGCCGATGTCATAGGCGATGTGACGGTCGAATTCGGATGCCGGCAAGCCGAGACTGCCATACTCCTCCGGCAGGTCGCGGCGGGCGTGATCGGCGAGAAGCACGACGCCTTTCTTGCGGTCGCCTTCGACAATGTCGAACGGCGTGAAAACTGTGGATCGGGTCATCGGCTGAAAAGGGGATGGCGGCTTCGATGTGGTATCGTCATTCCACGAAGAGGACGCCGGCGCAATGCCGTTGTTTGGCCAAGGTTTCCGCAAAAAATCCCCGGCGGCGGGAGAATTTGCGCGGCGGACCCTTCTAAATCGATTGGAATTGAACAAAACGGCGCGTTGACATGCGACCGGAGTTTGCTGAAAAGGGCTTCGAGAGATGCAAATGTGGTTCGCAAGGGGATCTGCGATGGGTTTTGCCGGCCGGCTGCGCAAGCGCCTGGCCGTGCCGTTGCTGGTCGTCTGCGTGGGGTTGTGGGGGCTTTTCGCGGCCTCGCCGGCCCGAGCCGACTTCCGCGTTTGCAACGCAACGCAAAATCTGGTGGGCGTCGGCATCGGCTATCGCGCCAAGGCCGGCTGGATCACAGAGGGCTGGTGGCACATCGAAGGATCGACCTGCAAGACGCTGATCGAGGGTCCGCTGTCATCGAGGTTTTACTATCTTTATGCAGAAGACGCCGAGCGGGGCGGGCGTTGGGACGGCCCGATCAACATGTGCGTCGCCGAAAAAGAGTTCAAGATCGCCGGCGTGAATGATTGCGTCGCCCGGGGCTTTCAGCGCGCCGGATTCCAAGAATATGACACGGGCGAGCAGGCCAGTTGGATGGTCCAACTGACCGACGAGCCCGCAACGGGAGGCGCGCCGCCGGCGGCCCCCGCTCCGGGAACCAACATTCAATGAGACGCAACCGCAAGGTCAAGATCCTCGCCACCATCGGTCCTGCTTCCTCTTCGGAGGAGATGCTAAGAAAGCTCTTCGAAGCCGGCGCCGATGTCTTCCGCATCAATATGAGCCATACCGACCACGAGCTGATGCGCACGCTGGTCGGGCGCATCCGCGCGGTCGAGGCCGCCGTCGGCCGGCCGATCGGCATTCTTGCCGACCTGCAGGGCCCGAAGCTCAGGGTCGGCAAGTTCGTCAACGGCAAGGAAGCGCTGACTGTCGGCCAGACCTTCACGCTCGACGACAATCCGGAACCCGGCACGTCGAAGCGTGTGTACCTGCCGCACCCCGAAATCCTGAGCTCGGTCGAGGCCGGTCACAGACTTTTGATCGACGACGGAAAGCTGGAGCTGAAGGCGATGAAGGCCGACGGCAAGTCGATTACCTGCACCGTCGTTGCTGGTTCGGGCATATCCGACAAGAAGGGCGTGAGCCTGCCCGACACCGACCTGCCGGTCGGCGCGCTCACCGACAAGGACCGCGCCGATCTCGACGCGGTCCTTGCCACCGGCGTCGACTGGGTGGCGCTGTCCTTCGTGCAGCGGCCGGAGGACCTGGCGGAGGCCCGCAAGATCGCGCGCGGCCGCGCGCTGATCATGGCCAAGATCGAGAAGCCGCAGGCGGTTGCCCGATTGCCGGAGATCATCGAGCTCTCCGACGCGCTGATGGTCGCCCGCGGCGATCTCGGCGTCGAGATGCCGATCGAAGCCGTGCCCGGTATCCAGAAGCAGATCACGCGCGCGGCGCGCCGCGCCGGCAAGCCGGTGGTGATCGCGACGCAGATGCTGGAATCGATGATCACCGCGCCCGTGCCGACCCGCGCCGAGGTCTCCGATGTGTCGATCGCCGTCTTCGAAGGCGCCGACGCGATCATGCTTTCGGCCGAATCCGCGGCCGGCGCCTATCCGGTCGAGGCGGTCGGCATGATGAACCGCATCGCCACCAAGGTCGAAACCGACCCTACCTATGCCGGCATCATCAACGCGCAGCGTTCTGAACCCGAGGCGACCGGTGCGGACGCCATTTCGCTCGCCGCCCGCGAGATCGCCGAGACGCTCAAACTGTCGGCGATCATTTCCTACACGGCGTCGGGCACGACCGGGCTGCGCGCCGCGCGCGAGCGCCCGCAGGTGCCGATCGTTGCGCTGTCGCCGATCCTCAACACGGCGCGCCGCCTGTCGCTGCTGTGGGGCACGCATTGCGTGGTTTCGGAGGACGCGACCGACCTCGACGACATGGTCGACCGGGCCTGCCGCATCGCGCTGGAAGAAGGTTTCGGCAAGCCGGGCGACCGCGTCATCATCACGGCCGGCGTGCCGCTCAGGACACCCGGATCGACCAATATGCTGCGGATTGCGTATATCGGGTCCGAGACTCACTAACCGCTTGATCTGCTAGGTCGGCGCTGACCTAAGGCCGCTTAGCGATAGCAACGCAACTCATCAGCCCGGCGCGAGCTCGGGGTCGGGAACTTTGATGTCCACGCATTTGCCGTCACTGTAGGCGTCGCCGGCGATCCTGCCCTCCACGATCCTTGTCATCGCTTGCAGATCGACATCGTCGCCCGCGACTTTCCGGATTGCGCCGACCACGAGATCGGGTGCGATCCAGTCCGGCTTGTGGCCGAGATTGCGGACCCAAACCAATTCGGCGCCGGGAATGTCGCGCTCGAGGCCGACAGAGTGGATCGTCGCGTAGACCACCTTGTCGCGGTCGCCCGATATGACGACGGTCGGGGCCTTGATCTCACGGTAAGCTGGCGAGGCGGCCCGGACGTAGTCGTGGAGCTGGGCAACATCGCGGGCGTTGGCGCGGAAGGCGGATGGTCTGAGCACGAGCGGGATCGAGGCGTTTTGGAGGTAGAAGTCCGGCAGGTTGTTTGGGGAAAAGACGCAAGCCGTCGCATTGGCGATCCGCAGCATGCCGGCCGGGTAAGCGAGCGTTTCGGAAAACAGCCAGCCGATCAGCGGCGTGGCGGTGAGCTTGTAATACCAGGCGGTCGCGCCACCCGGCCATGGGTGCGTGGCGGGGGCGAGGAAGACCAGACCCAGTGTCTTTTCAGGATGCTGGCGAGCGAATGCCGTGGTGATTGCGCCGCCGAAGGAATGCGCGACCACAATGGCCTTTTCAATGCCGAGGCGGTCCATCAGCCCTGCGATCGTATCGGCCTGCGCGGCCAGAGTTTCGTTGTTGCCGCGCCGCGACCAGCCGAGGCCCGGGCGATCGAGGAACAGCATCTCGGCGCGGCCCACAAGCAGGGGCTGCAGCGGCAGCATCTGGTCCATGAGGTTGGCGCTGGCGCCGTGGACGAAGACGAGCGGCGGCAGGTCGGCGCCGGCGGGCGCCCGGATATGGGCATAATGGATGCGCGCGCCATTGATCTCGGCGAACTCGCCGGCCGGCGGGCTGCGTCGCGCGATCAGCCAGACGCCGGCGCGGGTGACGCCGGCCAGGGCAAAGAGGAGCCCGATGAGGAAGAGCAGCGCGGCGCCGATGAGGTTCATGCGGTGAGATACGAAGGGCAGGTCACGATTTGGTTCAGCGGTCATGCGATCTTGACAGGTTGAGGCCGCCTTGGCAGCCGGAATCTGTCGCGCTGCCGTGGTCCGCGCGAGCCGGCGGTTTCCGCCAATCGCCAACGCATGCCATCTGGTAACGGAAGCGGCCCGCCAAAACTCCGCGTGCCGGGTTAGTTCAGATTGATGTCGCGGCTTGCCGACCGCATCGACACCGAGAAGCCGGCCAAAACGTCGAACAGCGCGATGATCATCAGCGTGAAGAAGACGGAGTGCGCCGCGCCCTTCACCAGCAGGAACTCGACGAGAAAGGCGATGAAGACCAGCGTCGAGAGAAGGTGATCCAGGATCGAGGCATTGGTTGTGCGCACCGATTTCGAGATTTCGACGAAGAGAAAGATCAGCCCGATCAGCACCATCAGGTCGCCCAGCGTCATCGAGAAGACGCCGCCCGACATCATGCGGAAGGAGAACATCTCGGTCATCCAGGGATCGTCGCCGCCGCCGAACAATCCGAGCAGGCCGAGATTGTAGAGGACGAAAGGCACGATCAGCAGCGGGATGGCACCGAACATCTGGGCGACTCCAATCAGGGCACCCCCTTTTGTAAAATCCGCGGCAAGCGCGCCGTCAAGGTTTTTCGCCGCGGCGGCGAACACGCTGTAAGACCTAATGAAATAACGATGTCAGCCGGTTGCTCAGCCGACATCGCGTCCTCGCGACCTCGACAATGGGGAACCATCTCATGCCGATTTCGGGACCAGTCAGCGGACCGGCAGGGGGCCAAAGCAAAAAGACCGGCCAGAGCCGGTCTTTTGAAAGTCGCAAACCTTGGAAGCTTCTCAGCTTTCCTTCGGCTCCAGAACCTGGCGGCCGCGATACATGCCGGTCTTCAGGTCGATGTGGTGCGGGCGGCGCATTTCGCCGGAATTCTTGTCCTCGACATAGGTCGGGGCCTTGAGGGCGTCGGCCGAGCGGCGCATGCCGCGCTTCGACGGAGAGGTTTTTCTTTTTGGAACGGCCATGGATATGCTCCACTACATGGTCAAAATGCCCCGGCAACCCTCGCGAAAGGGCCGCATCGAGGCCATAATCTGAGAAAGTCGGGTGCCTATACACGCCTTGCGCCGTTTTGGCCAGCGTTACCCGCGATTTTTTTTGCCGCAGCAGGAAGGAGCCAGGTGCGCCGAGATTCAAGTCAGGCCGAGCTCACTTGAATATCGGTGCACCTAATCAAGACAACCGACATAGGCGCCGGACCGGCTCGCACGGCGCTCGATCAAGCTCGCAAGACGTCTCAGTCCCGGCCCCGGCTTGGCCGGATTGCGCGCGATCGGGTTGGGCAGGCTGACGGCCAGCAGCGCCGCCTGCCTGCGCGACAACTGCTTGGCCGACACGCCGAAATGATGCCGGGCGGCGGCCTCGATGCCGTAGATGCCCGGCCCCCATTCGGCGATGTTGAGATAGATCTCCATGATCCGCCGCTTCGACATCACCGCATCGAAATAGACGGCTAATGGCAGCTCGACGACCTTGCGCACGCTGCCAAGCGGCCGCGACCACAGGAAAAGGTTCTTCACCGTCTGCATGGTGATGGTGGAGGCGCCGCGCGTCGCCTCGCCGGCCAGCGCGTCATCGACCACGCCGCGCAATTCGCCGAGATCGACGCCGCGATGGAAGCAGAACTGCCCGTCCTCCGACATGATCACCGAGTGAGCCAGCACCGGCGCCACGTCATCGATCGACACCCAGCGCCGGTCGTAGCCGGAAAAGGTCACGAGGTCCTTCAGCATCAGGGTTGATATCGGATGCACGAAGGACGGCAGATAGAGGAAGGTGAACACGGCCGGAATGGCCGCAAGCACCAGCGCGACGACCAGGCAGCGCCGGGCGATGCGCCTCACACTGGCGCGGTTCAGGCGCCGCCGTCGCGCCATGTCCAGCCCTTCGCTTCCATGTTCGACGATCGGTTCCGTCAAGCCGTCCCACCCGTGCCTCGCCCTCTCCGGCATAAAGGCGCGCGCCAGCTTGCGCAATGTCTGAGTGTCGGCTACCGGTCCCGGCCATGAGCAAAGACGACCAGATCGCCTTCGAAACCGCGCTTTTCATGCGCGCCGCCGCCGTCGAGACCGAGCTGCGCCGGATCCTCGACGCACGTCCGCTCACCAGTGAGATCGCGCGGCCCGGGCGTTTGATGGCGGCCATGCGCCATGGTGTGCTCAACGGCGGCAAGCGGCTGCGGCCCTTTCTGGTCATGGAAAGCGCCGCGCTGTTTTCAGCCGACAATGACGCCGCGCTGCGCGTCGCCGCGGCGCTGGAATGCGTGCATTGCTATTCGCTGATCCATGACGACCTGCCATCAATGGACAATGACGACCTGCGTCGCGGCCAGCCAACGGTGCACAAGGCCTTCGACGAGGCCACCGCCATCCTCGCCGGCGACGCGCTGCTGACCTTGGCTTTCGACATCATCGCCGACGAGGCGACGGCCCTGCCTGCCGACTGTAGGGTGGCGCTCGTGCTGGCGCTTGCGCGCGCGGGCGGCGCCGGCGGCATGGTCGGCGGCCAGATGCTCGATCTGGAAGCCGAGCGCAACCGGCCGGACGAGGCAGGGATCATCACGTTGCAGGCGATGAAAACCGGCGCGCTGATCCGCTTCGCCTGCGAGGCGGGCGCGATCGTCGCCGGCGCGCCGACCGTCGAGCGCGAGCGGCTGGCCGAGTTCGGCTCGGCGGTCGGCCTTGCCTTCCAGCTCGCCGACGACCTGCTCGACCTGACCGCGGACGCCAAGCAGATGGGAAAGGCGACGAATAAGGACGCTGCCGCCGGCAAAGCGACGCTTGCTTCGCTGCACGGACCCGACTGGGCGCGCGGCCAGCTCCACGGCCTGATCGACCAGGCGCATGCGCTGCTCGAGCCCTATGGCGAGCGGGCAGGGTTGCTCAAGGAGGCTGCCACTTTTGTCGCCACCCGCAACAGCTGACGACAGGCTATCGGACGCCTGAAGATCCCTTTCCGCCATAGCGTCGGCCTCAACGAGGCCGCGTACAATCCACCGGCTCTGACCAACGCCAGCCTCCGCCGCCGTCCACCTGCGGAACGGGCGGCGGTATGAGTGCGGCGACGCGTCGGGACAACGTTATCTCTGCACGTTTGCGACACGCGGATCCGGAATGGGCACGGCGGCGATCAGTTCGCGCGTATAATCCTCGCGCGGTGACGACAGCACCGTGCGGCGCGCCCCGGCCTCGACGATGCGGCCGGCGCGCATGACGGCGACGTCGTGGCTCATGCGCTCGACCACCGCCATGTCGTGCGAGATGAAGAGATAGGCTAAGCCCAGCGTCTCCTGCAGCTCCAGCATCAGGTCAAGCACGCGAGCGCGCACCGACACGTCGAGCGCGGCGACGCTTTCGTCGGCGACGATCAGCTTCGGTTCCAGCGCCAGGGCCCTGGCGATGCAGATCCGCTGGCGCTGGCCGCCGGAAAATTCGTGCGGATAGCGCGAGGCGTGATCGGCTTCGAGCCCCACGCGCGCAAGAAGCGAGGCCACGCGGTCGCGCCGCTCGTCCCTGGTGCCGATGCCGTGAATGACAAGCGGCTCGGCGATGGCGGCGCCCACCGTCATGCGCGGGTCGAGCGAGGCGTAGGGATCCTGGAAGATCATCTGCGCGGCGCGCCGCACCGGCCGCATCGCGCTCGCCGAAAGGCCGCGGATGGACGTGCCGCCGAGGATCACCGAGCCGGTGAACGGGACAAGGCCAAGCACGGCCTTGCCGGTGGTGGACTTGCCGGAGCCGCTTTCGCCGACGAGGCCGAGCGTGCGGCCCGGCCTTATATCGAAGGAGACATCCTGCACCGCAGGCGCCTCCGAGGCGCGGCGGCGGAAGAGGTTGGAAGAGGCGCCGTAGTCGACGACGAGGTTCTTCACCGAAAGCACGGGCGCTTGCCCGTCTGGTGCGGGCGGCCGGGGAGTGGCCGTGACGCGAGGCGGCGCGTCGGTTCCGGCGAAGGCGCCAAGGCGCGGCACGGCTGCAAGCAGCTCGCGCGTATAGTCGGCCTGCGGGCGCTCGAAGATGTCGAGCACGGACGCGGCCTCGACGACCCGTCCCTCGCGCATGACGGCCACTCGGTCGGCCATCTCGGCGACGACGCCCATGTCATGGGTGATGAGGATGATGGCGGTGCCGAATTCGCGCTTCAGTTCCCGCATCAGCTTCAGGATCTGCGCCTGCACCGTCACGTCGAGCGCCGTCGTCGGCTCGTCGGCCAGAAGCACTTTCGGCCGGCAGGACAGCGCCATGGCGATCATCACGCGTTGGCGCATGCCGCCGGAGAGCTCGTGCGGATACTGCTTCATGCGCCGCGCCGGGTCGCTGATATGCACGACATTCAGCATGTCGCGGGCACGCCGCTCGACGCTTGAACCTTCTGCCCCCTGGTGGGTCCGGATCGCCTCGGTCAGTTGCGCGCCGATCGAGTGAACCGGGTTGAGCGACGTCATCGGCTCCTGGAAGATCATCGCGATCTCGCCACCGCGCACGTCGCGCATGGCGCGCTCGGGCAGGCGGGGAAGCGACTGACGTTCGAGCCTGATATCGCCGCCGGCAATGCGCAGCGAGGCGCGCGGCAACAGGCGCATGATCGAAAGCGCCGTCACCGACTTGCCCGAGCCAGACTCGCCGGCAAGGCAGAGCGTCTCGCCCGGCGCCAGCGCAAAGCTGATGCCGTCGATGACGCGTCTTGCCCCTTGCGGCGTCAGCGCATCCACCGACAGATTGTCGACGGTCAGGACAGCATCTCTTCCTCGCCCGGAACCATCCGCCATCAATTGAAGACGATCCTTGGGAAGTAGAACGAGACGACCCAGTTCGGCATGTCAACGATCTCGCTGATGCGCAGGTCGCCGCAGACCGAGCAGAGCATGTAGGCGTCGACAGGTTTCATCCCGTGGCCTGCGGCAAGCAGGTCGACCATGCGCATGACGCTTTCGCGCGCCGCGATCATCAGGTCCGGCCCGACGCCGGTGGTGACCTCGTAGCCCGCCTCGTCGAGATGGCGGCTCACCGGTCCCGGCGTGGTGAAGCGCGGGCTTTCCAGCCGCGCGTCCTTGACCAGCTCGATCGTTGCCTCGACGTCCATGCGGCTCTCGATGGCCGTGCCGCAGACCTCCCCATCCCCTTGGGCGGCGTGGGTGTCGCCGATCGAGAACAGCGCGCCCTCGACCTCGACCGGGAGGTAGAGCGTGGTGCCGGCGGCAAGGTCACGAATGTCGAGATTGCCGCCGACGCGGCGCGGCGGCACGACAGAATGCAGGCCGGGTTCGGCAGGTGCCACGCCGATCGTGCCGGCAAAGGGTTTCAGCGGCACGCGTCCGCCCGGGCCAAAGAGCGCCGGCGCCATCGAGGCGGCATCGTACTTCCAGATATGCAGCGCGGGCTCCTGGAACTGGTCGGCGAGCAGGCCGAAGCCCGGAATGTTGGCGGTCCAGCCGAGGCCCGACGGCTCGAAATGGCGTAGCGTGATCTTCAGCGCATCGCCCGGCATCGCGCCCTCGACATAGACCGGGCCGCTCACCGGATTGACCTTGCCGAAATCCATGGTCGAGACATCCGCCACCGTGGAGTTCGCGTCGAACTGTCCGCCGGAGGAATCGAGGCATTCGAAATGGATCGTCGAACCCGGGCTGGCGGTCAGCGCCGGTTCGAAATCGCGGTTCCAGCCGAAATGGTGGCTGGCGCGATGGATGGTGTAGTCGCACTTCACGCACATGGTTGTTGCTTCTCGTTTGTTCTTGGCAAGCCGCCCTCCCGTTTAGGCGGCGTCATTCAAAAGGCGGCCGGCGGCGGGACGAACGCCCGCCACCGGGAAATGAAACGACCTATTTGTTCACATAGATCGCTTCGTAATCGATGACGCGGGTCGGATCGATGTAGATCTCGTCCGGACCGCCCATGCGCTTGGACTTGGTCACCACGCGGCGTTCGTTGAAGACCGGAATCCAGGGCGCGTCATTGGTCTGGATGTCGGTGAAGATCTGTGCCCAGGCCTTGTTGCGCTCCTCGGCCTTGGCCGGCACCGGCATGGCGTCGGCGGCCTGGCCGCGGGCGTCGATGTCCTTGTTGCAGTACCATGACCAGTTCCAGCCGCCGGCGACCGCGCTGCCGCAGCCGAGGATCGGCCCGTAGAAGTCGGAGGGATCCGGGAAGTCGGCGATCCAGCCGAGCCCGCCGGACCAGACCATGGGCGCCTGGCCCTGTGTGCCGCCGGCGGCAATCACGTTCGGATTGGCTACCGCCTTGATCTCGGCCTTGACGCCGATCGCCGCCAGATCCTGCTGGATCGCTTGTGTGATACGCGGCTGCGGATCGGTGTTGGAAGTATAGATCTGGGTCGAGAAGCCGTCCTTCAACCCGGCCTCGGCAAGCAGCGCCTTGGCCTTTTCGGGATCGTAGGCATAGCCCTTGTAGTTCTGGTCGTAACCCGGCATCAGCGGCGGCAACACCTGGTTTGCCGGCGTGGCGCGGCCATTGATGATGCGCACAATGCGGTCCTTGTTGATGGCCATGTTGACGGCCTGCCGCACCTTGGCATTGTCAAAAGGCTTTACCTGGGTGTTGAGCGTGACATAGCTCGTTTCGAGCTGCTGGCGGTCGACGATCATGCCCTCGAACTCGGGAGACTTCTTCATCTCCAGATATTTCGCCGGCGGGATACCGTCGCCGGCGATGTCGACCTCGCCCTTCTGCAGGCGCAGCAGCGCCACCAGCGGCTCCTGGCCAACCTCGACCGTGAAGGAATCGACATGCGGTCGGTCCTTGACGAAGTAGTCAGGGTTTTTCTGGAAAACGAGGCGCTGGCCGATTGTCCATTCCTTCAGCGTGAAGGCGCCGGAGCCGACCGGATGCTTACCGAAGTCGCCGCCGGCGGCCTGCACCGCCTCCTTCGGTACGACGGAGGCGAAGTTGAGCGCCAGCACGTTGAGGAAGGTGGCGTCGGGCTGCGCCAGGGTGAACTTCACCGTATGGTCATCGACGGCGGTGATGCCGTCCATCGTCTCGGCGGTGCCGGCCGTCATCTTGTCGGCGCCCACGATCGAGTGGAAGAAGCCAGCGCCCGGGCCTTGCGTCTTCGGGTTGACGGCGCGCTCGATCGACCATTTGACATCCGCCGCCGTCACCGCGCGGCCGTTGGTGAACTTGACGCCGGGGTGCAGCTTGAAGGTGTAGACCTTGCCATCGTCGGAGACGTCGTAGCTGTCGGCGAGCGACGGCCCCAGTTCCGTCGTGCCCGGCTTGTAATCGACCAGGCGCGAGAACAGGGCGTTGATCATCGACCAGTTCTGCCAGTCATAGCCGATGGCGGGGTCGAGCGTGGCGATGTCGTCCTTGTAGGTGACGATGATGTCGCCGCCATTGGTCGGCGTGTCGGCGAAGGCGGCGGGTACCAGGGCCGAACTGGCGAGCAGCGCCGCCAGGCCGATCTTTCTGACGAATTTATGCATGAGTTCACTCCTCTGTTGGTCTTGTTGGTTATTAGCTGCGAATGCGGGGATCGACGAACGGGGCGACGAAGTCGGCGAGCAGGTTGCCGAGCACGATGGCCAGCGCCGAGACCAATGTGACGCCCATGATGATCGGCACGTCGACCTGCTGGATGGCCTGCCAGGCAAGCTGGCCGATGCCGGGCCAGCCATAGACGGCCTCGACCACGACCACGCCGCTCATGAACTGGCCGATGTCGATGCCGACCATGGCGATGATCGGCAACAGCGCGTTGGGCAACGCGTGTCCGAGCACGACGCGGCGGCCGCTGAGGCCCTTGGCGTGGGCGGTGCGCACATAATCCTGGCGCAGCACCTCGATCATGGCGGAACGCACCATGCGCGCATACCAGCCGGCGCCAAGCACGCCGAGCGTGAGCGCCGGCAGCACGACATGCCGCGCCGAGCCGAAGCCGGACATCGGGAACCAGCCGAGCGTGGCGGCAAAGACATAGAGAAGCAGCAGTGCCACGACGAATTGCGGCGACGAGACGCCGACGAAGGACAGCATCATGACCGAGCGGTCGACGAAGCCGCCGCGCCGGACCGCCGCGATGATGCCGAAGGTGAGGCCGAGCGCGACCTCGACGACGATGCCGGCGGCCATGAGGATGAGCGTCGCCGGCAGCCGCGCCAGGATCAGCGGCAGCACCTCGGTCTTCTGCGTATAGGAGCGGCCGAGATCGCCATGCAGCAGGTTGCCGACATAGTGCACGAACTGCATGACCAGAGGCTGGTCGAGGCCAAGCTCATGCCGGATGGCGGCCACCATCTGCGGCGTCGCGGAGCGCCCGGCGATCAGCACTGCAGGGTCCGCCGGCAGGAAATAGAGCAGAAGGAAGGTGATGGCGGCCACGCCGAGCAGGATCAGCACGGCCTGGACGAGACGGCGGGCGAGGAAGAAGGCCATCGTCACAACCTCCCGCGCTGGGTCGGGTCGAGGATGTCGCGCAGCGCGTCGCCGATCAGGTTGAAGGACAATGCCGTGGCGAGGATGATCGCGCCGGGGATGAACACCAGCCACGGCGCATCCTGGAAATAGCTCTGGCTCTCGAAGATGATGTTGCCCCAGGATGGCTGCGGCGGCTGCACGCCGATGCCGAGGAAGGACAGCGTGGCCTCGAGCAGCACGGTGGTGGCGATGCCGAGCGTGCCCCAGACGATCGCTGTCGGCATCAGGTGGGGAAGGATGTGCAGAAGGATGATGCGACCGTTGCCGGCGCCCAGCGAACGCTCGGCGACGATGAAGTCGCGTTCCACCAGGCCGCGCGTCTCGGTGTAGACGATGCGGGCGACCTGCACCCAGTTCACCAGGGCGATGACCATCGCGACAATCCACAGGCTGGGTTTCAGGAGTGCCGCGAGCGCGATGGCGAGCAGCAGCGCTGGAAAGGCCATCATCAGGTCGGTGAAGCGCATCAGCAAATTGCCGACGGCGCCGCGCAGATAGCCGGCGAGCAGCCCGACGAGCAATCCGATCGCGACGGCGACTCCGTTGGCGACGAGACCGATGATCAGCGACGTGCGGGCCCCGAACAGCACGCGGGCGAAGAGGTCGCGGCCGAGCGTGTCGGTGCCGAACAGATGGCCGCTGCCAGGCGGCAGTGGCGCGCCTTCGAGCGACAGGCCGTCGGCAAGCTGGTCGTCCGGCGAGAAATGGGCGATCCATGGCGCGAAGATCGCCGCCAGCAGGACGAGCACGACCACGATCAGCCCGAAGAGGGCGGAAGGCCGTCTTACAAGTTCGCGCAATACCCGCATGCCAGGGCCTACATCGCGCGCGGCACGGGCTCGTGCCCGGCGACTATGGAAGCGGCGACGTGCTCGACGGTGAGCCGGCGCTGCATGGCGAGACGGCAGAGCGTGCGATAGGCGCCGGTCTCATCGCCGCCTTGCGCAGCCATGATCGAGCGCATCGCGTCGTAGACGATCGGTCTCAGCCGCAGCCGCTCCTCCAGGCCGGCGATGCGTGCCTTGACGGCGGTGCGCTCATGGTGGGCGTGCGTGGCAAGCACCAGCGCTGGATAGATCGAGGAGGCGGTGACCGGCTTGGCAATGAGCGCGCCGGCACCCTTTCCCAGCGCCCAGGCGATGCGGCCCGGCGCCTCGGAGCCGAGCAGCGCCACCACCGGAACGGGCGCGGCGTCGCCGTCCCATGGCAAGAGATCGTCCCACCCCTGGTCGGCGTCGACAAGCACGATGTCGGCCGGCGTTTCGGCGAGATCGAGCGGCTTCCATTGGACATGCGCTGTCACGCCGAGACGTTCGAGCTGACGCTTCAGGCGCTCGATGTTGTCGTCGGCGCGATGCAGGATCGCGGCGCGCCAGGAAACGAAATTCGGCGTCCGCGTCATTGCACGACCCTCAGATGCGGGACGGGCTGGCTGGCCAGCGTCCCGACAAGATAGGGATCGGCGACGATCGCGCCATGCGAGGCAATGACGTCGAAGCCGGACTGCTCGTTGATGCGGCCGAGATGGAAAGGCAAAGCCGCATGATTGG
Source organism: Mesorhizobium sp. (assembly GCA_004020875.1). Taxonomy (GTDB): domain Bacteria; phylum Pseudomonadota; class Alphaproteobacteria; order Rhizobiales; family Rhizobiaceae; genus Mesorhizobium. The sequence goes on from SAPZ01000012.1 coordinate 96,052, forward strand.
TGCGCGGGTCGATTGCGAGGGGTCCGAGCACGGTTTGCCTCGGTCTGGCGTGCAGGAAGCCGCGCACGCTGGCGGGGTCGTCACGATTGGCCTCGGTGATCGCCTCGGCGCAGAGCTTCACCGCCGCATACGCGCCGGCGAAGAAGCTGGAGACGCGGCGCCCCGCGCCGAAACGGGCGGCGACGCGCTGCTTGAAGATCCGATTTTCGAGCGACGCCAGGCTTTCGAAATAAGAGGCCGTCGAGAGGTGGCCGGCGGCCGTGCCCGGCTCGATTTCGCCCAGTTCGCATTCCGTCAGGTCGCAGCTCAGCACCGGGCAGCGTTCCGGCGCGAAGGCAGGATTGCGATCCGCCAACCGGCGCACGGCAGCCAGGAACGCATAGCTTGAAGGGCCGATCATGTTGTTCAAGATGAAGTCGGGCCGATGCCGCTCCAGATCGGCGATCAGCAGGCCGACATCGGTCTCCTCGATCGGCAGATAGCGCTCGCCGAGCACCTCGCCGCCCGCGCGCGTGAGAAGCTCGCGCGCGAGCCGGTTCATCTCCCAGCCCCAGACATAGTTGGCGCCGGCGAGATAGACCCGCTTGCCGTGGCGCGGCAGCATATAGTCGAACAGCGGTATCAGATGCTGGTTGGGGCAGGCGCCGGTGTAGATGACGTTCTCGTTGGCCTCGAAGCCCTCGTAGGGGCAGATGTACCAGAGCAGCCCGTCATATTTCTCCACGAGCGGGATGACATCCTTGCGCGACAGGGAGGTGATGGTGCCGATCACATTGCGGCAGTGATCGTCGCGCAGCATGGAGCGGATCAGGTCGAGGTAGCGCTCCGGCTGGCCGCCCGGATCGCCGAAGACCGGCTCGACGCGCACGGGACCTCCGGCTTTCTCCAGTTCCTCGATGGCAAATTCGGCGCCGGCGCGGCAGTCGCGGCCGATCGCACCGTAGGGACCGGTGGTCGAATAGAGGATGCCGACCCTGAACGTCTTCACCCGGACCTCAAAAAACAAAGGCCCCACACGCACCTCATGCTCCATGAGACGCGGCGAGGCCATGCTGCCCTTGCCCGGCCATGCCGGACGCGATGTGTTACGCGGGAAATTGTGCGCTTGCGAAATAGAACACGAGCAGACGCACGCTTGTCAACGGTCCCGCGCGCGAATGGCTGCGATGGCTGGACGTTTGCCCATCAAGCGACCGGTTTCGCTCAAAGCCGCCACGGTTTTCAGCGGCGACGCCGTGATCCTGGTCGGGCTACGGGTTCTTCTGCGCCCGCTTTTCGAGTTCGACCGTGCGTGTGCTTAGATCGTCCAGTTCAAACCCTTGCGAGTCGAGAAGGGCCGCCGATCCATTGTTGGGATCGGCGGCGAGACGTCTCGTTTCCTGTAGGTGATGTTTCAGCCAGGCGCGCTGCTCGCGCTGCAGCCGCGCCCGCTCCGGGCCATGTCTGCGATGTATCAGAGTGTTGTATGCAGCGTTCAACCTGGCATCGAACTTGTCGATCTCAATCTTCCCGCAATCCAGCATTGCGGATGACACGCCGTTGGACCGATCGACGCACGCTTTCATCTCTGCATCGCTTTGCGCCATGGCGGGGTGGGTCGTAAGCATGGTCAACATTACGAGAAGGGGGACATATCGGAGCATCGATGTAGTTCCTCGATATCTAACCCCGAAGGGCGATCGGCCAGCCATGGTCTTCTAGCTCCCGAAACCGCAGTCGCTTTCTGGCGAAAAGGTGTCATGGTCGACAAATCAGCCGTGCCGCCACCAACGAAATCTTAATGTAAATCGAGCGTAATCCCGACCATTAAAATTGTGCGTATGGGGTGTGGTTGCGCATGCCGGAATATTCTTCCTTCCTCCGCTCGATCCGGATCCGCTACATTTCGGGGCTGCTTGTCTTCGCGCTGGCCTCGGCCGCCGTCATGTTCGCGCTCAACCGTGTGAATTCGTACCGTCACGAGGTCGATGCCCTCAGCGGCAATGTCGTCATCTTCGCCCGCGATCTGCGCAACGCCACCAATTTCGCCGAGACGACCGGGACAGCCTGGCGCAGCGAGACGCGCGACGCGCTGGCCTCCGCCGCGCGCGGCCACTCCGAACGGCTGACGGGCGAGATCGAGGGCCTGAATGCCGAGCTCGCGGCCATCCGGCCGAAACTGTCCCGGAACACGATCAATGCGCTCGATTCCTCCTCGGTCAACGGTGACCTGTTCTGGTCGGCGCGCGATATGGTGCGCAACTTCAACCTGATGTCGGCGGCCCAGAAGGTGGACGAGTGGAGCTTTCGCGAGATCCGCAACCAGAACGACCTGTTCGCCCAGCCGATGCTGGTGCGCGTGCGCACGGCGCTCGACGAGGAACGACGCCTCGCCGATGCGGCCAGCGACCGGCTGCTTTTGTGGGCAAGCGGCCTGCTGGTCGCCGTGCTCGCCATCGCCGCAGTGCTGATCTTCCGGCCGATGGAGAATGCGATCCGCCGAGCCTTCGCCGAGAGCGCCGCGTCGCTGTTCAAGGCCGAGGCCGCCGACCGCGCCAAGTCGGAATTCCTGGCCAATATGAGCCATGAGATCCGCACGCCGATGAACGGCGTGCTCGGCATGGCCGAACTGCTGGCCAAGACCGAGCTGACGCCGCGCCAAAAAACCTTCACCGACGTCATCGTCAAATCCGGCAACGCGCTGCTCACCATCATCAATGACATCCTCGATTTCTCGAAGATCAATGCAGGCCAGCTGACGCTCGACCCCGCCCCCTTCCGCCTGGCGGAAGCGGTCGAGGATGTGGCGACGCTGGTGTCGGCGCGCGTTGCCGAAAAGAACCTCGAGCTCATCGTGCGCGTCGATCCGCGCCTGCCGGCCTTTGTCGTGGGCGATGCAGGGCGCTTCCGCCAGATCGTCACCAATCTGCTCGGCAACGCCGTGAAGTTCACCGAGAAGGGCCATGTGCTGGTCGATGTCGGCGGCGATGTCGTCGACGGCGTCGTCCAGCTCAAGGTCCGCGTCGAGGACACTGGCATCGGCATCCCGGCCGAAAAGCTGCAAAGCGTGTTCGAGAAATTCGCCCAGGTCGACGGCTCGTCGACCCGCCGCCACGAAGGCACCGGGCTTGGCCTTGCGATCGGTGCCCGGCTTGTCGACCTGATGGGCGGCAAGATCGGCGTCGAAAGCGAGATCGGCCGCGGCTCCGTCTTCTGGTTCGCCGTGCCGCTGCCCGCGCACAACCAGGAGGCAGGCGATAAGCTGGTGCCGGTCGACGTCACCGGCGCCCGGGTGCTGGTCATCGACGACAATCCGGTCAACCGCGAGATCCTGCTGGAGCAGCTCAGAAGCTGGAGCTTCGACTGCGCGGCCGCCGAAAGCGGCGCCTTCGGCCTGGCCTTCCTCGACCGCGCCTGCCAGCTCGGCGCCTCCGTCGACTGCATCATCCTCGACTACCAGATGCCCGGCATGAACGGTGCCGATGTCGCCAAGGCGATCGCCGCCGACAGCCGGCTTTGCTCCATCCCGGTCGTGCTGCTCACCTCGGTCGACCAGGTCGATTTCGGCAGGATGGTGATCGATTTCGGCATCGTCGCGCATCTCACCAAGCCGGCGCGTTCGGCAGTGCTGCTGGGCACGGTGATCTCCGCCATCCAGAAGGCGCGCACCCAGGGCGCCAAGGCGCATTTCGTGCGCGAGCCGGTCGCGGCGCAGGCGCCGCCGCCGTCCTTCACCGTCATCCGCGGCCCGGCGGTGCCCGTGCCGGCGGCATCGGAATCGACCACTGCCCCGAGCGGTCCGATCGATATCCTGATTGCCGAGGACAACGAGGTGAACCAGCTGGTCTTCGGCCAGATCCTCAACGGTTTCGGGCTGAGCTACCGCATCGCCGGCAACGGCCGCACGGCCGTTGAAATGTACCGCGCGCTGCGCCCCCGCCTGGTGCTGATGGACGTCTCCATGCCCGAGATGAACGGCTATGAAGCAACCCGCGCCATCCGCGTGATCGAGGAGCAGTACGGCGAGCGCACGCCGATCATCGGCGTCACCGCGCATGCGCTCAAGGGCGACCGCGAGAAATGCGTCGAGGCCGGCATGGACGACTATCTGCCGAAGCCAGTGTCGCCCGACCGCCTCGGCGCCAAGATCGGCGCCTGGCTCAGCGAGACGGTGACGGCCAAGACGGCGTAGCTACCGGTTGCGCATCACCACGCAGGCGCCGCCGATGCTTTGCAGCTTGTCGCAGATGCCGTTGGCCTCGCCGCGCGAGTCCGCGCCGATCCTGACCGCGTAGATGCCGCGCCTGCCGATCGGAGTGCGCACCCGGCTGACCACCGGATCATGGCTGGCGAGCAGCGCCGGGAACCGGCTTTTGACCCTCAGCCATTGGCTGATCGCCGCGGAACGGCGGAAATTGCCCGCCACCTGCACGCCCCACGGCTTGACGTTGATCGAGGCCATGGCGACCGTCCGCGACATGATCATCGGCAGCCGGCGGCAGGCGACCGGGAAGCTCATCTTCGAGTCAAGCGGCTGGACTGTGCCGGCGTAGGACTTGTCCGTGAACTTATCGACGGGTTCGCCCATGACGTCGAATACATAGCTTTCCGTCTCCATTGGCAGGAAGCCGCCGAAGGTAAGCCAACGCGACACGCGGTTCTCGCCGGCATTGTAGGCGGCTGCCGCGAGGCCGAGGTTGCCGTAGCCCGCCTTCATCTCGGCTAGATATTTCGCGGAAGCCGGGATTGCCTGCTCGATGTCGAAGGAATTGGCCAGGCCGCGCATCTTGGCGGTTCCCGGCATGAACTGCGCGATGCCTTCGGCGCCGACCGGGCTCACCGCGTTCGGGTCGAAGCGGCTCTCCTTCCAGATCAGCCGGGCGAAGAACTCCTTGGGCAGGCCATTCTGTTGGGCTTGGGCTTCGATCAGATCGCAGACACGGTTGATCAGCCGTTTGCCGGCCGATTTCGACTGCGGTGGGTCGGCGGACGCGCCTGCCACCCAACTCAAGCTGCAAAGCAAGGCCAGAGCCACCGTGAGGAAACGGTGCATCGGCCTACTCGGCCGCGGCTTTGCCGTGTCCGTAGCGCTGCTCGATATAGTCGCCGACCATCTTCTCGAAATCCTGCGCGATCGACGGACCGCGCAGCGTCGCCGCTTTCTTGCCGTCGATGAAGACAGGCGCCGTCGGCGTCTCGCCGGTGCCGGGCAGCGATATGCCGATGTCGGCATGCTTTGATTCGCCCGGACCGTTGACGATGCAGCCCATCACCGCGACCTTGAGATTCTCGACGCCGGGATATTTCTCGCGCCACACCGGCATGTTCTTGCGGATATCGGCCTGGATGCTCTGGGCGAGTTCCTGAAACACGGTGGACGTCGTGCGGCCGCAGCCGGGGCAGGCCGCGACGATCGGCACGAACTGCCGGAAGCCCATGGTCTGCAGCAGTTCCTGCGACACTTGCACCTCGCGCGTGCGGTCGCCATTCGGCTCCGGGGTCAGAGAGATGCGGATCGTGTCGCCGATGCCCTGCTGCAGAAGAATACCCATGGCGGCGGACGAGGCGACGATGCCCTTGGTGCCCATGCCGGCTTCAGTCAGGCCCAGATGCAGGGCGTGATCGGAGCGTGTCGCTAGCTCGGTATAGACGGCGATGAGGTCCTGCACGCCGCTGACCTTGGCCGACAGGATGATCTTGTCGCGGCCGAGCCCAATCTCTTCCGCCATCTCGGCCGACAGGGTCGCCGACTGGACGATCGCCTCGCGGGTGACCTCCTGCGCGGTGAGCGGCGAGCCCTTCGCCTGGTTGTCGTCCATCAACCGGGTCAGCAGCTCCTGGTCGAGCGAGCCCCAGTTGACCCCGATGCGCACCGGCTTGTCATGCCTGATCGCCATCTCGACGATCGCCGCGAACTGGCGGTCCCTCTTGTCCTTGAAGCCGACATTGCCGGGATTGATGCGGTATTTCGCCAGCGCCTCGGCGCAGGCCGGATGATCGGCCAAGAGCTTGTGGCCGATATAATGGAAGTCGCCGACCAGCGGCACATCGACGCCGAGCCGCAACAGTCGCTCATGGATGCGCGGAACCGCCGCCGCGCTCTCGTCGCGGTCGACCGTGATGCGCACGATTTCCGAGCCGGCGCGATGCAGCGCCGCAACCTGGGCGACGGTCTGGTCGACATCGGCGGTGTCGGTGTTGGTCATCGACTGCACGACGACAGGCGCGCCGCCGCCGACCATCACGCCGCCGACCGACACGCGGACCGACGTGCGCCGAGGAAAGGGAGAAGAGAAATATCCGGTCATGCCGGCCGCCTTCATCTGAAAGTTCCGGGCATGAGGTGGCGGAGCAAAGATGGCTTGTCAATGGCAGGCGGCTGGCGAGGTTGGCAAATCCGCAGCCGCCACGCGAAAAATGCCAGCTCTGCCGATCGCGAGATCCGCGACCGAACTTTCCACCGATTTCAGTTAAAAAGCACCATGCCGGTGGCATTTCTTGCCACCGGAAGTTTCACCGCGGCGGGTTGCGGCGATGGTGCCTGGAGGAGCTTCAGTGTGTCGTCGGGCTAGCCTTCAGCTTTTCAATCTCGTCCTTGATTGCCAGCTTGCGTCGCTTGAGATTCACGATTTCGAGGTCGTCTACCGAAGGATGGTTCATCGCGTCGGTAAGCTCGCGCTCGATATCACCGTGTTTCCGCTGCAACTCATCAAGATGGGATGCAAGAGACATGATTGGTTCTCCCTTTCATGGTTTCCTCGATTGCAGCCGTCGCAGGCACGTCCACCGCAGGTTGCGACTGTGACGGCACCATGACAGTTTGCCATCAACCGATCTCGATGTCGAATGACACGTGGTAGCATTCCACGACAAAGTGAAATGTGATAAGGGCTGCGCGCCGGTCTCAGACCAACAAGTCACAAACCCAACCGGTCCCGCCCAGACAGCCCGATTGGGCGATGCATACGCAGACGGTAGATAATGTCCGAACAGGAACAGGCTGAAATACGCCTCGAATATTCCCGGCTCAAACAAGAACACGCCGATTTCGACGCCGCTATAAACGCGATGATCGCCACGGGCTGCGACCCGCTTCAGATCCAGCGAATGAAGAAGAAGAAGCTGATGCTGAAAGACCGGCTGTCGGCGCTGGAAGACCGCATCATTCCCGACATCATCGCCTGAGCGGGTAGCTTCCCCGGAGACATGCTTTAAGAGATCGAAAGCCGGGCGGCCCGCTCGCGCAGCAGCGCGACCAATTCGCCTGTTCGCGCCTCCGACGTGTCGATCGGCACCACCAGGCACATCGTCGCCTCGACCCTGCCAGGCGCCGAGAACACGGGCGCCGCCAGGCATTTGGTATAAGCATCGACCAGGCCCGACGTGACGCAATAGCCGGTGACGCGCGCCCGAGCGATGTCATCGATGAAGTCATCGATCTCTATCTTGCGGCCGTCCGGCAGCACGAGATCGTCTTCCGTGACCATCGCCTCGATCCGGCTGCGATCAAGACCGGCCAGCAGCAACCGCCCCGAAGCAGTCCATGGCAGCGGGATCTGCAGGCCGGTGGCCGAGCTGATGCGGAACGGCCTGGTTCCCGGGCTTGAATGGATGATGGTGTAGCGACCGCTCTGCAGCATGCAGAGCTCGGACGTCTCCCCGGTCTCGCGCGACAGCGTATCGACCTCCTGGCGGCCGCGCCTCAGCAGATCGTTGCCGCGCATATAGGCCATGCCATAGAGATAGAGCTTCTTGCCGAAATAGACGCGATTGCCGTCGCCGGCCATTTCCAGGAGCCCGGCTTCGACCAGCTCGCGCACCAGCGTGTAGGTGGTCGAGCGCGGCGCATTGAGCCCCTTGGCCAACTCGCCGATGCCGATCGCGCGCTGGTTGGCGTGCAGGAACTCCAGGATGTTCAAGACCCTGTTGAGGCCTTTCTCGCGCGAGCCAGCCGGCCGCTCTTCGCCCGTGCCTTCGCCCGGCCACCCGGTCAGCATTTCACTCTCTTGCATTGTCGATTCCTGGTGCTAGTATCTGTCTTGTACAGGATACACACGTCTCTTGTAAGAGACAATCGCTGATTGCGGGTGTATTTCTGCTGCATTGGGGAACACACCATCAAAGGAGGTCGCTGTGAACGACACATCCGGCAGACGTGATTTTCTGAAACTGGGAATGGCGGGGCTGGCCACCGCCGGCGCGCTCACCGCCATCAGCGCCGAGAAGGCAGCCGCGCAAGCCGCGTCCGACAGCGTGCTGCGCACCGCGCTTGATCGCGGCAAGCTGATCGTCGGCACCGGCAGCACCAACGCGCCGTGGCATTTCGAGAATGATGCCGGTGAACTCGTTGGCATGGACATCACGATGGGCCGCATCCTCGCCAAGGGCCTCTTCGACGATCCCAGCAAGGTCGAGTTTGTTCAGCAGGATCCGGCGCAGCGCATTCCGAACGTGACGACCAACAAGGTCGACATCACCATCCAGTTCATGACCATGACCGCGCAGCGCTCGCAGCTGGTCCATTTCTCGCGGCCATACTATGTCGAGGGCGTGGCGCTGCTGACGCTGCCGGGCTCCGAGAACAAGACTTTCGACAAGCTCCTGGCCAACGGCGCCAACACGCGCATCTCGATCCTGCAGAATGTCGACGCCGAAAGCTCGGTGCATTTCGCCTTGCCGCAGGCGCAGGTGCTGCAGATCGACACCCAGGCGAACGTGCTGCAGGCGCTGGAATCCAAGCGAGCCGACGCCGCCGCCGTCGATCTGTCGACCGTGCGCTGGCTCGCCTCGCGCAACCCCGACAAATATTTCGACGCTGGCAAGAGCTGGTACTCGATGCTTTACGGCGCTGCCGTCCGGCAAGGCGACCTTGATTGGCTGACCTTCGTCAACCAGACCTTCACCATCGCCATGTTCGGCCATGAGACGGCGCTCTACGACGCCGCCTTCAAGGAATATTTCGGCCAGGAGCCGCCGCCGCGCCATCCCGGCTTCCCGGTCATCTGACCAAGCCTACGCCAGGCCAGCGGAGGAGCGCATCAGGCGCTCTTCCGCCTGTTTCTCCTCGCACGGGCCATGCGGATGACGAATCCTGTGTTCGTCACCGCGAGCCATTGAGACGGACGCATGGGCTACACGCTCAATTTCAACCTGATCTGGCGGCATTTCGACAAGCTGTGGGGCGGCCTGCTGCTCAGCCTCGAACTCGCCGTGATCTCAATCGCAATCGGCATCGTGATCGGGTTGGTGCTGGCGGTCTGGTACGTCTCGGCCGGGCGCGTCATGCGCACGATCATCGCGGCTTATGTCGAATTCATCCGCAACGTGCCATTGATCCTGCTCGTCTATCTCGTCTTCTACGGTGTGCCGACCGTCATAGATCTCGCCTACAGCGCGCCCACCTCTTTTGTCGTGACGCTGTCGGTCTATAGCGGCGCCTATCTGGTCGAAGTGTTCCGTTCCGGCCTGGAAGCTGTGCCGCGCGGCCAGCTCGACGCCGGCAAGGCGATCGGCCTCACCCCATGGCAGCGCCTGATCCATGTACGCCTGCCGACGATGCTGCGCATCACGCTGCCGGCGCTGTCCAACACCTTCATCTCGCTGTTCAAGGACACCTCGATCGCTTCGGTCATCTCCGTGCCCGAACTCACCTACGGGGCCCAGTGGATCAACTTCAACACATTCCGCATCGTCGAGGTCTATCTGGTGACGACGGCGATGTATCTGGTGACCGGTTACGCCCTGCTGTTCGCGCTCAGGCTGGTCGAACGCCGGTTCAGGGCGGCGCGCTGAGATGCTGAGCCAGACACTCTACGCCCTGCCGTTCCTCGCCGAAGGCTTCGCCTTGACCTTGTGGGTCTCGCTGCTGGTCGTGGTCCTGTCTTTGATCGCGGGGGTGCTGCTGGGTGTCGGCCTCGTCTATGGGCCGGCGCCGCTGCGTTGGGCGGTACGCATTTTCTCGGACACCATTCGCGGCATCCCGATCCTGGTGCTGATGTTCTTCGTCTATTATGGCCTCCCCGCGGTCGGACTGCATCTGCAGTCCTTCTGGGCGGCGGTGCTGGCGCTCACGCTGTTCAAGACGGCGCAGGTCGTCGAATATGTGCGGGGCGCCGTCGCCTCGATACCGAAGGGCCAGTCGGAAGCGGCGATGGCGATCGGCCTCACCTTCCGGCAGCGCCTGACCTCGGTCATCTTCCCGCAGGCCTTCCGCCGCTTCCTGCCGCCCTGGATCAACGGGGTTACCGATGCCGTGAAGGGCAGCGCCCTGGTCTCGCTGCTCGGCATCACCGACCTGATGCAGGCAATCAACCAGGTCATCGGCCGCACCTATGAGGCGATGCCGCTCTACATCCTCGGCGCCCTGATCTATTTCGCCGTCAACTACGCGCTTTCCTACGCCAGCCGCAGGCTGGAACGGCGCTTCGCCTTCATCCGGGACTAACGCCATGGCCACCAGCTCCAACAATAGCCCAGCGCTTCTCGACATCGCCGAGGTCTCGAAATCCTTCGGCCCGGTCGCGGTGCTGCGCTCGGTCAGCCTGCAGGTCGCCAAGGGCGAGGTGGTGACCATCATCGGCCCTTCCGGCAGCGGCAAGACCACGCTGCTGCGCTGCGTGAACTTCCTCGAGAGCTATGACTCGGGCTCGATCCGCATCGACGGCAAGGAAGTCGGATACCGTGATGCCGGGACGCGCCAGCGCCGCGGCGAGCGCGATTTGGCCGCCATGCGTGCCGAAACCGGCATGGTGTTTCAGAGCTTCAACCTCTTCCCGCATCTGACCGCGGCCGGCAACATCATGCTCGGCCTCACCAAGGTTCGCGGCAAGAGCAGTGCCGAAGCCCGCTCGATCGCCGAACACTGGCTGGGTCGCGTCGGCCTCGCCCACAAGGCCGACAGCCTGCCGGCGGAGCTTTCCGGTGGCCAGCAGCAGCGCGTCGGCATTGCCCGCGCCGTCGCCATGGAGCCAAAGATCCTGCTGCTCGACGAGATCACCTCGGCGCTCGACCCCGAGCTCGTCGGCGAGGTGCTGGCTGTGGTGAAGAGCCTCGCCGAGGACGGCATGACCATGGTGATGGTGACGCATGAAATGGCCTTCGCCCGCGATGCGTCGAGTCGCATCGTGTTCATGGCCGATGGCGGCGTCTCGGCGGTCGGACCGCCGAAGGAAGTCCTTGCCGCGGAGACGACCAACGAGCGTCTCCGCACATTTCTGGCGCGCTTCCGCGCCTCGCATTTCTGACAGCGGATGGCTCTCGCCATCCAAGGAGTACCCTTCCATGACGCCTTACCAACGGCTCGCCGAACTCGGCCTGACGCTGCCGGAGCCGCCGATGCCCATCGCCAACTTCGTCACTCATGCCGAAAGCGGCCGGCTGATCTTCCTCTCGGGCCAGGGGCCGCTGCGCGCCGACGGCACGCTATGCACCGGCAAGGTCGGCGACGACGTCACCGTCGAGCAGGCCTATGAGCATGCCCGTCTTACCGGCCTCAACCTGCTTGCGGTCATGCATGCGGCGGCGGGCGACCTCGGCCGCATCGTGCGCGTGGTGAAGCTGCTTGGCTTCGTCAATGCGACCCCGACCTTCAGCGCCCACCCCAAAGTGGTCAATGGCTGCTCCGATCTTTTCGCCGATGTCTTCGACAAGATCGGCGGCCATGCCCGCTCCGCCATCGGCGTCGGCTCGCTGCCACGAAACATCACCGTCGAAATCGAAGCGGTCGTCGAGATCGCCGCCTGACTTTCAGGGAGTCCCCTCACATGAAAACCTATTCCGACGCCGGCTCCAACACCACCATCCGCGAGCGGCTGGGGCTGAGACCCATCATCAATGTCTCCGGCACGATGACGACGCTTGGCGCCTCGATCATCGTTCCGGAAGCGATCAGCGCCATGGCCGAGATCGCCTCGCAATGGGTGGAGATGGACGATCTGCAGCGCGCCGCGAGCGCGGTCGTCGCCCGTCTCACCGGCGGCGAGGCCGGCTTCATCACCGCCTGCTGCGCCTCTGGCATCACCATGGCGATCGCCGGCGCAATGACCGGCACGAACCTTCTGGCGATCGAGCGCCTGCCGGACGACACCGAAGGCCTGAAGTCCGAAGTCGTCATCCAGCTCGGCCATATCGTCAATTACGGCGCGCCGATCGACCAGTCGATCCGCGTCGCCGGCGCCAAGGTGATTCCGGCGGGTACCGTCAGCGTCACCCAAGACTACCATGTTCGCGAAGCGATCAACGAGCGCACGGCGGCGGCCCTCTACGTCGTCGCGCATCACACCGTGCAATACGGCATGCTTTCGCTGGAGGAGTTCTGCGAGATTTGCCATGCCAAGGGCGTGCCGGTGATCGTCGACGCCGCCTCGGAATATGACCTGCGCAGCTTCCTGGCGCGCGGTGCCGACATCGTCGTCTATAGCGGCCACAAATTCCTCTCGGGCCCGACCAGCGGCATCGTCACCGGCCGCAAGGATTTGGTGCGCGCCGCCTATCTGCAGAACCGCGGCGTCGCGCGCGCCATGAAGGTCGGCAAGGAAAGCATAGCCGGCACCATGGCGGCGCTCGACGCCTGGGAAAAGCGCGACCATGCCGGCATCCGCCGGCGCGAGGAGGCGGCGCTCAATCTGTGGAAGGACGCGCTCGAGGGCATTCCGGGAATCGGTGCGCAGATTATTCCCGACCCGACCAACAATCCGCTCGATCGCCTGCAGGTCTTCGTGCGCCCGGAGAGCCGCTTCACGGCCGCCGGACTTGCCTCCGCGCTCGCCGCCGGCTCGCCGCCCGTCATCGTGCGCAACCACGAGGTCGAGCGTGGCCATTTCTTCCTCGATCCCTGCAATCTGCATCCCGGAGAGGCGGAGGTCGTGGCCGAGCAACTGCGCGCGGTGCTGACGGCGAAGGACCGGCCCGCCGACGCAATGAAGGTCGCCCGCAAGGATTCGGCGGGTTCGCTACGCTGGCCGGATTAGCTGGCTGCCGTCGCGACGATCCTTGCGGCTATCGGCGAATTCCGCTAAGGCGCGCCTTTGCCGCCGGGAGCGAAACCTTGACCGATCAGCGTGCCGACGTCGCCATCATCATGGGCAGCCAGTCCGACTGGGCGACGATGCGCCAGGCGGCCGAAACCCTGGATGCGCTGGGCATTCCGCACAAAAGGCTGATCGTCTCCGCCCACCGCACCCCCGACCGCCTCTATGAGTTCGCCAAGGGCGCCAAGGCCGCCGGTTACAAGGTGATCATCGCCGGCGCTGGTGGCGCTGCGCACTTGCCGGGCATGACGGCGGCGATGACGCCGCTGCCGGTATTCGGCGTTCCCGTCGAATCCAAGGCGCTGTCCGGCCAGGATTCGCTGCTCTCCATCGTGCAGATGCCGGCCGGCATCCCGGTCGGCACGCTGGCGATCGGCAAGGCGGGAGCGGCCAATGCCGCGCTTCTGGCCGCGGCGGTGCTGGCGCTCAACGACGACAAGCTCGCCGCCCGGCTCGACGCATGGCGAGCGGCGCAGACCGCCAAGGTCGCCACCGAGCCGACGGACGCGCCGTGAGCCTGGCGCCCGGATCGACCATCGGCATCATCGGCGGCGGCCAGCTCGGCCGCATGCTGGCAATGGCCGCCGCGCGCCTCGGCTACCGCATCGTCATCCTGGAGCCCCAGCCCGACTGCCCGGCGGCCCAGGTCGCAAACCGGCAGATCGTGGCTGCCTATGGCGATCCGAAAGCGCTCTCCGAGCTGGCCGCCGCCAGCGCCGTCGTCACCTACGAATTCGAGAACGTCCCCGTCGCGGCGGTGCGAATGCTGTCGGCAACGGTCCCGGTCTATCCGCCGGCCCGCGCGCTCGAGGTCGCGCAGGATCGCCTCACCGAGAAAAGCTTCCTGAATGACATCGGCATCCCGACGGCTGAGTTCCGCCCAGTCGACAATGACGACCAACTGACCGAAGCGTTGAGGAGGTTCAACGGCAGCGGCGTGCTGAAAACCCGCCGCATGGGCTATGACGGCAAGGGCCAGCGCGTCTTCCGCAACATGGAAACGGGCGGCTTTGCCGGCACCTGCGAGGCGATGAGCAATGTGCCGCTGATCCTGGAATCGCTGGTCGCTTTCGAGCGTGAGATCTCGGTGATCGCCGCGCGCGGTCTCGACGGAACGATCGCCGCTTTCGATCCTGCCGAAAACGTCCATCGCGAGGGCATATTGCGCAGCTCGACCTTGCCGGCCGCCATCCGCCCGGAAACGGCGGCCGCCGCCAAAGATGCGGCCGCGAAAATCCTTTCCGCGCTCGACTATGTCGGCGTCATCGGCGTCGAGTTCTTCGTCCTTGCCGACGGCTCGCTCTTGGCCAACGAACTGGCGCCGCGCGTGCATAATTCCGGCCATTGGACGGAGGCCGCCTGCGTCATCTCGCAGTTCGAGCAGCATATCCGCGCCGTCGCCGGCCTGCCGCTGGGCTCGCCCGCCCGGCATTCCGATTGCGTGATGGAAAACCTGATTGGCGATGACATGCTGAAAGTGCCGGCGCTGCTCGCCGAACGCGACCTGATACTGCATCTCTACGGCAAGGCCGAGTCACGCCCCGGCCGAAAGATGGGTCATTTCACGCGTGTCACCCGGGCGCAGTAGGCCGCGCTTACTGCAGGTCCTGGTCGTTGCCCGCGTCCGAGCCGGCGCAGTTCGGATCGCTCAGCTTACAGCTGGCGTCCGAGGCGAGCTGCCTTGTGCGCTCGTTGGTGAGCTTCCTCAGACACTGGGACAACTCCATCGGATGAATGGAGCCGCCTTGGCTGTCGGCGGTATCATAGGCGCATTCGGCATCGCGGAAAGCAATCCAGGCGCGTTGCGCCGTCTGTAGCAGCTTGTTCGAGGCCTGATCGTTGTGGCTGACGATGTTCTTATAGGCGTCGTTGAGCTTGGCATCGGCCGCCTGATAGTCGGCATCGGCGCAGATGTTGAGCATCGACTGGCTGTCGTCATTGCGATCGCATTCCTGCGCCCGGGCGGCCGGGGCTGTCGCAAGCAAGACCAGACAGGCAGGCAGAAGCAGGCGGCGCATGTGCAATCTCCGGTCGTTTCGCGCAGGTCACCATTCCAGCCGCACTTAAGTCGCGCAATGCCATGCTGCCGGATGGCGAATATTTGATATGCCGGCCCACTTGTGGCATTCGAGCATCGTCACGTGGTTGACATGGACGACACTCCTCGTTTATGAGCCACGCCAAGTTCAAGGCGCGCTTTTTTCCGGGCGCGCCTTTTAAAATTCGGCCCGGGACGGGCCCAGACCGAACAGGCAAGACCATGAAGATCAAGAATTCGCTCAAGGCGCTCAAGGCGCGTCACCGCGACAACCGGCTGGTTCGCCGCAAGGGACGCATCTACATCATCAACAAGACCGCTCCGCGCTATAAGGCGCGCCAGGGCTGAGTTTTGCGCGCGGCGTAGTGCATGTCGCCCAAAAAAGTGCCAAGCGGTTTTGGGGCAAGGACATGCACTAGAGACTATGCCGCGCCCGTTTGTTGTCGATTGCCGGTTCGCTGGCTCTCTCACGCTAAAATCATTTGGACGATCCGCCGCCCGGGGTTAGATTCCGGCGATGCGGATTCTTTTTGCATTTTTCGCCGCCTTTTTGCTTTCCGGCGCAGCTTTGCCGGCGGGAGCAGAAACGGTGCCGGGCGCGCTCCCTCCAGATGCCGCCCCGCCCGCCACGACGCCGCCGCCGGCTGCCCCAACCAAGCAGGGCCGCCTCGACCAACTCTTCACCGAGTTGAAGCGCGAGCGCAATGAAAAGCCGGCCGAGCGTATCGCCGGCCGCATCTGGAACGAGTGGAACCAGTCCGGCAGCGCCTCGATCGACCTGATGATGCAATGGGCGCAAAAGGCGACGGAAGACCAGAAATTCGATGTCGCGCTCGATTTCCTGGATCAGATCGTGACCCTGCAGCCCGACTATGCCGAAGGCTGGAACCGCCGCGCCACCGTGCATTTCCTGATGAAGAATTACGGGAAGTCGATGGCCGACATCGACCGCACCCTGCAGCTCGAGCCGCGCCATTTCGGCGCGCTTTCGGGCCTCGCTCAGATCATGGCCGAAACCGGCCACAAGCAGTCGGCGCTGGAAGCCTGGCAAAAGGTGCTGGCGATCTATCCGATGATGCGCAGCGCCCAAAACCAGGTTTCTACGCTTTCGGAAGAACTCGCCGGCGAAGGCATCTGACGCGCTTACGTGCGTCGTCTCATCCCAAATCGCGGCGCGCTTAACCGGATCCGCGCAACGCGCCTCAAGCCTCTGTTTTGATAGGGCGAATTTCCTCGGCCTTGCGCGCGACGACGGCCTCATAAGCGGCCCTCAGCTGCTGGCGTACGGTCGGCTTGCCGGTCGGCGTCTTCGAGGGCGCGCCCAGATGCTCGTGGCGCAACTCGTCCATGAATTGCTCCCATAGCGGCGGTCCCCCTTTTTCGAGCAGCTCGGCGCGGATCGACAATTCTTCGCTGACCGGCAGCCAGACGCGTCCCCAGGCGCCGAGCTGCGCCATGATCGGGACGAGCGTGATCGCCATCTCGGTCAGGCTGTAGATCGCCTTCTGCTTATGGCTGGGGTCGTCGGCCTTGGTCAGCAGGCCGAGCTCCATCAGCCGCTTCAGCCGGTCGGCCAGGATGTTGGAGGCGATGCCTTCCAGCGAGAAGTTGAGCAACTCGCGAAAATGGCGCCGGCCGCCAAAGATCATGTCGCGCAGAATGATCAGGCTCCAGCGGTCGCCAAAGACCTCGAGCGACAGATTGATCGGGCAACCTGACCGACGGTCGATGCTCATGGCAGTCTCTCCAGAAAAACCAGTTGCATTATGATATCGGTCTGATTATCGTGCAACTGATTGCAATTTGCAATCAGATTGGAGGAGAAGGTGGCGACCACAGCGCAGCGCCCTGACATTTTTTCGGAGAGATTCGGCAGCCCGAAAGATCCGCCGATCCTTCTGATCATGGGCGCCATGGCTTCGATGCTGTGGTGGCCGGAGACCTTCTGCCGGCAACTCGCGGGGCGTGGCCGCTTCGTGATCCGCTACGACAACCGCGACACCGGCCTTTCGACCAAATATCCGCCCGGCGCGGCGCCCTACAATTTCGAGGACATGGTGGATGATGCCATGCGCGTGCTCGACGACCACGGCGTCGGCAAGGCGCATGTCGTCGGCATGTCGATGGGCGGCATGCTCGCGCAGAGCGTGGCGCTGAAATATCCCGAACGCGTCGGCGCGCTCACCGTGATCAGCTGTTCGCCGCTCGGCGTCGACACATCCGGCCTGCCCGGAGCGACCGAAGCCTACAAGGAGCATTCGGCGCAAGGCGGCGACGTCGACTGGTCGAAGCGGGAGCAGGTGCTCGACTTCATGGTCAACGACGCCCGCGCGATCGCCAGCACGCGCCATCCATTCGACGAGGAACGCACGCGCGCGATGATCGAGGAGGATTACGACCGTTCCAGCGGCCTCGCCAGCGCGACCAACCATTTCCTGCTCAAGGGTGGCGACCCGCAGCGCACGGTACGGGATTTGCGCACGCCGTTGCTCGTCATCCACGGCACCGCCGATCCGCTCTTTCCGATCGAACATGGCGAGACGCTCGCCAATGCCGTTCCCCGCGCAAGGCTGGTCAAGGTCGAAGGCGGCGGCCATGAGCTGCACCCCAATGACTGGCCGCGGATCATCGAAGCCATCGCGGCGCACGGCCGGAGCTTGACTCGGCCGGCATGCGACATGTGAATTCTTCAACCGTGATTGAAGGCGACAAAGAGGCCAAGCATGTCCCTGACTTTCCATTTCCACCCGCTGGCTTCGTTCTGCTGGAAGCCACTGATCGCGTTCTACGAGAACGACACACGGTTCAATCCGGTCATCGTCGATCTCGGCGATCAGGCCTCGCGCGCGGCGTTCCTGAAAGTGTCGCCAACCGGCAAGATGCCGGCGCTGCGCGACGATGCGCGCGAGCGAACGGTGCTGGAATCGACCATCGTCATTGAATATCTGGCCGCACATTATCCCGGGCCGGTCGCGCTGGTGCCCACCGACATCGACCTTGCCCTCCAGGTCCGGCAGGCCGACCGCTTCTATGATTTCTACGTGCAGGCGCCGATGCAGAAGATCGTCGGCGACCGGCTGCGGCCAAAGAAGCAGACCGATCCATTCGGCGTCGAGGAGAGCCGCGCGCAGCTGCGCAACGCCTATGACATCATCGAAAAGGAGATGCAGGAAAAAATCTGGGCGGTCGGCGACACCTTCACCATGGCCGACTGCTCGGCCTCACCCGCCTTGTTCTATGCCAACAAGGTTGAACCGTTCGGCGATAGGTTCCCGACGCTGAAACGCTTTCACGACCGTCTGCTGGCGCGCCCATCTTTTGCCCGCGTGGTCGAGGAAGCGCAGCCCTATTTCAAGTTCTTTCCCTACAACAACGGCTAGATCATTCTCCCGGCGCTGTTTCCCAGAACTGGTCGAGCCAGATGTTCAGTCTCAGGAAGCCGGCGCTGCTGACAGTATAGACACGTCGCGTGCCTTCGGCCTTGGCGTTGACGAGGCCGGCATCGAGCAGAACCTTCAGATGCTGGGAAACAGCCGGGCGTGAGACGGGCAGTCCGGCCGCTAGTTCGTTCACCGTCTTCGGGCCGCGCCGGAGTTCTTCCAAGAGATAGCGCCGGTTGGGATCCGCTATCGCCACAAAGGCGTCAGAAAACATCATGCCTTTATTTGTGGGGCAAAGTTTTCGAAATCTCAACTATTGGTTTCAATCTTTCTGCGCGGATCGAGCCGGGTTGCCTCCGGCGTGACAGCGCGGTCGGCGGGCTGCGTTTTGAAGGCTTCGCGGTTTTCGATCGGCACGGGCGCACGGGCGCGGATACGCAGCAGCGTGTAGCCGGCGAGGCTGAGATGCGCCAGCGCGGTTGCCAGGAAAAGTCCTTCCGGGCGCACCGAACCCATCAAGGCCGCGGCCAGAAGCGGGCCGATCATCGTGCCGAAGCCGTAGAGCAGCAATAGGCCGCCTGAAACCTTGACGAAGTCCTCCGCGCGGGCGTGGTCGTTGGCATGCGCGACAGCGATCGAATAGAGCGTATAAGCGAAGGCGCCGTAGGCGGCAGTCAGCACGATGACGAAGACGCCCGATCGCGGCGCGAACAGGAAGATCAGCACTGCGACCAGGGCCGCGCCGGAGGCAGCGCCTGCCAGCACGAAGCGGCGGTCGGTTGTATCGGAAAGGCGCCCGGCCGGAAGCTGCATGGCAGCGCCGGAAACGACGACAAGGCTCATCATCAGCGCGATCTCGGCGGTGGAGATGCCGATGCGCGCGCCATAGACGGCGCCAAGCGTGCCCCAGGCGCCGTTGGCGATGCCGATGAGAAGGCAGGCCACCGCCGACACCGGTGAATTGGCGTAGAGGCCTTTGACGTCGAGCTTGACGTCCTGCAGGGGCTTGGGATGCGACTGCGTCGACACGGCCGTCGGA
Organism: Mesorhizobium sp.; assembly: GCA_004020875.1. Lineage (GTDB taxonomy): Bacteria > Pseudomonadota > Alphaproteobacteria > Rhizobiales > Rhizobiaceae > Mesorhizobium. The sequence goes on from SAPZ01000012.1 coordinate 115,516, forward strand.
ATGAGCGACAGGCAAAACAGGATGCCGGTGATCATGAACAGCGACGCCGATCGCACATCGCCGCCGGCGACGATCATCTGGCCGCCCATGATCGAGGCATAGGTGACCATCATGTAGAGGCCGAAGACGGTGCCGCGGTTCTCGTTGGTAGCCTTCTCGTTCAGCCAGCTCTCGATCACCATGAAGGCGCCGGCCATGGTGAAGCCGGTGAAGGCGCGCAAGAGGATCCAGAAATACTCGTCGATGATGAGGCCGGTGAGCAGCGCGATGATCGCACCCGACGCGGCGAAGGCGCCGAAGGCTCTGACGTGGCCGGCTCGGCGCACAAGGCGCGGCGCGAAGAAGCAGCCGGTGACGAAGCCGCCCGCCCAGGCCGTGCCCATGAGGCCGAGCGATGCGGTCGAAAAGCCTTCCACCTGGCCGCGCAGAGGCAGGAGCAGCCCGTGCAGGCCGGATGCGGCGAGCAGGAACGCCGTGCCGCGAAGCAGCGAAAGGATCGGTCTGTAAGTTGCAAACATCGCTTGGTCCGGTTTTCGGGCGCAGGGGTCTGAAGACAGACGTATTGGGGCTTTTCGGCGGCGGTCGCTCGCGCCGACAAGATTATCCGCGTCGGAACAACGCGTCGGCGGCAGATTTGGTGGCGCTCTTGGCTGTCCGCTCTGTTTCAAGTCTGGCGATCTCGTCACGCAGCAGGGCGATGCGCTCCGACAATTCGTCGACGGACAGCAGCGACAGGTCCTGGCCGATCTCGTGCGTGCGCGGCTTCTTCCTGGGTTCGTCGTCGAAGATCGCCATCGTCGCTCCTCCCGTTTTGGCCATTTGCCTGATTTGGCATTGAGCATACATAGGGCAGGGGTATTGATGCAAACGGCCGACAACAGATCGACATAAGGAGACGGCAAGCCATGGCAAGTGAGAAGATTCCGGCAAAGATGACGGCCATCGCGATCTCACAGCCCGGCGGCCCCCGGGTGCTCAAGCCGGAAACGCGCGAGGTGCCCGTGCCCGGTCCGGGCGAGGTGGTGATCCGGGTGCACGCGGCCGGCGTCAACCGACCGGACGTGCAGCAGCGCAAGGGCGCCTACCCGCCGCCGCCCGGCGCCTCGGATCTGCCAGGCCTCGAAGCGGCCGGCGAGATCGCGGCGCTTGGCGACGAGATATCGCGCTGGCGCATCGGCGACCGGGTCTGCGCCCTGACGCCGGGCGGCGGTTACGCCGAATATGTCAAGGTGCATGCCGGCAGCGTGCTGCCGATCCCGGCCGGCTTCACCTATTCGGAAGCGGCCGCCGTGCCGGAGAACTATTTCACCGTCTGGCACAATGTGTTCGAGCGCGGCGGCCTGAAGAAGGGCGAGACGCTGCTCGTCCATGGCGGATCGTCCGGCATCGGCACCACCGCCATCCAGCTTGCCTCGGCCTTCGGCGCCGCTGTTTACACCACCGCCGGCAGCAAGGAGAAATGCGATGCCTGCCTGAAGCTCGGCGCCGACCGGGCGATCGATTATCGCGAGGAGGATTTCGTCGCCGCGGTCAAGGAGGGGACCGACGGCAAGGGCGCCGACGTCATCCTCGACATGGTTGGCGGCGACTATGTTGCGCGCAATTATGAAGCGGCGGCCGTCGAGGGGCGCATCGTCCAGATCGCCGTGCAGGCCGGCGCTGTCGCAAGCACCAATTTCGCGACGCTCATGGTCAAGCGCCTGACCCATACGGGCTCGACCCTCAGGCCGCGCACCGTTGAGTTCAAGGCGGCGATCGCAGCCGCGCTGGAGGCGCAGGTGTGGCAATTGCTCGGCACCCGCAAGGTGGCCCCGGTCATGGACATGATCTTCCCGCTGACCGAAGCCTGGCGGGCGCATGAGCGGATGGAAGAGGGCGAGCATATAGGCAAGATCGTCCTCGACGTCGGCTAGGAAGGGTCGATATTCAGGTGAGGCCGGGCTGCAAAGGATTGCGTCCTGCGCTTCCGGTGCTCACGTACTTTAAGTACGCTCCGCTCCGGTTCTCGGACGCAGCCGTTTTCGGCTCGGCCTGACCTGAATCTCAACCCTTCCTGGCTCCGCGCCCCTCCCCGATTCCAAGCTGAACGAATCCTTAATGGTGCAATGCACAAAACGCATTGCGGCCATGCAAAAGCGTCCGTTCATTTCTTGGGCAGGCATGCCTATTTACGCAGCATCAAACGATTTTACCAACGACTGGAGAACCATCATGAACCCGATCCGTGCTTTCCGTAAGTGGCGCATGTACAACGAGACCGTGCGCGAACTGAACAAGCTCAATGCCCGGCAGCTCAGCGACCTCGGCATCAACCGCGCCGACATCGAGCGTATCGCCCGTCAGGCCGTGTAAGCGCAAACAGCCTGGCCGCAAGGCCGGGCTGGATAGGCAAGCCAGAGCCGTCGAGACGCTTGCTTCGTTTCCGGTTCCAAGCCCGCTGGACCTCGTCCAGCGGGTTTTGTCTTTTAGGGCTCTGAATCAGGTCCTTCCCAAAAATATTGCGAAAATTCGAGGGAGCGTTTATACAGGCCGCGAATTTCCCATTTTGGTGGCTCTAAAACCACCGCCCGCGCGGGAACGCGGGCGAACGAGAAGGATTTTTGACATGGCCAATACGCTGCTGATGCCCAAGGCGACCGCCGTCTGGCTGGTCGACAACACCGCGCTTTCCTTCGAGCAGATCGCGCAGTTCTGCGGGCTGCATCCGCTCGAGGTCAAGGCGATCGCGGACGGCGAGTCGGCGCAGGGCATCAAGGGCATGGACCCGATCATCACCGGCCAGCTGACGCGCGATGAGATCGCGCGCGGCGAGAAGGACATCAACTACCGGCTGAGGCTGTCGGAGCCGAAGGTGCGGGTGCCGGAATCGAAGCGCAAGGGCCCGCGCTACACGCCGCTGTCGAAGCGTCAGGACCGGCCGAACGCCATCCTGTGGCTGGTGCGCAACCACCCGGAGCTCAAGGATGCGCAGATTGCCCGTCTCGTGGGCACCACCAAGTCGACCATCGAGCAGATCCGCGAGCGCAAGCACTGGAACTCGGCCAATCTGCAGCCGATGGACCCGGTGACGCTCGGCCTCACCTCGCAGATCGACCTCGACCTCGAGGTCAACCGTGCCTCGCGCGGCCGCGAGCAGCCGCAGCCCGTCGGCGATACCCTGCTGCCGGCAGCGCTCACCGAACGGCTGGTGCCGGCGCCGGAGAAGCCGAAGGACGAGGACCAGGAGCTCGACGCCAGCGCGGTGTTCGCCAAGCTCTCGGCGCTCAAGTCGAAGGACAAGGACGAAGACGTGGAGTGAGCCTTCCGGGGCGCTCAACCAAAAAGCCCGCTTCGAGCGGGCTTTTTTGTTGGACAATGGCTTGGGAGGAAGTCACGTCCGCGCGGCACGGTCGGGCGCCATGCCGTAATCCTCTGAGCGCTCGACGGCGCGATAGAAATCGGCGAGCTGTTTGCCGCGCTCCGGCTTGAAGGTGCGGCCGGCGATCACGACCGAGGCGATACGGTCGATGCGGAAGGCGCGGAAATCGTCGCGCATCTCGCACCAGGCGACCAGGGTCCAGACCTTGCCCCAGAACCACAGGCCGAGCGGCCTGATGTCGCGCGCGGTGCCGCGGCCGGCCTCGTCGGAATAGTCGATGGTCAGCACCTGGCGTTTCTCGACGGCGCGCTCGATCAGGTCGATCGCCTCGCGCGCGGCATCGCTTACCACCCACATCGGCGTGTGGATCTCGGTGCGGGCGATGCGGTCCTTCTCGGTGTCGGGCAGCACCGCGCCAATCTTGACCAGCGCCTCGTCGGCGGCCCTTGCCATTGCCGCGCCGCCAAAGGCCCGCACCATGCGCGCGCCGGCAACCAGCGCCACGATCTCGTCACGTGTGAACATCAGCGGCGGAAGGTCAAAACCCTCCCTCATCATGTAGCCGACGCCTGCCTCGCCATCGATCGGCACGCCGGTCGACTGCAGGTCGGCTATGTCGCGGTAAATGGTGCGCTCGGAAACCTCGAGCCACGTGCCGAGCTTCTGCGCGGTGACCAGCCGGCCACCTCGCAAATGCTGCACGATCTGGAAAAGCCTGTCGGCGCGGCGCATCGATTTCTCCCCCGGGGTTTATGGCTTCAGCCGTTCGCGCCTGCGCGCGGTCGGCACCGGTATCGACTGGCCTTCAACGACACCGCCGACCGTGCGCGGCGGCTCGATGCCGTTGCTGCCCGTCGTGTTCAGCCTGCCGTTCCAGCTTTTCACCATACGGGATTACTCCGGATAGTCGGTTCAAGTTCGTAGCTGTCAGGATCGAAGCCGCTCCAACTACCGCAGGCCTCCTGACAACATACTGTCAGGAGACTGCTGCGAAACCACCGGCAAACAAGGCTTCTTCTCCTGAGTGCAACATCACTGGCCGCATTACATCTGGGCGCGACGGCGCGACAATCCAAGTCGCCGCGCCAAAATTTCAGTTTTCGCGCACCCGGCCGGTGTAAAGGTCCGGCCAGCCAATGTCCTTGCGGATATCCGCCGGCAAGGTGTTCAGGAAACGCTGGGTGCGGATCTCGTTTCGCACGGTGCGGATTCGGCCGACATAATGCTGCACGCTGCGCAGGATGGTAAAACCGTTCATGTCCTCACTCCTCTCTTTTTTGATGAGACGAATATCGCACATCCCTACTGACAGCAGTCTGTCAGGAGCATGGCAGGGCAGGGAAGACGGCGGCCCGGCGCCCCTCGCGTGGGTCCAGGTGAGCCCATTTTTGTCAGGAATCTCGTTCGAAGGACGGCTCAAGAACAGCTTTGACAGCCGCCATCGTTGCTGATCAAAGGCGGCATGACGAAACTGCTCGCCCTTGTCATCTGTGGTATCATGCTGATCCAGGTCATCAAGCCGCTGGGATGGCCGGGGCTGAAGAGGCGCGGCGATTTCTGGAAGCTGGCGCTGCTTGCGATGGCGGCGATATCGCTGGCCGCTGTCTTGGGCCATTGGGCTTGAACGCGGCCGATCCGGTTAGACAGCCTCGTGGCCCAGCACGAAGTCCAGCAGATGCTCCGCCCAGGCGCCATAGCCTGCCTCAGAAGCGTGGAAGCCGTCGGAAGCGAAGCCGGCTTCGGGATTGGTGATCGGCAGGCGCGAGGCGGGCACGGCGCCGCGCTCGTTGCAGAGTCGCACGCCCATGCGGTTCATTTCCGTGGCGCGGATTTCAAGGATCTTGCCGAGCAGCGGCGGCATTGCCGGCGCGCGGGTGAACTCCAACACCGGCGACCAGACCACATGCGCTTCCGGCCATTTGGCGCGCACCGCATAGAGCAGGCCGCCGAACTCCTTCTTGAAGCGCGGCACGGAATGGAAGTTCTTGGTGTCGTTGGTGCCGATGGCGAGCACGATATGCGTCCATAGGTCGGCCGACAAATTGGGCAGGACATGGTCGCGGATCTGGCCGGAGGTCGCCGAATTGAAACCGGCGGCGCGCCAGCGCACGCCGCGGCCCGTTCGTCCGGCGATCAGGCCGGCAAGCCGCGCCGCAAGCCCGTGTTCGGATTGCTCGATGCCGACCGATGCTGCCGAGGAATCACCCAGCACCAGCAAAGCCACCGCTGGCGCCTTGCCTTGTATTTCGTGCAGCACCGGGCCTCGCGCGGGCAGCATGCGCGTGGTGCGGCGGCGCACGCCGAGGCCCTGCCAGACATAGACCGGGAAAGCGAGCCAGGTGAGGAGGGCAAGCAGGCGCTGCATGGCAAATCCGTTGAAAACAGCGGAAGCCTTAGCGCATCTTCAGGCCCAGGTGAACGAGACGATCACGCGCAGCAGTCCGGCCGGTCCTCGTCTTTGCCCTGGTATTCGTCGTGCAGGCGCACCCAGTCCATCAGGTTGTGATACGGACCGGTCTCGCCGCGGCCCTTCGGCGTCATGTCAAGATAATGATAGGCGCCGATCAGCGCGTCGCCGCCGCGGCCGCGCGACATGAAGGTGAGGAAGACATCGCCGAACTCGTTGCGATAAAAGACGCTGGTGCCAGGCAGGTCTTTCGAGCGCAACGGACGCTTCTCGAAATTGTAAGTGGTGTCGCGCGCCGCGATCTGCTTGTCGGTGAGGGAGACCTGCAGGTCGAAGTTGAAGTCCGACGCATAGGACGACACCCAGTCGAACTTCCAGCCCATGCGCTGCTTGTAAGGCAGGATCTCGGCCAACGGCGCGCGTGCGACGACGACCAGCGATACGTCATGATGTTTCAGATGCTGGTTGGCGCCGTCGATATGGTCGGCGAGGAACGAGCAGCCCTGGCAACGGTGATCGCAACCCGGCGTCATCATGAAATGATAGACGATGAGCTGGCTCTTGCCGGCGAAGAGGTCGCCAAGGCGCTTCGGCCCCGCTTCGCTCTCGAAGACATAATCCTTGCGCAGCTTGAACCAGGGCAACTGCCGCCGCTCGGTGGCAACAAGGTCGCGAAACCGTGTCAGTTCCTTCTCGCGCTCCAGGTGTTTTCGGTGCGCTTCGAACCAGTCCTCGCGTGAAACCACGGCATTGCGTTGCATGACCATCTCCTGTCCTCTCCTGCCAAGGACGTTCGACATGGGCGCGATCCGACATCGCTGCTGCGTTTCGCTGCATCAGGTAGGAGTGCGGTATACAAAAAACAAAACCCGGGCCAATGGCCCGGGTTGTCGATTGAAAGAGGTCGATAAGCGTCAGGCGGCTTTTTCGAGCGCCGACTGCCATTTTCCGAGCGCGGCCAGATGGTTCATATGAGCGCGATGGGTGAAGGCGGCCTGGCCGGCGGCTACGTTCGAGGCCTTGCCGCTCCATGCCTTCTGCGGCGCAGCCTGCAGCGCGCGGCCATAGGAGAAGGTCAGTTTCCACGGATGCGGGCCGATGGCGTTGATGGCGTTGAGGTTGGCAGTCGCTTCCTCGTCCTCCTGGCCGCCGGAGAGGAAGGCGATCCCCGGCACCGCCGCCGGCACCACCTCGCGGAACAGCTTGATCGTCTTTTCGGCGATTTCCTCGGGGCTGTCGGTCGTGCCCGACTTCTTGCCGGAGATGACCATGTTGGGCTTCAGGATCGAGCCCTCCAGCACGACGCGCGCCGCGTAGAGCTCGTCATAGAGCTTGACCAGCGTCGCCTTGGAGACGTCGTAGCAGGTGTCGATCGAATGCGCCCCGTCCATCAGCACTTCCGGCTCGACGATCGGCACGATGCCGGCCTCCTGGCAGAGCGCGGCGTAGCGGGCCAAGGCATGGGTATTTGAGGCGATCGAGTTGGCCGAGGGCACGCCCTTGCCGGTGTCGATGTCGATCACCGCGCGCCATTTGGCGAATCGGGCGCCGAGCTTGTAATAATCGGCAAGCCGCTCGCGCAGCCCGTCCAGGCCCTCGGTGATGGTGTCGCCGGGAAAGCCGGCCAAGGGCTTGGCGCCGAGATCGACCTTGATGCCTGGAATGGCGCCGGAGGCCTTGATGATGTCGACCAGCGGCGTGCCGTCGGCGGCCTTCTGACGGATGGTCTCGTCATAGAGGATGACGCCGGAGATGTATTTGGACATCGCCTCCTTGGCGCGGAACATCATCTCGCGATAGTCGCGCCGGTTGTCGGGGGTCGATTCGACGCCGATGACGTCGAAGCGCTTCTTGATGGTGCCGGAACTCTCATCGGCGGCCAGAAGGCCCTTGCCACCACTCACCATCGCGGTGGCGATATCTTCGAGACGTTCGCTCATGGGTGCTCTCCTACGCTGCGTTTGTTCCGCGCTAGCAGAACATTACCGCCAAAGGGATGACACCGGAAAGCGCGAATCGATTGAAAGCCTCGGGTGGTTTTTGCCTTTCCCGAACTCTTTACCGCTTCAGCACCTCGACGCCGGGCAGCGGCTTGCCTTCCATCCATTCGAGGAAGGCACCGCCGGCGGTCGAGACATAGGTGAAGTCGTCGGCGACGCCGGCATGATTGAGCGCGGCGACCGTGTCGCCGCCGCCGGCGACCGAGACCAGCTTGCCAGCCTTGGTGCGAGCCGCCGCGTGCATTGCGGCGGCCACCGTCGCGCGGTCGAAAGGCTCGATCTCGAACGCGCCGAGCGGGCCATTCCACACCAAGGTCGCGGCGCGGTCGATCCAGTCGTTGACGCTCTGCACGGTTTTCTCGCCGACATCGAGGATCATGCCGTCCGCCGGCACGGCCTCGATGGCAACGGTCTCGCTCCCAGCACCTGCCTTGAATTCCTTGGCCACCACGCCGTCGGCGGGCAGGATGATGGCGCAGCCGGCTTCCGCCGCCTCGATCATGATCTGCTTGGCTGTCGGGGCGAGGTCGTGCTCGCAGAGCGACTTGCCGACATCGGTGCCGCGCGCGGCAAGAAACGTGTTGGCCATGCCACCGCCGATCACCAGCGCGTCAACCTTCTTCACCAGATTCATTAAAAGGTCGATCTTGGTCGAGACCTTGGCGCCGCCGACAATAGCGACCACCGGCCGTACTGGATTGCCGAGACCCTTTTCCAGGGCATCGAGCTCGGCCTGCATGGTGCGGCCGGCATAGGCCGGCAGCCTATGCGCCAGTCCTTCGGTCGATGCATGCGCGCGATGCGCGGCGGAGAAGGCGTCATTGACATAGATGTCGCCATTGGCGGCGAGCTTTTCCGTGAAGGCCGGGTCATTCTTCTCCTCCGCCTTGTAGAAGCGGGTGTTTTCGAGCAGCAGCACGTCGCCGTCCTTCATGGCGGCAACGCCCTCAGCGGCTTTGTCACCGATACAGTCGGCGGCGAAGCCGACGGGGCGGCCGAGAACCTCGGCCGTGGCCCTGGCGATCGGCTCCAGCGAAAACTCGGCCGACGGGCCGTCCTTGGGGCGGCCGAAATGTGCAAGCAGGATAACCTTGGCGCCTTTCTTCGAGAGCTCAGCGATGGTCGGCGCGATGCGCTCGATGCGGGTGGCATCGGTAACCTTGCCGTCGGCGACGGGAACATTGAGGTCAACGCGCACGAGCACGCGCTTGCCGCTGACGGCGCCGATATCGTCGAGTGTCTTGAAGCCGGCCATGGTCGTTCCTTCCTAGTGCGTTGAGGCAAATCCGGACGGAAAGCCGCCCACACTTTTCATGGAATTGCTCTAGCGAAAACGCGAAGGACGATGCAAGGGTCGCGTTTATGGCGCGCGCGCAAAAATGATGTCGGCGTGAGACATCAGCCTTCGCCGGCTGCTTTCTGCGCGTCCGGTGCCGGCGCCCCGGTGTCGATCGGCACACTCTCAGCCTTTTGTTCCGCCGGCCTGCGCCAGTTGCGGATCATGGCGGCTATACGATCGCCGATCTCGCCGGCGCTCAGGAACACCGGCACGCGCGCGACCGGCGCGGTCGGCTCGAAGGACAGGCCGAGACCGGTGATCCTGCCCTTCTCGTCGACATCGCGCACGATGAGCTCGATCGGCCCGATCACCACGCGGTCGGCATATTCGGCATGGCCGCCGAGCCGCTCGGTGACGAGCGCCGCGACGGTGAGCTTCTGTTCGGCCTCGGTCAGGCCCGGCCCGTAGGCGGCCTCCAGCTCCGCCGCGGAGCGGGCTGGATCGACGGCGAAGGCGCCGAAGAAGTCCGCATCCTCGGGATCGACCACGGCGCGGCTGGCGAAAAGCTTGTCGAGGAGGCGGGGGTAGCGGTCCGGCACGAAGATGTAGACTTGGTCGCCGGCGGCGAGCCGGCCCATGTCCTGGAAGCGCATCGAGCGGCCGTCGCGCAGCACCAGCGAGGGCCTTGCCCAGCGCGGGATGCGCTCGCCGCGCGCCACCGGGCTGCCAGGCGCGACGCGATAGGCGAGCAGCTCGTGATGAGCCGAGCCCGGCAGTTCGAGCTCCACCTTGTCCAGCGGCCCGAGACGGGCCGGCACGATCAGGCCGAGGCGGCGCGCCAGCGGACCGACCGTCCAGCCCTGCACCACCAGCGACACGAGCACGATGATGAAGGCGGCGTTGAAGATCAGGCGGCCATGCTCGAGCCCTCCGAGCAGCGGCGTGATGGCAAGCAGGATCGAAACCGCGCCGCGCAGGCCGACCCAGGACACGAAGGCGACCTCGGGACGCGGCAGTCGGAACGGGATCAGGCAGAGCCAGACGGCCAAAGGCCGCGCCACGAAGATCAGGAACAGGCCGAGCAGCACCGCCGGCACAAGGATCGCCGGGAACTGCGAGGGTGTGGCGAACAGGCCGAGGATCAGGAACATGATGATCTGCGCCAGCCATGACATGCCGTCCTGGAAACGCCTCAGGATGGTGACGGCGCGGATATCGGAATTGCCGGCGATCAGCCCGGCAAGGTAGACGGCGAGGAAGCCGGAGCCGCCGATCGCGCCCGCTGCGGCAAACACCATCAGCGACAGCGTCAGCACGAAGATCGGCAGCAGGCCGTGATCGAGATTGAGCCGCTCGACAAGGCGCACGATTCCCAAGCCGCCGAGGACGCCGATCACGGCGCCGAGCCCCATATTGGCAACGAAGCCGAGCAAGAGATTGGCGGCCAGCACGTTGGCCTCGGGGTTTGCATGCGCGGCGATGATCTCGACCAGGGTGATGGTGAGGAAGATAGCGATCGGGTCGTTGGTGCCGGATTCCACTTCGAGTGTCGAACGCACGCGCTCGCGCAGATGGATTTCGCCGGCGCGCAGCAGGAAGAACACCGCGGCCGCGTCGGTCGAGGCGACGGCGGCGCCGAGCAGGGAGGATTCCAGCCAACCGAGCTTGAGAAAATAGGAAGCGGCGACGCTGAAGATGCCGGTTGTGAGGATGACGCCTATCGTCGCCAGCGACAGCGCCGGCGCAGCTGCTTGCCTCAGCGCGTTGAGCGGCGTGCCGAAGCCGGAATCGAACAGGATGATGGCCAAAGCCAGTGAGCCGGCAAAATAAGCCAGCCGCGCATTGTCGAATTCGATGCCGAGGCCATCGACGCCGGTGGCAAGGCCGATGCAGAGAAAGAGGAGCAGCAGGGGAGCGCCGAAGCGGAAGGCGATCAGGCTCGAAAACGCGGCGGCAACAACAAGCGCGGTGCCGACCAGCGTCACAAGATAGATCGCATGCTCCATCCGCCAGTGCCCCTCAAGTCCCTCTCATTTGTCGGTTTAAGGGAGAGTGGGGCGAAGACATGACCAGTGCAAGGCAACAGCATGTTTTTTGGCTCAGCTGGCCAATAAAAAACGCCCGGCCAAGCCGGGCGTTTCAAAACTCTGAAGCGAGCCTGGATCAGGCGATGGTCTTGCCGAAGGCGACGGCGGTGTCGCCCATGCGGTTCGAGAAGCCCCATTCATTGTCGTACCAGGACAGGACCGAGACGAAATTACCGTCCATGACCTTGGTCTGGTCGAGCGCCACGATCGAGGAGTGCGGATCGTGGTTGAAGTCGATCGAGACGTTCGGATGATGCGTGACCGAGAGCACGCCCTTGAGCTTGCCCTTGGAGGCGGCGATCAGCGCTTCGTTGATCTCCTGCGGCGTGGTCGAGCGCTTGGCGATGAACTTCAAGTCGACGACCGAGACGTTCGGGGTCGGCACGCGGATCGAGATGCCGTCGAGCTTGCCCTTGAGGTCGGGCAGAACCAGGCCGATCGCCTTGGCGGCGCCGGTCGAGGTCGGAATCTGCGAGAGCGCTGCCGCGCGAGCGCGGTAGAGATCCTTGTGCATGGTGTCCAGCGTCGGCTGGTCGCCGGTATAGGAGTGGATCGTCGTCATCATGCCCTTCTCGATGCCGACGGTCTCGTGCAGCACGGCCGCCAGCGGCGCCAGGCAGTTGGTGGTGCAGGACGCGTTCGAGATGACGATGTGGTCCTTGGTCAGCTTGTCATGGTTGATGCCGTAGACCACGGTCAGGTCGGCGCCGTCGGACGGGGCCGAGACGATGACGCGCTTGGCGCCGGCGGTGAGATGCGCGGCGGCCTTGTCGCGGGCGGTGAAGATGCCCGTGCATTCAAGCGCGATGTCGACACCGAGTTCCTTCCACGGCAGCTGGCTCGGATCCTTGATCGCCGTGACCTTGAACTTCTCCTTGCCGACCGAGATCTGGTCTCCGTCGACGGTCACCTCATGCGGGAAGCGTCCGTGCACGCTGTCATAGCGCAAGAGATGCGCGTTGGTCTCGACCGGGCCGAGATCGTTGACGGCGACCACGTCGATATCCTTGCGGCCGGATTCGTGGATGGCGCGCAGGATGTTGCGGCCGATGCGGCCGAATCCGTTGATGGCAACTCTGACGGTCATTGTTTTCTCCCTAGGGACTGGGGCGATTGGGTCCGCTGCTTCATAGCGGCCATGGGCCAAAGAATCCAGCCGCAGAAGGTCGCATTTAAATCGATTAGGTTGATCCAGCCCGGCAAAGCGCCAATTGGCGTTGCCGGGCCCAGCCAATTCCTAGTTGCCGTGCAGGCGGGTTTCGACCGTCTTGGCCGCGGCCTCGGCGGTGATGCCGAAATGCGGATAGAGCTGCTCGATCGAGCCGGAGGCGCCAAAACCGCGCATGCCGATGAAGATGCCGTCGGTGCCGATCAGGTGATCCCAGCCCTGGCGGATGCCGGCCTCGATCGCGACCTTCACCTTGGCGTTGCCGATGGTCTTCTTGCGGTAATCGTCGCTCTGCTGGTCGAACAGCTCGAAGCAAGGCACCGAAACGACGCGGGTCGGATGGCCGTGCTTTTCAAGCAGGTCGCGGGCACCGAGCGCGATCTCGACCTCGGAGCCGGTGGCGAAGATCGTTACCACCGCCTCGCCGTTTGCCGCGGCTAGCTCATAGGCGCCTTGGCTGGAGAGGTTCTTCGCCGAATGCTCGGTGCGCACGGTCGGCAGGTTCTGACGGGTTAGCGCCAGGGTCGAGGGCGTCTTTTCGGATTCGAGCGCGACCTGCCAGCATTCGGCGGTCTCGACCGCATCGGCCGGCCGGAAGACATTGTGGTTCGGGATGGCGCGCAATGCCGCCAGATGCTCGACCGGCTGGTGGGTCGGGCCGTCCTCGCCGAGGCCGATCGAGTCGTGCGTCATGACGAAGATCGAGCGGATGCCCATCAGCGAAGCAAGGCGCATCGAGGGGCGCGCGTAATCCGAGAAGCACAGGAAGGTGCCGCCATAGGCGATCAGGCCGCCATGCAGCGTGAGACCATTGATCGCCGCTGCCATGCCGTGCTCGCGGATGCCGTAATGGACATAGCGCTGGCCGTAATCGTCAGGCGTGATGTTCTTGGTCTGGCTGGTCTTGGTGTTGTTGGAACCGGTGAGGTCGGCCGAGCCACCGATGGTTTCCGGCACCGCGCCGTTGATGACTTCCAGTGCCATTTCCGAGGACTTGCGGGTGGCGACCTTCGGCTTGTCGGCCGAGAGTTTCTTCTTGTAGTCGGCGATGACGGCGTCGAAATTGGAAGGCAGCTTGCCGGCGATGCGGCGCTCGAACTCGGCCTTGAGCCTCGGCTCGGCCTTGGCAAGCCGGCCTTCCCAGTCGGCCCGCGCCTTGGCGCCGCTCTTGCCCACGGCGCGCCAGGCTTCGAGGACGTCGGCGGGAATCTCGAAGGGCGGCGACTCCCAGTTGAAGAACTTGCGCGCGCCGGCGATTTCCTCGGCCCCCAGCGGCGAGCCATGCGCCTTGTTGGTGCCGGCCTTGGTCGGGGCGCCGAAGCCGATGGTGGTCTTGCAGGCGATCATCGTCGGCTTGTCGGAATGGCGCGCCGCCTCGATGGCGTAGGCGATGGCTTCCGGATCGGTGCCGTCGATGTGGCTGGCGTTCCAGCCCGAGGCCTGGAAGCGGGCGACCTGGTCGGTGTTGTCGGCGAGCGAAACCGGGCCGTCGATCGAGATGTTGTTGTTGTCCCAGAAGACGATCAGCTTGTTCAGCTTCAGATGCCCGGCCAGCGCGATGGCTTCCTGGGAAACGCCTTCCATCAGGCAGCCGTCACCGGCCAGCACATAGGTATAATGGCTGACGAGATCGTTGCCGAAGGCGGCGTTCATGATCCGCTCGCCGAGCGCGAAGCCGACGGAATTGGCAAGGCCCTGACCGAGCGGGCCGGTGGTGGTCTCGATGCCGGCAGCATGGCCGTATTCAGGATGGCCGGCGGTCCGGGAGCCGAGCTGGCGGAAATTCTTGATCTGGTCGATGGTCATGTCCTCATAGCCGGTGAGGTAGAGGAGCGAATAGAGCAGCATCGAGCCGTGGCCGGCCGACAGGATGAAGCGGTCGCGGTCGGCCCAGTGCGGGGCCTTGGCGTCGAATTTCAGGAAACGGCTGAACAGAACCGTGGCGATATCGGCGCAGCCCATCGGCAGGCCGGGATGACCGGAATTCGCCTTCTCGACGGCGTCCATGGAAAGGAAACGGATCGCGTTCGCCATCCGATCATGTTGTTCACGCGACGTCATGCTTCCTCCGGAAGTGGGTTGGAGCCTGGGGAGAACCTTTGGAAAAGGATGCCGCGACACATAGCAGGCACGGCCTTTTAGTCAACAAATCGGGGCGGTTTTTGCCGGCCTTGTGATGGCATCGAGCGTCCCACATTAGCGATAGCGGGGGACAGTCGCGAGAGCTTTGTTGACGCGCCCTTCACCCGGCGCCTAATCTTTCCAAGGTAACGCGTTCTGAATGCGTGCGATTCGGTGATGGGCAGGGCATAGGACGAAGGCCATGACCGGGGAAACGACCCTCAAGGAAGTCATCGCCAGGCTGGGAAAAGCCATGGAAGGGCTGGAAAACGCCGTGGCGGCAAAGCTCGAGCATGAGCGCGATTATTCGGAAGCCGAGGCCGAGGTGCAGCGCATGAATGCCGACCGCTCGCGCCTGGCGCAGGAGCTCGACAATTCCGAGGCGCGCGCCGAGAGGCTTGAAGACGCCAACAAGGAAGTGTCGCGACGGCTGGTGACCGCCATGGAAACCATCCGGGCGGTGCTTGACAGGTAGGGCAATGGCACAGGTCACCGTTTCCATCGACGGCAAGCAGTATCGCATGGCCTGCGACGAGGGCCAGGAAGAGCATCTGATCGACCTCGCCGAGCGCTTCGACCGCTATGTCTCGCACCTGAAGGATTCCTTCGGCGAGATCGGCGACCAGAGGCTCACCGTCATGGCCGGCATCATGGTGATGGACGAGCTGTCCGAGCTCACCAAGCGCGTCAAGGGCATGGAGAGCGAAGTGCTGACGCTGCGCAAGACGCGCGACGAGGCGCTGACCAAGGCCGACAAGAGCGACAGCGTGCTCACAACAGCGCTCGGCGCGCTTGCGCAGCGCATGGAAGATCTTGCGGTGACGCTCGCGGTGAAGAAGGCTTAAGCCGCGTCATCCGGCCCCGCCCCCCGGCCCGCCGTCGTGGAAATTCCGCCTGTCTTTTCCAGGAAAAGACGAAATTTTTCCGCTCTCTCGCTCACGCTTGCAGGCACAAGCCTTTTGAACCGGACCATGCGGCGGTATAGAAGGCTGAGCCACGCCGACGGGGTTGGCCCATGCCGGCGTATGTCACAAGGGTAGGGAGCACGTCATGAGCCTTCGAATCAACGATATCGCGCCGGACTTCACGGCCGAGACCACGCAAGGAACGATCAATTTCCACCAATGGATCGGAGACGGCTGGGCGGTGCTTTTCAGCCATCCGAAGAATTTCACACCGGTCTGCACGACCGAGCTCGGCACCATGGCCGGTCTCGAGGGCGAGTTCAAAAAACGCAACGTCAAGATCATCGGCATCTCGGTCGATCCGGTGTCGAGCCACGAGAAGTGGCAGGCCGATATCAAGACCGCTACCGGCCACACTGTGCACTATCCGCTGATCGGCGACAAAGACCTTCACGTCGCCAAGCTCTATGAAATGCTGCCGGCGGGCGCCGGCGAGAACTCGGAAGGCCGCACGCCCGCGGACAACGCCACGGTGCGTTCGGTCTACGTCATCGGCCCGGACAAGAAGATCAAGCTGGTGCTGACCTACCCGATGACCACCGGCCGTAACTTCGACGAGATCCTGCGCGTCATCGATTCCATCCAACTGACCGCCAAGCACCAGGTGGCGACGCCGGCCAACTGGAAACAGGGCGACGACGTCATCATCACCGCCGCGGTCTCCAACGAGGATGCGATCAAACGTTTTGGGGCTTACGAGACGGTTCTTCCTTACCTCAGGAAGACCAAGCAGCCGACGGCATGAGCCTTTTCTTCCCCGTTCCGCGGGGAGAAAGGGCTGTGTCCCTGCCTTCGCCAAACAAAAAAGGCGGCGCCGAAGCGCCGCCTTTTCTGTTTCGATACCTAGCTTGTTACGCCGCCGGCTGCGCTTCGATGGTGCGCAGCGCCTGCATCTGGCGCTTGGCGGCGGCCTTGACCGCGTCCTGGACCTTCTCGAAGGCGCGCACCTCGATCTGGCGCACGCGCTCGCGGCTGATGTCGAACTCGGCCGACAGCTCTTCCAGGGTCAGCGGCTCTTCGGCGAGGCGGCGCGCCTCGAAGATGCGCCGCTCGCGGTCGTTGAGCACCGACAGAGCCCCCGACAGCATGGCGCGCCGGCTTTCCAGCTCGTCCTGCTCGATCAGCATCTCTTCCTGGCTCTCGTGGTCGTCGACCAGCCAGTCCTGCCATTCGCCGGACTCGCCCTCGCTCGCCCGGATCGGAGCGTTGAGCGAAGCGTCGCCCGACAGGCGGCGGTTCATCGACACCACTTCCGCCTCGGAAACGTTGAGACGGGTGGCGATCTCGGCAATCTGGTCGGGCTTCAGGTCACCATCATCGAGCGCCTGGATCTTGCCCTTCACCTTGCGCAGGTTGAAGAACAGACGCTTCTGGTTGGCGGTGGTGCCCATCTTGACCAGGCTCCACGAGCGCAGGATGTATTCCTGGATCGAGGCCTTGATCCACCACATGGCATAAGTGGCGAGCCGGAAACCACGCTCCGGTTCGAATTTCTTCACAGCCTGCATGAGGCCGACATTGCCTTCCGAGATCACCTCTCCGATCGGCAGGCCGTAGCCGCGATAGCCCATGGCGATCTTGGCAACGAGCCGCAAATGGCTGGTGACGAGCTTGTGGGCAGCCGTGGTGTCCTGATGCTCGGCATAACGCTTGGCGAGCATGTACTCTTCCTGCGGCTGAAGCATCGGAAAGCGGCGGATTTCTTCCAGGTAACGGGCGAGACCGCCTTCACCGGAAACAATACTGGGTAATGATTGGGCCATGATAGCGCCCCCTCTCTTTGGAGTGGATGCCCCCGAACGCGGCGGGCACACGTCACGGATGCCAAAGGCTCATCCGCGACAACCTCTATATATAGGAACAAAACCAGAAAGGACAGGCATTTGTTCAACGCTAAACAGTCTGTCACGCTGAAGTGAACAACGCCGGTCAGGTTTTTTGATGGCTGGTTTGCAGCTTGTTCGTGGCGGGTCGGTTCAAAGCTTTCGGAAGTCGCCGACGAGTTCCTCCATGTCTCCCGGTATCGGCGCCTCGAACCTCATCGTTAGATGGGTGGTCGGGTGCTCGAATTCAAGGAGCCAGGCATGCAGGGCCTGCCGGGGAAATGCCTTGACCTTGGTTTTCAAGGGTTCCGGCAGCCGGTTGGCCTTGGTGCGGAAGGCCTGGCCGTAGTCCGGATCGCCGACCACGGGGTGGCCGATATGCACCATGTGGACGCGAATCTGGTGCGTGCGGCCGGTCTCCAGCCTGCATTCGACGAGGCTCGCCGTGGCGAAAGCCTGCTGTCCCTCGCCGAAGCGCTCGACGACGCTGAAATGGGTGACGGCATGGCGCGCATCGTCGCGGCTCTCGGGAACGACCGCGCGGCGGACGCGGTCGGCGGCGCGGCCGAGAGGGGCGTCGATCGTGCCGGTTGGCCGTTGCGGAATGCCCCAGACCAGCGCCAGATAGGCGCGTTCGAGATCGCCTGTGCGGCCGTGGTCGGCAAAGGCCTCCGACAGGGCCTTGTGCGCGCGGTCGGTCTTGGCCACGACCATGACGCCGCTGGTTTCCTTGTCCAGCCGGTGGACGATGCCAGGCCGTTTGACGCCGCCGATGCCGGAGAGGCTGTCGCCGCAATGGTGGATCAGCGCATTGACCAGCGTGCCGGTCCAGTTGCCGGCGCCGGGGTGGACGACCAGCCCTGCCGGTTTGTTGATGACGATCAGCTCGTCGTCCTCATAGAGAATGTCGAGAGGAATGTCCTCGCCTTGCGGCTCGGCGGGCTCCGGCGCCGGCACCAGGATTTCGATGCGCTCGCCGGCCGCCAGCTTGCGCTTGGCCTCCAGCACCGGCTTGCCGGCAATAGAGACCGCACCTTGGCGGATCAGCGCCTGCACGCGGCTGCGCGAAAGTTCCGGCCCGAGCCTGACGGCAAGCCACTGGTCGAGGCGTTGGCCGGCGGCGTCGGGCCCGGCTTCCAGCGCGACGGCTTCGCCGGATTCCTTGTCCGTCAATTCGTCCTCTATCAATATGGGGGTCTCTTCGTTATGAGCGCTCATCGAAACCCGTTGCGGATTGTTTAGCCATGGCCCGGCCGATCGCCGAAGAAGACGACGAAAAGCCGCTCGACCCTGCGGCCGAAAATGTGCGCCGCAAGCTCGTCCGCTTCATGATCGTCAATCTCGGCCTTCTGTTCCTCGCCCTTATGGTGGTGATCGGGGCGCTTGTCTACAAAGCCCGCAACGTGCCGGTCGCCGGTCCGACGCCTGCCGGCGATGTCCAGGCTCCGGCCGGGGCGCCGCTCTCCGGCGACATCGTGCTGCCTGTCGGCGCCAAGGTGGTCAGCCAGTCGCTCTCCGGCAACCGCCTGTCGATCGACGCCGAGCTTGCCGACGGCAGCCGTTCAATCTTCGTCTACGACATCGCCGAGCGCCGCATCATCGGCCAGTTCGCGATTCGCAACAAATGAGCGGCTTTGCCGAACGCCGCAGCGTCGCGACCGTCGCGCTCGTGGTCGGCAATTACGACGAGGCGATCGCCTGGTATGTCGAGCGGCTCGGCTTTGTGCTCACCGAGGATGTCGATCTTGGCGCCGGCAAACGCTGGGTCACCGTCGCGCCGGCCAAACGCCACGGCGCACGGCTGCTTCTGGCGGAAGCATCTGGCGAGGAACAGGCAAGCCGCATCGGCAACCAGACCGGCGGCCGGGTTTTTCTCTTTCTCGAAACCGACGACTTCGCCCGCGACCACCAGGCGATGCTGGCAAAAGGCGTCGAGTTCCGCGAGGCGCCGCGCCACGAAGCCTACGGCACGGTGGCCGTCTTCGCCGATCTCTACGGCAGTCTCTGGGACCTGATCGAGCCGAAACGACGGGACTGACACCAGGCTACTCCGTAAAGTGGTTCGGGTGCCTTAAACCCCAGTTGCTTTTTCGCGGCCGCCAGCCTATGTAGCCGGTTCTTGAGCGCGCCCATCGTCTAGCGGTCAGGACACCGCCCTCTCACGGCGGGAACAGGGGTTCGATTCCCCTTGGGCGTACCAAGCTTCCAAAAAAAAGCCGACTTTCGAAAAGACTCCATCAGGCTGGTCATAAAGCAGCAAGGGCGACGGCGGCAGCAAGACCGGCTTCGGTTCTTTCGCGCGATGCCTGCTCCAACAACCTCGATAAGTGCTGGAGGTGCATCGATTGCGCATCTTCAAGCAACTGCAAAAAGGTGGTCGCCTTGCCTCGCGGCAGCCGGCGGCGCTTCAGCGCGGCAATTCGCGCGCGCTGGCACTTGATGTGCCGCTCCGCTTGCAGGACGTGGCGTTCCGCCATTCGAATGTCGTCAGCCAATGCCATCGGCTCAAAACGGTCCGGCGAGCCAATGGGTTCCATTTCGGAAGCCGCCATTCTGAGACGCAGATCCATGCCTCGATGCGGCACCGGCTCCAGTTGCCGCCGCTTCTGGTGCAACGTCCCGGATTGGATTAGCATCTCCTCATCTGCACTGCGGCCGCGATCGACAAGACGCGGGACGTGGGGGCAGGAAGAACAGGCGGCGGTCCCGGTGCCGAGCGTCGAGGCATCCGAGAAAACGTCAGCCGGCTCAAATGCAGGCGGGGAGGATCCAATGCGGAAGCTGCAGTCGCAAGGCGTTCATCACATCACTCTGGTCGGCGCCGGACGCCAGACCTCGATCGACTTCTGGGAAGGCGTGCTCGGCATGCCCTTCATTTTCGAGCAGCCCAATCTCGACAAGGCCAGCGAAAGCCACCTCTATTTCGATCCGGGTGACGGGCGCCTGATCACGGTCTTCACCGACGAGAGCCGGACCCCAGTCAAGCGGCGGACGCCGACCGATACCGGTTGCGTCCATCACATTGCCTTTTCGGTGTCGCGGGTCACTTTCCTGCAGGCGGTCGCGCGGCTCGACGAGCGCGGCATCAAGCACAGTGGCGTCAAGGATCGCGGCTTCATGGATTCGATCTATTTCGAGGATCCGCTTGGACTGCTGATCGAGCTTGCGTCCTACCGTTTCGAGCCGCCGGCCGGCATCACCCATTCAGACGTGCTGATGGAGGCGCACAAGATCCGCGTGGCGCGCGGCGACTACAATATCGCCGAACTCCATCTGGCCGACGCCATCCAGGCGCTGGTCGAGCGGTCGCGTAAAACCCTGTCCGAAAACAGGGCGCCGAAAAACCCCTATTAACCTGGTCAAAGGGAGGACCGAGATGGCAAAGGCAGCAACGAAGAGCGCAAGGAAACCCGCGGCCAAGGCCGCGCCGAAAGCAGCGGCGAAGACGGCCGCCAAGGTGGCGGCAAAAGCCGCACCAAACGTGACGACCAAAGCCGCGCCCAAGACGACCGCAAAGGCAAAAGCAAAGCCGGCCAAGAAGCCCGGCATAAAACTCAGCATGCTGAGGCCGAGCGTCAACAACATGACAGTCAGGGTTTTCGCGCGCGCGGCCGGGCTCGATCCGGCGGAGACCGACGCCTGGGGCCATACGCGCTCGCCTGAGTTCCTGGCGCGCAATCCGGCGCATCTGACGCCGATGATCGAGGACAAGGGCCTGCCGCGCGGCGTGCTGTGGGAAAGCTGCGCCATCATGCAGTATCTCGCCAACAAGCACGGGCTGGAGAAGTTCTATCCCAAGGCGCCCGCGAAGCGAGCCATGGTCGACAGCGCGATGTTCTATCTGGTCGGGACGCTTTATCCTTATGTCGCGCGCGCGACCTATCCGGCGCTCGGCTTTCCGCATTATGCCGGCGAGGTCGGCCACAGCGACGCCCATCCCGATAAGAAATCGGAGGCGCAGAAGGCGGCGATGGCCGCGATCGCCGAGCCGCTCGAGGTGTTTCACTCTTTCTTCCGTAATGGCAAACCGTTCATCGGCGGCAACAACCCATCGATTGCCGACATAAGGCTGGCGGCAACGCTCGAATTCCTGGCGGTCATCGACTACGCGCTGCCCGAATGGGCGAAAGAGTACATGGCGGCGCTGGAGAAGAAACTCGGCAAAGCTTACGCCGAGCCGGCCGGTGACGTGCGCGGCTACATCGCACATGTGAAATCGCAGGCCAGGGCGTAGCGGTCGCTGGGCGTTAAGATTTCGTTCACCTAGGACCTGTCTACTGGGTTTAGGCCTCGCTGCGACCACGGATGTACTGGCGCCATGACGAGGCAAGGGAAAGGTCGGCTCCGTGCCGGCCTTTTGCTTTTCTCGCGGGCCATCGCGCCGCAATCACGACAGTACGATTGCGGCGCCGGCGTGCACGCTGAAATCCTATTGTCATCCTCGTCATGGATCGTACCATACCCCCGGGCGGCCGTGCGATGGCGACGAGATCAGCGATGAAGATGGCAAGGTTCTTGACGATCACGGGCGCGCTGCTGGTCGCGCCCTTTCCCTCCTTGGCAGCGCCCCTCAACAGCATGAACGAGGTCGGCGCGGCCATGCAGGCCTGCTGGACGCCGCCGGCCAATTCCGAGAATTCCTCGGTCACGCTCAGCTTCAGCTTCAAGCGCGACGGCACGCTGATCGGGCCGCCCAAAACGACAGCCATTCATGTCGTCGGCGGCGACAAGGCGCGCCAGGCCTATGTTGACGCGGCGATAAAGGCGCTGAATGATTGCCTGCCGCTCAGCTTTTCGCCGGCGCTGGCGCAAGGCATCGCCGGCAATGTCTTCACGCTGCAGTTCAATTCGCCGAAGAAATAAGCGGCAGGCACCGTTTTCAGGTCAGGCCGCGAACGCCCGACCCAGAGCGCCTGGCTTGGGCGTGTTTTTCCAACTCCGGCATCTCGAAGACATAGTCGCTCCAGGCCGAAT
Source organism: Mesorhizobium sp. (assembly GCA_004020875.1). Lineage (GTDB taxonomy): Bacteria > Pseudomonadota > Alphaproteobacteria > Rhizobiales > Rhizobiaceae > Mesorhizobium. Next base: position 137,698 of record SAPZ01000012.1, read on the forward strand.
CCGGGATCTGCCCGGCCAGGTAACAATCCAGCAGAAGCTTCTGTTCTGGGGTAAGGGGCCTCGGCGCCTGCTCATGATCCAACCCAAGCGAATGGATCAGGTTCCTGGTCAGGCCAGAGACGGTGAAGTGAATGGACATCTTCAGTCTCCTGGGTGCAGCGCGGATCACGTCAGTGCCAGGAAACGTCCACCACCCTCAAAGGTTTCATCAGCAATCCGTGATCGCGTCGGCGGCTCGGTTTTCAGGCCGGCTCTTGTTCGGCGCTGTCCGGCCGGCACTGGGTCCACGGAAGGAACGCTATTGGCAGATGACGCGATAGCGCTTGCCGTCCTCGCCGACGTTCCTGCAGGTGAGGGGGCTCTGCTCGCCGGATGCCGGGACAGGCGGATGCTGGCCGAAGGACGGCCTCTTCGAAGCGGGTCCGGAATGGCGCCGGACAGCGGGGCTCGCCGGCAGGATTGCCGGCGCGCTTGGCGGCGGAGGAAACACATCCGACACGACCTGCCTCGAGGCCGTCGTTCCCGGCGGGGCCTTGTCCCAGACACGCCTGACATCCATCCGGCTGGGAACGATCACCGTGCCGTCGTCGCTTCGCGTGCAGGCGCCTGCTGCAAGCAACGCGGAGCACAGGACGAAAGCGGCGATTCGATTGAACATTAGCAATACCTCAGGTGCCTTATAGTGTGTCGTTGCCTCAATCGCCAACAGGTGGATTGCCGCAACCGGCGCCACGATGCTGGTTTTCTCAACGGCATCGAACGGCAGGTGGTTGCGTTTCATTATGGTTAGCGGATCGTTAATGCTTGTCGGGCAAATTCCGCCGACGAACCGCGAAGCGGGGTTCGGCTGGGGGTCGCACAGCATGTCGGACGTGGGCAAGACGAGTGGGACAGGCGGCATGCGCGACCCGTTCGACGCAACGATGGGAAATGACGACGACACGCCCGCCGGCGAAGGCGGCGAACAGCATCTTGCCGATCTCGAGCGCACGATGGACGCCATGCGGATGGGCGTCGTGCTTCTGGACGCCCGGCTCGACACGCTGATCATCAATCAAGCCTACCGGGAGTTGTCCAGGATCCCCGAGGGGGCGGTGACTGTCGGGGCGCCATTCAGCCGCCTGATGGATCTCAATCGCCGCAACGGCATCTATGGCGAGATCGACGAACAGGAGTGGCAGCGCTATCTTGCCAGCCGAATCGCGGAAATTCGTGCCGGTTCCGTTGCGCCGCGCGAGCTCGTCCATGCCGACGGCCGCACGATGATATTCTCGGTGACGGCGTTGTCCGGCGGCAAGCGCCTGTTGACCTACTATGACGTCACCGACGTCAAGCGCCGAGACGCCGAGATCGAAAGAGCCAATGCCAGGACTGCCGAGACGTTCAGCAATCTCAGCCTGATGGTCGATTCGATGCCGATCGGCGTCATCGTTGTCGACGCCGAATTGCGGGTCGAGGTGATCAACCGGGCCTTCTACGACTTCTGGAAGATCGATCCGCGGCGCGCTCCGGCCGGCATATCTTTTCGCGACCTCATGGAAGCCAGCCGTGACGCCGATCCGTTCGGCGCCGAGGAGCAGGCATGGCAGAGCCACGTCGCTGAACGCGAGGCCGAAATCCGCGCCGGCGCCGCGGGCTCCAGGCAGCTGCCACGAAAGGACGGCTGCACGCTGATCGCCTCGCTGGCGCCGCTTCCGGGCGGCAAGCGGCTGATCTCCTATGTCGACATCACCGACATGAAGCAGCGCGAGACCGAGGCCGAGGACGCTCGCAGGAATCTCGCCACCGTGCTGGAGTCGCTGCCCGCCGGCGTCATCATCTATGATCGCGACGATCGCTTCGTTTTCGCCAACCGCAAGCTGCAGGACACGCTGCCGGCGCTGAAGCCGGCCTGGCAGCCGGGCCGCACATTCCGCGAGGCGTTGGCTCTCGGCCATTCGGTCGGCTATTTCCGCTCGAGCGGCGACACAGAAATCGACGGTCTGTACGGCGTCGACACCGAGCGCTGGCTTGACGCCATGCTCAAGCGGTACCGTTTGCCAAACTCCGCCTACGAGCGGCTCAACGCCGACGGGCGCTGGTACCAGGTCTATGACATGCGCACCGATGACGGGACGTTCATCGGCGTGCGCGTCGATATCACCGACATAAAGGTCCGCGAGAAGGCGCTGCGCGACTCCATGCGCCAGATCGACCTCTACCGGCACGTGATGGATGAGCTGCCTGTGGCCGCCTTCATCAAGGCCGACGATCTCAGCATTGAATTCGTCAACAAGGCCTGGTGCGCGCTGACCGGATTCGAAAAGGACGAGGTGCTCGGCAAGACGGATCGTGAGCTTTTCGCGTCGGAAGAAGCCGACGGCTTCAGCAGCGACGACACCGAAGTCGTGGCAACCGGCGCGGGACGCGAGGTCGAGGAGGCCGTCACCCATCGCGACGGCACGGTGCGGCAGCTGATGACGCGCAAGAGCCGGCTGGTGGCCATTGACGGGTCGGTGCATCTGGTCGGCTCCAGCACCGACATCACCGACGTCAAGGCGCGCGAGCAGGCGCTTCGGCAGAGCATGAGCGAGAACGAGGTGTTCCGCAGCCTCATCGACAACGTGCCGGTGTCGATCTACGCCAAGCGTTCGGACCTCAGGCAATTCTATGTAAACAAGGGCTGGTGCGATCTCACCGGCTTCAGCCCGGAAGAAGCGATCGGCAAGACCGACGTCGAGATATTCGGCGCCGACGGCGAAGCTTTCGTCGCCGGAGACCTTGCCGTGCTGCGCACCGACGAGACGCAGGAGATCGAGGAAACGGTGACGCTGCCGGACGGCAGCGTCAGGCACCAGTTCGCGCGCAAGGGCGCGATGATCGCCTCGGACGGCTCGCTCTACCTTATCGGCTCCACCACCGACATCACAGAGCTCAAGCAGCGCGAGGCCGAGCTCAGCGAAGCGCGGCAACGTGCCGTGCTTGCCGACCGGGCCAAGTCGGAATTCCTCGCCAATATGAGCCACGAGATCCGCACGCCGATGAACGGGGTTCTTGGAATGGCGGAACTGCTGGCAAAGTCGGACCTCGATCCGAAACAGAAGACCTTCACCGACATAATCGTCAAATCCGGCAACGCGCTGCTCACCATCATCAACGACATCCTCGACTTCTCCAAGATCGACGCCGGCCAGCTGGTGCTCGACCCGGCGCCGTTCAATCTGGCCGAGGCGATCGAGGATGTGGCGACGCTGGTCTCGACGCGCGCCAAGGAGAAGGACCTCGAGCTCATCGCGCGTGTCCAGCCGGGCCTCGACGGCCAGTTCGTCGGCGATGTCGGGCGCATCCGGCAGATCGTCACCAACCTGCTCGGCAACGCGGTGAAGTTCACCGACGAGGGCCATGTTCTGGTCGACGTGACGGGCGAGCGGGTTCCCGCGGGGACGAAGCTGACCATTTCCGTGACGGATACCGGCATCGGCATTCCCGAGGACAAGCTGAAGCTGGTGTTCGAGAAGTTCAGCCAGGTCGATACCTCGTCGACCAGGAGACATGAAGGCACCGGCCTCGGCCTCGCCATCACGTCGCGGCTGGTCGAGATGATGGGCGGCGAGATCGGCGTCGACAGCGCGGAAGGCAAGGGTTCGACCTTCTGGTTCACCATCACGCTGCCCAGGGCCGAGCAGGGCGCACAGCGCATCACGCCGGTCGACGTCACTGGCGCGCGCGTGCTCATCGTTGACGACAACGCCGTCAACCGCTCGATCCTGAGCGAGCAGATGGCATCGTGGATGTTCGATTCCTGCGCGGCCGAAAGCGGCGCCGAGGGGTTGAAGGTGCTCGTCGCCGCCGCCGCCTACGGCGTGCCGGTCGATTGCGTCGTGCTCGACTACCAGATGCCCGGCATGACCGGCGCCGAGATGGCGCGCATCGTGCGTGATACGGCGGGTCTGGCGCACACGCCCATCATCATGCTGACCTCGGTCGACCAGTCGCTTGCCAACACCGCCTATCGCGACCTCGGCATCGATGCGCAGCTGATCAAGCCGGCACGTTCCTCCATCCTTCTGGAAACGCTGGTCGCAACCATCCAGCGCCATCGCCACAGCAGTGCCGCGGTGCAATCCGCCGTTGGCGGCACCCCATCGCAAGCCGCGCCGGCGCAGACGGCGATGGCGGACCGCGCCATGCTGCAGCCGCCGCCCGTGCGTGCGCGCCCACGCCCGGCCGAACCCGAGGGCGGGCTCGACGTCCTCGTCGCCGAGGACAATGAGGTGAACCAGATGGTGTTCACCCAGATCCTTGGCGAGACCGGCTACCGCTTCGAGATCGTCGGCAATGGCCGCAAGGCGCTCGATGCTTTCGGCAAGCTCAATCCGCGCATGATCCTGATGGACGTGTCGATGCCGGAAATGAACGGACTGGAGGCGACAGGCGCCATTCGGAAGCTCGAGGAGGACACGGGCACGCATGTGCCGATCGTGGGCGTGACGGCGCATGCGCTGAAGGGCGATCGCGAACGCTGCCTCGAGGCCGGCATGGACGATTACCTGCCGAAGCCGATCAGCCCGCGGGCGCTGCTCGAAAAGCTTGAGCGCTGGCTGGACGCCGAAACGGAGGTCCGGCGCAACGCGGGCAAAATTTAGGACGGGCCGGCGGCACTCCCAAAGGAAATTGACGTATGCGTATGGTGCGATCGCACCATATCAAAGCATGTGCCAAGCCAGGACAATAGCTGCGTTGATTCCGCTCTCCAGTTACGGGCGGGGGCAGCGACCGCCAACAAGGAACAGCGTCGACTCTACCCCAACGGACCTGTTTTCGGCGACGGCCATGCCATGATCCGCTCTGGCATCCAGGCAACGCGCTCTCGTCCGGATTTTATTTCCCGGCGGCCGTGATCCGGCCGCCGGGATAATTTCTTTCACAAGCCAGGCAAGTCGCTGATTCCCGCGGCAAACTCCGGCCGGCCCGCAGAGACCGCCGAAGACCCCTCCGAGCATCCCCGTTCAGGCGTTACCGGGCTGACACGAAACTGTCATGCGACTGTAATAATCGAAGGCTATTGCGCTCATCGGGCGCCGATAGAACGGGTGCCGAAAGACCATCTTCCGAACAGGAGCAGGCCACATGAGACATTTCATCCGCTCGGCGGCCGTTGCGATTGCAATGGCTGCGGCATCAACCCTTAGCATCTCCGCCGCTATGGCAGCGGATATCTCCGGCGCCGGCGCCACCTTCCCCTATCCGATCTACGCAAAGTGGGCCGACGCCTACAAGAAGGAGACCGGCATCGGTCTCAACTACCAGTCGATCGGCTCCGGCGGCGGCATCAAGCAGATCAAGGCCAAGACGGTGACCTTCGGCGCTTCCGACGCGCCGCTGAAGGGCGACGATCTCAAGTCGACCGGGCTCGCACAGTTCCCGATGGTGATGGGCGGCATCGTTCCGGTCGTCAACCTTGAAGGCGTCAAGCCGGGCGAACTGGTGCTCGACGGCCCGACGCTGGCCGACATCTTCGCCGGCAAGATCACCAACTGGAACGACGAGGCGATCAAGAAGCTCAACCCCGACGTCAAGCTGCCCGACCAGGCGATCGCGGTCGTCCACCGTTCGGACGGCTCGGGCACCACGTTCAACTTCAGCTACTATCTGGCCGACGTTAGCGCCGACTGGAAGTCGAAGGTCGGCGTCAACACCGCGCTGGAGTGGCCGGTGGGCATCGGCGCCAAGGGCAATGAGGGCGTCGCCAACAACGTCTCGCAGACCGGGGGCGCGATCGGCTATGTCGAATATGCCTATGCCAAGCAGAACAAGCTCACCTACACCGACCTGATCAACAAGGACGGCAAGAAGGTCGAGCCGACTGCGGCGGCGTTCTCGGCCGCCGCGGCCAATGCCGACTGGAGCTCGCAGCCGGGCTATGGTGTCATCCTGGCCAACCAGGCCGGCGCCGAAACCTGGCCGATGACGTCGGCCACCTGGATCCTCGTCTACAAGAAGCCCGACGATGCCTCTGCCACCGGCGAGGCGCTCAAGTTCTTCGCCTGGTCCTACGCCAAGGGCGACGAACTGGCCGCCAGCCTGGACTACGTTCCGATGCCCGACGCTGTCGTGAAGAGCGTCGAGGAGATGTGGAGCAAGGATATCGTCGACGCGAACGGCAAGCCGCTCTACTCCGGCATGTAATTCTTAGCGAATAAGGAGGGCGTCTTTGGCGCCCTCCTGTCTCTTTCGAAATGCGAGGGGCCGAATGAGTGCCGTTTCCGAAGCCGCGACATCGCCCGCCATGCGGACCAGAGAAGCGACGGTGCGCCGCTTTGCCTTCACCGACATGGTCTTCCGGGCGGCCACGCGCGCTTCCGCCATCCTTGTGCTGGTTCTGCTCGGCGGGGTCGCCATCTCGCTGATCGCCGGATCGTGGGAAGCACTGTCGAAATTCGGAATATCCTTCCTGACGACCGAATCCTGGAACCCGGTCACCGAGAATTTCGGCGCGCTGGCGCCCATCTACGGCACCATCGTCACCTCGGCCATCGCCATCATCATCGCCGTGCCGATCGGCATCGGCATTGCCGTCTTCCTGACCGAGCTTTGCCCCCGCCCGCTGCGGCGCCCGATCGGCATCGCCGTCGAGCTTTTGGCAGGCATTCCCTCGATCATCTACGGCATCTGGGGCCTGTTCGTCTTCGCGCCGTTCCTGCAAACGACGATCCAGCCCTTCATCATCTGGCTCTTCAAAGGCATCCCCGGCCTCAACAGCCTGTTTGCGGGCCCGCCCTACGGCATCGGCCTGCTGACCTCCTCGCTGATCCTGGCCATCATGGTGCTGCCCTTCATCACCTCGATCACCAAGGACGTGTTCGACACGGTGCCGGCGGTGCTGAAGGAATCGGCGTACGGCATCGGCTGCACGACCTGGGAGGTGACGCGGCGCGTGACCATTCCCTACACCCGCGTCGGCATCATGGGCGGCGTCATGCTCGGCCTCGGCCGTGCGCTCGGCGAGACAATGGCCGTGACCTTCGTCATAGGCAACGCGCATCGCATCAGCGCCTCGCTGTTCGCGCCGGGCACGACGATCTCGGCGACGATCGCCAACGAGTTCACCGAGGCCGATGGCGCGATCTACACGTCCTCGCTGGTGGCCCTCGGCCTGATCCTGTTCATCATAACATTCATCATCCTGGCGCTCGCACGCTACATGCTGCTGCGCATCGATAGCCGCACGGGAGCCTGACCGATGTCGACTGCCCAATCGCTCCACCAAAGCCGCAAGCGCAAGAACGCCGTGATGATGGCGCTGTGCGTCATCGCCGCCGGCATCGGCCTCGCCTGGCTGGCGCTGATCCTTGGCGCCCTGCTCTACAAAGGGCTCTCCGGGGTGTCGCTCGCCGTGTTCACGCAGATGACGCCGCCGCCCGGCGATGCCGGCGGCCTGCTCAACGCCATCTACGGCAGCATCGTGATGACCATCATCGGCATCGTCGTCGGCACGCCGATCGGCGTGCTGGCGGGCACCTACATGGCCGAGTATGGCCGTTTCTCGAAGCTCACCACGGTAGTGCGTTTCATCAACGACATCCTCTTGTCGGCCCCCTCGATCATCGTCGGCCTGTTCGTCTATGAGCTGATGGTGCGGCCGATGGGGCACTTCTCGGCCATTGCCGGCGCCGTCGCCCTGTCCATCCTGGTGATCCCGGTCGTGGTGCGCACCACCGAGGACATGCTGAACCTCGTGCCCAACGCGCTGCGCGAGGCGGGCACCGCCATCGGCGCGCCTCGCTGGGTGGTGATCCGCTCCGTCGCCTACCGCGCGGCACTGTCCGGCATCGTGACCGGCATATTGCTGGCGATCGCCCGTATCTCCGGCGAGACGGCGCCGCTACTCTTCACCGCGCTCAACAACCAGTTCTGGTCGAGCAATCTCAATGCCCCGATGGCCAGCCTGCCGGTGACCATCTTCCAGTTTGCTCTCAGCCCCTACGAGGAATGGCAGCAACTTGCCTGGACGGGCGCACTCATAATCACCCTGACGGTTCTCGGGCTGAGCATCATCGCCCGCAGCCTAACCGGACGCAGAGAGGACAGATGAAACCGATGTTGTCCACCGACCTGAACGTAGCCGACACGACCGTCGAGAAGGCCAAGATCGAGATCAAGAACCTCAACTTCTACTATGGCCAGTCGAAGGCGCTGAAGGACATCAACTTGTCCCTGCCCGAGCGCAGCGTGACCGCCTTCATCGGCCCGTCGGGCTGCGGGAAGTCGACGCTGCTGCGCGTCTTGAACCGCATCTACGAGCTCTATCCGAAGCAGAGTGCCGAGGGTCAGGTGCTGCTCGACGGCAAGAACATCCTCGACCGCTCGCAGGACCTCAACCTGCTCAGGACCAAGATCGGCATGGTGTTCCAGAAGCCGACGCCGTTCCCGATGTCGATCTACGAGAATATCGCCTTCGGCGTCAGGCTCTATGAGAAGATCAGCAAGGCCGAGATGGACAGCCGCGTCGAGTCGGCGCTGAAGCGCGCGGCGCTGTGGAACGAGGTCAAGGACAAGCTCAACGCCAGCGGCCAGAGCCTCTCCGGCGGCCAGCAGCAGCGCCTTTGCATCGCCCGCACCGTGGCGGTGAAGCCGGAGGTCATCCTGCTCGACGAACCGGCTTCGGCGCTCGATCCGCTCTCGACCGCCAAGATCGAGGAGCTGATCGACGAATTGCAGGCCGACTACACGATCGTCATCGTCACCCACAACATGCAGCAGGCGGCGCGCGTGTCACGGCAGACGGCGTTCATGTATCTGGGCGAGCTGGTGGAATTCGACCGGACCGAGAAGATCTTCACCTCGCCCCGCGAGAAGCGCACCCAGGACTACATCACCGGCCGCTTCGGCTGAGTTCATACGAGGACAAAATCATGGCCGAACATACCGTCGCCTCCTTCGACGAGGATCTGAGGCAGATCAGCCGGCTCATCACCGACATGGGCGATCTCGCCGGCTCCATGGTCGGCGGCTCGACCAGGGCCCTGCTCGAAAGCGACAATGCGCTGGCGCAGCGCGTCGTCTCCGACGATGCCATCATGGATGCGCGTCAGCGCGAGCTTGACGACCGCGCCATCACGCTGATCGCCAAGCGGCAGCCGATGGCGGACGATCTTCGCCACGTGGTCGGCTCGATCCGCATGGCGGGCGACCTCGAACGCATCGGCGATCTCGCCAAGAACATCGCCAAGCGCGTCGGGTCGGTCGGCGTCAGCACCGCCCCGCGCGACCTCACGCATTCGATCGATTCCATGGCGCAGCTGGTGCTGATCCAAGTCCAGGGCGTGATCCAGGAATATACGGTGGGCGATGCCGCGGCGCTGGCCAAGCTTCGCAACGATGACGAACGCATCGACGTCAAATACACCTCGGTCTTCCGCGAGCTGTTGACCTACATGATGGAAGACCCGCGCAACATCACCGCTTGCACGCATCTTCTATTCTGCGCCAAGAATCTCGAACGCATCGGCGACCATGTGACCAACATCGCCGAGAACGCCTATTATGTGCTGACCGGCACGCAATTGCCCGCCAACCGTCCGAAGCAGGACGAGACGGCAATGTCGGCGCCGGCCGCCTGAGGGAAAAGGTTACCCCGATGATCGCGCCACGCATCATGGTGGTGGAGGACGAGGAGCCGCTGGGGGTGCTGCTCCGCTACAATCTCGAATCCGAGGGTTACCAGGTGGAAGTGGTGACCCGCGGCGACGAGGCCGAAATCCGCCTTCAGGAAAACGTTCCCGACCTGCTCGTGCTCGACTGGATGGTGCCGGCGGTCTCAGGCATCGAGCTCTGCCGGCGTCTCAGGATGCGGCCCGAAACCGAGCGGCTGCCGATCATCATGCTGACAGCGCGCGGTGAAGAAAGCGATCGGGTTCGAGGTTTGTCCACCGGCGCCGACGACTATCTGGTCAAGCCATTCTCGACGCCGGAGTTCATGGCGCGCGTCAAGGCGCTGCTGCGCCGCGCCAAGCCTGAGGTGCTGTCCAGCGTGCTCAAGGTCGGCGACATCGTGCTCGACCGCGAATCGCATCGCGTCTACCGCAAGAAGAGCGAGATCAGGCTCGGCCCGACCGAGTTCCGCCTGCTCGAATTCATGATGCGGCATCCCGGCCGCGTGTTCTCGCGCAGCCAACTGCTCGACAATGTCTGGGGCGAGACGATCTATATCGACGAGCGTACGGTGGACGTCCATGTCGGCCGCCTGCGCAAGGCCGTCAACAACGGCCGCATGCCGGACGTCATCCGCACCATTCGCGGGGCGGGTTACGCCATCCGCGAGGAGTAGGATACGGTGCCAAAGTGGTGACGGGGCAGGCACTTTTAGCATCCACGCTGGTGGGTAGCCGAGACGCTTGTGCGTCGTCAACCAACGGGCGGAGCAAGGAGCGCAGCGACTCGGCGCAGACCCGAGGATCCATGCCGCGGCTTCGAAGCGTTGCGACGGTCCGGATTTTTCGCCGCTGCGCCCTACGATCAAGGTAACGGCACGGATTCCAGGGTCTCCGCGACGGAGCTTCGCTCCTGCTTCGCCCCGGAATGACGAAGCTCAAAGGCCTTCGCCAATCTCCGGCGAATCGGAAACGCGCTCAGGCCACGTTCTTCCCCGCCGCGTCAGTTCTCGCCTGGACGCCCGGCGCGAAAATCTCCTGGTCGACGAAGGTCAACGCGCGCATGGCGCAGCCTTCGCGGATCAGCGGCAGCTCGTTCGGCTCGGTGTCGAAGGAGATCGAGCTCGAGTGCTGGCCGCCGGCGGTCCGGGCGATCGCCTCCCTCAGCGCCGGCTCGATAAGGTCGAAGGCGGCCGCGCTGACGCCAACCATAGCGACAGGCGCAGGGTCGATAAGGGCGAACAGGCTGCCCAAACCGAAGCCCAGCGCCTCGCCGGCCCGCCGATAAGCCTCCCGCTCGGGACCGTCCTCCTGCCGGGCCTTTGCAGCCAGCGCGCGCATGTCGGCGTCGCCGATGTCGATTGGCGCGGCGTCTTCGCTTATCCCCATGGCGCTGCGCCAGATCGCGTAATTGCCGGCATAGGCCTCGACGCAGCCGCGGCGCCCGCAGCGGCAAAGCGCGCCGCCCGGACGATGTATCATGTGGCCGAACTCGCCGCCGGAAGAATGCGTGCCGGTGAACAATTCGCCCTTCAGCACAAGGCCCATGCCGATGCCGTGCGAGAGCAGGATGGCGATGAAATTGTCGCGGTAGCGCTCGGGAGCGCGCCATCGCAGTGCCACCGCCATCATGTTGCAGTCGTTTTCCATGGTGGCGGGGATGCCGAATTCCCTCTCCAGGATGTCGGCGAACGGAATGTCGGTCAGTGGCGTGATCGGCGACCACAGCATGGCGCGCGAGTGGGAATCGGTGATGCCTTGAATGCCCATCGCGATGCGGGCGACACTGCTCACGTCGAGGTCGGGATCCTGCAGGCGGCGCCGGACGATCGCCAGGCACTCGCCGATCAGCTCGTCGCGCGGCATGACAAGCGTGTCCAGGCGCCGCTGCTCCTCGGCGATCACCTGGCCGGCATAGTCAATGACGGCGACCGACAGGAAGTTCAGCGACAGCACCACGGTCAGCACCGCGGCGGCTTCAGGATTCAGCGCCAGGCCGATCTGCGGCCGGCCGCGTTTCAACGCCGTCGGTTCGCTGGCCTTGCTCTCGGTGAGAATGCCCTCCTGGATCAGGTCGGCGGAGATCGCCGAAATGGTCGAGTGGCTGAGACCGGTGGTGGCGGCAATTTCGGTCCGCGATGGCTGGCCGGCGCGACGCACGGCCGAAATCACCATGGCGCGGTTGCGCCGGCGCAAATCGTCGTGACGGATTCCGACCGACATCGTCTCGCTTGTCCTCCCTGGTCATCGGGGCCTTGTGATGATGCCATGGCCTGTCGCTGACACGCTGGGAATAGTGGCAGAAGCCAAAGCCGATGTCATTATTTATTGCGGACGCCGAAAAAAATGCCTTGATCCATCAAAAGCCATCAGAATCTCGGTTGACACCTTCATATCGGTGGACCAGTATTTTTTTGAGGCTCGAAAAAAAGCCTCTATGCCGGCCTTCGGGCCAGTCTGGGTCGCGCCGCACAAGGCGCAGGGAGGATATCATGAAGAAATTCGCAACCGCCATCCTGGCGGGCGTTGCCATGTCGCTGACGCTGGCTTCGGTCGCCGAGGCGAAGGGCAAGGTGATCGGCGTCTCGTGGTCGAATTTCCAGGAAGAGCGCTGGAAAACCGACGAAGCGGCGATGAAGGCCGCCATCGAGGCCGCCGGCGACAAGTATATTTCGGCCGACGCGCAGTCCAACCCGGGCAAGCAGCTGACCGACGTCGAAAGCCTCATCTCGCAGGGCGCCAATTCGCTGATCATCCTGGCGCAGGATGCCTCGGCGATCGGCCCGGCCGTGCAGAAGGCGCTCGATGAAGGCATCCCGGTCGTCGGCTATGATCGCCTGATCGAGAACAAAGACGTTTTCTACCTGACTTTCGACAACAAGGAAGTCGGCCGCATGCAAGCCCGTGAGGTGTTCAAGGCCAAGCCCGAAGGCAACTACGTCTTCATCAAGGGCTCGGGTTCCGATCCGAATGCCGACTTCCTGTTCTCGGGTTCGATGGAAGTGCTGAAGGAAGCGATCGACAGCGGCAAGATCAAGAATGTCGGCGAGGCCTATACCGACGGCTGGCTGCCAGCCAACGCGCAGAAGAACATGGAGCAGTTCCTGACCGCCAACGACAACAAGGTCGACGCGGTCGTGGCGGCCAATGACGGCACCGCCGGCGGCGTCGTCGCGGCGCTGACGGCGCAAGGCCTGGCCGGCACCGTTCCGGTTTCGGGCCAGGACGGCGACCACGCGGCGCTCAACCGCATCGCGCTCGGTACGCAGACCGTGTCGGTGTGGAAGGACGCGCGCGAGCTCGGCAAGAACGCCGCCGAGATCGCCTCGCAGCTCGCCGACGGCAAGAAAATGGGTGACATCGCCGGCGCCAAGGACTTCACGACGCCTGGCGGCAACACCGTCAAGTCGTTGTTCCTGACCCCGATCGCGATCACCAAGGACAATCTCAACGTCGTCATCGATGCCGGCTGGATCAAGAAGGACGAAGTCTGCGCTGGCGTTGCCGCCGGCAGCGTCAAGGTCTGCAACTAAGCTCGCCGACGTTCGATCAAGACACCTCCGCCGCGGCTCGGAGCGGTTCGTTGAACCGCTCCAGTTCCTTTGGCCGCAATCCCGGACGGAAAACCGCTACGCACTTTTCCTGGGATTTGCTTAGAAGCCGCGGCGTTTTCTCAGAAAGTTTTGTGTTTCCGCTTCTGGCGGATAGCTTCTAGGCTTGCTCCGGCATCCGCGCCAGACGGGCAAGCCGGCGAGAGGAAATCATGACCGACACGACGTCTACCCAACCGGCAGACACCGCGCGCGCCTCGGAGCTGAGCGCCGTCGCCCGGTTCCTGAAGGCAACCGAGCTGGACACCCGCATGCTCGGCATGATCGGCGCGCTGCTCCTGATCTGGGTCGGGCTGCATGTGATCTCCAGCCTGCGCCTCGGCGTCAATCCGCTCGACTTCGACAGCCGCACCTTCCTCACTCCGCGCAACCTCTGGAACCTGTCGGTGCAGACTTCGGCCGTGGCGATCATGGCCTCCGGCATGGTGCTGATCATCGTCATGCGCAACATCGACCTGTCGGTCGGATCGGCCGAAGGGGTGATCGGCATGGTCATGGGGTTTGCCCAGGTGCATTTCCTGGTTCGCTTCGTCGGGCTTGAGCTCGGCAATCCGTGGATCTGGGTCCTCGCATTGGTGATCGGCCTGGCGCTCGGCCTCATCATCGGCGCCTTCCAGGGCTTCATCATCGCCTATCTCGAAGTGCCGGCCTTTATCGTCACGCTGGGCGGATTGCTGGTGTGGCGGGGCGCTGCCTGGTGGGTCACCAGCGGCCAGACCGTCGCGCCGCTCGACGCCACGTTCCAGCTGATGGGCGGCGGTCCGGCGGGCTCGATCGGCGCCAAATGGAGCTGGGTTGTCGGCATCGTCGCCTGCCTGGCGGTTATTTTCATGCATTATAACGGCCGCGTGCAACGCAAGCGCTTCCGCTTCCCACTGCGTCCGGTCTGGGCCGAGACGCTGCTTGCCACGGTCACCTGCGCGATCATCCTGGGCGCCGTGTGGCTTGCCAATTCCTATCCGTGGCCGGTCGGCATCGTGAGCCGCTATGCCGCCGCCAACAACATCACCGTCCCCGAAGGCGGACTGTTCATTGCGCATGGCATCGCCATTCCGGTGCTGATGGCGGTCGCCGTCGGCCTGATCATGACCTTCGTCACCAAGCGCACGCGCTTCGGCCGCTATGTCTTCGCCATCGGCGGCAATCCGGAAGCGGCCAACCTCGCCGGCATCAACACGCGCTGGATCACCATGAAGGTGTTCATGATCATGGGCGTGCTGGCGACGATCGCGGCGGCGATCTCCTCGGCCAGGCAGAATTCATCCACCAATGCGCTCGGAACGCTGGACGAGCTGCTGGTCATCGCAGCAGCCGTCATCGGCGGCACGTCGCTCGCCGGCGGTTCCGGAACCGTGCTCGGCGCCATGCTCGGCGCGCTGCTGATGCAGTCGCTGCAGTCCGGCATGGTGCTGCTCGGTGTCGATTCCCCGCTGCAGAGCATCGTCGTGGGCGCCGTGCTGGTGGTGGCGGTGTGGCTCGACACACTTTATCGAAAGCGGGCCTGATCAGGGAGGAGAAACAACATGGCTGACAAATCCGCTCCCGCCGGCGTTCCACTGGTCGATATGCGCAACATCTCGATCGCCTTCGGCGGCATCCGCGCCGTCGACGACGCGTCCGTCGATCTTTTCCCTGGTGAAGTGATGGCGCTGCTCGGCCACAACGGCGCCGGCAAGTCGACGCTGATCAAGATCCTGTCGGGCGCCTACAAGCGCGACAGCGGACAGATCTTCATCAATGGCGAGGAGGTTTCGATCTCGAATCCGCGCGACGCCAAGAAATACGGTGTCGAGACGATCTACCAGACGCTGGCGCTGGCCGACAATGTCGATGCCGCGGCCAATCTCTTCCTCGGGCGCGAGCTGATGACCGGCTGGGGCACGCTGGACGACGTCGCCATGGAAGCCGAGGCGCGCAAGGTGATGGGCCGGCTCAATCCGCGCTTCCAGCGCTTCAAGGAGCCGGTCGTCAAGCTGTCGGGCGGACAGCGGCAGTCGGTGGCGATCGCGCGCGCCATCCTGTTCAACGCCCGCATCCTGATCATGGACGAACCGACGGCGGCGCTCGGGCCGCAGGAGACGGCGCAGGTCGGCGAGCTGGTCAAGCAGCTCAAGGCCGACGGCATCGGCATCTTCCTGATCAGCCACGACATCCATGACGTATTCGAGCTCGCCGACCGGGTCTGCGTGATGAAGAACGGCCAAGTGGTCGGGACCGCGCGCACCACCGATGTCACCCAGGACGAAGTGCTCGGCATGATCATTTTGGGCAAATGTCCGCCCGGCGCCATTCCAGGCCCTGGCGCGCTGAAGGTCGCGGCGTAAACTCACGCATATAGCCGGCTAATTAATGGCTGCGTGATGTACCAGCCACGGTGATGATTTGACCGCGCCATTGTGTTGACGCGGAGACTTGCCCATAAAGATCGTCGACCGTCCACGGGCCACATCTTTGATTTGAAGAAGCTCTTTCCTATCGTTGCCTTTGTCGCCGTCGCGCTGATCAGCCTGACGATGGCAGGGTTCGCCTATTTCGCCACGCAAGAGGCGGCGCGGATCAAGTTCGAGGGCACCGCCGACGACGCGCTGAGCCGCATCGAGAGCCGCATCGACCTGCATCTGTCGCTGCTGCGTTCGACGCAGGCGCTGTTCGATGCCCGCAACGGCGACATCACGCGCGGCGAATTCAACGCCTTCTTCACCGCGCTGAACATCAGTGACAACTTCGCTGGCCTGCGCGGCATAGGCTTTCTCAGGCTCGCCAAAGCCGGCGACGAGGCCGCGGTCGAACGCGATATCCTGCGCGACCATGGGGCGGCCCACCCGATCTACCCCGCGACGACCCAGCAATGGCGCACGCCGATCGTACTGTTCGAGCCGCTCGACACGTCCAACCAGTCGATCATCGGATTCGACATGTTCAGCGAGCCGGTGCGGCGCGAGGCGATCGAAAAGGCGATGGCCGACGACCAGCAGCATGCGAGCGGCCTGGTCCAGCTCGGCCAGGGCGCCGGCGTGGCGCAGAAGTTCACGGGTTTCCTTGTTTTCGTGCGGCTGAACGTCGAAACCGCGCCCGAGGTGATCAATGCAAGCCGCTCCTCGACGGCCGGCTTTCTTTACGCGGCCTTCCGCGCGCTGGATCTGTTCCAGGTCGCGCTCAGCCGCGCGCCGTTGCTGCCCGTCAATGTCGAGGTCTATGACGGCAAGCCCGAGGCCGGCAATCTTTTGTTCCGGTCGGAAGCGCCGCCGGCGGAGCGCATCGGGGCGAAGCTTCTGGCGCGCCGCGATATCGTTGTTGCCGGTCGGCCCTGGACGCTGCTGTTCAGGCCGACAAGCGCCTTCGAGCCGCCGTCCTCGCGTGCCATTCCGGTGATGCTCGGGCTGTTCGGCCTGCTGCTTGCAGGGGCCATCGCCCTGGTGGCGCGCTATCAGGAGCGTGCCTATGACGCCAAATCGGCACTGCACGAGGCGACGGAAAAGAGCCTGCTGGAAAAGGACCTGATCCTGCAGGAGATGAAGCACCGCATCAAGAATTCGATCACCCGCGTGCTGGCGATCGCGCGGCAGACGGCCTCGCAAGCCACCGACGTCAAGGAGTTCTCGGCATCGTTCTCGGCGCGCCTACAGGCCATGGCTGCGTCGCAGGATATGCTCACCCGCTCGCGCTGGCAGAAGGCCGATCTCGGCGACCTGCTGCGTATCGAGCTCGGGCAGGTATTCGGCAAAGACATCCCTGAAGGTGTGCTGTCCGGGCCGCAAGTGCTGCTCGACGAGACGACGACTCAGGCGCTGGGGTTAACCTTCCACGAACTCGCCACCAACGCGCTGAAATATGGCGATGCCGGCAATTCGGTGGGTGCCCTCAAGGTCGACTGGAACGTGAAGGGGCGCGGGCGCGAGCGAACGCTTACCCTGAATTGGCGCGAAGCGGGTCAGAAGAAACTGGAGGCGCCGGCAAAGACAGGCTTCGGGACCAAGCTGATCGATCTCAACGTCACGCGCGAATTGCGCGGCACGATCGCGCGCGATTTTCAGGCCGACGGGCTAAAGGTGGAAATCAGGATACCGCTAATCGTCTGACAGACTTAAGGCGTCGATGGTTTGAAAAAGAGGATAAGGGGCCGGCAACAGCCCCCCAGTCCTTTCCCGATTGCTGAAATCAGTTGCAGCGGGCCCAGTGGATCGTACCGTCAGCGCGGCGATACTTGCAGCGGCCAGTTTGCACGTTACGGTACAACAAACCAGACCCGGCGCCCACAGCCGCGCCGATCAGCGCACCCTTGCCGCCGCCGACCAGGCCGCCGACACCGGCGCCGATCAGACCGCCGCCGACGACGTCCTGTTCGGTGCTGGTGCAACCGCTGACAGCGACAACGGCAACCATGGCAATAATCATCTTCCGCATTGAAATGCTCCTCACTTTTGTCCTCACTTTCGGCAGTGCCAGCCGCCATTTAGCATGAAAAAACGGGCTTTGCCTGCCCGATCTTACTGTTGTTTAAGATAGTCTTTTTCCGGGCGCCCGCTGTTCGACGCGACAAGCATGCCGGAAACTTCCAAAGACGCGGCCAGCGTGCCGTCGGGCCGCACGTCCCAGGCGATATGGTCGTAATCGTCTTCGAGAGCCGGATCGACGGCCAGGCATTCGCCGATAATGCGGGGAGCCCTGCCCTGCAGGTCGCCAAGGGCGAAGGGTCTTTCTGCGACACAGGCTTGGGCGGTCTCAAAGACGCTGACCGGCACTTCGAGCTCGCGGCAATCGGTCATGGTGCTCGAGCAACCGACGACGAAGAGCAGTGCGGCGATGTGTTCCATGGCTCCAAACCTCTCGCCGCAAACAACGATTTTCGGCGAGCGAAAGTTCCAGGGCCGCGTTCAAAGCGTACCATCGCATGGCAGGCGATGGGCCTTGAGTCCTGTTCCTGATGCATGCCGTTTACCCAAAGCCGCCGCGCAACCTTGATCGACATGCTCGCGGTCCAAGCCGCATCCAAGGATCAGAACAATTGCAAGGCGGCGGTCAGGCCACGGCGGCGAGAAGCGCCACCGCGCCAAGGCGGAGCGGAAGATGGGATGATCGCGGCGCCGGCTGCGGATCGGCATCCTGGAAGCCGCTCATCGAGACACGGGCGGCCTGCTGCAGCTTGTTCATATCGGCAACCATCATTTCAGTCTCCCAGATCGCGCGCGGGGAGGCACGGACGGGTTTCCGGCGCATCATCAGCCGGCAGCACAGGATCGGACTTTATGGTGAACAGAGGATTAAGGCAAAGCTTGGCACCATAGGGCGCAATCAATCCGTCTCGAAATTTCCATGAGGGACGGTGAGACGGTATTCCATGCGGTCCTTGCCGATTTGGAGCGTCGCGGAGCCGTTCAGCGACATCGGCACGACGCGCTCCAGCGCCACGCTGCCAAAGCGCTTTTCATTGCGCGGCGCGTCGCCGACCGCCTCCGTCCAGGTCAGCAAAAGGCTGGGCGAGGTTCCGGTTTCGGGTTCAAGCCTTGCGCTCACCTCGACGTGGCCGTCCCGTCGCGACAGCGCGCCGTAGCTTACCGAATTCACGGCCAATTCATGCATCGCCAGGCCGATATGCAGGGCAGCATTGGGATTGAGATAAGGATTGTCGCCCGCGAATCGCAGGCTTCGGGCCAGATCCGCGCTGTAGCGGCCGACCTGGCCGGATACGAGTTCCTGCAGTGCCGCTCCCCGCCAGTTGGAGGATGTGACCAGGTCCTGCGAGGAAGCGAGCGATTGGAGCCGGCCGCGAAACCGCGCCAGGAAATCACCGAGCGTCTCCGTGTAGCGCCCTGTCTGTGTGGCGATGCTCTGGATGATGGCCAGGAGGTTTTTCGATCGATGACTGACTTCGCGCAGCAACGTCTTCAGCGTCTGCTCGCGCCGTTTCTGCTCCGTCGTTTCCACCATGGTGGTGACGACGCCAAGGACCTCGCCGGCGTCGCCGCGGTCTGCATCGATCCAAAGCTGGAACCAGCGGACGCCCTGGCTTCCTGGGATGCTGAGCTCGAGCTGGTCGGCGTTGCCGGATTCGATCACCTTGAGCTTGACGCCCCGTATGCGTTCGGCCTGGGCCGGGGAAAGCAGGTCCTTGCCGTCGGCGGTTTCGGACGCCCAGGGCGCGCTCATGTTGCGCGCCCAGACCGTTTTCATCTGCCGGTCCTGATAAAGAACCGAGATTCCCGCATTGTGCAGGGCATGAAGCAGGGCCCGTCCCACCTGCATCCCGCTTTCGGCGGGATGCATAGCGATCACCTCTTCGTCCTGCTTTTCAGTCCTGTCCTTCGTGGGGTCCTCGGGAGGCATCAGAACATCCCCGCACTCGGTTCTTGAACGGCTCACTCCACAACTGGTTCCGACGCCGCTTGCTCCCCAAAACGGTCCGCCGGACGGCGCTCTTTCGAGACGCCGCCCGGCGGTGGCTGGAAACCGTTTGAGGGGTGCGGCTTCCAGTGTCGCGGTCAGGCTCTCCTGAAGAGGCCTGCGATCAGCGAAATCACCAGGAAGGCGAGGAAGATGAAGAACAGGATTTGCGCGATGCCCGCCGATGTGCCGGCAATGCCGCCGAACCCAAGCGCGCCGGCGATGATCGCAACTACGAGAAATACGAGCGCCCAGTACAGCATGATGCGTCTCCTTGCTATGTCGGGAAAGGAACGTGGCTAGGTGCCGTTTGTTCCACCATTTGCTGAAAAAGACGATCCCCTTTGAAGCGACTTTTCAGATCGCAAACGGTTGATCGTCATACGAGGCGCGAAGGCCTCGCATGACTCTTAAAAACGGTCCAAAACTCGGAGCGGATCAGGCGGCGGCTTTGGCCTGACGGTCGAAGAACAGGGCTTGGCTGATCAGAGCCTTGACCATGTCGGGATTGAAAGGCTTGGTGACAAGAAAAGCCGGCTCGGGGCGTTCGCCGGTCAGGAGCCGTTCCGGGAAGGCTGTGATGAAGATCACCGGTACCGGCGTCGACGACAAGATCTCGTTGACGGCTTCGATGCCTGAGCTGCCGTCGGCGAGCTGGATGTCGGCCAGCACCATTTTCGGCCGCGTCTTACCGAACATGGCCACTGCCTCGGCGTGTGTCCGTGCCGTGCCGACGACCCGATGGCCGAGGCTTTCGACCATCTCTTCGATATCCATGGCAATCAGTGGCTCATCCTCGATGATCAGCACATCGGTCGCGACCTGCCGCGAAATCTCGCTGCTTGCCTGCGCAAGCAACTCCGAGAACTCGTCCTCGTCGACATCGAGAACTTCCGCTGCCTCGTCCTCGCTGAAACCTTCCACGGCTACAAGAAGGAAAGCCTGCCTCGGCAGGGGCGCGATCGCGTTCAGATTGGCCGCCGCCCGTTGTTCCCACGCCGTCTGGGCCTGCTCCTGCGGCACGCGGATGGCGACGGAGGTGAAGAGCCTGGCAAAGACCTTATATAGCGCAATACGGTCGCTGGAGGCTTCGGGGAAGATGTTGGTGTCGGCGATGATGGCTTCCAGCATCGCGGCGACCAGCGCGTCACCGCTTTCTTGCGATCCAGACACCGCGCGCGAGAACCGGCGCAGGAACGGGAGATGCGGAGCGATGGTTGCGGACAAACTCATTATTTACGTCTCCCTCAGATGACGTTGCACGTTCAAGGCCGCGCAGATTGCAAGCCCCGAAAAATCAAACGCCGGCTTTTGGAAAAAGTTCCGCTGGCCGTGGAACTAAATTAGCAGGCCGACGTTTCGGGGTCTCGGGATGGGCAACCAGACGAGGGGTCCGCTTGCGTTGTGTTGTGAAGTCGAAGAGCGGTTCGGGTGCTGGAAACTAGGGCTAACATGAAAGAAATGTCAAAAAAACAAATGGCTGATGCCAAAAGCAGGCATCGGAACGGGGATGGCAACCCGCTTGGAGCAAACTCCGAAATTGCCCGCAAGCTCAAGCAATATTACGACGAGCTGGTCTCGGATCATGTACCGGACCGTTTCGCTCAGTTGCTCAGCCAACTGGAACAGACCGAACCTGCCCAGAAAAAGGACTGAGGCATGGCGGCGGTATCCCAGAGCTTCAAGACCGAGCTGCTCGGTGCGATCCCGAGCCTGCGTGCTTTTGCGGTGTCGCTGACGCAGAACGCCGACCGGGCCGACGACCTCGTCCAGGAAACGCTGGTCAAGGCGTGGGACAAGCATGAGAGTTTCCAGCCGGGCACCAATCTCAAGGCCTGGCTGTTCACCATCCTGCGCAACGAATTCTATTCGCAGATGCGCAAGCGCGGCCGCGAAGTGCAGGATAGCGACGGCATCATGACGGCTCGGCTTGCCGTTCATCCGGCCCAGCATGGTCAGCTGGACCTCAAGGATTTCCGCGGCGCGCTCGAGCAGCTGCCCGAGGACCAGCGCGAAGCCATCATCTTGATCGGCGCTTCCGGCTTTTCCTACGAGGAAGCCGCCGAGATTTGCGGCTGCGCGGTCGGGACGATCAAGAGCCGGGTCAGCCGGGCGCGCACCAGGCTGCAGGAGATCCTCAAGATTTCCGGAGAGGACGAATTCGGGCCTGATGCGATCTCGGCGCAGGTCACAGGCTCGAACGCGGCTTGAGCTGACCGTTACCTGCCAATTCCAGGGATGGTGTCAGGCCGGGGCGACCCGGCCGCAGGCCATGGCAACGGCTTCGATCAAATCGTCGCCCGAGTAAGGCTTGGTGACCAGCCGGACATCCGGAAAAGAGCCCTTGACCTCGTCCGAATCTGAATAGCCGGAGGCAAACACGAACGGTATGCCCTCGCTGCGCAGCCGGACGGCGAAATCCAGCGTCGAGACACCGCCGAGCATAAGATCGACAACCGCCGCGTCGAAGCGCGCGGACAGCGCTTGCCCGTCGATCTCGGCGATCTCCCGGGCGATCGTAACCTCCGCGGCACCGTGGTCGCGGCAAAGCTGCTCGACATCCATCGCGATCAGGAACTCGTCTTCCAGGACGAGGATACGCAGTCCGTCTAGCAGTGCTGGCACTTATCGGTTTCTCCTGGCAGGACCGCACTGATGCGCGGAATTTGTCGGCATGTCATTTAAAAAAGACATGGCTAAAAAAACAGGCGCGGAAGCCTGCGGAACCCCTGCCGTTTTCAAGCGTTTCCCTGCGCCCACCAGGGCAGGGATTTCGAAGAGGGGTCGAAATGTCCAGCCAAAGCGCACGTTCCGTCGCCAGCCGTCAGTATCCTTGCGAAAAGTGCCCGTTGCGGCCCCTGCCTGCATTCCGTGAGTTCGATAAGCAGGAATTGTCATTCATCAGTACCTTCAAGCGCGGTGAACTTGCGGTCGACAAGGGGGCGACGGTCCTGGTCGAAGGCAGCCACAGCGCTCATCTCTACACGGTGCTGTCGGGCTGGGCGTTCCGCTACAAGCTGTTGCCCGACGGGCGGCGGCAGATCCTCAATTTTTCCATGCCCGGCGATCTCATCGGCCTCCAGGGCAGTCTGATGGGCGAGATGCAGCATTCCGTCGAAGCCCTTTCGCCGATGCTGCTTTGCGTTTTCGAACGCGAGCAGTTGCAGGAACTCTATCGCAACCACCCCAGTCTTGCCTACGACATAACCTGGATCGCTTCGCGCGAGGAGCGCATGCTGGACGAGAACCTGCTCAGCATCGGCCGTCGCACCGCGCTCGAGCGCGCTGCCTATCTTATCGCCTTTATCGCCAGCCGGGCTCGCGGCGCCGGCCTCAATGGCAAGACGCCGGTGCAGATCCCGATCACGCAACAGCACATCGCCGACACGCTTGGCCTTTCACTTGTCCACACCAACAAGACGATCCGCAAGCTGATGGACCGCAAATTGGTCCTGTGGCGGGATGGTGGCTGCGAAGTGATCGACTATGATGGGCTGAAGAAGCTCGCCCGCTGGGAAGGGATGGGCGAGGAACGCAGGCCGCTGATCTAGGGTTGTGTCGATATTCAGGTGTGAGAGACCGGGCCCGGAACCATGGTGCAGAACGGGCGTTGAAAGCAACGCAAACGCAAGGAGTTAGAGAATGGCAACCGCCGCAGGCAAATCCGCAACGGACCAAGCAACCGCCGCCGATCTCGAAGCCGATATCGAGCAGTTGAAGGCTGATATCCAGAAGCTCACGGAGCAACTCGCCAGAACAGGCCAGCACGGTTACGGCGCCGCGCGGCGCGCCGCCGCGGACGGTGTTGAACAGCTGCGCGCGCAAGGCGAAGCCGCTTTCGAGAGCATGCGGGGAAGCGCCGAGGACATGGAGGCGCAACTGATAGCCAAGGTGCGTGAGAAGCCGGTGACGTCGCTGGCGATCGCGGCGGGCGTCGGTTTCCTCTTCGCCCTTCTTTCCCGCCGCTAGCCGCAGATGGGGACGCTTGTCTCGCTGATCTCGGCCCTCGCCTCGGGCGAGGCGATAGCCGCTTTGCAAAGAGCGCGAATGGCGGCAATCCTCTACGGACTTGCCGCTGTCTTTGCCCTGTGCGGCGTGGGCTTCCTCATCGGCGCCGCCTATATCTGGCTGGCGGCGCGCTACGGGCCGTTGGCGACCAGCCTCGGCTTCGGCATCGGGTTCCTCGTGCTTGCCGGGCTGATCATCGTCATCCACAAGCTGACCGCCAGCGCGCGCGGCAAGCGCCGTGCGCAACGACGACAGGCCGACATGACGGCGGTGGGTGTTACCGCGGCGCTTGCCCTGCTTCCGGCACTTGCCAAGAGCAAGGGCGGGCTGGCAGTCATTGCCGCGCCCGCGCTTGCTGTCGTCGCCTACGCCATCTATAGGGAGAACACTAGGCCCCCGCCGCCAAAGCAAGGTCCGGACGACCTGCATTAGGCTGTCGAGGCCTTTCATCGTGGGGGCCTGCTTAGGCATGGCCCTCACGGCTGGCTTGCTGGCGAGCTTCAAACGCCTGCTTCGGGCCTCATTCGTTCAATGATCCTCAACGCGGTATCGCTCGGAACCTTCACGGCAAGGGCCCGTTACCCGATCGTGCCCCGCCCGAAACGCTTGGCCAGACACGCAACATTGGAGGCCAGCCATGACCAAGATCGTTCCTGAAGACAAAGCCCGCCAGGGACACTGGGGATGGCACGCTTTAAGGATTCTCATAGCCGGCCTGTTGCTGGCCTTCATTGCCTGGGGGGCGGTGGAGATTTATGGGGAATTGATAAAGTCGCCGACTTCCGGCGAGCAGCATATACCGCAGCCGCCTGGCACCGAGCAGGGCACCGCTCCAGGCCAATCGACCGCGAAACCCTGAAAGTCGCGCTGGCTTCAAGCTGCCTTTGCGCTGGCGCCGCTCGACGGAACAAGGACGTTCAAGGCGCCTGGGTGGATTTCGATCGTGGTTTCGCGCTCGAGCCTGATCAGTTCGCCGTCGAGGACGGCGCTGAATTTCCTGGCGGGCGAGAGGACCTTGAGGACAACCTTGCCGGCCTGATGAACTTCGACATGGGCGCTCCGGCGCAGCCGGCCACGCAGCATGTCCAGCAGCAGCTTTGCCAGGTGATGACGCCGGCGCGCAACGCTGACGTAGATGCCGAGCACGCCGCCGGCCGGATTATCGGCATAAGGCAGGTGGCCCTCGCCGAACAGATTGTTGGATATGCCGATGCCCGTCGTGCGCGTCACGATCTCGGCCTTGCCGATGCTCAGGCTCACTTTCAGCGCCGGTGGATTCTTGATCGCCGCCCAAGCGGCGCGCACGGAAGCCTGCATCTTCCCAAGGCGCGAGCCGAAATCCATTTTCTCACGCAGCTGAACCATCTTGGCATGCATGCCAACCGAGAACTGATGCACGAAAGGCTGGCCATTGGCGCTCGCCATGTCTACGGCGATCACCTCGCCATCGGCAAAGGACTGCAGCGCTGCCTCCAGTGTCTGCGGAATGCCCAGGCCGCGCGCGAAAAGGTTCATCGTCCCAGCGGGTAAAATCGCCAATGCCTTCTTCTTGTTCATGAGAAGGGACGCCGCGGTCGAGATCGTGCCATCGCCGCCACCGGCAAGGATTACGTCGATGTTGCGCCTGGCGATGGCCTTCTCCAGCGCGGTGGCGACATCTCGGCCGGCAACGATGTCGATCTCGACCGAATGTCCCGCCGCCTCAAGCGTCTGACGCAGCTGTCTGGAAAAAGCCTCCATATCGAGGGTGCGGAGCGTGCCGCCGTCCCGATTAAGCACCGCAGCAAACCGCATACCCGCTCCGTATTCCGTTCAGGCCGCGTTGAGCCGCCAGCCCCCTCAGCCGCGGGCTGGAACGATGATGCGGCCGCAAAGGTTCCACCGGAGGTTTGGCAACCAGATGCTCGTTAACGCGTCGGGGTTGGAACAACACCTCGGTCACGACGTTGTGAACCTGTCGACACTGCCGCTCCCGGCCCGCCGTTCAGAGGCTGGCCGCGTGAGCGCCATGCACAAATCAGGCACGAGGAGAGACCATCATGATCCGCACTCTTTTTGCGACCACCGCGATCGCTACACTGCTCGCAACCGGCGCCTTTGCACAGACGACCCCCGCTCCGGCTCAACAGGCCCCCGCAGCTGAAAGCACGGCTCCGGTGCCGCGTGCCGAAGGCGCGCTGATGTCCAACATCATCGGCGAGTCCGTCTATAACGGCACCGGCGACGACGCTCAGAACATCGGCAAGGTCGATGATGTCGTCTTCGATTCCAGCGGCAAGGCCAAGTCCGCCATCATCGGCGTTGGCGGCTTTCTGGGCGTTGGCAAGAAGGACGTCGCTTTCGACTACGGCAAGCTGGAATGGGCCGAGAAGAATGGCGACCGTTGGCTGGTGGCCAAGACCACGAAGGACGAGCTGAAAGCCCAGCCGGAATTCGACCGCAAGCCTTACGATCCGGCGCGATCGGCCGACGCGACTCAGCCGGCTACCACCGATGCGACGGGGACGCAGAAGCAGGCCGCCGCGCAGCCTGCCGAGCCGGTGAAGAAGGCCGAGGGCAACCTCGCCACCAATATCATGGGCGAGTCGGTGTACAACGGCACCGCGGATAACGCCCAGAAGATCGGCGACGTGAAGGACATCGTGCTTGCCAAGGACGGCAAGGCCGAATCGCTGGTGATCGGCGTCGGCGGCTTCCTCGGCATCGGCACGAAGAACGTCGCCTATGACTTCGCCAAGGCAAAATGGGCCGAGAAGAACGGCGACCGCTGGCTGGTGGCCGAGACGACGAAGGAGGAACTGCAGGCCCAGCCAGACTTCAACCGCAAGGCCTATGATCCTGCGCCGGCCACGACGACGGCCGCGAACAACGCTCCTGCAGCGACCACACCTGCGGTGGTGTCTTCGGACACGACCTCCGACAAGGGGGCCAAGCCGGCAGAGCCCGCCAAGTCGACCGCGGAGACCAAGCCTGCGACGGCGCCGGCCCAGACCATGGCTGAAAACAAACCTGCCGATAATGGCGCTGCGGCCACCGACGCCACCAAGACCGCATCGATCGACAAGTCGACGCTGACCGAAATGCCCATGGGCAATATCAGGGTCGATGACCTGAAGGGTACGACGGTCTATGGCGCCAACGACGCCAAGATCGGTTCCATCGGCGACGTCGTACTGACGCCCGACAACAAGCCGGACGCGGTCATCGTCGATGTCGGCGGTTTCCTCGGCATCGGCGCCAAGGAGGTGGCGGTCGGCATGGACAAGCTCAAGTTCATGACAGACAAGAACGGCAAGAAATATCTCTACACCAACTTCACCAAGGAACAGCTGCAGGCGCAGACGGCCTATGACAAGAGCAGTTATGCCGCCAATCGCGACCAGCAGCGGATGTTGCTGAAGTAAACGAATAGAGCAGAAGGGCAGCGGGTGGATTTCCCACATGCTGCCCTTTGCCTTACTGCGCCATTGGCCGATTCACGTATCCGGCCACGCCGTCGTCCGTCAGCTCAGACAATGCCAGCGACTGGTCGAGGTGAGCGGCGCGCCAGGCAAGCATCTTCTCCGCGAACTCCAGCCGCACCGGCAGATAAGCCGGGTCGTTCGCCACGTTGTTCAGTTCTTCCGGGTCTTGCGCCAGGTCGAACAGAAGCGGCGGCAGGCCGCCACCGAAATGAACATATTTGAAGTCGGCCGAGCGGATGACGGCGAGGTTACAGTCGCGCGACTCCATGCCGAAATGGCGTTCGGCTTCGCCTTCCGCTATCGTGCGGAAGTCGAATTCCCAATGCGCGGCGTCGCGCCAGTTCCCGGGCCGGTCACCGTCAAGCCACGGCGTGAGCGAGCGGCCGTCGAGATGGCGCTGCGGCGCGGAGCCGATCAGGTCGAGCAAGGTTGGAAAGACGTCCACGGCTTCGGTGAAATGATCCACGGATGAACCCGCCGCGGCTCTCCGGTGCGGGTCGCGGACGATCAGCGGAACGTGATAGCTGCCGTCGAAGAAGCCGCCTTTGCCGAGCATGAAATGATCGCCCATCATCTCGGCGTGGTCGGATGTAAGCACGATGATGGTGTCGTCCCAGGCGCCTGCCGATCTGATCGCCCGCCAGATGCGGCCGAGCTGCGCATCGACTTCCGAGATCATGCCGTAATAGATCGCGCGGATACGGCGGAAATTCTCCTCGCTCCAGTCCGGCACGTTGCCCTCTATGCCCGGAACGAATTTCGTTCTTTTCTGGAGGGCGAGATCGTAGGCGAGGTAGGGGTGGCTCGCGGCTTCGGCTTGCCGATTTGCCGCGCGCTTGAAGGCAGGACCTTCAGCCGGATCGTACATGGCGTTGTAAGGCTCCGGCACGATGAAGGGCGGGTGCGGGCTGATGAAGGAAATGTGCGCGAACCATGGCGCCCGCTCCTCCTGCTCGCCAAGCCAACGGATGAATTCGCCGGCCAGGAAAGCGCTCGGCGTTTGGTCCTTCGAATAGACCGGCGGCGCGTTGGTGACGTCGCATTCCGCCTGCCCTTCGGCCGGACGGTGGATGCCGGGGCTGCCGGCGCCCGTGTCGATGCCTTGCGCCCGCAGCCATGACAGCCACTGCTTCTGATGCTCAGGCAAAGCTTGCCGGACAGTGAAGCCCGGCAACACGCCCTCATAACTGCGCAGGCGCGGATCCCTGGCCGCTAGCCGGCGCGGGTCGAGCGAGACATCGGTGTAGCCGAACAGGGTCGGGTCGTAGCCCGCCGCGCGCGCCGAAAGCGCGATGTTGCCATGGCGCGCGTCGAGAGGCGTGCCGTTGCGACAGACGCGATTGTTCATCTGATAAAGCCCGGTATAGAGACACGCGCGTGCGGGAGAACAGGGTGCTGCTCCGCCATAATGGCGGCGGAAGAGAACGCCCTCGGCTGCGAGCGCATCCGCATTCGGCGTCCTCACCACCGGATGGCCGGCCGCCGACAGGCAATCGCCGCGCCATTGGTCGCAGGTGATGAGGAGAACATTCGGGCGGCGAGACTGGTGGTCCAAGATCGTCTCCTCGTGGAAGCGCCCTCAGATGGAACGGAAATCACTGGCGTTGCAAGTCAGTGGTGGTGATAGTTCGGTGAACATATTTTGAACGATCGTTCACATTATTGATACAGTCCATTCTGTGTATGCCCGCTTTGCCGAAGGCCCGCCTATCCTCATATTGGCGTGGACAGCGGCGAGGGCCGCGCAAGAACAAGGGAAGGAGCACGACCATGCTCAATCAGATCCAGGGCCTGCATCACGTCACCTCGATGGCGAGCGACGCACGCCGCAACAATGAATTCTTCACGAAGAAGCTCGGCCTGCGCCGGGTGAAGAAGACCGTCAATTTCGACGCGCCGGATGTCTACCATCTCTACTACGCCGACGAGGTCGGCACACCGGGTTCGGTGATGACCTATTTTCCGTTCCCCGATATCGGCAAAGGCCGGCACGGCGTCGGCGAGGTCGGCACGACGGTGTTCTCGGTGCCGGAGGGCACGCTCGCCTATTGGGAAAAGCGCTTCGCAGATGAGGGCGTGGGCAATGTTGCCCGCACCGAAAGCTTCGGCGAAAAGCGGCTCACCTTCACCGGCCCGGACGGCGACAGCTTCGCGCTGGTCGAGGACAAGGCCGACAGCAGAGCGCCCTGGGTCAAGGGCAGTGTTCCCGGTGACGAGGCGATCCGCGGCTTTCACTCGGTCTCGCTCCGGCTGAAGGACGGCGGCGCCACCGAGGAGCTCTTGAAGTTCATGGGCTATGAAGAGTTCGACAAGTCCGGCAACGTCCGCCGGCTGGCGATCAAGAACGGCAATGGCGCCGATGTCGTCGACATCGAATCGCTGCCGGGCGCCGGCTTCGCCAATCTCGGCGCCGGCTCGGTGCACCACGTCGCCTTTGCGGTCGAGGATCGCGCCAAGCAGCTTGAGGTGCGCAAAGCACTGATCGACACCGGCTATGGCGTGACGCCGGTCATCGATCGCGATTATTTCTGGGCGATCTACTTTCGCACGCCGGGCGGCGTCCTGTTCGAGGTGGCCACCAACGAACCCGGCTTCGACCGCGACGAGGATACCGCGCATCTCGGCGAGGCGCTGAAGCTGCCGACGCAGCATCAGCATCTGCGGCCTTACCTCGAAGAGCACCTGCAGAAGCTGGAAGACTGAAGCCATGAGCAAGGACGCTTACATCCACAAAATGCTGCCCGGTCCGCCGGGCAGTCCGCTGCTCTTTGTCCTGCACGGCACCGGCGCGGACGAGAACCAGCTTCTCGGATTCGGCCGCGAGCTTCTGCCTTCGGCGACAATCATCTCGCCGCGCGGCGATGTGTCGGAGCATGGTGCTGCACGTTTCTTCCGCCGCACCGGCGAGGGGGTCTACGACATGAACGACCTGGCGCGCGCGACATCGAAGATGGCGCGCTTCGTCAGGGCGCATGTCGAGGCGGCAAAGCCCTCGGCGGTGTTCGGTCTCGGCTATTCCAACGGCGCCAACATCCTGGCTTCGGTGGTGTTCGAGGAGCCGACGCTGTTCGATGCGTCGGCACTCATGCATCCGCTGATCCCGTTCGAGCCGAAGGTGCAAGGCAGCCTTGCCGGCCGCCACATGCTGATCACGGCCGGCAGGCGCGACCCGATCTGCCCGCCTAATTTGACATCGCGGCTCGAGGCCTATTTGCGCGCCGATGGCGCGGATGTCACAGTGGAATGGCACGACGGCGGGCATGAAGTTCGGCCGAATGAAATCGAAGCGGTGCGGCGGTTTTTTGCGCCGGCTGCCGAAGGAGGCAAATAAATGGCTGACCAATTGCCCGAGATCGAACTGGAAGACCGGGGCTCCAAGGGGCGCTACGTGCTGCGCGGCCCCGGCGGCGCCGAAGCCGAGATGACCTTCACCAAGATTGGCGAGCATCAGCTGATCATCGATCATACCGAGGTACCGGACGTGTTTCGCGGCCAGGGCGCCGGGCTTCGGCTCGTCACCCGTGCTGTCGAGGATGCGCGCGCGGCCGGCAAGAAGATCATCCCGCTCTGCCCCTTCGCCAATGCCCAGTTCCGCCGCCACCCGGAATGGGCGGATGTGCTGAAGCATTAGCGCCGTCCTCACCTTCTCCCACAAGGAAGAAGGGAAAGACGCGCCCCGGCATTTGCGCAGTTCGGCCATCTTGCCTAAGTTGACGCGTCGCTCGGACGAAACCCGCCGTCCCGCCCGTCCCTTATTGAAATGGCTTCCCTGATGACCGATACCGACCTGATCCCCGTTTTCGACGGACATAACGACACGCTGCTGCGGCTTTATCAGTCGAAGGAAGCCGATGTCGAAAAGCTGTTCATCGAGGGAACGCCGGGCGGCCATATCGACCTGCCACGCGCCAGAAAGGGCGGCTTTGCGGGTGGCATGTTCGCGATCTTTCCGCCGCCGGTCGAAAAGACGAAACGCAGCGCCGTGCCGCCGGCGCCGAGCGACAACGAGCCGCTGCCGCCCGAGCTGCCGCAGGCCGAGGCAATCACCTCCACCATCGGCATGGCTTCGATCCTGTTTAGGCTGGAGCGCGCCGGCGCGCTGACCGTCTGCCGCAGCGCCGGCGATGTACGCGACGCTATGGCCAAGGGCTCGATCGCGGCCATTTTCCACATCGAAGGCGTCGAGGCGATCGATCCCGGGCTTGCCATGCTCGACGTGCTGCACGCCGCCGGGCTGCGTTCGCTGGGTATCGTCTGGAGCCGTCCCAACGCCTTCGGCAACGGCGTGCCGTTCCGTTTTCCCTCCTCGCCCGACACCGGACCCGGCCTCACCGATGCCGGCAAGGCGCTGGTCAAGGCGTGCAATCGGCTCAGGATCATGATCGACCTCTCGCATCTCAACGAGAAGGGTTTTCGCGACGTGGCCGAGCTTAGCGACGCGCCGCTGGTCGCCACCCACTCCAATGTGCATGCGATCTGCGGCCATTCGCGCAACCTGACCGACTGGCAGCTCGGCGCGATCCGCGAATCGGGTGGCATGGTCGGCCTTAACTTCGCCACCGGATTCTTGCGCGAGGATGGCCGCATGAACGCCGACACCAGCATCGACATCATGGTGCGCCACATCGATTCGCTGCTGCAGGCGCTGGGCGAGGATGGTGTCGGTCTGGGATCTGATTTCGATGGCGCCATGATCCCGGCCCCCATCGGCGACGTCGCCGGACTGCCCAAGTTGATCGATGCGCTCGCGGTGCGCGGTTTCGGGCGCGCGCTGATCGAGAAGATCGCTTATCGGAACTGGTTGAGCGTGCTGGAAAGAACCATAGGGTGAAGCGCGCTTACTGCGCGTAACCCATGCGGGTCAGCTGGTCGAAGGTCAGCTCGCCCTGAAAAATGTTGCCTTCGGTGAGGCCGACCTCGGCCTCGATCTCGCGCGGCGTGCGCACCATGTGGACGATGCGGTCGCGGAAGCCCGGCGAATATTGCGCGATCTGGGAAATCACGCTTTCGGCGAAGCCGTCGCGGTCGGCATCGGTCCAGTCACGCCCGTCGATCTTGGGCGGCGCGTATTGGACGAAGCAGCTCATGAAGTGCTTTCCCGGCGGCGCCATGGTCGGGTCGAGCGTGGTCGGGATCATCATGTCGAGGAAGGGATCGGCCGACCAGCGCCCGGCCTTCCAGTCGTCGAAGGCCTGTTGCTCAAGGGCAAGACGATCCTGGATATCGGCTGCGGCGCCGGCGGCATCACGCTGCATCTGGTGGCAAGGCACGGCGCGGCTTGCGCCATCGGTTTCGATGTCGAAAAGCCGGTAATCGAAGCGGCAAGGCAAGGAGCGATAAGGCACGGCCTCGATGATCGCGTCAGCTTCATCCAGGCGCCGCCGGGGCCGCTGCCTTTCGCCGACGCCTCCTTCGATGTCGTTTTCTCCAAGGACGCGCTTCTGCATGCGCCGGACAAGGATTCGCTGTTTGCTGAAATCTTCCGTGTGCTGAAGCTGGGCGGGGTGTTTGCCGCGTCGAACTGGATGATCGCGCATGACGGCGAACCGTCGCCTGAGATGAAGGCTTATATAGCTGCCGAAGGGCTCTCTTTCGCCATGGCCTCGCCGGCGCTTTATGCCGAAGCGATGCGGCGCGCCGGCCTCACCGACATCACGGTGCGCGACCGCAATCCATGGTACCGCGAGGTCGCGCGCGAAGAGCTTTCACGGCTCAAGGGTCGCTCTACGCGCAGGCCGCGGCGGCGGTCGGCGCGGCCTATGTCGACAAGAACATCAGGACCTGGGAGGCGATGCAGAAGGTGCTTGACAGTGGCGAGCACCGCCCCACTCATCTGCGCGGTTGGAAGCCGGTTGGATAGCCGGCGATGCTGGAGACCGTCACACCCATGAAGACCGAGGCGAGCGATGCTCTCTCCGAAGCGGCGCAAAAAGGCGATGCCGAAAAGCGCGGCCGCAAGGCCTCGAAAGAGGTTAGGCGGTTGCAGCTGATCGAGGCGACGATCGATTCACTGGCCAAGCGCGGCTATGCCGAAACCACGATGGCCGATGTCGCCGACGGCGCAGGCCTGTCGCGGGGCATCGTCAACTTCCACTTCGAGAGCAAGGAAAAGCTGCTTATCGCCACGCTGCAGCATATGTATGACGAGTATTCGGCGCATTGGCGCACCGCCTTACAGAAGGCGGGCGACGATCCGGCCAGGCAGCTGCAGTATCTGGTCTGGGCCGATTTCGACCGCTCGATCTGCAACAAGCGCAAGCTCGCCGCCTGGCTCGCCTTCTGGGGTGAAGCCAAGTCGCGGCCGACCTACCAGGCGCTGAGCAGCTCGCGCGACGCCTATTACCAGCAGGTCTTCATCGATCTCTGCACGACGCTCAAGGAAAGCGGCGGCTACAGCTATGACCCCCAGGCCATCGCGCTGGCGCTGAGCGCCATGCTTGAGGGCCTGTGGCTGCGGCTGATGATGGGGACGGAGGACACCACGCGAGAGACCGCATTGCAGGCTACGAATGCGTTTTTGGCCGCAGCCTTCCCGAAACACTTTGGCTAGCGAGAACTGGGGCTAGCAAAATCGGGGTTAGCAACAGCCGGCCAAACAAGACCGGCAAAACCAAAAGAGGATGGAACAGCATGAAGAAACTCAGCCGACGCCTGACATTGACGCTGGCGCTTGGGAGCGATCGACCCTGCCTGCCTGCAGGCACCTCTCTGTCGTGAGGGGGGGAGTCGGTGCCGAGATCAGCCTTTGGTGACTTCAGCCGGGCTCGCCATCGGCTTTGAATTTTCCTACCTTCTGTCAGAATTCGAGAAGACCAGGGCCGGCAATTGACCAGCACCATCGAAAAGACCGACGTCGTCATCGTGGGCGCCGGCTTCACCGGCCTGTCCGCTGCGCTCGAGCTGAAGCGGGCGGGCATCGATTTCCTGGTCCTTGAGGCGCGCGATCGCGTCGGCGGCAGGGTGGAGGCTGTCCGCAATGGGCTCGGCGAGCTGATCGATAGCGGCGGCCAGTTCCTGTGTGTGGACATGCCCGAAGTGATGGCGCTGGCCAAAGGGCGCGGCAAGACCTTCGTCGAGACCTATGTCGACGGCGAGTTCATCACCCATCCGTCTATGACGGCGGCGCGGGCGGAGCGGACCTATCATGTCTCGATGGCGATCCGCGAGCGCATGAACCGGATCGATCCGGATGATCCGGCGATTGCCGGGCTGACCGTCGCCGATTGGCTGGAACTCCAGCATGACGAATCCGACGCCAAGGCTGCTTTCCGCTCGCTGGTCGAGGGCCTTTGGTGCCTGGCGGCGGAGAAGGTGCCGCTCTGGTACCTGATCGACAATGATCGCCGCATCACCAACGAGGTGTTCGAGCTGCAGTATTTTCTGGGCGACACGATGCAATCGCTGGCCGAGGATCTGGCCGCCGGGCTCGGCGACCGGCTGCGCCTGAACCAAGCGGCGACGCGTGTCGAGCGCACCCCGCAAGGCGTTCGCGTCAGCACCGGCGCTGCCACGATCGAAGCGCGTGAGGTTCTGATCGCGCTGCCGCCTGCGAAGGCCGCCAAGCTTGACTTCGCGCCCTCCTTGCCGGCGGAACTCGCAAGCGCGCTCGGCGTCTGGGAAAGCGGCGCGGTGATCAAGATCCTGGTGCGCTACGCCAAGCCGTTCTGGCGCGAGCGGGGCCTGTGCGGCATGGTGATGTGGCGCGACCAGCCGGGGCTGTTTGCCTGCGACGCCAGCAGGGATGCCGATCACGCCGCGCTTGTGGTGTTTGTCGGCGGCCCGCAGGCGCTGCGTTGGCATCAGCTCGGCGCGGCGGCGCTGCAGGCGGAAATCACCGCGAGGCTTCTCCAGGCGCTCGGCACCCAGGCCGCCGACATCGTCGATTTCAGCGCGCGCGACTGGACGCATGATCGCTGGAGCGGCGGCGCCTACAGCGATCTCATCATCGATGTGACCGCACGCGATGCCGAGCGTGTGATCCTTTCCGGCGCGCCGCCTGTCCATTTCGCCGCTTCTGAACTCTCGCCGTCGTTCCCGGGTTATGTCGAAGGCGCGATCGTCGTGGGACGAATCGCGGCAGGCAAGATTCAGTCGGCCATCGCCACCAGAGCTTCAGGGTCGTAGGCGAGGCGGATCGGCGCGCCGACCGGAATGTCGTCGGCACCGAAATCATTGGTCTGGGTGACCCAGAGCGGCTTTTCCAGCCCTGGGATTTCGACGATCAGATGGATGGCGAAGGTCGCCCAGGCATGGGTGAGCGTGATGATGGCGGCGTTGGAATTGTAGAGCAGCGCATCCGACGGCTCGCTGATGATGCCAAGGCCCATCAGGCCGGAATTCAAGACGCCATTATAGCCGAGGATCACCTTCCACGACATCACGCGCAGCAGGTAGCTCGTCCAGAACGGGATGGTGATGAGGAAGAGCCAGAGACTGTTGTGGCGGCCGCCGTGGAATGAAATGAAATAGGCGATCGGGTAGGCAAGCGCTACCGTCAGCAGGCTGACCGTCAGCGAGATGTAGAGCGAGCGCCAGAGCAGGTCGCGGTAGATCGGCTCGGGCACCGCGATCCGGTAGTTCTCCAGCGTGAAGGTGTGGTCGATGGTGAGGTAGTTCTGCGTCCAGAAGGAATGGGCGATCACGACCAGGATCGGCAGGACGAGAAGAATAAGGGCGTAGACGAAGGTAGGACTGATCAGGGCAAAGCCCTGGACGGCTTCCGATTGCAGATGGGGACTTCGTCTCGATCCCGCCAAGCGCAACGGGGGCGACCCTTCCGCGGCAATCGTCATTGAAGCGCTCCGGGCGTGATTTCGGTAGCTGGCTCGGATTGTCCCGCCATGCGGCGTTCCCATTGGCAGCGCCGGCCGCCTGTTCCCGAATTATGCCTGGAGCATGATCGCTCCTGGCTTGCCAGCTTTCTTCATCATGAGGGTATCGGCAGATTGAAATCAAGCGCTATTTCTGCGATATTGATTGAACGAACATTCAAAATGAAGTGACAAAGGGCCGGATTTCCCTGATTTTCCGCACTGGTTGATGTGTGGGAGGATTTCTGCAACCCGGTGATAACGAGGCGAAAATGGCGGCTCAAAACAAAATCAAGGCGAGCGAACACATCAGGCCCGCCGATGACGACGCGGTCGAGCTCGCCAAACGCCATCTCGTCCAGCCCTGGCCCTATGCCGGCTCGGTCGGCGCCGAGGCGCGCACGCTGATCGGCGAGGGCGACGGCATCTACATCACCGACGCCTCCGGCAAGCGGTTGATCGACGGCCCCGCCGGCATGTGGTGCATCAATGTGGGGCATCGCCGCGAGGAACTGGCCAAGGTTATGTACGACCAGGCGATGGCGCTCTCTTACAACACGCCCTGGTACACGATGAACGCGCCCTCGGCCGAGCTTGCACGCCGCATTGCCGATGCGGCGCCCGGCGATCTCAGCCACACCTTCTTCACTACCGGCGGCTCGTCGGCGGTGGAGACGGCGCTGCGCTTCATGCAGTTCTATAACAATGTGCGCGGTCGGCCGGAGAAAAAGCTGATCCTCAGCCGCAACGGTGCCTATCACGGCTCGACCTATCTCTCGGCTTCGCTCAATGGCCGCCCGCGCGATCACGACTGGATGGATGGCGCCGGCGATCTCGTAATCAAGCTGTCCTCGCCCGATCCGTTCCGCCGGCCGAAGAGCATGAGCGTTGCAGCCTTCACCGACTTCCTGGTCGACCAGTTCCGTGACACCATCGCGCGCGTCGGCGCCGACCGCATCGGCGCCTTTGTCGGCGAGCCGGTTCAGGCTTCGGGCGGCGTCATCGTGCCGCCGGACGGATATCTGAAGCGAATCCGCGAGATCTGCCGCGAGAACGATATCCTCTATGTCTCGGACGAGGTGGTGACCGGCTTCGGACGGCTCGGCCATGTCTTCGCCTCCGGCGACGTGTTCGGCATCGATCCGGACATGATCACCTTCGCCAAGGGTGTCACGTCGGGCTATTTTCCGCTCGGCGGCGTCATCATCTCCGAGCGGCTGCTGGAAGAGCTGCGCCGCTCCAATCATCCCGACGCATTGTTCGGCCACGGGCTCACCTACACCAGCCATCCGATCGGCTGCGCGGTGGCGCTGAAGAATCTCGACCTGCTGGAAGAGGGCGTGCTCGCCCACGCGCGCGAGATCGCGCCCTATTTCCAGGCGCGCCTGAAGACGCTGGAAGAGCTGCCGCTGGTCGGCGAGGTGCGCGGCCTCGGCCTGATGGCTTGTGTCGAATGCGTGGCCGATCGCGAAAGCAAGGATCCGCTGCAACTCGACAAGAATGTCGGCAAGCGCATCGACGCTCATTGCCACGAGCTTGGCCTTCTGGTGCGGCCACTGATCAACATGTGCGTGATGTCGCCGCCGCTGATCATCACCCAAGAGCAGGTCGACGACCTGGTGGCGATCCTGCGCGAAGGGATTTCGCGGACGATGGATGATCTTAGGAAAGAGGGCGTCTGGCGGGGTGAGTAGCTCTTCCTTCTACCCGTGGAACAGGGAAAGGAACGGGTTCTACCCCCCTCGACCGTAGCGCGTCATTCAGGCCCCGCATGTCCTTTTCCTCCGGAGCCGTCTCCAGGTTCAGCACCGGGACCTGCCTGCGCAGATGGTCGTGGTGGGTGCGCACGCCGTACTCCAAATCCTACAAGTAGAAGCCTTCAGAAGCCTCCGACAGCATGGATTCGTTCGACCAGACCGAGAGCTGCACGTCCTCGTTCATTGTGTCGCGGTCGATGCGATAAGCGAGGTAGCGCGCCACCGCCTGTTCCCTGGTCTCGTCCTTGTAGCGGTAGATCGCGCCGCGCAGCAGCGTTTCGCCGGTGGACAGCGCGAACTCCTGATAGAACTGGACGGATTCCGGCATGATCGACAGCCCGTTGTTGGGGAAGATGCCGTAATAGATACAGGCCTTGCGCAGATGCTCCGGCAGATGCGTGGCCTCGGGCGCGAGCTTCATGTACTCGCGCACGCTCCAGCGCCGCCCGGCATGCGGATTGTAGGTGGCGAAGGAGCGCGACACGCCGTTGACGAAAGGCTCGTCGAAATAGGTCGCGCCATAGAGGTCCTGCAGCGCCGGATGCGCCATGGCGACGTGATAGCCTTCATTGTCGACGTCGCGCACCGACTTCCAGTTGACCGGCGATTTCTGCGTCCAGATGTATGCGGAACGGCTGTTGCGAGCGGACACAGCGGTCTCGAAGAGGGCCTGTTCGGGCGTGCGGCAGAATCCGCTCGATTCAGTTCCCTGTGTGATGCCGCTTACAGTCGGCCGTGCGCGGTGGGCGCAATGTCGGCCCACCAGCTTCGATGGCCGGTCGAACGGGTGTCGCGAATTTGCAAATGCTGTCGCCTCCAGCGTCCGTTGCAATCCTGTTACACAGGCAATCGCTACCAATCATCCGACCGTTACCTAGTGCGATTAAGTTCGTTTCATAGCAAAAAGAAAGATAACGAAGGGAACAGCCGATGTTTGCGAAAGTTCATTCCCTCGATACCAATCGCCGCATGCATGGCCCGGAGCGCAATGACCGCCGCCCGAAGCTTGCGCTGCGGCAGCGAGCCAGCGACCATCCAATGGCGATGTTCATGCTGATTGGCGCCTGCGCCTTCGTCGGCATGCTGACCGCGCCCACCTCCGGTCCGGCCTTCGCGTCGATCAAGCCACCGGCCAATGTCGTGGAAGGTGCGCAGACCACGCTCAAGACCGCCCGCCTGCCGGAATCCGCAGTCGACTTTGCCTGCAAGGGCCAGAACTGGGGGGCCGAGAGCCTCGATTGCCTGCGCGCCATCGCCGAGCAGTCAGGCCAGCACCGGGAACGCGCGGTGCGCATGATCGCCAACGCCGCGCCGCTCACCAACACGCCAAACATTTTTTGAGACCTCCCCTGAGCGCACCCTCCTGCGCTCCAGTCAGGCTCCCGCCGCATAAGTCGGTCGGGAGCCTCTTTTTTTCGGATCTACCGGTATTCAGGTGAAGCCGGCCTGCGAATGGCAGGGTTCCCTGCGCTTCCGGTGCTCATGTACTACAGGTACGCTCCGCTCCGGTTCTCGCGAAACACCGTTCTCGGCTCGGCTTGACCCGAATCTCGGCAGATCCTGCGGCGGTGCTAGCTCAAGGTCGGCCACGCCCCATCTGCTATCTCGGCTAGATGTGGGCGTCGTTGTTGGCTGCGGCTTCGTCGGCGACGGCCGACAGCACACTACGCACATCGAGCGTCGAGAACGGCTTTTCCAGAATGTGCGGGCGCTGCGACGGCGGGAGCGCCTCGATCTCTGCCTTGGCCCCGATCAGGTCGCCGGTCACCAGCACGAAGCGCTTGGCCAGAGCGGGCTGCTGCGAGAGCAACTCGCGGTAGATGGCTATGCCGCTGATGCCCGGCATGCGCAGGTCGGAAAAGACGATATCCGGCGGCATATGGCCCGTGAGCACATCGGCGGCGGACGTCCAGCTTGCCACCACGCGCGACTTGAGCCCCATCAGCTCCAGTATATCCGAAAGCGAGCCCGCGACGTCGGGCTCGTCGTCGATGATCAATGCATGGCGCAACCCGCTCGAGCGCGCCGGCCCTTCACCCGCGCTTGCGGCTCCGCCGGCAATCGCCGGCAATTGCACGACGAAGCGCGCACCCTGCGGCTCGACCTCCTCGAACCAGATGTTGCCGTTGTGGCGCTCGACGATCGACTTCGAGATCGACAGGCCGATACCGGTACCAACCCCGACCGGCTTGGTGGTGAAATAGGATTCGAAGACGCGCGCGCGGATCGCCTCGGGAATGCCCGGACCGTTGTCCTCGACAGAGAAGCCCGGATTGCCGCGCTCGTTGCGGAATGTCCGCACCTTGATGCGCCGCTCGCCGGTGACGCCGGCCAGCGCATGCTGGCTGTTGATGAGGAAGTTCGCCGCCACCTGGGTGATATGGTCGGCGTCGGCCATGGCAAGCAGCGGCCCGGTGGCGAAATCGGTGTCGATGATGATGCCGCTGGAGCGCGCCCCATAAGCGGTGACCTCGAGCGCCGAGCGCATCACCTGGTTGAGATCGGTCTCTGCCTGCTCGGTCGGGTGCAGCCGCACCATCGACAGGAAGCTCTTGACGATGCGGCCGCAGCGCTCGGCGGCCGCGCGCACCTTCTCGGCGCGCACCTTGGTCTGCGGGTCGCCCGCGAATTCGTGCAGCAGCGTCGACTGGGCCACCACCACCGCCAGCGGGTTGTTGAGCTCGTGCGAGACCCCGGCGAGCAGCGAGCCCATCGCCGCCATCTTCTCGTTCTGGTGCAGCTTCTCGCGCTGACGGTTGATCTCCTCTTCGGCCTGCAGCTTTTCGCGCAGGTCGCGGATCGAGCCGAAGATCAGGCGGCGGTCGGCAACGCGCATCTCCGTCGCCGTCAGCTCGATCGGGAAAATCTCGCCGGCGGCGTTCTGGGTGACGGTCTCCAGGCGCTGGCCGACCATTGGCGCGCCGCGGCCGGCCATGTATTCGGCACCCGAGGCGTAGCCCTTGCGGTAATATACCGGAACGATGGTATCGAGGAGGTCCTTGCCGAGGATAGCGCTGCGCTGGAAGCCGAACATCTTCTCGGCGGCCGGATTGAACTCGATGATCGAACCCGTCTCGTCGATGACGATGATGGCGTCGAGCGAGGCCTGCAGCATTGTGCGGCGGATCACTTCGCTGGCATGAGCCTCGGATGGCGAGCGCTCGATGGCGTCGCCGATGGCCAGAGCAATGATGTGCAGCGTCGCCTCTTCCTCATCCGTCCATTCGCGCTCGGCCACGCAGTCGTTGATGGCCAGCGTGCCCCAGAGGTGGCCATGCGCGAAGACGGAGACGGACAGGAACGACTTGATGCTCTGCTTCTCGAAATCGGCGCGCAGGAAACCCTCCAGGTCGCGCGTGTGACCGGAGAAGATCTTACCCTGCCTCTCGTCTTCCTGCAGACGCTCCAGCAAGGAATCCGAGTTGATGATCGACTGCATGATCACCGTGGGCGAGGCCAGCTCGCCGCCGAAATTCGGGTCGATCCAATAGGCGGCGACGGACTGGGCGAAACCTTCGCCCGGCAATTCACGCAGCCGGAAGAGAATGCCGCGCTGGCAATCCATCTTGCGGCACATCGTCCCCAATATGTCGTCCATCTCCCGCTGCCAGTCGCCTGCCTCACGAAGGCGGCGTACGACATGGACCGCCGCCATCGCGGCGCCGCCCGGGCGCGAGCCTTGCGTATCGGTGCGTGCTGCGTCAGCAGTCATGGTCATTCCAGGCCCGGGCGTCGGTCGTTTAGAGCATCCTCCGTTCGTACGG
The DNA here is from genome assembly GCA_004020875.1 of Mesorhizobium sp. GTDB lineage: Bacteria > Pseudomonadota > Alphaproteobacteria > Rhizobiales > Rhizobiaceae > Mesorhizobium. The sequence goes on from SAPZ01000012.1 coordinate 179,125, forward strand.
AAACGACGAACCGCTCTATCGCTTTGTTTTGACGCAATTCCGGACGGAAGGCTACGGAGAAACCGCCGAGCCAGCCACTCACACTTTCCCGGAGCTGATCTAGCTCGCGTCGCCGCTTGGCAGCGAGAAGATATAGCCTTCGCCGCGCACCGTGCGCAGGAATTTCGGATTGGCGGGGTCGGCCTCGATCTTCTTTCGCAGCCGCATGATGCGGATATCGACCGCGCGCGAGGATTCCGGATCCTCGACGAAGCCGATGGCTTCAGAGATCGCCGCCCGCGTCAGCAGCCGGTTGGCGCGGGTGAGGAAAACCTCGAGCACGTCGAACTCGCTCTTGGCCATCTCGATCACCGCGCCATTGGCGGCCGTGACCAGCCTGCCGTCGAAATCGGCCTGAAAGCCGCCGAACTTCATGAAGCGCCGATTGCCGGCTTCGGCCTTCGCCGCTTGCGGCTCGGCCGGCTGCGGCACGCGGCGCAAAACGCTACGCACCCGCGCCAGCACCTCGCGCAATTCGTATGGCTTGACGATGTAATCGTCGGCGCCGAGCTCCAGCCCGACGATGCGGTCGAGCGCGGTGCCGGCGGCGGTGGCATAGATGATGCCGATCTGCGTTTTCGAACGTAGCCAGCGGCCGAGCGACAGCCCGTCCTCGCCGGGCATGGCGATGTCGAGGATGGCGAGGTGAAAGGGCTGTGCTTCGAACAGCGCGCGCGCCGCCACGGCATTCCCGGCCGTCACGACGTCATAGCCGCTGGCGCCGAGATACTCGGCCACGGCCTCCCTCAGATCCGGTTCGTCCTCGACGACGATGATGCGTGCCTTCACGACGCGCTCGCTCCCGCTTTCAGCGGAAAGTAGATTGGGTATAAACATGATGTCCAGCACTCATCTCGAGTTGTCTGTGGCGGGGTGGAGAAATGGCCGCACGATCCGTCATTGCGCTTGTGTCCGTCGCCGAGGTGGTGGCAGGCGATCTCGCCGACCATCTCGAGCGGCGCGGGCATGACGTGCGCCAGGCGCGCCAGCCCTGGGAGGCCGAGACGCTGCTCTCGGTGGGCGGCATCGATGTCGTGGTCGTCGGCGACGAGGTCACCCAGGCCGAGGGCCGGGAACTGCTCAAGCGTTACAGCAGCCAGGGCGGGGGCGGCGAAGACGGCCCCGATTTCATCCTGATCTGCCGGCCGCGCGATCTCGTCGACAAGGTGCTGGCGCTCGAGCTCGGTGCTGCCGACGTCATCGAGAGCCCGCTCAACGTGCGCGAGCTGGCCGCGCGCATCGGCGGCCTGCTGATGAGACGCGGCAGGGCCGCCGGGGAGCTGATCGTGCTGGAGAACGCCACCGTCGACCTGCGATCGGCCATGGTCATGCATCGCTCGGGTGCGGAGGATCAGCTCTCCCCGGGGCAGGTGGCGTTGCTGAAGCTGTTCCTGGCGAGCCCGCGCAAGGTGCTGACGCGCGACGACATCATTGCCGCGGCCCCGGCCGAGAATGCGGACGCCTTCGACCGTTCGATCGATTCGCGGATCGTGCGGCTGCGCCGCAAGCTCGACACCGGGACCATCACCACCATCAGGGGCGCCGGCTATCGTTTCGATCCGCCAGCGTCGCGCAATGAATAAATTCGAGTTAGCGAGGCTTCTGCGCATCGGATTCCCCAAAGCGGTGGTCATTTTGGGTCCGGCGCCTGACGCTCAGCGCACCACGATGATGGAGGGGCCGGATAAAATGTCGGCGCCAGTTGTCTCGGCGTGGGCGCGCTCCTTGAGCAGCATCGTCGCCAGCGCGGCGAAGCCGAGCAAGCCCTGAGCATAGAGCAGCGCCGAAAGCACCGAGGCAGCAAATTTCGTCTTCATCTCTTAAAATCCCAATCGCGAAATCGTTGGCGCTTCAGGAAACTCCCGAAGCGCCCGCGCCGCTGACGGAGCCCCCCGCTGCGGCGCGGGCCTTCGGTCCTCTCGGCAGCAAGTAGCCGGAGGGGCCGCGCGTCCTCATCAGCCGAAGGCCGACCCGCCAGAGGGCCTTCAGCCGGTGGGCGCGCAGGCTGGAGACAATCCAGACCGTGGCGATGAACAGAGCCATGTGCAGCGTCGAAACCTCGCCCGACGTCATCGCCGCCAGCGACGTCACCGGCCTGCCGGCCACCGGGCCGGCGCCGCCGAGCGCGACTACTGCGACGCTGATCCTGGGAAGCCAGGAGCGGAGTTTCGATCTCCTGTCCATTTTCGTTTGCAGATGTCTGTTCCCGTTGCGTCAAATCTGCCGCCGGCCTGTATCCGGATCATGCCGCCGTGGCTGCACTTTGTTGCAGTTCGGTTTCGAAAGTCGGCTTCGGTCTTTCATTTATTGGCGAAATGAACTTTCGTTTTTGAGCCAGGCTCATTGTGCGGCGCTTGAACCGCCGGCGCCCGGAAGGCCCGACTCGACCTAGCTATCAGCTTATGGAAACGAATTCGAAACAGAAACGAGCATCAAGCGAAATAGGTCTGAAACGGACGGGCGCGATAAGAGCACCATCGAATTGAGACCGGCGCGGCCGGCAAAACCAGAGAGGGATCGTCATGCATACCGCCATTTCCGCCAAGCTCATCAACATCACCGCAGCCGCGCTCACGGGCGCCGCGCTGCTCTTCGGCGCCGGCAATGCCGCTCACGCCAACCAGATCGTCGCCAAGGTCTCGCTGTCGCAGCAGATCATGGAAGTCACAGTCGACGGTCGCCCGACCTATACCTGGAAGGTCTCGACTGGCGACAGGAGGCACATCACGCCGACCGGTTCGTTCAAGCCGACCCGTATGAATGAGATGTGGTATTCGAAGAAATACGACAACGCGCCGATGCCGCATTCGGTGTTCTTCAGCGGCGGCTACGCCGTCCACGCCACCTATGCCATCAGCCATCTCGGCCGTCCCGCTTCGCACGGCTGCGTTCGGCTGCATCCCGACGCGGCGGCCGACTTCTATCAGCTGGTCGAGGCCTTCGGCCCCGCCAACACCAGCATCCTGATCGTCAAGTAACAGGCTGGCTAGAGTAGCAGGCAGGTTGCCGCCTTCGGGGACCAAACTGAAGCCGTGAGGCAAGTGCCAAAAAAGAGGCCGGATTTTCCGGCCTCTTTTGTTTTCAGCTGTCGTGCCGATCAGCTCGGCAGCGCCGGCATCAGCTTCGGATCGGGCTTCTCGGCGAGATGCGGCAGGTCCTTGCTGGCGATGAAGGTGTAGAACATCGGCACGACGAAGAGCGTGAACATGGTGCCGACCAGAATGCCGGTGAAGATGACAAGGCCCATCGAATAACGCGCCGCGGCGCCAGCGCCGCTGGAGATGATCAGCGGCACAACACCCAGAGCCATGGCCGCGGTCGTCATCAGGATCGGCCGCAGGCGCACCTTGGCCGAAGCGATGATAGCGTCGCGGCGGCGCATGCCGTGCACCTCGCGCTGCTGGTTGGCGAACTCCACCAGCAGAATGCCGTGCTTGGTGATCAGGCCGATCAGAGTGATCAAGCCGACCTGGGTGTAGATGTTGAGCGTCCCGAGCCCGATGTTGAGCGGCACGATGGCGCCGAAGATCGACAGCGGCACGGCCATCATGATGATCAGCGGGTCGCGGAAGCTCTCGAACTGCGCCGCCAGCACCAGATAGATCACGACCACCGCCGCGGCGAAGGCGATCAGGATGGTGTTGCCTTGCTCTTTCTCCTGCCGCGACTGGCCGGAATAGTCGATGAAGAAGGAATCGGGCAGGGTCTCCTTGGCGATATCCTCCAGCACCTTCAGGCCGTCGCCGGTGGTCACGCCGGGCAGAGGCAAGGCCGAGATCGTCGAGGAGTTCAACTGGTTGAACTGCTCGATGGCCGCTGGCGAGGCATTGGTCGAAATCTTCACCACCGCCGATAGCGGCACCATCTTGCCGTCGACGCTGCGGACGAAATACTCGCCGAGCTTCTCGGGGTTGTCGCGGAACTCCTTCGGCACCTGCGGGATGATGTCGTAGCTGTTGGAATCCCGGTCGAACTGCGCCACCTCGGCGCCGCCGACCAGCAGCGTCAAGGTATTGCCGATATCGGCGATCGGCAGGTTCAAGGCCGCCGCGCGCTCGCGGTCGATAGTGACGGTCACCTGCGGCGCATCGTAGGCCATCGAGTTCTGCACGACGATGAAGCGGCCCGAAGCCTGCGCCTTGTTCTTGATCTTCTCCGCCTGCTCGAAGACTTCCGAGGGATCGCCGGTGGAGCGCACGACCATGGAGATCGGCAGGCCGCCGCCGGAACCTGGCAGAGTCGGCGGCGCGAAGACGAAGGCTTGAACGCCGGCGACCTTGGCGAGCCGTGCGGTGATGTCCGCCTGCAACTGCTTCGAATTGCGCTTGCGGTCTGCCCAGTCCTTGAAAGCGAAACCGACGAAGGCGCCGTTGGTGGCGCCGCCGAAGGCAACGGCCGAGAACTGCGCCCGGGTCTCAGGGATGTCCTTCACCAGGCCGAGCATCTGGTTGACATAGGTCTCGGTGTAGTCCGACGTCGCATAGCGCGGCGCGGTCACGATCGAGAGGAGGAAGCCCTGGTCTTCTTCGGGGGCGAGTTCGGTCGAGGTCTTGGTGAACATGAAGCCGGTGAGGGCGACAAGCGCCACGACGATGATCAGCGTCACCGGCCGGTTCCTGAGCGAAGCGGTGACGGCCCGTTCGTAGACGCGCTCGACGCGGCTGAACGTCCCATCCACGATGCGCTGGAAGCGGCCGTGCTGGCCCGCCTTCAGCAAACGCGCCGACATCATCGGCGTGATCGTCATGGCGATCAGGCCCGACAGCACCACGGAACCGGCCAGCGTCACCGCGAATTCGCGGAACAGCGCGCCGGTCAGGCCGCCGGTGAAGGCAAGCGGGGCGAACACGGCGGCCAGCGTGATGGTCATCGCCACGATGGCCGTCGCGATCTCGCGCATGCCGTTGAAGGCCGCCTGCATCGGCGACATGTGATCCTCCTCCATATGGCGGTGGATGTTCTCCACCACCACGATGGCGTCGTCGACGACAAGGCCGATCGCCAGCACCATGGCCAGCAGCGACAGAAGGTTGATCGAGTAGCCGACTGCAAACAGGATGAAGCAGACGCCGATCAGCGACAGTGGGATGGTAACGATCGGCATCATCACCGAGCGGAACGAGCCGAGGAACAGAAGGATGACCACGATGACGATGGCGACGGCCTCGCCGATGGTCTTGAACACTTCCTCGATCGAGGCGCTGATCTGACCGGTGGCATCGTAGACGACCTCGATCGTCATGCCTTTCGGCAGCGTTTCCTGAATAACCGGCACGAGCTTGGTGACCGCGGCGGCGGTCGTCAGCGGGTTGGCGGCAGGTGTCGGGAAGATGGCAAGGAATGTGCCGGGCTTGCCATTGAAGCTCACCCTGGTGTCGGTGCTTTTCGCGCCGAGCTCGACCCGCGCGACATCGCGCAGGCGCACGACCTCTCCGTTCGTCGAACGGATCGGGAGCTGGGCGAAGGCCTCGGGCGTCTGCAGGGTCGAGTGCACAGTGACCGAGGAGACTACATATTCGTTCTCGGTGTTGCCGGGCGCCGACAGGAAGTTCGAATTGTTGATGGCGGTCAGCACGTCCACGGCCGTGGCGCCACGCGCGGCAAGTCGGATCGGGTCGATCCAGATGCGCATGGAATATTCCTGGGCGCCGAAGATCTGGACGTCGGCGACACCTTCCACGGTCGAGATACGGGGCCGAATGACGCGCTCGATATACTCGGTGAGCTGCTCCTTCGTCATGTTCGGGTTCTGCATCGAGATGTACATCATCGCGAACTGCTGCCCGGTGCCCTTGACGATCACAGGGTCCTTGGCCGCGGTCGGCAGCGTGCCACGCACGCCCTGGACCTTGGACAACACTTCTGCGAGCGCGACGTCCGGATTGGAGCCGAGCTTCATCTGCACCGTCACCGTGCTCGAGGACGGACGGCTGGACGAGGTCACGTAGTCGATGTTTTCGGTCGAGGCGACGGCACGCGCGATCGGGGCCGATATAAACCCTTGGATCAGGTCGGCGCTGGCGCCCGGATAAGCGGTGGTGACGGTGATCGCAGTTTCGTCAACCTTCGGATACTGGCGGATCGACAGACCGAAGATGCCCTGGAAACCCAGAAGCAGGATCATGCAGGCCAGCACAGTCGACAGCACGGGCCGGCGAATGAAAAGGTCGGAAAAGCTCATTGCTGAACCTGCTTGTTCGCCGATTTGCTGGGATCGATGGTGTTGTCGACGGCGACCGACATGCCGTTGAAGAGCCGGTTCTGGCCCGCCGTGACGACCTGGTCGCCATCCTTGAGGCCTTCCGTGATCTCGACCATGCCATCGTTGCGGCGGCCGAGCTTCACGAACACCTGCGAGATGGCGAGCGCCTGCTGCTGCGCGGCATCGGCCGGCTTCGCGTCAGCCTGCTTCGACGCGTTGTCGGCGGGCTTGGACGTGTCCACCTGGGGCTTGGCGGCATCGGTCGCCGCCTTGTCGGTGGCGGCTTTCTGCTCGTCCGGCTTTGCCGGCGTGGCAGCGGCACCCTCTGCGGGCTTCGGGGGCACCACCACGAAGACAAAATCGCCGTAGAGGCTCGTCGTCACCGCCGTCTGAGGCACCGAAATAACATTGTTTTCCTGCGGCAGCTCGACACGGATCTGAACGAACTGGCCAGGCGTCAGCTTGCCTTCGGGATTGGCAACTTCGCCACGGACCGAAACCAGACGGCTCGCCGGATCGATCTTGGGATCAATGCCACGAATGGAGCCGGCAAAGGACAAGTCGGCAAGACTGGTGCCGAGCTTGATGGTCTGGCCGATCTTCAGCAGCGGCAGCTGCTGTTCAGGAACGGTGAAGTCGACCCGCATCGTGTCCAGATCCTGGATCGTCACGACCGAGTTGCCGGGCGCGAGGTATTGGCCAATATCGATCTTCGGAATGCCGACGGTGCCGCCGAAGGGCGCGGTTAGCTGCTTCTGGTCTAGCACCGCCTGCAGCTTGTTCACCTGAGCGGCAGAAGCGTCCGCGGCGGCGCGCGCCGCGTCAAGGGTCGCGTCCGTGCCGACGCCACGGCGCTGCAACTCGATCGCACGGGTCAGTGCCGCCTGATCCGAGGCGGCCTGCGCCTTCTGCGCCACCAGATCGGCTTTCTCGACCGCGTCATCCAGCTGCAGGAGCACCGCGTCGGTGGCAACCTTCTGGTTGGCGTGGAAGAGGATCTCCTTGACGATGCCGCTGGTCTCGACGGTGAGATCGACGCCGCGCACGGCGCTGACGGTGCCGATCGCCTCGATGCCGGGCGTCCAGACCGAAGGCTTCACCGTCACCGTCGAAACCGTGGCGGCTGGGGGCTTCATCGTAGCGAAATACTGCTTGATGCCCGCATCGCGCATGAAGTTGAACCCAACGATGCCGACGCACACCAGAACGAGCAAAAGCAGGAACACGGTGATGGTGATGAAGCGCTTCACGGAAAGTCCCCTCGAGCCGGCAACCGGCGAAACAATCGATGTCGGGACACATATCGACGACAGGTCCCGATTTCAAATGGCGGGCGCCTTACTGTACCGGCTGGACGGTCTTGTCAATTCCGCCTAAGCTAATATAGGGGAGGCGTGATGAGAGCACCCAGGGCAAACTCACGCGAAAAGATACTTGCCGCCGCCGCCGACGTGGCGCGCGAGGCAGGCCCGGGAAGCCTGTCGCTCGAGGCGGTCGCCAGCCGGGCCGGGGTATCGAAGGGCGGCCTGCTCTACAACTTCCCGACCAAGGCCAAGCTAATGCAGGGGCTTGTCGAAAGCTATCTCCGCGACTTCCAGAAGGCGCTGGAAGCACGCGCCGCTGAGGCCAGGCACGAAAGCGTTCTCTCGGCCTACATCAAGCTGTCGGCCGACGACTGCGAGCGCCCGAAACCCTCGGCCTCCTGGATGTTCTCGGCGATCGCCGAAGATCCCGATTTCCTGAGGCCGATAAAAGCTTTCAAGCATCAGCTGTTCGAACGGCTGAAGGGGGAGACGCAGGACCTCGGCTCGCTGCTGGTCTGCTTTCTCGCCATCGAGGGGATGCGCAGCATGAATCTTTTCGATTCCGATGTGCTTTCCGAAGACGAGCATAAGCTTCTGGTCGCCTCGCTCCTCAAGATAGCTGGAAGATAGCCGGATAGCTTACTGGACGGTCAAGGGCGCCACACCGGATGCAGCCCGACATATGGGTGTGGCATTGTGATGCTGCGGCGCACAAACTATGTGCTTCCCGTCCGTCTGCTTCCATATTCTTCCCACCTGTCCTCCTGTCGCGAGATCTCCCAATGGGTTCCCTGTCGTCGAAGAATGCGCTCGTCACCGGCTCGACCAGCGGCATCGGCCTTGCAATCGCCCGCGCCTTCGCCGCGGAGGGCGCCAACGTCACAATCAACGGCCTGGGCGCCGCCGCGGCGATCGAGCGGGAGCGGGCTGGCATCGAGAAGGATTTCGGCGTCAAGTGCCGCTACTCGGGCGCCAACATGATGGATGGCGCCGCGGTCACCGCCATGATCCATGAGGCCGAGGAAGCGTTCGGCAGCCTCGACATCCTGGTCAACAATGCAGGCATCCAGCATGTCGCGCCGATCGAGGAATTTCCAGACGACAAGTGGGAGGCGATCATCCGCATCAACCTCCTGGCCGCCTTTTACGCCATCAAGGCGGCGGTGCCGGGCATGAAGAGCCGCAAATGGGGCCGCATCATCAACACGGCTTCGGCGCATGCGCTGGTCGCTTCGCCGTTCAAGTCGGCCTATGTCTCGGCCAAGCACGGCATCGCCGGCCTGACCAAGACCGTGGCGCTCGAAGTGGCACAGAATGGCATCACGGTGAACGCGATCGCGCCCGGCTATGTCTGGACGCCGCTGGTCGAGAAGCAGATCCCCGACACGATGAAGGCGCGCGGCATGACCGAGGAACAGGTGAGGCAAGACGTGCTGCTGGCCGCGCAGCCGACCAAGGAATTCGTCACCGTCGAAGAGCTTGCGGCGCTGGCCCTGTTCCTTTGCACGGACGCGGCCAGGCAGATCACCGGCACGACCCTGCCGGTGGATGGCGGCTGGACGGCCCAGTAAGGCGCAAAGCTGTTTTCAAAGGGAAGGCGTGGTAGAACTCGTCTTCCTTGACAATTGGCTGAGGCCGTTCCAGCATTACGGCAAGGGGTTCCCCGCGACGACCCCGTGAGGCGTCAGCCCAACGATCGCGTCCAGACTCTCTTTGTTCAGGAGGTGGACGCCATGCCGTCAACAACCGCAATCACCGTTCCGCAGCTTTCCCGTCTTATCGGTCTGCCCGACGCGCCTCGCCTGATCGATGTGCGCACCAACGAGGACTATGAAGCCGATCCGCATCTGTTGCCGGCGTCATACCGGCGCGATTTCAGGACTGTCTCGACCTGGGCGGCCGAGTTTTCCGGATCGAAAGTCGCCGTGATCTGCCAGAGGGGGCAGAAGCTCTCGCAAGGCGTTGCCGCATGGCTGCGTCATGAAGGCATTTCGGCGGAGTCGCTGGAAGGCGGCTTCGAGGCCTGGGCCGCAGCCAAGGCGCCGTTGGTCAGCGCCGGCGCGATCCCGTCCCGCGACGAAAAGGGGCGTACGGTATGGGTCACGCGTTCGCGGCCGAAGGTCGACCGCATCGCCTGCCCCTGGCTGATTCGTCGTTTCGTCGATCCCGATGCGGTGTTCCTGTTTGTCGATCCGGCCGAGGTGACTCTGGTGGCCGATCGCTTTGCCGCGGTTCCCTTCGACATCGAAGGCGTGTTCTGGAGCCATCGCGGCGATCGCTGCAGCTTCGACACGATGATCGAGGAATTCGGACTATGCATCGAGGCGCTCGACCGCCTGGCGCTGGTCGTGCGCGCCGCCGATACGGCCCGCCTCGACCTCGCGCCGCAGGCGGCCGGGTTCCTCGCTGCCTCGCTCGGCCTGTCGCGCATGTTCCGCGACGATCTTGAGCAGCTGGAAGCCGGCATGTTGCTCTATGATGCCTTCTTCCGCTGGTGCCGAGACGCGGCGGACGAGACGCATAGCTGGCCGGCCGGAGGCAAGGCTCCATGACCGCACTCACCAAAGACAGCAGCGCGCGTCCGACCGAAGTCCCGGCCATGCCGAGCTTCCGTGAGGCGACACGGCTCTGGGCCAAGATCGGCCTACTGTCCTTCGGCGGGCCGGCCGGGCAGATTGCGCTGATGCACAAGGAGCTGGTCGAGGAGCGCCGCTGGATCGGCGAGGAGCGTTTCCTGCACGCGCTCAACTATTGCATGCTTCTGCCTGGGCCCGAGGCGCAGCAGCTTGCCGTCTATATCGGCTGGCTGCTGCACCGGACGGCCGGCGGCCTCGTCGCGGGCACCCTGTTCGTGCTGCCCGGCGCCCTGGTGATGCTTTGCCTGAGCAGCTTCTACATGCTCTACAACGACGCGCCGGTGGTCGAGGCGCTGTTTTTCGGGGTCAAGGCGGCGGTGCTGGCCGTCGTCGTCGAGGCGGTGATCCGCATCGGCAAGCGGGCCCTGAAGAACCGTGCCATGGTGGCGATCGCGGTGGCGGCCTTCCTTGCCATCTACATCGCCAAGCTGCCGTTCCCGCTGATTGTGCTCGCGGCAGGCTTCATCGGTTGGATCGGCAGCCGCTTCGCACCAGGCCTGTTTTCCGGCTCGGCGCACCGCAAGGGTGGGGCCACCATCGACAGAATCGGCGTCGTCGATCTGATGTTCGAGCGCGGAGAGCTGGCCCATGCCGTGCCCACCAAATGGCACGCGGCCCGCACCATCGCCATCTGGCTGCCGCTCTGGCTCGGACCGGTGGCGCTGATCGCCGTGCTGGCGGGGCCAGGCAGCGTGTGGGCGCAGATCGGCGGCTTCTTCAGCCTGATGGCGGTCGTCACCTTCGGCGGCGCCTATGCGGTTCTGGCCTATGTCGCGCAGGCGGCGGTCACTTCGTTCGGCTGGCTTTCGCCCGGCCAGATGGTCGACGGGCTCGGCCTTGCCGAGACAACGCCTGGGCCGCTGATCCTGGTGCTGCAATTCGTCGGCTTCGCCGCCGCCTATCGCCATGCCGGCTTTGTCAGCCCGCTGCTTGCCGGATCGCTTGGATCGCTGCTGACGCTCTGGGCGACCTTCGTGCCCTGCTTTTTCTGGATATTTCTGGGTGCCCCCTACATCGAGCAGCTGAGGCAGAACCGAGCGCTGGCGGCGGCGCTCGGCGCCATCACCGCGGCGGTGGTCGGCGTGATCATGAATCTGGCGCTGTGGTTCGCGCTGCATGTCGTCTTCGGCAAGGTCACAAGCGTCGGCTGGGGCGTGGAGGTGCCGGTCCTGTCCTCGCTCGACTGGCGCGCCGCGCTGCTGTCAGCGGCGGCGATGGTCGCCATGTTCAGGCTGAAGGCCGGCATGCTGCCAACGTTGGCGGGGGCAGCGCTGGCGGGACTTGCCTTGCAGGCGCTGTAAGATCCGCACGCCATCGATCACATCAGCGTGAACGAAAAAGCCGGCCGGCCGGGAATAATTGGGTCGGTCCGACGGTCTCCAGGACATGCGCCCTTTATGCGCAACGGCAGGAGACCATCATGAGACGGCATGAAGACAAAAGCACGGGGACCGGAGACGGCGAAGGCATCTACCGCCGCCGTGCTTTGGAGCGCTGGAGCTGGGCATATCTGTTCCGGGCGCCCCGCCGCCGGCGCTAATCCGTGCCGATCGCAACCATCGAGATCTACGACCGTGACGGCGAGCACCCCGTTGCAGCCAGCGATGCGCCGTCCCCTTCCGAGGCGTGCCCTGCTTCCGAGACACTTGACTCCGGTGACACCAATGCCCTCTCTTCCCCCGAAGCAGGCGCCATCGCCTGCGGTCGCGATCTTCACCCGCACGAGTAGGGACAGATCATCGCCCCCCGCTGAGGGAAGCGGCAGACCAATGGCGGGAGCGCCCCAGGGCGCAACGGTGTTGAACGAAAAGATGCTGGCCGCGCGTTTTGCCGAAGTGGTGCTGCCGCATCTCGGCGATGCGCTGTCGCTTGCCCGCTGGCTGACCGGCAACACGGCCGATGCAGAGGACGTGGTGCAGGAGGCCTGCCTCAAGGCGCATGCGGGCATTGCCGGCTTTGCTGGGGGCAACCCCCGCGCGTGGCTGCTCACCATCGTGCGCAATGCCTCCTACACATGGATAGCGAAGAACCGCCCGCGCAGCGTGGTGGCGGTCGGCGACCTCGCCGATCTCGACGACGTGGCGCCGCCGCCCGACTCCGATACCGACAGCCCGGAGGCGGCGCTGATCGCCAAGGCGAATTCGGCGGCGGTGGAAGCGGCGATCGCCAGGTTGCCGCAACCCTTCCGCGAAACGCTGGTGCTGCGCGACATAAACGGTCTCAGCTACCGCGAGATCGCCGCCATGCTCGGCGTGCCGCAAGGCACGGTGATGTCGCGGCTGGCACGGGCCCGCGGCTTGTTGATGACGGAACTTGGAGGGCGCCACCATGAGCCCGCATGAAAATCGCCCGCGTGAGGACGGATTGCCGCAAGACCCGCAGGATATGACGCTGATGATCCATGCCCTTGTCGATGGCGAGCTCGATGCCGCGGCCGCTTTGGCGGTCGAGCGGCGCATCGCCGCCGATCCGGAGCTTGCCGCCGAACATGCGCGCCTGGTGGCGCTGCGCGACGCTGTCGCCAGCCTGCCGCGCCCGACAGTCAGCGACGCTTTCCTGGCGCGTATCGCCGCCATTGCCGAGGTCAAAGGCGCCGGGGAGGGCGACGTAACCCAGCCTGCGGCCATGACGGCGGAACCTCAGCAATCCTCGCAACAGCAGCAAGGCAATGTGATCGCGATGCGGCCGCGCGGGGTACGCTGGTTCAACTCCTTCGACTGGCGCCAGATGGCGGCATCGATCGCGCTGACGGCTGTTCTGGCCAGCGGCGCGACGCAATGGCTGACGACGGCGGACAATGGGGCCGAGAGTTTTGCCGTGGCCGTCGCCAACGGCCATCGCCGCAGCCTGCTCGCGGCGACGCCGGTCGACATCGTCTCGTCCGACCGCCACACGGTGAAGCCGTGGCTCGACGGCCGGATCGGCGTGTCGCCGGCGGCGCCGGACATGGCCAAGGACGGCTACGCGCTGCTCGGCGGCCGCGTCGAGGTGATCGGCGACAGGCCTATGCCGGCGCTGGTCTACCGCCATCACGAGCATTTGATCACCCTGGTGGCGGCGCCCCGGCAGAACGATGTCAAGTCGGTGCCGGTGGCGGACGACCTCTCAGCAGGCGGCTTCCTTCTGGTTCACTGGACCGATGACGCCTTCTCCTACTGGGCGATCTCGGATGCCGAACGCCCGGCGCTGGACGATTTCGTCGCCCGCTTCCGGGCGGCGGTCATCGCCAATCCGGCTGCCGGGAGTCCGGGTTAGGAAAGACTCCTCGATCGCCGCTGTTTCTGATGCCGATAGCCCGTTTGACGGGAACGCGGATGCCTGCCGTCCAGGAGAATAGCGATAAGCACCTGCCCCGGGGTGCTGGCCCCTTGGCATACAAGTGATAAGTCACGGTCGACTTTGGTATGTTATACACGCCGCGTTCTCGGGGCGGATACGAGTCGATGGATCAGGAAAGACTTCTAGCCGCGGTCCTCTTGGCTGACGTCGTGGGCAGCGTGCCGCTCTATGAGCGCATCGGCGACGATGCCGCCCTGCGGCAGGTCTCGGATTGTCTCGACGCGATACGCGCGATCGTCGCCCAGCACGGCGGTGATTTCATCTACTCGAAGGGCGATGACGTGCTCAGCCTGTTCGAGAGCTCGGAGGCAGCGCTGAGGGCCGTCTGCCAAATCAGCCACCAACTGTCGAAAGAGCCTTTGATCGCGCGGATCGGATTGCATTTCGGGGCGGTCATTCGCGCGCGGGGCGCGGTGTTCGGCGACGTCGTCAACGTCACCGCAAGGTTGTCCGCCACGGCCAACCCCGGGGAGGTCCTGATCAGCCAGAGCTTCTTCGAAGCCCTCTCCGCGCGCAGCCGCAGCACCTTGCGGCTCCTCGACAAAATGGCCTTCAAGGGAAAGCAGGAACTTTTCGATGTCTATACGCTGAGGAGCGACGATGGGGTCCCCAGCACGCATGTCGCCAGCCGGGGCACTTTTGTCGACAGGCGCACCGCCCCGCCGCCGCAGATCAATCTAGTCATCCGTTATGAAGATCAGTTGCGATCTTGCGGAAACAACGAATTGGTCACGATCGGCCGATCTCCGGAATGTGACATCGTCGTCCAGCGGCCCTGGGTCTCAAGGCACCACGCGACTTTCAACATTTCGAATGGCAAGGCACGGCTTGTCGAGCGGAGCTCGTCGGGCACATTTGTGTCGATGAGGCCCGGCCAAGAAGAAGTATTCGTGCGCCGCGAAGATATTCTCCTCTTCGGCTCAGGGGTCATCTCGCCCGGACGCAGATCGTCCCTCGGCGACGCCCAGATAGTTCACTACGAAATTATCTCAGTCTGAGTTGGCCAGTGGGCGGGACCGACGCGGCATTGCCGGCCCGCAGTTTTCACCGGTGTGTCGTGCCCTTCCCGAGAGATGGGTGACAGTTCATTCCGGATAGATGGGTTACACTTTT
>SAPZ01000013.1 GCA_004020875.1 Mesorhizobium sp.
CCGCCCCCATCGATCCGCCGCGCCCAGTTCCGACCGTGAGCCCTGCCGACAACGTGCCGCGTTACACGAGCTATCCGACGGCGCCGCATTTTCATCCGGGCGTTGACGCGGTCAAGGTTCGCGGGTGGATGGAGACGCTCGAAGGCGATGACGAGATATCGCTTTATCTGCACATCCCCTATTGCGACCGCTTATGTTGGTTCTGTGCCTGCCATACCAAGCAGACACGTCACTATGCGCCCGTGGCCACTTTCCTTCGCTCACTCCACAAGGAGATCGAAACGGTCGGCGGCCTCGTCAGCGGCCGTGGCAGGGTCCGCGCCGTTCATTTCGGTGGCGGCTCGCCGACAATGCTGAAGCCCGATGACATCCTCATGCTCGGAAAGGCGTTGCGGGATCGATTCGACTTCCTCGACGATGCCAGCCTCAGCGTCGAGATCGACCCGAACGACATGGATGAGGGTCGGCTGGATGCGTTTGCCGCGATCGGGATGACAAGGGCGAGCCTCGGTGTCCAGGATTTCGATCCCAAGGTGCAGAAGGCGATCAATCGCGAGCAGAGTTTCGCGCTGACCAAGAGTATCGTCGATGCGGTGCGGGCGCGTGGCGTCACATCCGTCAACCTCGACCTGCTCTACGGCCTTCCGCATCAGACCGGCAAGAGCGTCGCGGCGACCGTTGCCCAGGCGCTGACCTTGGCGCCGGACAGGCTTGCCCTGTTCGGCTACGCGCATGTGCCTTGGTTCAAGAAGCATCAGACGATGATCGATGAAGCCTGGCTGCCCGACTCCGTCGCGCGCCTGGCGCAGTCGCAGCTTGCCGCGCAGCTGATTGTCGATGCCGGCTACGAGGCATTGGGACTGGACCATTTCGCGAAACCGGGAGACACGCTGGCGGTTGCCGCCCGGGCGGGCAAGATCCGTCGCAATTTCCAGGGCTACACCGAGGACCAGTGCGAAACCCTCATTGGTCTCGGCCCCTCATCGATCAGCCGGTATCGCCAAGGCCATGCACAAAACATCGTTGCGACGGGCGAATACCAGAAAGCCGTGGATTCGGGAGAGCTGGCGATAGCGCGCGGCATAGAATTCAGTGTCGAAGATGAGGCGCGTGGCTGGGTCATCGAGCGCCTGATGTGCAACTTCGCCTTCTCGGCGGTGGAGCTTGTCGACCGCTTTGGGAATGTCGGCCAAAGGCTGCTTTGCGAAGCGAGCCGACTGGCCATCAGCGGGGCGGGCCAGCTTCTTCGGCTGGAAGGCGACAACTTCGTCGTGCCGGCGGCAAGCCGCCCGCTTGTCCGCACGGTGGCGGCGAAATTCGACAAATACCTGAGCAATGGGACCGGCAGGCATTCGGCAGCGGTTTGAATAGTTCAGGCGGCGGATCAGAAATGCTCGCCCACCCTGAACGGCCCGACACGGGTGCCGGCTGCGATCAGATAGGCAGTTGACCAGCCGATCAGCAGAAAGCCGTTGATGCCTTCCAGGGCCGCCAGCACGCGCCAGCCATGAGCCGGCACGACATCTCCATATCCGACCGTCGAAAAGGTGATGGTCGAAAAATAGAGCGCGGTCTCGAAATCGCTGAAGATCCCGAGCAGCCGATAAATCCCCGCCCATAGCCAGACTTCCGTCGTCATGACAGCGAAAAGTCCCATGACCACGCTGATCATGGCAAGGACCCGGCTGCGCCGCCCGTGCATACGGAAGAACGCCACAAGGCGTGCCATCACGTAAGTGATCGCGATAAGGCCGAAAGTGTGGATCACAACCGTCAGGCTTATGACGATCGTACCGGTGCAAAGATTGAGGATCATTGGCGGAAATCAGGGGCTCGAACGACCACAGTCCATCACAGTCCATGCGCGGAATCAAACAGGATGCCAGCTCGATGAATTGCCCCCGCTCCGATCCTGCTTGCCGGTCAATGGAGCAGGAAACGGCGGACCGCTCTATCCGCTGTTTTAGACAATAGTGGACGAACGGGCTATAGCGAAGGGTTCGAACCCGACCGCTCACGCTTTTCCAGGAATGTCTCTGGCGGCAGGGCCGAGGTGGAAGAACATGGCGAGCTTGAGACTCGTCGCTATCCTTTCCGCCCGCTCGACGAACACCGCCGCGATCTCGGGAGCGAAGAGCCCGGACGCCGTCTCGCCGAAGAGAGCCAGCCAAATCCCGAAGTCTGATTCGGTCACATCCTCGAGCTTCACATGAGCCGGCACTGGCCGGCCACGATAGTCGCCGCTTTTCAAGATGACGGAGCACCAGAAATCCGTCATCTTCTCCAGATGGGGCTCCCAGTCACCAACGATTTCCCGGGCGAAGATAGGCCCGAGGCGCTCATCCTTTCTCGCCCTGGCATAGAACTCGCGCACCAGCACCCCTATCGAGGACCGGTCAACGCCGGGGCACGCCAGGGGCTGTTCGGGGGCGGGGCGAACACTGTCAAGCAGGGCCGGCTTCGAAATCATCTAAGTTCCTTTTTTGTGAGGCAGTCAGGTGAGGTTTTGTGGGCAGTCAGGTGAGGCCCAATCGGCGAAGCGCGGCCTGCAGGAAGCCGCCGCGTTCATGGACCAAGCGAAACCCGAGGTTGTCCGGCGGAGTTCCGACCGCGCAGCCGCCGCTCTTGCCGTCACGGATGAAATTCGACATGTAGGTTCGGTGGAAACCCTCCACAACATGCACGCCGCAATTCGCGATCGAGCCGGCGATGAGCGAGCCGTCGCTGGACATCGTCGCATGGACATAGCAGGTCGCCGTCCACTCCCAGACATTTCCGGCAATATCCGCAACGCCCTTTGAATTCGCGCCAAAGGCTCCAATAGAACGGGGCTCGGGATCCGGTTTGCGACCAAGCACCGCCTCGTTGCGATATTGGGTCAGCCACCGCCGTGCCGGGTCGGACGGATCGCCGGCGCCCCCCTCGATGTCGGCCCGGAATCGCTCGCCCGCGGCATAGGCCCATTCCGCGTCGGTCGGCAACCGCCAGGTTTCACCTGTCTTTGCCGACAACCAGTTTGCATAATCCTGGGCATCGAGGAAGCTGACGCCCGTCGCCGGGACGTTGCCGACGATGGTCGACTCGGCGGGCTTGCAGGCGCCATCGGAAACGCAACGGTCATAGTCCGATGCGGTCACCTGGTATTTCATAATTTGCAGAGGCGTGACGATGGTTTCCTGCGCCTTCGGGGCGGGTACGGGATGATTCTTCTGGAGAAACTCGCCAGGCTGCGAGTGTTCGAACGACCCGGGCGTGAGGGCGACCAGCTCCGCCATGGCAACCGACATACGGAGTCGTGGCGGCGACCTGTCCATCGCATTGCTGACGCCGAGACCGATCAGGGCGGCAGCAATGACTGTTCCAAATGTGAAGACTGGATCGAAGGACATGTTCAGACTCCGCCTGCGGCGCGCTTTCGCCTGCGGCGCCGGGAGGTAATAGGGCGATCGGCTTCAGTTTATGAGGCGATCGCCTTGGGGGCTTCGATCTGCGTCATCAGGTCTTCGTCCCAGCTTCCGTCGACCGTGAAGTGCGCCGTGGCGCCGAGTTCGACCGCCTCGATCAGATTATGGTTGACGTAGGCGTAGACTCCGGGCTGCCTGAAGGTGTAGAGCGCCGCGCCCGCCGAACCGCCACGAATGAACCAGGTTTCCATGTCCTTGGCGGGCGGGTTCGCGAACTTGCCGGCTTCCCATACGAAGTCGCCGTGGCCGCCGATCAGGTGCGGACGGGTGTCGCGATTGGCTTGGGAGTGGACGATCAGCACCGTCTCCCCGACCTTGGCCTTCATGGCGTTCTCGCCGGTCAGCGAACCAGCCTTGCCGTTGAAGACGACATGCGTCGGGACCAAGCCGCGCATCACCTTCACGGTGTCGTCATAGTTGTCGCCGGCCGAGTCGTACTTCTTGAATTTGCCCTGTTCGTCACGCGGGATGTAGAAGTCGCTCTCGCCGATATAGTAGATGCGGTCGTAGCGCACGGGCTTGCCTTTTTCGTCCTTCAGGCCGTCGCGCGGCAGCACCATCACCGCCCCGCTCATCCCCGAAACCACGTGCCAGGGGATCATCGCTCCGCCAGGCGCGCAATGGTAGACGAATGTGCCGGATCGGGTCGCCTTGAAGCGCAGCGTCACCTGCTCGCCGGGATTGATCAGCGTCAGCGCACCGCCGCCGAGCCCGCCGGTCGCCGCATGGAAGTCGATATTGTGGGCGAGCGTGTTGGTATCGGGATTGATCAGGGTCAGCTCGAGGTAGTCACCTTCATGAACGACCATAAGCGGGCCCGGGATGGAGCCGTTATAGGTCATGGCGTTGAGCTGAGTGCCATCGGCGTCGATGACCAACGGCTTCTCTTCGATCTTCATGGTGAACTCGACGATCTTGGGGCCGCCCTTGGCCACCTGGTCGTGTGCGTGCACGAAAGGCGGCGCGACAAGCGTCACTTTCTCGCGCGGCAGTCCGGTCACGTCATTGACGGCGGCCATTGCCGGCATCGAGCTGACCGCGGCAACCGCGGCGACGGTGAGAACAGAACCAAGCAAAGCTTCACGTCTCGTAAGCATTTTGTCATTTCCTTGATTTCAATAATTTCGATGTGGACAGATTAGTATCTTGGCACGAAACGTCTTTGCTTTTGCGCAAATCTGGGACAGACAAACTTTCGACTTGATGACATCGTTGAAGCCTCCCGTCGCAAGGACTGTGCTAAAGAGGGAGTCAAACGGCAAAATGGAAACGGCCGGGTCGGACCTCTTTCGGGTCCGCCCGGCCAGTCCCTCCGGCTCGTCATTGCCGGAAGCAGGTCACATATGCTGTCCGATCAGTTCGAAGCGGTCTTGGTCGCTTCGGCGAACAGGCCGGCGAAGACGGGCTTTGCCTTGCCGATCTGCTTGACGGCTTCCGCCGCTTCCAGGTTGACCGGCTTCCCGACGACGATCAGCGCCACCATGCCCATACCATAGTGGGGGGCGCACTTCACGCCATAGACGCCTTCCTTGGTGAGGGTGACCGTGATTTCCTCGCTCGGCTTACCCTTGAACGGTTCGGCGCCGTCCGGGAGCATTCCACTGATGATCTCGGCATTGTGGGTCTTGTCGGTCGGCACGAACTTTATCGTGTCGCCCGGCGCAGCTCGGACGAAATCCGGCTGGAACACCATCGAACCCTTCTGACCTTTGTTCAGCATCTGGATGACATGTTCCTCGGCGTTTGCGGCGCCGGCCATCGAGAGCAACGCGATTGCCGCCGCAATGAGGGGCAATTTCATCGGAGAATTCCTTTCTCGTTTCAACCGTTGCGCACTTGTAGATCGTCGGCGGACGTGGCGATTTGCGCTAGCTCAAATTGCCGCGCGAGAATGATTGCGCGGAACCGGCATGATGGTCAGTGTCGGCCCATGCGTTTATTCAGCACTGTTACGCGCTTGCCGGCGTGGCCGCGTGAGCATTCCGCCAAAGAGCACAACGTAGCCGACGAAGGCGGTAACCCATAGCGCCGCCGAGACATGCAGGAGAATCGGAGCGCCGGGGGCCATCGCCGCAGCTACGCGAAGGATGGCTGCGATGACGATCGCAACGAAGATCATCCGCGTTCCGGCGCTTGCCGCCAGCTCGCGACCTGTGTGGCCGAGGGAGGCGCGGGTCATCACGGCAAGCGTCATGCAGGCCACCGCTCCGACCGCGAATGCGTGAATGCCTGCCGCCGTTGGGATGCCCGGCACGAGGATGGCCAGTCCGGCAAGCAGCAGGCCTAGCGGCACGAAGGCGAAGGAAATATGCAGGATCAGCACCAGCGGATCGCCCGCTGTCCGGTAGCCAGCCCAGCGGGCAAGCCGAACGATATTGAAGGCCGCTCCCCCGATCAGAAGCGCGCCGGTTGCAATACTGGCGGGAAAGAAGGTCCAGGCCGCGAGCCCGACGGCGGACAGCGCGATCGTTCCGATGTCGAACTTGCCAAATGATGCCGGGACCCGGCCGGGGTTCTCGCGCACCAGCCAATTGCGGGTGAAGCTGGGGACTATTCGCCCGCCTACGATCATGATGAGGACGACGGTGGCTCCAAGACCCAGGCGCCGACTCATGTCGGAGATGCCCTGGTAATGCGCCTCAACATGAAACATGACGTTTGCCGCAAATAGGGTCGCGACTGGCAGCAGCACCTTGAGGTTCCGCCAGTTCCGTCCCGCGATGATCTCCGTAGCGGCGGCCGCAACCACTGCGAGAAGAAAAGAGCAGTCTATGAGCGCGCTCAGCAGCCACCCGGTTTCCGCGGAAAGGAACACGGCCGCCCGACCGACGACCCACAGCAACACCAGCGCAAGGAGACGAGAGTCCTGAACGGGAAGTCGGCCGGTCCAGTTCGGAATTGCGGTCAGCAGGAAGCCGGTCACGACAGCCGGCAGGTAGCCGAAAAGCAATTCATGAATATGCCAATCCACGGGCAGGAACGTGCTGAGGGTTTCGAGCCTGCCGTAATAGAGGGGCAGCCACAGCACCATCGCAGTGGCGGCTTGCAGCGAGCCCAGGAGGAAGAATGGCCGGAACCCGTAGGAGAGAATTGCCGGGTAGGCGCTTGGCCGCGTCCGTGGAATTGCCATGACATGCCCCATTGAAAACCAGGCAAACGCCTGCTGGACCGCTTTTATCCGGGCTCTGAGGGCCGGAGTTTGCCTCAGCGCAAACAAGGCAGTGATCGCCTGCCCACGCGACGGAAAGGCTTCACTTGTCGACGGGCGGTCGTCCGTGACACAGTCAGGCCGGGCCTGAACGCGTTGCACCGTTGAAGTTGGGGACGAAGACGGTTGGCAACCCCCGATCGATCACTGATTGCCGGACTGCCCGTCTTCGAGGGAATCGCCTCCGCGGGCCTGGATCGCATAATCGGGCAGGCAAGGTCCATTCGCATCGCCAAGGATCAGCCGGTGTTCGAGCAGGAGGCAAGCGCGGGGGACAAAGGGTGGTCGTGATCGAACCCCATCGCCTCCTCGTCATCGCCCAAGGCCGCTCGGCAAAGGGCTAGGCGCCCCAGCCGGCCTCGATGGCCGCCTCCAGATCGCAGCGAAGCTGTTCCTCGTCCAGGTGATGCTCGCGTGCCGCGTCCGAAATGGTGTGGAAGGAAGCGATCGGACAGCCGACGCACAGCATTCCGTGCTGGAGAACGACACGAACAGCCGCGGGCGTCTGGCGCATGATCCCATCCATCGTCGCATCGTGGTTCAATTTGCGTTTCATCTTGCCTGCCCGCATTTTGCGAACAACTATCCTGACTGGCCTCTTCAACGCGCTCGTTGCTCTGAAGCAAAGAAGGCGCTGTCTTGTCTTACGGGATGCGGTTTTGCGATGCTGTCTGGAGCCGCGGGCGGCCTGCGCCTCGGCATTTTGCGATGGATCAAAGCCCGCCGGCTCCTTGCCGGATAGATCGATGGCGCGCCCCGCCCTAACATGGACCGGTCATGAACCCGTCACAGCGTTTATGGTTGTGCTTCATCCGGACCGGTTCAACCCAGCGAAGGAGTCGGAAATGACCGAGCATCCCAGCGCCAATCGTTTGTCCGCGCAGGAACTGCAAGACATCGATGCCTACTGGCGTGCCGCCAACTACCTGACCATCGGGCAGATCTATCTGCTCGACAATCCGCTGCTTCGCGAGCCGCTTCGGCTGGAGCACGTCAAGCCAAGGCTGCTCGGCCACTGGGGGACCTCGCCGGGTCTCAGCTTCATCTATGCGCATCTAAATCGCGCCATCAGGCAGCGTGATGCCAATGTCATCTACGTCTGCGGTCCCGGCCATGGCGGGCCGGCGATGGTGGCCAACACCTATCTGGAGGGCACATACAGCGAGACCAATCCCGACATCGCTCTGGGCGAGGCCGGAATGAAGAAGCTCTTCCGCCAGTTCTCGTTTCCTGGCGGGATCCCAAGCCATGCGGCGCCTGATGTGCCCGGCTCGATCCATGAAGGCGGTGAGCTTGGCTACGCGCTCTCGCACGCTTATGGCGCGGCCTTCGACAATCCGGACCTGATCGTCGCCTGCGTCGTTGGTGACGGCGAGGCGGAAACCGGGCCGCTCGCCACCTCCTGGCACTCCAACAAGTTCCTCAACCCGGCGCTTGACGGCGCGGTGCTGCCGATCCTCCACCTCAACGGCTACAAGATCGCCAATCCTACCATTTTGGCGCGTATCCCAGAGGAAGAGCTGCGTGCGCTGTTCCTGGGTTACGGCTACGAGCCGCTGTTCGTCGAAGGCGACGATCCGGCCATGATGCATGAGCGGATGGCGGTCGTGCTCGACGATGCTCTCGACCGCATCAAGGCGATCCAGGATGCTTCCCGAAGCGGCGCGAAGATCGCCCAGCCGCGGCCGAAATGGCCGATGATCGTGCTGCGAAGCCCGAAGGGCTGGACCGGCCCGAAGGAGGTCGACGGGCTTAAGACCGAGGGATTCTGGCGGGCCCACCAGGTCCCGCTTTCCGGCCTGGCCGAAAACCCCGACCATCTGAGAATGCTTGAGGAATGGATAAGGAGCTACCGGCCACAAGAGCTTTTCGACGCTGCCGGCGTGCCCGTGGCCGCGGTCCGCGCCACCGCGCCGCAAGGTGACAGGCGAATGAGCGCCAATCCGCATGCCAATGGGGGTCTGTTGCGGAGATCTCTCGAACTGCCCGGCCTGGATGAGCATGCTGTCCCGGTCAAGCGACCCGGCGGCGTCAAGGCGGAATCGACCCGTGTCATGGGGGGGTTCCTGCGCGACGTCATGGCGTTGAACCGGGCTGCCGGCAACTTCCGCATCGTCGGGCCCGACGAGACGGCCTCGAACCGGTGGCAGGATGTCTTCGAGGTGACGGAGCGCGCCTGGATGGAGGAGATCCTTCCCGAGGATGTCCATCTGGCTCGGGAAGGCAGGGTTCTGGAAATTCTATCCGAGCATACGTGCCAGGGTTGGCTGGAAGGTTACCTGCTTACCGGGCGCCACGGCTTTTTCTCCTGCTACGAGGCCTTCACGCACATCGTCGATTCCATGTTCAACCAGCACGCGAAATGGCTGGATGCCTGCCGCAAGCTTGCCTGGCGGCGGCCGATCGCCTCGCTGAACTATCTGTTGTCCAGTCATGTCTGGCAGCAGGAGCACAATGGCTTCAGCCACCAGGATCCAGGCTTCATCGACGTGGCGCTGAACAAGAAGGCGGACGTCGTGCGCGTCTATCTGCCGGCGGACGCCAACAGCCTGCTTTGCGTGACCGACCATGTCCTTAAGACATGGAACCGCATCAATGTCATCGTCGCCGGCAAAGCCAATTCCTGGCAGTGGCTGTCCATCGAGGAGGCGAAAGTCCACTGCAGCGCCGGCATCGGCATATGGGAGTGGGCGTCGACCGACGGCGGGGCCGAGCCGGACGTGGTGATGGCCTGCGCCGGCGACGTCCCGACGCTCGAGACGCTGGCCGCCGTTCAGATCCTGAGGCGCCACATTCCCGACCTCAAGGTTCGTGTGGTGAACATTGTCGATCTAATGACGCTGCAGCCGAAGGAACATCACCCGCACGGGCTGTCGGACCGCGAGTTCGACGCGTTGTTCACCAGGGATAAGCCCGTCATCTTCGCCTATCACGGTTATCCGTGGACGATCCACCGCCTGACCTACCGGCGGACCAATCACGACAACATCCATGTGCGCGGCTACAATGAGGAAGGGACGACGACGACGCCGTTCGACATGACCGTGCTGAACGGGCTCGACCGCTATCATCTCGTGCTCGGCGTGCTCGACCGCATTCCCGAGCCCGCCGGCGCGCACATCCGGCTGAGGCAGGCCATGGAAGGCAAGTTGATCGAGCACGGAGCCTATATCCGTAAGCATGGGCAGGACATGCCCGAGATACTCGGCTGGAAGTGGGAACGCTAATCGATGACAAGGCGCCGGGTTAAGAGGATCGGGTCCGCAAATGGGACCGGCCGGCCATGACCGATGCAGTTCTCGTCCTCAATGGCGGCTCATCGAGCCTGAAGTTCGCGGTGTTCCAATGGCGCGACGAGCTCCATTTGCTGGTGCGTGGCAGCGTTTCGTCAATCGGCGAGCGGCCTCGGCTCCATGTCGCGCCCACGGCAACGACGCCGCCGTTCGACAGGAGCCTTGGCGAACAGCCGATCTCCATCAGCAAGGCGTTCGAAGCCGTTGCGTCCTATCTTGCGGACCGCGGCCTCCTGCGCCGGGTGCGCCGGGTCGGGCATCGCATCGTGCATGGCGGCCGGGAGTTTGCCCGCGCAACGCTGCTCGACGAGCGCACGCTCGGTGCCTTGCGCGGGCTCGAGCCGCTCGCCCCGATTCATCAGGCGATCAACCTGGAGCTCGTCGACCTGGCCAGCCGTCTCCTGCCCGACACCACGCAGGTCGGCTGCTTCGATACAGCCTTCCACGCGGCGCAGCCCGAGCACGCGAGGCTCTATGGCCTGCCGCGTGAGATGGCAGAGCAAGGCATCGTCTCCTACGGTTTCCATGGGCTGTCCTACAGCCATATCGCCAGCGAACTCCACAACCGTTACGGCGCCGCCGCCGGCGGCCGGACGATCGTTGCCCATCTCGGCAGCGGCGCAAGCCTGTGCGCGATGAAGGCAGGCGTAAGCCACGCCACCACCATGGGCTTCTCGACGCTTGACGGCCTAGTCATGAGCACGCGTTGCGGCGCGATCGATCCGGGCATCCTCCTGCATCTTTTGCAGGACCGGAAGCTGTCTTCGGACGAACTTGCCGACCTGCTCTACCAGCGCTCCGGTCTGCTGGGGGTATCCGGCATCTCGGGAAACATGCAGACACTGCTTGCATCCCAAGACCCGGCGGCGATGCGCGCCGTCGATCTCTTCGTCTATCGTGCCGGGCGCGAGATCGGATCGCTTGCCGCGGCGATAGGCGGGCTCGACACCCTTGTTTTCACGGCGGGCATCGGCGAGCATGCGCCCGCGGTCCGGCAGAGCATCTGCGAAGCCGCGGGATGGTTGGGCGTCGCGCTCGACAAGGAGCTGAATACGCACAGCGAAGAACTGATCAGCGCACCGGACTCCCTGGTCGACGTGCTTGTCATTCCCGCCGACGAGGAACGTGCGGTGGCCGCTGAGTTGCTCGGCTTCGAAGCCAAGCATTGAATCGTGTAGCCCAGAAGCGCGCGGCGCTTCTGGGCTACACGATTGAGACTAAGTCTGGGAGGGTCTCGGCTGAATTGGTCAGGCGTGCCGTGCCTGGCCCGGCAGCTTGGCGCCGAGCTTGCGCTGAACCAGGACCAACGTGGGGTCGTCAGGATCCGTGGTGACGATGAAGCCCATCTCGCGCTCGAGCTCGATCGCTGCGCGGTTCTCGCGACTTTCGATCGATTCGATCGTCTCGATCCCGTGATCGTCGGCGTAACGCGCTATATAGCCGAGCAATTCCCAGCTGACGCCGAGATGCTTGCGATCCTCGCGGATGCATATGGCGACTTCGCCACGGCGGTCGGCCGGGTCGGCGGCGAGGGTCGCTACAGCAATCAGCATTCCATCGGTCGAGAAGGCAAGAAAATTATGGACGTGCGGATCGTCGGAGCGGGTCATCGCCACCAGCCGCTCATGCGAAACCTCCTTCACCGCCCCGAGGAAGCGGAACCGCAGATCCTCCGGTGTCACATGGGTGAAGAACTCGGCGACGATCGGCTCATCGTCGGGACGCGCGCGGCGCACTTCGAAGCGAAATCCGGTGTGTGTCGTAAGCATCGTTTTCATTGTCAGCACTTTCAGGATTGATGCGCGGGATTGGCGCAATGGCCTCATTCACCCATTGCCAGCAGCGAG
This sequence comes from Mesorhizobium sp., assembly GCA_004020875.1. GTDB lineage: Bacteria > Pseudomonadota > Alphaproteobacteria > Rhizobiales > Rhizobiaceae > Mesorhizobium. The sequence continues at coordinate 11,813 of SAPZ01000013.1, forward strand.
TCGCGTTTCAGAATTTCGATGCTGCGCAGGCTGAGCAGGCGGATCACGCCCTTCTCTTTCAGCCGGGTGAAGACCCGCGACACGGTTTCGATGGTGAGGCCGAGATAGTCACCGATGTCGTTGCGCGACATTGGTAATTCCACTTGCCGCAACCCACCCTGACGCTCCGACATTTCGACGAGGAATGCCGCGACGCGCTCGATGGCGTTCTGGCGGCCGAGCACCAGGAGATGCTCCTGCGCTCGGGTCAGGCCTTTGAGCGCCAGAGGCAGGAGCTGGCGCGACATGTCCGTGCCTGACGGAGCGCGGAAGACCCGGACACCGGTCGCGTTGATCGCCTCGGCGAAGAAGTGGTGGGTGGCGTCGGCCTCGAAACCGAAGGTCTCTCCCGCCAGGTGGAACGCGCTGATCTGCCTGCGACCGTCGGCGAGCAGGCGATAGATGCGGACCGCGCCGAATTCGACCTGATAGAGTGCGCCGGCCTTTTCGCCCTGGGCATAGATTTCAGCGCCTGCCGTGAAGAAGCTGACCGGCGTTGCCTGCCCTTCGAAGACGGGCGCAGGACTCTGATGGGGAAGATAGGACGGCAGTGCAATCTTGGCGGAGGCTTGAGCGTACATGGCTGTGGTTCCGGTGAATTTGTGACAACAGCAATCGCGCAAATCCGGCAATGCCGAAATTCGGTTATGTCCCTACGGGAAACTACCTAGTTCGACTCGAGATCACCCTTCCGAACCAAGCATTTCGAGCAGGCCCCTGGCCCGTGCGCCAACTGGTCCGTGCGCGCATTGGGGCCGTGTGCGTCGATTGACCAGGATCAAGGCCGGCATGACTTGACCCGACATTATTTGGACAGAGCCAGCCAAGGGAGACCAAACCATGACCTCCGATATGATTGAAATCTGGATCGGCATACTCGGCCTTGCCTATCTTGCCGCCGCAGGCCTCTATTTCGAAATGCTCCGTGCCAGGAAGCACGTCCGGGCAAGGCATGGTCACGCCCGGCCGTATTCGGACAGGATAAGGCGCTCGCGATAGGAAAGGATGCCCGGACCAGCGCGGTTTCAGTCTTCTATGCCGAGGGAAAGCCGGTCCGTTCCAGTCTGTCTTCCGAAAAACGGGGAAGCGTGATGAAGGCAATGGTCCTGGAAAAGCCCGGTACGCTTCTGAATCTCGTCACCTGCCCGGACCCCGTGCCGGGAGCGGGTGAGATCCGGCTCAAGGTGGAGGCATGCGCGGTATGCCGCACCGACCTCCACGTCGTGGACGGTGACTTGCCATGGCCAAAGCTGCCGCTCGTGCCGGGTCATGAAATCGTCGGCATCGTCGATCTTGCCGGTGAAGGCGTGTCACGATCCCGGCTTGGGCAGAGGGTAGGCGTTCCGTGGCTGGGGCACACCTGCGGACATTGCCCCTATTGCGACGCCGGCGCAGAAAACCTCTGCGACCAGCCGCTCTTCACCGGCTATACGCGCGACGGCGGGTTCGCCAGTCATGTCATTGCCGATGAGCATTTCGCCTTCGAGCTCGATGCCGCCGCCGATCCGGTGTCGCTGGCGCCGCTCCTGTGCGCTGGACTGATCGGCTGGCGCTGCCTCAAGAAGGCCGGCGATGGCCGCCGACTCGGCATCTACGGCTTCGGCGCCGCCGCGCATATCATCACGCAGGTCGCGGTATGGCAGGGACGTGAGATCTTTGCGCTCACACGGACTGGTGACATCCAGGCACAGGAATTTGCCCGCTCATTGGGCGTTGTCTGGGCAGGGGCGTCCGACGAATTGCCCCCCGCCGAGCTTGACGCCGCGATTATTTTCGCGCCGGTCGGCGAACTGGTGCCGGCGGCGTTGCGCGCTGTCCGCAAGGGCGGCCGGGTGGTCTGCGGCGGCATCCATATGAGCGACATTCCATCGATGCCCTACAAGCTTATGTGGGAAGAAAGAGAATTGGTGTCGGTCGCGAACCTGACCCGGCGTGACGCGGAGGAATTCTTCCCGATAGCGAGGGACGCACGGGTGCGCACGCACACAAAAGTCTATCCGCTGGAGCGCGCAAACCAGGCGCTGGATGATTTGCGCACGGGCAGGCTGAGTGGGGCCGCCGTCCTTAAGCCGTGACGGTCCTAGACCGCGCTTTCGCCCAGCCGCCGCATCTGCCTTAGCCACTTTGCCCGCTTCGCGTCGCTGGCGCTCGCGACCATGCCGAATAAGGTTTCCCGGACCGGCCTGATGCCGACAAAATTGAGGATGCCGCGCCGCATGCCGGCGATCCCGTGGCTGAAGAACCATATCCGGTAGACGGCCGCCGGCATTCCCATCGTCGCCACCAGGCGGGCGGAGCGGCCACGCAGCAAGGACTTGGCGAAACCTTCGCCTCTGGCCGGATAGGCGAACGCCGTGCCTGGCCGCATCACCTGCTCGAGGAACGCTTTCAGCAAGGCCGGCACGGTGCCCAGCCAGAGCGGGAAGACAAAGACGAAATGCTCCGCCCAGACGACCGCCTCCGCCGCTTCCTTGAGGCCATCGGGGATTGTCCCGTGCTCGAACTCCTGCATTGTCCGCAGCATCGGAAAGTCCAGCAGGGCCAGGTCGATTTTGCGCACGCTATGGCCTGCCTTCTCCGCCGCTTCAGCATATGCCACGGCCAATGCCCGGCAGAGCCGGTCAGGAGACGGATCGGGATGGCCGACGAGAACGAGGATGCGGCGCGGCATGGCTCCCTCCGGTCACCTCGGGGCTATGGCTGCTCGACGCGGGCCACCTGGTAGGTGTGCATGGCCCCGTTGCGCTTGATCGAGACGTACTCGCCGGTGACGAAGCGCTCCTCGCCGAGATGAAAGCCGACCTCGTCGTCGCGATCGCCCTCGGCGTAGTCGAAATACCATTGGCCGCCTGGCTTGCGCCGCAAGCGCCCGACAAGATCGTCCTCGCCGGTGCGGAAACGCCGGACGCGACAAAAGCCCTTGTGCGATTTCCACTCCTCCGCGTCCAGCCGTCCCTCGTCGGTAAGCGGAGCCAGCACATCGTAGCCCTCTTCGCGGTCTCCTTCCGGATGACCTTTTTCGCGTGCCAGAAGCAGGCGGATGTTTCTGAATTTCGGGGTGAGGTCGTGCAAGCTGGTCATGGTAAACTCCTTCGAGGCCATTCCTAACGCGGCGGCCGGATGGGACCTTGATCAAGGTCAAACGGAATCTGGTTCGTCGGAAGGCTCAACTAGTACCTGTCGGCAGGTGGCCGCGAACCCAATTGACGATCTGGCCGGTGCTCATCGCCCCCGATACGCGCGCGATTTCCCGCTGGCGGTGAAACAGGATCATGGTGGGGATGCCGCGAATGCCCAGCCTCGCCGCGATGGCCTGCTCCTTGTCGGAATTCAGCTTGACCAGCCGGATGTGAGGCTCCAGCGCCTTGGCGGCGGCCTCATAGGCCAGCGCCATCATCTTGCAGGGACCGCACCACGGAGCCCAGACATCGACGAGGACGGGCAGGCTGCCGCGGCCGATCTGACGGTCGAAGTTCGCAGCGTCGACGTCCTGCGGGACCCCTGAAAACAGCCGGGCGCCACACTTTCCGCATTGCGCTTCGGCGCTGTTTCGATTCGGCGGCAGGCGGTTGACCACGCCGCATTTGGCGCAAACCACTAGATTCTCCTGCGTCATGACCTTCTTCCGTTTCGATCGTGTTCGAGACGCCCGTCGCCAAGGGCCCGCAGCGCATTGACGATGACGGCGACGTCTATGCCCTCTTGAAGCAGTGCTCCCGCCACCGGGGTTATATGCCCCATGGCGGCCGCGATCATCGCCGCGCCCGAGAGCCCCAGCCCAACGATGATGCTCTGCAGGGCGATTCCGCGCGTGCGCTTGGCGATACGCAATGCTTCCGCGACAGGTTCCAGCCTGTCGGTCAGCACGACCACGTCCGCCGCCTCGGACGAAGCGGTCCCGCCGCGGGCTCCCATGGCAATGCCTACGGTCGCCGCGGCAAGGGCAGGAGCATCGTTGATGCCGTCGCCAATCATCATCGACGGCGCCTTCGCCTTCTCGGCCTCCACTGTTCCAACCTTGTCGGCCGGCGTGGCGTCGGCAAATACGGCATCGAGATCGAGGGAAGCGGAGACCTTTTCGGCCGCCGCGCCGTCATCCCCGGTCAGCATGACTATCCGGGTGACGCCTGCCGAACGCAAAGCCTCGACAGTGCCGGGAGCATCCTCGCGTATGGCGTCTCCGAATGTGAAAACAGCGGCAAGCCGGCCATCGATGGCCAGAAACACCCTAAGCACCTGCGTGTCGTGGTAACGGCTCTCTCCTCTCTCCGCCCAGTTGGGCAATGCCCCGTTTCCAAGAACAAGCGGCCTCGACCCGGCCACGACCGACATCCCATCCACCTGGCCCTCGAGGCCCTCTCCCTTATGCTCGCGGACCTCACGGGGTGGGGAAAGCAAAAGGCTGCCGTGACGGGCAATGCGGACAATCGAATCCGCAAGAACGTGATGCGAAGCCTGTTCAAGCGAGGCGAGCAGCCGCAGCGGTTCATCGGTTTCCTGCCGACCTGGAGCGACGTCGATCTCGATCAGCTCGGCCCCGCCGAGCGTCAGGGTCCCTGTCTTGTCGAAGATCGCGGTGCGTACCTGGGCGAGCGCCTCCAGCGCCGCGCTGCCCTTCATGAGGATGCCGGCGCGGGCGGCGCGCGACACGCCGCCGATGAATGCAACGGGCGCCGCGAGGATCAGCGGGCAGGGCGTCGCGACCACCAGGACGGCAAGGGCGCGGATCGGATCATTGGAAAGATACCAGGCGATGCCGGCGATAAGCAGCGCGGCCGGAAGCAAGAGCAGGGCAAAGCGGTCGGCAATACGTATGAACGGCGCCTTGGCGGTTTGCGCGGCGGCGACCATGCGCACGATCGCGGCGTAGGTGCTTTTGTCGGCGATAGCCGAGGCCCGCATGACAAAGGCCTCGCCGGCATTGACGGTGCCGCTGCGCAATGCGTCGCCGGCGCCGCGCCGCTCCGGCAGGGGCTCTCCGGTGACGGTCGACTCATCGAGTTGGGCCGAGGCGTCGATCAGGATGCCGTCCACGGGCAGCAATTCGCCGGCGCGCACCAGAAGCTCATCGCCGACCGCCACTTGGTCGATCGCGACGGTCTCGGTGCCATGTGCGGATTTCCGGTGCGCCACACGCGGCGCCCTGTCGGTCAGAGCCCTGAGATTCCGCTCTGCCCGGCCGCGCGCCAGATCTTCAAGCACTGTGCCGCCAGCATACATTATGGCCACGACCACCGCCGCCAAAGCCTGCCCCAGCAACAGCGCCGCCGACATCGAAACCAGTGCGATCGCGTCGACGCCGACCCGGCCGATCCAGAAATCCCGCAAGATCGAGATGCCAAGCGCTGCCACGACGGGCAGCGTTGCTGCTGTCCAGATCGTATCGGGCGAGGCGATGTCGATACCGTTTCGCCAGACGGCCAGTCCGAGCGCCAGACCGAGTACGGCTATGATCAGCAGCGCACGCCGCAACACGGACTCGTTCATGACGTCCGTCAGAGTTCGCCGATCATTTCCCGCAGTAGCAGCCGGACATCCTTTGCCGTCGCGGCAAGTTGCGGGTTGTCGATCGCTCCCATCGCGACCATCGGATCGACCGCCGCTACCTCGGTCTTGCCGGGGGCGGTCTCGGTCACGATCACGTTGCAGGGCAGCATTGCGCCGATCTTGTCCTCGGCCTGCAGCGCGCGCCATGCGAAATGCGGATTGCAGGCGCCGAGGATCATGTATGGCTTGAAGTCGACGCCCAGCTTGACCTTCATCGTGTGCTGGACATCGATCCTCGTCAGGATGCCGAAGCCCTTGCCGGCAAGCTTTTTGGTTACGTGTTCGATCGCCGCGGCGAACGGCATATCGAGCTTCTTGCTGAAATAGTAGCTCATCGGATTCTCCTTCCAGGGCGATCTTCGCCAGCATGGACAGCTTGAGGGCAGTAGCTAGCAGCGGGGGGCGGATAACGCTTTGATCCAGCGCAATGAACGTCAGCCGTCTTCGGTGAATGTGGCGGCAAGGAGTTCTCCAGGATGACAATCCGAAATCTTGAATATGCGGTCTCACCGAAATCGGTCGTCGTCGTCGGCGCGACCGAGCGCGTTGGCTCAGTCGGCCGCGTTGTCTTCGACAACATTGTCGGCGGCGGCTTCGCGGGGGAGATCTGGCCGCTCAATCCCAAACGTTCGGAAGTGGCCGGCCACCGCTGCTACGGCAGGGTTGCCGATCTGCCTGGGGTTCCCGATCTGGCCGTGATCGTGACCCCTCCCGAGACTGTGCCCGACATCGTGGGGGAACTGGGCGAAAAGGGGACGCGAGCTGCCGTCGTCATCACCGCGGGGCTCAATCACGCCAATGGCCTGCGCCAGGCGATGCTCGATGCGGCCAAGCCCTCGCTCATGCGCATCATTGGCCCGAACACCGTCGGACTGATGATTCCTCCGGCGAAGCTCAACGCCAGTTTTGCCCATATGGCGGCGAGGCCCGGGAACATTGCGCTGATCTCGCAATCCGGGGCGATCGCCACGTCGCTGATCGACTGGGCGGCCGAGAACAATGTCGGCTTTTCACGGATCATTTCCCTCGGCGACATGGCGGACGTCGACGTCGGCGACTGTCTCGACATGCTAGCCGGCGATTTCCACACGCGCGCCATCGTGATGTATCTCGAAACCATACCCAATCCGCGCAAGTTCATGTCGGCCGCGCGGGCGGCGGCGCGCCTCAAGCCGGTTATCGCGATCAAACCCGGGCGGCACGAGCAGGCGGCCAGGGCGGCCGCGACGCATACCGGCGCGCTTTCGGGCGCCGACAGGGTGGTTGACGCCGCCTTGCGCAGGGCAGGGGTGCTGCGTGTGGATGATCTCGCCGAGCTGCTCGACGCCGCCGAGACGGTCGCCCGTCACGCTCCCCTCGAGCGGGCACGGATCGGCATCGTCACCAATGGCGGGGGGGCCGGGGTGCTTGCCGTCGACAAGCTCGTCGACCGTGGAGCCGAACTGGCCGAACTCGCGCCCTCGACGATCGAGCGGCTTGACCGTGCGCTGCCGCCGACCTGGTCGCATGCAAACCCGGTCGACATCGTCGGTGACGCCGCGCCGGAGCGCTACGGGGCGGCGCTCGAAGCCCTGGCGGCAGATCCGGGGACGGATGTTATCCTGGTCATGAATTGCCCCACCGGGCTCGGTTCTTCGCCTGACGCGGCCAGGAAGGTCGCCGAGCTCGGCGACGAGGGCGAGATCGGCGGAAAGCCGCTTCTCGCGTGCTGGCTCGGCGCGCATACCGCGCGCGAAGGCCGGCGCGTCCTGACGGAAGCGGGCATAGCGAGCTTCGAGACGCCGGAGGACGCGGCGATCGCTGCGTCCTATCTCGGCGAATGGTCGCGAGCTCAGCGAGCGCTCCTGCGGACTCCGTCGAGCCGGCGTGGCGACCAGGCTGATGGCAAGGCGTTGGCGCATGCCATCTTCCGACAGGTGGCCGCGGAAGGGCGGCGCATGCTGACGGAGCCGGAAGCAAAAGCGGCGATAGCCGCCTATGGAATCCCCGTGCCGCGAACCATCGTCGCCGGATCCGTCGCGGAAGTGGCGCATGCGGCCGCCGAGGTTCTCCAAAGCTCGGAAGCAGTAGTGGTCAAATTGCTGTCGAAGGTGGTCTCGCACAAGTCGGATGTCGGCGGCGTGATCCTCGACATCGCAACGGCGGACGAGGCCGCAGACGCCGCCCGGTCGATCGAGGCACGCCTGCGCGCGCGGTCGCCGCAGGTGAAGGCGGACGGCTACACGGTGCAAGCCATGATTGCGCGCAAGCACGCGCAGGAGCTCATCCTGGGCATGAACCTGGACCCGATGTTCGGCCCGGTCATTCTGTTCGGCGCCGGCGGCACGGCGGTCGAGGTCGTGAACGATACCGCGATCGCCCTGCCGCCGCTTGACGACGTGCTGGCCGGAGACGCGATCGACGCGACCAGGATAGGCCGCCTGCTTGCCGGCTATCGCGATCGCAAGCCGGCCAACCGAGGCGCGATCATCGCCGCGCTGAACGGCCTGTCGCAAATGATCGTCGACTTCTCCTGCCTGGTCTCCCTCGACATCAACCCGCTGCTGGCCGATGCCGAAGGTGTGGTTGCGCTCGATGCGCGTATCGAGATCGATCCGCGACGGGTGGACGTGCCGGCGCCGAACCCGGCGCTTGCCATAAGGCCCTATCCGTCGGGATGGAGCCGCGATTTCCAGACGGACGGCATGACCTTTCACATCCGGCCAATAATGCCGGCGGACGTAGCGCTTTATCCCGCTTTCCTGGCGAAGGTTTCCCCCGACGACCTCAGACTGCGCTTCCTGTCGCTGCGGAAGAACTTCCCGGACCAGATGCTGAAGCGGCTCACACAGCTCGACTACGACCGCGATATTGCCTTCGTCGCGCTTGAGAAGGACACGGGCGCACTGGCAGGTATCGGTCGGCTTTCCTGCGATCCCGATCACAGGAGCGGTGAATATGCGCTTCTCGTGCGGTCGGACCTGCAGGGTCATGGGCTGGGATGGGATCTGCTGAAACAGGTCATCGACTATGCGAAGGCCGAACGCATCGGCCGCATAGAAGGCACGATCCTCAACGAAAACCGCAAGATGCTCACAATGTGCCTGGAGTTCGGCTTCTCGGTTGCCCACCACCCGAGCGAGCCTGGCCTGTCCCTGGCAACGCTGGAAATCCGCTGAGCGTTTCACCGTTTCACGGAAACGGCGAAACGCTCTATCTTCTTGTTTTGGCGCAATTCCTGACGGAAAACCGCACATACTTTTCCTGGAATTGCTCTAAGCGGGAGACAGCTTTATGATCCGGTCTTCCTGAAGCCGGCCGAGGATGAAACAGCGCCATCGATCGAGGCCACCATCTCGGCTGTGATTTCGGCCACCTTGCGGTTGGCCTCGATCTTCCGCCAGGTCATCGGACCGGCATCGCGCTGCAATTGCCGCGAAAGGATGTCGACCGTGGCATCGGAGGGGCTGCCCTTGCGCTCGCTGACCCGGCGCCAAAGCACCGACGGATCTGCCGCCAGCCAAAATCCCGCAAACGGGACGTTAGTCCCGCTCGCTGCGCGCTCGACCCTGTCGCGATCCTCCGGCCTGTCGAAGACCGCGTCGGCGATGACGCAGCCGCCTTCGGCAAGGACGAGCTCCGCGAGCCAGGCTATCTGGCGGTAGACGCGTTCCGATACGCCGGGCCGATAGGCCTTGTCCGGCAGCCTCGTTTCGGCCGCCACGCCATGCATGGCCTTGCGGATGCGGTCGCTCTCGACGATCCGGGCGCCGGGCGGCGCGCCAATCTGAGGGGCGAGCGCCTCGGCGACCGTCGTCTTGCCCGAGCCGCTCAAGCCGCCGATTGCAACGAGCCGAGGCGGCGTTTCGGCCAGCAGGGCTTGCGCGAGTTGGAAATAGGATCGCGCTTCGGCAATCAGCCCTGCGGAGTCCCGGCTGCCTTCCTCGACCTGCGTCGCGGTCACGTGAGCGCGCACCGCCGCTCGCACCGCCATGAAGAAAGGCAGGAGCACGAAGCCGTCTTCGTCATCGGCGTCGTCGAGATAGCGATTCATCACCAGATTGGCGAATTGTGGAAACCCCCGATGCCACAGATCCATCAGCAGGAATGCGAGATCATAGAGGACATCCACGGTGGCGATCTGATCATTGAACTCGATGCAATCGAACAGACGAGGCTCCCCATCGAAGATGCAGATGTTGCGCAGATGCAGGTCGCCATGGCAGCGTCGGACCCGGCCGGCCGCCTCGCGCCGGTCGAGCAGGCCGGCATGGCGGGCGAGGGTGTCGCGAAACGCCCCGTTAAGCGTTTCGATCTCCCTTCCGTCGAACACATGACTTGTCGCAAATCCGGCCGCATTGATTTCGAGAACGCCGCCAATATTCGCCGACCCGCTGCCGGCATGGATCACTTCGGCGCCGCGGTGATAATGCGCGATCATGCGGGCCACGCCTGTCATCAGCGCGGGTGTCAGCTCCCCCGCTGCGGCCATGCGATCGAGGAGCTTGGACTGGTCGAAGCGTACCATTTCAATGACGGCGTCGACCAGTTCTCCCGCCTCATCCAGGGCAAGCCGGGCTCCCACGCGTGCGATGCGGTGGACATCGAGGTAGAGGCCGGGCGCGGTTCTGGAGTTCAGCTCCACTTCCTTTTCACACGCGGCGAGCCGCAACGCCGGCGTCGAAAAATCGACATAGGGCAGCTTGACAGCCCGCTTCATCTTGAACGCGCGCCGCCCGACGAGGAAGATTCGGGAAATGTGCGTTTCGATCGTCTCGACCGGACCAACCTCGCCATAGCTGGCGGGGTTCTTCAGCATCTCGACCACGACATCCTGGTTCTCGGTGATCATTCGGGTATGTCCTTGGCCCTGGTTGCACATCGTTCGGCCCTCCGGACCGAAGTCTTGCGGGATTCGCTAACGCTGAAGCGTCTGGACGTAACCGGCGAGGTTATGGATGCGTTCCGTGGTCACGGCCTCTCCACCGTAGGGACCGTAACGCTTCACGTCGTCAGGCAGGAACTGGTTGCCCCACACAGGCATGTCGCGCGCGCCATGCGCCGGGACGAGGCCGCGACCATCGATCGTGGCGTAGACCCGCCAGTAGGGAAATTCCCCGCCATTGCGCTTCGTCAGCATCGTCAGATCGGCGGGGCGTTTGCGCAGTTCATCGGCCATGGGCCCGTCGCCCTTACCATCCACGCCGTGGCAGACCGCGCAGGAATTCAGGTATTCCTGCTGTCCATTGCTCATCTGCTGCGCCGCCGCGGCGCTCAGCGTCAGCGCCAAAAGACCAATCGTCGTCCGGAATCTCATTGATCTGCCTCCAGCCATCGATGTCAGGCTAAGGCATGCGACGCGCATGCACGTTGACCGGGATCAATCTTGCGAGGGGCGATTTGATTCAGCGCAAGGAAGAATCCCAACCGGCTCGCTACGGCTGCATTCCGTGTTCTCGAACAAGGAGCGGCCGCCATGCCATTCAAGACATTGCTCACGATTACCGGACCCGATCACGGAGATGGTGATCTGAGGCTCGCAGCCGGTCTGTGTGAGGAAATCGACGCGCATCTCTCCGTGCTTGTCGTGGTCATCGCGGCGCCTCCGTCAGGGGGAGAATACGCAGCGGTGGTCTCGCCGGCTTGGCTCGCGGAGCGCGAGGCCGAAATTGAAACCCTGGAGAAGCGCAGCTCGGCGATATCCAAGATGCTGTCGGAAAGCCCCGTATCGGCCGACCTCAGCAGCGAATACCCGGAGCAGTCCTGGACGGATGAGATCATCGGTCGGCGGGCCCGCTATGCAGACCTGACCATCGTCGGACCGGAGTTGCTAGCAAGCGGCTTGCTCAAGGATAAGGTTCTTGCGGGCAGCCTGTTCTCGTCCGGGAAGCCTATCCTGCTGGTCCCTCAGGGAGCGCGCGCGACATTGAAACCGAAACGCGTCCTTGTCGCCTGGGACGCCAGCCTGGAAGCCTCGCGCGCCGTGCGGGAGGCGCTCGACATCCTGTCATCCGCCGATGAGGTCCGCATCGCCATGATCGATCCGATCGAAGACGAACGGCATCATGGCGCGGAGCCGGGAGCGGATGTGGCGGCCTATCTCTCCCGGCATGGCGTGAAGGTCGCGGTCGATCGCCTGCCGAGCTCGGGCCATTCTGTCGCCGACATTCTTCGCCAGCATGCGACCGACACCGGCGCCGAACTCGTGGTCATGGGGGCTTACGCTCATTCCCGGCTGCGCGAGCGGATTTTCGGCGGCGTCACCAAGTCCATGATCGAGAACCCGGGGTTGGCGGTTCTTATGGCGCGTTGAAAGGCGCATTCGCCGAAAGGTGCCGTCTTTCTCCGCCCAACCGCCAAGCGCCTCCAGCCACGCTAAGATCGCAAGCCATTGTCGAGGAACATTCTTCCCTCCGCGCTCTTCGGGAGACGTTTTCTCGGATCGCGCTATGTCGATACTTGGATGGATTCTCGGCCGCCGGCTGGCCAATCAGGAACAGTCGCAGCGCAAGATCGGCGTTTTCGAAGCTGTGCCGGCCATGGGTCTCGATGGGCTGGGTTCTTCAGCCTACGGTCCGGAAGCGGCACTCACGATCCTGATTCCGCTCGGCGCGGCGGGTCTCGGCTATATCGGCCCCATCATGGGCGCCATAGTCGGCCTGCTCGCTGTCCTTTATCTTTCCTACCGCCAGACCATTGCGGCCTATCCCAGCAATGGCGGCGCCTACATTGTCTCGCGCGAAAACCTCGGCCGAAACGCCAGCCTGCTCGCCGCCTCCGCGCTGATGGTCGACTACGTGCTCAATGTCGCCGTCGGCATCTCGGCCGGCGTCGGGGCGCTGGTTTCCGCGCTGCCCTCTCTCCACGCCTACACGCTTTGGCTTTGCCTCGGCATCCTGCTCCTGGTGACCGTGGTCAACCTGCGCGGCACGCTCGATTCCGGCCGCCTGTTTGCCTTGCCCACCTATCTCTTCGTGGTGAGTTTCCTGACAATACTGGCGATCGGCGTCTGGAAGGCGAGCCTGTCGGGCGGTCAGCCGTCGCCGGCAATTCCGCCGCCGCCGCTACCGCAGCCGACCGGGAGCGTGAGCCTGCTCCTCTTGATGCACGCCTTCGCCAGCGGCTGCACGGCGATGACCGGCGTCGAGGCGGTCAGCAACGGCATGACCGCCTTCAAGGATCCGCCCGTCAGGCACGGCCGCCGCACATTGGCGGCGATTTGCCTGATCCTGGGGCTTCTGCTCGGCGGCATCGCCTTCCTGTCGGCACGCTATCGCATCGGCGCGATGGACCAGGAGAAGGACGGCTATCAGAGCGTTCTTTCGCAGCTTGCGCATGCCGTGGTCGGCGACGGTGTTTTCTATTACATTGCCGTCGGTAGCCTGCTCTGCGTGCTCGCGCTTTCTGCCAACACCAGCTTCGTCGATTTTCCCCGCCTTTGCCGCATGGTGGCTGAAGACGGGTATCTTCCCAAGCCATTCGCGATGGTTGGCCGCCGGCTGGTTTTCTCTGTCGGCATACTCTACCTCGGTTTTGCCACGGGGCTGCTGCTGGTGGTGTTTGACGGCATCACCGACCATCTGATCCCGCTCTTCGCCATCGGCGCCTTTCTGACCTTCACGCTGTCGCAGACCGGCATGGTGCTGCATTGGGTGAGGGCGCTGCGCACGGAAAAAGGCCTGAACCGCGCAGGCAATCGCATTCATCTGGCGATCAACTCGCTCGGCGCCACCATCACCGCCCTGGCGCTCGTCGTGATCGTTATCGCCAAATTCAGGGAAGGAGCCTGGATAACGGTGATCGTCATTCCTCTGGTGATCATCCTCCTGCGGCTGGTGCGGCGCTATTACGATCATCTCGAGGCTGGCTTGCGCGAGCCCGGAAAGCTCAATCTCGGCAATGTTCAACGGCCTGTCGTTCTCGTCGTGACCCAGCAATGGAACAGGATGGCGGACAAGGCGCTCAGCTTTGCCTTTCAGTTGTCGAGAGATGTCATTGCCGTCCATGTGGCGCGGCTGTCGGGTGAAGTGAGCGACGAAGAGCGCGCAATTCGCGGAAGGTGGTCGAAGGATGTGGAAGCGCCGGCGAAGGCGGCTGGCCTGCGCCCGCCCCGCCTCGTTCTCCTAAATGCCGACTACCGGCTGATGTTCGAGCCGCTGCTGAAGGAGATCAGGGCGCTGCGGGGCGAGTTCGGTGGCCGCACCATTGCGGTGCTGCTCCCGGAGGTCGTGCCGCCCAATTGGTGGCAGTATGTTCTGCATACCCATCGCGCCCGCCGACTGCATGCCAAGCTGCTCGAGTTCGGCGGATCGGACATCGTGATCATTTCCATGCCCTGGTACATCGAGGAGCCGAGGATCGAAGTGACGCATTGAATGGTGCCGCTCCCCTCGATCGAGCCGCTTGGCCAAAAGTTTCGGTCGGGCGATGGAAAATAGGAACGTTCCTTTTTCTCAGGCATTCTCCCTAGTCTGCATCTCATCCACTGCTGCTTGCTAGGCCCGGAAAATTGTCACCCAGAGAGCCTATTTTGTCGAACCCTGACGCCGGTGAGATCTCCATCGTCGATCTCATTCCTGCCTTGCGGGCTTTTGCGCGAACGTTCTGTCGGGTGCCCGACGACGCCGACGATCTCGTACAGGAGACATTGACCAAGGGGCTTGCCAACCTGGACAAGTTCGAGCCGGGCACGCGCCTGAAGTCCTGGCTGTTCACGATCATGCGCAACACGCATTACACACGCATCAAAGCAGCGGCCAGGGAGGCGCCCGGGCTGCTTGACTGCGCCTCCAGTCGGCCCATTTCGGAGCCGTCGCAGGATTGGTCCGTCCAAAGCAAGGAAGTGCATCAAGCCATCCAGAAGCTGCCGTCCCATCAGCGTGAGGTTCTGATGCTGATCGGCGTGCTGGGCGTAAGCTACGAAGAAACCGCTGAGATATGCGGTTGCGCTGTCGGCACCGTTAAGAGCCGCCTCAATCGTGCCCGTGCCGGTGTGCTGGAGTTCCTCGGAGAGAGCTCGCCACAGGCGCTGATCGAGCGACGACGTCAATTTTCGGATGACCATTGGGACACTGAAGGTGCAAGGCGCTAGCCAGCCTACCGGCGCTGAGCGGCTTTCAGGACCTTCGCCTCTCTCATCAACGAGGCCCAATTCAGGCCGAGCAGGGAAACAAGTTCAAGCGCCTGCGCTTCGGTGATGCCCGTCGTTGCGACCAGCCGCCGAACGAGTTCGTCCACTTCCGGAGTTCTGCCATCCTGCGCCATTGGGATGACTCCCAATCGGCTACAACGATTCACTTATGTTAATGTTCCACTGATCGCGCTGGCGCAGCGACAGCGGGGAACTGCGACTGCCTTCGACCCGCTCAGGGGATGCTGCACTCTTGCCGGTGATTTCCCTCAGTCGCACTCACCCGTCATATCGCCTTTGCGCTTTTCGACCAGCGCGTTCTGCAGTTCGAGTGCAAGCCTGGTCAGTCGGTCAGGGACCTTCTCCCGCTCGATGGCGATCAATAGGGACGCGATCTCCTGGTCCAGGCTCTGGATTGCCTGGGCGCATAGATCGCGCTGGCTCCGGCGAGACATCGCATTCTCTTAACAATAGAGGCCCCTTCAGATCTCACTGAGGCATACCCGACCGATCTTTGCAAGGCGCTCGCCGCAAGCTGCGGGATTTCCGGATTGCTGTCTTCGGATTTCCGGGCAAAACGCGATCCGCGAGCATGCGCTCAGTCCTTCGGGAGACGGTTCGCCGCGTGATCCTGGTACTGATCGGATTTGATCCGGTTGCCGTCGAGGCCGCGTTGCTCCGTATGCTGCTTCTTGTCACGGTTGGACAGGGCCTCGTTCTCCCCGACCATGTCCTTTGCGAGCGTCGTCCTCGCTCCGCTACCGGAACCCTTGCCCTGGCTGCCCCGGCCCATATGCTTCTTACCGCCGGTTGCCATTGTTCTTCTCCCGGGCTGCCTGCGTGAAACTTTTCGGCGACCGAACTGCCGCCCGCGCGTTATGTTCCGCCGCCACGGCGGATAAGGAAAACCGTGCCGTCCCAACTGCCGAAAGGCATTGCGCCGTCGACCAACACGTCCATGCCGTATGCATGGGCAAGACGGTTGATATCGCTGGAATCGATGTCCGGCGGTGTCCGATAGGAATAGTTGAGTATTGCCGCCATTCCTCCTGGGCGCAGCACGCGCGCGATCTCCCCGAAATGCCGCTCGGCAACACCGGCAAGTACCAGGTAAGGAAAACTGTCGAGAGCCAGCACGTCGTCGAAGCTTTGATCGGCAAAGTCACCGAGATCCAGGCCCGAGGTCAGGCGAAATTCCACATTGGCGACGCCGGCGCACCGCCGGCGCGCGATGGCGATCATCCTGGGCGAGATATCGATGCCGACGATGCACCCCGCCATGGCGCCAAGGGCATGTTCGAGGCGCCCGATGCCGCAGCCGATGTCCAACATGTGCTTGTGAGCGCCGAGCACGCCTTGCCGGTCCAGCCACGAGGCAATCTCGCCGGTTGTGGCCGAGAGCCTGTCCTCGTCACCCAGCGACGACAGCTGCACGCTGGCTGCCGGGGAGATGGCCGCCGCCCGATCGAAGCCGGCGGCCAGCCGCTCGACGGTCATGGCGGCCGTTTCGCCGTTGGCGCGGTCATGCGACACGCAGGCGGCGGCCCTGCGGACGCCGTCGAAGGCGGAGGGCTTGTCACGCAGCATCGTGGCGATCTCTTCTAGCCAGCATCGCTGGAGGACATGGCTCGGGCACATGTCCATGGCGAAATCCGCCAGTTGCGATGCGCTGGTCGTCTGATCGATATGGACGGCCAGTCTGGCCAGCGCGTTGTCGACGGAAAGTTCGTCCGCCATGCAATCCTCGATCAGGCGCCTGGCAATCGCGCCGTTCTGCCTCACGGCGGTCACGGGTGCGCGCTCCGCGTCCACACCTTTTGCGCTGTCCACCGGTCGTTCGCGCCCCAGCCATATTTGTAGCCTTCACGGCCGCGCAGGAAGTCGAACTCCCGCGCGCCTTCGCCAGCGGCTGCGGTGATAGCGTGACCGATCAGAATCGCGCCGGGGCTTTCCTCGGCATAGGCTGGATCGAAACCGCCGAGATAAGCATAGGCTCGGTCGCGGCAATGGAATCCGTAATAGGCACCGACGACGGCATCGCCGATCTGGATCGTCAGGCAGCGCGCCAGGCCGCTATCGGCAAGCCGCGGCAGGGCCCTGCGATGAAATTCCACAGCCAGCTCGGACAGCACGCCCCCGCCATGGTCCGCCCAGCGCGCGCCATGCAGCCGGGTCAGCCTGTCGAGAAATTTCTGCGGATCGGACTCGCCGCGGCTGACGACAACGCCCCCTCTTCGCCGGGCCGCTCGCTCGGCCCGGCGCAACTGGCGTCTTCGTCTCGCCGGAACCGAGCGGGCCAGGGTCTGATCGCCGTCGAGCAGCAGCACGGGACAGGTGGCGTGCGCCATCGACCGGCGCTCTTGTGCATTCGGCAGCTCAAGACTCAGTGACATGGCATCGGCCGAGAGGTCGGGCAGGATCCATTGCGACCATTCGAGCGAGAGCACCGCGTCGGCAATGGCGGCGCCAGCCTCCGCCTCCAGCTCCGGCATGCACAAGATGTCGAGGTAATCGCTTAGAGAGATGCCGATGGGGAGCAGGCGTTGGCCGCGATCATCGCTTTCGACATAGAGTGGTGCCAGGCCAGCGAGGACATCTCCACTCCACACGGCAATGGCCGCAAGGTCGCCGGGCGCGAATGTTCGCCACCAGGGGATGAGCCAGGCAGGAGACTGGAATGGCGTGGCCGAGATGCTCTGCCGCCAAAGCCGCCACCAATGCGGCTCCAGGTCCTCGAATGCTCTCGCGTCACGAATGATCTCGGTGCACAGACCGCCCATCAGCCGGTTCCCAGCAGGGGATGACGGGTGCCAAGCTTTGCCAGCGCTTCGTAAGCATCCATGTAGGAGGTGATCATACGCTCAAGCGAGAAGCGGCGACCCGCCTCGGCACGGCATGCCTCGTGGTTCAAGGCTCCGGAAGCAACGATGGCCTTTGCCATCTCCTCGACGTCATTGACCAGGAATCCGGTCCTGCCGTGCTGGACGACATCGGGAAGGGCACCGTTCGGGAACGCGACGACCGGCGTGCCGCAGGCGAGCGCCTCCATCGCTGCAAGCGAGCTTGTTTCGGGCGCAAGGCTAGGAATGACCAGGCAGCGGGCGGTGTTGAGCAGGCGCCGCTTGGCCCAGAAGCCGAGTGGCCCGAGAAAACGCCGCTGCCGATCCAGCCGAGGGCGGACTTCGTCGGCGAAATAGCGCAGATGGGTTTCGTACGGATAGACCTGGCCGGCGATCGCTAAGCACACGCCGGCGCGCTTGGCTGCCTCGATCGCGAGATGGATGCCCTTTTCAGGGCAGATGCGGCTGAGCAGCAGCGCAAAATCGCGTCGCGATCGGAGCTCGTTCAGCGCATCGACGTCGACGCCGTTCGGGATGGGTCGTGCAAGTCTCGATCCCGCCGGCGCCGTCCGGTGCTGCGCCTGCGAGACTGCATGCAGCCACAGGTCCTCGCGTGACGTCGCCAGCATCTCGGGCGGGTACCAGCCCAGCGGCAGGTGCAATGTCACCAGGGTAGGACCATCGTCGGGCAGATAGGCGTCGAAATCGATCCCGTGGAGGTGAACGACGTCGATCGGCCAGCGCGCCCGGGCGGCTGCGATCGCGTCACGATGCGCTTTATGGGCACGGTTCTTCGCCGCCTCGTCGAGCACGCCCGCTTCGGCTGGCGTTTCCACCAGGACGCCGGTCGTGCTTGACCCTTGGCAGGCGACGACAACCGAACGGTGGCCTTTCTCAACCAGCGCCCGGTCCAGCGCCGACATCACCTGCTCGGCGCCGCCGACCGCATCCGGCCCGACCGGCGCGAGGGGATAGGCGACGTTGAGAACAGTCAGTGTCATCGCCGATCGAGCCGGGCCTCACCAAGCCGCCGACATGCCGTGCGTCGCCGCCATCTCGTCTCCGATCGCGGGAGCGTAGCGGCGGATCATCGCCGCGCAGAACTCGGCGAATTCCTCGGGGATCTGGGGCGGGCTGGTGTGATGAGGCTGCAGGCCCCGATGTTCCGGCGTGAAGCAGAAGGTGACCGTCACGTTGAAGTCGGCCAGCGCTTCCATCTGGCGGTCGAACCAGTCCAGCGCATTCGGCCGAAAACTGTCGGCCCAGGACAGGCCCGTGCGCAGGTGGGTGACACCCAGACGTTCCATCCACGCAACAGCGTCGTCCAGCCGATGGTCCTCGTAGTGGAACCACTGCACCAGGCCCATTTGCGGGGTGTGGCGCACGAATTCCTCGAGCGCCGGCTTGGGCGTGCCGTCCTCGCGAAGCAGGCCCATGTAGAAGTGCCTGTAGTAGGACGAACCTTCCGCCTCCCGATGGCGCGTCGTCGCTTCCCAGGAGCGCGGCAGATCATAGAGGCTGTACCACTGAACGCGCGGCGCAAGTCCGAGCAAAAGCTCCGCCGTCCGGCGCAAGCCCCAGACTTGCACCTCCTCGGCGCCGAAGGTCGACACACCGACTTCGCTGACCCACACCGGAATGTCGGCGACCGTCGCGATCTCTCCGAGCTTGTGAGGCCACTCGTGGATTTGCCAGAGGTTCCAGTCGAGCGGGAAGCCATGCACGGCGACCGCGTCGACATGGTCGAGCACGCCGAACTCCTTCATGCGCGTCATGAAGCCGGCATCGATCGGCGAGATACCGCCCAGCACCCTTGTGATGGAAGGATTTGCCCGGCCGATCGCATCGGCCGCCAAGGTCGCCATTGTGGCAAAACGGCTCCAGTCCGGGTCGAGCTCCGGGTCCCAGTGCGATTTGTTGTTGGGCTCGTTCCAGATCATGGCGGCTTCAATCATGGGTCTCTCCTTTCGAAGGATAGACGGCGGCGTTGCCGGTCGGTTCACCGGACGCGCGGCAGAAATAGACCTCGTCTTCCGGATGGAGCAGGATCTCGAAACCGGCGCTGCGCAGCATCGCTTCGGTGCAGGCACGGTTCGGAATCCACCAATTGGTTGGGTCGTCCGCATAGCGATGCTCGATGAAATGCAGCTTCGGAAACTCAGGCTGATCAAAGAGGTCGCGTGTCCAGAAATGGTAGTCCTGTTCAAGCGGCAGGACCTTGCCGCTGCCGCGCTGCATCGACTGGAAGATCATCAGGTCGTTCGCGACATGCGCGCGGATCAGGTCGAGCGCCAGCAGCGGGTGGCGCAGGTGGTAGAGCACGCCCATGAACAGCACGATGTCGAAGCGCTCGCCGAGCGAGGCGACGTCATAGACCGACAGTTCCCGGAATTCGATGTCGCAGTCGGCGATCTCGGCGGCGAAACGCGCTTGGGCGAGATAGACCTGATCGAAGTCGATTCCAAGCACGCGATCGGCGCCGCGCTTCTTCATTTCGATCGAGTAGAAGCCTGCGTTGCAGCCGATATCGAGCACCGACTTGCCCGACAGATCAGTCGGAATGGCTTCCGCGAATTTGCGCCATTTGATCAGCGGATAGTTGCCGAGGAAATGATCGGGAGCGGTCTCCACGCCCGCCAGCTCCATGTTGTGAAACCACGGCCCCAATTCGTCGATGCGGCGACGTATTTCCGTGCTGGAATGCAGCATGGCTAAGCTCCTTCGCCTGGAACGGTTGGCACTGCCGAACGGTCCTGCGATGCGAAGATCGGCAGGGTCTTATCCTGGACGGCATCGTTGCTTTCGAGCAGCCTGAGCGCCGTGCGATAGCCGTTGAAGGTACCGACATCGACATAGGCCGTCCCGGCCTTGACGCCGTAAGCTTCGCCTCCGCCGGCGAGATAGGCGTTGACCAGAGTGCCGAAATACTCGTCGACGCCGTCGCGCTGTCGCCACAGGGCCGCCAGTCGATGGAAGATACGGCCCGGCATCTTGAAGGCGCCCCAGACCCAGTTTGTGGCGACGTCCGCTTGCTTGACCTGGATCTGCTCGACACGCCCGGTCGCATCGAGGACGACGGCATCGAACAGTTCCGGGCGATCAACCGGAAACATCAGGAAGGACAGCCGGTCGTCGGCTAGGCGGCAGAAGCCGTCTTCAGGAAACCAGATCGTGTCGGGCAAGCCGATCAGGACGGTTTCTTGGGGCGTCACAAGCGGCGCCGCGCGGAAGATCGCGTCGCAGAGTCCGACCGGAGACGGCTGCGCCACGAAGATCGCCGCGGCGTCGCCGTAGCCGGCGGCGTAATATTCGAGGATGTCCGACTTGCCCGAACCGATGATGAAGCAAATGCGGTCGACGCCGTTACGCACCATCCGCCGCACCAGATATTCGCTCACCGCGCATGGGCGCTCGGTCTGCCCGTCGAGCCGGCTGCCGACCGGCAGCAGCTCCTTGGAAAAGCCGAGCGGCTGAATGCGGCTGCCGCGCCCCGCGGCAGGCACGATGCCCAACATCAGACAGCTTCCTCCATTGTGCCCCTCGACATGGATGCGAAAGCGTCGTTCAGGATGCGGTCGAGTTCGGCAGCGCGATGGGCTGAGGTATGCTCGTCGAGAACGCGCTCCCGGGCGCGGCGGCCGAGCGCCGCGATGTCATTGTCCGACAGGCCTAGCGCGGCAACGACATCGCCGGTGCTGTGCGCCAAAAGAATTTCGCTGCCCGGCGTGAAGAAGCTGTCGAGCCCGGCCCACTCGTCGGAGATGATCGCGGTACCGCAAGCGGCCGCCTCGAACAGACGGCCCGACGGGCACCAGCCCTGTCGCGCCATCGCCTCACGGGTGACATTGAGCGTCAGGCGCGAGGACGAAAAAAACGCCGGGTGGTCGGCGGGGGGCAGGTGCCTGACGAAATAGATGTTGCTGCTCCAGGGGAAGTCCTGCGGGTACTGCGCCCCGCCGATGACGAAACGGCGGTTCGGCAGTCGGGCCGCTGGAGCGACAAGCAGTGTTTCCACGGCCGCCTGCCGGTCCTCGGCATAGGTCCCGAGATAAGACAGGTCGGCGGCAAACTCGGACCTTGGCTGCGCCGGCCGGTGCCGGTCAGGATCGACGTGGCCATAAAGCGGTAGAACATGGCGCGCGCCAAGAATGCTCCTCAGTGTGTCGATCGCCGGCCCTCCCGTATAGCTCAGGACCAGGTCGAAATCGCGCAATCCCTTGGGCTCGAAGTAGGCCGGGTGATCACCTCGCTCGATGCTTGCCAGCGTCACCGGCGTATCGAGATCGTAAAACACCTTCAGGCCGCGGCAGCTGTCATTCGCGATCCGCGTGGCGTCGACGGCATCGGGACAATAGGAGGTGACGATGACGACGTCGGCTTCCCGTATCGCAGCTTCGGCTTCGTGGCGGATGTTCTCCCAGTCTGCGTAGAGAACAATATTCCCGCCATTGAGCCGGTCGATGTCCCTGGCGCCGGCATAATAGGGCGTATCGTGTTCGAAGAAGCTGATCGCCCAGCCAAGCGGCGCCAGCGCGCCGATCAGTCCGCGCCAGAGCGTGGCGTGTCCGTTGCCCCACGAGGATGTGACGGTGAGGCCGAAAATGACCATTCGCATCGGTTGCCGCTCCCGTCAGGCGATTTCATTCAAACGGATCAGCTTGGAGCCCCAGTCGCCGTGGACGACTGTTGTGATGGAGGCCGGCGCGATGTCGAAGCGGAAGCAATCGCCGAGCTGTAGGCCGAGGATCGCGCAGACAGCCGCCTTGATCACATCGGCATGGCTGACAAGCGCAATGCATTGACCCTGTCCATTCTCGCGCAGCGCGTCCATCAGGCCGATGATCCTGTGCTGGACATCCAGCATGGTCTCGCCGCTCGGAGTGCGGGCGCTCTGGCGCTGATCGTTCCAAAGCCGCCAGCTTGCGTCGCCGTTCAGTTCTTCGAAGGTCTTGCCGGACCATTCGCCGAAGTCGATCTCGTCGAGTTCCTTGCAGATCGCGATCTTCTCAATCTCGCAAGCGATCGCCATAGGCTTCGCTGTTTCCAGCGTGCGCTCGCGCGGACTGCTCAAGATCGCGGCGAGCGGCTCTCGCGCCATCCGCCGCGCGAGATGCAACGCCTGCGCCTGGCCGGCCTCGCCGAGGCGAACGCCTTCGAGCCGCCCGGCCAGGTATGAGCCGACATGATCATGCGCCGCATGGCGAATGAGGTGGAACGTCGTGGTCATTCGGCGGCGTCCAGCATCGGCTCATCATTGCCGGCGATGAAGGCGAGCGTGCGCAGGCGCGCCTCTGCGTCGGTGAACTGTTGCGGCGGCGACTTCATGAAGTAGCTGCTGGGTCCTGTGAGCGCGCCGGCAATGCCGCGGTCGAGGGCAAGCTTCGCGCAGCGGATGGCGTCGATGACGACGCCTGCCGAATTGGGCGAATCCCAAACCTCCAGCTTGAGTTCGGCATTGAGCGGCACGCCGCCGAAGGTGGTGCCTTCGACCCGGATATAGGCCCATTTGCGGTCGGTCAGCCACGGGACATGGTCACTGGGTCCGACATGGATGTTGCCGGCCTCGAGCGGGACGTCGATCTGGCTGGTGACGGACTGCGTCTTCGAAATCTTCTTCGATTCCAGCCGCTCGCGCTCGAGCATGTTGAGGAAGTCGGTGTTGCCGCCGAAGTTGAGCTGATAGGTGCGGTCGATGCGCACGCCGCGCTCGCGGAAGAGATTGGCGAGCAGCCGGTGCACGATGGTTGCCCCGACCTGGCTCTTGATGTCGTCGCCGACCAGCGGAAGGCCGCGTTCCTCGAAGCGTTCGCGCCATTCCGGCCTCGACGCGATGAAGACAGGGATGCAATTGACGAAGGCGCAGCCGGCATCGAGCGCGCATTCTGCATAGAAGCGCGTGGCCTGTTCGGAGCCAACAGGAAGATAGGATATCAGCACCTCGGCCCCGCTCTCCCGGAGCCGCGCGATAACATCGGCAACGGGTTCGCCGGACTCCGGGATCTCGTCCCGGAGATACTTGCCGATGCCGTCGAGGGTCGGGCCGCGCTCTACGCGAACCCCGGTCGGTGCGACGTCGGCGAAACGGAACGTGTTGTTGGGCGCGGTGTAGATCGCTTCCGCCACATCGCGCCCAACCTTGTTTTCCGCAACGTCGAAGGCGCAGACCACCTCGATATCGTCGACATGGTAGCCGCCGAGATCGGCATGCATCAGCCCGGGGATCGGCTCGTTGCCGTTGGCGTGGCGATAGTAGGAGAGACCTTGCACAAGCGATGACGCGCAATTACCCACGCCGACGATGCCGATACGAACTTTCTTCGATGTCACGAAACCGCTGCCTCTTTGGTTGGAGGTAAGTTCCTCGCCGCCGAACCGGGAGCGGTCGCGAATGTTCCTTCGCGCCGCGAAAAATTGCTGAGCCTGATTGCGGATCAAACAGGCGCCGCTTCGCGTTGGCGGCCAGATAGGGGCAGGAGCCGTATGATCGTCTTCGGCGACCACAAGCGAACGCATAGCGCAGAGCAGCTCAGGGAAGCTGTCTTGGCCGCGGCTGGAGCGATTGGCGATTTGCCTGCCGGCATCGAGCGCCACGCTGCTCTGGTCGGTCTTTTCGTCGCCGCCTCTGAACTCTTCCAGGGCCTTGCCGATGGGGAATTCGACATCAAAGGCATCGACAGCGGTTCGTCGATGCAGAAGCTGGGTTCGGAAATTCTCGTCGAGTTGTCGCAGGAAGTGCTGCGGTCCTGGCAACAAGGATTTGCCCGAAGCGGATCGCCCGCTGCGTCGCTGCTTGCAAAACTTGGCGCCACAGACTGCGCCGGCACAATAACCACCGGACCGGCCGAAGGCTACGCGCTGTACGCCCTCTACCCGGAAACCTATCTGCTTGCGGCGCTGCAGTCCGGTCTCGACGCAAACACCTGCGTCATCGGCATCCGCAGCATCGGTCTCGGCCTTGCGGCGATGGTCGCCGCCGCCCTGCATGCGCCGCCGCCTATCAGCGTGCGGCCGATCGGCCATCCGTTTTCACGGCATATAAGCGCCGCGCCCGAACTCCTCGACTCTTGGCGCGACAGACCGGAAGTCAAATTTGCTATCGTCGATGAAGGTCCGGGCCTCTCCGGCAGCTCATTTCATGCCGTCATTGCATGGCTGTGCCGGCACGGCATCGATCAGGAGCGCATTCATCTGTTCCCGAGCCACCATGGCGGGCCGGGGGCGCAAGCTGCTGCCGAGACCGTCGCTGCCCTGTCGCAGTGCCAAAGCCATGTCGCCGACTTCGAAGATGTCTTCGATGGCGCGATCGCCCCCGGGCCGCGGGACTGGCTAGGATGTTTGCTCGGCGAGGCCGATGTTGAACTTCATGAAATTTCCGGCGGCGCATGGCGCCAATGTCTTTCTGTGCCGACAGGTGCCTGGCCACCTGCATTTCCGGCATTCGAGCGGCGCAAATTCATGGCTTCGGCCGGTGGCGAGCGCTGGCTGATCAAGTTCGCAGGCTTCGGCGAAAGCGGAGATCGCAAGCTGCGTACGGCCAAGGCACTGCACGAAGCGGGCTTTGGCGCTCAGCCGATCGGACTCTGCCACGGCTTCCTGGTCGAGCGCTGGATCGATACCGACAGGCTGGACCGGGGAGGCCTGGCAAGAGATCTGCTGATCGAATGGCTTGGGCGCTACCTCGGCTGGCGCGCCGCCAGGCTGCAGACCGCCGAGCCAGGCGCGTCGCTGAACCAGCTCGCACGCATGGCGGTGCAGAACTGCGAGGAAGCGCTGGGGGAGAGGTTCGCGCGCGCGCTGCAGAGTTGGTTTGTCTGCCGGCCGTTATTGCATTCGGGGCGGAGGGTGGAAGTCGACGGACGAATGCACGCTTGGGAGTTCCTGGTCCGCCCGGACGGAACTTTGCTCAAGACGGATGCGGTCGATCATTGCCGATCGCACGATCTTATCGGCTGTCAGGGCATAGAATGGGACATCGCCGGCGCGCGGGCCGAACACGACCTGTCCGCCGCCGAGGTTTCGACGCTGGTCGGCTGCATCGAGCAGGCGACATCGATCGACAGGGCCCTGGTCGACTATTTCGAGCCTTGCTATCTCGCGTTTCAGCTTGGCCTCTGGAGGATTGCAGGGCATTTGGCCGACGACCAAGACCGGGCGCGTGCGACGCGGATAGTCGAACGTTACAAAGCCGGACTTGTTAGGCTTCTGGGCTGTTGAAGGTCAAGCCCACAGGTCAGTCGAGCCTGCGCAGCATGTCGGCTTCCTGCTCAAGTATGCTTGCCACTTCCTCCCGTCGCAGATGCGTCATCATCAGGCTGACGCAACACTCGAGATAAGTGATGGAAGCTCTTCGCAGGAACGCGGCGGTTTCCGCCGCCGCCATCTGCTCTATGTCCTTGACTGGTCGCTTCGGCTGCACAGTTTTCCTCCGTCGCGGTTGTCATGCCCAACCGCAATGTCGGGCGGTTGTTCCGCAATGGTGAAAAGATGCCGCTGCTTCAAAGCTGCAGGTTCTGCAGCTTTCCCCCAGCCGCTCTGTCGATTGCAGCGACGGGCGCGATCGCCAGATCGTCCATGCCTGAAAAGTAGACGATCGTCTGCAGCAGGCCCTGCCTGAGAGGCACCTCGGGCGACCAGCCGAGAAGCGCCTTTGCGCGGCCTATATCGGGGCGCCGCCGGCGCGGATCGTCCTCAGGCAGAGGCAGGAATTTCACCGGCGATCCGGTGCCTGTCAGTTCGCACACCAGTCTTGTCAGTTCGAGGATCGAAAACTCCCCGGGATTACCCAGATTGACCGGCTGGCGTGGATTGGAATCGACATCTATCAGGCGGCGCAAACCCTCGACCATATCGGTGACATAGCAGAATGAGCGGGTCTGCCGGCCGTCGCCGAAGATCGTCAGCGGCCGCTTCTCGATTGCTTGCATGACCAGGTTGGAGACGATACGGCCGTCGGCGGGGTCCATCCTGGGCCCATAAGTGTTGAAGATGCGGGCCACGCGAATATCGGCCATCTCTGCACGCAGATAATCGAAGCAGAGTGTTTCGGCCGCGCGTTTGCCCTCGTCGTAACAGGCTCGCGGTCCGGTGCAGTTGACGTGGCCGACATAGTCCTCGCGCTGCGGATGCTGTTCCGGATCGCCATAGATTTCGCTTGTCGACGCCTGCAGGAAGCGGGCGCCGTTGCCGGCGGCGAGCTCCAAAAGATTGAGCGTCCCGATGACGCAGGTGCGCGTTGTGTGGATCGGGTCGGCTTGATAGCGAGGCGGCGAAGCCGCGCAGGCCAGATTGAAAACGCGATCGACAGGTTCACCGAGTTCCAGCGGGGTGCAAACGTCCTGCTCGATGAGCCGAAAGCGCGCCTGGCCAACCAACGAACCGATATTCTCCATTCTGCCGGTGAGGAAATTGTCGACGCAGATCACGCGATACCCGTCATGCAGCAGCGCCTCGCACAAATGCGAACCGAGGAAACCGGCACCGCCGGCAACAAGCGCCGTCCGTGTTTGTTCAGCCCTTTTTGATCGCCGCATCTCGATGGTCTCCTGTCTGCCGCTCATGCTGCACTTTCGACGTCCAGATCGACCGCCGGCCGGGCGTCGACAGACGGCGTCAGCGCCGAAACGAATTCACGTGCCCTTGCCATGGCCGTATGTCTTGAAAGCACCGCCTCGCGAGCCAGTCTGGCCATGTCGAGCCTTGCCCGCTCGGATTTGGCGCTGAGGATCTCCTCGACATCTGCGGCATTGGCCGCCGTCTCGATCGCCGGTCCAGGGAAGAAATCGTCGAGTCCAGGCCAGCGGTCGCTTATGATCGGCGTACCGCAGGCAGCGGCCTCGAAGAGCCGCACGCTCGGCGACCATCCTGCCGCGATCATCGATGCCCGCGTAAGGTTCAGCGTGTAACGCTGCCGACTGTAGAAGGCAGCATGTTCACCGGGCGGCAGGTGCTCGATCCGCTCCACATTGTCCGGCCAGGCGATGTCGGAGGGATATTGCGAGCCGGCTACGACGAAGCGGCGGTCCGGCAGGCGCCGCGCAGGTTCCAGAAGCAGCGCTTCCAATGAGGGCTGCCGGTCCGCACTATAAGTGCCAAGATAGCCAAGGTCCCATTCGATGGCGTGTCTGGTGCGACGATGTCGCCTTGGATCGACGGAGCAGTAGAGCGCCTCCGCCCGGCGCGCGCCGAACTCGGACTTCAGCCTCTCCAGGGTAGGTCCGCCGGTGAAGGAGAAGTAGACGTCGAAATAGGGAATCTGCCGGCGGGCAAGATAGTCGCAATCGTCCTCGGCCACCCGCGCCAGCGTCACCGGCGTGTCGATGTCGTAAAAGCAGAACTGTCCCGTGCACAGCGAAGCAAGATCGTCGATGATTGCCCTGCCTTCGGGCACGAAGGAGCCCATCACCACCGCGTCGGCCCGCTCCAACTCCCGCCGGTTGTTGCGGCGCAGCTCCGAGATCGTCTCGTAGTAGCGCAGGTCGCAGAAATCGGGAGCGCGCAAGTCCCGGTGATGCGCGTACCAGGGTACGTCGCGCTCCAGGAACGTGACGCGATGGCCGAGATCGTTGAGCGCGCCAAGCAGCCCCCTGAAAGTCGTCGCATGGCCGTTGCCCCAGGACGAAGACAGGGAAAGGCCAAGGAAAACGATGTCGAGCGGCCTCGTCATTCGGCAGCCTCCATGGAGCGGCGCTCGAAATGCGCCTTGAAGATGTCGTCCACCAGCTCGGCCCTCAGTGTGTAGGTATGCTCCGCCAGAACGCGCCGCAGCGCTGCGGCGCCGACCGCCTGCGCCCGTTCCGGCGTCAGCGTGCGCATGATCTCGGCAACATCGGCGCCGTCGCGGGCGACCAGAATCTCTTCCCCAGGGGTCAGGAACAACTCGATGCCGAGCCAGGCGTCGGTGAGGAGGCACGCGCCGGCCCCCGCCGCCTCGAAGACGCGGGTCGCGGGCGAAAAGCCGTTCGCCGCCATGCTGTCGCGGCTGATGTTGAGCACGGCCTTTGGCGTGACGTTGAAGGCGTTGTGATCACGCGTGCCGACATGCCCCAGCCACGAGACGTTCGCCGGCAAGGGCTTGTCGTCCCAGCCGGAGCCGCCAAGCAGGAAGCGCTGGTGGCCGAGCCTACGGGCCGGGTCGAGGAAGAAGGCGTCGACCCGCGCCTCGCGATCCGGCAGCCGATTGCCGAGGAAAGCCAGGTCGCAGGCAAAGCGCGGATTGGCGGCGACCGGATGATGCGTCTCAGAATCGAGCGCGTTGTAGATCGGCACACACTCCGCTGCGCCAAGCGCACGATACTCCCAGACGACCGGGTCGCCGCCGCCGTAGGTCAGCACGATGCCGATCCTCTTCAATGCCTCATGCAACGGGTGTTCGGCATCGTTGCGCAACTCGCTTAGGGTCGCCGGCGCGTCGACATCCCAGAAGACGGTCAGCGCGTCTGGGCGGGCATTGTCGAGAACCGCTTGCAGCAGCGCATCGTCTTCGAAGCCCACGCCGCTTGCCTTGACCACGACGTCTGCCCGCGCGGCGCGCGATGCAACTTTCATCACCGCGTGCGGGGTCGGCTCGTAGACCACGACGCTGCACCAGTCCGGCGCCTCGATGTCGCGATGCTTCTGCCTTTCGTAGACGTCGGGCTCATAGAAGACGATATCATAGCCACGCTGCGACAGTGCCTTGAGTAGGCCCCGGTAATAGGTGGCCGCGCCGTTCCAGTAGGACGACAGCAGGCTCGATCCGTAAAAGGCGATCTTCATGCGGCGGCCTCCGTTGCAGGTTTGATTTCGGTCGCGTCGCGATTGCCGCATGCGGCGAGGATGGCGAACAATTCGTCGGCGCGGTGCCGGCATGTGTGCCGCGCAAGGATGGTCTCCAGGCCCGATGCGGCCAGTGCTTCCGCAAGCTGGCTATCGTTCAGCACGTCGCGAAGGTGGCCTCTCATCTCGGCGCCGTTTCGGGCGAAGAGGAAATCCGTTCCGGCGCGGAACAGCCCTTCGACATCCGACCATGGCGCGGACACAAGCGGAATCCCGCAGGCCAGTGCCTCGAACATGCGAATTGTCGGAATGCCAGGCAGACTCTCCCGGTAGGGCCTGCGCGGGATGTGCATGGTGACGCGGTGCCGCGCGAAGGCCTTCGGCACATCCGCATTGGCGATCCAACCTTCATAGCGCAGGCCGGTATCTGCGAGGGCCGTCAGCGCATCGGGCGGATAGCGCACGCCGTGAACGGTTCCCGACAATCTAAGCGCGCTTACCGGCTGGATCAGGAACTCGGCGATCTCGGCGCTGCGTTCGTCGTCGCCCCAATTGCCGATCCAGACGAGGTCGGAGACGGGGTCGATTTCCGGACAGGGCTTGAACAGCCGGTCGTCAGCCGCCTCATGCCAGGTGAAGACGCGTTTACCCCAGCCGGCGCGAAGGTAGCTCTCCCGCAGCACTTCGCCGAAGACCAGCACCCCGTCATAATGATCGAGCTGAAGCGCCGCGATCGCCTGCGTCGCCGAGACGGCGCGGTGATGGGTGTCATGGAACAGCAGCGTGAAATTGCAGTAGGCTCGCGCCTGCCCGATGCGCGCGACAAGATCCTTCTCCGTCCATTCGTGGACGATCACGATATCCGCGCCGGCAAGCCACGCCTCGTGCTCGAAGGCGGAACCATAGGTCACCGCCATCAGTTCCGGAAAGTCCTTGCGGAAGCGCTCGACGGCGAAGGGACCTTGCTGGGCGACCAGGTTCGATCGGCTCCAGCCGTCGGTGGGCTCGAGCGCGACCACCTCATGGCCGCGCGCGGCAAGCTCGCGCATGATGCCGCGCTGGAAATGCGCGTTGCCGTGGTTCCAGTCGGAAACCGCCGAATGGGTGTAGAACAGAAAACGCATGGTCAACGCCCCGCCGCGGTCAGGGCCGCCCGGTTGTAGATGTCGCGCATCATTCTCACCTGCCTGCCCAGCGAGAATCTGCGTGCCTGTCGCGCGGCGCGCCTGCCGAGCCTGCGCCGCAAGCTTTCGTCGCGGGACAGGCTCTCGATGCAGCCGGCCAGCGCATATGAATCACGCGGATTGAAGAACGTGGCGGCGCCATCCCAGATCTCGCGGTAGGTCGCGATATCGGCGAGCACCAGCGGCGTGGCCGAGAGCGCGGCTTCCAGGGCGGCCAGCCCGAAAGGCTCGTAGATGGAAGGCGAAACGAAGATGCCGGACCGCCTCATCAGCCGGCGGACTTTACCGTGATCCATCGGCCCGAGAGAGACGCAGTGGTCGCAACGGGCGCGCTGTCCGTCGGGGCCGGCCAGCGGACCGGCGACCTGAACGGGCCAGTCGCAGAGCGCGGCGGCAGCATCGAGCAATGCTCCATTCTTGCCCTCGTCCCACCAACGCGCCGCGGCGAAGACGAAAGGCTCGCGCCGCCCCGGCCTCGGGCCGGGCAAGGCGCCATTATGGACAACGCCCAACCCTGCGATCGCGCCGTAGCAGGCTTGGAGCATCTCGGCATGGCTCCGGCTCGGAGCGACAACGACGTCGGCGCGATCGAATCCGGCCCTGTTGCGATCTCGCTGCCAGGACCAGGCATCCGCCGGCACTTGCCCACGAACCGCGTGCAGCCATGTCGCCACGCATGAATGCGAGACGGCCACGATGGGACATGCGAGATGGAGCCTGGCCGCTTGCGCCGGCGCATTGAGATGGACGAGGTCGATCGCATAGGCCTTGGCAAGGCTTTGCAATTCGCCCGGCAGGCGGTCGAGATCTTTTTCATCGCGCGTCATCCAGTCCGGCGGGCTTTTCAGCCAAACCAGAGTGGCGAAAGACCGCGCCTCACGCGCCTGCTCCGGAGAAGGTTCCGGCCCCAGCCCGGCAAGCACGATGCTGTCGCCGCCGGCCGCCAGTTCGCGCGCCAGGTCGAGACAATAGCGCCACACTCCCCCGACGGCGTCGGTCGTCATCAGGATGCGCCGAGGACGATGGATCAGTGATTGCAGCATGAGGACTCCAATTCAGCCAGAGCATGCGGACGCTGGTCCTGGATGTCGCTGAAGGATCGGAAGGAGGCGAGGTAGTGCTCATGCGCGCGCTCCCAGGCGACATCGTCGGGTTCGCCCCAGAGTTCGCGGTAGCTGGGAGAGCTCGGATAGGGATAGAGCGGCACGGGTTCGTTCGCCCAGACGCCGTGATCGATGAGGTGCTTGCGCCAATAGTCCACCAGCGCCGGATCGTCCTCGACGACGCCGATCAGATTGGCCTGGACGAAAGGCACGTTGCGGCGGGCGTCGATGAGAAGCGCGGCGAGATCCTCGGTGTCCAGCCGGCAGCGCTTGGCCAGCATCGCCCGACCCTCGACGGTAAGGCTTTCGAGACCGGCTTCGATCGAGACGCAGCCGGCAGCGCCGAGCAGCTCGAGCAGTTCCGGCTTCCAGAGGTCGATGCGCGTCTGGACGCCGAATTGGACGTCGCGGTCGACCAGCGCTTCCAGCAGCGCCCTCTGGGGCAGGAAGATCTCGTCGATGAAATAGATGTAGCCGACCCCTTGCGCGATCAGTCCATCGATCTCGGCCACGACGGCGTCGTGCTTCCGGCGCCGGTAGGCATCGCGAAAATCGATCTTGGCGCAGAAGCTGCAATTGTAGGGGCAGCCGCGCGAGGCCTCGACCTCGGCGCCGGCGCCCTTCTGGACGGCATCGAACCTGTGGTGGTGATGGCTATGCGTCGCGATCCAGTCGGACGGCCAGGTGAGTGCCGGATGATCGACGAAAGGACTGGCATGAACGCCGCCGTTGCAAGCCAGACCGTCGCCTTGGAGGCGGGCCGTGTGCGCAACCTTGCTCCAGTCGCTTTTCCGTGCAAGCGCTGCCACGACCTCCTCGCATTCGCCGCGCACGACCACATCGACGCCGAGCTTGCGCAAGGTCGGGGCCGGCGTCGCCGAGCCGTGCGGTCCGACCGCCACGGTGCGTCCACCGCGCCCAGCGAGATGGTTGAGGAATTCTCTGGGAACACGCAGCTCCGGCGGCGCGCAGCGCCAGAACAGATAGGTCGGCGCGGTGGTCACGACGGTCATGTCCGGCGCGAACGTCGCCACATGCTCAGCGAGCGCCGCGTTATCGAGGCCCTGAAGTTGTCCGTCCAGCATCAGGACGTGGTGTCCTTCGGAGTCCAGCATTGCCTTCGAATAGCCGAGCTCCAGCGGCAGATGCGGCTGGCGGCAGCCGAAATAGATGCTGTGCTCGTATGTCCAATAAGGATTGACCAGGGCTACCTTCATGCGACGTACCTCGTGGCTTCTGGGCGCGATTGGAGCCGATACCGCAGCAGCCAGCTGGCAAGATCGCAGACGCCTTCGCGCCATGGTACATGCGCCTGCCAGCCGATCGCGGCTTGCAGCTTTCGCGTGTCGGCGACGAAGAAGGGCTGATCGCCGACGCGCTCGCGGTCGTGGCGGATCGCGATGTCGCTGCCGGTCATATCGGCGATCTCCGCCAGCAGCACGCGCAGGCTGACTGCGTTGCGCGGGCCGCCGCCCAGATTGAACGCCTGGCCCTTGAGATCCTCGATCCTGGCGAGCACGCCGCGATACGCGGCAACCGCATCGGACACATGCAGGATGTCGCGCACCTGCCTGCCGTCGCCGTAAATGGTAATCGGCTGGGCCGACAGCGCGCTGAGAAGAAAATGCGCTACCCAGCCCTGGTCCTCGGTGCCGAACTGGCGCGGCCCGTAGATGCAGCTCATGCGCAGCACCGCTGTCGGCAGCCCATAGGATTTGGAATAGTCGAGCACATACTGGTCGGCCGCGCCTTTCGAGCAGCCATAGGGCGTACAGAAATCGAGGCCGACCTTCTCATCGACGCCGCTCGTCCGCACCTCCTCGTCGAGTGGTTCACAGTGATCGCCGGATTGGCGCACCGTGATCTGCGGCAGGCTGCCATAGACTTTGTTGGTGCTGGCGAAGACCACGGGAGTTCCGCTGCCGCGGGCCACCTCCAGCACGTTGAACGTGCCCTTGAGGTTGATGTCGAGGTCTTCAGCAGGATCGGTCAGGCTGGTCGTCACGGCTGTTTGAGCGGCGAGGTGAAAAATCGCCTTTGCCGGCGCCAGTGCTGTCGCCAGCGCGCTCAGATCGCGAATGTCGACGATTTCGACGATCAGCCGCTCGCCATGTTTTTGCGCCAGCCAGTCGAGATTCTGCTCGACGCCTGGACGGCTGAGATTGTCGACTACAAGCACTGTCTCTCCATCGGAAAGCAGGTTGTCGGCGAGATTGGAGCCAATGAAGCCGCTGCCGCCGATAACGGCCACCGGCGCCTTTCGGGCGTGGCGGTGCGTTCTGGTCATGAGACCAATCCCCGCTCTTCCAGCTCGCGCCGCATGTCGGCGCCCCGGTCGATGACGACGCTGTTGCGAACCCAGGCGGCGAATTCGCCGAGCGAATTTTCCAGACGATGCTTAGGCTCGAAGCCGAGCAGCTCGCGCGCCTTGGCAATGTCGGCGAAGCAATTGCGGATGTCGCCGGAGCGCGCCTTGTCGAGGATTTCGGGCGGGCGCTTGGGGATGCCCATCGCCTTGGCAAGAAGACGGGCCACTTCGCTGATAGAGTAGGCGTGGCCGCTGCCGATGTTGATGGCATGCCCGGCCGCCTGGCGTTGCTCAAGCGCCAGCCGGAACGCGGTGGCGACGTCGCTCACATGTACGAAGTCGCGCTTCTGCTCGCCGTCCTCGAAGATCGTCGGCCGCTTGCCGCTGGCAAGCCGTGAAGCGAAGTTGGCGAGAACGCCGGTATAGGGATTGGAGAGCGCCTGTCCTGCGCCGAAGACGTTGAAGAGGCGCAACGCCACCGCATCGATGCCGTAGGCCTGGCCGAAGATCAGCACGGCGCGCTCCTGCGCGTATTTGGTCAATGCGTAGATCGAGGCGAGATCCGGCCGTTTCTCCTCGTCGGTGGGAATTGGCGACAGGGCTTCACCCGATGCCGACCTGAGATCCCACAGGCCGTCCTTGATATCAGTGGGCTTGCGTCGCGCATTGTCGATCCGCTCGCCGTCCGGAGTCCGGTAAAGGCCTTCACCGTAGATGCTCATGGAGGATGCCACGACAATCCGTTCGACCGGATGCTTTATGAGGGCCTCGAGCAGCACCGCCGTGCCGAGATCGTTGGTGCCGACATAGCGGGCGATCTCGTACATGGACTGGCCGACGCCGACTTCGGCCGCCAGATGGATGACCACCTCGACATCAGCAACCGCCTCGGCGACCGCATCGCGATCGCGCACGTCGCCCTTGATCAGCTCGGCTCCGGTCGGAAGATTGATGGCTTCGTCGCCATGCACCTGGTCGACAAGCGCATCGAGCAGGCGCACCCGATAACCATGGTCGGCGAGCTCCTGGGCGACGTGGCCGCCGATGAAGCCGCATCCTCCCGTAATCAATACGCGTTTCACGGCATCTCCCTTCCGGATTTGGTTTCGGCGCCCCGAACTGTGCGGCAAAAGGTTTGTTCCCTTGCTTCAACAAAGTTCCAAGCAGCGCAAAACTGCGACGCCCGCGAAGACCGACGAGGCGCCGCTGGAACATTGCCCTTTGGCTGCTGTTAGGACCGCTGAACGGTGCCCGCTGCGAGAAAGGGAAATCCATGTCAGAGGCCAAGACGACCACCAATCACGACGAGATCCGGAAGTGGGTGGAAGAACGCGATGGCCAGCCGGCCGTCGTTCGCACTAAAGGCAAGGGCGGCATTCTGCGCATCGATTTCGGCGAGCCCGAAGACACGCTGGAGCCGATCGAGTGGGACGAATTCTTCCGCATCTTCGACGAGAACGATCTCGCCTTCCTGCATCAGGATGAAGCCGGCGGCGGCGAAACGAGCCGCTTCAACAAATTCGTCGAGCGCGACCGAAAGAGGTAGGTGGTCGGGACTGGAGTCATGGCCGTCAAGGGAACCGCGTGGGCGCTCCGGCTGTTGGATCAGCAAGGAGCAATGGCATGGGACTCTTTTCCGACCTGAACAAGAAGCTGACCGAGAACCTCTATGCCCATGGCAGCTATCTGAGCGATCCAAGCGCCGACCTGCCGCGTCGGGTGGAGGAAACGGTCGATCTGCTGATGCCCTTCGTGAAGCCCGAAGCGCGGGAAACGGTGAAGCTGCAGATCCTCGGCATCATCCACGAGCACATCTTTGACGAGGAGTGACTCCGGCGATCGCTCGATGCTCCGGAGCACTAGCCGTTAAGATTCTTTGTTATTCCGAACGCCGAGATCCGTGCTGCTTTTCGGCTTCGCGCAGCACCCGCACAATGGCGTCGACCGGGGAGGGGTACGTCGTAGCCTGTGCTTTCCAGCGCCACAGATGACGAAACAAACTTCTCAAGCTTGGCATCGCAATAACCTCCTTGGCTATCAAACCTGGGACGGCGAATGATGTTCCTTCCAATGCCTAGCGGAAGGTCGCGGCGAACAGAAAGGCGACCGCGGCCAGGACAACCAGCACCACGACGACCAGGACTGGCCCGTTCCTGTGCGGCTCAAGGTCTGGCGCGTTCTCTGGCGGTCGCATCGCGTTGGCAAAGCTCGCCTGGTTGGTGAAGTTCGGTTTGTGGGTCGCAGCCGGCGCAGCGGAAGTCGGGGCGTTGCCCGCCTCGGCGTCCGCTTCCTGTGGTGCTGCCGCCGGGTCGAACCCCGGGGTCTTGTCTTGCGTCCTGCCGGCCTGGATTTCGCCGCGGGCCTCAGCTGGTGTGCGTTCGTCAGGTGACATTCAGCGCCTCCTTTGTCCCCAAACCTGCATCTGGCCCCGCTGTTCCAACCGCGCCTTCTTGAAACCCGGAGGGAACTTTCCGGACCAGGGCAGCTTTGTATTCTCGACACCAAGAGAAAGAGGCAGGAATGCAAGTTCTCGACACGGCGATACATGCCAGCCCCGGAACTGTGACGGTCGAATTTGTCGGCGAGGGCGGCGAAAACATCGCTGTCACAATGGTCGTGTCCAACCCGTTGCTTGACCACAGCGCCCTTGTTGATCGCGCCAAGGAGTTGATGGTTCAGTGCGCGGCTTTCGGCGGCCTGCCTGCACAAGACCGCCCTGAGGGGAAAGTAGATGGCGGCCGGCCCGGCATCGAGCGGCAAAGCGATGCGAGCGAGGGTCCCTACGTATTCGAATACCGCGAGGGTGGCAGTATGAGGCGGCTCGAAGGCGTGGAATTGCCCAACCTGGAAGCTGTTCATGATGAAGCGTTGCGGTCGGCGATTGACCTGCTCGGCGATGCGGCTACCGGACCTCTCCAGGACGGCTGGGCGGTTCGGGTTCGTGGCGGCGACGGCGAGGTCGTTCTGTCCGTCGATTTCGATGAGGCAAGGCGGGAAAAGGCAGCCGCCGCAATGTGATGGAGCCCAAGCCCGTGAACCACCCAACGATGAATCCCTTTATGTCGCTGCACGCGATGGCCGCCGCAAGGGGCGACGGGCTGAGGCCCGAGTTCCTTCGTCTGCTTGATGCTCGCGCAGCCTTGTCCCACCCCGACGTGATCGAACTTCACCGGGAGACGGGTTTGAACCAGGCCGGTCCAAATCCTGTGGGAGACCTCGAAACAGCTCCCAAGCAAAGTATGGTGCATTTTCCTGGCCGCCGGAGTACGATCAGTCGTGCGTCCGCAAGAGATGCGCCCGTCAGAGGAGGTCGCCATGGGAGCGCTCCTCGCACTGATCATTGAAGACGAATATCTGATTGCGTCGGACGTGGCGAACGGTCTGAAGGAGCGAGGTTTCGAGTCCGCCTGCGTGGCGTCCGAGCGGGCAGCCGCGGCTTGGCTGGACGATCACAGGCCGGCCCTTGCCATCATCGATATCCAACTGCTCGACGGCCAGCGCGGTGTCGCCGCCGCCCGCCTCAAGGAAGCGGGCGTGCCTTTCGTCGTCCATTCGGGCTATGATCCGGAGTTCCAGTCGCCGATCTTCCACGGCGCGCCTTATGTGCCCAAGCCGGCGCCGATCCCGGACTTGGTCGAACTGGCAAGCCGGCTCGTAGGGCATCGCGCCGAGCAATAGATCAGGCCAATGCAACGAGCCCAAGCCGGACTTCAGCCCGACGCGGGATCACCTTTGCGGAACCGCGACACCGCCTCGACCAGCATCTTGTAGTCGACGGGCTTGGTTAGCTTCTGCGCGTCCCTGAATTGATCGGGGAAGACGGTGACGCTGTCATATCCGGTGAGAAAAATGAAAGGCACGCCGTCACGGGCCAATTGCTCGGCCAAAGGAAAGCTTCGATCGCCGCGAAGATTCACATCCAGCACGGCGCCATCCAGGGCGGTACTGTCCGCTTGATCCAGCGCCTGTTGAACGGTAGGCACCGGTCCTATCACGGTGCATCCGGCACCGCTCAACTGGTCGGCCAAGTCCTGCGCAAGCATGAACACGTCCTCAACCACCAGGACTTTAAGGCCGGACAAGAGTGTATCTGTGTTCATCCCTGGCACCCAGCGTGAGAATATCAGCGATCCGTGGCGGGGGCCAACGGTATCTGGATGTCGCACTCAAGCCCGGAGGGCTTGAACCGCAGGTCGACTTTCCCCCCTAGCTCATACTCTAAACTTTGCTTGATAAAGCTTGTTCCGAAATTCAGTCGGGATGGCTCGTCTACGGCAGGCCCGCCGATTTCTTTCCACCGGATTGACAGAACACCCGATTTGTCGGTCTTCCAGCCCACTTCCACGCGGCCGTCCTCGGTCGAGAGCGCCCCGTATTTCGCCGCATTGCTGGCAAGCTCGAAGAATACCATGCCAAGTGTCGCGGCCATGCTTGCGCCGAGCTGCAGCGATTTTCCGTCAATGACGATGTTCTGGCGAAGCTTGCTGCTGTAGGGCGCTAGGACCGCCCGTAGCAGCTGCTCGAGATCGGCATCGCGCCAGTTGTAGGAAGACAGCACTTCGTGCGTCCGACCCATTGCCTGCAGCCGCTGCTGGAACGAGGAAAAGAAATCACCCATTGAGCTCGACGTGCGAACCATGCGTGAAGCCAGCGCGGTGACCGTGGCCAGGATGTTCTTCACGCGATGTTGCAGTTCGTGCAGCAATCTCTCCTGGCTGCGCTCTTCCTCCTTGTGGCTCGATATGTCGACAAGGGTCGCGATGGCGCCGCGCACTTTGCCGTTTTCGTCGAAAAGCGGGTTGGCAGACATCATCACGTCGATGCCAGAGCCATTCTCGTGCAGGATTTGCGCCTCGTAGCCGGGGATAGGTTTTCCGGTGCGAATTGCCTTTCGCAGAGGCTGGTCTTCAGCGTTCACCTTAACGCCGTTGAGCGTCAGCGGCAGGATGGCTGGGACCGAAATGAGCTTGTCGCCGGTGGAGCGCTGCCCCATGAGTTCCACCGCGCGTCGGTTTGCGCGGATCTCCACGCCGTTGCCATCCTCGGCGATGAAGATGCCGACCGGCACCAGGTCCAGCAGGGTTTCAAGGCTTTCGACGCGGTTGCGCAAATCGTGCGAGAGCACGCCGATCTTCTCCTCGGCCCGCGCGATCTGCGTGATATCGACAAAGGTGACGACGACACCGGCAATCACGTTGTCGACGGTGCGATAGGGCAGGACGCGCATTATGTAGCGCCGGCCGTTGTCAGTACCTTCGATCTGCCGCTCGATCGTGCCAAGCCTCAGCAGCACCTGCTCCATGTCCGCCTGCAGCCCGTCGGCGGGGAAGCGCGGGCGCACATGCGCCAGCGGCCGGCCGACATCGCTCTCGACCAGGCGGAAGAGGTCGCGGGCGGTCGGCGTGAAGCTCTTGATGCAGAGGTCGCGGTCGAGAAACACGGTGGCGATCTGCGTGCTTTCGAGCAGGTTTGCCATGTCGTTATTCGCGCGGCTGAGTTCGTCGACGCGGATGTTGAGCTCGGCATTGACCGTCTGCAGTTCCTCATTGATCGATTGCAGCTCTTCCTTCGAGGTTTCCAGTTCCTCGTTGGACGACTGCAGCTCCTCGTTGATCGACGACAGTTCCTCGTTGGAGGATTTCAGCTCCTCATTGGAGGATTCGAGTTCCTCCGTGGTGATTTGCAGCCGCTCCTTGGTTTCCCTCAACTCCCTTTCGAGTTGACTGACATTGGCGCTTTCCACATCGTCGGCCGTGTCGACGGGCTCGTCCTCCGACTCCGTCTTGATGCCCCCGATATCCCGGAAGACCAGCATGTAGAGCGGGTCCGCCGCGCCGTCAGAGGGCAACGGCTGCACGGCAAGACTGATCGTTTGCCGGCCGCCATTGGTGCCGACGGTGATCTTGTTCTGGATTGCCACCTGTCCAGTGCTGGCCGCCTTGTGGAGCGCGGCGCGCAGGTCCATGCGAAGGCCCCGCCTTGCCATGGAAAAGACGTTGTGATCGGGGGCGCCCGCGGCGAGCTCGAGATATTTGCCTGTACCGCCGGAACTATGCATCAATTCGCCGCCGGCGTTGACCACCACATAGGCCGGCGCAAATCGCTCGACGAGAAGGCGCTCCGCCACTTCCTGCAAGGTTCCGTTCGTCGCCCGCTGCCGCGTGTTCGGCGCGGTGTGCCTGGCGGAGGTGGCGAGCGGGAATTCCGGCAACCGCTGCGGGGTCATCCCGCCGCGCTTCTGGAAGATGCGGCTCGCCTTGTCGATGGTGGAGAACAGGCGGGCGTGCCGCGTGACGTTTTCCGAGGATCCGAGAAAGAGATAGCCGTTGTTGCGCAGTGCGTAATGGAAGATCGGAACCATTTTTTCCTGCAGCTCCGGGCCCATATAGATCAGGAGGTTCCGGCAGGCGATCAGGTCGAGCTTGGAGAAGGGTGGGTCGCGCAACAGGTTGTGCGAGGAAAACAGACAGACCTCGCGCAGATCGGCCGAAACGCGGTAAGTGCCGTCTTCGCGCGAGAAAAACTCCTTGAGCCGCTTCGGCGTTATGTCCGTGGCGATCGTTGCAGGATAGCGCCCGGCGCGGGCCACCTCCAGCGCGCGCTCGTCGATATCGGTGGCGAAAATCTGCAGATTGGGGGAGGCGGCGCCCCGCGGAGCGCTCTCCTTCAAGAGCATGGCAATCGAATAGGCTTCTTCGCCCGTCGCACAGCCGGGAACCCATACACGGATCGTCTCGGCGGGCTTTCGGTTCTCGAACAGCCGGGGAATGACCAGCCTTTCCAGCACATTGAAGGCGTGCTCGTCGCGAAAGAAGCTGGTGACGCCGATCAGCAGGTCCTGAAAGAGCAGATCGACCTGCTGCGGCTCGTCGCGCAGCCGCTCGTAAAACGCGATCGGGTCGTCGATCTGCAGCACCTGCATCCGGCGCTGGATGCGGCGCAGGATCGTGTTGTCCTTGTAGCCGCTGAAATCATGGCCGGTGCGCACACGAAGCAGCGCCGCGATGCGCGAAAGCTGCTCGGCCACATCGCGCTTGCGGCGGTCGCGCTCGCTGTCTGTGTGGTTGGCGTGCCGGAAATAGCTGGTCAGCTTGCCCGCCATTTCCTCGGCGGGAAGCACCATGTCGACCAGGCCGCTCTGGACGGCGCTGCGCATCATGCCGTCATACTCGGCGCTTTCCTGCGCCAAGGTCAGTCCGCCGCGTTCCTTGACGGCTCTCAAACCGATGGTGCCGTCGCTGCCAGTGCCGGAAAGGATGACTCCCGCCGCGTTCTCCGACTGCTCCTGCGCCAGCGACGTGAAGAAATCGTCGATCGGCGTCCGCCTGGCTCTCGTCGTGGCCATTTTGGCCATATGGAAATGCTGGCCCTGCACCGTCACCGATACACCGGGCGGCGTGACGTATATCTTGTCGGGCTCGATCTCCATGTCTTCGGCCGCCGTCAGGGTCTCGATCGAGGTCGACCGCTGGATGATGCTGGCGAGAACGCTTTCGTGCTCGGCGTCAAGATGTTGAATGACCACATAGGCAAAGCCACTGTCGGCCGGCACTTCGGGAAAGAACCGTTGGAGGGCCGCGATGCCGCCGGCCGACGCGCCGATACCGACAATAGGGAAAGGTGCCGCCGCCGTTGCGGCCTCGCGCGTGTCGCTAGGCTCCGCTCTTGTCGTGCTTTTCTTCCTCTCCGCCCGCGCCATTACCGCCTAACCGTGCTAGCCTGCTCTCAAGGATGCGCTCGATGACAGCGGCATCCGCTTCGTATTCCTGCGCCCGCTGGCCTAACTGATTGGCCAGTTCGGAGCGACGCCGTGTCTTTTCCCGCTCGGCCATGCGTCGGGCAAACTCCGCCCGCTGCTGATGAGAGCGAAGCAGGGCCCACAGGATCTCGTCCGCCTCGACCGCCTGAGCCTCTATCACCGCGTCGGCGGTAAAGGCGTGCCCGGTATGGCACCGATAGCGCAACATGTCACCGTCTTCGATCTCCCACAGCGGTCCGTGGCATTCCGGGCATGTAAACACCGACAACTTGCCAAGTCGATCCGCGTCCTTCATGGTCGAATGCTGCTGCGCGGCGATGGCCGCCTCCAATCTGACCACCGGCGGTGCCGCAAAGGTCTCGCCCGGCGGCTCGGCCGCGAGCTTTGCCAGCAAGCCGCCAACCTCCGCGGCGGGTACACAGTGGTCGACCTCGACATAATTCAGCGCGCTTTCCACCATGGAAGGCACCAGCGTGTCTTTGGGATGCTGGACCACCGCCAGCCCGCCGACGGCCTTGACGGCCCTCAACCCGGCGGTGCCATCGGAAAGCGAGCCCGACAGCAGCACACCGATGACGCTGGCGCCGTAGCTCAGCGCCGCCGAACGGAACAAGGGGTCGATGGCCGGTCGGGCCAGGTTTTCACGTGGACCGCGCCGTAGCATCATATGGCCATCGTGAAGGAGAAGATGGAAACGGGGCGGCGCCACATAGATGCAGCCCATCCTGAACGCCGCGCCGTTCCCGGCCGGCTGCGCTTCGAGCCGCCCCGCGCGGTCGAGGATATCGGGCAGATAACTGATCTCGCCGACATGCACCACGACGAACACTGCCGCCGGCAGGCCGGCGGGCAGATCGGCGACGATCCGCTTCAGAGGCTCGATACCGCCGGCCGACGCGCCGATGACGATGATGTCGTGGTTGTTCGTTGGGCCTTTGGAACGGGCCATTCCGCGACGAGCCTCCAGATTGGGCTGTAGAACCGTTCCGTTGCGGTGATGGCGCCATCGCGGTTCAGCGACCGGTCAGCTGTTTAACCATGCAATCCACGCGATGTTCCATCGCTGCCGCGTCTCGCTTGTCCGGTGGTCGCGGCGATGCAGCCGTTCGCCGGCTTTTCCAGGGTGCTGGTAGGATTTCTTTTGGAACAAACACCATCATGCGCGCTTAGGGCGCTGCGGTCATGTCCGTTCCAGGTGTCCCGCTGCAATGACCCGTCGCCGCTTTCCTCCCCCGGCGACGGGTCTTTCTTTGCCTCGCCTAAACAACGTTAGGGCGGGCGAGGAAAGGGCCCCCGCGATGGCCTG
The DNA here is from genome assembly GCA_004020875.1 of Mesorhizobium sp. Classification (GTDB taxonomy): domain Bacteria; phylum Pseudomonadota; class Alphaproteobacteria; order Rhizobiales; family Rhizobiaceae; genus Mesorhizobium. The sequence goes on from SAPZ01000013.1 coordinate 54,762, forward strand.
GACCTCGTCATCCCAATCCCTTGCGAGAATGGCTGGAACATAGGTGATCGCTGGCAGTTCGGGTTCGCCTCAGACGCCGCTCCAAGGCGTCTGTTGAAGACGGGTGGGCAACACCTGGTCGGCCCGCGCTTGTCCCTCGCAGGCGTGGGCTTCAGGCACCGGCAGAACCTGCCGCGCCGCCGTGCAGATGTCGCCGCCACAACCACAGGAGACAGCAATGAAGCATCAGACCTCATATGAACTTCAATCGGTGGCGGTCGTCGACCGGCTCGGGTTGATTCCTCTTGCGACGAGAAGGCAGCGGATCGAGCGGTGGGCGGAACTTCTGGAACGCAATCCCCAGCGCTGCCTATCGGCGCTGACGGGCACCGAATATGTCGATCCCGGGGTCCGTGAACGCGTACGGGCGGACGGATCGCCGCTCGCGGTGGCCTTCGATGATCCGCTGCTGCGCGCCGCCGGATTGCGGTCGGACACCTATGGCGAGGCGAAGCGCTTTTTCGAACTCTCGGATTGGCAATTGCATGACGTCGTCTGCAGCTGCCATGCAGGCGCGACGATGCAGGCCAGTTGGGCGGCCGCGCGGGTGCGTCGAATCGTAAAAGGCAACCGGATCCTCGCCTGGCTCAGAAGCCGCTTCGTGCAATAAGAGCGCTGGTCGGCCGGCGAGCGCAGGTCGCCGGCGGCCCGATGATCAGTGCAAAAGAGAGGCTCCGCGCGACCAGGCTATCCTGCGCATGATGGTGTTCAGCCAGACGGCGATCGATAAGCCATCGGGCCGTTTGTCGATATCCTCGAGCGCCTGTTCCAAAGTGTGCTCGACAAGGCGGTCGGAGGCACCGGCATCGTCCAGCAGCAGACGCGCGGTGAGCCGGAGCTTGGGCAGCAGCGCGATGACATCCTCCGCCGCAGATATCGCCTGCGCGACAGTCGCTGGCTCCGCCGAGGGCTGCGGCGGGAACAGCGCGTCGACCAGGGTGACGCGGTTCGAGGACTTGCTCAGGCTGCTCGCGAAACGCAAATGCTCGGGGATGGCGATGTCGTCATATCCGCTGAAGAACACGAAGGGCACGTTCCGCAGCATCAGTTCGTCCGCCACCGGGAAGATCTTGCGGCCGTGCAGGTCAATGTCCAGGATCGCGGCCTCGGCTGCTTTCGCGTGCCGTCCGGCCTGCTCCAGCGTCGCCACCGGTCCAAGGATGACGGCGCCCATGTCGGCGAAGAAGGTCGCGAGATCGCTGGCGAGCAGCCACTCGTCCTCCGCGATCAAGAGGTGGAGTCCCCTGAGGTTTCGCACGCACGAGCTCCTTCAGTTCGCATACCTCAGCCGTAAATTATGCCGCTCAACCCGGCGCGCATGACGATGAGGTCGCCGGGAAGCCAGATGTTAGAACGCAGCGACAGATGAACTGTTCCGGCCGTTCGCCGCATGCGCTTCCATCCGGCTTTAGGAGGCATGGAACCATCCGCCGCCCTGCGGTGAGCCCGATCGAGCAGCATGTCCACTGCTTCCGCTGATGGGGTTGATCATCGCGGTGGCGCTGCATTGGGGCCAATTCCTGGCGCTGTTTGGCGCCGGAACGGCAAAAGCTCGCTTCGACCTGACCTGGAAACATCAGCAACTTGCGGTGACATATATTGCCGCCGTGATGATCGTTATCGTGCTGTTCGAACTGCTGCCCTATCTGTAGGAGTTCTTCAGAGGCCTGCGCGCCAACTCCGGCCTGCTCGTTCCTGCCAAGGCAAGCGGCACAAGGCTGCCGACACCGCCGCGCGATGAAGACCTCATCCTCTCAGCCATTCTGGTCGATAGCGTGCGGCGAGGGCTGTTGGGCACCGCCGGCTGGGCGCCTGCCGTTCTGGCCGGTCCAGACCCAGAGGGCGACCAGAACGACCACCAGAATGCCGAGCGCAATTGCGATACGACGCATCAGCGGCTCTAGCCGCCTGGCCTGTTGGCGGCCGGGTCCGAGCCGACGCCAACCGCGGGATCGGGCGCGACCGGACCGCGCTCGGCTTCCGAGACTTCCGACTCGATCTCTTGTACGGCCTGATCCCAATGTTCTTGCTGGCGGCCTTCGGGGCGGCCTTCGCGGTCCCAGATCTCGTGGGCGCGTTGCCTGATGCGTTCTTCCCTGTTCATGCCCGGCTCCTCTCGCGGCTGAGCTTCACCGCCTGCGCCTAATCGGGTCCCGGGAGGTTTGTTCCATCAGGAACTTCACTCGTGCTGCCCGGGATTGGAACGCCATCCTCGCGCCGGTGTTATCTTTCATCCAACCGGAGATGAATCATGAAGGACATCCAGAACCGTCGCGAGACGGGCGCCAGGAAATATCCGGCGAACACCGATCCGGATCCGAGCGACGAATTTTCACAGGACGCCGCCGGCAACGAAAAACCTCACGTCGACCCAGGCCTTAGCCGTAGACAAGGCGAGGTCGAGGACAAGACCCATCAATCGGACGGCCGCAATCTGCCGCAGCAGCCGACGCCCAGTCCGGCGACGGTAAAGAGTTCAGGCGCTGGCCCGGCAGTCGCGGAGCATTCCAAGGACGCCAAGGCGCCCCGGAGCGGCCGTCAGCCCGGTGCCTATGTAAAGGAATGAACAGCACCTGCCGTGGAACATAGCTTTGACTTCTAAGTTCGGGAGCGGCCGTTCCGGCGATTAATATCCCCCCGGGGCGGTCTGTCAGGCCCCTTATTGCGGGGCCTGCCGCAACAAGGCGGACCGACCATGAACAGAAAAGCCTCAAGCAGACATGTCCAGAGAGCGGTGGGCGCGGTGAGGCGCCGTCCGTCCGATCAGCGCCGATCGAAAGTGTTGCTGATATTGCCCGCGAGCCTTTTGGCTGGTTCCCTCTGCATGCCGGCATCGGCGCACCAAGCACCGGCGGGCTGGCAATATGATTCTTCTTGCTGCGCCGGAGTGGACTGCTACCAGGCCCCCCCTTCGGACGTGAAGGAGACCAAATACGGTTATCAGCTTTCGACCGGCGAGCTGATCCCCTACAGCGACCACCGCATAAGGCGATCGCGCGACGAGAACTTTCACGAATGCAAGCCAGGTGGCGATATCAATTCGCAGCACTCCTTCTGCCTCTACGTCCCGGACCGCGGCATGTAGCGGGAATGCTCCAGCCACGCGATCGCCAAGAAAGAAGGGCCCGCCTGTGAAACGCGGGCCCTCCGCGTGGCGCGGGCTGCAGACCTACTTGTTGCAGTTCTGCATATTGGATGTGGTGTTGCCGGTAGCGGTATTGTTGTCGACGTCGTTGCCGGCCGCGTCCTTGCAGCGATCGGCTGCGCCGTTGGGCTTGGAGGTGTTCGTGCTGTTGGTGGCGTTTGGATCGATCGTGCCGTTGCCGTTGTTGCTGCCCATGCCTGTTGCAGCGCCGGTGCCAGTGGTGCCTGTGGTAGCGCCGGCGCCGTTTGTGCCGTCCCCGTTGCCCGAGCCGCTCGTTTGCGCGATCGCGGAAGTTGCCAGGACAATTGCAAGAACCGATGCGGAAAGAAGTTTGATCATGGTAAGGATCTCCTGTTGATCGCCTGATTGCGATATTAGTCAACATAAAATTCTTCCAGATGTTCCAAAGGCCGCTGCTCGGATGGAGGTTTTGTTCATCAATGTTGATGCATACCGGGCAGAATTAAGAATTCTAATATGTTGAACGGTATTAGTTCTGAGTTTACTTATTCGTGCGAACCTTCTGGCGTGGCTCGATGCCGCCTGCGTCGGTGGTGTCGTTTTCGACATCACCTTCGACTGTGTTCTCGCCATGCTCCAGCTCGTCGCCTTCCTTGATAGTGCCCTTGGAAGTTCCGATGCCGGGATCATCGCTCATATCCGCATCGCTCGGCTTTTTCGATTTCGGGTGCTGGTTTCCGCTCATGGCCGTTCCTCGTTATGTCTTTCGAACTGGAAGCGGCTCGGAAAGTTCCGGCGTCAGACGCCGAACGGATAGGTTTCCGGCATGCCTTCAGTCGCGTGCTCGGGCCCGAGCGGCGTGACGGCGCTGGTTTCATCGAACCAGACCAAGGCGTCGAACTGCCGGGCCAGCGAAGCGTCGGCATAGTGGCTGTGCAATTCGGTTTCCGGCCGGTAGATCACGCCGATGAAGCGCTCCAGGCGGCGCTCCGTCAGACGGTCGCGCAGGTTCGGGTCGCGCCCGAGGTCAAGCAGGAACCGGCCGATGCCGGCGTCGTGGCAAAGCCGCTCATAGCTGTCCTCACGCGATGGCCTTACCGACTTGATTTCCATCTCGCCGTCCCAGTCGGTCGCCGCCGCAACAGTGCCGGTGTGCGTGCCTAAGCCGATGAGCGCCGCCTTGTCACCAAACCGCTGCCGGCAGAGCTGGCCAATGTTCACTTCGCCGCGCGAGATTCCCATTTCGGTGTAGCGGGCATCGCCTATGTGCGAATTGTGGGCCCACACCACGGCCTTCGCGTTGGGTCCTCGCGCATGGAGAATATGCTCGAGCGTTTCGAACATATGCGTGTCGCGCAGATTCCAGGATTGCGGTCCGCCATAATACATGACGCGGTAGTACTGCTCGGCGGAGGCGACGAGCCGGGCATTCTGCGCTGCGTCGAAAAGATCGTCGCCGTCTGGCCCGGCATCATTCAACTGTCTCGCCAGCATGTCGCGGCACTGATCGAGGGCCGCTTCCTCGCATTCGCGATAGCCCCTGGTCAGCGCGGCGCGGCCGTAGGTCGACGGTTCGGTCTGCCATGGCGTCAGGCAGCCATAGCGTTCCCGCGCAACCCTTGCCGCCTCGGGGTCGACGCGGTCGAGATATTCCAGGACGGCGGCGATCGAGCCGCGCATGTTGTAGATGTCGAGGCCATAAAAGCCTGCTTGCGGCTGCAGTGCCTTGGCCTTGTCATTGTGCTCGCGCAGCCATTCCACGAATGCCGCGACGTCGGTGTTGCGCCACATCCAGGTTGGAAAACGCTGGAACGGCTGATCGGCAACGGGCGAGGCGCCTCGGCCGCGGACATAGCGGTCGACGGCCGCTGCATCGGGCCAATCGGCCTCGGCCGCGACGATTGTGAAGCCGTGCCTCTCGATCAGCCTTTTGGTGATCGCCGCGCGCGCCCGGTAGAATTCGGACGTGCCATGGCTGGATTCGCCGAGCAGGACGATCCGCCGCTCCGCGAACCGGTCGAAAGGTTCCGCAAACCCGGGATCGTCGAAGTCGGAAAGCGGCTCGGCGGCCGCTGCGATCATCTCCGGCAGGCTGCGTTGGCGTGCCAGCGGGGTCGTGCGGACAGTCGCCGGGCGGTTTTCCTCCCGCCAGCCCTGTTCGCCGATCAACGGGACGAAGCGCACGCCGCCGAAATCCACCTCGCTATAGGTCGATGCGCCCGTGCGGGTTACCTTGAGCAGGCGCTGCTCGTCGGGATCGTCGCCGATAGGAATAACCAGCCTGCCGCCGACATCGAGCTGCTGCTGCAAGGCCAGCGGCGCGCCCGGTCCGCTCGCCGCCACCACGATGGCGTCGAAGGGTGCTGCTTCGGGCCAGCCTCTGGTGCCGTCCCCGGTCCGGACTTCGATGTTGCCGTAGCCCAGTTTCTGAAAGCGCCGCCTTGCGGCCTCTGCTAGCGATGCATGGCGTTCGACCGTGTAGACATGGTCGACGATGCGGCTCATGACGGCAGCGGCGTAGCCGGATCCCGTGCCGACCTCAAGCACTTGGTCCCCCGGGCCGATCTCCGCCATCTCCAGCATGAAGGCAACGATGTAGGGTTGCGATATCGTCTGCCCTTCCGCGATCGGCAGCGGTCCGTCCTCATAGGCGAATTCCTCATAGCCCGGATCCACGAAGACTTCGCGCGGAACTTCCCGCATCGCCGCCAGGATTTCCCGATCCTGGATGCCACGGCGGGCAAGATGAACGTCGACCATCCGACGGCGCTCGCGGGAAAGATCGAGCATGGGCACTCCTCCGTCCTATTCGCCTGCCTCCATCATCGTCTTGGCCGGCTCGCGGGCGACGTTTTCTTCGATCTGCTCGCGGCCGGGAGTCTGAGGCAGCGCCTTGCGGAAGTTCTTGGCGTAATCCGACGGCATCTTCGGCGGCATCATCGGCTCGTAGGCGTCTACCAGCGCCTCGATGATCACCGGCCCGCTGGCGGCGAAAGCCTGGTCGAGCACGCGCTCGACCTCCTCCTCCCGCTCGATTCTGAAGCCTTTTCCGCCCATCGCCTCGGCCGCCTTGGCGAAATCGATCGGCTGCAACTCGCAGCCGAATTGCGGGTTTCCGAGGAACATCATCTGCTCCCAGGCGATCTGGTTCAGCATGTTGTTCTTGATGACTAGGACTTTCAGCGGAATGCCGTAGCGCACGGCCGTGGAGAACTCGCCTAGTTGCATGGCAAGCCCGCCATCGCCGACGATCGCTGCGACCGGCCGGCCCGGAAAGGCAATACCGGCCGCGATCGCGTAGCTGAGGCCGCAGGACATGGAGGCGAGCGCGCCCGAAACGCCGAAGGCTTGCCCGGCGCGAAGATCGACATGGCGCGCGGCGAGTTCCGTGTTCTGGCCGGAATCGGTCGCCAGTACCGTATTGTCGGCGAGGCGTTCGCCGAAGGCGCGCGCGACCCGCTGCGGCTTGAGGGGATGGGCCAACCCATCTTCGGACTTACGCATCATCTCGCGCCATTTTTGCATCGAGCTCTGCGCGGTCGCCAGGAATGCGCCGTCGCCCTTCGGCTTCAGCCGCTTGTTGAGAGCGCGCATGGTCTCTGCAGCATCGCCGACCAGACCGGCCTCGACCGGAAAGCGTAGGCCGATGCGCTGCGCATCGCAATCGATTTGGACGCCGCGCGCCTTGCCCGGCTGCGGATAATACTCGATGTAAGGGAAGGTCGAGCCGACGATGAGGACGGCGTCGCACGTCTCCATCGCCTCTTGCGATGGCAAGGTGCCCAGAATGCCGATGCCGCCCGTGGTGTAGGGATGATCGTCTGGCAGCACCGCCTTGCCGAGCAAGGCCTTGGCGATCGGTGCCTGCAACAGCCGCGCCGTTTCCTCGAGTTCAGCCGCCGCGCCGATCGCTCCGCGTCCCGCAAGGATCGCCACGCGCCCAGCGTCGTTGAGAATGGCCGCGGCCTTGTCCAACTCCGCATCCTGCGCGAGGCAGCGAGGGGCGAACATGTCCTGCGGCGTGTGCGCCGGCCGGTTGCGCTTGGATCGCTTGGCCGCGTCGGCGGGCTGCTCCTGGATATCACTGGCGATCGAAAGATGAGCGACGCCTTTGCGGGCGAGCGCCGTGCGGCAGGCAAGGCTCGCCACGTTCTCCATATGCGCCGCGTCCGAGACCTGGACATTATAGACGCTGACGTCATTGAAGACGCGGGTGAGATCGACATCCTGCTGGGTGAAAGTCTCGACTAGATCATGGAACTGCATGCCGGTGATCGCCAGCACCGGCGCCTGGTCGAGCCTGGCGTCGTAGAGGCCGGTGAGAAGGTGAGTACCGCCGGGTCCGGACGTTGCGAGGCACACTCCGAGCTTCCCTGTCCATTTGGCGTAGGCGCAAGCCATGAACGCGGCCGATTCCTCGTGCCGCACCTGGACGAAGGATATCCTGTGCTGGTTTTTGCGCAGCGCCTCCATGACGCCGTTGATGCCGTCGCCGGGCAGCCCGAACACGACTTCGACGTTCCAGGCGATCAAGGTGTCGACGAGAATTTCGGCTGCATTGGGCATGGCGAGGCTCCGCTGTTGGGTTCCGAACCAGCGAGGCTGCGGTTGGTTCCCTCGCCGGATCGAGGCGGCTCATGGCCAAAGGGAACAAACCTGATTGCGCGGGGTTGGGCGGCCACTGCGGTGTGGTGCGCATGAGGAGGCGTCCATGGAAGAGCCTGTCTTCTGCGATACTTCGCTTCTGCGCGTTGCCTATCTGAGCGGCGGATCCGAGGGCGGCTCGCCTGTGCTGCTTATTCATGGCTGGCCGGATGATGCCACCACTTTTGCGGATGTCGCACCATCTCTTCAGGCCGCGGGCTTCCGCACCTTCGCGCCATGGCTGCGCGGTTTCGGGAAGACCTCGTTCCACTCCGATAAAACGATGCGCTCAGGCGAGATCGCCGCCATGGCGCAGGACGCGCTCGATTTTGCCGACGCCATCGGCCTCGAACGGTTCGCGGTTGTCGGCCATGACTGGGGCGCGCGTATTGCCTATCTGCTCGCCTCCGTCTTTCCGCAACGCATAACATGCTGTGCGGCGCTTTCGCTGGGGTGGCAGCCCGGCCCGCCTCCGACGCCGCCTTTGAAGCAGGCGAGGGCTTTCTGGTATCAGTGGTTCATGGCGACCGAGCGCGGCGAAGAGTTCGTGCGACAGCACGGTCACTCCTTCGCGCGGTTCCAGTGGGACAGCTGGAGCCCCCCAGGCTGGTTCGACGACGCGCTGTTCGAACGGGTCGCGAGGTCCTTCGAAAATCCCGACTGGCCGGACGTGACGCTGCATTCCTATCGCGTGCGCTGGGGCGAGGCGGATCCCGACCCGAACTATGCTGAACTCGCGCGCAAGCAGATCGGGGCGGAGGTCATCTCGGTCCCGACGTTGGTCCTTCATGGCGATGACGACCGCGTCGTTCTGCCGGATTCCTCCCAAGACAAGGAGGCCTATTTTACCGCCGGTTATGAGCGTGTGCTCCTGCCGCGTGTCGGTCATTTTCCGACTAGGGAAGCTCCTGGCCAGGTCCGAGAGAGGTTGGAGAGGTTCCTGGTCGGCTTCGGCAGGCAATAGGCGACTGCGACTTCCGCGTTCGGGGAAGCAGGAACCTTTGTTCCCTCAGTGGGTTAGTGGGCAGGCATTAACCCATGTTAGGGCGCGGCCGTGGCACACAAGGTTCGTGAAGCACTGAGATCGGAACAGGAGCTGTCCGAGACGACAACGCCGGAACGCGAGACGACCGTCGCGTTGGAGGCGCTGGGACTCGAGAAAGCGCCTTCCCGAATGCTGGAACTGGCGCGAAAGCTGGACGCCGCGATCGCGTTGCGTGCGCGCAAGGCCCGTCCTAATTGATTTTCCACTAACGACGCTCTGATGGCGCCGACCCGGAACAATCAGGGCCGGCATTTGTTCACCCGTGAGACCTTCCATGGCAATCGGATGAAGAGCCTGATTCAAAGCCTGATGGCCGAGTTCCTGCCGCGCTGGTGGCGTCGAAAATCTCGCGCCCCTGCGCCGAGAGAGATGCCCACTCGTGCATCCTCGCGGGTAACGCCGGACCGTTCTCAGGCAAGAGGGGCCGGGGAAGGATCGGACGCTGTTCCAAGATAGCTCAGGCTGGGGCATGCCCGCTCCACCGCCCTGGAACATTCGCCCCGATTGCTCGTTCGGCAACATCATTTCAGCGAGCACAAGGGACACCCACAATGCCGAAGAAAGCTTCCCCGGCCGACGCTACAGCCGTGGCTGAGATTCATGACCAGAAACTTGTCCGCGGCAATGGCGGCGAGCTGCACCAGGTCGCCGAAGGCGAGGTCGAGGTGCAGACGACGGCGCTTGGCGCGCCGATCGCAGATGACCACAACACGTTGAAGATCGGCGAACGCGGTCCCACGCTGATCGAGGATTTTCATTTCCGCGAAAAGATCTTCCATTTCGATCATGAGCGTATCCCCGAGCGCGTTGTGCACGCGCGCGGCTACGGCGCCCACGGCTTCTTCGAGACCTATGAGTCGCTCGCCAAGTACACCAAAGCCGATATCTTCCAGCGGCCCGGCGAGAAGACACCCGCCTTCGTTCGTTTCTCAACAGTCGCCGGCAGCAAGGGGTCCTTCGACCTGGCGCGGGATGTTCGCGGCTTTGCCGTGAAGCTCTACACCAAGGAGGGCAATTGGGACCTCGTCGGCAACAACATCCCGGTCTTCTTCATCCAGGATGCGATCAGGTTTCCGGACATGGTCCATGCCGTGAAAGAAGAACCGGACAGGGCGTTCCCGCAGGCCCAATCCGCGCACGACAATTTCTGGGACTTTATCTCGCTCACGCCGGAATCGATGCACATGATCATGTGGATCATGTCCGATCGCGCCATTCCCCGGTCGTTCCGGTTCATGCAGGGCTTCGGCGTGCACACGTTCCGTCTTGTCAACGCCAAGGATGAATCGACCTTCGTCAAATTCATCTGGAAGCCTAGGCTGGGCATGCAGTCGGTGGTCTGGAACGAGGCCGTGAAGATCAACGGCGCCGATCCCGATTTTCACCGCCGAGACCTCTGGAACGCCATCCAGTCTGGAGATCTTCCGGAGTGGGAGCTGTGCTTGCAGCTCTTCGACCAGGATTTCGCCGACAGTTTCGACTTCGACATCCTCGATCCCACCAAGATCATTCCCGAGGAGATCATCGAGCCGCTGCCGGTCGGACGCCTTGTTCTCGATCGCATGCCTGAGAACTTCTTCGCCGAGACCGAACAGGTTGCCTTCATGACGCAGAACGTGCCGCCGGGCATCGATTTTTCCAACGATCCCCTGCTGCAGGGGCGCAACTTCTCCTATCTCGATACGCAGCTCAAACGCCTGGGCGGTCCCAACTTCACCCACCTTCCCATCAATGCCCCGAAATGCCCGTTCCATCATTTCCAGCAGGACGGCCACATGGCGATGCGCAACCCCGCCGGCCGCGCCAATTATCAGCCGAATTCCTGGGGCGAGGGGCCGCGTGAGTCGCCTGAGCGGGGCTTCCGCTCCCTTGCCGATGCGGAGGAGGGGCAGAAGGTCCGGCTGCGGGCGGAGAGCTTCGCCGATCACTACAGCCAGGCCCGGCAATTCTTCCTCAGCCAGACCGAGCCTGAGCAGCGTCACATCGCGATGGCGCTGACCTTCGAGTTGAGCAAGGTCGAGACGCCGATCATCCGCGAGCGGATGATCTCCCATCTGCTCAACATCGACGAGACGCTGGCGACCACGGTTGCCGACAAGCTCGGCATCAAGACGATGCCGGCGCCTGCCGACGCGGCTGTGCCGACACGTGATGACCTCGAGCCGTCGCCTGCGCTCAGCATCATCAACAATGGGCCGGACAGCTTCAAGGGCCGCAAGATCGGCGTGCTCGTCAGCGACGGCATCGATTTCGGCCTGCTGCAGGCGGTGCGGGATGCGGCGCAAGCCGAAGGCGCCAAGGTGGAAATCGTGGCGCGCCGGGTGGGCGGTGTCGAGGCAGGCGATGGCAGCTGGATCCAAGCCAATCACATGATCGACGGCGGACCGTCGGTTCTCTTCGATGCGGTCGTGCTGCTCGTTTCCGAGGAAGGCGCCGAGATGCTGTCCAGGGATGCTGCGGCAAAGGACTTCGTGTCCGATGCCTTCGCGCACCTGAAGTTCATCGCCTTCGTCGCGGCTGCCGGACCTCTGCTGGCAAGCGCCGGGGTAACGGCCGATGCGGATGAGGGCCTCATCGAGCTCACAGGCGACGATTCTGCGCGCTCGTTTGTCGAGGCTTGCCGCAAGCTGCGGCTTTGGGCGAGGGAAGGCGCGGTCAAGCTCTGACTTTCGTGGGAACATTTCGAGCGTCTGCCGGTTCGAAAGATGATCGCCCTCCCTCCAGCGATCCAGGGTCCCATCAAGACCTGATAAGGCCCGTTGCCGCATGCAGGCAGCGGGCCTTTTTTCGTCGGCAATATTCGGTTGTCGCGAGCGTCCAAACCGGGCCCGGCGGGAACAAGCGGGATGTCTTGGGGTTCCCTTTCGAGAGAGGGGAACCGTCAACAGGAGGCCGCAATGAGCGAAGCTATGACCACCTCAAATCATGAAGTGATCCGAGCTTGGATCGAGGCGCGCGAAGGCCGGCCTGCCGTTGTCGCGACGCCGGGGAAGGTTGCGACGCTGCGGGTCGATTTCGGCGCGGGCGAAGAAGATCTGAGGCCGATCGAATGGGAGGATTTCTTCAAAGTTATGGACGACAACAACCTGGCGTTCGTTCACCAGGACATGACCGCGGAGGGCAGCACCAGCCGCTTCAACAAGTTCGTCCCGCGCGAGCAGCCATCCGGGAGGTAACGGATCTCGACTGTTACTGAACTCCCGGCATCTTGCTGGCGTCCTGAGGGTTCTTTTTGATGCCGGCCGCCGGGGAGGTGTCTTGCGGCGCGTTTCCGCCCTGGTTCTGTTCAGGCGTGCGCTTCCACGGCGTGTCAGACGAGCCGCTCTCGACGCGAATGAAGGCCCAGTAGCAGGCCAGCAGCACGATCAAAGTCAGTATGAGCGGCAAAACAACACGTCTCATGCCGATTCCTTCATGGCCTTTGTCGACGGCAAGCTGATCCGAGTGTCTGGGTGTCTGGCTCAGGCTCTCCGCCGTCGCGCGGCCTCGCGCTCGACATCGTCAGCCGAATAATCGCCGGCGGCCGGGTCGAACGCTGCCCATCCGCCCGCTTGGTATTCGCTGCGGCGGTCGGCGATGTTGACTGACGCGGAGCTGCGGAGAACGTCCCGAGCTTCCGAGGCGAGGTCGTCCTCGACACGAGCCGTCACCAGCGTTCCGCCGCGGCGGACGCCTTCAGCATAGACATGCGCGTCTTCCTCCGGCACGCCGGCGTCGGTCAGGCTGCCGATGATGCCGCCAGCCGCGCCGCCCACAATCGCTCCAGCGACGGCGCCCGCGGCTGTCGCCGCCAGCCAGCCGGCCGCGACCACCGGCCCGACGCCCGGTATCGCCATAGCGCCGAGGCCCGTTGCAAGGCCGCCCGCGCCACCCACGACCGCGCCGATGCCGGCGCCGCTGGCGGCGTCCTCGGCAGCGGGAGATTGCGTGTTTCGGTGCCAGCCGCGGGCATTGTTGGCCATGATACTGATGTCGGATGACGGAACGCCGGTGGACTCCAGCGCGCCCACGGCGTCAGCGGCATCGTCATAGTCGTCGAACAGGGCGGTGATGGTTTGCATGTCGGTTCTCCTGTCTACTGTTGGCCGGCAAAGACGTTGCCCTGGTAGTCGAGCGCGACGGAGATGCCCTTGCCATCCTTCGTCGCTTGGCCGCGCCAGACTCCCTGCTCGTCCTTGGCGAGCGCGGAGACGTCCGCATATCCGGCATCCTGGATGCGTTTCTTCGCCTGCGCTTCGGTGAAGCTGTTCGCGCCGGGAACCGGAGCAGGTGGTTTCGGCGTCGATGCCGTTTTGACCGCCGGCAGGCCCGCGCTGGCGCCAGCGATCTTCTCGATCATGTCGCGATGCATCTTCAGCGTCGGCAGCGTCTCCGCCGCGAAAGATCTGAGGGCGGGATTGTCTCCCTCCTTGGCGTAGGCTTCGAACAGGCTGACCGCGTCGGCGTGCGCCTTGCGCTGCATCTCGACGTAAGGCTGGTCCAGCGAGGCCGTCGTGCTCTGCAAGCGTTCAAGGTCACTCTTGTGCTCGGCGTCGGGTTGCGTCGGCACCTGGAGCTTCTGCTCGCCGGCGATCTTCTGCAATTTGGCGTTCGCCGCACCGTGATCGGAGATCATGCGCTTGGAGAAATCCTTGATCTGCTGATCCTTCGCATTGCCCTGCGCGATCTTGCTCGAATCCACTTCGAACATCCCGCCGATCGCAGCCTTGTTGACGAAGCTCTGCGCGTCGTCGGCCGCGAACGCCGGAAGGGCAAGCATCAACGCGGCGGTCGCCGATGGGATAAGGAATATCCGCATGCTCATGGCTCAAGGCTCCTTCGGTCTTGGTGGCACCGAACCAACGTCCCTGCCCTTTGTTCCCCAGGGACCTCGTTTCCTTGGACCAATAATAGAAATCGCCATGCCGTGGCCGGGCGGATTGGATCTACTTGGTGCCCGAGGTGCTTGGACGGCATGTCGGGCAACGCGCGTCGCCACGTTGGCTCTGCCGCCGGCGAGCTTGGAAAGCGGGCGTCGGCTCCTCCATGATCTCGCCGCCTTCGGTGATGCCGACGATGCCAACAAACTCGTAGCGGCCCAATCGTTCAAAGAATCTTTTTCAGCGCAGCGGCCAAAAAACATCATTTGTTATTGTGACTTGGCAGATTGAGGCGCGCTCAGCGCGAGCGCTTCCAAAAAGCGTGGCAGGCGCCTACCTCGATGGAACGGAGGACGTTAATCGGAGTTTAGCGGCAGACAACCCGATGGAGAAATTCAACATGGAATACGCTGCCGAATACCTCTGTCCTGAAATCGCCGAGCGCGAACGATGCGCGGCCATCGCCGAGGCGCAAGCGAGGGAGTTCGAACGGATCAAGATGTATCCGGTCGCACGCGCGATGCGTGCCTTGGCCTGTCGCATCAAAGAATCCAGCCTGCCGCGGGATTTCGACACGCGAACCGCGTCTCGCGATATCGAACGCGCCGCGGTCTGACGGCCTTGCCCGCGCTCTCACCGATCTCGGCGAAAGCCGTCCATATTTGCGTGGACATGCAGAAGATGTTCACGCCGCCCATGCCTTGGGCGGTCGATTGGCTGCCCGTGATCCTGCCGCAAGTTGAAAGGTTGGTCCGCAGGCGACCCGAATCCACGATCTTCACCAGGTTCATCCCCGCGCGAAATCCGGGCGAAGGCCAGGGTCAATGGAAACAATACTACGAGCATTGGGCGGACATGACGATCGCAAGGGCCGGCAAGGAGGTGGTCGACCTTCTGCCCGAGCTTGCCGTCCACATCCCGCCGGCGCGCGTGTTCGATAAGCCGATCTATTCGCCGTGGCTGAGTGGCGAACTGGCTGGTGTGCTTCAGGCCGAAGGTGTTGAGGAAGTCATCGTCAGCGGCGGCGAGGCCGATATGTGCGTTTTGGCGACCCTGCTCGGCTCCATCGATCTAGGCTATCGAACCATCCTCGCGGAGGATGCCATCTGCAGCGCGTCCGATGAGGCGTACGAGAACATCCTGAAGCTCTTCACCAAGCGGTATTCCCACCATGTCGAGGTGGTGCCGGTGGAGGCTATCCTTGAATCCTGGCATTGACCCAACCGGGCGTCGATACCGCTATTTTGGCGGGTCCGAGAAACATCGCGCCGCGGCCTGGTTTCGGTAGGCGACGGCGTGCCGCGTCGCGGTGCGCCGTCTCGGGCCACAAGCATCCGGTCGCGGCCGCGCGATCATCCCTTTGCGGGCGGGCCTTTTCCAACCGAGCTGCGCAGCTTCAGGCCTTTATCCCGGTGCTTCGCTTGCGAACGGAACGAAAGACAAATCCGGGAATTAGGTACATGCAACCGAAGATCATTACAGGAGGAAGAAATGGGACGAGGTATTCTGCTCTGGCTTCTTGGCGTTCCGATCCCGATCATTATCCTTTTGATGCTTTTCGCGCGGTAGGAGCAAACAATGACCAACGCCTTTTCCGCGGTCGATGAGCCCGCCGCGATCGAAACATCGGCTTCTGCCGTCAGTTGGGGGTCCATCGTCGCGGGTGCGTTCGCGGCTGCCACTTTGACGGTCATCCTCATGCTGGTCGGGTCCGGACTCGGCCTGACGATGATGTCGCCCTGGGGCAGCGCTTCATTGACGACATTTGCGGTGTCGACCGCCATCTGGCTCGTCATAGTGCAGTGGCTGTCGTCCGCGCTTGGCGGCTATGTCGCCGGACGCCTTCGTACCAAGTGGGTCAACGTCCATACAGATGAAGTATATTTCCGCGACACAGCGCACGGCTTCCTGGCCTGGGCCCTCGCTACCTTGTTGGTGGCCACTGTCCTTGGTTCGGCGATTTCCGGAATTGTGGGGACCGGTGCCCAAGCCACAACCGGGCTGTTGAGCGGCGCCGCCGCCGGAGCGGCTTCGCAGGCTTCGTCGGCGCAGTCGCCGTCCGCGAACGAATTGGCCGGATATTTCGTCGACACGCTGTTCCGCCCGGCCGATAACACACCGGCCGCGGCACCTTCCGCAGCTGGCACGCCCCAGAACAATGCGAGTGCCACGGGCGAGGCGGCGCGCATCCTTGCAATCAGTGCTGCGAACGGCGAAATGAGCGCGGACGACAAGGCATATCTCGCCCGTTTGGTCGCATCGCGGACGGGACTTCCCCAGGCCGATGCGCAGAAGCGGGTGGACGATGTCCTTGCGCGTGTCGATGATGCCAAGAACAAAGCCAAGGCGGCTGCCGACAAGGCTCGAAAAGCAAGCGCCACCACAGCTCTGGTCGGAGCTTTGTCCCTGGTGATCGGAGCCTTCATCGCCGCCGTCGCGGGAGTGCTCGGCGGCCGGCAAAGGGATGAAGACGAGGCTCGTTTTTCGCGAAGCGGCTGACGGTGGAAGATGGCAATCGGATTGCCGATAACCGTCTTGCTATTGACTGCTGACGGCCGCGAGCGGGATGGCGGCCCTGAGATTGAGACCGCTTGGAGCGACCCATAAGTCTACTGTCGCTCCGAGCTCGTAAGGCAAGGTCCGCTCCAGCACCTCCACGCCGAAGCCGCGCCGCTCAATTGGTGCGAAACTGTAAGGACTGCTTTCGGTCCAATTGAAACGCAGCAGGTCCTGCTCCAAACGCCATTCGATATCGATGCGGCCGTCCCGGTTCGAAAGTGCTCCGTACTTCAGCGCGTTCGTCGCCAGCTCGTGAATGGCCAGCCCCATTGTCTCGGCGGCGTTGGGAGCAAGCGTCACGGGCGGCCCTTCAATCTTCAGGTTCTCGCCTTCCCGGCCGCCGGCCGCGCGCAATTCCTCCGCGATGATCGATGCCAAATTGATGCCAATTGACGGGCGTCGCGTGATGGCCGCCTGCACGCGAGCGAAGGCGTTGATGCGACCTTCCAGATGCGCTGCGGCTTCATCAAGGGATGCGCTTTTTTCCATGGTACGCCGCACGATCGAGCGGATGACGGCCAGCGTGTTGCGCACTTGATGCTGCAGGTCGACGAAGCGGACCTGTAGCTGTTCCTCGAGTTCTTTCTGGCGCGTTATGTCCTGACCGACGCCACCGATATGGGCAATCTTTCCCGCTTCATCGCGAATTGGAAAATCGGCGTCGCGCAGCCAGCGTATGTCGCTGTCGGCCGGCCGGCATATACGGTATTCGAAGGTCACGCGCTCGCCGCTGCGTATGCGCTCGATCTGGCCCAGCACATGCTCGCGGTCTTCCGGCAGGACAAGGTCGAGCCAGGTGGCAAAATTGTCGCCCCCCAGCGCCTGTTCGCGGCTCATCCCGTAAATGTCGTCGAAGGCCGGCGTCAGGTATTCCCATTGCAGTGTCTCGGCATTGCGGATCCAAAGCACGTCCGAGGCGGCCTCACCGAAATCCTGCAGGTTCTCCTCACTTTCGCGCAGCCGGGCTGTGGCACGCGCGTGGTCGCGCAGGGCTGCCTTGACATCGGTCAGACCGCGTTCAAGTGGCTTGTCGGACGGGCCCTTGGACATCACTCCTCATTGGCATCGAGATGCCTGCCTTCGCGATCGAGATGCAGATAGTTGGCATTGAACAGAGCGACGTCCTGCAATGCCTGAAGATTGGGAATGGTCAGCGTCCTGTCCTTCAACACGATGAGGTTGGACGCGCGCAACTCCTGCAGCGTACGGTTGACGTGAACCGTCGACATGCCCAACGTCTCCCCCAGTTCCGTCTGCGTCAAAGGGAATTCGCAACTGTTATCGCTTGTACAGCCGGCAGCCTCAAGCCGGATGAACAGCTCGCATAATAGATGTGCCATGCGCTCCAGCGCATCACGTTGACCGAGGTTGACTGTCCACTCGCGCTGGATCGCCGCGGCGACCAAGGATTCCCACCACAGCGCCTGAGTGATGCGCGGATGACCGATCATCATTTCGTCGAAGTCCGTACGCGAGATCTCGGAAATCGCGACCGGCGTAATGGCTCCGATCGAGTGGTCCATTTCCTTCAGGATGAAGACGTTGAGGTCGCATAGATCGCCGGGCAGGAAAAACGCAATGATCTGCCGGCGGCCATCCTCGAGGGTCTTATAACGGCAGGCCCAGCCCTCATTGATCAGGTTGATGAATTCAGGCTTCTCGCCCTCGTGGATGATGTCTTCGCGCGCGATGAAGCGCCGGATGCGTTGCGCCGCGATTCTGACCAGCATCTCCTTGTCGGCTTGCGAAAGCCGCGTGAACTTCTCGAGCTTGCGGATCAGAGGTCGCCTCATCCTTATCCTCTATCCCGTGATACACAGAATGATCGGGCAGTGACCTTACCTATGTTAATGTGGAGCACCACAGGGTTCGAACGGTTACCTCACTAGCTCCATGTACGACAACACCGCCTTCGGCAGCGATTATTGAAGACGGTTACCTCGGCCCAGGATATCACGAAAGCGCTTTACGCGACCTGACGGTCATGGACCGTCGCCGCCTGCAGGACGCGGTGCGACGACTTGATCTCACTTTGCAATTTTCCGGCGGGATCAGCCATTGAGAAGGCAGCGACCGCATGTCGTCGCCCGTTGCCACGACACAAGTGGTATTCTCGTCGTTGCCGAAGAGCGCAGTTCGAAAAACCCGGCAACGCCACCGAACTGGCGGCGGATCTGCCGCGCCAGTTTTTTGATCGGCCAAGGCTTCCTCGTCGGCTAGATGCTCATCAGGTCGAAGCTGACGGCGTGGCCGTGTTTGACGGCAGACAGCGCGATCATGTTGCTGAGTTGCGGGCCTCCAACCGAGCAATCCGGCATGACGGTCAAGATGGCCCTCGTAGCCGCTGCCACCGATACTGGTGAACGGTGCGAGGAACGCGTTTCCATGTAGTGATCGATGAGTTTGTTCAGTCGGACAGGATGATATTTGATCACGCGCACCTCCCTAGCCGCGCTTTTATTTGTCTTCAGCCAACGATTGCTCGCGGCTCGCCTTTGTGCATTAACCCATGAGAGGGAGGCGGAAATTCTTTTGAAGCTTCGGGGCTCAAGGACACGCTCGGAAGAAAGGGCCCGCCACGCCAGGGCGAGTTAGGCGGGCCCTCCGGCTCGTTTGGTTGCCACCGTCTTGTCAAGCCAAGACTAAAAGATATCCGAGGCCTGCAGGGGGGCGCTTTAACCTGCGTTATTGCCGCGGGTTTGCGCCAAGTGCAGATATCTAGGGCGTCATCGGCGAACCCCGGTCGAAATGGCGCTTGGGATTGCCGCAAGGTGCTCAGCCGGCCAAGAAGAACAAAAATGATCTCCGTCCCTAACGCCTATGATTTCGCCGACATCAAAGCTGTCGCGCGTGAGCTCTGGGAGGACGATCCTGCCGTGCCGATCGAGGACATCGTCCGGTCGCTCTACGATAGTCTTTACGAGGGCGAACCCTGCCCGCCGGCGTTGATCGAAGCCGTCAAGCAAGAGCTGCAGGACCCGGCGCGCGAGGAGACATAGGCAAGCGGTGTCTGAAGATGCGCCGCCATTGAGATTTCGCGACGCTGAGATGTTCCCTTCCGCTTCCCCCGGCAGAACCGCGCAGCCGGAAATAGCGTCAGGCTTGGTCGCCCAAGAAGATCCTGGCGTCCTTTGCGGCGTCTGCGAAAGCCTGGTGCGCCACGCGTGGCGGCTTCTCGTCCCGCAACACCGCCAGGGACGCCATGATAGCGTGATGCCGGACGCGGAGTTGGGCTTTGGCCAGGTATGCAGAAGGACATCGGCCGCATCCAGCACGGTGACCACCACGCGATGATGATCGATCCGCCGGGCTGCAAGATAACTGGTTTGCAAAAACTTTTGATGCGTTTTGAGCGCATGATCGCTTTGCCGCTGACCGCCTCGCCCAAGGAGAAGCGCTCGATCCCCGCCGTCATCAAAAACTTATGTTAAGGCAGCGGCTGGATCATCGTGCAACATAGGCTGGCCTTTGTCCCCTCACTTAGGCTAGGCCCGGCCTGCAATCCTGTGTCACGGACGAAAACGCAGGTCGGGCTTCATCCGTGGGAGGTGATCGCGAGCGGTCACCCAGGCACCACCACCCGAACCGGAACCGATTTCGCTGCCGGCACATGTGCCTTCTCGGCGCGGTGCCAGAGCGGGATGAGGGGATTGAGCTCCGGGTAGTAGCCTGCACAATCTCCGCGCGGGATTGAGTAGCGTGTCACGCGCAGGCCACGCACACGGCGCTCGACATTATCGGTTGCCGCCGACTCTAGATCGATCATTTCCCCGTCATGGAGTCCCAGCCGCTCGATGTCGTGCTCGTTCATGAGCACCACCATCCGTGTCCCATCGATGCCGCGAAGGCGATCGCGGTAGCCGTAGACGGTGGTGTTGAACTGGTCATTGGAGCGAACGGTGATCAGCGTCAGCACGTCCGATTGCGGTGTGCCGATGTCTGGATCCGCTTCCAGCATCGTCGGCGGCTTGAAGTTGGCCTTCTTGTTCGGTGTCTGCCACACCCGCTTGGAAGCCTTGATGTCGCGATGAAAACCCCCCGGCACCAGGAAACGTTTGTTGAAGTCCTTGAAATGGTCCGGGAAGCAACGTTCGATCTCGTCCCTCACGCGGGAATAGTTCGCGACCCACTCGTCCCATGGGATCGAGCTCTTTCCAGGCACCGTAGCCTTGGCAAGCTCGGCGACGATCTTAGGCTCGGAGAGCAGTTTGGGCCCGGCCGGCGGGCGATAGCCGAAGGAACCATGGATGCAGGCGGTGGAATCCTCCATCGAGACATGCTGCTCGCCGGTAGCCTGCAGATCCTTCTCGATCCGTGACAGACAGGGCAGCAAATAGGTGACGGCTCCCGGTATCAGGTGACTGCGGTTCAGCTTCGTCGCGATCTGGACATGCAATCTCAGATGCCGCCAGGCGTCCTCCACAAGCCCTGTTTCGGGAACGGCGCGCACGAAATTGCCGCCCAGTCCTATAAAGGCCTTCACCGAACCGTCGATCACGCCTTCGCATGTCTCGACGGTGTCGCGGCCCTTCTCGCGGGGCGGCTCGAACAGATAAAATTCGGCAAACTTGTCGAGGGGGACAAGTTCCGGCTTCTCGGAGATGCCGACGGTCCGTTGACCCTGGACGTTCGAGTGGCCACGAAGCGGCGACACGCCGGCGCCCGGTTTGCCGATATTGCCGCGCATCAGGAGCAGGTTGCACAGCATGTGGACGTTCTCGGTCCCATGCCGGTGCTGCGTCAGGCCCATGCCGTAATTGCCGATGACCGCCGAGGCCCTGCTATAGACCTCGGCCACATGCTCGAGATCGGCGCGCGCGATACCCGAGCGCGCTTCAATCTTGTCCCAGGATGTGCGCCGCAGATAGGCTTCGAATGCGTCGAAACCGTGCGTGTGTTCCTCAATGAAGGCCGTGTCGAGAACGCGCGGGGCGCCGGCCTGCTTGGCCGCGTCGTCAAGCGCCAGAACGGCCTTCGCAATGCCGGTCATCGCTGCGATATCGCCGCCGCCACGGATCTGGAAGAAGTCGCTGGACATCCGGGTGCCGGGGCCCGGCGAAAGCATTTCAACCGGGTTCTGTGGATTCTTGAATCGCTTCAGCCCGCGCTCCGGCAGCGGATTGAAGGTAATGACGGGTATGCCACGCTGGCGCGCCTCCTCGATCGGGTGAAGCAGCCGCGGCGCGGTCACGCCGGTATTGTGGCCGAAGAAGAACATCAGGTCGCAATGGCTGAAATCCTCCAACTGCACGGTGCCCACCGGCGAGCCGATGGACTCGGGCAAGCCGACCGAGGTCGACTCGTGACACATGTTGGAAGAATCCGGCAGGTTGCCCGAGCCGTATATGCGCGCGAATAGCTGGTACATGAACGAGGCCTCGAGCGAGGCGCGACCCGAGGTGTAGAACACGACCGATTTCGGATCGAGCTTGCGGAGTTCTTCACCGATGCCGCGGAACGCGGCCTCCCAGGAGACCGGCACGTATTTGTCGGTGACCTCGTTGTAGCGCATCGGCTCGAGCAGGCGGCCCTGCTTTTCGAGGTCATGATCGGGCCAATCCAGCAATTCGTTGACGGAGTGCGCGGCGAAGAACTCCGGGCCGCAGCGCTGTTTCGTCTGGTCCCAGATCGTGGCCTTGGCGCCGTTCTCGCAGAATTCGAACGGCCGTGGCTCGGCGGGCTTCGCCCAGGAACAGGAGACGCACATATAGCCGTCGGCCTTGTTCTGCTTGAGCAGCGTGCTCCAGATGCCCGACATTAGCAGGCCTTCGCCCCGTGCCTTGCGGATCAGGGACTTCAGCGATCCCCACCCGCCGGTCGGGTGGTTGTATTTGCGGATTTCGACATGGTCGTTGGTGGAGGGTTTCATGGTGGAACTCGGCTGGCCGTCGTTTTGATCTTCAACCTTTCAGGAGGCAGCATGTTCCCACGCTCTGAACGCGGCGGCGGGTTTCGACCTTTGCGCGATAAGAGGTTGCCAGGCGTGCTCCAGCCGCCGACTGATGTGCGATCTCCGTTCCGGCAGCGGAACATTTGAACCTTTCACCAGTTAGCGCACCACCGGCGACCCTGCTTCCGGGAGCACAGCCTTCGATCCGGGAAGGAAAGATCCATGTCAGGCACCGAGTTGTGGTTCATCGTCGTCGCTGGCGGCCCTCTCGTTCTCATGCTCGTGATCGTCTATGTTCTCCTTACCCGTCGTCGCCGCGGACCAGCGGAGCGGCGCGAGAGCGACCGTGCGGCCGAACGCCTATACCGGGACGAAGGCGACTAGCGCCTCCGGACTGGCGAAGCTCGTCAAAGCGTGATGTCGAGCGCGGAACAACGCCGGTTTGCCGCTGTTTACCGAAACATGGGAATGAAGATCGAAAGCCGGAGCAACGGTTGATGGCCAATGACGAGTTGCCGGGAGTGCTGGCGACGCTGCCGGTTATCGATGCAAAGGCGGAGCCGACGCTGAAGAGCGCGGAGGCGGAAGCGTTCTACACGCATGCAATCCGGGAGCTCACCGCCACAGACATTCCGTTTCTGGTTGCCGGGACCTATGCCGTCAGCGCCTATACCGGCGTCGTGCGGCAGACCAAGGATCTCGATATCTTCTGCAAGCCGGGCGATTGCCCGCGCATCCTCACCCATTTCAAGGATCTCGGCTACGCCGTCGTGATCGAGGATGACCGCTGGCTCGGCAAGGTCTTCGAGGGCCCGTATTTCTTCGACGTGATCTTTGCTTCCGCCAATGGGACCATGCAGGTCGAGGACCAGTGGCTGGAACATGCCCGCCAGGTCGAGCTGCTGGGCAGCCGGGTCAGGATCATCGGGCCGACCGAGCTTATCTGGTCGAAATGCTTCATTCAGGACAGGGGCCGGCATGATGGTGCAGACATCGCCCATACGATTCTGAAAGCGCGTGAGCAGATCGACTGGCAAAGGCTGCTGTCCTATCTCGACACCCACTGGGAGGTTCTCTTGATGCAGTTGCTGAATTTCAGATGGATCTATCCCAGCGAACGCGACCACATCCCCGATTGGCTGCTTGACAACCTGCTCGACCGGCTCGCCAGGCAGCGGCAATTGCCCTCGCCGAGGATGAAGATCTGTCGCGGCAGGCTTTTGTCGCAGGTCGACTACGAGATCGACGTCAAGGAATGGGGCTTCGCCGGCGTCGGCGGCGTAGGGGAATTCCGCGATGGCTGAACAAAGGAAGATGGCTCGCAAAGCGAACGGCAACGGCAAGGTCAAGATTGCCGCCATGGGCGATCTGCATGTTCAGGAGGATGCGCAGACTTCCTACCGCGACCTTTTTGGCGAGATTTCCCGCGAAGCAGATGTCCTGGTGCTCACCGGGGATCTCACCAATCTCGGCAAGCCAAAGGAGGCCGAACTCCTTGCGGAGGATTTGCGCGCCTGCTCGATCCCCGTGGTCGCGGTGCTCGGCAATCACGACTACGAATCAGGTTGCGTCGACCAGATCGCGGCGACGCTCCGTCAAGCAGGCGTTTATCTCCTCGATGGACAAGCGACGGAGCTGATGGAAGTCGGCTTTGTCGGCGTCAAAGGTTTTGTCGGCGGCTTCGGCCCGAGGATGCTCGGTTCCTTCGGCGAGCCGGCGATCAAGGCGATGGTGGCCGAGAGCGTCAACGAGGCGATGCGGCTCGAGAACGCGATGCGGCAGGTCCGCGCAAAGCGCACGCTGGTGGTGCTTCACTATGCGCCTATCCCGGAGACGGTCACCGGCGAGCCGCCCGAAATTTTTCCGTTCCTCGGATCGTCCCGGCTTGCGGAAACGATCGACCGGTTCAAGGTGAGCGCCGTCGTGCACGGCCATGCCCATCGTGGCACTTTCGAAGGCCAGACCCCCGGCGGCGCGAAAGTCTACAATGTCGCCATGCACATCACCAAGCCGACGGGCCGGCCCTACGCGCTGCTGGAAATCTAAACGTTAGACCTCGTCGAAACGGCTGCCCTCCTTGGAAGGGTCCTTCGACAGGACGCGCTCCTCCTCGTCGTCGGGCAAGGCTTCGTCGCTGTCCTGGAAGGGGTTGTCGTCATCTTCTTCCGGAAGGTCGCCTCTCGCTTCGGCATCATCCTGCGGGTCACCGTTCACGGCAACGCTGTCAGGCAGGATTCTGCCGCCCTCCAGAGCATCCCAGTCCTGCTGTTCGATGGTTGGCGCTTCGGTTTCGTCGGTCTTTGCAGGCCGCTGTTTGTCGCGCGGCTCCATGACGTTCTCCATTGCTGAGCTTCGAGTGAAGAACCTCTCGCCGAAACACTTGTTCCGCTTCATTTCCATCAGGGATGGGGCGCAGTTGCCTGGGAACAGCATGACGCCTTCTGACTTATCGTGCGGAACCGGGAACTTTCATGCCTCGCAAGCTAGATCTCAGAAGCGGTACGCCTGTCTGGTCCGCCTATCGCTCGCCCGCGGTGCCGGCAGACCGCCTGACCCGCGATGCAAAGACCGATGTCCTGATCGTCGGCATGGGCATCAGCGGGGCGACGATGGCCGAAGCTTTGACCCGCGACGGCCACGCCGTCATTTGCATCGACAGGCGTGGGCCGTTGAAGGGGTCGACGGCCGCGACGACGGCGCTCGTCCAGTTTGAGATCGATCAACCGTTGACAAGGCTGTCCAGGATGATTGGACGCGATGCCGCGCGTCAGGCCTGGGTCCGGTCACGGCTGGCCCTCGCGAACCTGCATGGGCGAATTGCCGAACTTGATATCCGCTGCCGGTCGGCGGATGCGCCTTCGCTTTATCTGGCGGGCGACCGACTTGGCGCCTCGGGCCTGCGCCATGAGGCGGAAGCGCGCCGCGTAGCGGGTATCGGAGCGTCGGTCTTGACCCGCGAAGAGCTGCGAAACGATTTCGGCATAGACCGCGCGGCGGCGATTTTGAGCCACGGCAATCTAGCGCTCGATCCACGCAAGTTGACGTCCGGGCTGCTCATGAGGGCGTTGCAACGCAAAGCGCGTTTCTATGCGCCGGCGGAAGCGATCGCGATCGCGGACGATCGCCTCGGCGTGACGGTGGCGATGCGACATGGGCCCGTGATCAAGGCTCGCCATCTTGTTCTTGCGACCGGCTACGAGTTGCTCGATATCGTGCCGAAGATACGCCATCGCATCATCTCGACATGGGCGATTGCCACCCGGCCGCAGCCGGGGAGGATCTGGCCTCTCGCCGCCCTGATATGGGAAGCTTCCGATCCCTATCTCTATCTCCGGGCGACATCCGACGGTCGCGTGATCTGCGGCGGCGAAGACGAGGAGTTCACCGACGAGGAACGGCGCGACGCCCTGATCGCGCAAAAGACGGACCGCCTCGAGGAGGAACTCGGGAAAATCTTTCCGCAACTCGACACGTCGGCTGAATTCGCCTGGACCGGCTCATTCGGAGCCACCGATACCGGACTTCCGATTATCGGCAGCGTGCCCGGCCACCCGCGCATACATGCGGTGATGGGCTATGGCGGAAACGGGATCACCTTTTCGCAGATCGCTTCGGAGATCGTCTGCGCGTCCATCGCAGGCAGGGAGGACTCAGATGCAAATCTCTTCGCGTTCAAGACGTGATCCGCCTGGACGCCATGGCCGTGAGCCGATTGGCCGCCCGGCTACTCGATCTGCTCGAACGTGCACTGGCGCGCCGCCTTGTCCGGGCGCCAGCGCAGCAACCTTGTGCCGTGCCGGAAACGCTCGCCGGTGACATGGTCGAAGCGGACCTCGACCACCAGTTCCGGCTTCACAGGCTCCCATTCCCCGCTGCGCTCGGTGCTCCAGCGACTTGGCCCGCCCGGCGCCTTGCCGGTGAAGCCCGACCCTCCGCGCAACGCTTCGAGCTTCGCCGTGAGCGCCGCGCGCTCTCCATTGGCGATGGTCGATGTGAAGCCGACATGATCGAGCTGCCCATTGTCGTTGTAGAGCCCGAGCAACAGCGATCCGACCTGCCGCTTGCCGTTCAGATACCGGAAGCCGCCAACCACACAATCGGCGGTGCGCAGCCGCTTGACCTTGACCATCGCGCGCTCGCCCGGCCGATACGGCTCGTCGAGCATCTTGGCGACGACACCATCAGTCGAGCCGTGGCCGGCGCCTTGCAGCCATTGCCTAGCGGTGGCGACATTGGTGGTGGATGGCGACAGCTGGAGGCCGGGATTGGCTGCCTTGGACAGAAAGGCCTCCAAAGCGTCGCGCCGAGCGTGCAAGGGTCGTTCGAGAATGATCCTGCCGCCCGGGGCGACCAGCATGTCGAACAGGATCAGCCGCGCTGGCGTCTCGATGCTCAGCTTGCGGATACGGCTCTCCGCGGGGTGCAGCCGCATCTGCAGCGCGTCGAAGGAAGCGCGGCCGTCGATCTCGATGACGATCTCGCCGTCGACGACGAAATCCTCCGCATCGAGGCTTTGCATCGTTTCAATCAATTCGGGAAAGTAGCGGCCAAGCGGCTTTCCGGACTTTGCCCTGAGATCGACTGCCTTGCCATCCTTGAAGGCAAGGCAGCGGAAGCCGTCCCATTTCGGCTCGTATTGCCAGGCGCCATTTCCGTCCGGCAATGCTTCCGCCGTTCGCGCCTCCATTGGCGGCGTCTCCAATGGCAACGGGAAGTCGTTCCGGGGCGCCGCTACCATCGTTCTTCCGTGTCGTGACGCGGCAGGTCGATGCCGCAGCGGATCCACCCGAGCCGTTGCGAGGAACCGTAATTGTGCCGCGGCTCAAGCTCGGACGGATCGTCGAAGGTCCCGATATGCATCGCGACCTCGTGCGGGTTGGCGTCATAGGCAAGCGTAAGAGGCGTACCGCAAGACCAGCAGAAGCTTCTGCGGGCGATGGGCGAGGAGCGGCGATGGGCTGGTTCCGTCGTCAGCCATGAGAGTTCCTCGACAGGCGCCCAGCCAAGCACGGCGAAGGCGCTCCCCGTCGCACGCCGGCACATGTCGCAGTGGCAGTAATGCACGCGCGGCTCCCCCGTCAGGCGGTAACGGATAGTGCCGCACAAGCATCCGCCGTATCGCTCGACGGCTGCGTTTCGTGTGATGACGTCCGGGTCTTCCATCAAGCTTGAACGCTCGATGGAAGATGCGGTTTCGGTAGCGCAAGATTTTACGCGTCGAGATCGATCAGGCGATACCGAGGCCGGTTCGTACGCCGCAAATGAACGGGCGAGTTCGTCACCGTGACCTCGAGTGTTGGCTTCACCACGCCTTCCAGCACGCGGGTCGATCCGTCGCTCAGGAAGCACCGCATACAGATGCAGGCTTTGCTTGCCGCGGCGTCCACGACAATGTCGCCGATCGCTCTCGCAGAGATAGACTAGGACAGAACGCCCCGCCGTGCCGCATGTTCCAGCATGGGTGCGAAGCCTCGCGACGCTCCCGTTCCAGGTCGAAGCCTCACACTTCGGTGATGCGTCGCGGTTCTGCGCTCACCATCGGAACAATGGCACCGTTGAGAGGTTAGCGCACAACACCAGCCAGCCAGGAGCGAGTCATGTCCCAGCCCTCAGCCCTGTTAACCAATGGTCTCAGCCGAAGAAAGTTCATGGCAGGCACGGTCTCGGCGGCCGCGGCTGCGCCGTTGCTGGCTTCACGGGCCGAGGGCGCCACGCCGGTCGCAGCCGAGGCGAAACTGAGGCAGCCGCTCGTGACGTCGCTCAGGATCAACAACCAGGCCTATGAGCTTTCGCTTGATACCAGGACGAGCCTGCTCGACGCGCTTCGCGATCATGTCGGACTCACCGGCACCAAGAAGGGCTGCGACCACGGCCAGTGCGGCGCCTGCACGGTGCTGGTCGACGGCAAGCGGGTCCTTTCTTGCCTGAGCTTCGCCGTGATGAACGAGGGCAAGGACATCGCGACGGTCGAGGGGATCGCCTCCACCGACGGCAAGCTGCATCCGATGCAGCAGGCCTTCATCGACCACGATGCCTTCCAGTGCGGCTATTGCACGCCGGGCCAGATCCTGTCGGCGATCGGTTGCGTCAATGAAGGTCACGCCGAATCCGAGAGTGACATCCGCGAATATATGAGCGGTAACATCTGCCGCTGCGCCGCCTATCCCAACATTGTCGCCGCCATCCTGCAGGCGCGCGAAGAGACGAGGGGAGCCTGACATGCGCCCCTTCGTCTATGAGCAGCCCGCCGACGTCTCCACGGCGGTCGCGATCGCGTCCCGGTTCACGACCAACGACGATCAACCCACGCGAGCGAATGCGCAGTTCATCGCCGGGGGCACCAACCTTGCCGACTACATGAAGCTCGGCGTCGCCGACCCAAACCGTCTGCTCGACCTAAACAAGCTCAAGGAGCAGGAACTCAGGCACATCCATGTCACGAATGAGGGCGGCATTCGCTTCGGCGCTCTGGCGCGCATGGGCGAGGCCGCCGACCACGCCGAAGTGAAGCGCCGCTACCCGGTCATTGCCGACAGTTTGCGTTTGGCGGCAAGCGGCCAGATCCGCAACATGGCAAGCCTGGCCGGAAACGTGCTGCAGCGCACGCGCTGCGAATATTTTCGCGAGACATCTTGGGCCTGCAACAAGCGAGTGCCCGGCTCCGGCTGCGCCGCGATGGAAGGTTTCAACCGGCAGCATGCGATTCTGGGGGCCAGCGACGCATGTATCGCCACCTATCACGGCGATTTCGCCCAGGCGTTGATAGCGCTCGATGCTGTCGTCCATGCCGAAGGCTCGCGCGGCGCACGAAAGATCGTGTTCGCCAAGCTGCATCGGCAGCCGGGCGACACGCCGCATATCGAGACCGATCTCGCCGCCGACGAGATCATCACCGCGATCGAAGTGCCCGCCATTCCGTGGGCACGGCGCTCGCTTTACCTGAAAATCCGCGACCGCGAATCCTATGCCTTTGCGCTGGCTTCGGCGGCCGTGGCGCTCGATCTGGATGGGGAGACTGTGCGCGAGGCACGCATTGCGCTCGGCGGTGTGGCGACCGTGCCTTGGCGTGCCGGCGCGGCCGAACAAAGCCTGCAAGGCAAGAAGCTCGATGAGGCATCGGCGGAAGCGACGGCCGAAGCCGCCTTTGCCCAAGCCCAACCGCGCCGGCACAACGCATTCAAGATGGAGCTTGGCAAGCGAACGCTGGTACGCGCGCTGCTAGAAACTCGAGACATGAAGGTGTGACCATGGACGCTGCCGCTCCCAAGCCCAAGGAGAACATGGGCGAACCGCTGCCGCGCATCGATGGGCGTTTGAAAGTCACCGGACAAGCCCATTACCCCGCCGATCTGCCCACCGCCAACATCGCCTATGGCGCGCTGGCCACCAGCAGCATTGCCAAGGGCAAGGTGACGAAGCTTCGTCTCGACGATGCCCGTGCGGTGCCCGGCCTGCTCGACATTGTGACCTATGGCGACATGGACAAGCTCGAGAAGCCGAAATTCGGCAATTCCGGCGCGACTTCTATCGGACCGCTGCACGACAGGAGGATCTTCCATGACGGCCAGATCGTCGCGCTCGCGGTTGCCGAGACTTTCGAGGCTGCCGAAGAGGCGGCGCAGCTGATCCGCGCCGAGTACGAGGAAGAGAAGCCGACCGCGACCTTCGACAGCCCGGGGACGGCGACCATCCCTGCCGCGGGAAGGAGCCCTCTGTTCAAGGAAGATGTGAAAGCCGGTGACTTCGACGCGGCCTATGCCGCTGCAGCCGTCAAGATCGACCAGCGCTACTCGACGCCCACGCAGCACCACAACCCGATCGAGCTGTTCTCGACGACCGCGTACTGGCAGGGCGAGCAGCTCGTCGTGCATGAGCCCTCGCAGAACGTCACCGGCTGGAAGGTCGAGCTGGCCAGGCAGTTGAAGATCGACCCTGCGAAGGTACGCATCGTAAGCCCGTTCATCGGCGGGGCCTTCGGCTCGAAGGGGCCGATGACACCGCGTACCGCAATCGTCGCCATTGCCGCCAAGCGCCTCGGACGTCCGGTGCGTTGCGTGACCAGCCGAATGCAGGCTTTCGGCACGCAGACCTACCGGGCCGAAACCCGACACCGCATCCGGATCGGCGCCGGCAAGGACGGCCGCATCACCGCCTTCGCGCATGAAGGTTGGGAGGTGACATCGCGGCCCGACCCCTATGTCGTCGGCGGCACTTCGGCCACCGGCCGCATGTATGATTATGGCTCTGTGCTGACCCATGTCTCGCTGGTGCAGGCAGACCGCAACACGCCGGGCTACATGCGCTCACCGCCCGAGACGCCTTATGTCTACGCGCTTGAAAACGCCATGGACGAGATGGCAGTGGCGCTTGGCATGGATCCGATCGAGTTCCGCCGCATCAACGAGCCCAAGACGGAGCCGATCGGCAAGAAACCTTTCTCCAGCCGCTCGCTGATCCAGTGCTACGACCAGGCAGCGGCGGCCTTCGGCTGGGCCAAGCGCGATCCGGAGGTCGGCGCGATGCGTGACGGCGACTGGCTGGTCGGCATGGGTTGCGCAACGGCGATTTACCCAACGGCCGTCGCACCATGCGCGGCGCGCGTGCGCCTGACGGTCGACGGCGACGTGCGCCTGCAATGCGGTTCGCATGAGATCGGCACCGGCGTGCGCACCGTGGCCGGCCAGATGGCTTCCGAGCGGCTCGGCGTCAGCATCGACAGGATCAGCGTCGAAATGGGCGACAGCAGCCTGCCTCCGGCTCCGGTCTCGGGCGGGTCGATCTCCACGGCAAGCGTGTGCTCGGCGGTGCTCAAGGCCTGCGACGCCATCCGCACCAAGCTTTACGCCGCCGCGACCGCGGAAGGCGGTCCGCTGGCCGGCTCGCGTAATGCGGAATTCGAACTTGTTGACGGAAAGATAATGGCGAAGAGCGGCGCCTCGGCCAAGGTCGAGGATGTGCTGAAAGCCATGCAGGTCGGCGCGATCGAGGAATATGCCGAGTTCGCCCCCAAGGGTGCGACGCCGGAGGCGCTGAAGAAACTCTATGCCGGCAAGCCGGAATTCCACGGCGGCGACCAGGACGAGGATTCTGTGAAATATGCCTTCGGCGCTGAGTTCGTCGAAGTGCACATCAACCGATACACCAGGGAGATCCGCGTGCCGCGCATCGTCGGCGCATTTGCCGCCGGCCGCATCATGAACACGCGCACGGCACGCAGCCAGCTCATGGGCGGCATGATCTGGGGCATCGGTCAGGCGCTGCATGAGGCGACCGAGATCGACAGGCGCTATGCGCGCTATGTGAACCGCGACCTGCAGGACTACCTTGTGCCGGTCAATGCCGACATCAAGGACCTGCAGGTGATCCTGGTCCCGGAGGTGGACCACGCGGTCAACCCGGCCGGCGTGAAAGGCCTGGGCGAACTGGGCAATGTCGGCACGGCCGCCGCCGTCGCCAGTGCGGTGTATCACGCCACCGGCAAGCGTATCCGCGATCTGCCGATCAGGATCGAGCAGTTGCTCGTCTGACGGTCTTGCTACTCCCTCAGACCTGCGACGCGCTCGATAAGAGGTTTTTGCAGGACCGGGAAGCGGCCGATGGTCGTCATTGCAAGGTTTCTGAACGTCTGCACGAATATGTTGGTCGACTGCACCGTCGACAGAATGCGTTCGCTGAGTTCGATCCAGCGATGCCCTACTGGCCGGCGCTCATCGGTGTATCCATCCAGAGTGCCGTCGCCGAAACGCCGGGCCAAGGACGCGGCATCCTCGATGCCGAGATTCATGCCTCGCGCGCCAAGCGGCGAATGGACATGCGCAGCATCGCCGCCGAGGAAGACGCGGCCGGCCTGGTAGCGTCTCGCTTGCTTGGCCGGAATATGGAAACGATCGGTCCGCAGCACCTTCGACACGCGGTAATTGCCCGGCACTTGGGCCAATGCGTCGGGCGTGTTGGAGACAGAGCGAAAGCGGCCGTCGCCGATCGGTATGATGAAGCCGACGTCGCCGCCACGGTTGACGAACGCCTGCGCAGCACCCGGCTCGTAAGGCCAGGATGCGATCTCCGCGTCGGTGATGCTCCATTGCCGCTTGTGCGTATAGCCCTCAAATTCGATACCTGATGACTTGCGCACCGAGCTCTCGGGGCCATCGGCACCGAAGACGATGTCTAAGTTTTGTCTTTCCTCGTCACCGCTTCGGCTGATTCTGGCCTCCACCTTGTCGGCATGCTGGGTGAGGCCGACCAGTTCCGTGCGCCATTCGACATCGATGCCGAATGTCGCCAGCGTGTCGGCCATGATCCTTTCGGTATCGCGCTGCGGCAGAGACAAGAGGAAATTGTAGCGGTGCGGCAGCAGCGAGAAGTCGATTGTGAGAAGCTCCCGCGCTTCCACATGGAAATGCGCGTGGCGGACCTTGAGCCCTTCGGCGAGCAGTTGCCTGCTCACCCCGGACGCTTCGAGGATATCGAGGCTGTGCGCGCTGATCCCCACGGCCTTGCTGAGCGCCGTGGGTCCGTCCTTCTCATCAATGATGCGGGGAAGGGCGCCGCCTCGCGCAAGCTCCAACGCCGCGGTCAGTCCTGTTGGACCGGCACCGACGATGAGGATGGAAGCTTTTTCTCGAGGCACGACCGTTGCCTTTCCCAAACTGTCTACACGGGTGCCCCACTTGTCGACGATAGACCGGAACGCTTTGCGGGAACGGAGGTTGCGTACCAATGAGGCTCCGCGTCCAACTGTCTTCAGCGAAATGACACTTGCGCCCGGTCGCTCTCGAAACTGTTCTTTCCCACGCCGGTTTGGGTATGGGCCGACTGACCGCAACAGGACAGAGAGACGTTCATGTTTCACCTTGGCGTTTGGATGCTGCCCATCGCGGGCGTCCCTCTGATCCTCATCCTGATCTGGATGTATTTCCTCGCCAGGCGCCGAAGCCGGCGGCAGGCGGAGCCGAGAGGCGATCCATCACAAGAGACCCGACGGCGCCCCCAACGACCCGCTGGTCTGAAGGCTCTCGAAGCCCTGCCTTTAGCTGAACAGCCGTCTGTCAACCCGCCGGCAGAGCATAGGCGGTGACTTCGTCGCCGACCTTGGTTTCCATGAAGTGGTGGCCGCCGGGCGCGATGACTACATACTGCCTGTCGTCGACCGCATAGGTCATCGGCGTGATCTGTCCTCCAGCGGGAAGATCCACCTGCCACACCTCCTTGCCCGTGTCGGTCATGGCATTTTCCAGCGTGAAACAGATCGTGATATCTGGCGAACGCCTGCGGGCGGCTGCGGTTGCGGATAAAATCTACGACCGGTTCCCGGTCGCGGTCACCATTCTGTGATCCTTTTTGCGGCTTCGGAACCTTCGCGGCGAAAGCACCGTTAAGTGCCGTCAACTCTGAGTTTGCCTTCAGCAGAATCGGCGAGGGGATGCCGCAGATCTTCTCGAAAAACGCCAATGGCGTTGCGCGCTTTGTCATCTGGGGAAGTTGCGCCGTTCTGCTGATCGCAGCCGCGATTGGGATAATCCTGCCCCGCTCGGGCCTGGTAACGGGAGTAGGTGAGCCATTGGCGCAGCCGGTGCCGTTCAGTCACAAGCACCATGTCGGTCAGCTCGGCATCGACTGCCGCTATTGCCACAACGGCGTCGAAAGCTCGTCTTCGGCGGGTCTGCCGGCCACCGAGGTCTGCATGACCTGCCATTCGCAGCTGTTCACCAATGCCGATATGCTGGCGCCGGTGCGCGCAAGTCTAGCGAGCGGCAAGCCGATCGAATGGCAGCGCGTCAACAGCGTGCCCGACTTCGTTTTCTTCAATCACGCGATCCACATCAACAAGGGTGTCGCCTGCGAGACCTGCCATGGCGAGGTCGACCAGATGCCGCTGACGATGCGGGCGCATACGCTGAGCATGGAATGGTGCCTTGGCTGCCATCGCAATCCGCAGCCCAATCTGCGTCCGCCGCGGGACGTGTTCCTGATGCACTGGCAACCGCCCGCGGACATTGATGAGATCAGGCGGCAACTGATCGGCATGCTCGACATTCATCCCGAGACAATGACGGATTGCTATGTCTGCCATCGCTGACGACAGGCCTGGCCCCGCCATCGACATCGAGGCTCTGCGCAAGCGGTTGGCGCGTGGCGGCGAAATATGGCGCAGCCTGGACGAGATCGCCGGCACCGCCGAATTCCGCCGCTTCGTCGAGGCCGAGTTTCCGGCAATCGCGGAACGCCTGCCTGCAAAGCCGAACCGGCGCACGCTGCTGAAGCTGATGGGCGCCTCGCTGTCGCTTGCCGGGCTGGCCGCCTGCAGCAGGGCGGAAAGCATCGTGCCCTATGTGCGCCAGCCGGAAATCCTCATTCCCGGCAAGCCTATCTATTACGCGACGACGCTGTCGAGCGACGGCTTCGGGATCGGCGCAATCGTCGAAAGCCATGAAGGGCGGCCGACCAAGGTCGAGGGCAACCCCGATCACCCAGCGTCGCGCGGCGCGACCGACGCGGTCATGCAGGCAGCCGTGCTGACGCTGTTCGATCCCGACCGCTCGCGCACGCCACTCAAGGATGGGGAGCCGGCATCTTATGGCGATTTCCTCAAGGACATGGCGGCGCTTGTCTCGCGCTGGGCGGCATCGCAAGGCCAGGGCGGGGCGTTGCTGGTTGAGGCCACGACATCGCCGACCGCCGCCGCACAGATCGATGCGTTGCGGGTTCGCTATCCCAAGCTGAAGATCTATCGCCACGACCCATTGGCGACGCCAGCCACGGAGGCGGTCTCGCGCGCGCTGTTCGGATCGCCGCTAACGCCGGTCTACCGTTTCGACCGCGCCGAAATGATCCTCAGCCTCGATGCCGATTTTCTCGGCGAGGGTCCCGGGCGGCTAGCTTATGTGCGCGATTTCGCCGCCCGGCGACGTGTACGCGATCCGTCCGACCGGATGAGCCGGCTTTATGCGATGGAGTCGACGCCCACCATAACCGGGGCAGCTGCCGATCATCGGCTTGCGATCAAGCCAAGTGAGGTCGAAGCCGTGGCCGCCGGGTTGAACGCGGCGTTGACCGGCGAAGCCGGAGATTCCCGCTCGCCGATCGACCAGGTCTGGATGACGGCGCTGGTCGATGACCTGAGAGCGGCGGGCCGCAACGCATTGGTTATTTCAGGGGCGCATCAGGGCGCCTTCGTTCAAGCCGCCGCTTTATCTGCCAATGCGAAGCTTGGCGCGCTTGGCAACACGGTCGGGCTGATCGAACCACCGGACGCATTGCAGGTCGATGGCGATGTAGCCGCGCTGTGTGAGGCAATCGGCGATGGCGGGATCGACTCGGTCGTGGTGCTGGGCGCAAACCCGCTGCATACGGCTCCAGCGGGGCTCGATGCGCATAAGGCATTCTCCAGCCTGAAGCTGCTTGTCCATTACGGGCTCTATCGCGACGAGACCGCATTCCTGGCGCACTGGCATGTACCGGCCGCCCATGAGCTCGAGAGCTGGAGCGACATCCGCGCCTATGACGGTACCCGCTCGCTGGTGCAGCCGCTGATCAAGCCGCTCTACGATGGCAAGACCACGCATGAATTGCTCGCCGTGCTTGGCGGCCAGTTCCAGACCGATCCACTGGCGCTCGTCCGGCAACATTGGGCAGCGCTCGATGACGATGCGTGGAAGAAGGCGTTGCGCGACGGCATCGTCCCGGATAGCGCCGCCAAGCCCGTACCCGTCACAATGCCGTCAAATCTAGGCGGCTTGAGTCCGGCGGCGAACGCTACCGATGGCATCGATATCCGCTTCGTTCCCGATCCGTGGCTGCGAGATGGCCGCTTTGCCAATGCGTCGTGGCTGCAGGAATTGCCGCGGCCGCTGACCAAGATCGTCTGGGGCAATGCGGCGCTCATCTCGCCCGCCACTGCCGAGCGGCTGAAAATCGAGAACGGCAGGGTCATCAATGTCGCGTCCAACGGCACCAGCGTCGACGCGCCGGCCTGGATCGTGTCCGGCCACCCCGATGAGACGGTGACGCTCTCCTTCGGCTTCGGGCGCAAGGCCGGCTCCGTTGCCGCGCTGTCGGAAGGCCATGATGCGTTCCTTTTGCGCAGCGCGGCGGAATGGATGGCGACTGGTGCTGCGATCACGCCGCGC
The DNA here is from genome assembly GCA_004020875.1 of Mesorhizobium sp. Lineage (GTDB taxonomy): Bacteria > Pseudomonadota > Alphaproteobacteria > Rhizobiales > Rhizobiaceae > Mesorhizobium. The sequence goes on from SAPZ01000013.1 coordinate 91,033, forward strand.
GAGAACAGCGCGCGCGTCATCAGCACACAACATCACCAGGCGATGGAAGGCCGCGCCATCGTGCGCCACGCCTCGCTCGAAGCGTTCCGGCGAGATCCGCGTTTCGTGCGCAAGGATGCGCCGCCGTCACCAAAAGAATCACTCTATCCCGACTGGCCCTACGATCGGGAAGCCTGGGCGATGGCGATCGACCTTTCAGCCTGTATCGGCTGCATGGCCTGCGTCTCCGCTTGCCAGGCGGAGAACAACATCGCGACGGTCGGGCCGGAAGAATGCGAGCGCGGCCACGAAATGCATTGGCTGCGGGTCGACCGTTACTATGCCGGTCCGCTCGATGCGCCCGAGACCCTTTTCCAGCCGGTTCCCTGCATGCATTGCGAGAAGGCGCCCTGCGAAGTGGTCTGCCCGGTCAACGCCACCGTGCACACCCATGATGGGCTGAACGCTCAGGTCTACAACCGCTGCATCGGCACGCGCTATTGCTCGCAGAATTGCCCCTACAAGGTGCGGCGCTTCAACTTCCTCGAGCACCAGTCCTTCGACAAGGACGAAGCCGGGCCGGAGCAGGGCGTTCACAACCCCAATGTCAGCGTTCGTTCGCGCGGCGTGATGGAGAAATGCACCTACTGCGTCCAGCGCATCAGCGCCAAGCGCATCCAGGCGCAGATCGAAAATCGCGATATTGCCGATGGTGAAGTGGTCACTGCCTGCCAGCAGGCTTGCCCGACCCAGGCCATCACATTCGGCGATCGCAACAGGAAAGACGCAAAGGTCGTTCGCGAGAAAAGTGCGCCCCAGAACTACGCGCTGCTGGAGGAGCTGAACACAAGGCCGCGCACCTCCTATCTCGGCAAGATCTCCAATCCGAACGGCAGGCTTGCCAAGCCGGGCGAGGCGACCGATGGCTGAAGCCGGCGCGAACAGCTTGGACGTCATGCGCGGCCGCCACGATTTTCCAGAGATCACCGGGCGCATCGGCTCGATCGTGCTCAAAGGCCGCCTGCCGCGCCATTTCTGGACGGCGTTCTTCCTCTGCTTCCTGCTCGTCCTGCTCTTCCTCTACTCGATCATCTACCTGATTTCCGTCGGGGTCGGCGCCTACGGCATCAACATGCCCGTGGTCTGGGGCACGATGATCTCCAACTTCGTCTGGTGGATCGGCATCGGCCATGCCGGCACGCTGATCTCGGCGGTGCTGCTTTTGCTGCGCCAGCCATGGCGCGCCTCGATCAACCGTTTCGCCGAGGCCATGACGCTGTTCGCGGTCGCCATGGCTGGACTGTTTCCGATCCTGCATCTCGGACGGCCGTGGTTCTTCTATTGGCTGCTGCCGCTACCCAATGTGCATATGCATTGGCCGCAATGGCGCAGTCCACTGGTCTGGGATTTTGCCGCGATCGCGACCTACGCGACCGTCTCGCTGCTGTTCTGGTACATGGGCCTTCTGCCCGATCTGGCGGTGTTGCGAGATCGCGCAAGGTCGAGAGCGGCGCAGCTTTTCTACGGCATATTGGCACTCGGCTGGCGCGGCTCGGCCTATCATTGGGCGCGCTACAGGATAGTCTATTTCCTGCTGGCGGCCCTGGCCACGCCGCTGGTCGTCTCGGTGCACTCGATCGTCTCGCTCGACTTCACCTTCGCGATCACGCCCGGCTACCACTCGACGATCTTTCCGCCTTATTTCGTCGCCGGCGCACTGCTGTCCGGTTTCGCCATGGTGCTTACCATCGCCATTCCGCTGCGCTGGGCGTTCTCGGTCGAGGACCTGATCACGCTGCGGCACATGGACAATGCCGCCAAGCTGATGATCGCCGCCGGCATGGTCGTCGCCTATGGCTATGTCTCCGAAGCATTCTTCGCCTGGTATTCGGGCGAGCCCTATGAACGCGCCATGATGGTACAGCGCGCCATCGGTCCTTATGCGCCGCTGTTCTGGCTAATGCTCAGCCTGAACTGCGGCGTGCTGCAACTGCTGTGGTTCAAACGCATCCGCCGCAACATGCCGCTGCTTTTCGCTATTGCCGTCGCGATCAACATCGGCATGTGGATCGAGCGCTACATCATCGTCGTGACGGGGCCGAGCCGCGATTACCTGCCGTCCGCCTGGGGTGAGCAGTCGCTGACCTGGCTCGATTTCGGCATCCTGTTCGGCTCGATCGGAACCTTCTTCGCGCTTGTCTTCCTGTTCATCCGCATCCTGCCGGCGATCACCATCTTCGAAGTCGAGGAGTTGGCTGAAGAAGAGGGCAAGCTCAGATGAGCCTCTACGGTCTCATGGCGGTGTTTGCCGATCCCGAAGCCCTCGTTGCGGCGGCGCGCCACATGCGCGAGCGCGGGTATCGTCGCATGGATGCGTTCTCACCGTTTCCGATGAACGAGCTGGACGGGATATTGGAGATCCCGAAGTCGCGGCTGCCCTGGGTCGTGCTCGCCGGCGGTATTGCAGGTGCTGCTCTCGTCTATGCTCTCATCTGGTATTCCGTCGAAGTCGACTATCCAATCAATGTCGGCGGCAGGCCGCTGCATTCCTGGCCGGCTTTCGTCGTCATCGCCTTCGAGGTCGGCATCCTCGGCGCTGCCTTCGCCGGCTTTCTGGGCCTGCTCGCGGCCAATGGACTGCCTCGCTACCATCATCCGGTGTTCAACGCCGAGAGCTTCACCTATGCACGCGGCGGCAGGTTCTATCTGCTGATCGAAGCGGCCGATCCGAAATACCGCAAGGGCGTGACCAGGGGCCAACTGACGCGCCTCGGCGCCGAGACCGTCGAGGAGGTGGAGGCGTGAGCGGCCTGCGCCTCACGCTCATGCTCGGCGCGCTGGCCATCGCCGGCTGTCGTCAGGATATGGAGGACCAGCCGCGTTACGATCCGCTGGAGGCGAGCAACCAGTTTGCCGACGGCATGTCAGCACGCACCCCGGTGACGGGTACGGTGACGCGCGACGCCGATCTTTCGCCGACCCCGCAGCGGGTACCCTATCCGATCACGATGGAGCTGCTGCAGCGCGGCGAGCAGCGTTTCGATATCTTCTGCTCGCCTTGCCACGGCCGCACCGGCGACGGTCACGGCATGATCGTCCAACGCGGCTTCCCGGCCCCGCCTAGCTACCATCAGGATGCGTTGCGCAAGGCTTCGGACCGGCACTTCTACGACGTCATCAGCGACGGCTATGGCGCCATGTACTCTTACGCGGCGCGCGTGCCGCCGCGCGACCGCTGGGCGATCGTCGCCTATATCCGCGCCCTGCAATATTCGCGCGACGCACCTGTCGCCGAGCTCCCGCAAAGCCTGCGCGCACGGCTCGACGCGGAGGCATCGCCATGAGCCGAATCGAGCAGGGCTGTCTGGCCGCCGGCATCGCGGGACTTGTCCTGTGCGTGCTCGGGGTATCGCTCGATGCTAAGGCAATGCTGGGCGCCTGGCTGGCCGCAGCCATATTTGTGCTCAGCCTTCCACTCGGTGCGCTGACGATCCTGATGGTGCACGGGCTGACCGGCGGACGCTGGGGCGATGCGGTCCGCCAGCCCTTGCGGATCATGGTCGCGATGTTGCCGTTTGCGCTGATCTTGCTCCTGCCGGTGTTGATGAGGCTCGACCTGATCTTCCCATGGGCAGGCCCCGACTCCGGGATGCTGCCGGAGAAGGTCCGCGAGAAGCTCGCCTATCTCAACGTCCCGTTCTTCCTGCTGCGCTTCGCCGTCTGCGGCGCTATCTGGGTCGTTCTCGCCTGGATGATGCTGGGCCCGACTGCGGAGGATTCCGTAGAGACTGGCAATGGTAGGAAATATGCTTTCGGCCTGATCTTCCACGCGCTTGCTGTCAGCGTCTTTGCGATCGACTGGATGCTGTCGATAGAGCCGGAATTCACCTCCACCATCTACGCGCTTTACGAGGCGGCGGCAGAAGTGGTCGGGGCATTCGCGCTTGCCGCCCTGGTGCTGGCGGCGAGGCGGGCGGTCGAGCTCTTGCCGGGGGGAGATGAGGAAACCTCGCTAAGCGAAGATCTCTCCAATATGCAGTTCGGCTTCGTGCTGACCTGGATCTACCTCGTCTTCATGCAGTGGATCGTCGTTTGGGGTGGAGACCTTCCGGACGAGATCCACTGGTACATCGTCCGCGCCACCGGCGGCTGGCAGTATCTGCTGTGGCTGCTGCTAGCCTTGCAGGTGGCTGCGTTCGCGGGCTCGCTCAGTCGACCGCTCAAGCGCAGCCATGACGGCCTGATCTGGCTGGCGGGCATAGTTCTGGCCGGCCATCTCGCCGATGTGTTCTGGCGCATTCGACCGCCGCTCTTCGCCGGTGGTCCGCCGGCACTGTGGCATGATGCGGTTGCCTGGATTGGAGTAGGCGGGTTGTGGCTCGCCCTGTTCCTTTTCCTGCTGCGCCGGCCGGATAGGATGGTCTGGTGGAAGCGGGAGGCCGCCCATGGCTAAAGCTCGCCGACATCCCGAGACGCGCGATGTCCAGCCGCGGGTGCTGCTCGCTTTCGGCGGCGGGCTGTTGGTGTTTCTGGCCTTGGCCGCGTTCTGCATCAAACTCGTCTTCAACACCACGCCGAGCTGGCTGCCGCCACCCGAGAACGCCAGTCCGGAAGCTCCCGATTTGCAGAGCGCACCAAGGCAGGACCTTGTCAACTTTCGCGCCGAGGAGGATCGCCAGCTGAAAATGCTCGGCTGGGTCGACCGCAGCGCCGGCATCGCGCGCATTCCGATCGACGACGCAATGTGGGCAGTGGTCAACAACGGCTTGCCGGATTGGTCACAGCCCGACGCCACAGCCCCCGAACCTGGAGATTGCAACCTGCTCGCGGCTGCAGTTCCCCGCACATCCCAGGCCCAGAATTGTCAGCAGCAAAGTGGCGAGGCAAGGCGATGAGAAGCCTGTTAGCCGCGCTTTGTCTGCTGGTTGTCGGGGCGGCCCCTGCCGCCGAGCGACCGACATTCGATCCGAAGCTCGGCGCGCAGCTGACGGCGGACCGCGAATTGGTCGACGCCGGCGGCCGGAAGCTGACGCTGGGCGCAACACTGGACGGCCATCCCGCGCTCGTCATCTTCGGTTACGACAAATGCCCGAACCTGTGCGGCGTCACTCAGCAGGCCGTTGCCTCCGACCTGAAGAAGACATCACTTCGCCCGGCGGATTATCGCGCGCTTTTCATCTCGATTGATCCCGGGGAGACACCAGCCGACGCAGCTGCGGCGCAAGACGAAATCGCTTCCGCCGCAGGTCCGGCAGGGCTCGCCGCCTGGCGGTTCCTGACGAGCAGCGACGGCGCCGGCGCGGCGCTGGCCAATGAGGCAGGTACCAATTTCGATCGGCGCAAGGGCATCGATCAGTTCGTTCACCCGATTGCGGTTATCGCGCTTACGCCAACGGGTCGAATTGCGCAGGTGCTGCCGGCGCTCACTTTCACGCCGCGTGATCTCCAACTCGCGCTGGTCGAAGCGTCGGAGAATAAGCTCGGGTCGATCGCCGATCATGTCTTCTTGCTCTGCGCCGGGTTCGACAGTTCGAAGGGCCAGTACACGCCAGCGATCTGGGCGGCACTGAAAGTGGCGAGCCTGGCCACGCTGTTCGGCCTCGGCGCGACGGTGCTCTGGCAAGGCTGGGGGAGGGCAAGGTGAGCTTCGGCATCCCCTTCTTCCCCCAGGAGGCTTCATCGGAAGCCGGTCGGATCGACGCGCTGTTCTACACGCTGCTCGCTTTTTCTGCCGTTCTCGGGCTGGCGCTCGCCGGGCTGGTGGTCGGCTACGCTGTGAAATACCGCGTCGGCTCAAAGGCGGATCGAACAGGCAAGCGTTCCCGCAGCCTGCCGCTGGAGATGAGCTGGACGATCGCCAGCCTGGTCATCGCTTTCATCTTCTTCGGCTGGGGCGCGGCGCTCTTCGTTCGCCGCGACCATCCGCCGGCGGACGCGCTGGAGATCAGCGGCCTTGGCAAACAATGGATGTGGGAGTTCAGGCAACCAGGCGGCCAGCGCGAGATCAACGAACTGCACGTTCCCGTCGGCAAGGCCGTTGTCGTGTCGCTCGCCGCGCAGGACGTTATCCACTCGTTTTATGTGCCGGCCTTCCGCATCAAGCAGGACGCGGTGCCGGGGCGCACGACGCATATCTGGTTCATCGCCACCCAGCCCGGCCGCTACCATCTGTTCTGCGCCCAATATTGCGGCACGCAGCATTCGGAAATGGGCGGCTGGGTGATCGCGATGGCCCCCGAGCAATATGCCGCTTGGCTGAACAGCCAGGGCGAGGGCGAGACGCTCGCCGCGAGCGGCGAGAAACTCTTTCGCGCCCTGGGCTGTTCCGGCTGCCACGGCGCGAGCAGCAAGGTGAGGGCGCCATCCCTGGATGGCATCTTCGGCCGTCCGGTGGCGCTCGACAATCAGCAAACGGTGATCGCCGACGAGCGTTACCTGCGCGACTCCATTCTCAACCCGAAGAAGGAGGTCGCCGCAGGCTACGAGCCACACATGCCGAGCTTCGACGGCCTCATCGACGAAGGCGAGCTGCAGATGCTGCTTGCCTATCTGAAGGCGCTTTCGCCGCAACCAACGGCTGGAGCCAGGCAATGACCAACGCGGCGATGTCCGGCACTTATCTTGGCGAAGGCAGCGGTCCCCGGGCGTGGCTGCTCACCACCGACCATAAACGCGTCGCATGGCTCTATCTTGTGTCGCTGACGGCCTTCTTCTTCCTCGGCGGCGCGATGGCGGTGCTGATGCGGATCGAGCTGGCGACGCCGGCCGGCGACCTCGTCTCCGACGATGTCTATAACAGGCTGTTCTCGCTGCACGGCATCATCATGGTCTGGTTCTTCCTAGTGCCGTCGATCCCGGCGAGCTTGGGCAATTTCCTGTTGCCTCTGATGATCGGCGCGCGCGATCTGGCTTTCCCGCGGCTCAACCTGGCCAGCTGGTATGTCTTCATCTCCGGCAGCCTGTTCGCGCTGTTTGCGGTGGTGGCCGGCGGCGTCGACACCGGCTGGACCTTCTACACGCCGCTCTCGACGCTCTATGCCAATGGCTGGGTCTCGACCGCGGCGTTCGGTGTCTTCATCGTCGGCTTCTCGACGATCATGACAGGCATCAACTTCATCGTTACGGTGCATACCCTGCGCGCGCCCGGGCTCACCTGGTTCCGCTTGCCGATCTTTGTCTGGACGCTTTACGCCACCAGCCTGGTGATGGTGCTGGCAACGCCTGTGCTCGCCGCCTCGCTGATCCTGATCGTGCTGGAGCGCGTGTTCGGCATCGGCATCTTCAATCCCGCTCTCGGCGGGGATCCGCTGCTCTTCCAGCACCTCTTCTGGTTCTATTCGCACCCGGCCGTCTACATCATGATCCTGCCCGGTATGGGCGTGGTGTCGGAGGTGCTGCCCTGCTTCAGCCGTCGGCCGCTGTTCGGCTACAAGGCGGTGGCGATGTCGTCGATCGCGATCGCCGTCTTCGGCTTCCTGGTCTGGGGCCACCACATGTTCGTCAGCGGGCAGTCGGCCTATGCCGGCGTGGTGTTCTCGTTCCTGTCCTTCTGCGTCGCCATTCCGTCGGCGATCAAGGTCTTCAACTGGAGCCTGACGCTGCGCAAGGGCGAGATCAGCTTCGAGACGCCGATGCTTTACGCGCTGTTCTTCCTCGCGCTGTTCACCTTCGGCGGGCTGGCGGGGCTATTCCTTGCCTCGCTTGCGGTCGATGTGCATGTCCACGACACATACTTCGTCATCGCGCATTTCCACTACATCATGGTCGGCGGCATGGTGACCGCCTATATGGCCGGCCTGCATTTCTGGTGGCCGAAGATGACCGGCCGCATGTATTCGGAAACGGCGGGGCGAATTGCGGCGACCGTCACCTTCATCGGCTTCAACCTGACCTTCTTCCCGCAATATGTGCTGGGCTTCGACGGCATGCCCCGCCGCTATCATACCTATCCACCAGAGTTCCAGTTCTGGAACGTCTTGTCCTCGGCCGGCGCGGTGGTGCTGGCGATCGGCTACCTTATGCCATTGTTCTATCTCGGCTGGTCGCTGTTTCGCGGCGCCCGGGCGCCCGATAATCCCTGGAACGCCACCGGGCTCGAATGGCAGACGGGCTCGCCGCCGCCGCCGCATAATTTCGAGACCATGCCGGTCGTGACGCGACCGGCCTATGCCTACGACATGAAGGGCCTCGAGCATGAGCGCTTCAGTCCGCACCGGGAGGAGGCAGCGGGATGAGCGGCACGGAAAGCATCGCCTTCGACACGCCGCAACGCGAACGGCGCGCCGACACTTTTGCCATGTGGGTGTTCATCGGCTCCGAGGCGATGCTGTTCGGCGCGATCTTCCTTGTCTTCCTCGTAGCCCATGTCGATTTCGGCCCAGCCTTTGCGGCCGCCTCGAAACATCTTTCGCTGCCGCTCGGCACCTTCAACACGGCCGTGCTGATCACCAGCAGCTTCACCATGGCGCTGGCGCACAGGCTTGCGCTTCAGAGGCGTTGGCGCGCGACGGTCTGGGCGCTGGTCGTCACCTCGGGCCTGGGCCTGTGCTTCCTGGTCGTGAAGGGGATCGAATACGGCAAGGAGATCGGCGAAGGACTGGCGCCGCTCCTCGGCATGCCGTTCCGCTACGCCGGGCCGGATCCGGTTCATGCCGAATTCTTCTTCGGCCTCTATTTCGCGATGACCTCGCTGCATGCGCTGCACCTGATCGGCGGCATCGTGGTCATCGCCGGCATGATTGCGCTCTGGCGGACCGCCAGTCCTGCCAACCGGCTGCGCCGGGTCGTGACCGTAGGCCTCTACTGGCACTTCGTCGACATCATATGGGTGTTCATGTTCCCCGTCCTTTACCTGATCAACCGATGAGCGAACTGCGCAAACTCACCTTCGGCTATCTCGGTCTCCTGGCGCTGCTGGCGCTGACGGTAGGCTCATCTTTGGTCGATCTCGGCGGTTTCAACGTCGCGCTCAACCTGGCGATCGCCGCCGCAAAGGCGATCCTGATCGCCATGCTGTTCATGCATCTGACCGGCACGTTGCCGCGGCTGGCCGTAGCGGCCACCGGGCTTTGGCTGATCATCCTGTTCGGGCTGACGCTGATCGGGCGATAGGAGAGACATTAATCGCCGGCAGGGACACCGGCATAGGTTTTGGTCTTGAAGAGCCCGGCCAGATGGGCGGCATTGGAAGCCGCCATCTTGATCATGCTGACGACCTTCTCCGGTGTCCAGGGAAGATCGACGAAGTTGACGTCGCCCATCGCTTCTCCAACCCAGTACACGCCGCCATTGGCGGGAACGGTGAATCCGACATCGTTGAGCGCCTGTAGGCACTCGGCATGGCAGTGATGTGCGTCATCCTCGTTTCCGACGATCGGACTGGAAGCCCTTGGCTCGAAGGTCAGTCTTCTCGGTGAACCTGGACTTCGATCCCGCCGATTGAAGCGTCAGATCGAGTCATCTTTGGCCGGGGTCTGCCTTGAGATTCCGCCGGAATGGCTGATCGAAATCGGGAAAAGAGAACCGGCTCAATGATCGGCCGGCTCGAGGTGCCGCACGACCGCGGAGAGGGCGGCAAATTGACCGAGCTGCCGCATCGAAAGCGCGCCGTCCCTTGCCATCGTCGCGATGTCGTCGAAGAGAAGGGCGAAGTCCTGGCAGACACTGCTGTCCCATTCGGCCTCTCCTATCTCGTCGAGATCCTGCAAGAACAATAGAATCGCCTCGATATGCGCGCGTTGATGGCGAGCGTTGGTGAGATGTCCGCGTGCCGCCGGCACTATCTCCAAACTGGCGAAGCGGGACAACGTCTCGTCGAGCTTGGAGCGGCACCGGCTATCCAACCCCGCCTCCTTGATCAGCCCTGCCAGCCGGGCAACGGTGATCGCCATTTCCGCGGCGCTGTTTTCGGGAAGGCCGTGCTTCATATTCTTCTACCCCCATCGCGGTCAGCCTGCCTGCAGTCGCTGCGCAGTTGACCTGAGCCTTGGGCAGCCTGGCCGAGAGGCGCGAAACACTCCCATGCCGGAGCCAGATCGCTGGGCTACCTCACAATCTTCAAGATAGCCGATGCTTTCGAGGGATGTTTGCGCTGGAGCAAACACCAAATCGATGGTCGCACTTATTGCGCCATGCTTGTCCTTCCTGCCAGTCCGTCCAATGGCGGCCATGCCGGAGGAGATACATCGCCATTCCGGAGAACGGTCGCATGGGCGCCGACGACAACTTCAAGGCCTTCGAAACGAAGCCGGTCCACTTGCCGTTTCGACCGTTCTTTCTCGTGGCTGTTGTCGATGCCGTCCTCGGCGGCAGCGGCTGGTTGCCGTCGGCGTTCGGACTGCAAGCCTTCGGCCCGGCAGGACTCTCCGCCGGCGACTGGCACCGCGACATGCTTCTGTTCGGGATGGTTCCGGCGGTGTTGACCGGGTTCCTGCTGACCGCGCTGCCTCGCTGGACGGGACATCGCGCAGTGTCGCCGCGCACCACACATCTGCTCATTCTCTCGTGGGCCTGCAGCCGCGCGGGGTTCTTGGTGGTGTCACCGTCGCTTGGGCTTACGTTCTCGTCCGTCTGGATACTTGCCCTGTTGTCGATCGCGGCCCGAGCAGTGATCGCCAGTCGGGATCGCCGCGATATCAAGATAGTGCTTCTCCTGGCCGTTTTTTGTGCCAGCAACGGACTCGTTGCGGCATCGTACCAGGTGGAACTTGCACTGAGGCTGGCGCTCGTTTCGATCATCTCGCTGGTCGCCATCATCGGAGGGCGGGTCGTGCCGGCCTTGACCGTGGCCTATGTCGAGAGCGCCGGCGGTCGAATTGTCCTCAGCCGCTCCACTCCCAGGGAGTACGCGGCGGCGCTGGCGACCGGTTCCGCGCTTTGTTCATGGGTTGTTGCGCCTGAGGCGCAACTCACCGGCTTTGCCTGTGCTCTCGCCGCTTTCAGCCAGGCGGCCAGGGCCGCGCAATGGAAAGGCTGGCGCAGCCTGTCCTCGTCGACGGTGCTTGGCCTTCACATCGGATATGGCTGGATCGTCGTGGGTTTTGGTTTGCTAGCGATCCATATCTTCGCGCCGGCAATGCTGGGGCAGGCGACCGCTGTTCATGCATGGACCATCGGCGCCGTCGGAACCATGGCGCTGGCCATCATGGCGAGCATGATCCGCAAGCATGGCCGGCTCGCCTTCAGGCCCTCGATGCCTGCGACCTGTGCGCTCGCGGCGATGACGAGTTGTTGCCTCTCGCGCCTGCTGATAGAGGCGCTGCCTGCCTATTTCGGCCTGCTGGCAAGCCTTTCCGGCGCTTTGTGGATTGTCGCGTTTGGCCTGTTTCTGTTGGCTTATGGGAGGGCTCTGTCTCAAGTGGCCGTGAAATAGCGCCGCGGGAGCAAATCCGGCGGCAAGTTGCCCCAGATTTGTTGCTAAGACAATCATCGCGGCGATTAGAAATGTCGCTGAGGGAACTGCTCATTCGCCTTGGTCTCGATTGAGCAAGGCAGCCATTGATCTGGCGGGGCCTCTTGGCGACGGGTAGGCCAAAGCGCGACCCGAAGCGGGTAGAATATCTCTGGCAGTGCCCGAGGCGGCCTATCACCAGTCCACCCGCTTATCGTAGCTAGGTTTTGGTCCTATTCGGCTTAGCCCCAGCCTCAGTCAACTAGCTTGCGCTTAGACAAAGATCGAAAGGTCAGGATGGCTCATAAAGTCACATATCGGTTCATTCAGAGCAGTCACATCCATGCTTTACTCCGTTACCACTTGGCACACTGACTCGCAGAAATACCGGCCGACAGAGGTGCTTCGAAGGAATTCAGCTCGGACATTCAGCATTGGCAGTGCTTCGCGGAGAGAGCAATGATGCACTCCGCGCTATCACGCTGGACGATGTCTTACTTTGCCGCGGCGCTGTTCTTTTTTGTCGGCGCGCAGGTGTTGATGGTCGTCGGCTATGGCTTCCCCTCGGCGGCGGCGGAAGCGCCCGAGACGTTGGTGGTCGTGCATATGATTACTATCGGGTGGCTTAGTCTGCTGATGTGCGGGGCGCTGTTCCAGTTCCTGCCTGTGCTGATTGCCCGGCCATTGCGCGGCGAAGGCTTAGTATTGCCCGCCCTATTGTGTCTCTTGGCCGGCCTTGTATGCCTACTCGGCGGCTTCCTGGAGGTTTCGGGCGCGATCGAGACTGGGGTTCCGCTGCTGGCCTGGGCTGGCGTGTTGCTACCGGTCGGCTTTGCAATTGCGGCGGGCGTGCTTGGCGGGACGCTCTGGGGCGCTCGTCTACCGTTTCCGGCGCGGTTCGTCACGGTGGGGTTGCTGAGCGTGCTCGCTACCGCCGTCCTCGGCGCGCTGTTCGCGCTGCAGCTCTCTGGCCGCCTTCCAGCACTGGCTGAACTCGACTTTCGAACGCAGGCACTTCCTGTCCATATCGCGGTTGGGCTCGGTGGGTGGCTGAGCTTTTCCGCTATTGGAGTCTCCTATCGGCTTTTGCCGATGTTCATGCTGTCGCCGGACAAGGAGCGGCGGAGCAGCAAGATCGTCTGGTGGGCGGGCGCGATTGCGTTGCTGCTCATGGCTTTGGCAGCACCTCTTGCGAGCCTGTTCGGAACTCCCGATGTGACCGTCTCGGCACGCATACTCGCCGTTCAACTCGGCGGCGTATCGCTAATCTTCTACGGTGCCGATCTTGCCTTCTTCTACCGCCACCGAAAACGTCGGGCCGTCGAACTCAATAGCCACGCGGCTAAGGGAGCCTTTCTGGCGCTTGCCCTGTCCGCTGCCATGCTGCTCACCTTGCTGGCAAGCGGGACGCTAGAGAAGCACGCCGAAGCGCTGCTTTATCTGGTCGCGTTCGGCTGGCTTAGCGGCCTGGGGCTATCGCAACTTTACAAGATAGTGCCGTTCCTGACCTGGTTAGAATGCTATGGCCCCGTGATGGGCAAGAAGCCGACACCGCGCGTGCAGGATCTTGTCGCAGAACCGCGTGATCGGGTGTGGTTTGCGGTCTACTTCCTTAGCGTGACGGTCGGCGCCGCCGCCCTGCTTGCCGAACAGCCCAGCCTGTTCCGCATCGCCACGGGCGGGACGCTGCTCGCATCGCTGGCTATCGTGAGCGAACTCGTTCTGGCGCGAAGCCTCAAGAACGTGCCCTACGCCCAGCGTTCGCCGGAGGGAGCCGTGCCGCCGCGCCTTTTCCTGCCAAGAACGCATTGAACAACGCAAGAGGAGGCTGCAATGACCCAGCCAGACTACGAACTTGATGTCCGTCCGATCATCGCAAAAGGCGGCGAGCCCTTCGGCGCTATCATGGAGGCGGTAGCTGCGCTCGCTCCCGGCCAAGGCCTGCGCCTGCTTGCACCGTTCAAGCCGCTCCCGCTGTTTCATGTCTTGGCCCAGCGCGGGTTCGAACCCAAGGCGCGCGAGATCGACAACGGTGACTGGGAGGTGACCTTCAGGCCGACTGCCGGGGAGCAGAATTCCGGCGCAGCAGTTTCGGCACCGGTCCAGACCGTCGACCCCAATACCTGGCCTGAGCCAGCGGTTGAGCTAGACAATCGCGGTCTTGAACCGCCTGAGCCGATGGTGCGGACGCTCGAAGGTGTCGAGGCGCTCACGTCGGGTCAGACGCTGGCAGCCCTGTTGCCGCGCGAACCCCTCTTCCTCTTCGAAGAGTTGGAGGCGCGCGGCCACTTATGGCGCGGAGCCTTCGACCCGGAAGGACACTATCGCATTCTGATCCGACGAGGCTGAGCCAACAAGCGGCGTGTCCGGCGCCTGATACCGATGGACCTTGTCGACGAAGGGGGGCGTCCACCCCCGCGGATTGCTCGGCGGGTTGGCGGCGCGCTCAACTCGCCATGTTCAGCCGACAGTTTTTGGAATGCGGCCTTCTGCAAGCATGAGCAGGCGGTGCGGTTCAACGACGGTCACTTTCTGGCGTCCGCTTCTCACCAGCCCGTCGTCTTCCCAAGCCGACAGAAGGCGGCTGACCGTGTGCAGCCTCGTGCCCGTCATCTCAGCGATGTCCTGGCGGGAAAGGGGAAAGTCTATCAAAAAGCCTTCCTCAGTCTTCCTGCCCGTCTGCTTCACCAGCTTGAGCAGGGCATGAGCCACTCGTCGGTCGACCTGCTCAGTCGACATCTCGATCACGCGCGCATGGGCATCCTGCAGGCGGCTGCCGATGGTCTTGTATGCGTTGGCGCTGAAACTGGGATAGGATGAAGCGAATTCCGACCAGAGGCTGCTAGGCCACGCCAACACCACGCAGTCGGTGACGGCGATCGCGCTGGCCGGATAGGTGATGATCCCAAGCGCGTTGGCAATGCCCATCAATTCTCCAGGACTGATATAGCGCACGATCACCTCGTCGCCGTCCGGAGTGGTCTTGACCACGCGTACATGGCCGTCCAGCAACAGGAAGAAGGAGTGCGCCTCCAACTCCTGCTCGAAGACCGGCTGTTCCTTTGCGATGCGCAGCGCCCGCGCCTGACCGATCATGTGGTCGAGTTCCCCGGGATTGAGCCCTTGGAACGGCGGCAAGTCGGCAATTAACGAGCGGTCGAGATGACTCATGTTGTTTCTCCGCTATCCGACATCTCGCCTCTGTATGGGCATTCTCTTTCGATCCACCATGTAGTGTCTGCGCCGCTGCCGCAAGCTCCTTATAGCGCGGCGTTTTCCTCGCAGGACACCTCCGACGCCCGATCGGTTGCTGCTGTCAGTCCTTGGTGCAACTGACCTCAATATCATTGCGGCGGTCAATCATAGGCTTGGCCGACGACCAGCTGAAGCGGCAGGAGATGGACGTTAGGCTGACGGCTGAACTCCGAAGTCTTCGGGGCGGAGCAGAAGATCGGCCAAGGTGTAGCGGTCGAGCGTCCCAGCGAAGGCTGCGAGCGCCTCCTTGAGCGCTCCGCGCAGGCGGCAACGAGGAGTGATCAGGCAATGGTTGTCGCTCCTGAAACATTCGACCAGAGCAAAATCGGGCTCCGTGGTCCGCAGCACGTCGCCCAATCGGATCTGTGCCGGAGCCTTGGCAAGCGTCAAGCCGCCGGAACGGCCTCGAACCGCCTTCAAAAAACCGGCACGGGTCAATTGGTTGGCCACCTTCATCAGGTGCGCCCGCGAGATCCCATAGACCTTGGAGGTTTCCTCGATGGTGATCAACTGACCGTCCCTGGCCGCCGCGTATAAGAGCACGCGAAGCGAGTAGTCGGAAAAATCCGTCAGTCTCATCCAAAAATCCCTTTGCTGGCCACTAGCGAAATGTCGCTCGTCCAGTCGCTCCTCCAAGAAAGGTGCGCGACTGCTATATGTTTTGCAAGGTTGCGCAGTTGAGTGATAAAACATATATTGACAATATATGTTTTAACGCCGACTATCGTAAAGGGTAGCGAAGCCCGACGTACGCATCGCCGCCGCTGGCGGCGCGCGAATGGGTTGCCCGCTCGTCAACGCAATCGAAGGATGAACCGATGCCGCATACCGCCGTCCCAAACGAAATAGATGTCCGCAGCCTCGTGCCTATGCAGCGGCACCAGAAGATCTTCGAGCTTGTCGATGAGCTAGCCCCTGGCGGGAAGTTCGTTCTCATCAACGACCACGATCCCAAGCCGCTCTATTACCAGCTCGAGGCGGAACATCCCCAGCAGTTCTCCTGGGCCTATCTCGAAAGGGGGCCGGAGGTCTGGCGCGTCGAGATCGGCCGCCTGTCGAAGGCAGCGTGAGCCGAGCGCTGCGCGCTGCAGCGAGGCGGCGGAAGGTGTGGACATGAGTGTTGGAGCGGAATTGCAGCTGGACGACGAGAAGGTCAAGGAAGCGCTTCGACTCGTGATCGATCCGGAGCTCGGCTACAACATCGTCGATCTCGGGCTCGTCTACGCCGTCCTGGTCAACGACGGCGGTGTCGTCAACATAGTGATGAGCACGACGACACGCGGCTGCCCAGCCACCAATTACCTGACGGAGGGAGCTCGCGACGCGGCTTGGAGTGTACCAGGCGTCGAGTTCGTCGACGTCACCCTAACCTACGAGCCGGCCTGGTCGCCACAGAGGATGACCGCGGGCGCCAAGGAGCATCTTGGCATTTCCGACGGCGATGAGTGCTGATATGGGCGCGGACCGGATCGAGACGGAAGCTGGTATCGCAACTTTCAGCGGCGATCATACGGTGTCTGTCCTGACAGATATCCTGGTCACGAGTCTCGAAGCCTTGGCGAAGGCCGGGCATGCTGACGCGGCTTGCCGACAGGCTGGAAAGGCTTGTGCCGCGCTGCGCGCCTCGAACCCCGCCCAGTGGAGAAAACTCAACGCGCTGCTGCATCGTCTGAGCAGGCAAGCGCCTTGAGGTGGAGCGTGAAGTTCGGTCGCGTTCTCTGAGAGCCCGCATCGAGAACCAGCACAGGAGTATTTCTGACGTGAACGGCTTCGATCAGGAGACCAAGGCGGATGCCCGGCACGAGAGCTCCCTGCTGCCCATGCTTGTCGGCGGCCTTGTGCTCATCGTGGTCGGGATGCTCCTGGTTGCCTGGCTGGTCTGACTTTCATGAGCTGCGAACCTTTCAGGAGCCCGGAATTGTCGGATCGCTGCCACAAAATCGAGATGAGCGCGGGCGAAATATTCGTCGATGCCGAACTGCTTGGGACGCTGCTCGGTCTTGAGCCGGCGGCAATTCCGTCGCTGTTGAGGAACCGGACAATTACATCTTTTTGTGAGCGCGGGACGGGCGCCGACGAGGGCCGACATCGTTTGACCTTCTTCCACGGCAATCGCCGTGCCCGCCTCGTCGTCGACTCTGCTGGACTGATCGTAAGTCGTTCGACGATCAACTTCGGGGAACACGGCTTGCCGCGGCAGCTGCACCGCGCCGGCACCTAGCTTTGGGCAACGGCAGTTCCACCGCCACTTTCTGCCACGGCTCACATCTCGCTTTTCGAAACCGCCCCACACTTGCGCGATATGCAAAGGCCGAAGGTCTCGCAATGCCGCCGGCTGGCGTTCCGGTCTCAACCTGCCGTCAGGGCCGGCTTTCCGCCACGGCGAAGCGCGGGAAAAGGACATTGTTCTCTAAGTGGATGTGCTCGACCAAATCCTCGGCGAGTTGCGCAACGCCCACATAGAGCGCTTGCCATGACCGGCACGCCCCTTCGGGCAGGGTGAAGTTATCCGTTAGGGTTTCAAGCAGCCGAAGCGTAGTGCCTTGGTCGTCGTGCTCGTGCCGCAGTTCCGAAATGGGAATATCATACTTGCCCTCGGTCCACTGCAGCATTGCCGGAAACAAGATAGCCTCTTCCTTGGCCATATGCGGCTCCAACTCGCTGCGGAGCAGCCGCAACGCCTCGGAAAGCCCAGCCGGCACCTTTGGATGCTCCCGATGCACGGCCTCTACCTTTCGCGATAGCGCCATCAGTTCAGGTAAGGCATGCCGGTGACCCTCGTGGTAGCAGGCCTGAATATGGTCGATCAGAACCTCGTTGCTCATTGCGGCTGCCGCCGTGCCAGCGCCATCGCGGGTGCCCAAGGCCACCAACGCGCTCTCGAGCTCCGCTGGATCGACCCCTCTCCTGTGAGCTGCGCTGTCGAGGGTTAGATCGCCGCCGCAACAGAAATCGATCTTGAACTTCCTGAAGACCGCGGTAGCGCCGGGCAGCGTGGCAGCTATGTCGCCGACGGTACGCTCCCAGAGTTCTGGGCCTGGAAATTGGTCGTTCATCGAGTTCTCCTTACTTGCTCGCCGGATGAGACCAAAGACTCAAAGTGGGTTCATCCGCTTTGGTGCAGTCCCAAGACTAGCCACCCTTGTCGGCGGCTGGGTCACAGATGGCGGATGTCTGGGACCGTTTCTTTGCGCTGGAGCAATGAGATCCAAACCTTAGCTCGGCGTTGAGCGAGACATGTATCCAATATCTGACACGCCCCGCGGGCATGGTTGTTTGTTCAGCGACGATTATGGCTCCGCAGTGGAAGTCGCTCGAACAAAATGGAACGATACCACAACCCGATGCTCCGCCCGACCTAGCTGCTCCGGTCGACGACGCGACCGTCAGGAAGCACGAAATAAGCCCGCGTCGCTCCGGCGTCGGCTAGAATCGACGAGGCACGCTCTAGGGGCAAGATGGATAGGCCTGTCGAGAGCGCGTCGGCGCAAGCAGCGGTTGGCGCGACGACCGAGACGCTGAGATAGCGATTGGCGCACGAACCTGTGGCGGGATCGAAGATGTGATTGAACCGTCCTGATGCATCGAATCGAGTCTCGTAGCCGCCGGACGTGGAAATGGCTTGGTTGTCGAGAGCGATCGTCGCAATGGAGCGATCATCCGTGCGCGGATTCCTTATTCCAACCGACCAAGGCCGGCCCGTCGGATGAGCGTCGAGCGCGCGCGTCTCTCCCATATCCACCAGAGTATGAGTGACTCCACGGGCACGCAGAAGCTCGGCGACGCGATCGGTAATGTAGCCTTGCGCGATGCCGTTCAGGGTAAGGCCCATGCCCGACCGCTCGAATACCACTTTGCCGGCGTCGACGGTCATGCGCTGGTAGCCGCATCTGCGCACTGCGTCTGCGATGTCGGCCGGCGACGGACCGTTCGGATTGGCATTCTCCACGCCGAAATGCTTCGCGTAGAGGTCCCAGAGCGGCTGCACGGTCGGGTCAAAGGCTCCGCCGGTAGCGCGAGAGTAGCGCGCGCTCATGGCCAAAAGCTCGACCAGCTCCTGCGGCGGATCAACGAGGTGGGCGTCTCTGTTCAACTGGCAAAGCGCGGATGTGCTGTCATAGAGACTAAAGACGCGCTCCAGCCGGTGCACCTCGTCGAGCGCATCTGCGATCAGGCACTCGGCTTCCGCGGTATCTTGATGGTACAGCTGCAACGAAGCATCGGCGCCGAGCGCGACGCCATGCCATTCGTGGAACAATGGCGACGCCCGGCCCGGCCACGCAGAACCTGCCCCAAGCGCCGCAAGGCTCACGCCTGCCACGGCGCCGCTGATGCGAATGAAGCGGCGTCGTGTTAGCCGGCCTGCCAACACGCCGTCGGGATTGATTCCATCGCTAAGGATCGTCATTGGATCACCGCCGTCTTGCGCTGCATCAAGTAGGCGACCGAGAAATCGGCGACGTGGTCGCTGCTCAGATCGCTTTCCAGGACGTAGTTCTCAGGGATGTCGTCGAAGCGCACGACCTTTCCGCCGTGCGTCGCCGTGAACGATTGGGCGGCTTTTTCATCGGAGAAGGGCACGACTTCCTTGCCGCCCATACCAGCGTTGTAGTCGCTTTCAATTGCATACCAGGCGTCGTGAGCCTCGACCCAGGCTCCTGCCTCGGGGCGATCCCAGTTCTTGGCCTTCGCCATGTCGTTGACATAGATGGCGACGACGTCCTTCGGCTCTCCCGGGAGTATCGAGAAGGCGACCGCATCGCGAACGGACGAGAACCAGAGCGGCTCGGATTTGCCGACCCGAAAGGCCTGAGCCTTCGGGCCGCCGTGCTCGAGCAAGCCCATAGAACAGAAGTAAGCGACGGATGTAGCGGTCGGCTCCTGCGGCGGCGGCTTGGGCAGGCCGGCCAAGTCCTGATTGCAGCCGGCGAGCAGGAGGACAGCGGCGACTAGCGCGCCGACAACCTTTATGCGCATCATGGCTCTTTCCTTGAAAAGACGAAGGCGGCCAGCGCGAGCGGAACCGCCACCCAGGCCGCCAACGCGGTGAGCAGCACCGCGCGGCCGAACTGCATCTGCTCGGCAAGGCCGGCCATTCCGGCGAACAGACTTGTCCTCGACAACCCGGCGAGGTTTATGAGGCGGAAGATGTCGGCCGGATCGAGCAGGAGCAGCCAGTTGAACGCAGCGGCGCTTATTGTCCTGCCCTGATCCGCAACCACAAGCCCGAGCAGCGCCATGTCGTAGAGAAGAACCAGAACCAGCCAGATGCCGATGGCAAGGCCCGCCGCGGTCGCGCGCTCGCGCACGGTTGCGCTGATCAAATATCCGAGCGCGACGAACACCGCGCCGAGGAGGACCGACGAACCGACCAGGCGTGCGAAGCTGCCAAGGCTGTCGGCATCGAACTCGCCGGCCGTAAAGGAGAGAGCTACCCCGGCGGCACCGTAGCCGAGCACCGTTGCCACCGTCAGGATCGAGAGGTGCCCAAGGAACTTGCCGAAGAGGACGTGCCAGCGCGAGAGCGGATAGGATAGAAGAAGAAGCAGCGTGCCGCGATCACGCTCTCCGACGATTGCGTCGTGGGAAAGAAGGAGCGCGATCAGCGGGACCAGGAAAATCGTCAGGCTCGACAGGCTGACGACCGTGACTTCGAGCGGGCTCGCGCCGACCACGCCGGTGGGAGCGCTGCCGAGAAACGCAAGCGTCAGCGCCAGGCCGGCCATCAGCAGGACCGCGCCAATGGCCCAGCGGTTGCGCAGGCCGTCGCGTATCTCGCGGCCGGCAATCGTTGCTATGGCGTTCATTCCGCGGCCTCCCGTGTAAGCTCGTCACAGAGGTCGACCAATGTCGGCGGCATCACTTCGATGTCACGGACGCCTTGCAGCAGCGAGACGCTGCGGATCGCCTCGACCTTGCCGTCGTCGGCGCAGGTCATCTCGAAGCGCAGATCGTCCAGCCATTGCACGCTGCGCCGGGCGGTGAATTCCCGCGCCGCATTCCCGTCGACGACATGCACGCGTATGCGAAGCGGCAGGTCCGCCAGGCGACGGAGTTCGGGTAGCGCGCCGCATGCGAGCATGCGGCCGGCCTTCATGATGGCTATGCGGTCGGCCTGCTCGATGTCGCTGAGCGCGTGCGAGGAGAGCAGCAGCGTCGCGCCGGCGTCGCGCAACTCCGCCATGACGTCGTAGAACATCTGGCGAGACTCGATGTCGAGGCCGGTTGTCGGCTCGTCGAGGAAGAGGACGCGCGGCTCGCCCAGCAGCGCCTGCGCCAATCCGAGGCGCTGGCGCATGCCCTTCGAATAGGTGCCGACGCGTCGGCGCGCCGCCGCGGCAAGCCCGACGCGTTCCAGGAGCCGGTCGGCGCCGCCGAGCGGCACCTGCTTGAGGCGCGCGTAGAAGCGCAGCACTTCGCGGCCCGTCATGGCCGCGGAGAAGGCGACGTTCTCGGGCAGGAAGCCGATCCTGCTCCGGAATGCCATGGCGTGGCGCCCCGCCGGATTCTCGCCGAGCAGCGCGATGCGGCCGGCCGTCGGCGTGATGAGGCCGAGCGCCATCTTGACCAACGTGCTCTTGCCGGCTCCGTTGTGACCGACGATGGCGACGCACTCGCCCGGCGCGATCGAGAGATCCACGTCGCGCACGACGTAACTATCCCCGTATCGTTTCGACACGCCTTCCATGAAGATTGTCTGAGATATGGTCATGGCTTCGCCTCCAGCGTGGGCGGGGTAGGCGCCATCAGCGGCGCGCTGTCGATGACGCCGCCCGGATGGAGCGCGGGGAATTCCGCTTGCGCCCAGCGGATGACCTGCACGGCTGGGCTGTTGATGAGAAGCTTGGCCGTCGGGTAAGTCCACACGACCTTGTCGAAGATGTCGTTCGGACGGTAGGCGGTGTCGGCTATGCCGTCCCCGTTCAGGTCGAAAGCCGGATTGTCGCTCCAGTAATTGCCGCGTCCGTCCGCGGACCAGTCGAGCGACCGGGTGCCCACGTAAACGACCTGCGAGCGATTGTGGACGAAGGCGTTGCCGGTCATGCGGTTGCGCTCCGAACCTGCGGTGAAATGGATGCCGACGGCGCAGTCCTCGAACCAGTTGTCGGCGAATAGGTTCTTGTTGGCGTTGTAGATGAAGACGCACTGGTCGCTCCGCCGCACGACGTTGCCTTCGATTTCGGCGTCGTTGGCGTAGTTGAGCAGAAGCCCGTGGTCCCCGTCGTCCTCGGACAGATTGCTGTGAACGACCAGACGGCTCGAATACATGATGACGTAGCCGTCATGATTGTTGCGCGAGACGTTGCCGCTTACCTCGCTGTCGTTTGTGTACATGTAGTGGACAGCGAAACGGACATTCTCGATGCGGTTGCCACGGAAGACGTTGTTGCGGCTGGCATTGGTGAAGATGCCGTCGCGTCCGCCGGTGATGTAATTGCCGATCACCTGCGCCCCCGGCGCGTTCCAGACATAAACGCCATTGCCGAGCTCGTTGGACCTGAGGTCGGTCCGCCCCACGATGCGGTTGTTCCGCACGATGGCGTGGGCGGCGCCGTGAACATAGACGCCGACCAGGCTGTTCTCGATCCGGCTGTCCTCGACGATCGCGCCCGTGGCGCCGTCTTCGAGGAACACCGCCGCGTCCATTGGATCGTCGATGCCCGAATTGCGGATCGTGAGGCCACGCACGACCACGTTCGGGACGATCACCTCGATGGTGCGCCCCCGGCCTTGGCCGTCGAGCACGGCGCCGGCCTCGGCCTCGATGGTGAGAGCGTGGTCTATCCGGATCGGCCCCTTGTGCACGCCGGCGGCGAGTTTCAGCGTATCGCCGGGTTGCGACGCGGCGATCGCTTGACGAAGGCCGTCACCCGCCGCAGGGACGGCGAGGGTCTCCGCCCGCCCCGCCCCTGGAAGAAGGAAGACGCAGGCGGCGACGATTGCCGCCGCGACTGCGCTCCGCTTATGCTGTTGCCAGATCATGCCGGCTGAGGCTCCACGATCATGCGCCCGGCCATTTCCATGTGCAGGGCGTGGCAGAACCACTGGCAATAGTACCAGTGGACGCCGGGGCGGTCGGCTACGAAAGTCACGGACGCGGTCTGCTGCGGCCCGATCTCCATGGCGACCCCGTGGCGCACCATGGTGAAGCCATGGGTCAGGTCCTCAACATCGTCCATGTTGGTCACGACGATGGTGACCTCGTCACCCTGCTTCACCGTGAATTTGTCGAGGCTGTAGGCAGGTGCCACGGAATGCATGTAGACACGCACCTTGTTGCCATCGCGGATGACATCGGCGGCTTCCTCTAGCTTGACGCCGTCCTTCGCCGCCTGCTGTCGCGCTTCCTCCCACATCGGATCGTCGCGCTTCCAAACGATCTCCGGCCGGACCTTGGAACGATGGACCAGGCAGATATCGTGCGGCTCGGCGAAGCTCGGACCGTCATGGACCAGGCGCATCTCGTCGCCCGAGATGTCGATCAGCTGATCGTTCTCGGGATGCAGCGGCCCCACCGGCAGGAAACGGTCCTTGGAGAACTTGTTGAGCGACATCAGCCACTTGCCGTCCGCCTCCTTGGTCTCGCCCATGGAAGTGTGGTTGTGGCCCGGTTGATAATGAACGTCGAGTTTCTGGATGATCGGGTCAACCTTGGCGCCGCCGTAAGCTTGGATCGCCTTGTCGATGTTCCATTTGACGATCTGGCTGTCGAGGAACAGCGTGGTGTAGGCATTGCCCTTTCCGTCGAATGCGGTGTGGAGCGGGCCGAGCCCCAGCTCAGGCTCTGCGACGACGACGTCACGTGGCTTGATCTTGTCGTCGAACAGGTCGTCGAAGCGGCGCACGTCCAGGAGCGTGACGGTCGGCGAGAGCTTGCCGGCGATCGCAACGTGGATGCCATCGGGTGCTGTGTTGCAGCCGTGCGGATTGTTGCCTGCCGGGACGTAGCGCGTGTAGCGCGACCCGTGCCGCCCGTCGACCACCGGAACACCGTTGATCTCCTTGTAGTCGCCCTTCTTGACGGCATCTTCGATGCGCTTGAGGTTGAAGATCACCATCCAGTCGCGGTCCGCTGACGTCATGTCAGCAAGGGTCACGCCCCGCTCGGAGTTGTAGCAGGTCGAGAACGCGTACTTGCCCTGGTAGTCGGCATCGGTGTTGTCCAGATTGCCGTCGACCAGCACCTGCCATGCGATCTTCATCGTATCGCCGTCGATGGCCGTGAAGACCGACCAGTACTGTTTGGGATCGTCGAGGATCTTGCCGTCGTTGGGGATCGGGATGATGTGCTCGCTGTTGGCGAACACGTAACCGGTCCGCGGATATTTCTGGACGCGCAATCCGTGGATGTCCGACGCATTCGGGATCTCGATGACCTTGTCGCACTTCATCACGTCGCAGCGGATGCGCCCGACGCGGCAATTGGCCTTGTCGTTGACGAACAGATAGCGTCCGTCATAGGTGCCGTCGGTGAAAGACATGTGCGGATGATGCAGGTCGCCGTTGAGGTATACGCCACCACGCTTGCCGAGGAACTCCTGCGTGGTCGGCATCAAGCCTTCCGTCAGGATCTTCCGGCTCTCGTTGGTGAGGCCCCAACCTGTGGCGCTGCAGCGGTTGAACACCGGAATTCGCATCAGTTCGCGCATCGATGGCAAGCCGATGACGCGGACCTCGCCGCACTGGCCGCTTGAACTGAAGCCGTAATACTCGTCGAGGTCGCCTGGGCGGATCTCGCTGGTCGCCTCCTTGGCATGGGCGGGTCTGGTGAACCCGGCTACGCCGACGGCACCGCCGCCGGCCGCGCTGGCGAGGCCGGCCAATATGGCGGCTTTGCCGCTTCCGGTCAGGAGCTTGCGGCGGCTTACTCCAGTCTCCTCCGGCCTGTCATCGTCTTTCATTGGTTCTCTCCTTCAGTTGACGCGGCCTGGCTGGCCGCAGGCTTCCGTTCCACGGATTGTTCGCGACCGTTGACGGTCACCAGGACCCTTGGCTTTCGCTTGGGTTCCGGCAGCATCGACGGCGACTGCAGAGCCAGGAATTTCTCACGCTTGATGCGCTTCTGGATCACCACCGGGCAGCGTTGGTCGTCGTGGTAGAGCACCTGGCAGTTGAGGCACTGGATGCATTCGTTTGGATTGATGGTCCCCTCGGGATGGATCGCCTGGACAGGACAATCATTGGCGCAACGCTGGCAGGGCGAGCCGCATTCCTTGTACCGTTTCAGCCAATCGAACATCCTCAGCCGGGCCGGGACCGCCAGCGCGCCGCCGAGCGGACACACGTAGCGGCAGTAGAAGCGCTCGATGAAGAGGCCGGGCGCAAGGCAGCCGACAGCGAACAGCACGAACCACCATTCGCGCGCGAAATGTAGGATGATCGCGGTCTTGAACGGCTCCACCTCGGCCATCTCTTCGGCAAGTCCGAGCGATCCGAAGGACAGGCCGAAAAGCGCTAGGAAAATGATGTATTTGAAGGGCCACAGGCGCTGATGCAGCCAGAACGGGACACGCACCTGCGGGACATGTAGCCACCGGGCCACCCGGTTCGTCCACTCCTGTAGCGCGCCAAACGGGCAGAGCCAGCCGCAGTAGGCGCCGCGCCCCCAGAACAGCAGCGCGGCGGCTATGGCCGACCACAGGATGAAGACGAGCGGGTCGCGCAGGAAATACTCCCAGCGGAAGTCGCCGCGCAGCGAGTTGAAGAATGTGAGAATGTTCACGACCGACAGCTGGGCGTGCTCGTACCAGCCAAGCCAGACGAGCGTGAACGCGAGGTAGCCAAGCCGGATGCGTTCGAAGGCGCGAGGCCACTTCACCAGGAAATCCTGGAAGAAGAAGATGGCGGTGAGCACGCCGATGGCCGCGAGCATGACGGCGATGTCGAGCTTCCGCGCCTGCCACATGCGCTGCCAGAGCGGCGGTTCGGCTTCTCCTGTTGCCGCCGTTTGAGCGGCAGCCGACAACGCCGGGCTCGTCACCAGCGGCGCAGCCGCTGGTGGTGCTGTTAGAAACTTTTCCGGGGTCGAGTAGTCGAGCCCCGTCGTAACGAATGCCTTGTCCAATGCACCGGTCGCCCGCTGCACGAGAAGCTGGAACCGCCATGGCGCACCGGGACCGAGGTCGGATCCGTCAGGCGTGACGAAAACGCCGATCTCGGGAAAGTCCGGCGCGCCCGCGGCAGAAACCGCCCCGATACGCCTGTAGTTGCGATCGCGGAAGCGTATGCTGCTCTCGCTCTGGATCACCTCGATGCGATCGAAAATGCCGCCGCGCACATAACCGGAGCCGCGAAAGGAATAGGGCCCGTCGCCTGCGACGAGGATGGCCTGCTGGCCTGGCTTCAGATCCCGGCGAAGGCGGTCATACTCAGCATCGCCGAGCAGTGATCGGCCGATCGTGGGCACGCTCGCCAGGGCAACGTAGATATTGACGAAGGAGGCGTTCGGGTCGCCCGTCTGAGGACGCGCGATCGCCGCGGCGTTGCCCGTCCGCTGAAACAGGTCGTCGAGATCCTTGTTGGTGATCGCAAGCCTGCGGACCGATCCGTCGCCGAGCAGGGCCTGCCAGCTTTCGACGCCGCTTATGGTCTGATCGACGGTGCGGCGGGCCGGTTGGGAAGCGACATCGGCAACACCCGCACCGAGGTTGCGCGACCGAGCGATCTTGACCGCCGACTGCGTCATGCTGTCGGCAATAACCATCATGGTGACCGTCGCGCCGCTGACGATGTCGACCGGCATGCGGCTCTCCTCGCTCGGATCGAGGACGCGCCGGCCGACGAAGCCGTCAATATAATGCTCGATTTTGGCTTGAGGGATGCCGACCAGGACGATCGGCTCGTGATGCTCGACAAGCTTTGCACCGGTAATCTTGCCGTCGAGATCGATGCCGACAACGATGTTGATGGGTTTGCCGGAATAGCCGGTCGAATCGACGACGTCGTTCGTCAGGAAGGCGTAGCCGACGAGCTGGCCATCTTTGAGCAGCTTCACCGCGGGCGGATTGCCCCCGACTTCGCCGAATCTGTCGGCCGCGGCGTCAATGTCCGAGGCCTTGATCCGGCCGAGGAACTCGCCGAGGCGGCCGGCCGCAATCGCTTCACACGACAGCCCAAGAACGGCGACAATGAGGATCAAGGCCGCCACTAGGCATCGCGCCATCAATCTCACTTCAAACCCGACCCTTGATTTCATCATCGCCATCTGCTTGCTGCTCAGCCAACCGTGACCAAGCGCGCGACCTTTAGACGGCCGACAGGGGCCGATCTTTGATCCAGCGCAATAAGATGCATTTTGTTGGCATGTTAATCGGCCCACTCAGAGCCTCACGAGCTCACGAGCGGTCGGCATCGCGATGGAGCGAGTTGGCTGTCCGACAGATCGCCGAAACTTCAGCACACACTGGGGGTCGTCGATGGGCAAAGATCGCGATCCAACCCCTAAAGCGTTTCACCGTTTCACGGAAACGGCGAACCGCTCTATCCCTTTGTTTTTACGCAATTCCGGACGGAGAACCGCTCGCACTTTTCCTGGAATTGCTCTTGGTCGGAGTGCCTCCAGTACTTTCGCCGATCTTGGGATCGCCTTGGGGATCGCGCATCGGAAAAAGACCGAGGAGGCCCACCGGAGACACTGCGGACGTGCTTGTGGAAGCTACATTCCCGCGGCTTCCCAGAGGATTTTCCGGTGTCAGGAATGCCAGTAGCCGGAACGGGGTCGCCCCGAGAAAAAGAGATGCAAACCCTCGTTGTTTCTCGGGGACAGGAACAGGTGCTCGCCGCTCAACGGCAGCACCATATGTGCCTTGCAAAGAGTTGGCTAGCGGCTGATGAGCGCACCTCTAAAAAGGACTCAAACCCAGATTATTGAACGACCTGTTTGAAGAGTTCGTCGAAGACTTTCTTTGCCTTGCCGGGCTGCTTGACCGACTTGGCCGCCTCTAGGTTGCTGCTCGGGTCGCCGACCACAACAAGCGCCACCATGCCCATGCCATAGTGCGGATTGCATTTGACACCATAAACGCCCGGCTTGGTGAAGGTGACCGAAATATCCTTGTTCATCTCGCCCTTGAACGGCTGCGCACCTTCCGGCAGCATGCCGGGAATGGTTTCAACGTCGTGCCCCTTGTCCTTGGCGACGAAATGGACGGTATCGCCGGGAGCGACTTTGACGAAGGATGGCTCAAGCTGAAACATCCCCTGCTTGCCCATGTTCATCGTGTTGACTTCAATCTCCGCGGCATAAGCAGCTCCTGCCGCAATCATAGTGGCCGCCGCTACCGACAGCATAAGCCTTATCGAACGCATTTTTCCGTGTCCTTGGTTGTTTGGATGAACCGCTGAAACGATCCGGGTCGTGTAATAGACGAAGCAGGGCACCGGACTTTGCGCTAGCTCAAACTCACGGCTGGAAGTGAGGACCCGCCGCAATCGTTCGGGGGCAAGAAGTGCCTGGAACGCAGCCACTCCGAATTTTCAAGAAGGTCTTTGGCCCTGCTGATGCATCCAGCCCCTCATCGACTTCCAAAAGATGTTCTCGACCGGCATCGTTCCCGGGATCGGGTCGCAGATCCCTTCTGCTCCCGGAACGGGATCAGGTGAAGGCAGGGGATACTCCGTCCGCATGCCCCCATAGAAGTCCGGGTGCCAGGCAACTGCTCACTGGGATTTTCGTGGAACTTTGCGAGCCAATCGTGATGGATTATCTGGGCTGGGGAATGCGCCTCGCGGTCGGTGATGGCATGTGACGACGCGACGTTTTCAGTGGGTTGCCCACTCAGCTTGCCATAAGCGGCACCAGGCCGAATTCGGAGCAATCGACTTCGAATTCCTCGAGCACCTCCGCATATTTTCGCTTGGCCTCTTCAGGTCTTTCGTTCCGAGTGTCTTGTTCACTTCATTGCGGCCCGTCAACGCGGTGATGCCGGCTGGCAGGCGCTTCCGGAACCAGTAAACGCCAGTCTTACGATGTGACAGGGCGGCTGACAGCAACGACCGTGTGTAGCGCTCGGGTATAAGAATATAATTTTGCTATTTTTCAGATGCGTCAACATCTTAAGAAGGTGATGGTGCCAGAGGCGGAAGCAAAACGAGAATCTGACTTTGTTTGAAATGCTTGGAGATTGCTTGCTGGCGAGTGGAGGCCAAACAAAAGATAACAACAAATATTTATGTGTATTGGTCAGGTTCGCAAACTCTGCATCGACCGATGTCGCCGTATTTGGTTTCATGTAGTTCGGGGAAGATGTCGTTAGCCACCGCTTCTGTTGACAGATCTGCTGGTCTGCAATCCAAGCGGTTTGGATTCTAATAGGCCGGCACTCTGCCAGACACTGTCGTAACGTATCCGCCTCGGTCGGAGCGTGCTCGACAAGGCAGTCCGCATTCGCCATTCGGGAATCGCTTAATGGGTTTGCGCTCGAACGAGGTGCGCCGCCCCTATAAGTTCGAACACCGTGACCGTAGAGGCGAGTGCCGTTCCCTTCATAAGGAGGATTTTTGGGCCACCGATCGTCGGCAGCGCCAACCGAGACGCCTGGGGCAGTAGCACGGAAGTCATGATCGGCGTTTTCCAGAGATCGAGCGATTGGCCGGCCTCACACTGGCCGTCTGGAATCGACTTTATCGCGCCTCTCCATATTTCACCGCAATAGGCCCCGGTGTTGAGCAACAGGGTCAGAACGCACAGCAATAGGCGTCCCGCAACATCGGCCACAACGGGCTGCACCTTATTGCTAACCGGCCCCGCTCGTTCAAATTCATAACCTCTGGGAATGAACTTCATTCGCCTGACTATTGGAACACCGACCCCGGCCCGTTAACATTGGTTTTGTCCCGATCTATCGGTGTCCAGGGTAAGCGGCCATGAAGTTCAGTGAAAAGGATCCGATCACTAGGGACGTGGAGTTCACGCCCCGTGAGATCGAGGTTTTCGCCTCAGTGATGCTGCATGGGACGACGACGAAGGCGGCCGACGCACTCGACATCACCCAGCCGGCCGTCAGCAAGATGCTGCAGCAACTCACCGAGAAGGCGGATTTCCAGCTGTTCAGGAAAAGTCGGCAGCGGCTGATCCCGACACCTGAGGCGCACATGCTTTATGCTGAAGTGCAGCGGGTTTTCGAATCCGCGCGCGGCATCTCCCGCGCCGCAAGGGAAATCCGTGAGCTGCGCAGCGGCAGGCTGAACATCTGCGCGCTTCCGGCCTTCGGTGCTACGCTGCTGCCGTCTGTCATAAGTAGCTTCTCACATCAGCATCCGTCCGTTTCCATCTCGCTGGATATTCGAAGCTCCGCGACAGTGGTGCAGCGGGCAAGCCGCAACCAACTCGACATCGGAATCGGCGTCACGGCGTCGGACGAGAACCCTTCCATCGTCAGGCGCGCGCTGACGGCGACGCCGCCCGTGTGCGTCATGCCGGCGGGCCACCGTCTATCGCAGATCGAAGTCGTCCAGGCGGACGACCTCGACGGTCTCGACTTCATATCGCTGGGGTCTGCAGATCCGATGCGGAGGCAGCTCGATGCGCTATGCGAAGAGCGCGGTGTCAAGCGCCTGCTGAAGGTGGAAGCGAGTCTCTCCAGCGCATGCATCGCACTGGTGGCATCAGGCGCTGGCGTGACGGTGGTCGACCGTCTCTCCGCGTGGATGGCGCGCGATTTGCCGATCGAGATCAGGGATTTCCGGCCTCACCTCGATCTTAATCTCAGCGTGTACAGACCGTGGGGGGTCATCGCATCGACGGCGGCGGACGCGTTCACCGAGCATCTCATCCAGACAACGCGAACATTCATGAACGGTGTGGATGCGGGGATAAGTGCTCTGGGGACCAGGCGGAGTTAGCCCTTTCGGAGTGGCAGGCTGCGGTAAAGGCGATCGATGTCGGCCTCGTCGTTGTAAACATGTGGCGACACGCGCATCTTGGTGCCACGAAGCGTGACATGCACATCAGCACGCTTCAACTCCTGTGCCGCATTTGGTGACAGCCGTTCGCCGATATCGAGGATCGAGATATGAGGCGTCGGGTGTCGTGGGCGCGCGACCGGCAGGCCGCGATTTTCCGCCTCGGCCCACACGAGTCCGTTGAGGTGATGAAGCCGCTCGAACACCCGGCTGACGGTCCATTCGCGGATGAGTGTCATGGCCGTGATCGCAATCGGCAGGACAGCGAAGTCCGAGCGTTCGCCCATGTCGAACCGCCGCGCGCCGGGAAGAAACTCCGCCACCGTTACCTTGTAGAAGTCGGACCGCTCGCCGCCGAGCCGGTTCCATGAATGGTGCTCCAGCGTGCGGCCTTCTTCGTGCCAACGCGGGTCGGCATAGAGGAAGGCGAGGCGATAGGGACCAAGCAGGAATTTGTAGGTGGCAAAGACCAGAAAATCCGGCCGCACGCGTCGAACGTCGAAGGGCACCGCGCCGACCCATTGGGTGCCGTCGACGACAAGCGCCGCTCCTGCCGACCGCGCGGCTTCCGCCACGGCCTCGAGGTCGATCGCCATGCCCTCGAACCAGTGGACGAGGGTGCCTGCAACGACCGCGACGGGACGGCTGGAACTGAGGATTGCCGCCACGATTGCGCCGGTCCAGTCGCCGTCGGCCGGCTGCGCAACGATGTCGACGTGAGCGCCAGAGCGCCGCGCCAGATCGTACCAGATATATCGGTGCGAGGTGTGCTCGTTCTCCATGAGAAGGATGGCCGAGCCGGCCGGAACCGGCAAGTTGGCGGCCGCGATCGCCATGCCGTAGCTGGTGGCGGCGACGATGGCGATGTCGTCGGTGGCGGCGCCGATCATCGAGGCGGCGAGCTGCCGCGCCTGCTCCACCTCGTCGTAATAGGACGCGATGGTCATCTTCCAGGGCTCGGCCTTCACCCTGACGCCGGCCTCTCCGGCTGCGACCGCCGCGGTCGGGATCGGCGACATATAGGCGGCGTCGAGATAGGCCGTCTCGCGGGGGATGGAAAAGAGATCGCGCTGGCAGCTCAGCATGGCGTCACAACCTGAAATCGATCGAAGTGCCCAGCCCGGCGTCGCGAGCGCGGGCATAGACCAGATTGGCGAGCTCGATGTCCTGGGCAGGAACGCCGAGGGACCGGTAAAGCGTGATGTCGGCATCGCCGGCGCGGCCGGGCTTCGTGCCCGCCAACACCTCGCCGATCTCGCCGCGAATATGGTCGCGGCCGATGTGGCCGCTCTCGATCGCCTCGGCTAGCTCTCCAGCGGCCACGAGCGCCATCGGCAGGTAATCGACCCAGATCTTCGATCTTCGCACGCATTCGAGGTCGAGCTCCCGACATGAGGCGACGCTCGCGCCGACCGCGTTGATTTGCATGCCGGGGTGCAGCCATTTGCCGAACAGCACCGGCCGCTCGGAGGATGTGGTCGTGCATATGATGTCGGCTCCGCTGACGGCCTCGCCGGCCTCGCGATGCGCCTGCGCTTTGAAGCCGGCGACTGACAGGCTCTGCGCGAAGCGCTGTGCCTTGGCAGGATCACGGCCCCAGACATGAACCGCCCGGATCGGGCGCACCTGCGAAATTGCCTCGACGTGCCGGCGGGCCTGCTCGCCATAGCCGAGGACGGTGAGCGTGGAGCTGTCGGGACGCGACAACGCTGTTGTGGCGACCGCGCTGGCCGCCGCGGTCCGCCAGGCCGTAAGCTCTCCGCCATCGATCAAGGCCACAGGCCGCCCATCATTCTTGTCGAACAGGAAGACACCGCCGCGGTGAGAGGCAA
Organism: Mesorhizobium sp.; assembly: GCA_004020875.1. Lineage (GTDB taxonomy): Bacteria > Pseudomonadota > Alphaproteobacteria > Rhizobiales > Rhizobiaceae > Mesorhizobium. The sequence continues at coordinate 123,391 of SAPZ01000013.1, forward strand.
GCCCATGCGCGAAGTTGTCGGGAAAGACCGACAGCACCTTCGCACCGAACAGCGGCCGGTCGTCCAGCGCGGCATACATCAGCGACAAGCAGCTGCCCGCGGCTCCCGGGAGATCGAGCGTGCGCCTGATCTGCTGGCGCGCCACGCCGTTCGAAGTCTTGAGCAGCGCCGCCTTGGTCGCCTCAAGCACCAGGGGAAGCGTCAATGCGTGGCGGATCGCGTCCTTGTCGATCAACAGGAATTCGGCTTCGGCATTCACCTTGCTGTCGCTTCCATTTCACGCCCCATGAACGCCCGAGCGCACGCCAGGCTTCGCCAAACCTAGCACTGCGATAGCAAGCTCTTGCCCGCGACTTTCATAACTTCGCGCGTGAAGGTTCCCGTGTCGGATCATGCACGGCGGATCGCGGAACGCGCTGGTTCATAACTTTTGGGCATCAAGGGCGGCGGCCAGTTCAATTGACCGTAGTTGTTTGGCTGTTACATTACGTTGGACAAACGTGGATCTCGCGCCGCGGTTATTATCTAAGTAAGTCGCGCGGATCTTCTTCCAACGACGGTTACTATGGCGAGAATTGAAAGATATGAGAAAAACGATCGGCTCAGTCGGATCGTCGTTCACAATGGAACGGTCTATCTTTCGGGGCTGACCGCCGATGACAAGGAAGCCGATACTGCCGGACAGACGCGGCAGATACTGAGAAGGGCCGACACCCTTCTATGCAGCGTTGGCGCTGACCGATCGACGCTGTTGCTCGCGCAGATCTGGCTGAAGGATGCTGCGGATTTCGACGCGATGAACAAGGTGTGGGTCGACTGGCTCGACGGCGCGGAACCTCCCGCGCGCGCCACTGTCGGAGCAAACTTCGCCCTGCCAAATATTCGCGTCGAGATACAGTTCACCGCTGCAATCTGACTGGCTAGCACTTCATGCAAGCAAGATATCGCCAGGATCAACATCGATCTGGCGGTCCGTTGACAGCAGCGAAGGGGCGAACCGGGAAATGTCACCAACTGGTGCTCCGAAAACGCCAACCAAATCAGGGACGTCCTACAAGGCCGCTACCCGCCCCCATTGCGGCGAAAATGACCAATCGGTCGGCGCACAAGCTCAACCGTATGCGATTTCGCGTTCTTTGAGGCCCGGCTCGAAACGCGACAGCGCAAATGCTGCGGCTTCATCTGGCAGCGCCCCGTCGGCAATCCAGCTTGCGACCTTGCCGGCATGAATGGCAGCCAGAGAGACGCCGCTGTGGCAGGTGACGAGGAAAGCGCCGGGAGCGATCTCGTCATAAATCGGCGCATTGTCGGGAGCCAGGATGCGCAACGCGGACCATGTGCGCATCAGCCGTACCTTTTCGAGGAAAGGGAAATAGCTCACGGCTTGTGCGGCAATATCGCGGGTTACCTCGAAGGTCGTCGAGGTGTCATAGCCAACATCTTCCCAGCTTCCACCCAGCAAGAACGTGCCGTCCATTGTTTGACGCACATGTTCACTGGGCGCCTTTAGGATGGACTCGTAGCGTTCGGTCACCAAGATCTGACCGCGCATCGGCTTTATCGGCAAGGCTATACCTAGCCATTTCGCCAGACCGAGGTTGCCGAGTCCCGCCGCCAGTACCACTTTCTCGCTCGTGACCATTCCGGCTGGCGTCGTGATCCGATATCCGCCCGATGTCCGTTCGATCCGTTCAGCGCGCGCCTCGCGCCGGAGGGCGCCTTCAGTTGCCGAGATGGCAGCATGCAAGGCGCGCAGCAATTTCAGCGGATTGGCGGCTCCGTCGATCTCGCAAAAAATGGCGCCGGCCACATTGCTAGAGACACCCGGCATGAGCCGCGCAATCTCCGCGGGTTCCATCACGTCGAAATCGAGGCCACTCTTGCGCTTCAGGCGCTCCATCATGTCGATGCGCTCTTTCAGCGCAAGCGGCCCGGCGCAAAAGACAAATCCGCCATTTTGTTCCAATTCGAGATCGATGCCGGTCTCGGCGATCAGGTTCCTGGCAAATTCCGCCCAGACGTGAACGCCTTGCAGGGCCCACGGCGCATAATCCTCGAGCTTGTCGCCCTTGCCGGCGGCGCAGACCAAACCGAAATTTCCGCGGCTGGCACGGATGGCGGTGTCTCCTTCGTCGAGAAGAACGACGCTAAGGCCCTTTTTAATGAGTCCATAGGCGACAGCCGCGCCTACGAGGCCGCCGCCAATCACCGCAATCTCGACGCCGATTTCATGCCTGCTTGTCATGCGACAATTTCCTCAACTGCGTCACGAACGGTGGCGATCTGCCCGAGTGGCAACGGCTTGAGCGGCGCGCGGATGTCGTGCCTTCCAATTTCGCCGATGCTTTGTCCGGTTTCGCTGGCAAGGATTTCGGCCACCGCCATTGCGCAGCTTCGGCCCTGGCATGGACCCATGCCGCAACGGGTGAAGCTCTTGAGCTGGTCCGGGCCGGAGGCGCCTTGGCGGATGGCCAGACGGATTTCGCCGGCGGTCACTGTCTCGCAGCGGCAGATCACCGTGTCATCATGGGCGAACTCGGCGCGGGAAAGCGTTGGAGGAAAATGGGTTTCGACAAAGGGGCGGAATGCGACTTGCCGGGCGCGCTGGCGCAAGGGCTCGGCGGCGCGCCGGTCACGCTCATCGGCGTTGATGAAGCCAAGTTGGCGGGCAATCTCGATGGCCGCGATCTCCCCCGACCTGCGGGCCGCCTCGACACCCCAGATCCCCGTGCAGTCTCCAGCGGCGAAAATGCCCTTCCGACTGGTCTCTCCCCATTGATCCACCGTCGTGTTGAAACAATGCTGGCGGGGGTTCCAGGTTTCTTTGCACTTGAGCTGGCGCGCGACATGATCGTTGGGGATGACCCCGTCATGGAGCAAGATGAGATCGGCCATGATGGTATGGCGCCGACCGTGCCGGTCGGTGAAGGTTACGCTCCCCGCCTTGTCCCTGCCGGAAATGAAGATACCAGACGCCTGTCGGTGCCAGGCCATCGAGCTCTTCCTCAGAGCGCTGCGAAAGCTAAGACCCTCGGACAGGAGTGCCGGCACCTTGAGTGCCGAGGGCAGGCTCCTGGCTGTCGTCAGCAGTCCTGCACGAGGCGTCGTCTCGATCATTGCGGCGAGTGCTGCGCCTTGGCCCAGCAATTGCTTGGCGAGCAGGAGAAGCAGCGGCCCGCTTCCAACGAGAACGGCACGCCCGGCCGGGATGCTGCCGAAGGTCTTGAGCATGAGTTGCGCTGCGCCGGCGTACATGACGCCGGGCAGCAGGGCGCCGGGGATCGGCACCGGACGCTCCTGGGCACCGGTGGCGATCAGCAGACGGCGTGGCGATATCCGACCGACCTTACTGGCCGGGTCGATGAAATAGGTCTTGCCGTCCGGTTCGATCCGCCAGGCAAAGGCTCCGTTGTGCATGCGCGGCCCGTTCGCCTTGCGCAACAGGTCCGCTCCTTGCGCATAGCCTTCGCCGAGCCTGCCAGCCGATGGATTTCCCGCGCCGGCAAAATAATTCCCGCCAAAGGCAGGGCGCTCGTCCAGCAACTCGACCGACAAGCCCAACTCGCGTGCGATGATCGCCGCAGATAGTCCGGCCGCGCCGCCGCCGACAATCAGGAGGTCTGGGGCACTCATTGCCGTTCTCCACGGGGGAATTGGCGGCGGATGGTCATGCCGCTGCGCACGCGCACGAGGCATGCTTGCTCGTTCCTCTGCCCGTCGATCTCGACAAGGCATTCGAAGCACACCCCCATCATGCAAAGCGGGGCGCGTGGCTCGCCAGACACCGCCGATCGGCGGAATTGGCCAGGATCGATTTGGCGGAGCATGAGGCTCGCCACCGTCTCGTGAGAATGCGCGGCAAGTTGCTCGCCGTCGAGATCCACGACGATCCCCCCAGGCGCGTCGCTGAGCAGGCGGTACAGGGGAAAATGGGAGGATGCGGGCTTGTTTTGCTGCGTCATGGCGGGAAGCTAGATGGCGAATTCCCGCTTCGCAAATTCCATTGAATGGGAAGCGACGGCTGAAAAGTTATGACCGCCAACTCTGAGAGTCATACGAGGCCGGCATTGGCACCGATGGCAGCGCGCATCATTGCAGGTCAGCGGCGTCTTAACATGCATTCTGGCGCCACAATCGCCTCATTACCTCGCGTTATAAACTCAATGGAACAAGGCATTTGACCCGCTGAGCACCGGCCGTAATGTCGATACACATAACAAAAAATCTCTGGCGTCGTGACCCGGAGAAGAATTCGGGAACAGAAAGCACGGCATTCACCAAAGCCAATCACGAAATGGGAGTCTGGCGGTTATGAATATTTCGCGTCGAACAGTGCTGATCGGTACGACAACACTTAGTGGTCTGTTGGCGATGGGCTTGGGTGGCTCTCCAGCCTTCGCAATGGACGGTCCAAAAACGTTGCGTCTGCCTTTGGCGAGGCCGGCAGGCAATCTCGATCCACAGCGTTATGTCGGTATCTTCGCTATCCAGGACATGATCTTCGATCCCTTGGTGCAATATACGCGCGGTGGCAAGATTGAGCCTGGCCTAGCCGAATCCTGGACCATCTCGGAAGACCACAAAGTCTACACGTTCAAACTCCGCCCGAACGTCGTCTTCACCGATGGTGAGCCTTGGAACGCCGAAGCGATGAAGTGGAATCTCGATCGATGGATGCCTAAGGCCGATTATAACTGGCTTCAAGTCTCCGCCAACCTCGATAAGATCGAAGTTATCGACCCGATGACGGTTGCAATTCATTTCAAGCAAGTGACCCCGACCGCGCTAATCGAGTTCTCCTATGTTCGGCCCGTTCGCTTCTTGAGCCCGAGGGCGGTTGAGGCCGACGGTTCCTACAAAAGCCCGATCGGCACCGGCGCCTGGAAGGTCGACAGCGATACCCCGGAAGGAACCGATCTCGTTCCCAATGACAAGTACTGGGGTGCCAAACCGACGCTTGACAAGGTGTCGCTCGTCGTAATCCCGGATGCACGCAGTCGGATGTCGGCACTGCTCGCCGGCGATATCGATGCCGCCGGTGGCGCGTTCATTGCGGCAGTCAGCCCTCAGGACGCGACTACACTGAAGTCGGGCGGCATCACTATCGCAACGGATACCGGAACAGACACGATGATCCTCGGGTTCAACCCGCGCCGCGAACTTTTCAAGGATATCAAGGTCCGCGAGGCGTTCAACCTGCTCATTGATCGCGAAGCCATTTGCACCGCCTTGATGAAGGGCTACGCCACCCCGACGATGAATCTCTATCCGGACGTCATCGCCTATTCCGGCAAGCGCTTCGACGTCCCCAAGCGTGATGTGGAGCGAGCCAAGAAGCTGCTCGACGAGGCAGGATGGGTTGGCGAAGGCACCCGTTCGAAGGACGGCAAGCCATTGAATGTCGAACTCGTCATCTCGGAGGATGCGGTCGCAAATTCTCGGGCGCTCGGCGAAGTGTTGCAGGCCGAGTTCTCGGAGGCAGGTATAGGACTGACCCTCCGGAACGTCGACCATGCCGCGCGCCATGGCGATATCCCGCAGTTCAAGTACGATATCTCCCTGTTCATCACCAACGGTGCGCCATACGATCCCTACAATACGCTCGGGCTGATGATCTTGTCCTCGGTCGAGCCAGGAACTGACGGCAAGCTCTGGGAGGATCCCGCTGTCGATCCCCTGATTATGAGGGCTCTCTCCGCTCCCGAAGCAGAGAGACCCGAAGCATTTCAGGCGGTTGCAACATGGCTGCACGACAACTGGGCCATTGCGCCGCTCTATCACGCCCAGCGCATCTGGGCACATGGGGACAGGGTAAAGACATTCGTTGTTCCCGCAACGGAGTACGAGATGCCCATCAAAGGAATTTCACTGTAGCGCGGCCACGCGCTTCGACATCAACCTGGCGGAGCGCAACCTTTTCAGCGCGAGTGCCAAAGGGAGCCATCCATGTTGAGGATAGCCTTGAACCGCGCCATGTCGGCGCTCGTTCTCGTAGTCATTGCTTCTGTCTTTTCCTTCATCCTGGTTGCTGCATTCCCCGGCAATGTGGCCGCTTTGATTGCGGAGTTGCGTGGCGGCTTCGTCTCGCAAGCCGTTGTCGACAAAGTCGCAGAGGAATACAGGCTGCACGATCCTCTTCTGTATCGCTACGGTTATTGGGTTGCCGATGTCATGCATGGGGATTTGGGCAAATCGCTTCGCACCGGCGAAGAAGTGTCAAAGGCCATCGAAAAGCGGCTTGAGCCGACGCTCGTGATGATCGCAGGTGGTGGTATCGTGATGCTGGTTGTCGGCCTCGTTCTCAGCTTCTGCGGCGCCATGTGGCCAGGCGGAGTGATCGACAGGTTCATTCGCATGCTCGCCGTCGTGAATATCTCGATTCCAAAATTTTTTCTCGCGGCCATGCTCATCTACGCGTTTGGCGTGATGATGAATCTCTTGCCAACGTTCGGCTTCCGCGGCCCCAGCTCCTGGATCCTTCCGAGCATAGCCATCGGCCTGGTGCCGGGTGCGTTGCTCAGCCGCGTGGCACGTGTGTCTCTCGAGGAGACCATGAGCAGGCCCTTCGTCATAACAGCGATGAGCAAAGGTTTCGGGCGACGACGAATTCTGTTCCGGGATGCTCTTCCCAACATTGTTCCAGTCGTTCTGACCGCCTTCGGCATGAACCTGGCATTCATGATCCAGTCGGCAATCGTCATCGAGCCAATCTTTGCGTGGCAGGGCATCGGCGCGTATTTCGTCGATGCCGCGCGCTTCCGCGACCTGCCGGTGCTCCAATCCTGCCTGCTGCTGTTTTCAGTACTTTTCATCATCGTAAATCTCGTCGTCGACCTGCTGGTGATGGTGGTCGACCCCCTGCAGCGCCGAGCAATGCGAGGCTGACGTGAAAGCGATCAAGGATCTCTACAAAGCCGTCGGTCTGCCGATCTGTCTCCTGATCGGCTTCTTCATCTTCATCGCTGTGTTCGGCAAGTATCTCAGCCCATACGATCCGAATGCCCAGAACCTGCTGAAGGCAAGCCAGACGTTCGGTGCCGAGCACTGGTTTGGAACGGACAATCTCGGGCGCGATACCTTGAGCCGCCTGATAGCAGGTGCCCGCACTACGCTCTTCGGCGTGACCCTCGTCCTGCTGATGGCCGGTACAGTGGGCATGCTGATTGGTACGATCTCCGGATATTTTGGCGGCTGGATCGATGAAATTCTCATGCGGATCATCGATTTCGGTCTCAGCGTGCCAAGCCTGGTCGTTGCATTGGCGATCGTCGGCGTATTCGGACCCGACTTCTGGAACATGATCATCGCGCTTGCTATCGCATGGGTTCCCATCTATGCGCGTTTGACGCGCGGAGTCGTCGCCGCTGCCGTTAATCAACCCTACATCGAGAGCCTGCGCGTCCTCGGCGCCAGCCGAACCCGCATCATCGTCAAGCACCTCACGCCCGCGGCTCTTGGATCGGTCTTGATTTACGCCAGCGCCGACGCAGGTGTCTTAGCGCTTAACATCGCCAATCTCAGCTTCCTCGGCCTGGGCGTTCAGCCGCCTCAGGCGGAATGGGGACAAATGCTTGTCGCCGCTCTGCCCTATCTTGAGGAAGCGCCGCGACTGGTCATCCTTCCTGGCCTGTCGCTGACCGTCATGGTCATCGGTTTTAATCTCCTCGGGGAGGCGATCGCCCTGGCGAAGAATCCACGCCCCATGAGCAAGCGGCGCCTCTTCCAGCGTCGTCGAGAGTTCCTGAAGGAAATTGCGGCATGATCCAGACAGTCGGCTCCGCGAGCCCCATCCTCGATGTCCGCAACCTGACCGTTACACTGCATACGCCGAAAACGAGTGTTCGGCCGGTCGACAGGGTGTCCTACACGGTCAACAGGGGCGAGGTTCTGGCCATCGTCGGCGAGAGCGGCAGTGGCAAGACCATCCTCAACCTGGCTCCTCTCGGTCTTCTGCCCGCCGGCGTTGATTCCGATCTTGAAGGTTCGGTCAAATTCGAAGGTCAGGATCTGCTTACATCGGGCGAATACAAGCTCCGCGCGGTTCGGGGCGGCGGCATCGGGGTGATATTCCAGGACCCCCTAAGTGCGCTCAATCCAGTTCGGAAAATCGGTCGGCAGATCGCTGAAGTGGCCGAAGAGCACTTGAAGCTGACACCTCGCGCCGCCGAGCAGCGCGCAGGGGAACTGCTTTCGCTCGTTGGGCTTCCTGACCCTTTGAGCAGACTACAGCAATATCCACATGAACTTTCGGGCGGACAAAGGCAGCGCGTCGGTATTGCGATCAGCATCGCAGGCGAGCCGCGGCTACTGATCGCGGATGAGCCAACCACCGCGCTCGACGTTACGGTTCAGGCGCAGATCATCAGCCTTCTTAAGGATCTTCAGCGCCGCCTGAAGATGGCCATTGTTATCATCACCCATGACATCGGGGTCGTGTCCGGCTTGGCGAGCAAGGTGGCAGTCATGTATGCGGGCCGGTTGGCGGAGATTGGCTCGGTGGACGACGTGCTGACTCGCTCGGTCCACCCCTACACGCTGGGCCTGCTCAATTCAGTTCCGACGCTGAAGGCACCGATCGGCAGCCGGTTCTCCGGCTTGCCGGGATCGCCGCCTGATCTTTCGCGCCGAATCGATGGCTGCGCCTTCACGCCTCGCTGCAGCCACGCGATCCCTGGTTGCGAGCGCGGGCGTCCGCCTTTGGTGCATGCTCCGGGAGATGGTCCCGAGCATCTGGCCGCCTGCCCCGTGGTCATGAACAAGCTGGCCTTGGAGTTGGCATGATGTCTGGCGGTCTGATCAATATTGTGGATTTGAAGACGCATTTTCGCGATCGCCGCACCGGTGCGGAGGTTAAGGCTTGCGATGGCGTGACTGTCTCAATTGGTGAAGGCGAGATCGTCGGCCTTGTCGGCGAATCCGGCTGCGGCAAGTCGACCCTGGGACGGACAATAGTAGGCCTGGAGCGTCCCACCTCCGGCAAGATCATCTTTCGTGGCGAGGATCTCCTATCGCTGCGCGGTCGTCGTCTCGCAGAGTCGAGACGCCAGATTCAGTACATCTTCCAGGACCCCTATTCCTCTCTCAGCACGCGACAGACGATTGGCCAGGCGATCGACGAAGCGCTGGTGATCAATGGTGAAAAGAATGCCAAGGCGCGGCGGAAGCGCACCGAAGAACTGCTCGCCGCCGTCGGTCTGCCGACCCAGATCATGGATCGCTATTCGCGCGAGATGTCAGGTGGCCAGCGCCAGCGCGTCTGTATCGCCCGGGCATTGGCGGCCAACCCAAAGGTGCTGATCTGCGACGAGCCGGTCAGTTCTCTCGACGTTTCCATCCGCGCCCAGATCATGAACTTGTTCCTGCAATTGCGCGACGAAATGGGTATGGCCTGCCTATTGATCGCGCATGATCTAGCGGTAGTGCGCCAGGCAGCCCAGCGCGTCTACGTGATGTACCTCGGACGGTTGATGGAAATCGGCGAGAGCGGCGCACTCTACGGCACGCCGTCTCATCCTTATACCCAGGCGCTTCTGAGCGCGATACCGGATACCGATCCGAGGCAGGAGCGGGCGCGTCAGCGCGTCCTGCTCAACGGCGACGTGCCAAGCCCTGTCAATCCACCAACGGGCTGCCGGTTCCGCACTCGATGTCCCACCGCCCAGGCAATTTGTGAGACGTCCCCACCAGCAAAGGTAATGGGACCGGATCATATTGCCGCCTGTCATTTCGCTGGCGAAGTGAATCTCGCTCCGACCCAACACTAACGTAAGGCGCATCTTCATGCGGTCGCGGAAACGATTGTAGTGATAGCCATTGTCGTCGCTCACTTTTCGGCGATCTCCCTCGCATGTCGGCGCTCATGCCGGGACCGGAGCGTCTTCCCGCAGCAGCCCGTTCTTCTTCAGGTCCTGCCAGAACTCGCCGGGGATCGGGTAACTGAACCAGGCCAGGTTCTGCTCGAGTTGCTGGACGGTACGGGTGCCGGCGCAGAAGGACGGGATGGCCGGATGCGCCACCACGAACTGCAAGGCGGCGGCCGGCAGCGGCACGCCATGCGCGCGGCAGACCTCCTCGATCTTCGCCACTTTCTCCATGATCGGTTTTGGCGCCGGCGAATAGTTATACTTTGCGCCGGGAACGGCGCCGGTGGCCAGGATGCCGGAATTGAAGCCCCCGCCGACCAGCACCGCCGCGCCGCGCTCGACGCAAAGCGGCAGGAACTCGTTGAGGGCTTCCTGTTCGAGCAGCGTATAGCGGCCCGCCAGCAGAAAGCAGTCTAAGTCGCGCTGCTTCAGTGCCTCGTGGCAAACCTGCCATTCGTTGACCCCGACGCCGATCGCCTTCACGAGGCCTTCGGAGCGCAGTTTCTCCAATGCCCGCCAGCAGCCATCCATCGCCTGCCGGAAGACCTCCGGCTGCTCGTCTCCACGGGTGAACCGATCGATGTCATGGATGAACAGCATGTCGATATGTTCGAGCGCCAGGCGCTGCAGCGAATCCTCGAACGACCGCATGGTGCCGTCGTAGGAGTAGTCGAAATTCATGGTGTTCGGGGCGGCGTTCGACCACGGCGCGAAGTCGATCTCGGAGCGTTTCGCGGGCTTCAGCACCCGGCCCACCTTGCTGGCGAGGACGAACTCGTCGCGCTTCTTCCAGCGCAGCGAATGCCCGGCCCGCAGTTCCGAAAGGCCGTGGCCGTACATCGGCGCCGTGTCGTAGAAACGTATGCCGGCGTCCCAGGCGGTCTGAACCATGGCATCCGCGGTCTGCTCGTCTATGGGCTGAAGGAAATTGCCGATAGGAGCGGTTCCGAACGCGAAGGCCGTTACGTTGAGGCCGGATCGGCCGAATACGCGCTTATCAGACGGCTTCATGATATCCTCTCTTAGTAACCATCTGGTTATTTCTAGTTAAGTTCGGCCGGCGCCGCAAGCGCTTGTAATGGCAACGCATCCCGAACCGAAGTCCACCGCTTGACGCCGGCGACGATTCCAGCGTAGGAGTAACTAGATAGTTACATAGGGGAGATCGGCCGTGCCGCTGAGCGAAACGCAGCAGCAGGTGCGCGAGATGGCGCGCCAATTTGCCGAGGACGTCATTCGTCCGGTTGCCGAGGCACTCGACCGGGATGAGCGCTTTCCCGGCGAGATATATGAGCAGATGGGCGAGCTCGGTCTCTTCGGTATCGGCGTTCCGGAGGCCATGGGCGGCCCCGGCTTCGACACGCTTACCTATGCGCTGGTGATGGAAGAACTGTCGCGCGGCTATGCGTCCGTCGCCGATCAATGCGGCCTCGTCGAGCTGATCAGCACCTTGCTTGTTCAACATGGCAGCGAGCTGCAGCGGCAACAGTGGTTGGGTCCGGTCATGCGCGCCGACAAGAAGGCTGCCTACTGTATCACCGAGCCTGAAGCGGGCACCGACGTTTCCGGGATACGCACCACCGCGACGCGCGACGGGGATGGATGGCGGCTGAACGGCGGCAAGATCTGGATCCACAACGCGCCGGTCGCCGACGTCGGTTTCGTGCTGGCGCGCACCGACAAGGATGCAGGCCATCGCGGCATGTCGATCTTCATCGTCGACCTGCACGCCAAGGGAATAGAGCGCGGGCCGAAGGAACATAAGATGGGGCAGCGGGCCAGCCAGGTCGGCGCGCTCAATTTCAACGATGTCGTCCTGGGTCCCGAAGCGCTGCTGGGCGAACAAGGTCGCGGTTTCCACATGATGATGAGCGTACTCGACAAGGGGCGTGTCGGCATCGCCTCGCTGGCCGTCGGCATTGCGCAGGCCGGGCTCGAGGCGGCGGTCGACTATGCGCAGCAGCGGCGTCAGTTCGGCAAGCCGATTGCCGACTTCCAGGGCGTGCAGTGGCTGCTTGCCGACATGGCGAAGGACATCGAGGCGGCCCGTCTGCTCGTGCGCAGCGCCGCCGAGAAGATCGACGCGGGGGAGAATGCGACCAAGGCCTGCTCGATCGCCAAATGTTTCGCGGGAGACATGGCCGTGGCACGCACCGCCGATGCCGTGCAGGTCTTCGGCGGCTCCGGCTACATACGCGGCTTCGAGGTCGAGCGGCTCTATCGGGATGCCAAGATCACGCAGATCTATGAAGGCACCAACCAGATCCAGCGCATGATCATCGCCCGCGAGCTCCTCAAGCATGGAGCCCGGGCGTGAGTGCCGGATCGCGTCATGCGGCCTTCGTCACGGGATCGAGCCGCGGGATCGGGCTGGCGGCTGCATTGGAGCTCGCGCGGCGCGGGTTCGGCGTGGCGCTCAACGGTCCGGCCGATGACGAGGAATTGAAATCCGCCGAAGCCGCAGTCGCTGCGCTCGGCGTTCCGGTCGCGCGTGTCGCGGGCGACGTCGCAGATCTGGGCGGCCACGAAAGCATGCTCGAAGCCGCCGAGGCCGCAATCGGTCCCCTGTCGACGCTGATCAACAATGCCGGCGTGTCGGTCATCTCGCGCGGCGACCCGCTCGACGTCACGGAGGAGAGCTATGACCGCTGCCAGGCAATCAACACGAAGGCCCAGTTCTTCCTGTCGCAGCGTTGGGCCAGGCGGCTGCTTGCCCGCGAGCGCGATGACGGCCGCTTCTACAGCCTGATCAACGTCTCTTCCTCAAATGCCACGGCGGTGGCGGAGCCGCGCGCCGAATATTGCGTGTCCAAGGCCGGATCCGCGATGGTCAGCCAGGTCTTCGCCGTCCGCCTCGGCCGCGAGAACATCGCCGTCTACGACATCAGGCCTGGCCTGATCGAAACGGCCATGACCAAGGCGGTCAGCGAGACTTACCAGCGCCGCATCGACGAGGAAGGGCTGACACTGATCCGCCGCCTCGGCAAGCCGGAAGATGTCGGTCGCGTCATGGCGACGCTCGCCACGGGCGAGCTGCCCTATACGACCGGCCATGTCATTGCCGTCGATGCGGGCATGCTGGTGCCGCGGTTCTGACCGCGGCGCAGCGTCAGGGAGAACGCCATGATCATCCAGCTGCCGGATAGCACGGGCAGACTTTCCGACTACCGTCTTCAGGGCAAGACAATACCGGCCGCGCGATTGTCCCTCGATGCGCCACGTACCGTGCTGTCGGCGGCCCATGTTGTGGCCGATCCTTTCAGCGTCAGCGATCCCGGCGGCCCCGCCGCCATCGACTGGAAGGCCACGATGGCATTCAGGCGCCATCTTCACGGCCTCGGCCTCGGCATCGCCGAGGCGATGGACACCGCGCAGCGTGGCATGGGCCTCGACTGGCCTTCGGCCTTGGAGCTCATCCGCAGGACCAGGAGCGAGCTGCCCGAAACGCTCGTCTTCAACGGCGCCGGCACCGATCAGCTCGGACCGGCCGATGCACGTTCGCTCGACGATGTCCGCCGAGCCTATTTCGAGCAGATCGAGGCCATCCAGCAGGTCGGCGGCAGATTGATCGTCATGGCCAGCCGGGCGTTGGCGGTCGTGGCGCGATCGCCCCTCGATTATGTTTCGATCTATGGCGACGTGCTCGCGCGCTGCGACAGGCCGGTGATCCTGCACTGGCTGGGCGAGATGTTCGATCCAGCCCTCACGGGTTATTGGGGTGCCGGCCGCTTCGAGGACGCGCTCGAGACGGTCTTGGCGATTATCGGAAACAACACCGCCAGGGTCGACGGCATCAAGATCTCGCTTCTCGACAAGGAGAAGGAAATCGCGATGCGCCGCCGTCTGCCCGCCGGCGTGAAGATGTATACCGGCGACGACTTCAATTATCCGGAGCTGATCGCGGGTGACGAGCAGGGTTTCTCGCATGCCCTTCTTGGTATCTTCGATCCTCTGGCGCCGGCCGCCGCCTACGCCATCGATCGGCTCGGCCGAGGCGATACCCAAGGCTTCCACGCCACGCTGGATCCGACCGTTCCGCTCGCGCGCCTGATCTTTCGAGCGCCCACGCAATACTACAAGACCGGGGTCGTGTTCCTTGCCTGGCTGAACGGGTTCCAGGATCATTTCATCATGCTGGGAGGCGCTCAGTCGATGCGGCCGCTGCCCTATTTCGTGGAGGTATTCAAGTTGGCCGATAGCTGCGGCCTCCTGGCGGATCCCGAACTGGCCGCCGCGCGCATGCGCAAGTTGCTTGCCCTTTACGGTCTCTGATCAGCACTATGCGCGATTTTGCGAAGGATCATTCCGCACTGGCGCTGAACACAGCGACGCTCGGCCATAATCTGGACGGGCACGGCGCAGGCTGGCCCATCGAGCGTGTGATCGAGGCCTGTGCCGAACGTGGGCTGGGTGGCATAGTCTTCTGGCGCCGTGAAATCGGCGGCCGCGCCGTCGAGATAGGCGAGCGGGTTCGCGCGGCCGGCCTGAGTGTCGTCGGCCTGTGCCGCGCGCCTTATCTCACCGGCCCGTTGGCGCTGCCTGGCCGCGCGGCGATCATGGACGATTTCCGTGGCGCAATCGACATGGCTGCCGGTCTTGGCGCGCCTGTCCTGACCGTCGTCGCCGGTGGGGTGGAGCCGGGGACGAAAGGCATCGGCGAAAGCCTCAAGCTGGTTGCGGATCGTGTCGCCGAAGCGGCGCCCTACGCGGCGACCAGCAACGTTCGCCTGGCTATCGAGCCGTTGCACCCGGTTTACGGCGGCGATCGGTCCTGCCTGGTGACGATGCGCGACGCGGTCGATCTTTGCCTTGCCATTGATGCGCCCAATGTTGGCGTCGCGGTAGACGTCTACCACGTCTGGTGGGATTGCAGGCTGGCCGGCGAACTGCTGCGGGCCGGGCCGAAACGCATTTTCGGCTATCACCTTTGCGATTGGCTGGCGCAGACAGGCGACGTGCTGCTCGACCGCGGCATGATGGGAGACGGCGTGGCCGACCTGAAGGCGATCCGCGCGGCGGTGGAAGCGGCCGCCTATGACGGATCGTGCGAGGTGGAGGTGTTCTCGGCGCGGAACTGGTGGAAGCGTGACCCCCGGGACGTGCTGGATATTTGCGTGGAGCGCTTCCGCTCCGTTTGTTGAAGACAGAGGCTGGATAACCGGGCACGGCTCGCAGCCCTGCGGGGATCCCAGGTTCGAGGGACTGTTTAGCGGTCAGCCACCACCCTGTGAAACAGACTTATAGCGTCTTCAGATCGGGCCCGGGGTCAATCCCCCGATCGGCGGCCCTTTTCCCGGAAGGCAGCCAGGCCCGCCCGAAGGTCATCGCTGCCAGCGGCGATCCGTCCGGCAAACGCATCCAGGACACGCTCCCGTTCCTCGCCTTCGGCAGCGTTGAGGAGCATCTTGGCGAGCTCCGTGGCGGTGGCGGACCGGCTTGCAACGATAGCTGCAAGTTCCTCGGCCGCCGCGAGGCCGCCACCCTTGCCGACGACCTTGTCGACGAGCGACAATCTCAAGGCCTCTTCGGCGGAATAGACCTCGCCGAAGAGCGACATGCGGCGGATCAACTGGGTGCCGAAACGGCGAGCCGTGCGCTGGGTGCCCGACCAGCCCGGTATGATCCCAAGGCCGGTTTCAGGCAGACCGATGCGGGCGTGGCTCTCGGCGATCCGATAGTCGGCGCAGGCCGCAAGCTCCAGGCCTCCGCCAAGGCAGTGGCCGTTGAGGACGGCAATGACCGGTTGCGAGAGCCTGGCGAGAGCGTCGAAGCCGGCATGGCCGTCGCGGATCCAGTGGCGCGCGAACTCCGCCGGGTCGAGCGCGCTCCAGGCGGCCACGTCCCCGCCCGCGCAGAATGACTTCTCGCCCTCGCCGGTCAGGATCAGCACCTTGGCCGCGGAACGCTCCACCGCCCTGCACAGCGGAACGAGCGCATCGACCATCGCGGCATCGAGCGCGTTGAGCTTCTCAGGCCGGCGGATCGTCATTCGCGCCACCGGCCCGTCGAAGCTGAGGTCGAGGCGGGGATCGCTCACAGCCGCAACCCTATCGGTTGGTCGAGGAACAGTGCCTCGTCCATCTGCTTCAGTCCCGGCGAGACCGCCAGAGGAGACGCCGCCTGCCGCAGGACATCGCGTTCGAGGTCGAGCCCGGGAGCTATTTCGGTGACGACCAGGCCGTCGGCCGCCAGGCGGATGACGCATCTTTCCGTCACATAGGTGACGTCCTGGCCCTGGCTGACGGCGCGCGCGCCTGAGAAGCTGACCTGGTCCACCTTCGGAACGATCTTGGCGACCTTGCCTTCCTTGTCGATGACCAGCTTGCCGTTCTCCAGCCGCATCTTCGCGCCGGCGTTGAAGTTGCCGGAGAACACAATCTTGCGCGCTCGCGAGGTTATGTCCACGAAGCCGCCGGCGCCGGCGGTGCGATGCGGCGTCGAGGAAAGACGCGAGACGTTGACGGATCCGTCGGAGCCGATTTCGAGGAATGACAGCAAGGAGCAGTCGAAGCCCCCGGCCTGGAAGTAGGTGAAAAGGTGCGGGGAGGCGACGAAGGCCTCTGCGTTGGAGGCGCAGCCGAACTTGAAATCGAGCAATGGCACGCCGCCCACCGGACCCTGCTCGATCACCCAGGTGACGGCGCCGTACAGGCCCTCTTCGATCAGGATGCGCGGCACGTTGGCCGAGATGCCGAAGCCGATATTGACCGCCCAGCCCGCTCGAAGCTCCTGCGCGACGCGGCGCGCGATGACCTTGGAGACATTGTATTCCGGGGTGCGGAACGTGTGCAGCGGCCGGAACAGTTCTCCCGATATCGCCGGGTCATAAGCCGTCGCCGTGGTCTGCAGCTGATCCGGCGCCTCGACGATGAAATCCACCAGGATACCAGGCACATGCACATCATGCGGCCGCAGCGTGCCCTGAGCCGCGACGCGCTTGACCTGGGCAATGACGATGCCGCCGCAGTTGCGCGCCGCAAGCGCCATTTCCATCGCGCCGAGCGTCGCGCCTTCCTGCTCGAAGGTGAGGTTTCCCTTCTCGTCCGCCGTGGTCGCGCGGATGATCGCCACATCCGGCCTAAGGGGAGGGAAGTGGAGCCAGGTCTCGCCGTTGAATTCGACGCGCCGCACGATCGGCGCCTTCCGGGCCGAAGCGTTCATGGCTCCGCCCTCGAGTATCGGATCGACAAATGTGTCCATGCCGACCTTGGTCAACACGCCCGGACGCTGCGCCGCGCCCTCGCGCAGCATGTCGAACACGATTCCGGAGGGGAAGTTCCAAGCCGCCACATCTTCGGCCACGATACGCTGCCAGATCAGCGGCGGCTCGGCATTGGTGGGTCCTGAGGGATATGAGCCGCCGATGATGCGGCTGATCAGGCCCGGCAGGGCGATGTGGTCGACCCCCTTGGTGCCGAACATGTCGCCGGCGGCAATCGGATGGATGGTGGTGATGTTGCGCGGCGCCCCTTCGGCCGCGAAGCGTTTGCCAAGGGCTTCAAGCACGGCGTCCGGGCAAAGCAGGCCGGACGACGAATTGACCGCTACCACCGCTGCGTCGCGAATCTGAGCGACGGCCTCCGCCGCGGACCTGACCTTGCTCACGCTTCCTCTCCATAAGGCTTGGCAATAAGTAACTAGATAGTTATAAACGTGATATAGCCGCCTGCGGCTTGCAAGGCAAGCTCCGCGCCGACGGCAACGAGTGGGAGGATTTCGATGAACATCATGTTCCAGAAGACGAACCAGCGGATGTTTGGAACTTTCCCTCTGAAGGGGGATACGTTGCGCTCCGCGATCGCGGCAGCGATCGATGCGGGTTACCGCGCATTCGACACGGCTCAGGCTTATGGCAATGAAGCCGACACCGGCCTGGCCTTGGTCGAGAGCGGCATAGCCAGGGACGAGCTCTGCATCACGACAAAGGTCACCGTGGAGAATTTCTCGCAAGAGCGGTTCATGCGATCCGTCGAACAATCGTTGCAGGATTTGAAGTTGGATCGTGTCGACATTCTGTTGCTTCACTGGCCGACGCCGGGAGGCGACATCAAGCTCTCACTTGAACTGCTTCAGGAGGCACAGGAACGGGGTTTCGCCGGCACCATTGGAGTTTCGAACTACACGGCGGCGATGATGCGCCAGGCGAAGCAGATCAGCGGCGTGCCGCTGGTAACCAATCAGGTGGAATTCCATCCGCTTCTTGACCAGCGCAAACTGCTGGCGGCCGCGAGTGAAACAGGTATCCCGCTGTCATCCTACTGCTCGGTCGCGCGCGGCGAGGTCTTCAAGCATCCGCTTTTCGCCGATATCGGCGCGGCATACGGCAAGTCGGCCGCCCAGGTCGTGCTGCGCTGGATCCTGCAGAAGGGTTTGCCGATCAACACGATGTCCACCAAGCCGGACAACATCCGCTCGAATTTCGACGTGATGGACTTCACCTTGTCGAGTATCGACATGGGCCGCATTGACGCCATGAATGCCGTCGGTTATCGCGTTGTCGGGAAACGGCTGATCCCATATGCGCCGGATTTCGACGTCTGAGAGCGCGAACGGGGAGAGCGATTAGGTCCGAGGCGACCGGCAAACGCTAGCGGTTGCCTCGGATAAGGTCCGACGCATGCTCGCCGATCATGATCGTCGCCGCGTTGGTGTTCGATCCGACCAGCGACGGCATCACCGAGCTGTCGCATATGCGGATGCCGTCGAGCCCATGCACCCGCAGTTGAGGGTCGACCACCGACATCGCATCCTTTCCCATCTTACAGGTGCAAGTCGGGTGATAGGAGGTACGACCGTAGCGTCGCGCATAGGCTTCATAGTCTGACTGCGAGCGCACGCTTATGTCAGGGAAACGTAGCTCCTTGATTAATTTGCGCAGCGACGGCTGATTGAATATCTCCCGGCTGATCTTGATGCCTTCGACCGATATTCTGAGATCGTCGGGGTCAGCGAGGAAATTGGGGTCGACGATCGGATTGTCGCGCGGGTCCGGCGAGCGGAGCGTCACACTCCCACGCGATTTCGGGCGCAGCGTATAGCTGTTCAACGTGATCCCGGATGATCCCTTCGGAACTGACGGCACGCCCGCTTCAGCGCCGGCTCCCGCCAGGAAATGGAACTGCAGATCGGGAACCGACCCCGCATGGTTCCCTGAGGAATGCCAGAAGGCGCCACCCTCGACCACGTTTGACGTTATCGGTCCACTCTTGAACAGCGTGTATTGGATGCCGGCCCATAGCATCCATTGCATCCTGTTGTACTTGTCGAGTGAATCGTGGCCTTTCAGCTCCGCCACGATGTCGATGCCAAAATGATCATGAAGGTTTTGCCCGACACCCGGAAGATCCTGGATCGCTTCGATGCCGTGGTGACGGAGGTGATCGGCAGCGCCGACGCCTGACAGCATCATCAGCTTCGGCGTGCCGATCGCCCCTGAGGTCACCAGCACCTCGCTGTCGGCGCTGACGACCCGGCGCGAGCGGCCAACCGAGCATTCGACACCGACCGCCCGTCTGCCTTTGAAGACGATGCGATGGACCAGAGCTCCTGTGATCAGCGTAAGGTTCGAGCGCCCGAGGGCGGGCTTGAGGTAGCCCACGGCCGCCGAGCAACGTCGGTTGTTCCGTGTCGTGAGCTGATAGATTCCGGCGCCTTCCTGTTTTGTCCCGTTGAAGTCGGGATTATACGGCAGCCCGTATTCCTGACAGCTTTGGACAAAAGCGCGCGAGGCGATATTCGGGTCGGGTATGTTCGACACACCGAGCGGCCCGTCGGTGCCGTGCAGGCTGCCGGAGAGGATGGAGTTGCCCTCCGAACGCAGAAAGTACTTCTGGACGTCCTTGAACGCCCAACCGTCCGCGCCTTCCTCGTTTGCCCAGCGGTCGTAATCGGTCTGGTGCCCGCGCGTATAGACCTCGGCATTGATGGACGAACCGCCGCCAAGCACCTTTGCCTGCGCGTAAAGAATTTCACGATTGTCGGCGTGCTTCTGCGGTGCCGTGACCAGTCCCCAGGTGAGCGGCCCCGTGGTCATCTTGGCGAAGCCGACCGGCATATGGATGTAGGGATGGCTGTCCTTGCCGCCAGCCTCGATGACGCAGACCCTGACAGCCGGATTCTCGGACAAGCGTGCGGCAAGCACGCAACCCGACGAGCCTGCGCCGACGATCACATAGTCGAAACCTGTCGTCATCACTTGATCCAGTGCGCACGCTTGCCGACCTCGATGTGGACGGACTTGACCTGTGTGTACTCTTCCACTCCGTACATTCCGGCCTCTCTTCCCCAGCCGGATTGCTTGAACCCGCCGAGCGGCATCTCCGGCCCGCCGGCCATGATCGTATTCACCCAAAACCGGCCGGCGCGCACGCGCCGCGTCACCACCAGCGCCTTGTCGATGTTCTTGGTCCATACGCTGGCAGCCAGGCCATAGACGGTATCGTTCGCAAGACTGATTGCCTCCTCGATCGTGTCGAAGTGGAAGGAAGAGAGGACGGGCCCGAAGATTTCGTCGCGGGCAATCGACATTCCGGGCGTGACCCCGGAAAACAATGTCGGCGCGATATACTGGCCGCCACCAAGGTCCACGGCCTGTCCGCCGGCGACAAGCATCGCGCCTTCGGCTTTGCCCTTGTCGATATAGCTCAAGATGATCGAATTCTGCGCGTCTGTGGTGATGGCGCCGACCTGCGTCTTCGTTTGCAGCGGATCGCCGACGATTATCTTAGCCATCTTGGCGGCGAGGATTTCCTCGAACTCGCGGGCAACCGAGCGCTCCACGATGACGCGGCTCGACGAAACGCAGCACTGACCCGTGTTGAAGCTTATGCCGAAAGCCGCGCCGTCTGCCGCATCCTCGAGATCGCTGTCCGCGAACACGATGATCGGATTCTTGCCGCCGAGTTCCAGGCCGAGTTTCTTGAAGTTGGAATCGGCGGCCGCATGGACACATGAGCGTCCGACGGATGTCGATCCGGTGAAAGACAGCATGTCGACGTCGGGATGCTCCGTCAGGGCCTGGCCGATCGTTCGCCCCGAGCCGGTGACGACGTTATAGACACCGTCCGGCGCGCCGGCTTCGGAAAGGATCTCGCCAAGCAGCAGCGTGGTCGCGGATGTGACCTCCGAAGGCTTGACGACAACAGTGCATCCGCTGGCCAGGATGAAGGGAATGCGCTCGCACAGGATCAGGAAGGGGAAATTCCAGGGCGTGATGAGCCCGACCACGCCGACCGGCTCGCGCAGCACCATGCCGAAAAGGCCATCGCCGAGACTATTGAAGCTGTCGCCGTGCAACAGCCTTCCAGCGCCCGCGCCGACCTCGAAGCATGCAATGCAGTGATCGATCTCGCCGCGCGCCTGGGAGATCGGCTTGCCGTTTTCGAGGACTTCCCAATAGGCGATTTCGTCGCGGCGGCGGCGCAGGATATCGGCGGTCCTCAGAAGCACCGCCGCGCGGTCGGCCCCCGGCAGTCCGGCCCACCGGCGATCCTCGAATGCACGGCGCGCCGCGGCGACGGCCGCGTTGAGGTCGTCGACCGTACATCTGGGCGTAAGCGTCACCGGCACGCCGTGGGCCGGCGACCGGCGTTCGAACATGGCGCCGCCCTTGCGCCAGGATCCGTCCGACCAGAAACCGAATTCTCGCGGCGCATCCGGCAGGGTCGCGCGGTCAGTGAAATCAAGCATGGAATGCCTCCGTTCCGACGGGTACGCCGGCCGTTCGCAATCGCCGTCTCGGCGAGACGCGCCGGCCTGCCTTAGTTGAATAGGATCTGCGTCTTCAGATCCTGTGGCCGTTCGGCCAAAGTCTCGAAGACGCGCTGGATCTGATCGAGAGGAAAGGCCGCGCGCGTGAATGCCTCGGTCCGAAAGCGGCCGT
The DNA here is from genome assembly GCA_004020875.1 of Mesorhizobium sp. Classification (GTDB taxonomy): domain Bacteria; phylum Pseudomonadota; class Alphaproteobacteria; order Rhizobiales; family Rhizobiaceae; genus Mesorhizobium. Next base: position 145,135 of record SAPZ01000013.1, read on the forward strand.
GCGATAAAAGTGTCAGCGCATCGTGCATGTCTTCTCCCATGCCGGCGACGGAGCCCTTGAGACTGTTTTCCTCAAGGATTGTGCGTAGGATATCGACCGGCACCGTGTCCTTGGGCTCGGTAAGGCCGAAGAAAGCGACATGGCCGCCCTTGCGGATGAGCTCGAATGCGAGCGTGTAAAGCCGCGGCGAACCAACGCTCTCAATCACGAGATCCGCGCCGCGCCCGCCGGTCCTTTTCAGGACCTCCGCCTTGAGCTGGGCAGGATCGGCGACGGCTGCATCCGCACCGGCTTCAAGAGCAAGGCGGCAACGGTCTTCCGACAGATCGGCGACGATGATTGGCGCGGCGCCGCACAGGCGCATCATCTGGACGTGAAGGTTACCGATCGGCCCAGCGCCGAGAATGACGACGGATTGGCCGAAGGTCGTGCGTGCCTTGCGCGCGGCGCGCACCACGCAGGAGACCGGCTCGGTAAGGGCAAGCACCTCAGCCGGCACATTGTCCGGAGCCGGTATGACAAGCCTGGCCGGCACGCACACATATTCCGCGAAGGCGCCGTCGCGTCCGATTCCCACCTGCGTCATAGACGGGCAGTTCAGAATCTCGTTGCGGCGGCACCAATAGCACTCACCACAACCGATGTTGACGTCCGCGACGCAAGTCGTGCCGGGCTTGATGTGCTTCACATGCGCACCCGTCTCGGCGACGGTCCCGGCAAACTCGTGGCCAGGCACCAGCGGCAGCCGGTCGGCGGCATAGTGCCCGTTGAAGATATGGATGTCGGTGCCGCATATGCCGGTCCGCGAGACGCGGATCAAGGCGTCGTCGGGGCCCACTTCCGGAACGGCGACCTCGCGCAGATCGAAACGGTGCGGAGCGGTCAGGACGGCGGCGCGCATTGTTGCCATGGCTTGTGTCACTTCACCGTGCGAAGCTTGGAGCGGTCGATGGTCAAGGCGATGGCTGCGATCAGCACCAGGCCGAAAACCATCTGTTGCTGCGTCGCCGCGATGCCGAAATAGAGCATCGAGGCGCGGATGACCGCCACGATCAGCGTGCCGATCGCGGTGTTGAGCACACCGCCGACGCCGCCCGTCAGCGGCGTTCCGCCGACAAGCACCGCGACGATGGCCGGCAGCAGGAAGCCGTTGGCGATCGTCGGCGCGCCGCCGGACAGCTTGACGGAGAACAGCAGCCCGGCCACGGCGGCCAGCCCTCCGGATATCGCGAAGGCGAGGATTTTATAGCGGGCGACATTGAGGCCGGATGCGGCCGCGGCCAGTTCGCCGGCGCCCACGGCCTTCAGAGCGCGGCCGAGGACCGTGCGCCGTTCTATGAGCAGGCAGATCGCCAGCAGGCCGATGGCGATGAAGAGCTCGTGCGGCACGATGCCGGTTCGACCGATCATCCAGCCGAACGTCTCGTTGCGCTGGGTGGCGTCCATGTTCAGGGCGCGGTTGCCGGAAAGCCATTGCGCCACCGAAAAGCAGATGCCGCCGACGGCCAGCGTTGAGATGAAGGATGGCACGTACATGCGGGTGGTCAGGTAGCCGGAGAGCGTTCCCAGCGTGAATCCGGCAAGAATGCACAGCGCCGCCACCCAGATCCCCAGTGGCGCCAGACAGACCGAGGCGACGACGGTGATCATGTTCGCCATCGACTGTGCCGACAGGTCGATGCCGCCGATGTAGATCGCGAAGGTCAGTCCCAGCGCCATGATGAACAGCGGCACGATATCGCCTGCAAGGCTCAGCAGATTGGCGGGCTTGAGGAAGCTGGGATCGGCGATGCCGACGATCGTGACCAGGACCAGGAGGGTGATCCAGGGGAAGTGCGGCTTGAGGCGTTGGATGTCCATGGAGGCCCCTCAGATCATGTAGTGCAGAAGGTCGTAGAGCGTCGGCTTGGAACCGGGCACGCAGTCGAAGCGCTTCTGGATCTGACCGTCCTTGATCACGACGATGGTGTGGGAGAGGCCGATCGCCTCTTCAAGCGTGTCGGCGACCAGGGCAACGCCGACCCCGTCGTCGCACATCTCCCTGATCATGTCGTACACATCCTCCTTGGCGCCGATGTCCAGGCCTCGGGTCGGATGATCGAGCAGCATGATGTCGGAGCCGCCCGACCGCCATTTGGCAAGCACGACCTTCTGCTGGTTGCCGCCGGAAAGGTTGCCGCAGTCGGCATATTCGGAGCTTGCCTTGATGGCGAGCTTGCCGATCCATTTCCTGGCAAGGGCACGCTCGTCGGCCACGTCGAGCCAGCCCATCCGCGCGTAGTGCGGCATTTGCGAGAGCGTCATGTTCTCGTAGACATTCATGCCGGCCACGATGCCCTCGATCTTGCGCTCGCGCGGCACATATCCGACGCCGCGCTCCACCGCTCCCCGGGCAGTAAGCCTGGAGACGGTCTCGCCCTTGATCTTCAGCGTGCCCTTGGTGGGCGTCCGCATGCCGTAGATTGTTCGAAGGATCGCTTCACGGCCGGAGCCTTCAGTGCCGACCAGGCACAAGACCTCGCCGGCATGAAGCGTCAGCGAGATGTCGCGGACCCGTCCGGGCAGGCTGACGTCCGACAGCTCGACCAGAGGCCTCGCCGGATCGTAGGGCCTCTGCTTCTGTTCCCGGTAATACTCCTTGTCGACATGGCGTCCGACCATCTTGTGCTGGATCGCCTCCGGTGTCGCCGCGCCGCGCGAGACGACGTCGACCACCTGGCCATCCTTCATCACGTAGATGCGGTCGGAGAGCTCCATGACCTCGTCCATGCGATGGGACACGAAGATGAAGGAAGCGCGCGTCGTCAGCTCCCGCACGAGCTTGAACAAAAGCTTTACTTCTTCCTCCGCCAGCACCGAGGTCGGCTCGTCGAGCAGGACGACCAGATGACCCTGCACCCGCTCCTCCAGGGTCAGCACCTTGGCCAGTTCCACAAGCTGGCGCTGCGCGAAGGAAAGGCTTGAGGTGATCGTGCGAGGATCGATATCGAGCTTGACCTTTGCAAGCTGCTTCCGGGCGGCTTTGGCCATCGCCTTCCAGTTGACCACGCCGAGGCGTGAGAACTGGTCTTCACAGCCCAGGAATATGTTTTCCATCACGGACAGGTTGGTGATCAGCGATTGCTCCTGAAACACCATCCCGATGCCACGCTCCATGGCGTCGCGCGGGCCGTTGAACCGGACAGGCTTGCCATCGATGAGGATCTCGCCGCCATCGGGCTGGTAGGCGCCGTAGATCACCTTCATGAGCGTGGATTTGCCCGCGCCATTCTCGCCCACCAGCCCGACGATCTCGCCGCGGCTGATGGAGAAGTCGACCGATTTCAGTGCGCGGACGCCCGGAAACTTCTTTTCAACGGCCTTCAATTCGTACATTGCAGCCTCACTTGACGAACGCGACCGCGCGCCGGTCCGTCGACAGGATGACCGCGATGATGACCAGTAGCCCGAGAACGGCGGCCTGCAGGAAATCGGGCAGGCCAATGACCACCATGCCGTTGTTGATGACGGCGACGATCAAGACGCCGACGAGCGTGTTCCATACGCCGCCGATGCCACCCCAGAGCGCCACGCCGCCGACCACCACTGACGTGATGGACATGAACATGAAGTTGGATCCGGTGACGGATTCGGCCTGGCCGAGCTTCGCCACCTGCAGGATCGCCGCGATCGCGTAAAAGAAGCCAGCAAGCGAGAAGCCGGCCATCCTCACATGTTGCACCCGCACGCCCGAGGCATGGGCGAGTTCCTCGCCGCCGCCGACCGCATAAAAGTAACGCCCAAGTCGGGTCTGGGCCTGGATGAACCAGGCGAGGACGAGGCAGAGGCCCGCGACATAGACCATCAGCGGAAAGCCGAGGATGCGCCAGGTCAGCAGGGCGCGGAACGTCGGATCGTTGAATTTGACGATGTCGCCGCCGGTCAGCAGGATCGCGGCGCCCGTGCCGACGAATCCGAGCGCGAGGCTCGCCATGAAGGATGGTATCTTCAGCTTGACGTGGATGAAACCGTTCACCAGGCCGATCGCGGCCCCGACGACGAGAATGACCGGGATTGCGATCCAGCCGCCCGACGCGAGCGTTCCGCCGAGCGCCAGCATCAGGAAGCAAAAAAGGACGGCCGTCAGGGAGACGACGCCCTCCATGGAGAGGTCGATGGAACCCATCACGATGATGAAGGTCACGCCGACCGCCACCATGAGCGCGGGCGCCGCCGCGATTGCGATGCGCGCGAAGTTGCGTTGCGACAGGAACGAGGGGTTTATGGCCGTGAACAGCACTATGAGCGCGAGAAGCACCATGAAGGGCGCCCAGCGGATCGCGTTCTCCCGCGTGAGGATGCGTGGCAACTCCGGCCTCCCGTCCAAGCGTGCCGTGTAGGGGAGCGGCCCGTTTCAGGGCCGCTCGATCGAGCTTCGTATCACTTGTACTTGATCTGGCCGTTGCTCGGTCCCCAGAAATCCTTCCAATTGTAGGAAGGAACGGCGTCCAGATATTTGGCCTTGAAATCCGCGGCGTCCTTTTTGGTGACGAGGACCGTCGGGCCGTAGAATTCGCGGTGCTCCTTCGGTTCCTCCGAAGGCTTGAAGGCGCCGGTCGCGGCGTAATAGGCGAGCGCCGCCGTGATGCCGCCGCCCCAGTGCGGATTGGTGAAGACGGTCGCAAGGAGCTTGCCCTCCATCACCAGCTTCACGGCCTCCGGATTTCCGTCATAGGCGACGATCGGCATATTCTCGATACCCTCGGCGCGCAGCGCCTCGATCACGCCATAGGCGATGTTGTCGTTGGCGCAGTGCACGCCGGTGATCTTGTCGCCGAAGCGCGTCAGGAAAGACGCCATCAGCTCCGTGCCCTTGGTCGTGTCCCAGTCGGCGGGCTGAGCATCGAGAAGCTCGATATCGGGAAAATCCTTCAAGGCGTTCTTCAAGCCGTTCAGACGCTCGATTGCCGGGTTGTTGGCGGCGATGCCACCCAGATGCACGACGCCACCCTTGCCGCCCATGGCATCGAACAGGATCCGCGCCGTCTGCTCGGCCGGCTTCTCGTCCGACCAGGTCATGTGCGAGACGTAATTGTCGCCGACGTCCCACGGGTGCAGGTCGTCGGTCTTGTTCCAGATCGTGGAAATGTAGGCGCCGGCATCATGCACAGCCTCAACCACCGGACGGGCGTTCGGGCTGTCATTGGCATCGCAGGCGATAGCGCACTTGCCGCCGGTCTTGGCCAGGAACGCCTTGATGTCGGCCAGCGACTTTTCGGAAGACCCTTCGTTGATCAGCGAGACGAGGGAATCCTTGGGCTTGCCGAGGGATTCCACGAATGCCTCGCCGCCCGAAACGATCGAGTTCCAGTAAGCCGAGGCGCGGTCGCGGTACGACCAGGCGATTGCCGGGTCACTGATCGCCGCCCCGGCAGCGCCGCCGCCGAAGGCGAACGGCACGGCCATCGCTCCCATGCCGGCGGCCGTGGCGAGCAGGAAATTGCGCCGGTTAACGGTCTCGCGTTCGATGAAATCCTTGATGAAAGTCGACATGCTACCTCCCAGTTGGCACGGCCCGCAGGGGCGCGGGCAACTATTGAGCAATCGGGAATCCTAACCATCCAGTTCGCTCTTCCGATCGCTTAATGCACCATCTAGTTACTTCCTTAGAACGGGTGAGTCAAGCGGCGGGGCGATCGATGGCCTGTTGACTTCTCCTCCAATTGAACTGACTTTCAGACATCAGCATCGTCGCTGCGCGGGATCGGTAACCAAAGGAGCGGCCGAAGTGGACGCCACGTCCGGGAAGTCAAAAAATGGTGTCAGGAAGGGGCGACTGCGGGATGCCGAAGCAACCAAGCTTCGCATCTTGGTGGCGGCAAAAAGCGATTTCGCCAAGAATGGCCTCGGCGGCGCACGCGTTGATGTCATCGCAGCAAAGGCCAAAGCCAACAAGCGCATGATTTACCATTACTTCGGCAGTAAGGATAATCTATTCCAGGCCGTAATTGAGAATGCTTACCACGACATTCGGACGGCTGAACAGAAGCTTAATCTTGATGATTTGGATCCGAAGGACGCTCTTGAGCGCCTTGTTCGGTTCACATGGCAATATTACTTGAAGAATCCTGAGTTTATAACTTTGGTAAACAGCGAAAATCTCCATCGTGCCAAACATGTGAAGAGGTCTGAGCTGATCAAGGCGGAGACCCGAAAATTTGTTGCCATGGTCTCTGGTATACTCGAAAGGGGCGTGAGCAGCGGAGATTTTCGTGCCGGGATCGACCCCGTGCAGTTGAACATCACGATCGCGGCGATCGGATACTATTATCTGACAAACCGATTCACCGGTTCGATTATTTTCGAGCGTGACCTGATGGAGAAGGATGCTCTGAATGAGCGCCTGGAATTCAATATCGACACCATTATGAGACTTGTGAGCGCGTGACGCCGCCTCTGGGCACCATCCCCTCGTCTCTCGACACTCGCTTTCGTCGAACCTTCTACGCTTCGGTCTCGGCAAATCACTGAATTTGCTTATCTTTTCGGCAAGAAAGATGCTCTTGGGCGAATTTCATCGCAGTCCGGCAAATTTCGTCCAACGGAGCGAGGTGTTGGTATTTTTGTTGGTATCTGAGACCCTGTTGGTATCGAAGCGCCAAAAAAGTTCTCCGACGTGAAACGCCTCAACGCCCGGCCCGCGTCCAAACTCCAAAAGCTATCCGACGGCGGCGGGCTGCAGCTATGGGTCCAGCCATCGGGAACAAGGTTATGGCGAAGCTACCGCCCACGGTTTTCGAGCAACTGCGTCAACTCTGCTAAATGAGCGCGGTAAGTGGCATCCCGACGCGATAGAGAGACAGCTGGCCCATATTGAGAAACAACGATGTCCGTCGCGCCTACGCCCGAGCAGAGCACTGGGAAGAGCGGGTTCGGAGGATGCGATGGTGGGCCGATTATCTTGATGAAACAAAGCGCAAAGACGCGTGTGTGATCTCAATCGCGGGATGCGGCAAGCCTGCTGTCCATGCATCATCGCGAGGGTCCACTGTGAACCAAACGGCGACGGGTCACCAGACGCTGGGACAAATACCCGACGCCGCAAAGCGCGCTTACGTTCAAAAACGCCGCCCATTTTGAACGGCCCAATGGCGGGACAGAAAAACTAAAGAAGTTATCGTCTTATTAGTGCATCGCGAGCGATCGGAGGCTTTCCAGTACTGTGCCCTGGTCCGCTGTTCCTAAATTCGATGGCGGCAGGGGAGCGCTATTTGTCTGTTTCGGGCCGGCAGCGGAACGATTGTTTTTGGATGGCGGGGTAAGGAACCGGACGCAAACCACCGGATCTGCCGACACGTCCTCTGTCTTTGCCGGAACGCCTGCATGCCGGGATACTCCGGATCTGCGCGCCAGAACTCCCGCTAGTCCACCGAAATATCGGCGACATGGGAAAGCAAGGTTCTGGAAAGGGTGACGCGGTCGGCCTAAATCCGTGTGAGACGGTCGTAAGGACGTCAGCGTCCCAGAGGCGGAATCCAAGTAAAGAAAATCCTATTTTACTTTCAGATGCTTAGAGGTGGGTCAGCCGCAGTTGCTACCAACAGAAATACCAACAAAATATTCCTGTGGATAGGTTCGGTTCCCGATTAGGACCGTCGGGCCCAAGCCACTGTATCTGAGATGGCGCGTTTGGATCGAGCCAGTGGTCCGCTATCCTCCTCGATCCTTCGAGGCAGCGCATCCGAATTTGAACCCTGACCATTTCGGAACTGGCGGAGAGAGCGTCTTGCGATCCTGGGCCTATGGCATTGAAAAGATTTAGCTTTTTGTTCGGGTTGTTACGCTTTGTTACACGGCCGGGGTGACAGGTTGGCTTCCATGAGCTCGCTGCTCCGAGAAGCGCCCGTATAGACCCCAGGTCACAGAAGTCCATTCGATCGGCTTAGGTGCGGCCACGAAGCGCAAGTCTTTATCACCGGGGAGGCCATCGTGCCTGCCTGCAAATCGATGTTAAGACAAGGCCAAGACGGGAGTAACGTCGATTACCAAGGAATAGGGGTCATTGTGAAACCTTTGCGCTGGATAAGGGACAGGTTCCATCGGCCTATAAGCCAGAACCGGCGCTCGATTGCGCTTAGTGGACTCCCTCGGTTCCTGTTTGAAACCCACGGTCCGAAAGATATCTACGTCTCTCAGTCGATCATTCACGGCGGCATGTGGGAGAAGGCCACGACCGCCCTGCTCATTGAGTTGCTCCGGAATGACGTGGATTTAATTGATGTCGGTGCCAACATTGGCTGGCACAGTGTAGTCGCCGGCCACCAACTTGGCGCGAGAGGGCAAGTTCATAGTTTCGAGCCGGAGCAGCAGAACCTTGAGAAACTGCGCACGAACGTCGCACTAAGCGGCCTCGGAAATGTCGTCGTAAACGAATGGGCGCTGTCGGATAGCAGTCGTGTCGATATCCTGAATCTGAGCGCGGACAACCTGGGGGATCACCGGCTGGGACCGTTGCGTGCCGGGCGTCGCACCGTGAGTGTAGAGGTCCGCCGCCTCGACGACTATACCGGCGTCCGTTGCCGACCGCTCGTCATCAAGCTCGACGTGCAGGGGAGCGAATGGCACGTTCTTCGCGGCAGCCTGAATCTGCTCAGCACCCATCAACACGAGATCATACTGCTTTGCGAAATAGCCCCGATAATGCTCAAGGAATGCGGAGCGAGTGTAGATGATCTCTGCGAGTTGCTTGTGGCAAACGGCTTCGCGGCGGCTATCATAGATCAGAACGCCGGTTCCATCGAACCAATTGGATGGGAGCGCTTGATGGTGCGCTTGGCCGAGCGGAACGATCCGGAATTCTCCGAGGACATTGTCGCCTTCCGACGCCCTGACGGCCTTATGCGGCCATTGTTGGAAAAAAAGCCTGCCGGCTTTGGAGCACCACATAGTTGGTGCGGGAACAGCCGAACTCGCTATCAAGGGTGGTGTCGACAGTCGAAGCGAAGCGCCGGCGGCAAGGCGACCTCGCCGGCCAAATTTCGGCTTTCGGGTCTGATACGGACCTTGCTTGAACTGCGTGGTTAGCATTTGATGCTACTTCGATGGCCGAGGAAACCGACACGGCTCGTTGGCCAGCATTATCTCTTTGTTTTTTTGCGCAATTCCGGACGGAAAAAAGCTCACATTTGATCTAACCGTCACTTTTGGCCGGCGATCATCGCGCCGTTTAATTAGCCGCAATGTTAGCATTGGTGGCTCGCCGGATGCTGGCTCCCGGCGGGGGGTCCTCACCGGCAGGGAGCGAGGGATCGACGGGCGCGGCTGCTGGCGAGCTACATTCGCGCTCGCAGAAAACGTGCGAACGAAGCTAACCTCGCCCCGTTGTAGTTTCGAGGCATGCCCTACCGGATCACGAGGCGCTAAATGTCAGCTATCGGATGGCTATTCGTAGTCGTCGGTTCAAGCCATAGATTAGCAACATCCATGAAGCCAAGACCTTCCCCCTGCAGTCCGGCGCTGGCCGCCGTGATCGCTGTTCATTGAGCTTTGGCCGCTTGCGGTTTGAGCCGCCCATTGCATACACATACTTCCAAGCCAGCCTCTTATAACCGGCGCATGCATGCTGTTGCTTCGACCGCTAAAGGGTTGGCTTGTGTGTCCCCAGTACCCCACGGCGGCAAGGGCTTCGATTGATAGCGATTGGCATGCCCCTGAAAACATCACGTCGAAAATTGCAATTGCACGACTAAAGAGGGAACGCCAAATCTCATGCTCTTTTGTGACCAGCGAGGCGAGAGCACTGGTCGCCGCGCCTTTGAAAACCGCGCGCCTTAAGCCCACGAGCTTTAACCATCAGATCTCCGCGGTCACTTGCTTGTCGCTAAGTCATGTTCGTTCGCGGATTGCGCGCCCTAAGTAAGGCGGTAGGAGCCGGGGCGCGCCAGACGACCTGATAGGCCTCCACCACGTTGCTCGCGGTGACGCTGAAACCGGGAAGTGCGATCCATGGTGGCGGCTGGCGCTCGAGCAAACCCAGAACGGTGGCGATGCCGGCGGCAACGCCTTGATCGTAAGGCAGCTGCGCGGCAATGCCCTTGATGAGGCCGCCGCCGGCAAGGTCGGCCGCGACATCGTTGCCGAGGTCGACGGTGGTAACAGGGATCGCTTTTCCCGCATCGCGGATCGCGGCGACGGCGCCGGTCGCCGGTACGTCCCAGACAGCGAACAGGCCTGAAAGATCGGGATTGGCCTGCAGCAGACCAGCGGACGCAGCCTTCGCTTGCGACACGTCGGCGAACTTGCCGCGCACGAGCGAGAGATCCGGCCGGTGGGCAGCCATCCACTTACGGAAAGCAATCTCGCGCTCGTGCGTGGCGAAGAAATCCACGCCATAGGCCAGAACGCCGATCTTGCCGCCCTGTGGCACATGCGGCGCCAGCAGCTCCGCGCCGATTTGCCCCAGGCCGAAATTGTCCGTGGAGATGACGCTGACATAGTCTTTGCCAGGCAGCATGCCGGTCGGGGCGTTGTCTAGCAGCAACAGCTTCTTTCCAGCCGCCGGTATCGCACGGTGAGCATCAGCGGCCCGACTGCTGCCGATCGGAATGGAAACCACCGCCTCGACCGGTTCGCTCGCAAGTCGCAGCAACTCGGATACCTGCCTGTCGATGTCGAAGTCGCAGTCAACGACCTCGACAACTGCCGCGCCATAGCGGCCGAGCGTCGTGACGATTCCGGCTAGTTCCTGCTTGGCCCAGTCACTCGCGGTGGTGTGGAGAACGACGGCGACCGAAAAGCGCCGATTGCGCGCCGCCTCGGCATCGCCATCGGATACTCTGACCTGATCGGCCGGAACTGCTCTTTCCCCGTGCGGCCCAAGGCCCGTAATCGCCATTCCCCGATCTCCCTACACTGTCGCGGCGTTAAGTCGATTTGGCAGATGCTAGCCCGGCATCCTTGCCGGCGGCCGAGGTCTGGCCGGCCGTATGCTGGTTTCGACTGTAGCCTGCTCCAGGAACTCTTTGAATTCGGGATGCTCGCGCGGCGAGCCAAGCGTAATCCAGCCCTGAAGGAATCTTGCATCGAACAGTGATTCCGCTACGACCTGTGCGGCACCGACTAGGCCGGCCGATCCGCCCATCTGTGAGCGCAGGATGCGCAGGTCGCGAGTGACAACCGGATGTGCCTGGCGGTAAACCGCCTCGCGCACCGCCGCCAGCAGGATATCCCCGGTCTCGGCCACCTTACCGCCAAGCACGATCAGCGACGGGTTAAGAAGATTGGCAAGCGGCGCAAGAACCTCGCCAACGGCGCGGCCGCAGCGGCCCAGAAGATCGATGCAAAAAGCATCACCCAGTTGCGCACCATGGCCGGCATCAGTGACGCTGACTTCGCCTGCTCGCTCCAGAACCTCGGCGAGGTAGGCGCTACGTCCGCTTTCCGCTGCCAAGCGGGCCTCGCGTTCCAGCACATCGCTGCCTGCGGCGCCCTCGAGGGTTCCGCCATCGATGAAAGTATGGCCTACCATGCCGGCGGCACCGTGTGCGCCTCGGTGCAGTGCGCCTTCCGATATCACTCCGGCGCCGATTGAGCGTCCAAGCTTGACGAAAATCATGTCCGTCAGGCCGATGCCGCTGCCGGATTTCAACTCGCCCATGGTCATCATCTGAACACCGCTTCGTACCCAAACGGGTGCGCCAACGGCGGTGGCAAGTCGCTCAACAAAGGGAAAACCGTCCCAGTTCTGGAAAGCGGTCAGCGCTGGAGCGAACAGCCGCTGGCCATCCGGTTTCTCGACCGCTCCCGGCACCGCAAGACCTACGCCCCAGATACCAGCCGCGCTGCCATGCTCCTCAAGCATCCAGGCAAACAACGTCGCCAACCGTTGGACCACCGGTTCGGGTCCTCCCGCAAGTTCCACGGCCTCATGATGCTCTGCCAGCAGGCCGCCCGAAAGATCGGATACCCCAACCGCAAGCGACGAATGATCCAGAACCGCAACGAGGATCATCCCCATACGCGGCCGGAAACGAACATGGCGGGGTGCGCGGCCACCGATTGCCGGCCCGAGCTCGCCTTCCTCGATCAGCCCAAGCCGAAGCAACGTGGCCAAGCGGTCGGCAACGACGGCGCGCCCAAGTTCCGACTGGCTCTCCAGTTCCTGCCGAGTAGTTGCCGCCCCTGTCCGCACAAGGTTGAGAAGAGTGGCCAAACTTCCATGCGCGGACTCGCTGGCGCGCGGCCGGCCTGCTGTCCGCCGTGGCTTGGCAATCTCTCCGGCCGCCGTGCTGCCCTGGTCCATACCGCTGTAGCGCCTGTTCGCTTGCCTCTAGCTAATTTGGCATGGGTAACCCGCACCCATTTACGGATCAAGTAATAACTTTTGCTGATTTTCAACAAAAGTTTGCCGACTTTTGCATTTTAATGATTGACGACGCTGGAGAAGTGCGCAAAAGTACAAGGCGCGGCTGGGGAGAAGTCGCTTCCAAGCTCGGTCCGACACACTGCTGATGCGACCCGAGGCTTACGGCCTGGCAGGTTGCGGGAGGAGATAAGCATGCGAGTGAAGCTGGCCTACCATGCCAATTGCTGGGGTCCGCTCGGCGGCAATGCCGTCGGTGTCACCTCGATCACCCAGCTCACCTATCGCACCTTCGGTGACATGGAGCGGGCGATCCGCGAAATAGGTGAGGCCGGATTTGCCGGCACCGAACTCTTCGACGGCAATCTTCTGGACTACGCAGGGCGCTATAGCGACCTACGTGCCGCCTTGAACCAATCCGGCGTCGCGCTCGTCGCCGGTTATTGCGGCGCCAATTTCATCTTCGACGACATCCTCGCTGAGGAACTGGCACGCATCGAACGCGCCGCCGCGGCAGCGGCCGAACTCGGCGCCGAGCATCTGGTCGTGGGTGGCGGCGCAAAGCGCGCCGGGGGCCGGCAGTCGGACGATTTCAAGCGCCTTGGCGCTGCCCTCGACAAGGTGGTCGACATCGCGGGGAGGGCGGGCTTGCGAGCACACTATCATCCGCATCTGTCGACGATCGTAGAAGGTCCGGACGAAGTGCGTGAAGTATTCAAACACACCGCGATCGATTTCTGCCCCGACACTGCGCATCTGGCTGCCGCCGGAGGGGATCCGGCCGCTCAGATCCGTGAATTCAGGGAGCGTATCAGCTACGTGCATCTCAAGGGCTGGCAGCGCGAACCCTTCGCCTTCACGCCACTCGACCGCGGCGACCTCAATATGGCGCCGATCATCGACGCGCTGCGCGAGACGGAATTTTCCGGCTGGATCGCCACCGAGCTTGATGCATGGCCAGACCCGAAACAAGGGGCAGAAGTCAGCATGAAATATCTGAAACAGGCCACAAGGCCGAATTGAACCACGGGCATCACGCCCGTCATCAGGGAGGAGACCCACATGACGCGATTCAGGACACTAGCCGGGGCTTTCACGGCGGTATTGCTGGCCAGCAGCCTCTACACTGCCGCACTGGCCTTCGCCGATCCGGATTCGGAACTGGCAAAACTCCAAGGCACCGTGTTGTCGAAAGGCCCCAATAGGGAAACGCCGGCGGCGGCCTCAACCGTCACACTGACGGCTGAGGAGCTAGCCAAGATTAAGGACATGAAGGCAACGGCAGCGATCGTCATGCACTATGGTGGCAACGACTGGTCACGCGCTCAAGTAGCCGGCCTCAAGGACCAGTTTGGCAAGATGGGCATTGAGGTCATCGCAGTGACCGATGCCGGCTTCAAGCCCGAAAAACAGGTCGCCGACCTCGAGACGGTGATGGCGCAGAACCCGAAGATCATCGTGTCGATCCCGACCGATCCGTCAGCCACGGCATCGGCCTACAAGGCTGCCGCAGACAAAGGTGCCAAACTGGTGTTCATGGACAACGTTCCTGCGGGCTTCGCAGCGGGCAAGGATTACGTCTCCGTGGTCTCCGCCGACAATTACGGCAACGGTGTCGCGGCCGCGCATCTGATGGCCAAGGCGCTGGGCGGCAAGGGCGAGATCGGCCTCGTCTTCCATGCCGCCGATTTCTTCGTCACCAGGCAGCGCTATGACGGCTTCAAAAAGACGATCGCCGACTTCTATCCCGACATCAAGATCGTCGCCGAGCAGGGCATTGGCGGGCCGGACTTTACCGGCGATGCCGACAAGGCGGCGTCCGCGATCCTTACCTCGCATCCGACCATCAACGGCATCTGGGCGGTGTGGGACGTGCCGGCCGAAGGCGTGATCTCGGCGGCGCGCACCGCTGGCCGCGACGATCTCGTCATTACCACCTGCGATCTCGGCGAGAACGTCGCCATCAACATGGCAAGCGGCGGCTTCGTGAAGGGGCTGGGCACCCAGCGGCCGTTCGACCAGGGCGTCACCGAAGCAAAGCTTGCCGGCTATGGCCTGCTCGGCAAGGAGGCGCCGGCTTTCGTCGCCCTGCCGGCGCTGCCGGTCACCAAGGACACGCTGCTGGAAGGCTGGAAGTCCGTCTACCACGCCGAGGCTACCGATAAGATCAAGGGCAGCATGTAGCGGTCCTGCGGCCGGCGCACTCCCCGCCGGCCGCTCCTTCTCAGCTCAATCTGGAGGCTAGCATGACCCGAACGCTCAATGTGGCGATGATCGGCGGTGGTTTCATGGGTAAGGCCCATGCCATGGCCTATGCGGCAATGCCGATGTTCTTCTGGCCGGCGCCCGCCATTCCCATGCGCAAGGTCGTGGTCGACGTCACCGAGGCCTTGGCCGACGAAGGCCGCCGCCGCTACGGTTTCGAGGAATCGTCCGGCAACTGGCGCGCGGTGGTGAAGCGCCCGGACATCGACGTTGTCGACATCGTCACGCCGAACGACAGCCATGCCGCAATTGCCATCGCCGCGGCAGAAGCGGGCAAGCACATCATCTGCGAAAAGCCGCTGGCGCGCGGCGGTGACGAAGCAAAGACCATGCTCGACGCGGTAAACAAGGCCGGCGTCATCCACATGGTGGCCTTCAACTACCGGCGCACGCCTGCGGTGGCGCTCGCCCGCCAGTACATAGAGGAGGGCCGCATCGGCAAGATCCTCAATTTCCGCGGCACCTATCTGCAGGACTGGTCCGCGGATCCGGATTCCCCGCTCTCCTGGCGCTTCCAGAAGAAGATCGCCGGCTCAGGCTCGATCGGTGACATCGGCACGCATGTTGTCGATCTTGCCCGCTACCTTGTCGGCGAGATCGCAGAGGTCAGCGCGCTGGTGCGCACCTACAACAAGACCCGTCCGGTCCAGAGTGGCAATCTCGACAGGCTAGGCGCCGCCGAAAGGAACACCGGCGCGCAACGGGCCGAGGTCGATGTCGACGATGAGGTGGTTACGTTGCTCAAATTCGCCGACGGCGCCATCGGCTCCCTCGAGGCGACCCGCAATGCCTATGGCCGCAACAATTTCATCACTTTCGAGATCCATGGCACCAAGGGCTCCATTGCCTTCAACTACGAACGGCGCGACGAATTGCAGGTTATGTTTGCCGATGATCCTGCCGACGCGCGTGGTTTCAGGACCGTCTATTCCGGTCCCGCGCATCCCTATGGTTCAGGCCTGTGGCCAATCCCGGCGCTTGGCATCGGTTATTCCGAGACCAAGATCGTCGAGTGCTTCGACTTCTTCTCGGCCATCGCTTCGGGCAAACAGCCATCGCCGAACTTCGAAGACGGCTACAAGACGGAGCGGGTCGCCGACGCCTTGATCGAATCCGGTGAGAGCGGCCATTGGGTGAAGGTCCGGCCATGATCGACGGGACGCCCGTTCATGCGGTGGAGATGAAGGGCGTCAGCAAATCCTTCGGGGGCGTCAAGGCGCTGATCGATGTCGACCTGCAGGTGGAGAAGGGTGAGATCCATGCCCTGCTCGGCGGCAACGGTGCAGGCAAGTCGACCATCCTCAAAGTGCTTAACGGCGTGCATGTGCCCGACAGCGGCACCATCCTTGTCGACGGCAAGCCGTTGAGCGAAATCTCGCCCGAGGCTTCGCGCCGGGCGGGCATCGCCATGATCTTCCAAGAGATGAGCCTGATCCCGACATTGACCGTGGCGCAGAACGTGTTTCTCATCCGCGAACCCAAGGGCGCGTTCGGCCTGATAGACGATCGCGCCGCCGAGCGGCGCGCCCGGGATCTGTTCGCCATGCTCGAGGTCGAGGTCGATCCGAAGGCCATCGTCGGCGATCTCGGCGCCGGCCAGCGGCAATTGACCGAGATCGTCAAGGCGATATCGCAGAACGCCAAGGTGCTGGTGCTCGACGAGCCATCGACGGCACTGGCGGTCTCCGATGTCGAGCGGCTCTTCGCCTTCCTGCGCAAGCTGAGGTCGGAGGGCGTCGCAATCATCTATGTCTCTCACCGCATGGATGAGATCGCGCGCATCGCCGACCGCGCCACCATCCTGCGCGATGGCCGCCACGTGATCACAGCACCGCTGTCGGAATTGCCAATCGAGGCGATGATCGAGCACATCGTCGGCAAACGCTCACGGGGACTGTCAGACGTCGTGCGCGGCGAATCCAGTGTCGGCGCGCCTCTGCTCGAACTCAACAATGTTTCGGGCGCGTTGAAGCCGAAAAATGCAAGCTTCGTCGTCAACAGCGGCGAAGTTGTCGGCCTTGCCGGCCTGCTCGGCTCCGGTCGTTCGTCGATCGCGCGCGTCATTGCCGGCATCGACCCAATCGTTGAGGGAGAGATCCGCATCGCCGGCAAACCGGTCGCGATCACCAGGCCAAGCAATGCCATCGAGGCCGGTGTGGCGCTGGTGCCCGAGGACCGCTTGCGCCAGGGCGTCATCGCCGAGCATTCAGTTGCCTCCAACATGACGCTCGCCGTGCTCGACCGGCTGAGCAGCAAGATGTTTGTGTCCAGGAAAAAGGTACGCGACGTAACCGACGACCAGATCGCAAGACTGCGAGTCAAGACCGCTTCGCGCGACGCCGCGGTGCGCACGCTTTCGGGCGGCAACCAGCAAAAGGTCGTCATCGGCAAATGGCTGTCGACCGAGCCGCAAATCCTTGTCCTCGATGAGCCGACTTCCGGCATCGACATCGGCTCGAAGTCGGAGATCATCATCCTGGTGCGCGAACTCGCCAAGGCCGGCAAGGCGATCATCATGATTTCTTCTGAGTTGTCCGAGATGCTCTCCGCCTGCGACCGCATCATCGTCATCTCGGAAGGCCGTGTCATGGGCGACATCAGCCGAGGCGATCTCGACGATCCGTCTGCGCCCGCAGACGATCCGATCGGGCAGTTGCAGGCGGCCGAGCGCAAGTTGCAGATCGTCATCCAGAATGCTCTGACCAAGAGCCAGGGAGGAACACATGCCCGCTAGCCAGGCTGCCGCACTGACGTCTTCGCTCGCGGCGAAGCTTGGCCTCACCAACTGGCGGCAGAATATCATCTACATCGGCTTCGTCGTGATCTTCATCGTTTTCGCGGTCACGCTGTTCGACAAAGGCTTCCTCAACCCCAACAACCTGCTCAACATCGTACGCCAGACGGCAATGATCGCGGTGATGGCGATCGCCATGACCTATGTGCTGTCGGCTGGCGAGATCGACCTGTCCGTTGGGGCGGTGGCGGGACTGGCGTCGGTGACGACGGCAATGGCGATCGACGCCGGCGGACCGGTCACTGGTGTGATGGCCGGTCTAGCCACCGGCGTCGGCGTCGGCACCTTCAACGGCCTGCTGACGACGCGGATCGGTATTCCATCCTTCCTCACCACGCTTGCCATGATGGGCATCGCCACCGGCACCGCCATGTGGATCAGCGACACGGCGGCGGTGCCGATCATCTCCAAGAGCTATTCCTGGATTTTTGGTGGCGGCAACGCAGGGCCGGTGCCGGTGCTTCTGATCTGGATGCTGGTGCTGGGCGCGGTCGGCCATGTCGTGCTGAGGCGCACGAGCTTCGGCCGGCGCGTGCTAGCCACCGGCGGCGGCGAGATCGCGGCCCGCTATTCCGGCATCGACACCAAGTCGATCAAATTCCGCGTCCTAATCATCTCAGCCATGGCGGCAGCACTCGCCGGTATGCTCTATGCCGGGCGGCTGCAATCCGGGCGGTTCCAACTCGGCCAGGGTGACGAACTGTCGGTCATCGCCGCCGCGGTGCTTGGCGGCACCAGCCTGTTCGGCGGTTCCGGCACGGTGATAGGCACGATTGTCGGCGCGCTAATGATCGGTCTCATCAACAATGGCCTGATCCTGATGGGCCTGGAGTTCAGCCAGCAGCTGATCGCACGCGGCACCATCATTATCCTTGCTGTTGCATTGAGCCAGGGAAGGAAATGATATGACGGCTCCCTACACGATTATCGGCACTGTCGTTGCCAAACCCGAAACTCGCGAGGAACTGCAGGAAATTCTGTCAGGCTTCGTCGCGCCGACACGGGCCGAGGAGGGCTGCATCAACTATGACTTTCATGTCGACCCCGCAGACCCTTGCGTGTTCATGTTCTACGAGAACTGGCGCTCGAAGGACGATCTTGATCAGCATCTGGCAATGCCCCATCTCAAGCCGCTGTTCGGGCGTCTCGATCAACTGTTGGCGAGGCCAGTGGAGATTCGGAACTATGTAATGCTGAGCCAGATAGCCGGCTGACGTTTCGGCATATCAGCCCGCCTATACTGTCCAAAAATGATGCCTCCCAAACGGTGACTCGATGAGCAGTCGTTTCGAATCCATTCGTCTCGGCATGGTTGGCGGCGGGCAGGGCGCCTTCATCGGCGCGGTGCATCGCATTGCGGCGCGCATGGACAACGACTTCGTGCTGGTGGCCGGCGCGCTGTCGTCGGACCCGGCGCGGGCGAAGGCTTCCGCCGCCGAGCTCGGACTGGATCCGCAGCGCAGCTACAGCTCCTATGCCGAGATGGCCAAGGCCGAAGCCAAGCGTCCCGACGGCATCGAGGCGGTGGCGATCGTCACCCCCAACAATGTGCATGTGCTCGCGGCTAAGGCCTTCCTTGAGGCGGGTATCTTCTGCGACAAGCCGCTGGTGACGTCGCTCGCCGAGGCGAAGAAGCTTGCCGCCCTGGTCGAGAAGACCGGCAAGGTTCTACTAAAACGCAGACCATCCGCTCCCGGCCCCTTAACGGCCCTTCCGCGCCTCGATTATCGCTCGCCGTTTAATTAGCCACAATGTTAGCATGGGTGGCCCACCCACAATTTGTCCACTTTTCGACCCTGAGCAGCTACCGATCTGGATGATGGGAATGTCATATAAATGTGGGGAGCTACACTACGGTCCCGTCGAAAGGCGGCTCCACAACGCTTGCACCGCCTCCTGCGAAAGGGGCGCCCTTTCGTCTGACAGGAAGAACAGAACCTCGGAGACACCCGCGTCCACAAAGTTGAAGTCGTCGCTCATGATCAGTGCGTCGGCGATGTAGGCAGCTGCTTGCACGGGTAGCCATCCGCCAGCCCACTAACCAGCACCTTCGTCGTGCGTCTTGTCGATGGTGGACTATGGTAATGGTGGCCAGTCGAAAGGACGGCAGCGATTGAGGACGAGATTCGGGCGCTGGGCCCTGTTCTGCATATCGTCAGCCCCAACAAGCTGCACTACCTGTTTCTGGGCGAGTGGCAGGCCGCATTCCCGGAGGCGAATTTGTGGGCGACGGCGGCGACCATCGCCAAGTGCAGGGCACTCCGCTTTTCCGGGGTGCTGGCCGACGATCCGCCCGCCGAATGGAACGGGCAGATCGACCAGTTCTATTTCACCAATTCGCCTTTCATGGACGACTGATCTTCTTTCACCGCGCGTCGCGCACCGCGATCATCGCGGACCTCTCGCAGACCTTCAGTGCGACGTTCTTGAAACGCCATTGGCCTTGGTGGATGCGGTCAATCGCAAAACTTTCGAAAATGATCGAGGGGTGGGGTTATCGCCCGATTGATTATCGGATCAGTTTCCGCAACCGCGCAACCGCGCGCCCAAAGATTCGTGAGTTGATCGGAAAACATCCCGAGCACGTCGTCGTGGCGCATGGTGAGGTTGTCAGGGCGGGTGGCGAAGCCTTTTTGCGGCGTGCCTTTTCATGGCTGCTCCAGACAACGTCGGCAGTTGGGCGGTCGCCGAATGGCAGCTAACCGGTGATCTTACACAATAGTAGACCGTCGGCCCCAAATCGGCCTGCCCGGAACGGCGCTTCAGCCGCTCGCGCTTTAACATATATCGATCTGGTTGATGACCGCCATGCAATCCCCGCTGATTGCATTGAACGCCATACAGAATTCTGCCGCAATCCGGAGATGCGATCAGTCCGATTGGAGGACGCTATTGAACCAACGGAACTTGGGATTGTTCGTTTCTGCCGCGGCATTCGCCGGGATCGCTGCGGCAACCTCCGCGGACGCAAAGTGTCTCGCACCGAATGGTGAGTTCGAGTTGGGCCAGTATTCCTGTCTTGCGGCAGGCCCCAATTATCTCGCTCGCTGCGAAACCGACCAGAACGTCTTTTCCTGGAACAGGATCGCCGATTATTGTCCGGGCGGAGCAACTCGGATACCGACGGCTGCTTTGGCCTCTTCATGTCGGGGCGACGGCCAGATGTTTCCGGTGGGAAGTTACGCTTGTTTGGCTGTCGCGGGGCAGGGCCACCTCGCGCGCTGCGACGTGGTGCTTAATAGTCCTTCATGGACGAAAATGCAGGAAAGTTGCTCGGCGATGCCTTCCCCGAAAGCTGCCGTAGTCCCGCCACGCAGCCGCTGGCTCAAGAAGGCGTTGGATCTTCCTCGTGGCCTGCTGAATCGCTTCTGATTGCGGCCAAACTGTCAGTCAGCAACGCGCCCAATCTCGGCCGTAGAGGTCGGCTTCGCTGCTTCCTCAAAGCGGACCCTGCCGGGCGATTAGGAGGTCGTGGTTGCGCAAAAAACGGACGATCAGCCATTGGCGTGCGATGCAGCCGTTGCCTATGTCCTACAGATCGCCGACTGCTTGAGATCGAGCAGGTGGCGCCCCAATCGCCGGCCCACGCGACGAGTTGAGATCAGTGACCTCTCACCCCTCACATTGCGCGATGATTGCGGTGACCTATAGCAGGAGGGCCTTGGCGCGGTAGCCCCGACTTCCGGAAAAGGAAGGGCGGCAGCGCTTCGGCGACTGGTATGGAAATAGCCCGGGGACAACCCGGAACCCCGCAATTGCATCGTTAAGCTGGCTGCATTCAAAGAAGATGCTAATTATTCGTTTGCCTGTCGTTTGCCGTTCCAGACGCGGGTCGTTGAATGCGGTTAACGTCCAGGGGGACGGCATGTGCATCGCAATCATAGGAGCGGGCGGCATTGGCGGATATATCGGCGCCAGGCTTGCCCAGGCAGGTGGGGACGTGAGCTTCATTGCAGCGCGCTACGGGCAGCCGGATTGCCAGGATAGCTTGGATGGCCCAGTGCTGCCGGTGCCCACCTTGCGCGCTGCCGTGCGAATAGTCGAACGCAACACACCACATCGGGCCGTCGTACTCGATAGCAGCCGTCCGTGGATCTCAAGCATGAGATGTTGCGTGACTCAGGGTTCGCGGATGCTTTCGTCGAGACCACGCAGGAGCGGATAGAGGAAATAGGACATGATCGTGCGGTTGCCCACCTTGATCTCCGCGGATACCGCCATGCCGGGGATCAAGCGAAAACTGCTCGGCACATCACGCAGGTCGGTCGCGGTCAACTCTACCCGTGCCTTGTAATAAGGACGCTGCTGCCCACCATTCTTCGGATCCGGCGTGAAGGTGTCGTCGGAGACGGTTCGAACCTTACCCGACAGGGTACCGTGCTTCTGGAAGGGCCACGCCTCGAGTTTCAGGCGAACTTCGCTGCCAGGCTCGACATGGCCGACATCCAGCCCCTGGACGGAGACTTCTGCCTCCAACGGGGAGCCCAGGGGTACAAGGGTGTAGAGCGGCTCAGCTTCTTTCAAGACCGAGCCAACAGAGCGCTGCGCCACTTCGAGCACGATCGCGTCGGCTGGTGCGGTCAGCACCGTGACAGCCTTCCGCCGCACCGCCTTGTCGAGTTCCCTGGCCGCGGCGTCGTGATCGCGGCGCGCTTGGACCAGTTCCTCGGCGGTCTTCTGGCGGAACTCTGCGAGGTAAGCCGCTTCCTCGGCCTTTAGGCGTTCCACATTCTCCTCGAGCTCAGCCATGTTGTTGCCCGCAAGCAGCATTTCCTGCTCGACCTGCAGCCGCTGGCCTTTGGCAGACAGATAGTCGATCTTCGAGCCGACCTCCCTCTTCAGCAGAACGTCCCGCATCGTCTCGAGATCCTTCGCCACGCCCAGGCGTACCTCCAATGCCTCGCGATCGGCGCTCTTGGTCGTCATCTGGGCTTGAACATTGCGGATCTGCCGATCGTAAGACGCCAGCTTCGCCTTGTTCTCCTCGATCCTCCGGATCCATATCGTCGACTGCAGGCGCGCTTCGTCATCCAGGTTTTGAGGCTGGTAAGGCCGGTCGTCGAGCTCGGACTCGAGCCGCTCGATTTGCGCGGCGAGGCTCGCGACCTTTCCCCGCAATTGATCGGCATCGGCTTCGCTGAAGGTCGCGTCGAGAGTAGCCAATGCGTCGCCTTTCCGCACGATGTCGCCCACCTTGGCGTCGATGCTGCGCACGGTCGAGATCTCGAGCGGCTGCACCACAATCGTCGAGGCCGTCGTCACCAGCTTGCCCGGTGCGACCACGATCTGGTCGACCTTGGCCACCGACGCCCAAATGCCTGCGATCATGATGACCGCGACAAGCACGTAGAGCGTGGCCCCCACGACCCAGGGCGGGCGCCGCTCGTCGATCTTGCGGGCATCGCTTTGAAAGTCTCTCACCGCCGGAAGGAGCGTGCTCATCGGGCAAGATGCCTGTTCTGCTGGTTCCATAGCTGTCGGTAAGTCATGCAGCGGGACAGAAGTTCGCCATGTTTCCCGTGATCGACGATACGGCCGCGATCGAGCACGACAATGGCGTCCGCTGCGACGAGCGAGGACAGACGGTGCGAAACCATGACGACGGTTCGCCCCTCGGCAATGCGGGCAAGGTTTGCCTGGACGATCGCCTCGCTCTCGGGATCAAGCGCGGAAGTCGCCTCGTCCAGGATGAGGATGCGCGGTTGGCGCAGCAAGGCACGGGCGATCGACAGGCGCTGCTGCTGGCCGCCCGACAGGTTGGTGCCGCCCTCCTCGAGCAAGGTGTCGTAGCCCTGCGGCAGAAGCTTGATGAATTCGTCGGCGCCCGCCATCGTCGCGGCGTGGACGATCTCCTCCAGGGTCGCATCTGGCCTGGTCGCTCCGATGTTCTCGCGGACGGTGCCGCGGAACAGAAAGCACTGCTGCATCACGACGCCGACATTGCTGCGCAGATGCGGGAGGTCGAGCTCGCGAATTTCATGACCATCTATCCGCACCGAGCCGTGCTGGATCGGGTACATGCCGCGCATCAGCCGCGTCAATGTCGACTTGCCCGAGCCGCTGCGCCCAACGATGCCGAAAACCGAACCGGCTGGAATGGTCAGCGACACGTCGTTCAGGGCCGGCGGAGCGCTTTCGCTGTAGCGGAAGCTCACATGCTCGAACTCGACAGTGCCCGCGATCGGCGGGCGCAGGCCGCGCACATTCGGTGGCCGTTCCGGACTGCGGTTCATGATGTTGCCGAGCATTCTCACCGAGAGGCCGGCCTCCTGGTAGCCTTGCACCAGACCCACGATCTGTGAGAGCGGCGTGGTGACCCGACCCGACAGCATGTTGAACGCGATCAGCGCGCCCACCGTCATCTGGTTGTCGAAGACCAGCAGGGCGCCGAAGCCGACGACCGCAACCGTCAGCAGCTTTTCGAGAAACCCGATCACCGCCTGCGCCGAGGTCGAAATCCGCCCGACCTCGAACCGCGACTCAGCGGCCTGGGCGCAGAGCGCGTCCCAGTCGCGCTGGCGCAAGGGCTCGGTCGCCAACCCTTTGACCGTTTCCATGCCGTGGATGGTCTCGACGAGATAGGCCTGACGCTGCCCTTCGGCCTCGTAAAGAACGCGCAACTTGCGGCGGTAGAGCGGGATCAGCCCGCCGATCACACAAGCGGTGAGGGCGGAAAAGCCGAGCACCATTATGGCGAGGCGGCCGCTGTAGAGGAACAGCAGCGGCACGATGACCAGCAGCGAGGTGGCGTCGAGCAACGTCAGGAAGAGGCGGCCGGTCAGAAACTCCCGGATCTTCTCGACCTGCTGCATGTGCTTGGTGATGACGCCGGCCGAGGCGCGCTCGAAGAAATCGATCGGCAAGGACAGCAGGCGGGCGAAGGTCCGGATCGAGGTGCGCACATCGATTCGCGCCGAGGCGTAGACCAGCAGAATGCGCCTGAGATAGTTGAAAATCGCGTCGAACAAAACCGCGGCGCTGACTCCGATGGCGAGCACAGCGAGCGTGGTGTAGGCTTGGTGCACGAGCACCTTGTCGACCGTGATCTGGATGAAGATCGGCAGAGCAAGCGCCAGCACCTGCAGCGCGACCGCGGCCACCGCTATGTCGCGGAACATCGCGCCGTTGCGGATGACCTCCGGGAGGAACCAGGTAAAGCCGAAGGGCCGGCTCTCATCCCCCAGCGCGAAGGTGCGGCGCAGCAACAGGAGCTCGCCGGCCCATTTTCTGCAGAACGTCGCCTCATCGAGGGGCAATACGTCGAGGCAGTCAGCAAGGGGGTCGAGGACGCCGACCTTGTTCTCGTTGAAGCCAAGTAGGATGACGCTGTTGCCGTTTGTCAGCCGCGCGATCACCGGATAGGCGTCGCCGAGGCGTTGCAGGTCCTTCCAGCCGACCTTCAATTTGCGGCTGCGCATGCCGCTGCTGCGGGCGATCTTCGGCAGTAGCCGGGTAATGTCGTCATCGGGCCTCAGCGCAAAGTCGTGCTTGATGCGCTCAGGGGAAAGATCGATGCCGTAGTGCCGCCCGATGGCGACAAGGCACTGCAGTGCTGTTTCGACTGGAGATCCTTCCACGGTGCCGCGCAGATAACTCGCAGTGTCACCCATGAGCGCCAAGGGACGCGTTCGGGTCATCCAGGTCAGGACGAGCCATACCAACACGGTACACAGCAGGAACTGAGCCGGGGGGGGCGGCCTTTGGAGCCACTCGGCGACCGGCCCGTGCCCGGCGGCGACGAGCGTGGCGAGCGCATCGGACAACCAGCGATTCAGTTCGCCATAGAGATCGTTCATGGCTCTCGCTCCGCGGCGTGCTGGCTGGTCGGCGCGTGAACGGGCGCCGTGGCGCAAACAGGGCTCCCGCCGCGCCATGTAGGACGGGGAGGGGCTCTGTGCGACATGAGGCACTGACGCATTTCGGCTATTGCTCGTCGCTGAAGTTCGGCGATTTCGGCCGCCGCCGCGCCGTTGCCGCGGGCGTTGCCGCTGCAGGCAATGCCGGCTGCGGCATCAGCCGCACCACGGTCGCCCCAGCTTCTACCGTTTCCTCCCCGGCCGGCGGGGGAGACGTGGGCTCGGAGCCCGGCTCGGCTCCCGGCGACGGCTGCTGCGACCGCATCATGCCCGCCTTCTCGAGCTGTTCGCGCATGCCGTTCTGCGTCTGCAGCATTTGAGAGAAGGCCTGCAGGCTGGTGATCAGCCGCTGCGTCACGCGCGGCTCGGAGCCCGACAGGGACACCAGCTCGATGCGGATCATGCCGTGCTTGAGCGAGATCTCGCCAAACGCGTCGACAAAGGTTTCAGGTACTGTGTCCATTGCCCAAGCCCCTGTTTTTACAAGAAAGGCGGCCGGGCGAGTGCCCGGCCGCGGATGGTGCACCGTCAGGCGAGAGTGATCGAGAACGGGTCCTGCTTGGTGTCGTTATCCCCGTCGGTGAGAGTCGCCGTCAGGTTCATGGCGAGCTGTTGCGGCAAGAACGCCTGCCGGATGCTGAACTGGATTACCGGGACCTTGATCGTGCCGTTGGCCATCGTCAGCTGGACAGCGTCGATCTGAGGCCCGCCCAGGACGTCCGAGATTTCGAACGACTTGCCGCCGTTGGCGACCCCCGACGTGACAGGGCTAAGATCGCCCGCCTGGACCTTCTTATATGCACTGACTGTTCCGTCGCTATAATAGACGCGGTATTCGAGGTCCTCCGTGGTCGGGTCGTAACCACCCACCGAGTTGTCGATGAACACTTTAACCTTGTCCACCAGCTGCGAGGGATTGACGACGAAGCTTTCGTCGGTCGATTGGATCCCGGCCCCCGAACCGTCCAGGTTGTTGTTGTTGATGCCGATACCCGAGGTCGACACGTTCATCTGTGTCGAGCCGTTGATTAGGGTCGGGATCTGATTGGTCGGCTTGAGCAAAGCATCGATCTGCGCCTTGGTCAGGTCGGGTTGCCCGACTTCCACCAAGTCGAAGATGTCGTTGTTGGCGCCAGTCGTCGGACCTGGATCGGCGGTTGCCACGGCGCCGAAGAACACTACGCTCTGTCCGGCCGCGGGTCCGCTCGAGAAGGTCAGTGTCTGCACTGGGTCGGGGCCTCCCGGCGCCAGTGAACCCTGCGACGTGTCGAAAGTAATGATCGTCGAGGGTTGGCTCGTCACGTCGATCTTGTAGGTGTTGTCCGTCGGATTGAATGTCAGCTTGAACGACACGGCGTCCGAGGTGCCGTCATTGTTGAAATCGGCATTGATCGTCCCGTTGAAGACGTAGTTGCCGTTCGCGTCGGTTGTCGTATCGGTCCCAAGCAAACTGTTGACGGTCACGGTAGGATGGGAGTCGATCGTGTAGTCGTTCAGTGTTACCGCCAGTGACTTGAAACCGTCGGCGCCGGGAGCTTCGCTCCAGGTTCCGTTCCCACCTCCCGTGTAGGTCCCGCTCCCGATGTCATTGACCGCAATCGTCGGGCCGACATCGGTGAACTGGAGCTGCGGCGTGAGATCGAGCGGGGTTGAAGCGGAGTCGCCATCGCCGTCGGTTGCCGTCGCCGTCAGCACCACCAGATTGCTGCCGGTGAGCCCGATCCCCTCGCCGGTGTCCGGATTGCTCCCGGTCGCCTGCACCACGGCACGGCTCTGGGTCAGCGTCACCTGGCCGGTGCCGTCGACGCTGACCGTGAACACGGTGGTAGTGCCGTTGTTGATGGTCCCGACGATCTGGCTGCCGACCTTCGACAATTGCACATGCTGGCCGGTCAAGGTGTCGATCAGCCCGGAGTCGCCACCGGGGGTCGATAGCGCGTAGGTCGTCGGGTTCGAGGCCGCCGGTCCGTCGGCCTTGTAGTCAACGGTGAACTGGCCGCCAAAGGCCCCGCTGCTGGGTGTGCCCAGTGTCGCCTCGCTGACCGTCAGCGTCGGCTCGTTCGTCGTGCTCGCCGAGATCGTCGGGCCGCCGTCCTCGAACAGCAGGTTGCCGCCGACGGCGGTTTGCTCGGTCCCGCTTGTCGTGCTCGAGATGTTGAATGTGAAATTGCCGGCGTCGAAGCTGACATTGGATCCGCTCGGCTGGGCGTTGCCGACCACGAAGCGGTCCATGTGGTCGCTTTGATTGACCTGAAAATCGACGGTGTAATTCTTCTTCAGGCCCGAGATGATGAAAGATTTCCCGTCCGGAGCAGCGGTAACGGTTATACCGTTCGCAGCCAAGTCGAGCGGATTGCCGCTCTTGGTCAGGTTGTCCCATACCTTGATCGAGCTTTGGATGATCTGGACCAGCGTCTGGTCGTTGCCGGTCAACCCGCCGCTGCCAATGCTGGCCGACGAGACAAGAGCAGCGCCCTGAAGATTGCTTAGTTCGTTGAAGGCCCAAATATGCACGGCAACCGTGGTCTTCGAGCTGCCAGGATTCACCTGAGTGATCGAGAAGCTCCCCTCCGTCACCGCATCAACATGCGAGGTGTAGCTGAGCTTCGACAGATCGTGCACGTCCGGATTCGTCAAAGGGAAGTCGGGGTAGTTTACGTGGTTGACGACGTCGACGCGCACCGCCTCCCCGGAATTGAGCGCCTGCGAGTTGTTGCCGAGGCCTTGTGTGCTGACGGTCACCTTCGAGCCCGACGCCAAGCCAGTGATGATCATATCGGGATCGTTGGCGTCCGTCCCTGCATTCTTGGTCTGCTCGATGGCTGCCCATTCGTCAGAGCCAGAGGGCACGTGGCTGAAATCGCCGAAATTGGCGGTCGTTGTCGAGGTGAAGATGGCCTTGACATCCACGAGGCCCGAAAGGCTACTCGTGTCGGCGTCATCGATGCCGCTGGTATTGGGCTGCTTCAGCGCCTCGTACTGGATGGTCCAGACGTTGCCACCCGTCACGTTGGTCCCGTTGGTGGTATCGTCCATCACGATCGCGAAGGCGACGGTGCCCGTGGAACTGGCGGTCCAGGTTAGGCCACCGTCTGACGAGGTGCCCTCACGCCCATACACGATGTTGTTGCTGGCATCGGCGTAGAGGAAGATTTGCGCGCCGTTATGGGTGGCGAAAATCTGGGTCGCCGTGCCGTCGGCGATTTTATTCCCGTTGGAGTCCGAGAACTGCAGGTCCGTTATGGTGTTCGTGTTGAGCTGGATGAAATCGCTGCTGGTGCTGCCGATCGTCCGCACGGCCGCTTGTGGAAATGTCGCGCTCGTATCGCCCGCAGTTTCGCCGTTGGCAGGCAGAAGGGTGAGCGCGTCGAGCTCGGCCTTGAGCCCCGAGCTCATGTTAGCAAGCAGGGTCTGCCACGCAACTTCGTTGTCGGGTCCCGCCGTCACGCCCGTATCATTGTCGGTGGCGCTGGTCTGAACGCTTGCTGATTCATCGATGATCAGATTGCCGTTGATGGTAAAGGTCGTCGTCGCCATAATATCCTCCCGCTGCCAGCCAGATCGAAGGCCAGCATGCTTAACGTTAAAGGAAACTAGGTGGTGGATTGGCTCAGGGGGTAGAGGGTGTGGGGGGAGCCGCCGCTACGCCTCCGTCCGTGCCCCGTTAGGCATTGCTGGGCGGATGCGTCCTATGCGCATCGGCAACCCGCCAGTGGCGGGCACCAAGGATCGACAATGAGGGCATACTTAACCCCGCCCCTCTTAGCAGGCATGACTGCCTGCACGCCTCCTGCTCATTACACGAGCAAGGAAAAGTTTACGCTTATTTGTGGAAATTTCAATTCGGACTATTGCTTTTTAACAAAACGTGTGAGCGGGACTATCGGTCATTCGGTCATAAGGACTTTTGTCCGGTGGTGATTCGAACTGGGGAGTGATCGATCCGCAATCGGAAGTTCTCAGCCTGGCCTTGGGCGAAGGCAAGATCACTGTCTGAAGATTGGCGCACTTTCGAAAGCAGGGGCAAGGCTCGGTAACCAAATTGGGAGGAAGCCATGCCTGACCTGGGCTCACCGCTCTTGGAGTCTGGAAGAAGGACAGTCAGCCCGCGGCTTTAGGAGCGCTTTCCGCGCGCTTGCGCGGGGTCGTCCCTACCGAGAATGATGCGGATATCAAGGCCGCGGTCAACCGCCATGCCGGCGCCAGCGTGTTAGAGTCTTTCACTTTTTGACGGAAGCGTATCCGGCGTTTGCGAAGTAGTTGTTGCATTCGGCTGCCTCGATGGTTTCGACGAGGTGGCCGATGTGGCGCCAAGTATCCTCGACGGTGCGTTTCTGCGCCTGACGCATCCAGTGTTTGATCTTTGCGAAGGCCTGCTCGATCGGGTTGAGGTCTGGTGAGTAGGGCGCAGGTACCAGAGCCTGGCGCCAGCGGCCTTGATCGCCTGCCTGATGGCCGCCGACTTATGGCTTCCAAGATTGATGGGGTGGACGCCCCCTCACAGCATCGCTGTGCCAAAGTGGTGTCGTTGATCATCACTTGAACGGAGGCGTCCATGTTGGAAGTTAGCACAATCGGGTTGGATCTGGCGAAGAACGTGTTCCAGATGCACGGCGCGGATGGATCGGGAGCCGTGGCCTTCCGCAAGAAACTGCGTCGTGACCAGGTGCTCAAGTTTCTTGCCGCGCAGCCTGCTTGCACGGTGGCCATGGAGGCCTGCGCCGGCGGTCATTACTGGGCGCGGGAGATTGCGAGGCTTGGGCACGATGCCCGGCTAATCGCTCCGGGATATGTGAAGCCTTTCGTGAAGCGGCAGAAGAACGATGCCGCTGACGCTGAGGCGATCTGCGAAGCAGCTCAGAGGCCTACCATGCGGTTCGTAGCGGCAAAGAGCGAAGAGCAGCAGGCCGCGGCAATGGTGTTCCGCGTCCGCGATCTTATGGTTCGTCAGCGGACCCAGACCATCAATGCGATACGGGGCCATCTTGCCGAATTCGGACTCGTGGCTGCACAGGGTCTCTTCCATGCCGCCAAGCTTGTCGCGGCGATTGAGGACAAAGGTACCGCCATCCCCGAAGCTGCCCGTCCGATCCTGTCTCTGCTCGTTGCACAGCTGCGGGCGCTGGACGAGAGATTGGCCGTGCTCGACCGCGAGATCGCCCGGCGTGCCAAGGAGGATGCAGAAGCCAGGCGATTAATGACTATTCCCGGCATAGGGCCGATCACCGCGACGGCACTTGCTGCTCTGGCTCCATCGGCGACAACCTTCAAGAGGGGGCGGGACTTCGCGGCCTGGCTCGGCCTCACGCCGCTGCAACGCTCCTCAGGCGGCAAGCAGAAGCTCGGCGAGACGTCCCGGATGGGTGAACGAACTCTGCGACGGCTGCTGATCATCGGGGCGAGCGCCGCCGTGCGCTGGGCCATGCGGAAGGGATCGACGGGGGATCCTTGGCTCTCGCGGATGCTTGAGCGCAAGCCGCCCATGCTGGTGATCGTCGCCCTGGCCAACAAGACGGCGCGCATCGCGTGGGCGTTGATGGCGAAAGGGGGAACTTATAGGGCCCCGGCGGTAGCGGGATAATATCGCTGCTGGGCTTGAAGGTGTGAGAAGGTCCAAAGGAGAGTATGGCGCCACGGTCAACGAGACGGGATCGGGAAAACCAGATCATGGATACGCGCCTTGAGCGCGCCAGATTGTTTTGGACCCGCTCCGCGAACTCCCATACAGGCCCGCGGCATGTGACAGCCGCAACAGAGGCCGGACACATGTCAGCACCGACCACGCTCCGTGCTCTTCGAAAGATTCTCTTGCACCAACGGGGGCGTCCACACATGTCCATGACGACAATGTCGCCGGGCTTCAGCACGGTGATGAGCTGCTGCTCGACGTATGCGCGGAAGCATTGGCCGTTGATCGGTCCGTCGAAGACGCAAGGCGCCGCGAGCCGATCGCAGCGCAGCGCGCCGAGGAAGGTCAGTGTGCGCCAGTGGCCATGTGGAGCCAGGCCCCGCAGCCGCTTGCCCTTCGGCCCCCAACCGCGCAGCGGAGCCATGTTGGTCTTGATCCAGGTCTCGTCGATGAAGACCAGGCATTGGGGATCGAGGCCGGCCTGCCAGGATCGCCATCGCTGGCGCCTGCGAGCAATATCGGCGCGCGCCTGCTCAAGGGCGAACAGCGTTTTTTTTGAAGCTCAGCCCCTCTCGGCGCAGGAACTGCCACACCGCATTGTGCGAGACCTTGACCCCGCGTGCGGCCAACTCGTCCTTCAGCCGATGCAGCGACAGATCAGAGGTCTTGTTGATCCGCTCCATGATGAAGGCCCGGTGCGGTTCCAGAACCCGCTTACGGTGGCCACCCATCTTGCCCGGCGCCACCGAGCCGGTTGCCTGATGGCGCTGCAACAACTTCACGGCTGTCGAATTTGCAATACCGAACCGTTTGGCGGCCGACCGGCGGCTCTCGCCACTCAAAACCGCCGCAACAACCCGCTCGCGTAAATCATCGGAAAGAGGTCGAACCATCAGATGCTGGCCTCCTATCCAGCCAGCATCTTGAATCACAAATCAGACCAAGCCGGAATCCCTTCCGATTCAATAAAGCTAGGAAACGCTCTAGCGTGTCCAACTTGGATTGTTTTGTGAGCACGTCGAGACAGTCAGGCCGGGTGCCTCTACGTTGTCATCGACCGTTTCAACGTACGCACCCGCTGTCGACGTGAAGGACATGCAAGGCTGGCTAGTGGCAAGCCAGACTTTGTAATTGGATTAGTCTGAAATTCCTGGGCTAGCGACCGGCCTGCCAAATTCAATTCTGAACTGCATGATCTGTCTTCCGTCAAAGTCGCGGACCGTGCAAACCACATCGCGGTACTCAGTGGGGGGCGGCCCGGCCACTAGTTTGCGGACCATTTCGAGAGCCCGTTCTTTGGCCGACTCAGTGCCCAGTAGGAGGGCTCCGCGTGTGTCGTGATAGACATCTCCGGTGTCGGAAAGATCGAAGAAGAATCTGGGCATGACAGCTTATAACGCAGAATGGGCAAGAGGTTTACCTAATTCATGAATTAGGCTCGCTGCCAGAATGTGCGCCGGCCGTATATCCGCCAAGGTCCGCCCATTTCCTGCTGGACATCGCGAACGAGCCATTTTCCGCCTGCTTGCGCGAATAAGAGACGATCAAGATACCTTGGCCACCCAGCGCCGTGAATCGATCTCCACCCGGTCCAACCTAGCTCGCGAAGAATCCCTTGACGGAGGCGTTTGATTATAGCCGGGTTGGCCAGCGCCCAGGAAAAAGGCGAAGAAGTTCATGCTCATTGGCGCCAAGCCCCCAGGATGTCGCAACCGCATCGAACCTCCATTCAGGTCAGCACGTCCGAAGCGTCCGTCTCGGTCTTCCCATTACTACAAGCTGACTGTCCGATTCCGACCCCAGAGCTTAAGCACCTCAATCGTTTTCCTCTTCGGCCAATCAAGGCCAAGGAGAACGAAGATGGGTTACTCACGCTATGATCCCGCCGTGCAAGGTCGCGCGGCATGGAACGCTGGCAAAGCCGTTGGTACAAAGCGACCACTTACCCAGAAACAGATCTGGGCAATCCGCTTCTTCCTCGACCGGGAAAGATGCCTGCGCGATCGTGCGCTTTTCGACCTGGCAATCGACCGCAAGCTGCGCGGGTGCGATTTGATCAAAATCAAGATTGGCGATGTCGTTGCAGGTGCAGACGTACGGACACGAGCCATAGTGGTGCAGCAGAAGACCGGCCGACCAGTCCAATTCGAATTGACCTCCGATGTGCGCTCCAGCCTATTGGCGTGGCTCGAACGTCGCCATACAGAATTCTGCCGCAATCCGGAGATGCGATCAGTCCGATTGGAGGACCCTATTGAACCAACGGAACTTGGGATTGTTCGTTTCTGCCGCGGCATTCGCCGGGA
>SAPZ01000014.1 GCA_004020875.1 Mesorhizobium sp.
GAGGCGCTCATGCCTTGGAACTACCAGCGCTGAACGGCATCAGCTACCCGCTTACCGTGTTTCAGCTCCTGACGGCGGTTCGTCGCTGGAAGACCAACGGCGCCCAGTGGGCGATGATCCTGAGCGGCGCCCAGTCGGCGCTGGCCGGTCTCTTCTTCGTCAAGATGGCGGGCGGCACAGATGCCATCGGCATCGTCAACGTCGCGCCCTACGCCGCTTTCGGCGCCTTCTACTTCCTGGTGTCCGCCGTGTGGCTTTCGGTGAGCGATATCCTTCGCAAGTCGCCGCAGGCCGCGCGTTGAGATTTCCTCCGCCGGAGGTTAGGCATGCTTATGGACAGGCCCTCGAACACCGCCGATGACATCCTGGCCGCCGCGCGACGCTTCATCGTGGCCGGCGGCTATAACGGGTTCAGCTACGCGGATATCGCCGAGGTGGTGGGTATCCGCAAAGCCAGCATCCATCATCATTTCCCGAGCAAGGTCGACCTCGTGCGGACCCTGGTCAGGCGCTACCTCGAGGACGCCGTGACGGGCATGACCGAGCTCGAGCGCAATGTGCCCGGGCCGCCCGAGTTGCTGCGAACCTATGCCGGCTTCTGGGCGCACTGCATCGAGGACGCGAGCAGGCCGTTCTGCGTCTGTGCGTTGCTGGCGAGCGAGCTTCCGGTGCTGCCGCCGGAAGTTGCCGCCGAAGTTCGGGCCTATTTCCAGTTTCTGTCGGGCTGGCTGACAGGCGTGATAGAGCGCGGCGCCGGGCAAGGTACATTGACGATCGCCGCCGCGCCACGCGTCGAGGCGGAGGCCTTCATGGCGACCGTGCACGGGGCGATGCTTTCCGCGCGGGCCTATGGCGATGTCCTGACCTTCGGCATGATCCTGGAGCCGACCCTGCAGAAGCTGATCCCGGCAACCGATTGATGTTAGATCGCCCGGCCTCGTTGCGCAGTCGCAGTCGCAGTCGCAGGCGACAGCGGGTCGCGGGCTGGGAGACGATCGATGCGTTCTATCGTTGGAGCTTTCTTGATTCTGGGCACGGCGATGACTGGCGCCAATGCCGCGGACATCGTTCAGCCAGTGGCATCGATGGATGTTCCCTGTTCATGGACCGGGCTTTATGTCGGCGCGAACGCGGGCGGGGCCTTCGGGAAGGTTGACGGCGATTTCACCGGTATTCTTGGATCGGCCGACATCGGGAATTTTACCGGCGGCGCGCTGGTCGGCGCCAATTACCAGTATGGCCAATGGGTTTTCGGTGTCGAAGGCGATATCAATTACCTGGGGTTCAAGAAAGAATTCTCGCCCGGAGCAAACAATGCCCGGCGCGACGGCATATCGTGCCGCCTTCAGGAATCGCCTTGAAGCGGGCCTCCGTTCCAACGGAACGGCTCTGGCTATGCGGTCGTGCTAATCAAGCCGCCTGCGCCATCCGCTCGGCGCTCATGCGATAGGAAATCGCTTCGGCGAGATGGATGCGGCCGACCGTCTCGCTGGCGTCGAGGTCGGCCAGCGTGCGCGCCACTTTCAGCACGCGGTGATACGCTCGTGCCGAGAAGGCAAGTTTTTCGCTTGCGTCCTTGAGCAGCGTCAGGCCGGCTGAATCCGGCCTTGCGATCTCCTCGATGATCGAAGGCGGGCAGTGCGCGTTGGTGGTGGCGCCGGCGCCCAGCCGTTCCAGCCGCTCGCGCTGCATGGCGCGCGCACGCGCCACGCGCTGCGCCACCGAAGCGCTTGTCTCCGCCTTGTCCGGCCGGATCAGGTCGCTCGCCGAGACAGCCGGCACCTCGATCCTGAGGTCGATGCGGTCGAGCAGCGGGCCGGAAATCCTCGCCTGGTATTCGGTGCGGCAGCGGTCGCCGCGCAGGCAGCGAAAGCCCGGCTCGCCCGACATGCCGCAGCGGCACGGATTCATCGCCGCCACCAGCTGGATGCGCGCCGGATAGGTGACGCGGTGGTTGGCGCGCGCGATCATGCAGTCGCCGGTTTCCAGCGGCTGGCGCAGCGCATCCAGCGTCTGCGGCGTGAACTCCGGCAGCTCGTCGAGGAACAGCACGCCGTGATGGGCGAGCGACACCTCGCCGGGGCGCGCGCGCAGTCCGCCGCCCACCATCGCCGCCATCGAGGCCGAGTGATGCGGCGCGCGGAACGGCCGCCGGTCGGTCAGCTTGCCTTCGCCGAGCTCGCCGGCGACGGACGCGATCATCGAGACTTCGAGCAGTTCCTTCGGCGCCAGCGGCGGCAGGATCGAGGGCAGTCTTTGCGCCAGCATCGACTTGCCCGAGCCCGGCGGCCCGACCATCAGTATATTGTAGGCAATTAATTGACGCTCCGCTCGTCTCGCTGTAGAGCCCTTCAAGATGACCAAACCGAAGCCCCAGCCCGTCCGGGCGTACTCGTACATCCGCATGTCGACCGACACTCAGCTCCACGGCGATAGCCGCCGGCGGCAGCTGGAGCTGTCCGAGCGATATGCCGAGAAGCACCGGCTTAAGCTCGTCGAGGAGTTCCGGCTTGAGGACATCGGTGTCTCCGCCTTTAGGGGCGCGAACTTGTCGATTGATTCTAGCCTCGGGCGCTTCTTGCAGATGGTCAGGAAGGGTGAGGTGCCGGCCGGCTCCTACCTGCTTCTCGAATCGCTCGATCGCCTGAGCCGACAGGACGTGTTCACGTCGCTCTCGCTTTTCACAGACATCATCAAGGCCGGGATCAAGATCGTTACGCTCGCCGACGACCAGGTCTACACGTCGGAGAAGACGGACTTCAGCCAACTGGTCGTGTCGCTGGCGATTATGAGCCGTGCCCACGAGGAATCGCAGACCAAGAGCCGCAGGCTTGCCGAGGCCTGGACGAGCAAGCGTCGCACCGTGAGCGAAAGCAAGCTGACGGCCATCTCGCCGTTGTGGCTCGACCTGTCGGCAGACAGGAAGTCTTTCGCCCTCGACGAAGAGCGCAGCGCCATCGTCAGGTCCATGTTCCAAGACGCAGCAGCGGGCCTCGGCACCTTTTCGATCGCCAGGCGGTTGAATCAGGCGGGCGTTCCGCCGTTCGGCCGGTCGCGGGGCTGGCAGATGTCGTACGTCAGTAAGATTCTCACCAACCGCGCCGTGATCGGCGAGTACCAACCGCACACGAAGAGCGGCGGTCGCCGGGTGCCGATTGGGGAGCCGATAAAGGACTATTTCCCTGCCGTCGTGGACGAACAACTCTTCCTGAGAGTGCAGGCCGCTCGCGCTCAGCGGCGGGTGGGCGGTGCCGGGCGCAAAGGCAAGTTCGTGAGCAACCTCTTCTCAGGTTTGGCAAGGTGTGCGTACTGCGGTTCCCGCATGCATTTCGTCAACAAAGGGTTGTCGCCCAAGAGCGGCGGCACTTACCTGATGTGCGACAGCGCTCGGCGTAAGCTCGGCTGCGTCACCAACGCCTGGAGGTACGGTGACTTCGAGGCGTCGTTTTTGACGTTCGTCGAGGAGATCGACCTTCAGCCCCTCATGCACGGTGACGCCGAGACGGCCAACCGAGCCAGGTTGGATCAAGCTATCCAGGTGCTTCAGGGTCGGCTGGCTCGGCTGGAGGAGGAGCGCGGTCGGACATTCCGGCTGCTGATGGATCAGGACACGGCTTCTGACTTCATCAAGAAGGAGTTCGCTAGGTACCAACGTGAGATCGAGGCCGCGTCGGCTGAGCGTGCCTCGCTGGTGGCGGAGCGTCGCCTTTTCGAGTCGAACGTCGCTCGCTTCCACGAGAGCGGCAACGAGATCCAAGATTTGGTTGCTCAGCTTCGGTCTTCTGCCGAAGACGACACTTATCGACTTCGCGCCAAGGTGGCCGCCCGACTAAAGGCGCTCGTCGATCACGTCAACGTAGCTGCACTGGGGATACGGGCGACCGAGCCGGACAACCTGATGTTGTTCCCAACTGGGGGGCAAGGCGACTTCCAAAGGGCTAAGATCGGTGGCTCCTCGCCGCGCCAGTTCGAGGTCATGTTTCAGGATGGTATGCAGCGGGTTGTTCAGCCTGACAAGACCGACCCTGCCGCTGGTTCAAGCCAGCTCTATCGATGGCTTGAACCCCGGTCTGGGAGCCGGCTCGCTGCACCACCGGCGGACAGCTAAGGTCTTGGCGGCTTAGCTGCATTACCGAATGCCAGGCTTGCTGATCTCGCGCTGATATTCGGCGTGAAGATACCAAAAGTCGGCATAGAGACGGTGCAGCCGCCGGTCTTTGACGCTTGCCTTGAAGTTGTCGTAGTCGATCCCTGCAACTCGATCGGCCAGGATCTCGGCAAACTCGGTCTTATGGATGAAGAGCCGGCAGGCGTAGTCGGCATCTGGCGAAATCACCACTTCGTAGTCGGGAAAGATATCCGCCAAATGCCTTTCGTTCCGAGCTCGGACCACCAGGGTCCGAGGGCGCTCTCGGTCCTGAACCGCTGAAACAAAACCATCGTTGAAGCAGACCCACATTCATTTTCTCCGTTGAAGGCGTCCCCCTACAGCCTGCGCATCAGAAATGACATGCCTCCCAAGCGGTGGTCGACATACGGCTATAATACTTTGAATAGTATACAAGCTCTTCGGAAAATCAGCAAGTCGGCGCGGATGTAAGTAAATCAGTTAGGCGACGCACCTCGTTTCATGGTAACAGAGAAAAATCTTGCTTTAGATATGCTAGCCTTTTTCCTTACCAAGAAAGGAATATTGCGAATAACATTGTCAGCGCGACCGACTTTATCATGACGAAAAAATCACTATTGACGAATATTTTTTCATCCATACCTGACCGGCGTCAAACCCGTGACAGGTTTCCAATGGCAAACGAACCCAACGTACCAGAACGCCCTCACGCGGCCACCGAACAAGCGTCCGATCTGGTCACCCCCATTCTTGAGCCTAGCTTCGAAGCCAGGCGCCTCAAGGTTGCCATCAACCCCGACTTGATCGACAAGAACGTTAGGGGCAATGAGCTGCTGTTTGCCCTTGGGTGGAATGACGTTGAACTCACCGTCTCGGAGTTCGTCGCACAGATTTCGGCGGGCGTAGCCTATTGCTCTCAATTGAATGGACGCCGCCGGAAATCGGAGAACTTCCATGCTGCCGACGTTGTCTCGGTTGACGTCGACCATGGGATGACTGTCGAGCAAGCGCTGGAATTGCCCTTGGTGCGTGACCACGCTGCCTTTATTTATACGACCCCAAGCCATCGCCCTGATGCGCATCGTTTCCGTGTCGTGTTCATCTTGCCGAGAACGGTTGTGGACGCCGAAGAGTTGCGAGCAGTAACCCGCTCACTCGCCCTTCGGATCGGCGGCGACTTGTCAGCAACAGACCCGTGCCGCCTCTACTTTGGCAACCGGGGCGCCATCGTCCATCCTATTGGCAAAGTTATCAGCGCCGAAATGGTCGACGAACTGAAAAGGCAAAACGCGAGCCGCCCGGCTGGGGCGGAAACGGGGGTTAGCTACCGCTCTCAACTCGCCGTTTCGCCCCATGCCCTCATTCGAATCGAGGATGGAAGGACCGTTCCGTTTTCCCAACTCACGCGGGGCACTCGGGCATACTGCCCATTCCACAACGACACGAACCCTAGCGCGTTCGTCGTGAGCAGCGGTCGAGCACAACTGGGAATCCATTGCAG
The DNA here is from genome assembly GCA_004020875.1 of Mesorhizobium sp. Classification (GTDB taxonomy): domain Bacteria; phylum Pseudomonadota; class Alphaproteobacteria; order Rhizobiales; family Rhizobiaceae; genus Mesorhizobium. The sequence continues at coordinate 5,631 of SAPZ01000014.1, forward strand.
CACCTGCAATTTGACTTACTGGCCATCCGACGCCGAGGAATTCGACTTCACGGATTTTGAGACTATGGCCAAAGCTGCAGCGAACGGGGAAGCCGCATCGCCGTTCCAGAACACTCTGGTAACGATCGGGACAACAGTTACGACCCCGGATCGTCTCGCCAATCCGATGACCTACGTCAAAGCTCCAAAGGGCCAAGGCAAGACCACTGGATTGGTAAGGTTGACGGGTGGATGGCGCGACAAAGTTCTGCTTGTCGGACATCGGAGACTGCTTAGCCGGCAGAGCGCCAGTCGGCTTGGCCTGACAACGTACCTTGACTGCAACCGGAACTGGAAGGGGGACGACGACTGGCGCCTCGATCGCTTCGCGGTAAGTGTCGATAAGATCAAAATGGTGCCGTCGAACAGAAAATACAAAATCGTGATCATCGACGAAAGCGAGCAGGTGCTGGCCCATTTCCTTTCAGACACAATCAGTGCTGATGCCGGTCGAAATCGAGAAGAGCTATTTGTCCATTTCGGCAATCTACTTCGGCGGGCCGATCATGTCATCGCACTTGACGCTGATTTGGGCTGGCTGACCTTCTTCACGTTAACGCAGGCGAGATTTGGGGTCGATGGCCGTGATCCCTGGGCGCCCGTCCCGGCATTTGACGAATTTAGAGACGCGCCGCCAGAAAACACCCTTGAACAGTTTTTCGTTGGAGCCGTTCGGCCGGCTGCCGACTACCAAAGTCGAGTTATCATCAACGAGACGCGACCCGGCGAAGGGAAGGTATTGGAGTTGTATGATTCGGACAGACACCTTGTCGGCGATTTGAAAAACGCGCTCAATGACGAAAAGAAGACTGTTGTCGTTTCGAATTCCAAAAGGACAATAGAGGCCTTGGAGAAGGCAATTACGGAAGAGTTTAAAGACATCAGGACTTTGTTGGTCACCTCCGCCACGAGCAGTAAGAAAGAAGTTAAGGAATTCATCGAGAATCCGGTTAGCGAGTTCGACAAATACGACGTGATATTGGCGTCACCGACCATGGGAACCGGCGTCGATATCACCTTTGCCAACAATGAGGAAAAGGTGGATGTCGTCTTTGGAATTTGCCACCCTAACGTCAACAGCCATCTCGATTTTGATCAGCAACTTAGCCGCGTTAGACATCCTCGCCTTGTCAAAGTATGGATATCCCCACAGACATATTCTTACGAAACGAGCCTAGATGTAATCAAAGAAGAGATTCTTACTGGAGGACAATACGGCGCCCGATTAGTTGGGCATGAGGCGGACGGAGCACCGATATATCGGCGAGACCTTCTCTTGGAGATGGCCGCGTTGAGCGTAAGCCAGAGGCGAGCGTCGATGAACAAGCTGAAGGCAAACTTCATTCGCCACAAGCAAGATCAGGGGTTTCGCATTCTTCACGTTGTGAAAGACGATGGACAGGCTGCGATAGGGAGGTCGGTCCAGGAGACCGGGATTGCTCTTCTTGACGCTGAATTTGCGGAGCAGGTCGCGGCTGCTCCTGCCGTTAACAGACGGGAATTCGATCACCTTATCAAAGCTATGAAGCTGGGGAAGTCGATCAGCCGAGAGGAACGCTGGTCGCTTGAGAGGACAAGGCTCGAGCTTTTCTACAGACAGGCGGTTACGGAAGAGCTGATTGCTGCAGATGACCGGGGCAGAACACGAGAAAGAATGCGGCTATATGAGAAATTGGTGTCGGAGTCGACCTTGCGCCCGACTGTCCCGCATCCACCGCTTGGCGAGCGGGACAGGTTTCTGCCAGAACCACGGAGGAAGCCTATCGCCTTGGCGGAGCTTCTCAGCTCAACCCCGATTTTCGGCGATGATGGATTTCGACTAGATGTAGAAGTCCGAAAGGCTGATCTGGTTGACTTTGCCGGATTGGCCATTCGCCAAAAGGCGATCTTCGAAATGCAACTCGGAGTAGAAATCCGTACCGACGTTGACAAGAACCCGATTCAGCAACTCAATCACGTTTTGGCGTTGGTGGGCCAAGAGTTGGCGCCGTCCAGAACAGAGAAGCGAGACGGCCAGAAGATTCGGTACTACTCCCTCAACCCGGAGCTATTGAGCCGGGCGATATCCTTGGTCGAGCGTCGCGACAGGATCAGGGCTTGGGATGAACTCTACCGGATTCACGGTTGGGGACATTTTGAAGACGATCTTGACGACTAAGGTTGCCAGCCAGATAAGCACGGCGGGCAACGCACCCCTGCGGAGTTTGGGGACACGCCCGGGACTAACAGGGTAGGGACACCGGGAGTCGTTGTCTTCTATATAGTTCCGGGCGCTGTCCCCGTGTGCGGGTTCTTAAGGGCTCGGACGACTGACGCCTTCCCTATCCCTAAGACGCCGGCGATAGAAGCCATCGAATGGCCTTGTGCGCGCAGTGCAAGAATTTCCGCCGTTTTCGCCCTGGCTGTTGGCGACCGGCCTTTATAGCGACCTTCGAGCTTGGCCTTTTGGATCCCTTCCCTTTGACGTTCAAGCATCATTTCTCGTTCGAACTCGGCGACACCGCCTAGGACGTTAAGCATCAGCTTTCCAGTTGGAGTGCTGGTGTCAATGCCCATATTTTCGATCCTAACTGCGACTGATTTCCCACGGAGCCGATCGAGAACTTCCCACATATGTTTCACGGACCGGGCGAGACGATCCAACTTCATCACGACAACTGTGTCGCCTTCCCGAGCGTATTCGATTGCTGCGTCCAGGGCCGGCCGTTCGCTAAGCGCCGATGCATGCTCTTCAAAAATTCTTTCGCAACCTAGTCCTTTAAGATCTCTAACCTGGGCGGCTAGCCCGGCGTTCTGTTCGTAAGTAGAGGTGCGTGCATAGCCGATCAGCATCGATCTCTCCGGTCCAATAGGGCGGTGGCTGTACACTGATCCGGTCCAAAGTACATGCCGATTTTGTGGACCAGGCCTGACCTCAGGTCCGGACCGGTCCACTGGACCAAGGTCCAATGGACCGGCAGCGAAAAAGATAGCCGGCAAAGTAGACTAAGCTGTCAGCGGTCTGGCTGGGTGTAGGGCTTGTCGAACTTTATCTCTATGGGCCCCGAGTCGGTTTCGATTGTGGCCCGCACGACAGTCGGGCAATCAAGGTGCTTCATTATCCCAATGCTTTCGCCGACCTGAACTGTTACGTCGTATGAGATCGCCCCCGACCCTGTCATCAGCTGCTCCGGCAGAAACAGTGTGTGTGGGTTGTCCAAGGCCAACGTCGCACTCATGTAGACCCACCCGATGTCAACCTTTCCCAAGGCTGAAAGATCGTTCTTGGCGGGATCCAGGGCAAGTAACTGGCACTCGGAGCGGCCGTTAAGTTCAATTGACTTAATCAAGATGGGTTCATCGCCGGTGTTCATGACGAACAGCCCCTTCCATCCCGGCAGCGTTCCTTCGCCCCAGCCCATCGTCAGCTCTGCATCCGCGAAAGCTGGGCGGCCCAACAGCAGGCTTACGGAAGTGACGATCAGAAAAGCCTTCCGCTTAGTCACTAACGTCACGGTTTTTTTGAACACGCGTTGAAACATCGCCACCCCCCCCCTGCGCCAATTTACATACTATAATTGATAAACTCGCGGTCTGAAACCACCGATTGGTATGCGCATGGATATGCGCAAACTGGTCGGCAGGAACTTCGCGCGGCTGCGCGCAGCCGCCGGCTTGACGCAGGAGCAGGTCGCCGATCGGGCAGATATCAGCCAGCAGTACATCAGCGGCTTGGAACGCGGTCAGCGAAACCCGAGTGTCGAGACACTATACAAAATCGCACAGGCCCTCGGTGTTAGCCACGTCGACCTTGTGAACCCAGACGTTGAATCAAGCGGTCGATAGGCTTCAAATTTGCCCTGCAACTAAGTCAGCCTTAGGCGCGCGCCATGCTGCTAATAATCGGTCTTGACCACCCTTTCCGGCCTCGACTATGGCCCGCCGCCGCTGTCTCGCAGCCGCCTCATCAACGCACCGCTCGCCGCACAAAACGATTGCGTCGTGCACTGTCATTCTGGTCGGGATGCTTGCCACCGCCTTTCCAGTTGTCCGAGACCAGCCACTCCTCAAAATAGAAGAGCCAGGTTGCAGCCCAGGGCACGAAGGTCTGATCGATCCGCATCGTGCCGGCCCATTCCCGCGTTCCAGGCATGATCAGGCACAGGCGCAAGGGGGCATGATAGACATGTGGCAGGCGTCGGCCGTCGGCAAGCTTCAAAAGATCGGGCTCGATGATAAACACGTTCGGCACGTTGCCGCGATCAACGGCAATGCGCACAAGGTATTCCCGGCTCAGTGGGCTCGGCCTCACTTTGTATTCCCAGGTCAATCCAGTGGGGGATAGCCGGCCTATCCCGACACAAACCGGGTTAGCGCGCAGGAATATCAACTGCTGCGCTGGCGTCAGATCGGGACGCGAGCCGGGCCGCACACCTAGTCTCCGAAGAACGTATTCGGCCGCACTTGGGTCGCGTTCGCCGGAGCCGACAGCGTCACGCCAACCGCCGGAGCGACGTAGAGTTTGTTGCCGACTCTGGCTCGAGACACCGCCTGCGTCCTGGAATCCATCACCTTCTCAACGACGGAATCCCCGAGGCTCTTGCGAAGGCCTCTTACAATGAGATCTACGCCTTCAAGATCCCGCAGCGCCTCGAAGTCCGCCAGCGCCTTCCCGTGCCAGGCGTAGAACGCCGTGACCCGCGCCGGCTCCGTATTCCAGCGCTCAGCGAAGTTCTCACCGATCGTGGTCTCGTTGGCGACGACATAAAGCCGGCGGCCATTCACAAACGACCGCTCGATGAAGTGCGGCATCATCCGAATGGTTTCGATCACCACATCGAGATCGGAGTCGAACGGGAAGTTTGCGACGCAATATTCGTACGCTTGCGCCGCTAGGGTCGTGATGATGATCGAGATCGGCGCGACGTCTTCAGTCACCTCCAGAAAATGAATGTCGCGGTGACGCTTCAGAAGCTGGACGATCCGGCGCAGGATACCCTTGGCAATGCTGTGAACGGGGAAGGGCTCAACGCCCGCCGCACGGTCCTGGGCGGCGAGAGCCTTATTGACGCGCAGTACCGGGCGCAGGCTTGCGCGCCGGTCGAACAGCGCCTTGTATCCCTTCGGATTGGTCGGCTTGAATTCGCGGAGCTTCTTGTCCGGGACGAGTTCGCCGCCGTTCGCGCACTCGGTGTTGACGATGGTCGGCGAGATATCGAGGTGATACTCGCGCGCATAGTTAAGGCGCCAGCAGCGCTTCTTCTCCTCGAGCATCGAGGCGTAGCGGGCGTTCTCTTTTAGCCGGTCGCCGACGATGCGCTTTAGCTCGGCCGGCGAGCGATCGGCGGTGAACCGCAACACCTTGCAGATCAGGTCGACATCGAAATCTTCGCGCGCGATCGGGCGGACGGTCGTACCAAGGCCGGCTGACCCGTGAGCATAGACCTCGATCAGCCGCAGGATCGGGTTGTCCGACGCCGACAGCCACTCGGCCACGGCCTCGTAGCCGGTGCGCGCCGCCTCAAACTGCGCGGCCGTCAGTTCGAGCAACTGACAGATTTCGTCGAGGAGCGAATAAATCTCCGCCTTGCGCAGCGGCGAATATGCAGTCGACGATGCGAGAAGCATCTGGTTCATGGCGCGGTACCTTTCAGCTTGTAGATGGGTTCGAAGGGTTCTGCCGGCTCCGAAAAAAACACAGGCTCAAGCCGCGAACGTTCCTTGCGTGCCGATGAGGCCCCCATCCCCTTCAGCTGTGTAATCTTCCTGGTGTCGTCGAGCTTGAAGAAGCCTTTCGGGACATCCGGGCAGCACCGGAAAATGGCCTCGCGCTCGTATTGATGCCCAGTAATCAGCTTGGCCATGCCAAGCGCGCCGTGCGACTGCCCGTCCATGAAAAGCCGCGTCACGGCGAACGCGAGCCCGCCGAGACCGGGAGCCTCGCCGAGCATGTAGACTTCGTTCACGCAGCCAAGGCTCAGGACGCGCAGACTGTCCGCCGGCCAGCCAAGCAGCGTCGTCGCCTCGACCACCGCCAGTGCGATCGGATTATTCGCCCACACGCCACCATCGAGCAGTCCGACATCATCGGCTGTGCGATGCCGGCGGTAGTAAGTGGGCGCTGCCGCCGTCGCCATGGCGGCATCGACGGCCTGCCGCCTGAAATCAGTCTTGAGGCGCGGATGGTGCGCCGTCTTGTAGATGTAGACGCCTCGGTGGTCGGCATCCCACGCCGGCACCAGTAGCCGCCTCCTGGCATCGCCGATCCGCCGGTCGCCGAGAACGGTAACGAGTTCCTTGCGCAGCAGCTCGGCATCGTGTTTCGGCGCGACGGCATGCTTCAGCCGCCGCCACAGATCGCCGGCAAAGTTCTCCAGCACGCCGCCGGACTGACCGAAAATATGCGGACCGCGCCTGACGTAGAGGTCGAGCAGCTCCCGTGCCGGTATGCCCATCGCAAGTCCGATGGCGAGGATGCCGCCCGTCGAAGTGCCGGCGATCAGATCGAAATAGTCGCCGATCGGGTGGTCGAGGTCCTCCTCCAGCGCCGCAAGAAACGATGCCGGCTGCGTCCCCATGATACCGCCGCCGTCAATCGACAGAATCCGACGGATGGGCGGGTTTTCAGGGGAAGAGGCAGCCGGCGTCATGCGCTCACCCTTTCGGCGGGAACGGGTCGTTCCCGTACGAGTTCTTGTCGCGAATCCGCCCGTCCGGGCGATGGATGATGACTTCGGTGCGCTGGTTGATCGCGATCTCGCGTGCCGCGCGCTCGGCGTCGGCCTGCGTCGGATGGATCGAGGTCACCCTTTCATTCCCTGCACCCCGCACGGCCCAATCGTCGCCGTGCGGAACGACATGCTGGTTCTTGCCTGTCATAATCAGCTCCTGATTCTTGACCGTTCCTGCGTATCGTCATACAGTTATTGACGTTCTGTCATAGGCAGACGTCAAAAAAAGGCCCCGCAGGGCTGACGACTTAACAAAGGATCCTATACGCTTTCGTCATGAGCCAGTCAAGCATGCCCACTAGTTTCGCCGACCGTCTTCGCGAGGTTCGAAACAACCGGAAATTAAGCCAATCCGAACTGGCGCGGGACGCCGGAATGCAACCCAGTGCCATTGCCCACTTCGAGGCCGGGCGACGCAAACCATCTTTCGACAACGTGCGCGCACTCGCCAAAGCGCTCCATGTTTCGGCCGACTATCTTCTTGGCACCAAAACCGCGACCACCGCTTTCCGCGATGAAGAAAAGCTCAGCACAAGGGATCGCGATTTCATCCAGAATCTAATCGACACCATGATTAAGGACAAGAAATAGGGACGGTTATGCCCGGTTTTCAGCTCAGGATGGCGACCCAGCGCGGCGAGAAGATTGCGGAAGAATTCGGATACACGCGGTTTCCCGTCAAACCGCATGAGATCGCGAAGGCAAGAAACATCGCCGTCGTTGCCAAGCCCGCTGATGTCAAAGGCGTCTCGGGCGCGATCATCTTTGCCGGAGATAACGCCACCATCATCTACTCGACCGAACACGACAACGAGGGATTCGAGAACTTTTCTATCTGCCACGAGCTGGGCCACTGGTTTTTACCAGGACACCCGGAGGAAATCATCGGTGCCGGCGGTACGCACTTTTCTCGTGCCAACTTCACGCAGAACACATCGATCGAACTGGAGGCCGATCATTTTGCAAGCGGGCTGCTGCTGCCCTCGAAGCTGACACGGCGCTTCTTGTCGGATAACCAGATCGGTCTCGACGGCATCCTGAAGCTCACCGAAGAAGCCCGCTGCTCGGTTACCGCCGCCGCAATTCGCGCCGCGGAATGCGGCGCCTACCCCATGGCAGTCATCGTCAGCAAAGGCGACCAGATCGCCTATGCCTTCACATCCGAGACCTTCAAGAATCTCGGCAAGCTCGCTTTCTTGCGAAAAGGCGCTGCGCTGCCGATCAGTGCGACACGTCGCTTTAATGCCGATCCAAAGAACGTTTTGCGCGCCGAGCGCGCGGTCGATGAAACGGATCTTGCCACTTGGTTCGATGGATCGGGCAGAGTTGTCCTTGATGAAGAGATCATGGGTCTCGGCAGCTATGGCTACACGCTGACGGTGCTGACTGGCGAGCACCTTCCGGAAGACCCACTTGAAGAAGACGATGAGGATGCCGAACTGGAAAAAAGTTGGACGCCGCGTTTCGCCTACGGCCGCTGAGTCACGATTCTTTTACGGAGTGAAATGGGCCGGCCTCTGGCCTCGCCTCATTGAATGCGCACCTCAGAGTAGCCTCTCTGAGCTTTGCTGTCGGTTGTGAAAAACGCGAACTTAACGGAAAAAAGGGCGCATACCTTCTGGAGAATGTCCTGCATTGGCCCGCGCGTGACGCGCTCGGCATTCTCGCGGAACAACAGGTGGTACATCGATGACCACACGACTGCAGAGTCGGTGAAACGGATGTCTTCGGTCGGACCCACCAGCGAGTAACAGCCGCTGCCCGGCATGATCTCTTCGGCGAGGTCCTTGTGGACCATCGAGCAGGCTGAAAGAAATAGGCGGCGGTTGTGTAGGTGGGGCCTTAACAACCCGGCGAGTTCGTCGAAATCTATCTCCTCACCGTTGGTCGTGTTCATGCCCTCTGCTTCGCCATGCGCGGAAATATGAAGGTAGCGGCATTCCGAATTACCGAATTCGGCTACTGCCTGTTCGAAGTCATCTCTCGTTCTGACGTAGCGATATACGGGATGCTTTCCGTGAAGTCCCAGTATCCCGGATAGGTAGCTGCCTTCAAACCGGCCATTGCCTTCGTCCTCAGGCTGGAGACTTTCGATGAAGAACACTTCCGGAAGGTATCGCATATTTGCAGTCGTTCCTCGTTGAGGTTCGTGGCTCCAATCGAGCATCGTTCATGACACACCTGCATTTCGAGTAAGAGCGCAGACATGGCTCTGACCTACCTTACTCCGGTGTCTACAGGCCGCGCCCAGCGATTATGGCCACCACTGCGACTGCGGAGGAGGTCGCTTCGAGACACAGGGCCGCCAGCCGCCGCGTCGCGGTCCTGCGGTGCTGGAGGTGGACGGCGAGGTCTACCGCCGCCCGCGCGTGTGCCCTGACCTCTTTATACCCTTCCCCAGGAAGCTCATGGCGCACGTATGCCTCGAGCATCCTCTTCGCATCGGTCGGGCTCGGATGCACTCCGTCCGCGCTCTCGTGGACCCCTTCGACGTAGACTGCTTGCCCGATGCTGATGAGGACCTCGCGGCATACCAGCCCCACGGCCTGCCAGTCTTCCTCGGCCGATGCCGTAGAGAACTGCGTGCGGGCCTTTGCGAGAGAGCGGTCCACGCGTTCCCACCCGGTCGGTTCGCGCTCGGTGACCGGGCTGGGATTGTGCACTCGCGCTATGGCTGCCGCCACAGGTCCTGAGAACAGCTTTCTAACGTACTCCCGCCGCTCGGCGTACGTGCCCCAGCCCTGCGCTTTCCAGTGGTTGTACCAGTCCCACAGGCTGTCGTGCGGGTTCTCGTACTTGATGCCCGCGGCCGCACATCCTTCGACAAGCCGCCCCTGGCGTGCGCCGTAGTAGTCCTCCACGTCCTGGATTGACTGCCCGCCGGTCGCCACCGCAATCATCATCTCGCGGTGAATGACGAGGTCCGGGAGCAGCGTCGCCGGGCCTTCCAGCGGTTCGCCAGCCTGCTTGACGACGATGTCCTCCGGGACGCGTAGGTCGCGTCTGCTGAGGACGGCCTCGGCAATGCGCTTGCGGTCCCTCTGCGGCAGGGCGGCCAGCGCTTCGACGAACGGCTGCGGCACGCGCACGACGACGACGCCTTCCCCGGAAGAGCCTAGCACCCCGTAATCGATGCGGGAGTGCAAAAGCAGCGCCGACAGGTCGCTACGCCTCAGGCTGTCCAGGTAAGCTCTCGCGGTCTCTCCATCCGTCGTCGAATCAGTCATGCGTACAGGAAATGCACTGTCGCCCGGCTCCGCAAGCGTTAGTCGCTGCATCCCAAATGCCGAGGGCACTTTTTTGCGTTCGGATCCTTGTTTCTGGCTGGCCGACGCCAAAACATCATCCTTGGAACGCAAGGAGGGATGTGCGAAATACAAGTTAGTGCCAACTAACAAAGTTCCGCAACCGCTGCGCGACCACCGGGACTCAGTCACCGCTAATGAAGGGCTGGGCTTCTTCCCTACGCAGCTTGACCAGCTTTGGCATTTCATGTGCAAGCCTGCGGCCTGCCTCGAAAAGATCGACGCGCTTCTGCATGTCGAGCCATAGATCCGGCGAGGTCCCGAGTACGAAGGCGAGCCGGACCGCCATATCAGCTGTGATAGCGCGGTGCCCGTTGACGATTTGGTTCACTGTGAAGCGAGAGACATCGAGCGCATCGGCCAGCGCTTCCTGCGTGATGCGCGAGCCTGGCCTTCGTAGCACGCGATCGCGCAGAAAAATCCCTGGCTTCAGGGGTGGAAAATCACGTTGGTCAGCCATCATCCTCATGCCAAAGTTGCAGTTCGACTGGGCCGAAACGTTGAACCCAGTCGAACATAAGCCACCATCCTGCCGCGACAGGCACCCGCCAGCGCCCGGGGCCGCAACCGACGATCTCGCCCTCGAAGGGCAGGGTCACGTCGGACCAGAGGTGGCAATCCATGAGGAAGTCGGCGAGCGCCGCTACTTCCTCGGCGAAGGTCTTGGGCAGGCCGACGATGCGGCCATGCTGCTGGGCCTGGAGGACCCTGAGGTCCGAAATGCGGGATTTCATGTGTGGAAGCTCCAACCTTGAACGAAGCAATCGGCGCGGCATACGCAGCAACGGCTTCGCTCGTGGGAGGAGGGCATCCGGTCCAGAGCACGAAGCTCAAAACCATTTCGCGGGTGGAAGGTGCCGCCCCCGAGGGTGACGGAAAGTAGAAGATCAGCCGAAGCCGAACAACCTCACACACCTCCCTTACCGCGAAAGCAGCAAGCTCCACGACCTTGATTTGAAATGCCTCAAGGCCATCATCAGTTGAGAACGGATCGCTGAGTAACTTCGCGATCAGCTCATTGACCAACGCATCGCGCTTGGCCGCCGACATGTAATTCTGGACAGCGACGACGTTACGATGCTGGCCGTCGACTGCGAATAGGCCCGGGCGTCGATCGAGATCGGTAACAAGAAGATGGCCGACGACGTCGACGTCGAAATCCTCGCGAAAAGAGATCTTGGAACAGAGATCGAAGCTGCCAATCGTTTTCCAAAAGGTCGCTGCATCGCCGCGCGCATCATTCAGATGATTAAGGAAGACACGCGTGAATTCGTTCACGTCGGTGAGGACCCGCCGGTCGGTCCCTTTCGCCAGCCGCGCAACAATATCGGTGACACTCACCCCAGCGCGGCGTGACACGACTGAGTCAGCTTCGGACACCCGATCGAGATGGCGCCATACAGCGACGAGTGCCGTTTCGCTCGGCGGGAGCGCCTTTCGGAAGTCGAGATAGTCCGTCGACAGCAGCTGCATCTCCGTCAAAATGGAAACAGCGGCATTACATTTCAAGAGTCGGCGGCAATTTTTTCATAAGGGCGTCCACGCCGGCGAAGCCGTTGTCGAAATCCGGGATGCGCTGGTATGAAAATCGCATGGGGATTGACGAAATCATCGACCGGCTGGCGAAGGAATGGCCCGTAATAAGCGGCGCGCCATTTTCGTTCATAATTGCGATAGCTATAGTCGGGACGGTGATCTGGTTGGCGCTTCGTTGGCAGTATGGCGCGCGGCTTACCCATCGCGATGACGAGATCGCCGCCTATAAGCGAAAGTTGGACGGCGCGTCACCGGACGAGGCGCGATTGCATATTGACCGGCTTGAAGCGCGCATTCGGCAGTTGGAAGCTATCGCACCCAGAACACTTGGCCCGGAGCAAATCGAGGCCATCATAGAAGCTGGGCGCCGTGCGCCGGGTAGAATCTACATCACTTACGATTCGGCAGCGTCTGACGGGGGCGCCTTGCAAGCTCAGCTTTTGCAGGCTTTTCGAAAAGCTGGATGGGCCGCTTCAGGGAATTTTATGGCGGGGGGCGAAGACGACTATGTCCACGAGTTCGTACTGAATCTGCCAGCCGATGCGACTCCTGCGTCACTGGCCGCCCGCACCGCACTAGAGTCAGCCAAAATCAGCTTCGCAAGTGGGCAAAGAAGCGACAATAATCCAGATGTAGACGCGGAGATCGTGATTTTCGCAAGGATAACTTAAGGGCTTTTCCCCGAGCCTTTTCAGGACGGCTCTATATCGGTCTTTGCAGTCACTTTAGTCTAGGCAACGAGGAGGACACGCCGTTTAATTAGAGCATAAAACGCCCACCAACTGCACGTCAGCTTCAGACCGAAGGTAGCGTTACCCGACCATCTAAACTCCATCGCGCTCGGCCAATAAGCTCATTAAATAGTCAGCATCAATAACGTGGACATGATTTTTTCCGGCGCGCACAACTATGCCGTCCAGTACGACCTCGTGGTCTCCAGGATCGCCAACAATTGAGAATACTGCTCCGCCGCTGTAGCCGTCCACGACAGGCCGCTCTTTCACGTTTAGGTATCGTCGGAAATAAGAAGCGTTTGTGTTGAATCCGGAGTCGAATTCACATTCTGATATCACGCGCTTGATGTTTATTGCCCCCGGTCGCAACGGGTCGAAGTTCTCATGGTACTCGTCGATGACGCCATCAATAGAAGGGTTACCTACCAAGAACGATTTGACCCTCTGGCGATCCGAGAACGGCGTCAGCGGAAAGAAGTAGGGCTGGTCCAGGTGCTTCGTTTTCCAATGGGCGGCTGTCTCGAACAGAAGGAGGTCATGGTATTCCTCATCGGGGTTACCAGTCTCGAAAATGCACCGCTGTAGGAGGATGTTCGAAAGAACTCCTTTGCCGCTTGCAACGCGCGCTGTTTCAAGGATCACACTCGACACATCGCTCCCAGCAGGCAGGCCGAACTGGTGCCGCGTCATTACGACGTAATTCTTCCCGCCATATTTGATCAACGTCGCCGAACCTCTCCGCGCGAGCGGGAGGGAGCGGTCGTCCATCTCGATCAGAACCATCCGGCAAGACTGTGTGATGGTCTCAGATACGTCACCGGGTTTGAGGTAGCGCCAGCCGACCTTGATCGAATTAAACCTCGGTAGGTCGCGGATAAGCATCACTGATCTTTAAACGCCGATAGTCGCCGGCCGTCAACGGCGTCATTTCCGTTCGCGATCATGGCTCGCCGTTTAAATAGCCACAATGTCAAGGGGCTAGGCCCGCCTACCGCCATTTCCGCCTCCGCGCAGTTTCTTACCTGGGCTGCGATTGACGCGCACGGGGATGTCATGTCTTGCGATCATGCTAGGTGGAGTCGCCGGCGTCTTAGCAAGGAAAGTTTTTGCCAGGTCGGTTAGGAAAGGTAACGTCAATAGAAACGCTATCGTTGCGACAAGGAACCGAAGAAGCTCAAACTGAAAAGAAGTAATGTGCCAGACGGTGTAAACAGTAACTGGCAGTCTAATGCTGCGTAAGTCATCACCTGCCACTAGCCTATTGTTTATGGTGTAGTCCTGTTGCAGGATGTCCTTGGTGGTTTCAACCAAATCCTGGGAAATATTAAGAACGGCGACTTGATCGCCGGCCTTACTTGAGGACAAAGTCCATACCACCGTAACTGGCAATATGGTATTGCGGTCAATTGAAAAAGGGGCGGTCGGGACCACCTGTAGTCCAACTGAGGTCAGTTGAATGGTGCTCGTCGGAAACCTTTTAGGAAGGTGATTGACAGCCTTGCCATCGGCTGTGATTCCATACGTCAGTGTAACTGTAGAAGTGTCATCAGCGGTAATGCCTGCAGGGTGACGTATCTCGATGTTCACAGCAATATTCTTCGGACCACGACCCCCTTTGCCCGTCATAAGGCATGCCAAGCATTGTGTTAAGAGGTCCCTTAAAGGAGAAAAGTCTATCGCCTTCCATGTAACGGCGGATGTATTTGACTTATAGCTAGAATGATCGATAAACAGAGAGTTATCAGTTCGATAGCTGGCCATGGCGACAAGAACTATTCCGCCTAGACAGGCGGCCGCGACCTTAATCCATTTTGTAGCCATCTGACGGCCCAAAAACGTGTAGGGCAACATCTAATGGTGCCCGGTGAGTGAGTATCGATAATACAAAATCTCGATAGATGCCATGTCCTATACATGAAGCGAGGTCGGATGTCCGGCGGCAAAGGTCGTGATCCGCGATGGACCTCAGTCCTCGCAGGAGGAGGCTGGAATTGCTCCTCACGCAGCTTCACTAGCTTCGGATTTCAGGCGCAAGCTTCTGACGGGCCTCGAAGAGATCGACGCGCTTTTGCACAATGTCAGCAAGTGCAGATCGCCGGGGTCACGCAGCCTGCCATACCTGATTTAGAATTCGGGCCGCCAGCGCAGCCTTATCCTGGGGAAGGAAGCGGCCGTAGTGTTTGGCCACCATATCCGGTGTGTCCTGAATTGCGTAGCTTGCTTGCTCGTACGAGCCAGTCCGCTTGAGAATGTGGGTGGCCAGCACGTCGCGCACGTTGTGTGGGCCGTGTGGCAAAAGGCCCGGAATTGCGCCACGCCCAGTGTAAGGGTTGAAAACCCCATAGCGCTGGATTGTTAGGCGCCATGCTTCATAGAAAGTGGTCTGGTTGTAGGCTGCGTCGCTGCTGGTCGCCTTCACGGTTTTTACAAAGAAAGTGCCCGGGTCGTCGGCACCGGAGAGCAAGGCACTGCGATGACGGTCGACATAGGCATCAATGTGTTTATAGAGGTCGCCGAGATCGGGAAGGACCAGTCGAAACGGCTTGCTCCCGAAGAACGATGAACTGGCGTTCTTGAACGCAATGGATGGAATGAGAACCTCCCAACCATGATCTCGTTCGCTCCAGCGTATTTCTCCCCGCTTCATATCCGCAAGCTGACGTTCAGAGCGCGGCAGATGCCCACGCCTGCAGACCATCAACTGCCGCAAATTCTTCTGTCGGAGGCCGAGGTGTAACCCCAGGCGCAACATCAGGAACGACCGCACGGACTCGGCTGCCGCGCGCCGATAGAGCCGTTCATCCGGCATCAGCCTTAGAATCTCTTCGGTAATCTTGCGATATTCGCCAACAGGGCTGTCAGCCTCAAGGACTGCCAAGATCGGTTCGAACGGGTCTCGATGGACACGAGCAACTCGCTGGATTTCCTTCACTCGGGATGTCGCATGTTTGAAATAGACATCACATGCATCGTCCCAGTCCCTTTGTGCCCGATCAATGTCGTTTCGGGAGATCAAACCCGGGACTGGTCGAACCCTCGCGCCCAGGTTGGGATGTTGCCGCAGCCAGCCCGTGTCCCTACGGGTGAGGGCAAGCGAAATGCGCAGCATGTCCACTTCCCAGCTCGTGTAGAAACCGCGTCGTCGCTCGCGCCACTGCACGTACCAGTCCCAGACCGACGGGAATACCAACATGCCGAATGTAAGATGCTGATAGGGTATGCCATACCCCCGCACCGGCCCTTTTGGATGGGCTGCAAGGGCACCGAACATTAGCCCGAGGTGCTCAATTTTCTGAGATGTCGTCTCCTCGCCCCATACCCCGTGACGCTGAAGGCCGAAGGCCGTTAGCGTAGCGGTCTTGAACCGGACGAGTTCCGCCATTTCGACGGCAAGAACGGGCGGTGCGTCGATTACGCCCGAAAATAGATCTGGATCGGTGAAGGGCACCTGACCTGGCTCCCAAGCTTGGAAGTCGTCTGCATCCTCCGCGTCGGCCAAGTCCGTTCTGCCGTAGGAAACACCAGGGAACCTTATCGCGTAGCGCTGTTTCATCGCCGCCCTTTGGAAACGGCGATAGTCGGTTGACCCGGCAATAATCACACGCCGAACCCATTCGAGAATTTCTTCTTGTTCGGAAGCTGGACGAGCGTTGAAGTCGTCCGGAAGATGCCATGCGAGGCGGCGGCGTTCCGCCGGCCCCACATCGTCCAGAATATGCCCGGATGCCGAGCGAGCTCGGTGCGGAAGCTTTCCCTTAAAGTATCCCTCGGGAAGTCGATAGCGCCGCTCAATGCGGCCGAGCAACTCGAAGCTCGCCACGCTGCGTGGAACTTTGCTCCCGGAAAGCCAATGACGGATCGTGGAGTGATCGAAGGTCTCATCGTCCTTCACGATTGCGCGGTGCAAATGCCAGTAGCTGTCGCCATGACGCCGCATATGTAGCTCCAGAGCTTCCTGGAACGTTTCCGGCTCAACCCATTCCGTGAATGCCGGCGCCGGAAATTCCTCAATGTCGCGAGGTTTCATACCGGGCTTTCGGCGCTGGGCGGTTCTAGACACATGCGCTCGCTTGGGGCCAGTCGGGATTGGCTTTGCCTTCGATACCTGAAGCAAAGCCCGCGCCGCTCTTTTGCCTTTCGTCGGATGATCAGTCTGCAGAACTGCCGTCTTCCGGGCCTGGGGGAAATCGCGCAGTGCTCGAACAATCGCATCAAGACCTGGTTCAATGGCCTTTCTTGCCACGCCAATTTGTTCGATTGGGATCCCGCACTGAAGGGCGATTGCCTGCCAGTCGTATCCCCGGCTCAGCGTCGGAGGACGGATGCGTGTGTTGAATAAATGGACCAAATAGGTTCGAACCCGTTCGGCGTCATGGGGAGGCAGAACGGGCGCAACTCGGACTTGGCAAAAGTCCGATAGTTTTCGGACCATCACCTTTGGATTCAAGGTCTTAGGCATGTCGGGGTCAGGAGGGATTAGTGCAATTTAGCGGTCTAATAGCCGATTCGTTGCTCGTGAGAATCCGTTTCTGAACTGCTAAGAAGGAAGCCACCAGCTCAGATGCCGAGCGCGTCGATCGCGGCCTCAACTCACCACGGTTTGAGCTCAGTGACGGAATCCGGCGGCAATTCTTGCGCGCCGTTTAATTAGCCACAATGTCAGGATGTTTGATCCGCCGGATTGCGGCGAAACGGCGGCGCGCCGCTACTCACGGAAGGAAAGGCTCTCGGAAATCACGATGGGAGTAGCGCGAGGATAGCAGTATTATTCGGGCGACAAAGAATAAGCTTCTCGCTGTAATATACGCAATTGCGTATATCTTTCCGAATGTCCCGTTCTGTCCATCAGATTTCGGAATGTCAAGCCTAAATGAGGAGATCGATCGCCTTTGACAAAGTGCGTTGTGGATGTAGAATTAGTTCTTTGTAAGCGGCGTCATTTCTGACCACAATTGACAGGTCCCATGTCGGGGAGGCACTCTATTGCCTGAGCTGTCGAGCGTAGTTCGCATTGCGGCTGCGCAGTACATTCGCATGTCAACCGAGCATCAGCGCTATTCTCTGGAAAATCAGGTCGCTGCAATAGCGGAGTACGCCGAAGCCCGCGGCTTCGCTATTGTCCAAACCTATGCCGATGCTGGAAAAAGCGGCCTCAGCCTCAAAGGACGAGACGGCCTCAAGCAACTGCTGTCCGATGTGGTGACTGGCCAACGGACCTATTCTGCAATCCTCGTCCTTGACGTCAGCCGATGGGGGCGGTTTCAGGACACCGACCAATCCGCTCACTACGAATTCATCTGCCGAGATGCCGGTGTAGCTGTCCAGTACTGTGGAGAGCCTTTTGACAACGACGGCAGCATGGTTTCGACCATCGTCAAGAACCTTAAGCGGGTGATGGCAAGCGAGTACAGCCGGGAGCTCTCAGCGAAGATTTCAAGGGCGCAGACACAGCAGGCTCGCCTTGGGTTCAAACAAGGCGGTCCATTGCCCTATGGGGTAAGACGTATGTTGATCAGCAAAGACGGGCAGCCTCGTTTTCTTCTTGGGCCGGGCGAAGAAAAGGGGCTGAGCACCGACCGCGTGATTTACGTTCCGGGACCTCCTGAGGAGCTTAAGATCGTTAGGCGCATCTTTCGGATGTTTGTCGATCAGAGGCGAAGCATCCGTAGCATCGCTAGGATACTGAACGATGAGAGGGTGCCATCGACGGACGGGTGCGTATGGGCCTTCGCGCGCGTAAAGACTGTTCTACAGAGCGAGTTGATGATCGGGTACTACGTCTACAACAGAACCAACCAAAAAATGAGAGGGACGGCCAAACCCAATCCTCCCGGCCTCTGGGTCAGGACGCGGGTAATGGAACCGATTGTAGACCCCAAGCGGTTTGCGAGAGCGCAGCGGGAGTTCCGACACAAACGAGGGTACGGCTATACCAGACGCGACATGGTAAAAAGACTGAGGCGACTCTTTAGAGAAAAGAACAATCTCACCTCGGCAATCATCGACAATTGCCCATACACGCCCTGCGCCCAAACATATATCGAGCATTTCGGCAACCTGCGAGCAGCATTTGCAATGGTCGGATTCCAGTCGCCACGCGCCGTCGCAAAACGAGGTCGCACATACACGGATGAAGAGCTCTTAAACGGAATCCGACGGCTACACGCTAAGTTCGGGTTTATCACAATCGCGCTGATCAATGCGGATCGAGAGCTGCCTGTTTGTCGCGTTTTCGCCGAGCGATTTGGGTCCATTATCAAGGCCTACGAGTTGGCAGGTTTCCCAACCACCAGAAAAGGAACGGTAGCGGCAGCGCGACGTAGGGTCAGCCAACGGGGTCCAAAGCACTCAGATATAGAGCTTCTGGATGGCATTCGGCGTCTACATGCCAAGTTCGGATATGTTTCATGTGCCCTAGTGGATGGGGATCCGAATCTCCCCAAGCATCACGTTTTCGACGAACGCTTTGGATCGATGCTGAAGGCGTACGAGTTGGCAGGCTTCCCAACTACCAGAGGACAAACCGTTCGTGACGGCCGGCTAAGGGCACGTCAACTGCTGCGAGAAGGCTTACGTTATGGCCCTTCGAAGCCTCACGGCGAAAGAGGCGTGAAGCCAGCCTAAATCCGCCTTTTTTCTCGGTTCTTCGATGGTCCACGGTTCACAATCGCTGAAGTCGATACATTCCCTTGATGTGCTTTTGAGTGACCGCAAGATCGGTAGCATTGTCCGCAGTCCCGTCTATACCTTCCAATTCGAGGATGACTATCGCGCAGCGGGCGGGTCTCCGATTCTTAGCCTCTCATTTCGCTCGCCGACTGGAAGGCTTCGTACTCCGAAGCCACTTGCAGGCATCCTGCCGCCTTATTTTGCCAACCTTCTGCCGGAAGGTAGGCTGCGCGAGGCGATGGAACGGCACCATCCAACTGCAAGGCGACGGAACGATTTCGATCTCCTTGCAATCCTTGGCGCTGATCTGTCCGGGGCAGTGCAAGTTTTGCCCAGCGATGGCCCACACTTAGATGAGAGGCCGAAGGCTCGTTTCTCCTTGGCGGGCGTGCAACTGAAATTGTCCGTCACGAGGAACGCGAAAACTGGCGCCCTTTCGTTGCCGATGGATGGGACGCTTGGGCGTTATATCGCAAAGTTTCCGCCTGCAGCCTTCCCGGGTCTTTCAGAGAACGAATTCGCCAACCTGGCTCTTGCAGCGGCGATCGGAATGGAGGTTCCAGCTCACGAGCTGGTTGAGGAATCTAAGTTCGAGGAGCTGCCTGAGGAATTTACGATGCGCTCCGAGCGCAAGGTTCTGCTGGTCAAGCGTTTTGACAGAAGTCCCATTGGCCAAAGAATCCACGTTGAGGACTTCGCCCAAGTCTTCGGCATCCACCCCTCAAGGAAATATGAGGGTGCCGCTTTTCACGATGTAGCAGCCATATTGAACGGGGCCGTTTCACCTAGTGCGGCTCTTGAGTTTGTTCGTCGATTAGCCCTCGCAGCCCTAACGGGCAATGGCGATATGCATCTCAAGAACTGGTCGCTGATCTACGCTGAAGATGGCGATACACCCGCACTTGCCCCGGTCTACGACGTGCTATCAACCGTGCCCTACATCCCGACCGACGCTATGGCACTGTCGCTTGGCAAAGAACGGTCTTTCAAGGCCCTGACAGCATCGCGATGGAAAACGTTCGCAAGCCGCGCAGGGCTGACCGAGACGGCCGTCTTGGGAGCGGTGGCGGAGACAGTCACGCTCGTCAACGAGCGATGGTGGCGTCTGCCTGAGCGCGAAGTGGTGCCCGCGATGGTTCTGGAGCGCATCGACGAGCATATAAAGATCATGACACGGATTCTGGGCACCTGTTCAGAAACGTGAGGCAACGCCTTCGCTTAGCTGAGTTTCCGAGCCTCGATCATCGCACGCCGTTTAATTAGCCACACCATCAGGAGGTTGTGGCCGCCGGCGGCAGCCACTTCGACCGCCCGCTTGGCGCTTTCCTGGCCCTTGATGTCGGCGAGGTCCGGCAGGTCGCGCGCCGCAAGCTGGATGCCGGCTTCGGGCCGCGACAGCACCTGCGTGCCGCGAAAATGGTTGGCGACCGCGATCAGGCTGCGCGGCGCCAATATGTCGAAATCCTTGCCGGCCCAGGCCGCCTCCGGTCCGCAGGCGAAGGGGCAGATCAGGCCCTTGCCTTGGGCATTGGCGCCGATCGCCGCCGGCAGCGCCCCGGCTACGCCGGCGATCGTGCCGTCGAGCGACAATTCGCCCAGCACCACATAGCCGGTGAGCATGTCGCCAGGGATAGCGCCGAGCGCCGCCATCAGCCCGAGCGCGATTGGCAGGTCGTAATGACTGCCTTCCTTGGGCAAATCCGCCGGCGCGAGATTCACCGTCACCTTCTTCGAAGGCATCGACAGCCCGGACGCGTGGAGCGCGGCCTGCACACGCTCGCGGCTCTCGGCCACCGCCTTGTCCGGCAGGCCGACGATCTGCATGCCGACCTTGCCCGGCCCGACCATCACCTGGACATCGACCGGCAAGGCCTCGATGCCCTGGAAAGCCACCGTGCGAACCCGCGCCACCATCTCGTCTCTAGCCCCCGGATACATGCCCGCACGCGGCTCTGCCATCAGACCGCGAGCGAGATCAGGCTAAACAACCACAGATTTTCGGTTTGGGCAAGAACATTAGGGGAACATCTCTTTGCCTCCCGCGCGTCATCGCGCGCTTCGGGGCGTCGTCCGTCGGCGCCAAGAAGAGGCCGGTGCGTTTGAGCGAATCTCTTAGTAAGATTTATATTGCAATGAGACAAAAGTCTCATTATGAGGCACCCATCACCAACCTCACTAGGAATCCCATATGCTCTCGACCAGACCACTCCATCGCCAAATCTCTGAACGCCATCGGTGGACGCGCCCGCGGCCCGCCACTCGAACGATCGTCGCAGCGACGCTGGCGATTGTAACTCCCATGGGCGTAGCGGGCCCTGCGGCTGCCGGATCGCTGAAGGCAGAACTCAGTCGGCTGCCGAGAACCGAGGTCCTGCCGGCCGGCGTGGTGCAGGTCTCACCCTATGTGCCCGGCATGGGCGAGCACTGGGCAAACCCCGCCAATCTGCCGTTCGGCCCGATCTATTGTGTCGTTCAGGGCCACATCACCTGCATGGAATACATGATCTCGCAGAAGGATTTCGCCGAAGGCGTTTCGCACAACAAGCTTGCGCCTTGGTTTGGCGGCAAGCGGCAACCTGCGATCAACCACGTGGACATCGGGTTCGAACCAAACGGCCACCAGGGCTACGAGATCCCGCACTACGACATTCACATGTATTTCCTGTCGCCGCAGGCCCGCCGGGCCGGGGATAAACTTTCAACCAAGTAGGACCGTGTTCCACGTCCGCGGCGCGAGGCTGCGGCGTTCCCTTCAATTCACAGCGAAGAAATGAGTACCAGGATAATGCTTACCACCCAGGACATGGATCGGAAGATCGACGAGCATTTCGGTTTCGAGGCAAGCGACAACGTTGAAGGCGTGTTGCGGACGCTATCCGAGGACGTCGAGCATGACGTCGTCGGCTGGCCGTTCGGCCCGTCCCATGGACGCGATGCCGCCCGCGCCTTCTACGAGGCTACGTTTTCCGACCTGGCGGAAAGCTCGGTCAGTTGCATCAGGAGGCTTTACGGCGACGGTTTCCTTGTCGACGAGTCGCTATGGCGGGGCCGCGCGCCAGGCCGGCCGTTTGGGCTTGAAGGTCGCGATCGGGCTTTGGAGTTCCGGCTGCTCCATGTCATAGAGTTCAACGATCAAGGCGACATCAGGCGGGAAAACGTCTGGCTCGATCTTGCCGCGATCATTCGGCAACTGCCACAGGACTGACCAATGACTGGAGTGGGTAAGGCCGGAAGGTCGAACCAACGGCGCCGGACTCGCAAGGACCTGCTTGAGGCCGCGACACGGCTGATCAAACAGGGCCGCCAGCCGGCGCTGGAAGATGTCGCGGCGGAGGCGCTGGTCTCACGGGCGACGGCCTACCGCTACTTCCCGAGCATCGACGCGCTGCTCCTGGAAGCCTCCATCGACATCGCCGTGCCCGATCCACAAGAGCTGTTCGCCGATGAATCCTCGGCCGATCCGGTGGTGCGCGTCGCGCGCGCCGACGATGCGCTGCACGACATGATCCTCGCCAACGAGGCTCCGCTCCGTGCAATGCTGGCGCAGTCCATTGATAGACGGACCAAGGCGGGCGAGGACAGCGATCTCCCCGCGCGCCAGAACCGCCGCACGCCCCTGATCGAAGCCGCTCTCGAACCCGCGCGCGGCCGGTACGACCCGGAAGAGTTCGACAGGCTGGCGAAGTCGCTGGCAATCATCCTGGGA
Organism: Mesorhizobium sp.; assembly: GCA_004020875.1. Taxonomy (GTDB): domain Bacteria; phylum Pseudomonadota; class Alphaproteobacteria; order Rhizobiales; family Rhizobiaceae; genus Mesorhizobium. Next base: position 28,330 of record SAPZ01000014.1, read on the forward strand.
CCGGAGGCCATGGTGGTCTGCAAGGACGTCCTCCAAATCGATGATGCGGAAGCGCGTGAAGTGAAGCGCTGGGCCATAAAGACACTGGTCACGGCGGCGCAAAAACGTGAGCATTGATCGACGGCGCGACCGTATCACGCGCGCCGTCTCGGGGGTGCCTTGTGAGCACTGTCGCGGCTGCCCGGGCTACTTTCCCCGCTTACCTTCCACGCAATCCCAGAACAGGCTGGCGATATCCGCGCCCCCGAAGCGTTTGACCTCGCGGATGCCGGTCGGAGAGGTCACGTTGATCTCGGTCATCCAGTCGCCGATCACGTCGATGCCGACGAGGATGAAGCCGCGCTCCCTGAGCGCCGGGCCGATGCGGGCACAGATCTCGCGCTCGCGCTCCGTCAGCTCGGTCTTCTCGGCGCGGCCGCCGACATGCATGTTGGAGCGGGAATCGTGCTCGGCGGGCACGCGGTTGATGGCGCCCACCGGCTCGCCGTCGATCAGGATGATGCGCTTGTCGCCCTTGCGCACGTCCTTGAGGTAGCGCTGCACGATATAGGGTTCGCGAAACAGCTGGCCGAACATCTCGAGCAGCGAGGCAAGATTGCGGTCGGCCTCGTGCAGGTGGAAGATGCCCGCACCGCCATTGCCGTAGAGCGGTTTGACGATGATGTCGCCGAATTCTTTGCGGAAGGCGGCGACTTCCTGGGGATCCTTGGTTATCAGCGTTTCCGGCATCAGGTCGGGGAATTCGGTGACGAAGATCTTTTCCGGGCTGTTGCGCACCCAGGCCGGGTCGTTGACCACCAGCGTCTTCGGATGGATGCGCTCCAGTATGTGCGTGGTGGTGATGTAGTTCATGTCGAAGGGCGGGTCCTGCCTGAGCAGGACCACGTCCATCTCGGAGAGGTCGGTGCGCACCTTCTCGCCCAGCGAATAGTGGTTGCCCTTCTCGTCTCGCACCTGCATCTCCTCGACGCGCGCGAACACCTTGCCGTCCTGCATCGACAGCCGGTCGGGCGTGTAGTGGAAGAGCTTGTGGCCGCGCCGCTGCGCCTCCAGCGACAGCGCGAAGCTCGTGTCCCCGGCGATCGACACGGTGGAGACATGGTCCATCTGGACGGCGATCTTGAGCGGCATTTTAGGTCTCCGACGAGGCGGGCAATTCCGAAAAGATATGCAGCGGGCTTCCTGTCCGGAATTGCGTTAAGGCAAGCCGTCGATATACGGAACTCGTTAGCGTCTGCCAATCGTGCCTGCTTGGTGCAGAAGCTTACTGGTCGAAGACCAGCCTGGAATAGCCGAGGAAGGACAGCGACATGGCAACGATCGAGGCGATGGCGAGCGCCGCCAGCGGCGGCAGGGCCGGCAGCGCGAGCAGGACGGCGCAGTAGACCAGGTAATTGACGATGCTGGTGGCGATGCCGACACCGCCATAGCGCGCGCCTTCCTCAGCTATGCTCCGGCTCGACGGGGAAAAGGTCAGATGGCGGTTGATCTGCCAGGTGACGCAGAGCGCGAAGCCGATCGACAGCACGCGCGCCGAGAGCGCGCCAAGCGGTGACGTGGCAAGCAGCAGCCACAGCGCCGCCGCGTCGGCGGCGAAGCCGATGCCGCCGGCAAGGATGAAGCGGACGAGGCGGCCCACTATGCTGCCCGCGAGGCCTTGCCCGGCTCGCTCTTCGGTGAGGCTTGCGCCGGTGTCCCGCGTTCCGCCCGGCGGGACGAGATCGACAGATAGAAGATGCGCTTCTGCTCGGCCCGGCCGCGCGACACCGAATCGAGGATCAGCCCGGTCATCATGGAGAGCATGGCCAGGAGCAGCATGCCGATCGACAGCACCCAGGTCGGCATGCGAGGCACCAATCCGGTCTCCGCGAATTCGATCAGCACCGGGATCATCAGGCCGATGCTCGCCGCCAGGAAGAACAGCGCGAACGTGCCGAAGAAGCGCAGCGGCTGCGTCTCCTTCACCAGCATGGCGAACATCCACAGGATCCTGGCGCCGTCGCGGAAGGTCGACAGTTTCGACGACGAGCCCTCCGGGCGGCGGCCGTAATCCAGCGCCATCTCGCTCACCGGCAGCTTCAGCTGCGAGGCATGCACCGACATCTCGGTCTCGATCTCGAAGCCGCCCGAGACGGCCGGGAAACTCTTCACGAAGCGGCGCGAAAACACCCGGTAACCGGAGAAGATGTCGGTGAAATCGGCCCCGAACAGGCCCTTGTAGAGCCGGTTGAAGATGCGGTTGCCGAAGGCGTGGCCGTTGCGGCCGGCATCGTCGGTCACGCCGCGCCTGGTGCCCACCACCATGTCCGAGCGCTCGGTCTGCAGCACGTTGATCAGCTGCGGCGCGTCTTCCGGCGCATAGGTGCCATCGCCATCGGCCATCACATAGATGTCGGCATCGATGTCGGCGAACATGCGCCGCACCACATTGCCCTTGCCTTGGCGCGGCTCGCGCACGACGATGGCGCCGGCGGCGCGAGCCTTCAGCGCCGTCAGGTCCTTGGAATTGTTGTCGTAGACATAGATCGCTGCCGACGGCAGGGTCTCGCGGAAGCGCCGCACGACCTCGCCGATCGTGAGCTCCTCATTGTAGCAAGGCAGGAGCACGGCGATGACCGGCTCGTGGCGGACTGCATGCGGCATGTCTGTCTCCGGACGCCCGACCCAGCCTCCGGCCGGCCTGATGCCGGTCCGTCGAGCCGTTTTACTATTTATTGAAGCCGTTAAGGCTAGGTTTAAGCCGATCCTCTCCCGTCAAAAGGCCACGGCAATGGGCACAGCCGACACCGGCGCCGCCTCCTGGAAATCCGACCTCGTGCTGGCGCTGATTGCCGCCTTGCTCGCGCTCGCCGTCGATGCGTGGACCGGCTTTGGGCCGCTCACCGACGCCGGCGGCGACAATGACAATCTGCTGCGTCTCGTTGAGGTCCGCGACCTGCTTGCCGGTCAGGGCTGGTTCGACCTGCACCAGTATCGTATGGGGCTGGAAGGCGGCTTCGTCATGCACTGGTCCAGGCTGGTGGATGCGCCGATCGCCGCGATCGTGCTTGCCGCCTCGGCGCTCACCGGCAGCAGGCCGCTTGCGGAGGACGTGGCGCAGGTGCTGTGGCCGGCGCTGCTCTTCTGGTCGACCCTGTTCTTCACCGCTCGTGCCGCGCGCAGCTTCGGCGGGCCCGGCTCTGCGCTGCCCGCCATCCTCATCGGCGGCGCCGGCTATTATTTCGTCGGTATCTATGCGCCGGGAGCGCTCGACCATCACAACGTCCAACTGATGCTCACCATGGCGAGCCTCGCTCTGCTGCTCGAGGCGCCTGCCTGGCGTTGGGCTGCGCTGTTGTCCGGCCTCTGCGCCGCGCTGACGCTCGCCGTCGGCATGGAAACCGCTCCTTATGTCGCAGCCATCGGTGCTTGTGTGTCGCTGCTGTTCGTCACCGATCCAAGCGGCGAGCGGGCGATCGCCCGGGATTTCGGCCTCGGTTTCGCCGGCGTCTCGGCGCTTGTCTTCGTCACCACAGTCTCGCCTTCCGCATGGGCCGTGGGGCAATGCGATGCCTTCTCGGTCGCGCAGTTCGTTGTCGCGACCATCGCCGGGATCGGGCTGGCGGCGATCGCCTCGGTCGAACCCGCCGCCGGTAACTGGCGGCGCAGGCTGGCGTCGCTGGCCGCGCTGGGCCTCGTTCTCGGCGTGGTCGTGGCGGCGCTGTTCCCGCAATGCCTCTCGGCGCCCTATGCCAATCTCGACCCGCGCCTCAAGGAATTGTGGCTAGACCATATCGACGAGGCCCAGTCGCTGTTCACGCTGCTCGTCCACAATCCGGCGCGCGTGGCGGCGCGTTATGCGACGCCGCTGATCGCGATCATCCTGATGGCGTTGCGCTTCCGCCGTGGCGGCTGGCGGCGGCAGGACAGCCTCGTCGCGGCCCTGCTTGGCGTCTCTTTTGTGGTCGGCGCCTGGCAGCTGCGCGGCACCACCTTCTCGATCGCGTTCGCGGTCATTCCGCTGTCGGCCTGGATCGCGAAATGGCGGGCGCGGGCCGAAGCCGGCTCTTCGCTGGGAGTGGCGCTGCGCCTTGCGGCCGTATGGCTGGTCTCGATCAACCCGGTCTGGACCGGCGTTGCCGCCGCCGCCTCGGTGGCGTTCGAAAAGGGCCCGGCTGTCGCCGACCGCGACACGATGGACAGGGCCTGCGAGACGAAGGCCACCTTCGCGCCGCTTGGCGGCATGACCGGCACCACAGTGCTTGCGATCTCCAACCTCGGCGCGCCGATCCTCGTCTATAGCGGCCATAAGGTCTTCGCCGGCCCCTACCATCGCAACGTCGCCGGAAACCTTCTGGCGCTGGACGCATTTCTCGGCTCGGCGGATGACGCGCGGCGGATCGTCGAGGCGCATCGTGTCGGCCTCGTCGCCATCTGCCCCGGCAATTTCGAGAGCCGGACCCTGGCCCAAAAGGCGCCGCAGGGGTTCCTGGCTGGCCTGCTGCGCGGCAGCGTGCCGGACTGGCTCGAGCCGGTCAGCGAGACCGAGGGCAGTCCAATCGAACTCTACCATGTCAAGCAGGCTGGCTAAACGCAATGTCCCGAAAAGTGCGAAACGGCTTTTCGTCCGCACTTGCATGAACGGCAGCTGCGCATGGGGAAAAGATCGTGAGATATTTGCATTAGAAATTACGCATAAATGAATGTTTGTGCTAGACTAGCGTTCTTTGCCCGAAGCTGATCAAGCGGCAGCGTAGGCGATCAACTCTTGGACGATGGAAAATCGATTTTCCGATACTTTTCCTAAACGCTTTGCTGCCAGTGTGGCCTAAAATACCGACATAAGAACAGAGGCATGATGCAAACGACGTTTGGCACCGGTCAGCCAGGCAGGGAAAACACGGATCTGGCCTTCACGGATTCGTTGACCGGCCTCGGCAACCATCGTCGCTTCTTCGACAAGGTCGATCGCCTGATCAGCGACCGCGCCGATGACCCCGCGCCCTTCACCGTCGGCATCCTCGACCTCGACGGCTTCAAGCCGATCAACGACCTGTTTGGCCACAAGGCCGGCGACGACATCCTGATCCAGGTGGCGATGCGGCTGCGCGCTTCCATGGATGGCTATTCGACCGTCTGCCGCATTGGCGCCGACGAGTTCGCCTATCTCTACCCCATGGTGTTCTCGGAGGAGCAGGCCGCCGAAAAGTCGCGCATGCTGATCGAGATCCTATCGGCGCCTTATGATGTCGGCGAGCGCACCGCGAGGCTGTCGGCCTCGGTTGGCTGTTCGCTCTTTTATTCCGGCGACGAGACCACCGAAATCCTCGTCAACAAGGCCGAAACGGCGCTCTATCATGCCAAGCGTTCTGGCCGCGGCCGCGTCGTCGTCTACACCCGCGAGATGGAAGAGGCGGCCAAGCGCGTCACCCGCATCGAGCAAGCGCTGCGCCGCGCCGTCTCGGCCGGCGAGGTCGAGCCGCATTTCCAGCCCATCGTCGACTTGAACAGCCGCCGCACCATCGGCTTCGAGACGCTGGCGCGCTGGACTGACCGCGACCTCGGCGTCGTGCCGCCATCCGTCTTCATCCCGATCGCCGAGGAACGCGGCATCATCGGCCCGCTGTCGCAACTGGTGCTGCGCAAGGCCACGGAAGCGGCGCGCAGCTGGCCGAAGGATCTGTTCCTGTCCTTCAACCTGTCGCCCTCGCAGCTCGTCGACCAGAACACCGGACTGCATATCCTGGCCATCCTCGACCGCACCGGCTTCGATCCGCGCCGCCTGGAGATCGAGATCACCGAGACCGGCCTGATGAACGATCCGGCCTCGGCCGAGAAGATCGTCGAGGACCTCCGCCGCGTCGGCATCCGCGTCTCGCTGGACGATTTCGGCACCGGCCAGTCCTCGCTCGGCCGGCTGCGCGAGTTCCATTTCGACAAGCTCAAGATCGACCGTGCCTTCGTCTCCTCCATCCTAGACGACCGGCCCTCGGAGCACATCATCCGAGCGATCCTGGCCATGTGCGAGGGGCTCGGCATGGATGTCGTCGCCGAAGGCATCGAGGACGAGGCGCAGGCCGACCGCCTCGTCCAGTTCGGCTGCGCCGGCGGCCAGGGCTACCTGTTCGGCAAGCCGGCCGATGCCGACGCCACCCTAGGCTATCTGCGCGATTCCTATCGAGGCGCGCTGCGTGCCAAGGCGATCTGACCGAGTTCGGATGACCTGACCTGCGCCGCCCTGCGGAGCGGCGATCATTTGTCAGACATTAAGCCGCAAATCCGACGTTTCTCCCTTGCTCCTGCGCTTTGTCTGGCTAGGATGCGCGCCGGCCAAAGGGAGAAGAAATCATGATGCCATCGGCACGTTTCGCCGACCTCGACGGCGCCTCGGTGCTGATTACCGGCGGTGGCTCCGGCATCGGCGCGGCGCTGACCGAAGGTTTTTTGCGGCAGGGCGCCAAGGTTGCGTTCATCGACATCGCCGACAAGCCAAGCACTGCCCTTGCCGACCGGCTGGAAAAGGAGCTTGGCCGCCGCCCGCTCTATCTCAAAGCCGACCTGCGCGATATCGCGGCGCTGCGCGCCGCCGCGACGAAGGCGGCCGAAGCGCATGGCGATGTCACCGTGCTGGTAAACAACGCCGCGCTCGACGATCGCCACGCGGTGGAAGACGTAACGGTCGAGTTCTGGGACAACAATCTCGCGATCAACCTGCGGCCGCATTTCTTCACCGCCCAGGCCGTGGCGCCCGGCATGAAGCGCGCCGGCGGCGGCTCGATCATCAACTTCACCTCCACCTCCTATCTAATCAACCATCCCGATATGCCGGCCTACACCGCGGCCAAGGCAGGCATACTCGGCCTCACCAAGGGCCTCGCCGGCAAGCTCGGCGCCGACCGCATCCGCGTCAACGCCGTGGCGCCGGGCTGGGTCATCACCGAACGGCAGCGCGAGCTCTGGGTCACGGATGAAGGGCTTGCCGCCCATGTCGCCAAGCAATGCATCAAGGACGTGATGCAGCCCGACGACATGGTGGGCACGGTGCTGTTCCTGGCGTCCGACGCCTCGCGCATGCTGACCGCCCAGATGCTGATCGTCGACGGAGGCTTCCTGTGAGCCAGGCACCCGCGTTTGCCGCGTTCGACTGGGGCACGACAAGGCTGCGCGCCTGGCTGCTCGACGGCGCCGGCAAGGTGCTTGCCGAGCGGCGCGGCGACGACGGGCTGATCACCGCCCGCGAAAAAGGTTTTGCCAAGGTGCTGGAAAGCCATCTGGACGCCATGGGCGCGCCGGAGGCGCTGCCGGTCATCATCTGCGGCATGGCCGGCTCGCGGCAGGGCTGGATCGAGGCGCCCTATATCACCGTGCCGGCGCCGATCGGCGCTATCCTGCGCGGCGCCGCCCGGATCGAAGGATCGCGCCGCGACATCCGTATCGTGCCTGGCCTCGCGCAGCGCCTGGCCGATGCGCCCGATGTCATGCGCGGCGAGGAAACCCAGCTTGCAGGTGCGGGTTTGCCGGCAAAGGGAAGGCACCTCGTCTGCATGCCTGGCACGCATTCGAAATGGGTTGCGGTCGAGGACGGCGCCGTCGAAGGTTTCGGCACCTGGCCGACCGGCGAATTGTTCTCTGTCTTGGCCACACACTCGATCCTGAAACATTCGCTCGGCGAGCATCCCGCTTCCGTCGCCGCGGACAGTTCGTTCTTCCGGCAATGGTGCGAGCGGGCCTTGGGTGAAGGCGGCGATGTCACCTCGAAACTGTTTGCCATCCGCGCCGCCGGGCTTCTGCAGGACCTGCAGCCCGCCGAGGCGGCGGCATGCCTGTCCGGACTTCTGATTGGCGGAGAGATCGCCTCGGCGAGGCGCCGCTATGGCGCCAGCGAAGCGCCGGTGGTGCTGATCGCCTCCGGCGCGCTGGCCACGCTTTATGGCGAGGCGCTCAGCCTTGCTGGCCTTGCCTTCCGCACTGTCGACGCCGATGAAGCGGTGCGCGCCGGACTTGTCGAGGCCGCGCGCGAGAACGGCATGATTGGAGGCGCTTGATGAGCCAGACCGCACCCTTCCCGAGGCTCAAGCGCGGCCTGGTCGCCATCCTGCGCGGTCTCAAGCCGTCCGAGGCGGTGGCGATCGGCAAGGCGATCCACGACGCCGGCATCGAGGCCATCGAAGTGCCGCTCAATTCGCCGGAGCCGTTCGTCTCCATCGCCGATCTGGTCAAGGCGCTGCCGCAAAGCGCGCTGGTCGGCGCCGGCACTGTGCTGACCACCGCCGATGTCGACGCCTTGCACAGGGCCGGCGGGCGCCTCCTGGTCAGCCCCAATATCGATGCCGAGGTCATGGGCCGCGCCATGCATCACGGCATGGTGACGATGCCCGGTGTGTTCACACCTACCGAAGCTTTCCAGGCGATCCGGTTAGGGGCCTCGGCGCTCAAATTCTTCCCGGCAAGCGTGCTTGGCGCGAGCGGCATCGCGGCGATCCGCGCCGTGCTGCCGCCCGCGACCCTTATCGGCGCCGTCGGCGGCGTTTCCGACAAGGACTTTGCCGGCTACAAGGCGGTCGGCGTGAGCGTGTTCGGTCTGGGGTCGAGCCTCTATAAGCCAGGCGCGACGGTCGAGGATGTGGCGCGGCGCGCCAGCGCCGCGGTCGCCGCCTGGGACGAAGCTTTCGGAGGATGACGATGGATGGCGTTTCGGTTTTTTCCGACCACATCTGCGAGCTCGGCGAAGGGCCGAGCTACGATCCCGCCACCGACACGCTGTTCTGGTTCGACATCGTCAACGGCAAGCTGCTGGAGAAGCCGCTCGGCGGCGCGTTGAAGGTGCATGACCTCGGCGTCATGGCCAGCGCCATCGCCGTCATCGACGCCGACCGCCAGCTCATCGCCACCGAGATCGGCCTGCAGGTAAGGGACGTGAAAACCGGCAGGCTGACGCGGCACACGCCGATCGAGGCCGACAATGCGCTCACGCGCTCCAACGATTCCCGCGTCCATCCCTGCGGCGCGCTGTGGACCGGCACGATGGGCAAGGGCGAGGAGAAGGGCGCGGGCTCGATCTACTGGTTCTTCAAGGGCGAATTGCGCCGGCTGTTTTCCGGCATCACTGTCTCGAATTCGATCTGTTTTTCCGAGGACGGCACGATTGCCTACTACACCGACACAGCGACCGGGCTTCTGATGCGCGTTGCCTGCGATCCGGCGACCGGCCTGCCGGCCGGCGAAGTGAAAGTGTTCGTCGATCATCGCTCCTCGAAAGGCTATATCGACGGTTCGGTCGTCGACCGCGACGGAGTTCTGTGGAACGCTGTCTGGGGCGGCAAGGCGGTGAAGGCCTATGCGCCGGACGGAACGCTGCTGCGCGAGATCGCCATGCCGGTCACGCAGGCTTCCTGCCCCGCCTTTGTCGGCGCAAATGGCGATCGCCTGGCGGTGACTTCGGCCTGGAGCGGCAAGGACGAAAAACAGCGCGCTCTCGATCCGCAAGCCGGCATGACCTTCCTGCTCGATATCCCGGTCAATGGGCGCTTCGAGCCACGCGTGCTGATCGCATAAGGCCCAGGTTCAGCACTATCAGGCAATCGCCTTGGTCCGGTCGGTTTCCCGCAAGCCGGCCGCTGCGGCCATGCGATGGTAGCGCCTGATTTCGCCCCGGAGCATTCGATGCCGCAGTCGACGCTGATCCTTGTCTACGAGCCGGAACAGCCCTGTTTCGACCGGCTCGTGGCACAGGGCTACCCGACCGAGCGCGCCATCGAGATCTCGTCCTATCTGGCGCAGTCGACCGATCTTAGGCCGGAGTTCGGCCAGCTCGCCGCCGCATGCGAGAAGCGCGGCCTCGCTTTCAAGCCTGTCGAGCTCGACGACGCGGCGTCGATTCTGGCAAAGGCCGATCCCGCAACAACGCTGGTTTGGACGCTGACCGACGGCATTGCCTATTTCCGTGGCGGCGCTTCGCCGGCGCTCGCCCGCCTGAACGGGCTGCGCACCATCGGCGCCGACGATTCGCTTTTCGCGCTCTGCCAGGACAAGCTGCGCTCGGGCGCCGTGCTCGGCGCGCTCGGCCTGCCGGTGCCGGCGGCGGGCTTAGCGCGAAACGGGGCATGGCTGGTCGAGCCGCCGGCCTCGCCCAAAGGCTGGTTCGTCAAGCCCAACCGGCTCGGTGCCAAGATCGGAATCTGGCCGGATTCGCGCATCACCGATCTCGGCCATGCGCTGGAGCTTAGCCGGCGTGTCTTTGCGCACTACCGCGACGACGTCGTCGTGCAGGCCTACGTCGCCGGCCGCAACGTGCGCGCAAGCTTCCTTGGGCTGAAGCCCGAAACCGGCGTTGAGGCGCTCGGCATCTTCTTCGTCGATTCCGGCGGCGATTTTCAGACCATGGCCGACTCGATGGCGCTCTATGGCGACACCGGACAGGCGGCGAAGGATGCGGGCACCTATGCCGAGCCGGAACTCGAGGCCGTCGGCGCCAGTCAGCCGGAGGCGGATCGGAAAATCCGCGCCGTTGCGCAAAAGTTGATCAGCGGTCTCGGCCTGAAAGATGTCTTTTCCGTCGACTTCCGGGTTGAGGCCGACGACACCGTGCACCTCATCGAGTTCGAAGTCTGCCCCGGCCTGCCCTGCTTCGATTTTCGCGGCTATTGCCGCAGGCAGTGGGACATGAGCCTTGCCGATGCGATGGCGCAGACGGCGGCCAACAGGTTTGTTTCTTAAATACCCTCCACCAGCACGATCTCGCCATCGGCCACTTTCTGACGGATGGCGACGGCGCGCTGATATTCCGGCGAGTGGTAGCAATCATGCGCCGACGCCAGTGAATCGAACTCGATGATGACGTTGCGGGCGCGCCCCGGCCCTTCGACTTTTTCATGCGCGCCGCCGCGCGCCAGGAACTTCGCGCCGAAGCGGTCGAAGGCGAGCTTCGCGGCGGCGACATAATCCTTGTACCCCTCGGCGTCGCGCACATCGACATGGGCGATCCAATATCCCTTTGGCATTCTTTCTCTCCTGTTTGTGCCCGAGCGAACCGGTCCTCAGGCCGACTGCATTTCGGCGAGTATCGCTTCGGCAGCGGCGCGGCGGTCCGGCGCGGCGACGATCGGCCGGCCGACGACGAGGTGGCTGGAGCCGTTGCGAATGGCCTGCGCCGGCGTCACCACGCGTTTCTGGTCGCCATGGTCGCTGCCCGACGGGCGTATGCCGGGCGTCACCACCGCCAGGTCGGGGCCGACGATACGGCGCACCGCTTCGGCCTCCTCCGCCGAGCAGACGATGCCGCCCATGCCGGCATGCAGCGCCTGTTCGGAGCGCCTGAGCACCAGCGTGTGCGGATCGTATTCATAGCCGGCGTCGATCATGTCCTGCTCGTCCATTGAGGTCAGCACCGTCACGCCAAGCAGGCAGAGCTCGCTGCCCTTGGCCGCCTCGACCGCCGCTCTCATCGTTTTGGGGTAGGCATGCAGCGTCAACATCGTCACGCCCATCTTGACGATGTTCTCGACGCCCTTGGCCACCGTGTTGTCGATGTCGAGCAGCTTCATGTCGAGGAACACTCTCGTGCCGCCGCTGGCCAGTTCCCGCGCGAAGTCCAGCCCGCCGGCGAAGGCAAGCTGATAGCCGATCTTGTAGAAGGAAACGGCGCCTTCGAGCTCCTGCACGGCTCGCTCCGCCTCTTTCAGCGTCGGCAGGTCGAGCCCCACGATCAGCCTTTCTTGCATGGATTTGGCCCGCATCGTGTCGGCCTCCGCGAAATTGATCACGCCTCGATCCGGGTGGACAGCATGCGCGAGGTTTCCATCAGTGTACGGCATAGGCGCTCCATCGATTGGTGCAGTCTGGCGTCCCTGAATTGTCCGTCCTCGGCGAAGGCTTCGTCGGCCTCGGAAACCGAGCATTCGGGCGTGATCACCTCCATCTGGCAGCGCACCAGCACCGCGCGCAGATGGTTGATGCAGCGTATGCCGGCAAACTTGCCCTCGGAGGACGAGCAGAGAGCGACGGGTTTGCCGTAGAGCGGCCTGAATGTTCGGCTGCCTTCACGCCGTATCCGGCTCACCCAGTCGATCGCGTTCTTGAGCAGCGGCGGGATCGAGCCGTTATATTCGGGCGTCGCGATCAGCAGCCCGTCATGCGCCGCGATCTGATGGCCTAGCTTGATGGCGCTCTCGGGGATGCCTTTTTCCTTTTCAAGGTCCTCATCCATGATCGGCAGCGGATAGTCGCCGAGCGAGATGCGCGTTACCTCGGCGCCCTGCATGGCCAGTTCCTTCTGCGCCACATCGGCGGTCCGGCCGCTATAGGCGCCGGTCCGGACCGAACCGGCGAAGACGAGGATTCGTGGGATTATTGCCATTGGCCTGCTTCGCTAAGGGAGTAGGGGAGTAAGGGAATAGGGCAGTAGGATAGTGCGGATGCTGAACCGTTCATTTCCTATTCCCCCACTGCGTTACTCCCATACTCCCTTATCCCTAGTGCGACGGCCGCCGATAAATCCACAGCTGCGTCGGTGGGATGTTGCGGAAGATGAAATCGAAATGCTCGACCGTATAGTCGCCGCGCCCGGCCGGGATCGGCGACAGCGGGCCATAGGTCAGCTGCACGATCGGCCGTCCATGCGGGATGCGGTCGAGCAGGCTCTCGATATAAGCGATGCGCTGGGCGACCGGGAAATTGAGCAAGGGCACGCCGGAGACGACCGAATCGAACACCATGTCGCGCTTTTCGCCGAGCGTGGCATCGAGATTGAAGGCATCGCCCTCGATCACGTTGACGCCCGGATAGAGTCCACGCAGGTGACGCACGAAGTCGGTCGAATATTCGACCGCGTAGAGGTTTTCGGGCTTCACGCCCTGGGCGAGGATGGCGCGGGTGATGACGCCGGTGCCGGGCCCCACTTCAAGCACGGGCAGGCCCGATCTCGGATTGACGATCGAGGCCATCTTGCGGGCGGTGATGGAACTGGTGGGAACGATTGAGCCGACCGTTTTCGGCTTGTCGATCCAACCTTTGAAGAACTTCAGCTCGTCGTCGAATTTTTCCGCCAGCGCTTTGCGCAATCCGGGACTACGTGCCATCCGAGTTCTCCTCAATGCTCGTCCCCCGATCCGCTACTTAGCAGGTGGGTGGGACAAGGCAAGGCGTCAAGCTGGCATAAGATGTTGATGACGCTTGGGAAGCGGATCGCTGTTCCAATGCTGGTGCGAAACGCGGGACTATGGCGGTCAGCTTTCGCCAAACGACTCGAAGAAGTCCTTCATGCGTGCGAAAAAGCCACTCGACTGGGGCGAATTGTCCTTCGAGGAGAGCTGCTCGAACTCTTCCAGCAATTCGCGCTGACGGCGCGTCAGGTTCTGCGGCGTCTCGACCGCCGTCTGGATGTAAAGGTCGCCGACATTGGGCTGGCGCAGCACCGGCATGCCCTTGCCCTTCAAGCGGAACTGGCGACCGTTCTGGGTGCCTTCCGGCACTTTCACCTTGGTCTGCGTGCCGTCCAGCGTGGTGACCTCGAAGGAGCCGCCAAGGGCGGCCGTCGTCATCGAGATGGGAACCTTGCAATAGAGATCAGCGCCGTCGCGCTGGAAGAATTCGTGCGGCTTCACCGCAAGGAAGATGTAGAGGTCGCCGGACGGTCCGCCGCGCAGGCCTGCCTCGCCCTCGTTGGCAAGCCGGATGCGGGTGCCGTCCTCGATGCCGGCCGGGATGTTGACCGACAGCGAGCGCTCCTCGGTGACGCGGCCCTGGCCGGCGCATTTCGGGCAAGGGTCCTTGATCGTCTGGCCGCGGCCCTGGCATTGCGGGCAGGTCCGCTCGATCGAGAAGAAGCCTTGCGTGGCGCGCACCTTGCCGTGGCCGTGGCACATCGAGCAGGTCACCGGCTGCGTGCCGGGCTTGGCGCCGCTGCCGGAGCATTCCGAGCAGGAGATCGAAGCCGGCACGTGGATCTGCGCGGTCTTGCCGGAAAAAGCCTCTTCCAGCGTGATTTCCATGTTGTAGCGCAAGTCGGCGCCGCGCTCGCGGCCGCCCGACGAGCGGCGCTGGCGGCCGCCCATCATGTCGCCGAAGATGTCCTCGAATATGTCCGCGAAACCGCCGGCGCCAAAACCGTGCGCGGCGCCGTTCATGCCGCCCTCGAAGGCGGCGTGGCCGAAGCGATCATAGGCGGCGCGCTTCTGCGGGTCCTTCAGCGTCTCGTAAGCCTCGTTGATTTCCTTGAACTTGTGCTCGCAGGCATGGTCGCCGGGGTTGCGGTCGGGATGGAACTGCATGGCGAGCTTGCGGAAAGCGCTCTTGAGTTCCTTCTCGTCGGCGCCTTTTTGCACGCCCAGCGTTTCGTAGAAATCAGCTTTCATTTTTTCCCGCTGTCCGGATGCTCAATGTCTTCAAGCATTGTTGGCGACGTCTGCCGGCATGGCCTTGGATTTAGGAGCGATGTTTCCCGGATGCTAGTACCAAGCCGGGGCCACTCCGGGTTTTTCGTCACTTTTTCGATTGGGGTTGCAAAAAAGCCCGGCTTGCGCCGGGCTTTTCGCATGTTCTGCCGTCAGCCGGCTCAAGCCGACTTCTTCTTGTCGTCGTCTTCGTTGATTTCCTCGAAGTCGGCGTCGACCACGTCCGAATCCTTGGCGGCATCCGCCTTGGCATCGGCTTCGGCCGCTTCCTTCTGCGAGGCCTCGTACATGGCCTGGCCGAGCTTCATCGACACTTCGGCGAGCGACTGCGACTTGGCCTCGATAGCAGCCGGGTCGTCGCCTTCGGCGGCGGTCTTCAGCGCGGCAATGGCGTCGGAGATCGCGGTGCGGTCAGCCTCCGAGACCTTGTCGCCATAGTCCTTCAGCGACTTCTCGGACGAGTGCACCAGCGCCTCGGCCTGGTTGCGGGCTTCGACGAGGGCACGGCGCTTCTTGTCGGCGTCGGCATTGGCCTCGGCGTCCTTCACCATCTTCTCGATGTCGGCGTCGGACAGGCCGCCCGAAGCCTGGATGCGGATCTGGTGCTCCTTGCCGGTGCCCTTGTCCTTGGCCGAGACGTTGACGATGCCGTTGGCGTCGATGTCGAACGTGACCTCGATCTGCGGCACGCCGCGCGGGGCCGGTGGGATGCCGACCAGGTCGAACTGGCCGAGCAGCTTGTTGTCGGCCGCCATTTCGCGCTCGCCCTGGAAGACGCGGATCGTCACCGCCGATTGCGAATCCTCGGCGGTAGAGAAGGTCTGGCTCTTCTTGGTCGGGATCGTCGTGTTGCGCTCGATCAGTCGGGTGAACACGCCACCCAGCGTCTCGATGCCCAGCGACAGCGGCGTCACGTCGAGCAAGAGCACGTCCTTGACGTCGCCCTGCAGCACGCCGGCCTGGATGGCGGCGCCGAGCGCGACGACCTCATCCGGGTTGACGCCCTTGTGCGGCTCCTTGCCGAAGAACTGCTTCACGATCTCCTGGATCTTGGGCATGCGGGTCATGCCACCGACCAGCACCACTTCGTCGATCTCGCCCGCCTTCAGGCCGGCGTCCTTGAGCGCCGCCTTGCAGGGCTCGATCGTGCGCTGCACGAGGTCCTCCACCAGGCTTTCGAACTTCGCCCGGGTGAGCTTCATCGTCAGGTGCTTCGGGCCGGTGGCGTCGGCGGTGATGAAGGGCAGGTTGATCTCGGTCTGCGTCGTCGACGACAGCTCGATCTTGGCCTTTTCGGCCGCTTCCTTGAGGCGCTGTAGCGCGAGCTTGTCGGCCTTGAGGTCGATGCCCTGTTCCTTCTTGAACTCGGCCGCCAGATATTCGACGAGCCGCATGTCGAAGTCCTCGCCGCCGAGGAAGGTGTCGCCATTGGTCGACTTCACCTCGAAGACGCCGTCGCCGATTTCCAGGACCGAAATATCGAAGGTGCCGCCGCCAAGATCATAGACGGCGATGGTCTTGCCGTCCTTCTTTTCCAGGCCGTAGGCGAGGGCCGCGGCCGTGGGCTCGTTGATGATGCGCAGCACCTCGAGGCCGGCGATCCTGCCGGCGTCCTTGGTCGCCTGGCGCTGGGCGTCGTTGAAATAGGCCGGAACGGTGATGACCGCCTTCTCGACCTTCTCGCCGAGATAGGCTTCCGCCGTCTCCTTCATCTTCTGCAGGATCATTGCCGAGATCTGGCTGGGCGACTGCTTCTTGCCGCCGGCCTCGACCCACGCGTCGCCATTGTCGCCCTTGACGATCTTGTAGGGGACAAGCTTCTTGTCCTTCTCCGTCACCGGGTCGTCATAGCGGCGGCCGATCAGGCGCTTGACCGCGAAGATGGTGTTTTCAGGATTGGTGACCGCCTGGCGCTTGGCCGGCTGGCCGACGAGGCGTTCGCCGTCATTCGAGATGGCGACGATGGAAGGCGTGGTGCGCGCGCCCTCAGCGTTCTCAATCACCTTGGGGTCCTTGCCATCCATGATGGCGATGCAGGAGTTGGTGGTGCCGAGATCGATACCGATAACTTTTGCCATTGTTCTAGTCTCTCCTCTAAGCAGGCTTTCAGGACCCTTCAAAAGGCGTTCCGACGAAAGCCCCTGTTCACAAGAAATTCCGTCAAGGTCACCGGTTCGCGAAGGCCCGGACGGCTGGGGCGTATATAAGAACAGCCGATACGGGGCGCAAGCATTCTGCGCAAGCTGTTCGTTGTCCCGGCAAGGCTTTGGCAGCGATCCGCCGCGCGTTGCGGCACGCTCGGCGCGAGCTCGCGCTATCGCATTGTTCCGGCTGGCTTTTTTAGACATGGTGCCGCTGGCGGCGCTTGGAACCGTCATCCGGCGAGGGCAACGCTCGCCTCGGCGGGCGTGACTTTCGGTCGCGAAAGGCTGGAAAATCGGCGTCGCGGCGACGCTACGCGCATCCGGCGGCAGGGCTGAGGAGCGCCGGGCGCTCGAGCAATACCCTGCCGGGCGGGTGGCCCGGCAGGGTATCCGGAGCTCAGAGCCCGTTGTCCTTGAGGATCTTGGCGGCGTTCTCCTTGGTGATCCTTTCCGTAGGCAGCGTGATGGTCTTCTCGACCTTCTCGCCGTTCAGGAACTTGATCGCCTGGCGCAGGCCCTCGGCGCCCGGCGTGACGTAGGTGAAGGTCGCGGTCAGCTCGCCCTTGTTCACCATCTGCACGCCCTCATTTGGCAGGCCGTCGATGCCGATGAACTTTATGTCCTTCTCACGCCCGACATCCTTGGCCGCCAGATAGGCCCCATAGGCCATCGGATCGTTGTGGCCGTAGACGAGGTCGATCTTCTCGTTGGTCTTCAGCGCGTTGGCCATGATGTTGTAGGCCTGGTCCTGCTTCCAGTCGCCCGACTGCTGGTCGAGCAGATACTTGATGCCCGGCTCCTTGTCGGTGAATTCATGGAAGCCATCATGGCGGTCATGCGCCGGCTGCGTGCCCATGCCGCCCCAGATCTCGACGACGTTGCCGGCGGCCTTGCCCTTGCCGCCCAGGAGCTCGACGGCGTATTCGCCGGCCGCGCGGCCGATCAGCTTGTTGTCGCCGCCCACGAACTGCGTGTAGTCCTTGGTGTCGACATTGCGGTCGAGCACGAAGACCGGGATCTTGGCGTCGATCGCCTGCTGCACGACGCCGGTGAGGCCGGCCGATTCCTTGGGCGACACCAGAAGCGCGTCGACCTCCTGGCGGATCAGGTTCTCGACGTCGGCCACCTGCTTCTCGGTCTTGTCCTCACCGTCGGTGATGATCAGTTCGACTTCCGGATGCTTGGCGGCCTCCGCGATGATGTCCTTGTTGAACTGGGCGCGCCAGGGTTCGATGGTCGTCACCTGCGAGAAGCCGATCTTCCACTTCTTGTTTTGGGCAATGGCGTGGTCACTGGAAAAGAGAGCGGTGGTCGTCAGAAGTGCCGCCGCGAAGGTGGCGAGCTTCAGCATGTCACGTCGTTTCATGGTCCTGTTTCCTCCGGATTATAGAGACGAGGTCTCCTGTGACGGCCGCTTGGCCGCGGCCGTTTCCTTTTGCGCGGCCCGTACGCCGGGCAGGCGCAGATAACTTAAGATGTCGCCGGCGTTGCGCTCCTGCACGAGCACGGTGCCGATGATGATCGCCCCCTTCAGCACCAGCTGAAGGTTGGAATTAATGTTGTGCAGCTGCAGGATGTTCGACAGCAGGCCGAAGATCAGCACGCCGCAGAAGGTGCCGATCAGGCTGCCGCGTCCGCCCATCAGGCTGGTGCCGCCGATGACCACGGCGGCGATGGCGTCGAGCTCGAGCCCGGCGCCGGCATCCGGCTTGCCCTGCCGGTATTGCGCCACGTAAAGCACCGCCGCGATGCCGGCGAGCAGGCCGGACACGGCATAGGTGGCGATCTTGACGCGCCCGGCAGCGATGCCGGAAAGCCTGGCCGCCTCCTCGTTGCCGCCGATGGCGTAGACATAGCGGCCGAAAGGCGTGAAGCGCAGCACCGCGCCATAGATCACGACCGCACCGAGGAAGAACAGGCCCGGCATAGGCACGACGCCGAACACCAGCGAGCGCAGGATCTCGAACTCTTCCGTGGCGTTGGATCCGGTATAGACCGGCAGCACGGCATTGTTCTGGCCGGCGGTCAACCTGGCGATGCCGAGCGCCGTCACCATCATCGCAAGCGTCACGATGAAGGGCTGCAGGCGGCCGGCGACGATGATGAAGCCGTTGACGGTGCCGAACAGCAGGCCGACGCAAGGCGCGACCAGAAGCACGCCGAGCACGCCGAACTTGGTCTCGACCTGCGGCAGCAGATACCACAGCGAGAGGCAGCACAGGATCACGCCGACGACGCCCGGAATGATCAGCCCTCGCGTCGTGTCCAGCCGCACGTCGCGCCCGGCGTCCGCGCCGGCGCGAGATTTCTGGATGTTGAGCAGGATGAAGCGGGTGACGAGCGCGCCGAGGCACAAGGCGACCAGCGCGGTCGTCGGCACGCCGAGCGCCGCCGACGGCGTGACGCCCGGCACGGTGAGAAGCATGGCGCAAACGACCGAGCAGATCGCCATCAGCGAGCCGACGGACAGATCGATGCCGCCAGTCAGGATCACCGCCGTCATGCCGGTGGCGATGAGGCCGGTGGTCGACACCTGGCGCAGCACGTCGAGCAGGTTGCCGTAGGACAGGAAGATGTTGTTGCCCTTGGAACTGATCGGCGAGCCGAACACGCCGATCAGGAAGATGGCGATCAGCCCCCAGTAAAGCTTGGTGCGGGAGACAAGGCTGATGAGGCTCATGCGGCAGGTCTCGTAGTACGTCGCGGCGCGGCAAGCCGCATGATCGCCTCCTCGCTGGCTTCAGTGCGCGACAGGATCCCGCGCTGGCGGCCCTCCGCCATGACCAGGATGCGGTCGGCCAGATGCAGGAGCTCGGGGAGTTCGGAGCTGATCACGACGATCGCCAGCCCGTCGCCGGCGAGCTTGAAGATGAGGTCGTAGATCTCGCGCTTGGCGCCGACATCGATGCCGCGCGTCGGCTCGTCGAGCAGGAGCACGCGCGGCCGCGTCGCCAGCCATTTGCCGATCACCACCTTCTGCTGGTTGCCGCCCGACAGCGTGCCCGCGGCCTGCTCGATGCTTTCGCAGCGTATGCCGAGCGCGTTCACCGCTTCGCGCGCCAGGCCCTGCTCGCCCGAACGCGAGCGCAGCCCGAAGCGCGCCAGCGCGCCGACCAGCGGCAGCGCGACATTGTCGGTGATCGAGGCCGTGAGATGCAGGCCTTGCGTCTTGCGGTCCTCGGTGACCAAAGCAATGCCCAGCTGGCGGGCCTCGCGTGGCGAGCCGATCTCGACCGGCGCGCCGTCGAGCTTGATCTCGCCGCCGGTGCGGCCGTCGCTGGAGCCGAAGATCGCTTCCAGGATTTCGGTGCGGCCGGAACCCAGCAGCCCGCCTATGCCGAGGATTTCGCCCGCGCAAAGGTCGAAACTCACGCCCTCGATCACCGTGCGCCAGCCATGCCGGTCGGGCTTGGACAGCGACAGGTCCCTGACCGAGAGCGCAGCCTTGCCACCGGGGCCGCGTTCGTGGTCGGAGGACGCCAGGAGGTCGCGCCCGACCATGGCCGAGATGATGGCGTCTTCGTTCACTCCCGCCATGTTCCGCGTCAACACATGGCGTCCATCGCGCAGCACTGTCACCCGGCTTGCCAGATGCATGACCTCGTCGATGCGGTGCGAGATGTAGACGATGGCGACGCCGCTTGCCGCGAGCTGGCGGATGATGCGGAACAGCCGCTCGCATTCGGCCGGCGACAGCGCCGAGGTCGGCTCGTCCATGATCAGGATGCGCGCCGACTTCGACAGCGCCTTGGCGATCTCCACCAGCTGCTGCTCGCCGACCCTGAGCCGGCCGACGCGCGCTTCCGGATCGAGCTCGATGCCGAGCCGCTCAAGCAGCGCTTTAGCCGCGCGGCTGCTCGCCTTACGGTCGACGACCATCCCGGCGATCAGCTTTTCGCGGCCGAGGAATATATTGTCGGCGACGCTGAGCTCGGGGACGAGGTTGAGTTCCTGGTGGATGATGGCGATGCCGGCATCCTCGGCGTCGCGCACGCCGGCGAAACGGACCGCCTGGCCGTCGATGGCGACAGTGCCTTCGTAGTCGGTATAGACGCCCGAGAAGATCTTCATCAGCGTCGACTTGCCAGCGCCGTTCTCGCCCATCAGCGCATGCACTTCGCCGGGCCTGAGGTCCAGGCTCACATCCGACAGCGCGGTGATACCGCCAAACCGCTTGGAAATGCCGGTCGCGCTCAGGACGGCGGAACCGTCGGTGGCCGCATTGCCAGTCGTTATGGAATCCGCGCGCTGCTGCATGACAAAGGACGGCCTCCCTCCGTCGTCTTCGATGCCTGAACGCTAATCTAAACGTTTCGAACGTGTCAAGCGGCTATCTGGCTGCTCAGGATTGATGCATTTCAATTCTTGCGGAAAACGCTTGGTTTACGTAGGTTTGGCTAAATGAGGGAGGCTAAACGTTTCGATAATGACGGCGTCAGGACGGAAAAAGCAGCGGAAATCCACGGCGCCGACCATGCTGCACGTAGCCGAGGCGGCGCGTGTGTCGGTGGCCACCGTGTCGGCGTTGCTCAACGGCACCGCCACCGTCAGTCCCGAGTTGACCCAGCGCATCGAGCAAGCGATCCGCGACATCGGCTACA
The DNA here is from genome assembly GCA_004020875.1 of Mesorhizobium sp. GTDB lineage: Bacteria > Pseudomonadota > Alphaproteobacteria > Rhizobiales > Rhizobiaceae > Mesorhizobium. The sequence continues at coordinate 49,444 of SAPZ01000014.1, forward strand.
AGCGCAATGCCATTGCACGTAGCCTGAAGATGGGCACCACGCGCACCATCGGCCTCACCGTGCCGCACATCACCAATCCGTTCTTCACCGATGTCGTCTCGGTCATCCAGCAGGCTTTCGACCGCGCTGGCTATGCCGTCATGCTGTGCTGCACCGACGAGGACCTGAACACGCAGGACGAGCAGATCCGCCTGCTGCTCGACCGCATGATCGACGGGCTGATCGTGGCGCGTGTCGGCGACGGCGGCCTTCTGAAGGGCATTGTCGAGGACGCCAATGTGCCGGTGGTGCTGCTCGACCGCCTCTGCGAAGGCGTCGACACCGATGCGGTGGTGCTGGACAACCGGCGCGCCGTGTTCGACGCCGTCACCTATCTCATCCATCTCGGCCACCGGCGCATCGGCTACATCACCGGCACCTCCGACATCTCTCCCATGCACGACCGCATGATCGGCTACCGCGAGGCGCTGCAGGCGGCCGGCCTGCCGGCGGCGGAGGAGCTCATACGCTCCGGCAATTTCCACGAGATCGACGGCTACAACGCCACCATGCAGCTCTTGTCGCTGCACGACCGGCCGAGCGCGATCTTCTCGGCCAACAACCCCATGGTGATCGGCACCATGAAGGCGATCCGCGACATCGGCCTCAGCTGCCCCGAAGACATCTCGGTCGCCTGCTTCGACGATTTTCCCTGGTCCGACGTGTTCGTGCCGCAGCTCACCACCGTGGCGCAGCCGGTGCAGGCGATCGGCGAGCAGGCGGCAAACCTCCTGCTCGACCGGCTGGCCGGCAATCGCGACGCGCCGCCGCGCAAGCTGGTGCTGAAGGGCCGGCTGATGATCCGCAATTCCTGCCGGCCGCTGGGCGCGCTCGCGCAGAGCGTCAGCGCTTAGGTTCGAAGGCCTCCGCGCACAGCGCCTGCAATTTCGGGAAGATATGGCTGCCGCCGGTGATTACCTGTGTGCCCTGGCCGACCACCGTCTTCGGATCGGCCTTGAGCACCGTGCCGCCGGCCTCTTCGACCAGCAGCATGCCGGCGAGGCAGTCCCAGGCGTTCATGTGCTCCTCGACATAGCCGAGCAGCCGGCCGGACGCCGCATAGGCAAGCATCAGCGCCCCGGAAGCATTGCGGTAGAAGACGCCGCCCTGGGCCATGATCAGGCCGATGAGAGTGACGACATTCCCGGTCGAGGCGCGGTTGGAAAGCCCGGTGCCGACCGCGCCCTCGGAAAGCGACGCCGCATTGCTGGCCTTGATCGGCTTGCCGTTGAGGAAGGCGCCGCCGCCCAGGCGGCCGTAGAATGTCTCGCCGGTCGAAGGCTCGTGGATGACGCCGACCACCGTCTCGCCATCTCGGGCGCAGGCGATCACCACGCACCAGGCGGGAATGCCGCGCACGAAATTGGCGGTGCCGTCGATCGGGTCGATCACCCAGACATGGCCGGTTGTTCCGGTCACCGCCGCGTGCTCCTCGCCGACGATGCCGTCGTCCGGATAGGCTGCGTCGATGGCGGCGCGGATGAACAGCTCGACCTCGCGATCGGCTTCCGAAACCAGGTCCTGATGACCCTTGCTCTCGACCGTCAGATTGTCGAGGTCGCGGAAATATTTCAACCCCAGCTCGCCGGCGCGCCGCGCCAGGTCGATGGCGAAATGCATGCGGTCGTCGATGTCATGGGTCACGGGCAGGTCTCGCGCTGGAGCAATTCCAGGAAAAGTGTGAAGCGGTTTTCCGAGGGAATTGCGTTGAAATAAAAGACGAGAGACGCGTTAGCAGAGGAGTATGTCAGGCAAAAGCTGCCGACATCACGCCGCCTTCGCCATCGATTTGTGCACCTCGGCGAGAATCTCGTAGGAGCGCACGCGCGCCGCGTGATCGAAGATCTGCGCCGTCACCATCAATTCGTCGGCGCCGGTACGGCGGATGAAAGCGTCGATGCCCTGGCGCACCGTCTCCGGCGAACCGACGACGGCGCAGGACAGCGCCTGGGCAAGCATGCTCTTCGCCATGGGGTCGAGATCGCGGTCGTAATTCTCGACCGGCGGTGGCAATTGCCCGGGCCTGCCGCTGCGCAGATTGACGAAGGCCTGCTGCAGCGAGCTGAACAACAGCTTCGCCTCGGCGTCCGTCGGCGCGGCGGAGACATTGAGGCCGAGCATGACATAGGGCTTTTCCAGCTCAGCCGACGGCTGGAAGCGCGTGCGATAAACCTCCAGCGCGTGGTCCAGCTCGGCCGGCGCGAAATGCGAGGCGAAGGCGTAGGGCAGGCCGAGAAGTGCTGCGAGCTGCGCGCCATAAAGGCTGGAGCCGAGGATCCAGACCGGCACCGTCTGGCCTTCGCCCGGCACGGCGCGGATGCGCTGGCCTTCATCGGCCGGCTGGAAATAGCCCATCAGCTCGACCACATCCTGCGGGAAGTTGTCTGCGCTTTCGAGGTTGCGGCGCAGCGCCCGCGCGGTCAGCATGTCGGTGCCCGGCGCGCGGCCGAGGCCAAGGTCGATGCGGCCGGGAAAAAGTGCCGCCAGCGTGCCGAATTGCTCGGCGATCACCAGCGGTGCATGGTTAGGCAGCATGATGCCGCCGGCGCCGACGCGGATCGTCTTGGTGCCGCCTGCGACATGCGCGATCACGACGGATGTCGCCGCACTTGCGATGCCCGGCATGTTGTGGTGCTCGGCCAGCCAGTAGCGCCTGTAGCCCAGTCGCTCGGCATGGCGGGCAAGGTCGAGCGAATTGGCAAGCGACTGCGAGGCGGTGCTGCCTTGCGTGATCGGCGACAGGTCGAGAACCGAAAGGGCGGTCATTGGTCAGGTCTCCACGACGCGTTTTTCCCTGAGCCTCGCCTCGAAGGCGGCGCGGTTGGGAATGACGATGGCGAGCTGGTTCTCCAGCACGTCGGCGAGCTCGGCGGCCGTCGCGATCTCGCGCTGCTCGCTGCGGCCGCCGGCATGATGCGACGACAGGCGGTTGTTGCGCAGCGCATAGCGCCGGTCGGGCAAGCGAGCGCCGCGACCAGCGTCGACAGGAAATGCGAGCTCGGATGCGTCGACAGGAAATGACTGGCGACCCGGTAGTCGACTTCATAGGCCTGGGTCATGTCGAAACGGTAGAGCGTGCGCCAGTCCTCGCCGATATTGGCCTGCAGGCGGAACTGGTCACCGGTCTTGACGAGGCGGAAGGTCTCGTGGGGCGTCTGCTGCTCCAGCCCGGCTTCCACAAGCAGCGGCGCCGTCAGCGTCAGGCCGCCGAAGCCGACATCGGCAATGTGAGTGCGGCCGCCGAGCTCGATGCGCAGCAGCATATGGCTGCGCGCCGTGATGGCGTCTTCCGGCTGGCCCCACAGCACGCGGGCGGCAAGCCCGTTGACTGTGAAGCCCAGAGCGCCAAGCGCGTGCATGAAGACGAGATTGTGCTCGAAGCAATAGCCGCCACGGCCCTGGCGAAAAATCTTTTCCTGCAGTGAAGCGACGTCGAGGCCGACGGAAACGCCCATCAAGGCATCGATGTTCTCGAACGGGATCGCCCGCGGATGCGCGGCGTGCAGCGCCTGAAGCGTGGCCAGCGAAGCGTCGGTCGGCCCGCCGTAACCGATGCGGGCAAAATAGCCATCGAGATCGAAGTCGCTCATTCAGGACGGGTCCGGCTTGACCGGTCCGATATAGGCAATGGTCACCGGTGCCGCAAACAATGAGCGAGGTTTGAGATTGGGCCAGCCTCAAGCCGCTTGATTGTGGTTGTTCTCGGCCGGCGCTTCATCGACGACAGGCGTTTGCTGCGCCGCCAGGAAATTGCCGAACGGGCTCAAGCTTTCGAAATGATCGCAAAAAACCTTGATGACGACCAGCATCGGCACCGCCATCAGCGCGCCGACGAAGCCCCACAGCCAGGACCAGAAGGCGATTGCGATGAAGATCGCAACAGCGTTGATCTCAAGGCGCCGCCCGACCACCATCGGCGTCACGAACTGGCCTTCGACGATGTCGCACAGCACCACGAATGCCGGCGCCAAGAGCGCGTAGGCGATCGTGTCGAAGCTGATCAGCGCAATGACCGTGACGATCAGGATGGTCATCAGCGCGCCGACATAGGGCAGGAAATTGAGCAAGGCCGCCATCGCCCCCCAGACCAGCGGGTTGGGCATGCCGAGCCCCCAGAGACCCAGCCCGATAACCGTGCCGAGACTGACATTGATGATGGAGACCGTGAGCAGATAGTGCGAAATCTCGCTTTCGACGTCATAGACGATGCGCAGCGCCCGCTTCTTCTGCGTCATGCTGGCGAAGGATTGGACGATCTTCTCGTAGAACAATGTGCCGGAGGCGAGCAGGAACAGCGACAGCACGAAGACGATGGTGATCGCGGTGCCTGCTTCCAGGATGTTGCTGGCGGCGGTGGAGAGGATGCCGGAAGGCGCCACCGCGACCCGCTGCAGGCCGGGCTCCTGCGAGGTCTCGGTCAACGCTTCCAGTTGATGGGCGAGATCCATCATTCGTTCGAGCGGCCGCTTGAACGGCGCCAGCCGTTCCGTCAACTGCTGGCCGATCGAATAGGAGTTGTTGATGAGCTCGATGACCGGTCCGCTGAGCAGATAGCCGGCGGCGGCGAAGATGAAGATCGACAGCAGCACCAAAAGCGTTGCCGAGACCACCTCCGGAATCCCGTGTTTTCTTAGGAAGCGCACGATCGGCGTCAGTGTCAGCGCCAGCAGGAAGGCAAGCATCACCGGCATGAAGAAGGCGCGGGCGAAGTAAAGCGCCGCCGCCGTCATCAGAATGAAGATCCCGATCACCAGCGACCGCATCAGGCGCATATCCGCCCTGGCATCGGTACGCGGGTCAGGGCTTTCGGCAGCGCTTGCGCCCGAAGCGATCTGTTCGGCTTCCATCGGTTCCCTTGCAAGCCGCCAGCCGACAATGAATGCATGGCGGGCCTGTGCCCGAAACGCGGGAGTTCCGGGCAAGGTTCCAAGAGCCGGCTTTCCCGGCATCCGGAAGCCGGTTTCGAGCGGGCCGATCGTCAGGCAGCCGGCGCTGGCGCCGCCTTGGCCGTCTCCCAGCGCACGAGTGGCGCCACCTTGGTGCCGTAGAGCTCGATCGCCTTCATGATCTTGGCGTGCGGCATGGTGCCGATCGCCATCTGCAGAAGGAAGCGGTCGTTGTTGAAGATCCTGTGCTGGGCGACGATCTTTTCAGCCACCTGCTCGGGGTTACCCACGAAGAGGGCCCCATTGGGACCCCGCGCCTGATCGAAATGCGCCCGCGAGGTCGGGCCCCAGCCGCGCTCGCGCCCGATGCGGTTCATCACCTCGGCCTGCGGCTCGTAGAAATCGTTGGCCGCCTGCTCGGTCGTCTCGGCGATGAAGCCATGCACGTTGATGCTGGTGGCAAGCGTTGCCGTATCGGTGCCGGCGCGGCGCGCCGCCTCGCGATAGATATCGAACAGCGGCGCGAAACGTGCCGGCTCGCCGCCGATGATGGCCAAGGCCAGCGGCAGGCCGAGCACGCCGGCGCGGGCGGCGGATTGCGGCGTGCCGCCGATGGCGATCCAGATCGGCAGCTTTTCCTGGAACGGACGCGGGTAGACGCCCCGGCCATTGATCGGCGCGCGCAGCTTGCCCTGCCACGTCACCTTCACCTGGTCCCGGATGGCGAGCAAGAGGTCGAGCTTCTCGGCGAAGAGTTCGTCATAGTCTTCCAGCTTGTAGCCGAACAGCGGGAAGGATTCGATGAAGGAGCCGCGCCCGGCCATGATCTCGGCGCGGCCGTTGGACAGAAGGTCGAGAGTCGCGAATTGCTGGAAGACGCGCACCGGATCGTCGGAGGAGAGCACCGTGACCGCGCTGCTAAGGCGGATCCGCTTCGTGCGCTCAGCCGCGGCGGCAAGCGCCACGACGGGCGCGGAGGCGGCATAGTCAGGGCGGTGATGCTCGCCGAGCCCGAACACGTCGAGGCCGACCTGGTCGGCCAGCTCGATTTCCTCGATGAGGTTGCGCAGCCGCTCATGCGGGCCGATGGCGCCGGGACCCGGCTCCGGGCTGACATCAGCGAAAGTGTAGAGACCGAGTTCCATCTGGTTGTGTCCTAAAGCATGTCTCCCGAAGGTGGGAACCGGTTTCGGGATAAAGACATGCGTAAATCGAAAACCCTAAAGCGCATGGAGCGAATCTGAAAGATCGCGAGGCGCTTTAAGGGCGTTCATGGATGTTGCTTGTCGGCGCTAGAGGTAACGATCTGCCTTGCCGCCCGCCAGAGGCGCGATCGGTGAACAGTCCATCGCATGGTGCCGGGCCGTATCCCTGCGGCAACAAGCCCGGTTTTTTCATGGCTGGCATACCGTTTTGGCGCTTGAACTCGCCGCTTTCACGCGTATGTAAGCGTCGCGAATAGACTGCAGGGAAGTACACTTGGCTATCTACAGGGAAAAAGACATTTTCGAGCGGCGCAATGCCGCGAACGAGGCAAAGAAGGCGCTGCTCGCGCGCTTCAAGGCAAAGCCGGCGGCGGATGATCCTGTCGTTCTGGCGCGCCAGGCCGAACGCAAGGCGATCCTCGAGGCTCGCGCCATCCGCGAAGCGGAGAAGGCAAGGCTGAAGCAGGAAAAGTTGGCGCGCGAAGCGGCCGAGAAGGCCGAACGTGAAGCAGCAGCTGAAGCGGCACGTATCGCCGCTGAAGAGGCCGCTGCGGCCGAGGCCAAAATCCGCGAGGCCGAGGAAGCAGAGCGCATCGCGCTCGAGCTTGCCGATGAGGCCGCGCGCAAGGCCAAGCGTGACGCACGCTACGCCGCCCGCAAGGCGCGTGTCGGCAGGACGCCTCCGGGCTTCTCCGCCCGCTAGAGCAATTCTAGCTCGGGTTTGCTGGACAAGTAAGCCAGGGTCGCCGAAAGCGGCCCTGAACGCGTTTGCGCTTAAGCGACGAGCTTCAGCCCAACGATGCCGCAAACGATCAGGCCGATGCAGGCGAGCCGCACCGCGGTTGCCGGTTCGCCGAGCAGCCAGATGCCGAGCAGCGCCGTGCCGACGGTGCCGATGCCGGTCCATACCGCATAGGCCGTGCCGACAGGCAGCGTCTTCAGCGCCAGGCCGAGCAGGCCGAGGCTGACGATCATCGAGGCGATGGTGAGAAGGGTCGGCAGCGGCCTGGAGAAGCCGTCGGTATATTTGAGGCCGATCGCCCAGCCGATCTCGAACAGACCGGCGAAGAAGAGAAAAATCCACGACATCAACGCACTCCGTCATTCCGGCATCGGTCGGGATGCTCGGCTGGCGGGTCGTCCCGGCCGGTTTTTCGGCGAAGCGAGGTCGTCCTCGCCCTGCGATATGGGAGTGGCCTGTCCCGCGATCAACAAAATACCGGCAGCATTCTCATGCCGCCGGCTCAGATTCTGCAGGGAGCCGGATCGACCGAATTCGGCCGCCTACTTTTCCTTGATGCGCATCGCCTTGACCGGCGGCGCCTTCGGAGCCGGGGCCGCGGCGGGCTTCTTGGCATCCTTCTTCGGCTTGCGGGCTTCCTTGCCCGCCTTCATCGCACCTTTAGCCATGATTCGCTCCTCCGATTGTGGGCAATCCGAGTGAAACAACAGAAATGACGGACTGCAAGAGGCTGTGCGGCTTCGCGAAGCCGCCCGGCTGGATGTCAACCGATTTTCCTTTCGCCGCGGCCGGCTTGAACCTCGGTCCTGCTGGCGCATTGTCTGTGGAGCTTCGGCGGGCGGCCCGCTAAGGTCGATGCGTCGCACAGAGGTCAAAAGCCAATGGCAGGGCATGCCGGCTCGAAAATGGTCATCTACGCCGCGCTTGCCGGCAATCTGGCGATTGCGGCGACCAAATTCGCGGCCGCGTTCTTCACCGGCTCGTCCGCCATGCTGTCGGAAGGCGTACATTCGCTGGTCGACACCGGCAATGGCGGGCTCTTGCTCTATGGCATGCGCCGCGCCGCGCGGCCGCCCGACCGCTCGCATCCGCTCGGCCACGGACGAGAGCTCTATTTCTGGAGCTTTATCGTCGCGCTTCTGGTGTTCGCGCTCGGCGCCGGCGTTTCCTTCTACGAAGGCGTCATCCACATCATGGCGCCCGAACCTGTCGCCAACGCCAAGGTCAACTACATCGTGCTCGGCCTGTCCTTCCTGTTCGAGGGCAGCTCCTGGCTGGTGGCGCTGAGGGAGTTTCGCCAGCAGAAAGGCAAGCGGGGCTGGCTGCAGGCCGTGCAATCGAGCAAGGATCCGAGCGTCTACACCGTGCTGTTCGAGGATAGCGCCGCATTGCTTGGCCTCATCGTTGCCTTCGCAGGTATCCTCTCGGCGCAACTTCTGGAGATGCCGGAGCTCGATGGCGTCGGCTCGATCGGCATCGCCGTCATCCTTGGCGCCACCGCAATCTTCCTGGCGCGCGAGAGCAAGGGCCTGCTGCTCGGCGAGCCTGCGTCACCCGAGATTCAGAAGGAGGTCTTGGCCATCGCCCAGCAGGATCCGGCGGTGCAGCGGGCGAACGGCATCCTCAGCGTCCATATCGGACCGGAAGAGATCGTCGCGGGGTTGAGCATCGAATTCGAGGATCACCTCACCGCGCCCGAGATCGAAGCCTGCGTCGAGCGCCTGGAGGCAAGGCTCAAAAAGGAGATGCCGCAAATCTCCAGGCTATTCGTCAAGCCGCAGGCGACTGGCACATGGGAGCAGCGGCGCAAGGCCATGGCCGAGGCTTCGGACGAGGACTAAGCTCAATGCAGCACAACGAACTTCGTAAGGAGGAAGGCCGATGAAGATCGACGGCGGATGCCACTGCGGCGCGATCACCTATGAGGCAGAGGTCGATCCGGAAAAGACCGGAATCTGCCATTGCACGGATTGCCAGCAGCTGACGGGAACAGCCTTTCGCGTGACTGTGGGGGCGCCAGAAGAGCATTACCGGATCACCAAGGGCACGCCGAAAGTCTATATCAAGACCGGATCGAGCGGCGCCAAGCGGGCGCAAGGCTTCTGCGGCGACTGCGGCTCGCACCTCTATGCAACTTCAGCCGGCGACGGACCCAAAATCTATGGCATCAGGGTCGGCACAGCGCGCCAGCGCGAAGATCTCGTTCCGAGAAGACAGGTCTGGCACCGCTCGGCGCTGCATTGGTTGCCAGAATTCGAAGGCATGACGACGATCGAGGAGCAGTAGGGGTCAGTCGCCGTCCTCGACGACCCGCAGCCTGAGTTGTCCCGTCTTTGAATCGGCCACCCGCGCGCCGCCTTCGGCCTTCGCCGGGCGCTGCTGCTCGTTCTCGCCCTCGGCGAATTCCAGCGCCTCGATCTTCTGGCCGCGCTTGGTGACCTTCGACGTCGACACCAGGATGTCGTCGATGTCCTTGGCCGCCTGGCCGAAATGCGTCTGCAGTCGGCGCACCCGTTCGTCGACCCTTGCCACATCCTCCATCAGCCGGATGACCTCGCCCTGGATCAAATGCGCCTGCTCGCGCATGCGGGCGTCCTTGAGGATCGCCTGGATCACCTGGATCGACAACATCAGCAGCGAAGGCGAGACGATGACGACGCGGGCGCGGTGCGCCTTCTGCACCACCGCCTCGAAATTCTCGTGGATTTCCGCGAACACCGATTCGGAGGGCACGAACATGAAGGCAGTGTCCTGCGTCTCGCCCTGGATCAGGTATTTCTCCGCGATATCGCGGATATGCACCTCAATGTCGCGCCGGAAGGCCTGCGCCGCCACCTTCTGCATGTCGGCGCCCTCGGCGGCGCGGATGGCGTTCCACGCTTCCAGCGGGAACTTGGCGTCGATGGCGAGCATCGGCGCGCCGTTGGGCATCCGCACCAGGCAGTCGGGCCGGCTGCCATTGCTGAGGCTGGCCTGGAACTCGTAGGCGCCGTGCGGCAACCCGTCGGCGACGATCGCCTCCATCCGCGACTGGCCAAAGGCGCCACGCGTCTGCTTGTTGGAGAGGATGGCCTGCAACTGCACGACCTGCCCGGCCAGGGACTGGATATTGCCCTGCGCGGTATCGATCACCGCAAGCCGCTCCTGCAGCTTGGCCAGGCTTTCATGCGTCGACTTGGTCTGCTCGGCCATGGTCTGGCCGATGCGGCCGGTCATGGCGTCGAGCCGTTGCCCGAGCGATTGCGTAAGCTCCGCCTGCCTGGCGCCGAACACGTCGGCGATCGCGCCCATGCGCCCCTGCATCTCGGCCTGCGCCTGCATGATGTCGGCCATCCGCGCCTCGGTGTCGCGGGCATGGTCGGCCGCTTCCACAGCGGCAACCGCGCGCGCCTTGGCCGCGCGCCACAGGGCGATGACGAGCGCGGCGAACAGCACGACGAACAGGACAGCGACGATACCAAGCGCCTGGCCGAGCGTGATCGTGGTGGCGCCGAGCCGCGCGACCGGTTGCGAAAGGATGGAGGTCACGTCGTTCATGCGCGCAGCATAACCGATTCGCATCGCCGGCACAGATCAAAACGTGAACAGGGAAAGGCTGCCCCCGTTGACGCTTCTCAAGCGAAGTCTTAGGTGAGACGCCATGTCGATCAAGCCGCTCATCATTCTTCCCGATTCCATCCTGCGCCAGGTTTCCAAGCCGGTGGAGCGCGTCGACGCCGATCTGCGCAAGCTCGCCGACGACATGCTGGAGACCATGTATGACGCGCCGGGCATCGGCCTTGCGGCAATCCAGGTCGGCGAGCCGCGGCGGCTGCTGGTCATCGATCTCGCCAAGGAAGGCGAGCCGCCCGAACCGCATGTCTTCATCAATCCGGAAGTGCTCGAGAGTTCCGATCAGCGTTCCGTCTATGAGGAAGGCTGCCTGTCGATCCCCGACTATTACGCCGAGGTCGAGCGCCCGGCCTCGGTGCGGGTGAAATATCTCGACCGCGACGGCAAATTGCAGGAGACGCAGGCGGAAGGCCTGATGGCCACCTGCCTGCAGCACGAGATCGATCACCTCAACGGCGTGCTGTTCATCGACCACATCTCGAAGCTGAAGCGCGACATGGTGGTGAGGAAGTTCAAGAAACTCGCCAAGGACAAGGCGCCGGGCAAGATGGTGGGCTAGGGGGCCTTTTTGGCCGCGCGAGCACCTGAAGCCACCGCAAGACAGGATCGCAGGACCTCATGCCGCTTCGCGTCATCTTCATGGGCACGCCGGATTTTTCCGTGCCGACCTTGCGCGCCATCGCCGAGGCCGGCCACCAGATCGCCGCCGTCTACACACAGCCGCCGCGCGCCGCCGGCCGCCGCGGGCTGGAGTTGACGCCGTCCCCGGTGTATCGCGAGGCCGAGCGGCTGGGGCTCGAAGTGCGCACGCCGACATCGCTCAAAAGTGAGGCGGAGCAGGCGGCTTTCGCCGCCCTGCAAGCCGATGTCGCCGTGGTTATCGCCTATGGACTGCTGTTGCCGAAAGCCGTTTTGGACGCCCCGCGGCTCGGCTGCCTCAACGGACATGCCTCGCTTTTGCCACGCTGGCGTGGTGCTGCTCCCATCCAGCGCGCCATCATGGCCGGCGACAGCGAAACCGGCATGATGGTCATGAAGATGGAAGAGGGTCTCGATACCGGGCCGGTGGCTTTGGTTGAAAAATGCGCCATCGCACCCGATATCACGGCCGGCGAATTGCATGACCGCCTGATGGTTCAGGGCGCTTCGCTGATGGTCGAGGCGCTTGCGCAGTTGGGGATAAATTGTCTGACATTTACCCCGCAGGCGGCGGAAGGAGTGACCTACGCCCGAAAGATCGATAAATCGGAGACACGCGTAAATTGGACGCGGCCTTCTGGCGAAGTCCACAATCACATTCGCGGCCTCTCGCCCTTTCCGGGCGCGTGGTGCGAGGTCGAAATTGGCGGCCGCATGGAGCGGCTGAAACTGCTTCGCTCGACGCTTTCTGATGGCGTCGGCGAGTCGGGAGGAATTCTCGATGACCGGCTGACGGTCGCCTGCGGGTCGGGCGCGGTCAGGCTGGTCGAAGTTCAACGGGCGGGCGGAAAGCCTGCCGCCGCGCAGGAGTTTTTGCGCGGAGCCAAGATCGAAAAAGGAACGAAACTCACATGAGCATGATGTCGATACGCGCGGCGACGCCGCGGGATCGCGAGGCGATCCGCCTCGTCGAAGAGCATGCCTTTGGCCAGCAGGCGGAAGCCGGGCTGGTCGACGCCCTGGTCACCGGCGGCGACGCCGTCGTCGAGCTGGTTGCAGAGGAAGACGGCCAGGTCGTCGGCCACATCCTGTTTTCCAGGCTTTACGTCCAGAATGGCGGCAAGCGTTTCGCGGCTGTCGCGCTGGCGCCGCTGGCGGTCGAGCCCTCCTTCCACGGCACAGGCATCGGCGGCGCCTTGATCCTTGAGGCGCATGTCCGCCTCAAGGAAGCCGGCGAGACGTTGGCCGTGGTGCTCGGCGATCCGACCTATTACGGCCGCTTCGGCTACAGCCATGCCCGCGCTGCAAGGTTCGACAGCGAGTATCAGGGCGAGGCGCTGCAGGCGCTGGCCTGGGGCGACGCGCCCGAGACCGGCAGGCTGGTATACGCTTCGGCTTTCACCGCTTTGGCCGCTTAGAGCATGATCCCGAAAAGTGGGAACCGGTTTTCGGGTAAGATCATGCTCCACGGAGAAAACAAGGTCTCGTCTCAGACATCGGTAATTGTCTGAACATGCCGCGTTTTCGGCTCGATATCGAATATGACGGCAGCCAGTTCGCCGGCTGGCAGCATCAAGCCGACCAGCCCACGGTGCAGCAGGCGATCGAGCAGGCGATCGAGAAGTTCTGCGGTGAAGGCCTAAGAATACGGGCCGCCGGCCGCACCGATGCCGGCGTGCACGCCACTGCCCAGGTGGCGCATGTCGATCTCGCCAAGGCGTGGTCGGGCGACAAGGTGCGCGACGCGGTGAATGCCCATCTGCAGGCGGCCGGCGCGCGCGTCGCCATCCTGAAAGCGGCGATCGTCCCCGACGATTTCGACGCGCGCTTTTCCGCCACCGGCCGCCACTATCTCTATCGCATCCTCAACCGCCGCGCGCCGGCGGCGCTGGAAAAGGGCAAGGTCTGGTGGGTGCCGAAGCGGCTCGACGCCGATGCCATGCACGAGGCGGCGAAAGTGCTGCTCGGCAAGCATGACTTCACCACCTTCCGCTCCACCCAGTGCCAGGCCGAAAGCCCGGTCCGCACGCTTGACCGCCTCGACGTCGGCCGCAATGGCGATTTCATCGAGGTGCGCAGCTCGGCACGCTCCTTCCTGCACAACCAGGTTCGCTCGATGGTGGGCTCCTTGCGGCGCGTCGGTGACGGTTCCTGGGGCGCGGACGATCTCAAGGCGGCGCTCGAAGCGCGCGATCGCGCCGCTTGCGGCCAGGTGGCTCCGTCGGACGGGCTTTTTCTTGTCGGCGTCGATTATCCGGAAGAGAGCCGCACATGATCCCGAGCCGTCGGTCCGGAACAGCTTGGCCCTGAGCAGGGCACTCGACGGAAGGCACCAGTCGGCCGAACCAAGCGGGACGCTGGCCATCAGAGGCCCAAGAATGTCATCCCGTCTTCCCGCGCAGGCGGTCGAGCCGCCGCAACAACTCCGTCGGCACCTGCTCGGCGGTGCGCGACGCGCCAGCGAAGATCGTGCCGCTGTTGCCGTCCAGCGTGATCACCGCCCCGGGGTCTAGCCATTCCTCGCCGAAACCGATCCGCCCGCCGGGTTCGTCGATGCGCATAGCCTCGCAGCCGACAAGACAGACCTTGCCGAGCTGCCGCGCTACCACGGCCGCGTGGGATGTGCGCGCGCCGTGCCGGGTGAGCAGACCCCGCACGCGGTCGATCAGCGCGACGTCATGCGTCTCGGCGTTCTCTCGTGCCAGGATCGCCGGTTTTCGCGCCGCCTCGGCCGCCGCCACCTGCTCCTCGTTGAGCGCGACCACGCCGCTGGCGACGCCGCTGGAGGCCGTGGCGGCGTGGCCGAGCGTCGCTGCCGCCGCGCCGTCCTCGGCCACGATGACGCGCGTGGTCAACGCGGCCGCGTCAAGGCCGGCGGTGCGGTTGCGCGCGGTGTCGCGGTCGATCAGCCCCTCGTCCGCCATGTCGAGAGCGATGCGGGCGGCCGCCTGGGGCGTACGCTTGCCTTCGCGGGTCTGCAGCAGGAAGAGCTTCCCGTCCTCGACTGTGAACTCGAAATCCTGCATGTCGCCAAAATGCCGCTCAAGTGCTTTCGTCGCCTCGACCAGCTCCTCCCAGACGCGCGGAGCGATCGCGGCCAGCCGGTCATGGCCCTGTGCGCTCCGCCGGCCGCTGACCACGTCCTCGCCCTGCGCGTTGAACAGGAAATCGACCCAAGGGGCGGGATCACCGTCGCTGGGGTTGCGGGTGAAGCCGACGCCGGCTCCGGACAGCCCGCCCGCATTGCCGAACACCATCCGCTGGACCGTCACCGCCGTGCCCATGCCATGGCTCAATCCGCGCATCTCGCGATAGGCGACCGCCTTGGCGCTCGACCAGGAGCGGAACACCGCAGCGATCGCCGCCTGCAACTGCGCGACAGGGTCCTGTGGAAAGGCTTCCTTCGTCAGCCGCCGGTAGGTTTCCAGATGCCGCTGCGCGAGATCGCGCAGCGCGGCGAAGTCCAGATCGCGCTCATCCTCGCCCATGCGCACCTGGCCGAGATCGGCCTCGAACGCGGCCGCTTCGATACCAGCCACCACCTCGCCATAGCCGGCTATTAGGCGCTGATAGGCGTCCCAGGCCAGCCGCGGATTGCCGGTCGAACGGATCAGCCCCGGCAGCGTCGCGTCGGTGAGGCCGATATTGAGCAGTGTCTCCATCATCCCCGGCATCGACGCCGGCGCCCCGGAGCGGACGGACAGGAGGAGCGGCCGGCGCGGATCGCCGAAGCGTAGTCCGGTCGCGGCTTCGAGCCGCGTCAGCGCATCGCGCCAGAGCGCGGGCGTAACCGCCTCCGGATGGGCGCAGAGGCTGGTGCCCAGCACGAAAGCCGGCGGCACGTTCAACCCAAGCGCCGCCATCCGTGCGAGATTATAGGCCTTGAAGCCCATCGTCTCGGGCGAGGCCGCCTTGGCGAGCGGCGCGCCGGGCACGATGAGGCCAGCAGCCCCTTCAGCCGGAATGCCCATCGATGTGTCGTTCACGCCCGCCTCTCCTGATGGTTCGCGCCGACCCGCGTGAACACCAGGCCACGCATTGCGTAGCCCGTGCGCAGCAGCGCGTCGGTGGATGCCTCCAGCGCGGCCGCGAAATCGGTGCCGAGGCTGAGCGCGGCGGCGTCCGAGACATGGCGCACGAACAGCCGCCTGACATCGCGAGTCAGCGCGTCGCACAGCTTCTCGGCATTGACCACCCGCCAGCAGGCGGCCAGGAATTCATCCTGATCCTCGGCAAGACTCGCTTCGTTGAGCGTGCGCGCAACGGCAAGCGCCTTGACGTGATCCTGTGCCGCGTCGAGCACCTTGTCGGCCAGCCGGCGCAGCGCGGCGCGCAATTCGTCGTTCCAGCCGTGATGGTTGTGCTCGGCGATCAGCGACAGGACGAAAACGGCCTCCTCGAGCTCGTCCGCCGCATCGTCGGCGCATTCGATCAGCCGCAGGAAGGGCAGCCAGCGCGCGTTGCCCGCGGCCTGGTCGCGCAGGCGCATCACCAGATGATCGGCCTTGCGCTCCCAGACCTTGGCGCGCTCCGAGAGCTTTCGCGCCGCCTTGACGTCCGCTTCGTGGCCATGGGCCAGCGCATCGCGTATGCCTTCCGCCAGCGCTTGGCAGAAGGCGGCATGCTCACCGAGCAAGGCGAATTCGTCCCGGTGGCGGCCGACATGGCGCGACAGAAGCAGCCGGATCTGGTCGGCGACCAGGGCGGCGGTCTGGCCTGCCTGCATGGCATTGGAGGAAAGGACCAGCGCTTCGGTCAGGAAATCCCGCGCCTCGGCTTCGCCCAGCACGCCGTCCAGCCGGTCGCCGACGCGAAAGTGGTCCGGCGACAGCGCTTCCATCGCGTCGAAGACCAGTTGCTCGGCCCCGGCCATGAGCCAGCCCATGTGGCCTGCCTCGCGATGGGCAGTCTCGGTCAGCACCGCGACGGAAAGCGGCTTGGCCACCAGCCGGTTCAACCGCTTGCGCGCCCGGTTCCAGTCGATCAGGAAGACGATGCGCGAGCCCAGCCCCTCAAGCACCGCGTCCGCCGCAC
This sequence comes from Mesorhizobium sp., assembly GCA_004020875.1. GTDB lineage: Bacteria > Pseudomonadota > Alphaproteobacteria > Rhizobiales > Rhizobiaceae > Mesorhizobium. The sequence continues at coordinate 65,601 of SAPZ01000014.1, forward strand.
CGAGATCGGCGCAATCGAAACGGGCTGTGCCGACGACATAGTCGACGCCTGCGTTCAGCCCGGCATGGCGCCGCGCGCCGACGCCCGACCATTGCGCTCCGATTTCCGCCAGCGATTCCTGGAAGAAAGCGAAACGCCGCTCGTGCAGGTCCGAATAGGTGAGCGTTATCGAAAGGCCTTCCATCTGGATCACCAGCACATGCGCGTCGTTGGTGCCGATGTCATTCTGGATGAGCAGCCGCGCTCCGTCCCGGGTCGCCGCGGTGTCGAGGCCAGGATGGTCGAATTTGAGCTTCCGCGTGCGGTTCAGCCCGCGCATGAACGCGGCGACCCGGGGGCGGTCGCCGGCATCGAGCTGCCAGACATGGGCGCCGTCGACAGTGTCGTCGGACATCTCGGCCGCCATCCGGTTCAGGCTCTTGTGCAGATCCATTACCAGAATGTGGAATGTATTGTCCTCACCGCGCCTGCCGCCGGTCAGCGCGACCATCTGGGCGTCGTCGAGCACGCCCGCGTTCAATCGGTCCAGCCAATCGCACCAGTGGTCGACTCGCGCCATCAGCGCCAGGTGGGCGGCATTCGCACTGCCCTCCAGCGGGCGCGCCATAAGGCGGATGTCGTCGCCGAGCAGCTTGCCCAGTCGAGGCAGCTCGGGAAGATGCAGGTTCCCGCCCTCCGACCAGGCCGCTTCCTGCATCTCCAGCATCCAGGGCGCGTTAACATGCGCGGCGGCATAATCGCGGCGCAGATCGGCCAGCGGCGCCGCGCCGTCGGTGGCATGGGCAGCGGCGGCCTGCAGTGCGGTCAGCGCGAATTTCAACCGGTCATTGGCCGCGAGCGCGCCCTTTATCCGGCCCGGCAGGAGCAGTTTCGATTGACCGAGCGCGGCGACGACATCCACCTTTTCCATTTGTCAGCCATCCATCCTGTCGTGAAGCTTTGCGGTCTCGTTCATTGCCGGTTCGTCCTTTTCCGAAATGTCTCCGAAATCATAAGCCGACTTATGAAAAGACATCGAAGAATTGTGACAATCTTGTCACGATGAATCTACTCCGGGACCAAGGCTCGACCATTGATCCGGCGCAAAACACCCGAAAGAGGATTGTCCGGCGCGCGATTGCTCGCGAAAGAAGCTGCGATGATGAATATCGCCCGGGGTCAATGCCCTTCGGATCATCCGGTCGGATTTGTGAAGGGAACTGCTGATACGATCCGGGGCAGGCGGCGGCGCCAGGACAGGATCGCAGGAGCGCGATAAGCTCCTGTCTCTCAGATCTGATGCAATTCCGGCCGGAAGGCTACGGCGAAGGCGCGCCGAACTTCATTGATCTAGGTTCCGGCGTCGCTGGGTATGTCGATGCCGAGCAGAGCCTGCAGCCCGAACAGGACGAGCAGAGAGGCGACGAACATGCCGACAAAGACGGCAGTGCCCACGGCGGCGCCCTTGCCGATCGACGCATTGGTCATGCGCCATGTCAGCAGTGCCGACAGCGCGAACAGGAACAGCGAGACAAGGCTGCTGATCTCGCTGGTGGAGGGCAGGAACAGCCTGAGCAGCGCCGAGGGCAGCATGAGCCAGGCGATGATCGCCGACGCCCAGTTGGAGGCAACGACATAGTGGACGAAGCGGCCGCCGATGCCGGCGCGCGGCGCAATCAGCGCCAGCGCCACCAGCGGCAGCACCCAGGAGCCGATATCCACCGCCGCCAGCCGGATCAACATCGAGAACCGCCCGGCAAAGGCATCCGGATCGCTGATCTCATTGGCGATCCCGACCCAGCCCACGATCAGCGCCGGCGCTGCCACGATGATGGCGAAGAAGGAATTCCAAAAACCGTCCGCCGAAAGGTCGAGCAGGCGCAGGCCGTCGGCCTTGCCGAACATCAGCCGCCAGGCGCCGGCCAGCGAAGCATAGGTTTCGTCCGCCGAAAGCATGGTCACGAAACGCCTTTTTTGAACCAGTCGTCGATGAAGCGTTCGTAGATTTGGGTCAGCGTCTCCAGATCGGCAAGCGCGACGCGCTCGTCGACCATATGCATGGTCTTGCCGATCAGCCCGAACTCGACCACCGGGCAGTAATCCTTGATGAAGCGGGCGTCGGACGTGCCGCCGGACGTGGAAAGCGCCGGCGTCTTGCCGACCACAGCCTTGACCGAGCGGCCCAGCGTATCGATCAGCCTGTCGTCGCGGGTGAGGAAGACATGGCTCGGCCGGTCGCGCCAGACAAGCTCGTAGTCGACGGGCGTCTTCTTGCCCGGCCGGTATTTCTTGCGCCCCGCCGCCTGGTCGAGCCGGTTGTGGATCTCGGCCTGCACCGATTCCGCGTCCCAGGTGTCGTTGAAGCGGATGTTGAACGTCGCCGTCGCCCTGGCCGGGATGACATTGGTCGCCGGATTGCCGACATCGATCGACGTCACTTCGAGATTGGTCGGCTGGAAATCCTTCGTCCCCTTGTCGAAAACGGGATGCAGCAGAGCGTCGACCAGGCTCATCAGCCCGCGTACCGGGTTGTCGGCAAGCTGCGGGTAGGCGGCGTGGCCCTGGCGTCCGTTGACGATCACGCTGCCAGACAGCGATCCACGCCGTCCGATCTTGATCATGTCGCCCAGCGTGTCCGGATTGGTCGGCTCGCCGACGAGCGATGCGTCCCACTTCTCGCCCTTGGCCGCCGCCCATTCGAGCAGCTTGGCGGTGCCGTTGATCGCCGGCCCCTCCTCGTCGCCGGTGATGAGCAGCGAGACCGAGCCTTTCGGGCCGCCGTTTTTCTCCACGTGGCGAGCCACCGCGGCGATGAAGCAGGCGATGCCGCCCTTCATGTCGACGGCGCCCCGGCCATACATCTCGCCATTGGCGATTTCGGCGGCGAAGGGCGGATGGGTCCAGGCCGATTCGTCCCCCGCCGGCACTACATCCGTATGGCCGGCAAACATCAGATGCGGGCCGTTGCCCGAGCGCCGTGCATAGAGGTTTTCGATGTCCGGCGTGCCGTCTTCCGAGAAGACCGGTCGCTCGACCGAGAAGCCGAGCGGCTTCAGCATGTCCTCCAGTGCGGCAAGCGCCCCACCTTCTGCGGGTGTAACGGACGGACAGCGGATCAGGGCAGCAAGATTCGCGGCGGGATCGGTCGGCAATGTCATGGGCAAAGCGATAATCGAAAGCGTTTGTCGTGTCACGGTGGCAGATGATCGCCGGTCATGCCGCCGACAATATGGTTTTCATGACGTATAAATGCACGTTGCCCTGGAAGCATATGGGGCGGTTCCGGGAATACGACATGCATCGAAGCAGACCACGCGAGGAAAAATGCATGGCCAGTGAAGCAAGCACCATCGCGATTGCCGGCGCCGGCAGCATCGGCTGCTATGTCGGCGGCTGCCTGGCGCTCGCCGGACGCAAGGTCGTCTTCCTCGGCCGCGGCCGCCTCGTCGAGCCCATGCGCCAGGGCGGATTGCGGATCAGCGATCTTGATGGCCGCGACCGCCGCATCGAGGCGCAAGCGATTGCGGCCTCCGACGATCCGGCGATGGCGCTGCGCGACGCGGATATCGTCCTGGTGACGGTGAAGAGCGGCGCGACTGCAGAGATGGCGAAAGTGATCGCCGCCCATGGGCGCCCGGATGCCGTGGTGGTCAGCCTGCAGAACGGCGTCGACAATGCCGACCGGCTGCGTTCCGTGCTCCCTGGACGGCAGGTGTTGACCGGCATGGTGATGTTCAACGTTGTCCTGTCACCCGATGGCGACGCGCCGCTGCGTGCGCATCGCGCCAGCCAGGGCGAGATGATGATCGATGCCGGCATCGACGGCCTTGCCGATCTGCTCAATGTCGACGGGTTTGCTGTCGAGGCGCGCGCCGACATGAAGGCGGTGCAGTGGAGCAAATTGCTGATGAACCTCAACAATGCACTGGTGGCGCTCTCTGACCTGCCGCTGGCGAGGCAACTGGCCGACCGGAGCTGGCGCGTGATCCTGGCCGCCCAGATCGACGAAGCGCTCGCCGCGATCAGGGCGGCGGGCATCGTGCCGGCGCGCATCACGGGCCTGCCGCCAGCGCTGCTGCCGAAAGTGCTGCGGCTGCCCGACTGGCTGTTCGGCCTCCTGGCGCGCCACATGCTTGCGATCGATCCCGAAGCTCGCTCGTCGATGTGGGACGATCTCAAACGGGGCCGCCAGACCGAGATCGATGAGCTGCAGGGCGCGGTCATTCGTCTGGCCAGGCAGGCCGGCATCCCTACGCCGATGAACGAACGAGTCGCGGCTCTGGTCCGTCAGGCTGAAACGGAAGGGCGCGGCCCGCCCGGGCTGGGGCCGGAAGCGGTTAAGGGCACATCCAGGGAGGGAAATTGCTCTAGCGGCGGCCCTCGATCAGCGTGATCTTCTGCCAGATCTTGCGAGAGAGGTTGGAGCTCAGGTTCTCGATGTCATTGACCCCGTCAATGACGACATCGTCATTGACCGACTGCGCGAACAGCGCCGCGACCTTGCCGGTGATCGACAGCATCTCCGAGCAATAGTCGAGATAGCGCGCAAGGTCCGCGGCGTTGGTAAGGCGGGCGGGCGAGTGCGCGGTCGGCCTGAACTCGGCTGATAGCGCCGCCGGGTCCTTGGTCAGCTGATGCATGTCGATGACATGGATCAGCGAGCGCAGCCCGTGCAACTGGCGGAAGACCTTCTTGCGCTTGATGCGCTCCTCGGTGCGGACCAGCGCCAGCAGCCCGAGCACGGCCAGGATGACGGTGTTGATGGTCGCTTCGATGCCTTGCATCGACTGCACGGCGTCATCGGCGCCCGAGATGCGGTCGAGCGGCAGGATCGTGCCGACAAACAGGAACACCGCCACGCCGGCGATGAAGGCCGCAATGATAACGCCGCGCAGCCACCAGATCGGCGTCTCCAGTTCCCTGGCCGCCCCGGCGAGGTCCCGTGACAGCGACACCAGTTCGGCGGCGACGCCGCGCAGGCCGGCATCTGGAAAACGCTCGCCGATCCGCTCCTCCAGCCTTTCGGCCGTTTCGATGATCAGTTGCGGATCAAGCGCGCGGTAGCGCATGACGGCCTCACGAATCGGCCGGCGCGTTGGTGCGCCTGCCGTAGCGGTTCGGTCCGGGATCGCTGCGGAAACAGGAGAGGATGATCAGCAGGATGGGACCGATGATGAGCGAGATCAGCGCAAAATAGGTCGGTTTGCCGAAATCATGGAAGCGCTTTGCCGTCACCGCGAAGGTGGCCCAGGCCGAGATCAGCAGCACGCCCCAGCAGATCATGGCCCAGTTCTGGCTGGCGCTGGTGTTCAACTCCACCCGCGCGAACTGGTAGAACGGAAAAAACTGGACGAGCACCAGCAAGACGCCGGCCAGCGCATAGGCGACCGGGCTCAGCCGCCCCGAAAGGCTGAAGAACAGCCAGAGGAATTGCGATCTTTCAGACAATCGCGTCCGCTCCGTTAAAGCATGTCTCCCGAAAGTGGGAACCGGTTTCGCGACAAAGACATGCGCAGATCAAAAGCCTAAAGCGCAGGGAGCGAATCTGAAAGATCGCGACGCGCTTTAGGCAGGATCAATCGCGCAGCAGCTCGTTGATCGAGGTCTTCGAACGGGTCTTGGCATCGACACGCTTGACGATCACGGCGCAGTAGAGGCTCGGACCGGGCTCGCCATTGGGCAGCGGCTTGCCCGGCAGCGATCCGGCGACCACCACCGAGTTTGCCGGCACCTCGCCGTAGAACACCTCGCCGGTGGCGCGGTCGACGATCTTGGTCGACTGCCCGATGAACACACCCATGCCGAGCACCGAGCCTTCGCGCACGATGCAGCCTTCGACCACTTCCGAGCGCGCGCCGATGAAGCAATTGTCCTCGATGATCGTCGGGCCGGCCTGCATCGGCTCCAGCACCCCGCCGATGCCGACGCCGCCGGACAGATGCACATTCTTGCCGATCTGGGCGCAGGAGCCGACCGAGGCCCAGGTGTCGACCATGGTGCCCGAATCGACATAGGCCCCGACATTGACGAAGGACGGCATCAGCACGGCGCCCGGCGCGACATAGGCCGAGCGGCGCACGATCGAGGATGGCACGGCGCGGAAGCCGGCCTTCTCGAAGTCGACGGCGCTCCAGCCGTCGAACTTCGACGGCACCTTGTCCCACCACACGGCATGGCCGGGCCCCCCCTTGATGATCTCCATCGGATTCAGCCGGAAGGAGAGCAGCACCGCCTTCTTCAGCCACTGGTTGACATGCCACTTGCCGTCGTCCTGCCGCTCCGCGACGCGGGCGACACCGCGGTCGAGCAGCTCGAGCGCCGCGAGGATGGCCTCGCGTGTCTCGCCGCGCGTGGCGCTCGAAATCGTGTCGCGCTCCTCGAAGGCCTTTTCGATGGTCGTTTCGAGGCTCGCCAGATCGGGCTTCGACATGATTTCGCTCCATTACCAAGCTGTTAAGGGGCTCAGCCTTAACCTGTTTAAAAGTCGCGCGGACCCTATGTTAAGGCTGAAAGGGGGTCAATCGCGCCAGCGTCACGGGACGCCGCAAGTAAGGGAATTGGACGGGTGGATTCGATGACTCCCATGGAAAAGGCAGGGTGGACGCCGCTGCCGCATTCGGACGAGGACCTGGAACGCGCGAAAAGCGTGCCGGATACCCCGCAAACTCGTGCCGAGACGTACCGGCTGGCCTGGAACGATCCTGACTTCATGACGCGGCGCGAATTGCGGGCCGTGCGGCTGCAGCTCGAACTCTTGAAGCCGGAGATGATCCTGGCCGAACGCGGCATCCGCTCGACCGTGATCCTGTTCGGCGGCGCCCGCCTGCCCGAACCGGGCGGCGAGGCCTGGGCGGCGAAGAATGAGACGCAGAAGAAGAACCTCGAGGCGAACAGCAAATATTACGAGGAAGCGCGCAAATTCGCCCGTCTCTGCTCGCAGCAATCGGCCACCTCCTATTATCGTGAATATGTCGTTGCCACGGGCGGCGGGCCCGGCGTCATGGAGGCCGGCAATCGCGGTGCCGACGACGTCGGCGCCCCGTCGATCGGCTTGAACATCGTGCTGCCGCATGAGCAGGCGCCGAATGCCTATGTGACGCCGGAACTCTGCTTCAACTTCCACTATTTCGCCATCCGCAAGATGCATTTCGTCATGCGTGCCAAGGCGGTCGCCGTCTTTCCGGGCGGCTTCGGTACGATGGACGAGTTCTTCGAAGCCCTGACCCTCATCCAGACCGGCCGTATGGAGCGCGTGCCGGTGATCCTGTTCGGCAAGGCCTTCTGGCGAAGGGTGATCGACCTCGACTTCCTCGCCGAGCAGGGCACGATCTCGCCCGGCGATCAGGATATCATCGATTTCGTGGACACGGCCGAGGAAGCCTGGGACATAATCCGACGCTTCTACGAGCTCTAGGGTCGGCCAGGCTGCCTGCCGCCCCGGTGCGGCATCCGCAGTTTCGATCGGCAGCGGCAATGTCGGCGCCTTCAACAGCGGGCACTGGCAGTGGCGGCGCGTTCGACGGCAACTTCAACGGCCGGGGGAATCGCTGATGAACGGCCTGAAATCATCCAGGCCCATCCGGCCACACGAGCGCCGGGTGGCCGCGAGGCTGCTTGATGGCAACGGCCCCGCGCTCGGCACCCCGCTTGCCGCGTTGCTGGCGGCCGATGCCTCGACCCCGGTCAGGATTGCCGACCTTCCGATCGACGCCGGCGTCGCCAACGGCAATGGCAACACCGGCAATTTCAATGGCAACGGCAATGCCGGCAGCTTCAGCGGCAATTTCAATGGTAGCAGCTTCAACGGCAACGCCAATTGCGGCGACGGCCACGGAAATGGATACGCGTCCCCGGCAACGGCAATGGTGCGGGAGCCGCGGGCAATCCGGACCTGTGCCGATTCTTGAGGGAGCTGAACGGCTGGCTGGGACTGCCGCGCGGCACGATTCCGGTTTTCGACTAGATTCCGTCGTCCGCGCCGACAGTGCTCGCGCGCGGACGGCGTACAGGCAATCTGGAGTTGGTCAGGCCGCTACGTCGATGATCGCGGTCAGGAAACCGGAGAGGTCGTCGGTGACGAAATCGACGTCGTCATCATTCGCCGGGTCGCGTTCCCAGATTTCCGAAAAGGTCGGTTCGAAATTGCGCGGCACCACCAGCACGGTCGTCATGCCGAGCGATTTCGGCACGGCCAGATTGCGCGCCAGATCCTCGAACATGACCGCATTGTGCCCGGTCACCGAGTGCAGTTCGGCGAAGCGTTCATAACTCTGGCGCTCCGGCTTGGGATTTAGCCCCGCCGCGACGATGTCGAAGATGGCGTCGAAATGCTCCAATATGCCAAGCTGACGCGCGGTGCGCTCGGCATGCCTGCGGTCGCCATTGGTGAAGATGAATTTGCGCCCCGGAAGTTGGCGGATCGCAGCGCCCAGCACCGGATCCGGCACCAGCCTCGAATAATCGATGTCGTGCACCTTCTCGAGGAAATCGTCGGGATCGATCCCGTGTCGCTTCATCAGCCCGTTCAGCGTCGTGCCATACTCCAGGTAGAGCTCCTTCTGCAGCTTTCGCGCGTCGTCGCGCGAAAGCGTCAGCAGCTCGCCGACATAGGCGGTCATCTTGACGTCGATCTGCGCGAACAGGTTCGAGTGATGCGGATAGAGCGTGTTGTCGAGGTCGAACACCCAGTCCGTGACATGGGCGAAGCGGGAGGGATCGGGTGTCGTTGTCATGGATTTCTTATGGCACGCCGGCGCTGACTTTATCCACAACTTATGCGCGCCACGAAATGTGAAAATGAGCTCTCGGTTCAAATTTTAAAAGTCTCGGAAAGGTCACCTTTAACGCTTGCTGGCACAGAGGCTCTCCGTTGGGAGCAAGTGATGAGTCGCATATTCCTGAAGGCCGCTGCCGTGGCGTTCGCCTCGGTCGCTGGCTCGCTGTTGTTGACGATGATTGTGGTTCCGGCGATGGGCTTTCCGATGAGCCGCACCATCTGGCTGGCGTCGACCGTCTGCCCGCTCGTGCTCGCCTGGGCCGCCAGCGCCGGCAGCTTCTGGCACAGCGATCGGTTGCAGAACGCCCATCGCGAGCTTGCCCGTGCACACGCGCAGCTCGCCGCCGCGCACCGTCGCCTCTCCGAAAAGGCAAGCCGCGACCACATGACAGGCATGCTCAACCGCGAAACCTTCTTTGCCGCGCTCGACGGATCGCGACGCAAGAGCGATCGCGGCGCGCTGCTCATCATCGACGCCGATCACTTCAAGAGGATCAATGACAGCTACGGTCATCTGACGGGGGACGAGGCGCTGCTTCTGATCGCCGGCGCCATCGAGCGTGGCGTGCGCAGCGGCGACGTGCTTGGCCGCATCGGCGGCGAGGAATTCGCGGCTTTCCTGGTCGGCGCCAGCGAGCGTGAGGCCAAGCATGTCGCCGAACGCATCCGCCGCGAGGTCGAGCTGATCCGTTTCCGCCCCGGCGACGAGCGCACCTTGCCGCTCACCGTCTCGATCGGAGGCGTAACTTGCGGCGAGAGCGCAACCGTTTCCGATTTGATGCGCGCGGCCGACCGCAGGCTCTACGAGGCGAAGAACCGCGGCCGCAACCTTTCGATTCTCGACCGCGAGCTTCCCGAAGCGGCTTGAGGACGCGTGGCGGGCGCACCGCGCTCGCTTGCCGGCTGGGTGAGCACCTCGGCAACGTGATCGCCGTCTGACACAGGATGTGTGCGGAAGCTCAAAGCGGCCCAGCTGCCTCCGGCAACTGAACCGCCCTGAATGTCGGTTGGGCGAAAACCGACCTCAGACCGTGGCAGGATCGAGCGCCGGCTCGCCTTTGAAGCGTGAGACGATGCCGGCAAGGTCGCCCTTCGCGAAAGCATCACGCAGCGCATCGAAGGACGGCAGCACGAAATAGGCGCGCTGGAACTTGTCGATCTCATAACCGGTGCGCATCACTGTCTCGAGGTCGAACGGCACATGGTGGGCGTCCTTGCTCTCGACCGCGAATTGCAGCTCGGTGAAGGACGACATCAGCCCGGCGCCGAAAGCCTTCAACGGCTGACCTTCCTCCTGGATGAGGCCGTATTCGGCGCTGTACCAGTAAAGCCTCGTGATCATCTCGTCGCCGCCGAGCGCGATCACGTCCTCGGCCTTCTCGCCATACATCTGCATGAAATCGGCGAACACCGGCTGGGTCAGGATCGGCACATGGCCAAAGAAATCGTGGAACATGTCCGGCTCGACGATGTAGTCGAGTTCTTTCTTCGTCCGCAGCCAGTTGGTCACCGGAAAACGCCGATTGGCGAGATGGTCGAAGAACGGTCCGGCCGGGATCAGGCCGGGCACGGCGACGATCTCCCAGCCGGTCAGCTTGGTGAGCTTCTGGCTTACCTCGTCGAAATCCGGAATCCTGTCCAGCAGCCCGAGCGCCGCGACGCCGTCGAGATAGGAACGGTGCGCGAGCTTCTGGGTCAGCTTCGTCTGGCGGTCGCAAAGGGTGCGCCACACCGCCTGCTCCTCGGTGGAATAATCGTAGCCTTGCGCCACCGTGAAATCGCTGCGGCAGACCGAATAGTCGCCACGAAGGCCCTGCGCCGCGCATTCGGCTGCGTAATCGGCAACGCTGATCGTCATCATATCCTCCTCAAGATCGTGATCCGCGGATCGTGGAAGGAAGTGTAGGAGCGATTGCCGAGGCAAATCTGCCCTTGTTTGTAGCTCGTCCTCTCATTTTGAGGTAAAATAACTCAGATCAATGGTAGGTCGAGGAAACATGCCTCAATTCGACGATTTCGAGATAAAGATGCTCGACATCTTGCAGCGCGACGGCCGCAAGCCCGTGTCGGAGCTGGCGCAGGAGATCGGACTGTCGACCACGCCATGCGCGCGCCGCTTCGAGGCGTTGCAGGAAACCGGCATCATCAAGGGCTTTGCCGCCGTGCTCAGCCGCCGCGCCGTCGGCCTGACGGTCGAAGTGTTTATCCAGGTGCGGCTGGTCAGCCACAGCGACGGCTCGCCCGAAAGTTTCATAGCCGCCGTCCAGCGCATGGACGAGGTCTCGTCCTGCTGGACGATGACCGGCGACCACGATTTCCTGCTGCATGTCATGGTGCCGTCGGTGGACGACTTGAACGCCTTCGTCATGCACCGGCTGATGCGGCTGCCCGGCGTACGCGACGTCCACACGCAACTGGTGCTGCAGAACATAAAGGGCCCCGGCCATGTGCCGCTCAGCCATCTGCGGCGCTAGGATCTATCGGGCGATTTCTCCGGAAAAGCTGCGGGGAAACTGCTGAACCGCGCCAAGGCGGCTTCGTCATCGGCAATTAGCACAAGCGGACCAACATGGAGGTCCGCCTTGAACATCGTACTAATCAATCCGCCGCACACGGCCATCGGCAGCCGCGTGCCCGACGACCATTTGCCGCCGCTCGGCCTGTTGGCGATCGGCGGACCGCTGATCGACTCGGGCCATCAGGTGCGTCTGATCGATGCCGAGTTCGGTCCGATGCCGCTTACGGCGCTGGTGGAAGAGGCGCTGGGCGATGATCCGGATTTCATCCTGATCGGCCATTCCGGCTCGACCTCGGCGCATCCGACGGCCTTGAAGATCGCCGAGATGATCAAGGCGCGCGCGCCAAGCGTCATCGTCATCTATGGCGGCGTCTTTCCGACCTATCACTGGCGAGACGTCCTGGCCGCGACAGACGTCTTCGATTTCATCGTACGCGGAGAGGGCGAGGCGACAGCGACGGCACTGGTCGAGACGATCGAGATGCGCCAGCCGGTGGCCAGCGTCGCCGGCATCGCCTATCGCGACGATTTCCGCCGCCCGGTGGCGACGCAAGCGGCGATGACGGTCGCCGACCTCGACGCCTGGCGCGTCGGCTGGGAGCTGATCGACCATCGCCGCTACTCCTATTGGGGCGGCAAGCGGGCGGTGGTCATGCAGTTTTCGCGCGGCTGCCCGCATTTGTGCAATTATTGCGGCCAGCGCGGCTTTTGGACCCGCTGGCGCCACCGCGATCCGGTCAAATTTGCCAAGCAGATCGCCTGGCTGCACCGCGAGCACGGCGTCGAGCTGATCAATTTGGCGGACGAGAACCCGACCTCCTCGAAGAAAGCCTGGCGCGCCTTTCTCGATGCCATGATCGCCGAGCACGTGCCGGTGCTGATCGTCGGCTCGACCCGCGCCGACGACATCGTGCGCGACGCCGACATCCTGCACCTTTATCGCAAGGCAGGTGTCATCCGCTGGCTGCTCGGCATGGAGAACACCGACGAGGAGACGCTGTCATTGATCCGCAAGGGCGGCAGCACCAAATCGGACCGCGAAGCGATCCGGCTGCTCAGGCAGCACGGCATCCTGTCGATGGCGACCTGGGTCGCCGGCTTCGAGGACGAGAGGCTTCGCGATCTCTGGCGTGGCTTCCGCCAGCTCATCGCCTATGATCCGGACCAGATCCAGGCTCTCTACGTCACGCCGCACCGCTGGACGCCGTTTTTCCGCATCGCTGCCGACCGCAAGGTGATCCAGAAGGACGTTCGTCTCTGGGATTACAAGCACCAGGTCCTGCATTTGACCCGACTGAAACCCTGGATGCTGTTCTTCGCCATCAAGCTGATCGAAGTGGCTGTGCAGTCGCGCCCGAAGGCCTTGGCGCGGATTCTTTTACACCCCGATCCCGAGCAGCGGCATTCGATGCGCTGGTACACGAAGATGGGGCGCCGCGTCTGGTTCCGCGAGGTCTGGGGGTTTCTCGCCCGCGATCGCCGCGTCACGGACGGCCCGACGCTCGCCGAGTTCTGGGGCGCGCCGCAGGACGCCGAGGAGGAATCCATGGTCCTCCGGCGGCCGGCCCGAGAGCCGGCTGCGATCCTTGAATATCAGAGAAGATTAGCCGGCTGAATAAGCTCACCGTTTCGCGAAATGGCGAACTTGCCTTCTCATGGGACGATCAGGGTACCGGCGCCGTGCTCGGTGAAGAGCTCGAGCAGTACCGAATGCGGCGTCTTGCCGTTGAGGATGACGACGCCCTCGACGCCGCGCTCGATCGCCTCGATGCAGGTCTCGACCTTCGGGATCATGCCGCCGGAAACCGTGCCGTCCTTGATCAGCGCCTTGGCCTCCGCGACGGTCAGCTCGTCGATCAACTTCTTGTTCTTGTCGAGCACGCCCGGCACGTCGGTGAGGAAGAGCAGCCGCGAGGCGCGGCAGGCGCCGGCGATGGCGCCCGCAAATGTGTCGGCGTTGATGTTGTAGGTATGGCCGTCGCGCCCGGGCGCCACCGGCGCCAGCACCGGGATCATCTCCGAACGCGCGAGCAGATCGAGCAGCGTGCGGTCGACCTCGACCGGCTCGCCGACGAAGCCGAGATCCAGCACCCGCTCGATGTTGGAATCCGGGTCGATCATGGTCTTGCGCGCCTTTTCGGCGAACACCATGTTGCCGTCCTTGCCGCAGAGTCCGATCGCCCACTCGCCCTCGGCGTTGATCAGTGCCACGATTTCCTTGTTGATCGAGCCGGCCAGCACCATCTCGACGATCTCGACCGTCTTCTGGTCGGTGACGCGCAAGCCCCCCTCGAACTTGGATTCGATGCCCATCTTGCTCAGCATGGCGCCGATCTGCGGTCCGCCGCCATGCACGACGATCGGGTTGACGCCGGATTGTTTTAGGAGCGCGATGTCGCGGGCAAACGCCTTGCCGAGCTCGGTGTCGCCCATGGCATGGCCGCCATATTTCACCACCACCGTCTTGTGCTCATAGCGCTGCATGTAAGGCAGCGCGCGCGAGAGCAGCGCGGCCTGCATTTCGGCGTTGGCGGCGACGTCCGTCATCGGTATCGATCCTGGCTGGCGTGGATGGCGGCGTCTTAGCGGGAATTGCCGCAGGTCGCAAACGCCTTTGCGGTCACAATGACGAAATCGTGGATCCTCTAAGCAGGCACCTTGAGCGGCGCGCGCCGCTTCAGCCATCCGGAAAGCTTCTCCATCTGCGCGGCGAAAGATAGCAGCGTCTCCTCGTCGCCGGGGCGCCCCGCCGCCTGGATGCCGAGCGGCAGGCCGTCCGCCGTGACATGCACCGGCAGCGCGATCGACGGCTGGCCGCTGACATTCTGGATCGCCGGCCAGTGGGTGAACCAAAGGCTCTTGTCCATCAGCTGGCCGAAGAACGACTTGACCTTGAGCAGGCTGGTGAGACGCAACTTATCGAGCAGGTTCTCGAGGAACTCGTCGGCGCCCTTGGGGTCCATCGCACCGCAGGCCAAAGGAGGATGCGCAATGATCGGCATCAGCACGGCGTCGTAGCGCGCGGTCTCCTCAATCAGCCGCCGCGCTGTGGCGTTGAGACGCTGCACGCCGTCATAGACTTCGCCGGCGGACAGCATTTCACCGAGCCGGCCGAGCACGCGCGTGGCGCGCTCCACCTCGCCGGTCACCGGCCGGCCGATGCGCTGCGCCTCGCCCCTAATCGTGCCGGCAACCGCCGAGGCGACACTCCGGCAAAAATCGGCGATGAAATCGCGGCCGATATAGGGCAGGTCGATCTCCTCCACCGTGTGGCCGCCCTCGCGCGCCAGCGCCACGGCGGTGTCGAGCGCCGCAAGCGTGTCGGCCGAGATCGGCAGGCCGAGCGGCGACTTGCGATAGACGGCAAGGCTGAGCTTGCCCGGGTCGCGCGCCGCGGCGACCGCGAAGAAACCTTGCGGGGCACGCGCCGCGTAGGGCGAGAGCGGATCGGCGCCATGGGTGAGATCGAGCAGCAGTGCGCTATCGCGCACCGAGCGGCTGACGGCATGGTCGACGACCATGCCGTACCAGCTTTCGCTGACCAGCGGCGTCAGCGGCACACGGCCGCGTGAGGTTTTCAGGCCGACCAGCCCACTGCAGGCCGAAGGCACGCGGATCGAGCCGCCTCCATCGGAGGCATGCGCCGCCGGCACCACGCCCGCCGCCACCAGCGCCGCCGCGCCCCCGGAGGAGCCTCCGGTCGTGTGGCCGGTGTTCCAGGGGTTCCGGGTGATGCCGAAGCGGGCTGACTCCGTCATCAGCCGCAGCCCATGCTCCGGTGAGGTGCTGGTGGCGATCGGGATCAGGCCGGCGGCGAGATAGCGCTCGACCATCACCGAGTTGAAATCGGCGGTGAATGGCGGGATGCGGCTGCCGCCGTGGATCGGAACGCCCTTGAGGCCGATGCCGAGATCCTTGAGCGCGAAGGGCACGCCGGCCAGCGGCAGCGTGCGGTCGACTGTCTTCGCCCGCGCCCGCGCGGCGTCGTAAAGCGGCGTGGCGATTGCATTGATGTCCGGTCGCGTCGCCTCGGCGCGCGCGATCGCCGCGTCGACCAGTTCCTGCGGCGCGACCTCGCCCCGGTGCACGAGCTCGCCCAGCCCGGTCGCATCCTGTTCCCAAAGCAAGCGTTCGATCGACATCCGCATCCCCGATTTTTGAGGAGGCTATCGACGCCCGATTAGCTTGGCAACGGCCCATGCCCAAGCGCCGGATCGGCTCGCGGCTGCCGGTGAGAACGAGCCCTCCGGCGCCCGTTGCAATTAAGTTGCAATCTTCTAATTTGCCGCCATGGCGCCGCAGGACATCAGCAAGCTGATAGTCCGGACTTCGATGAAGGACCGGGCCGCGTTCGATCTGCTTTACAGGCAGACCAGCGCGAAACTTTTCGGCGTTTGCCTTCGTGTCTTGAGGGACCGGGGTGATGCGGAAGAAGCGCTGCAGGAAGTCTTCGTCAAGATATGGACGAAGGCGGACCGCTTCGCGGTTTCCGATCTGAGCCCGATTTCCTGGCTGGTGGCCGTTGCGCGCAACCATGCGATCGATCGAATCAGGGCGCGGCGCAGTCCTTCCGCCAACATCGATGTGGCCCTCGACGTCGCCGATCCGACGCCGGGACCTGAGGCCACGGCGGTGGCGGGCGGCGAGACCGAACGCATCCACCATTGCCTCGAAGAGTTGGAGAAGGACCGGGCAGCGGCCGTCCGGGGCGCCTATCTAAATGGCGAAAGCTATGCCGAGCTGGCGGAGCGCTTCAAGGTTCCGCTGAACACGATGCGGACCTGGCTGCGGCGAAGCCTGCTCAAACTGAGAGAATGCCTGGAAAGATGACGCTGGCGGAAGACAACGGACCGGAACGTGGAGGCGACGACCTGCTCGCCGCCGAATACGTTCTCGGCGTGCTGGCTGCCGACGACCGCCAGATCGCGTCCCGCCGCATCGATACCGAGGCAGCCTTCGCCCGGCTGGTCGATGCCTGGGAGGTACATTTCGCGCCGATGGCCGCCATCTATGCCGCAGTCGAGCCGCCGGCTTCTGTCAAGGTGGCGATCGACAGGCGGCTGTTCGCATCGTCCGCCCCCAACTCAACGGCGCCCAGCGGTGGCCTATGGCGCAGCCTCGCCTTCTGGCGCGGCCTTGCCGCCGCGGCCATTGCCGCTTTGGCTGTCTATATCGCCCTGCCTTACGTCAATCCGCCGGTTCAGCCGCCCGGGACCAGGCTGGTCGCGTCGCTTGCCGCCGACAACAGCAACGTCAAATACCTCGCCGTCTATGACGCCGTCCGCCACGAGGTCGGCCTGTCGCTGGTCTCCGGCGATCACGGTGCCGGCAAGGACTTCGAGCTGTGGATGATCGAAGGCAAGAATGCGCCGATCTCGATGGGCGTCATCCCGGCCGGCCAGACCGCGCGCATGGCCGTGGCACCTGCCATCCAGCAGAAGCTGGCGCAGGGCGCCGTGCTCGCCGTCAGCCTTGAGCCTTCGGGCGGTTCGCCGACCGGCCAGCCAACCGGCCCTGTCGTTGCCGCGGGTGACCTGAAGGGCATCTGATCCCGGACGACACGTTCTCAAGACCAATGAATGTCTATCTCCTGCCTTGGCAGGAACGCGAAGTTCGCTCTCAACGCGAGCAGAGCGAGTGGAATAAATCGAGCGAAGGAAAATCTATCGGCATTCGTGAAACTAACTTTTTTCTGGCCCGTATCTCCCGCGTTCCCAAAGGATGGGAAAAACAACCCGAGGAGACTGACACAATGCGTAAAATCGCTACCCTTTTGCTTGCCTCCACGCTTGGCCTTTCCGCAATCGGCGCCGTTGCCTATGCCAATCCGATGGTTGGCGGCGCGCCGATGTATGCCAAGAAGAACATCATCGAGAACGCCGTCAATTCGAAGGACCACACCACGCTGGTCGCCGCCGTCAAGGCCGCCGGCCTGGTCGACACGCTGCAGGGCGCCGGTCCCTTCACTGTCTTTGCGCCGACCAACGAAGCCTTCGCGGCGCTGCCCGCTGGCACGGTCGACACGCTGCTCAAGCCCGAGAACAAGGACAAGCTGACCAAGGTGCTGACCTGCCACGTCATCGCCGCCAAGGCGCTGGCCGCCGATGTTGCCAAGATGGCCAAGGCCGATGGTGGCGCCCACCAGGTCAAGACGGTCGGCGGCTGCGAGCTGACGCTGAAGGCCGAGAAGGGCAAGGTCACTGTCACCGACGAGAACGGCAATGTCGCCCATGTCACCATCGCCGATGTCCGCCAGTCGAACGGCGTCATCCACGTCATCGACAAGGTTCTCTTGCCGAAGATGTAACAAAGCGTACCTGGCCGGCGAAGACATGGCTGAGCGCCGGCTGCGACATCCAAGGTCCGCGCCGCCGGCAAGGGTGTGCTCCGCGTCGCGCCGCAAGAAGGGCGGCGCGGAGCAGCCTCCTCAACAATAGCGGATAGGGCGTCACCGGCTTTTGATTTCCGAGTGGTGTTCTATCTTGGCAAAATGCGTCAGGAGGAACGGCTATGAACCGTCGCGATTTTCTCTGGAGCGGGGCGGCCGCCACCGCTCTCATCGTTGGAACCGGAGCGATGCTGAGCGCCGGGGGACCGAAGCCCGCTCTCGCCGCCGAGACCTTCGAAGTCACCAAGACCGATGCCGAATGGCATGCCATTCTCTCGGACGAAGCCTTCGACGTGCTGCGCAAGCAGGGCACGGAATATCCCGGCACCAGCCCGCTGCTCAACGAGCACCGCAAAGGCATCTTCGCCTGCGCCGGCTGCGACCTGCCGGTCTATTCGTCGGAGACGAAATTCGATTCCGGCACCGGCTGGCCGAGCTTCTGGCAGGAGATCGCCAACTCCATCGGCAAGACCGTGGACAATTCGCTCGGCATGACCCGCACCGAGGTGCATTGCCGCCGCTGCGGCGGCCATCTCGGCCATGTCTTCGATGACGGTCCGCCGCCCACCGGCCTGCGCCATTGCATCAACGGCGTGGCGCTGAGCTTCAAGCCAGCGTCTGCCTGATCACTTTCAACTGCGCGAAATGAATGACCCCGGAAATCGTCGCCGATTTCCGGGGTCACGTGTTGAGGAGACCAGGCGGGGGTTCCGGCTCCTCAATGGCCTCCGCCGCCACCGCCGCCCTGCTGGGCGGGCTTGTTGATGAACAGCACGAAAAATCCGAGCGAGGCGAACAGCACCGTCAGCATCATGAACACGTCCATGAAGGACAAAAGCGCCGCCTGCTGCTGCACCATGGCCGACAGTTTCGAGATCGCCGCGCTCGTGGCGTCGAGCCCTGCGGTCTGCTGGAAAGTCAGCTCCATGTTCTGCACCTTGGTCTGCGCGGCGGCGCTGCCCCACTGCACATGCTCGGCGAGCCGCGCATAGTGGAAGGCGTTGCGGTCGATCAGCACGGTGTTGATCAGCGCCAGGCCGACGGCGCCGCCGAGGTTGCGGGTCAGGTTGAACAGGCCCGACGCATTCTTCAGCCGTTCCGGCGGCAAAGTGCCGAGCGCGATATTGTTGATCGGCACCATGCACAACATCATCGAGCAGCCGCGCAGGATCTGCGGGATCAAGAGCTCATAGAAATCCCAGTCGGCGGTAAGATGCGTCATCCACCACGTGCCGGTGGCGAAGCCCAGGAAGCCGATCATCATCATCAGCCTGAGATCGATCTTGTTCGACAGGATGCCGGCGACCGGCGCGGTGAAGAACATCGCCAGGCCGCTGACGAACAGCGCTTCGCCGATCATCATCGAATCGTAGCCGCGGATACGGCCGAGGAACACCGGATAGAGATAGGTGAGTCCGTAAAGGCCGATGCCGACGACGAAGGAGAACAGCGAGCCGAAGGCGAAGTTGATGTTGCTGAAGGCCCTGAGGTCGACGATCGGCTCCTCGGCGGTGAAGACGCGCCAGAAGAAGATGATGCCGCCGATGGTCATGATGACGGCGCAGACGAATACCGCCGGCTCCTGCAGCCAGTCATGGTTCGGGCCTTCCTCCAGCACATATTCCATGCAGCCGAGGAAAGCGGCCATGCCGATCAGGCCCCACCAGTCGAACTTGGAGAACAGTTTCAGGTTGGGCTTGTCGAAGTCGATCAGTGCCCACGCCGCCGTCGCCACCAGGATACCGGGCACGACATTGATCAGGAACAGCCAGTGCCAGGACATGGCGTGGCTGATATAGCCGCCCACCGTCGGACCGATCGTCGGCGCCAGCGTCGCCACCAGGCCGATCATCGGCGAGACGACGGCGCGCTTGGAAGGCGGGAAGATGGTGAAGGCGGCCGCGAAGACGCTGGGGATCATGCCGCCGCCGATGAAACCCTGGATGGCGCGATAGACGATCATCTGGTCGATGTTGGTTGCGGTGGCGGCGAGTGCGCTGGCCGCGGTGAAGCCGGCGGCCGCCGTGGTGAACAGCACGCGC
Organism: Mesorhizobium sp.; assembly: GCA_004020875.1. Lineage (GTDB taxonomy): Bacteria > Pseudomonadota > Alphaproteobacteria > Rhizobiales > Rhizobiaceae > Mesorhizobium. The sequence continues at coordinate 85,304 of SAPZ01000014.1, forward strand.
GTCGACAGCATGCGGCTAAGGAAGCCCGACAGCGGGATCATCACCACCTCGGCGATCAGATAGGCGGTCTGCACCCACGGGATCTCATCGGAGCTGGCGCTGAGGCCCGCCTGGATTTCCGACAGCGAGGCCGAGACGATCTGGATGTCGAGGATCGCCATGAACATGCCGAACACCATCGCCAGAAAGGCAACGACGCGGCGCACGGGCATATGGTCCGTGGGCAGCGCCGGCGCGGCAGCGGCCGAGCGTCCGGGCATTGCTCCTGCGGTGATGGTTGCGGTTGCCATGTCATGGCCTCCTTAAGCAATTCTCGGGGACAGGCGCGTGGCGGCCCGGAACTGCGTCGAAACGGATAAAGCAGGCTGGGCGGCTCGGCGCTCGAATGGCCACCGAACCGCCCCCCAATCAGTTGGTCGTCGAAGCCGGCGCGGTGCGGCTGTCGACCGCGACGACGACGCTTAGGCCGGCGCGCAGCTTGCCGGTCTTCAAGACGTCGGCCGGCACGTCGATGCGCACGGGCACGCGCTGCACCACCTTGGTGAAGTTGCCGGTGGCATTCTCCGGCGGCAGCAGCGAGAACACGGCGCCCGAAGCCGGCGCCAGCGAAGAGACCGTGCCTTGGAAGCTCTGGCCGTCGATCGCGTCTACGGTGATGCGGACCTTCTCGCCGGGCACCATGGGGCCGAGCTGCGTCTCCTTGAAGTTGCCGACGATGTAGAGCTTGTCCATCGGCACCACGACGGCGAGCTTCTGGCCGGGGCTGACGAGGTCGCCCTGCTCGACCGACCGATTGCCGACGACGCCGTCATAGGGTGCCTTGAGCACGGTGAAGGAAAGGTCGCGCTCGGCCTTGTCGCGGGTGAGCTGCAGCGACGCCAGCGTCGAAGCCGATTCCGCGCGCTGCGCCTCAAGGACGCCGATATTGGCTTGCGCCGCGGCGATCTGGGCGTCGGCGCCGACAAGCGCTGCCTTGGCCTGGTCGAGCGCGGTCTGGGCGTCGTCGAGCTGCGCCTGCGTACCGACATGCGTCTTGAGCAGTTGAGCGGCGCGGTCCTGGGCGCGCGCCGCATTGTCGGCGGCGGCCTGGTCCGCGACCTTCTGCGCCTGAGCCTGCGACAGCGAGGCCTGGGCCGCCTTGGTCTGAGCGTCGATGCGGTCGAGCGTCTTCGCCAGCGTGGCGATCTGCGCCTCGGCCTGGGCGACGGCGATCTTGTAGTCGCCATTGTCGATGACGAAGAGAGGATCGCCGGCCTTGACCTTCTGGTTCTCGCCCACCAGCACCTTGTCGATATAACCGGAAATTTTCGGTGACACGAACGACATATCGGCCTGGACATAGGCGTCGTCGGTGGAGATCATGAACCGGCCGTCAGTCCAGTAGTTATAGCCATACCAGGAGCCGGCGCCGAGCAGGGCAAGGCCGATGATCGGCAACAGGAATGAGCGAGCCGAGCGCTTTTTCTTGGCGGGTGCTTCGGCCGGAGCCGCGACGGGCACGGCGGGCTGGACAGGGACTTCCGGAGCTTCGGTCGAAGGTTGGACCTTGGCGTTTGGAAAGGTGCGTACTTCGGCGGTGGCGTTCGAGGACATAACGATCTCTCTGAATGTCAGTCATACTGAACCGTTCGGTTCGAATTGGCGATTGACATAGCGCGGAAAGAAGACCATATCAAGAGGAAATCGAACCGAGCGGTTCGAAAATATTTTCGAGGAATGATTTCTATGGTCGAAACGACAGCCGATAGCGATCTGCTCGACTTACGCAAGGGGCGCCCGGCCGCCGGGCAGGACCCGGTCAAGCGGGCCCAGATCATCGAAGGCGCCCGCCGCGTCTTTATAGACAAGGGCTTCGAGGCCGCCTCGATGAACGACATCACGCGCGAGGCCGGCGTCTCCAAGGGCACGATCTACGTCTATTTCGAGAACAAGGAAGAACTTTTCGAGGCTCTCATCGAGGAAGAGCGCGGCACCATCTTCAAGAACATGTACGAGGTGCTCGACCATTTCGACGACCTGCGCCACACGCTGGTGAGGTTCGGCATGGGGCTCTCCGCCAAGATCACCTCGGCCAAGGTCATTCAGGCCCAGCGCACCGTCGTCGGCGCCGCCGACCGGATACCCGAGCTTGGCGCGCGTTTCTACGAGCGTGGCCCGAAGCGCGGCCATGACAAGGTCATGGCTTTCCTCAATGAAGCCATTGAACGCGGCCTGCTCAAGATCGACGATGTCGACCTTGCCGCCTACCAGTTCACCGAGCTCTGCCTCGCAGGCCTGTTCCGCCAGTGCATCTTTTCCTACCGCACCAAGGCGCCGACCCAGGCCGAGATCGAGCGTGTGGTGACGTCGGGTGTCGACGTCTTCCTGAAAGCCTATGGCACCGCGAAATTCCTCGCCGAGGAGCGGGCGCACGCCGAAACCGCTTGACCGGCGCTGCACTGCCGCGCGTGGTTGCGAGGCGGCCTGAAGCATGGCCAGCGCCATGACTCGCCTTTGCGCGGGTCGGATACCTTCTCCCCAAATCTGACCGTTGATTGGCATTCCGGACAGGTCGTTTGGAAGGACCTGTTAACCATCGCTTCCTATGTCTCGGGTACCTGCAATTGCGAGTCTCGAGTATGACATCCATGCGTCTTCCCCGTGCCAATCTTTCCGGTGCTTCCGCCCATCAGGGCGACGACGATCGCGGCGCGGATGGGCGCCGGGGCGGGGTTCCGCAGCCGCAAACGGGGCAGGTGGTCGCGTTGCGAGTCGCGCCGGCAAGCGAATCGGACGCGGCTCGCGCTGCGTCGTCCGAATCGGCCGATGGCGAGTTCAGCCGCCCGGCCTGGCAGGACTATTTCTTCCTCGCGCCAAACGTGCGGTTCACCCGCACGCCGGACACCGACCTCAGGCGAACCGCCCCGCAGGAGGATGCCGCGCAGGCCAAGACGCCCGCGGCTGAGCCAGTCCGGCCCGCGCCGCCGGCTCCCCCGCCGGCCGCTCCGGTCCGGAAAAGTCCCGCCGCACCCGCCGCTGCGCTGATGCAAGCCAAAGCGGTCCGCGCACCTTCCACTGTTGCTCCGGCCGCGGTTCCGGCTCATTCGGCCGCGTCACCCCAGGCTGCCGCCGCCGCGGCGGCAAAACCGCGCCCGAGCGGACTGCGCTGGTCCTATCTTTCCGATCATGCCTTCTTCGAATTCGGCATGCCTTTCCTCGCCGAGCGCCTGGCGCGGGCGCGTTTGAGCGAAGCCGGTCAGGCGGCCGCCGTTCCGGTGCAACCATCGGTCAAGCCGATGCCGGCGCAGCGTCCGGCGGCCCAGCCAAGTCAGACCCATGTCCCCTTCATGACTGAGGCGACGTCGTTTTACCGGGTCATCGAATGGCGCTCCTCTCGCGCAACGAACGCCGGCCCTGCCCCGACGCCGGCCCCCGCGACCGTCCAACCGACGCCTGTCGAGTCCGTGCCGGTCTCCGCGCCCTCAAGCGCAAGATCGCCGAGGCAGGCGCCTTCGCTGCCCATGGCCGGCGAGGTCGCGCCGCTGTCCACGATGGCCGGCTACGAGCTTCCCTCCGAAGACCTCCTGCAGATGCCGCCGGAGGGCCAGGGCTTCTACATGTCGCAGGAGCGCATGGAGCAGAATGCCGACCTGCTTGAGGGCGTGCTGGAGGATTTCGGCGTCAAGGGCGAGATCATCCATGTCCGCCCCGGTCCTGTCGTCACGCTTTACGAATTCGAGCCGGCGCCGGGCGTAAAATCGAGCCGGGTCATCGGCCTGGCCGACGACATCGCCCGCTCGATGTCGGCGATCTCGGCCCGCGTCGCCGTGGTGCCGGGCCGCAATGTCATCGGCATCGAGCTGCCCAACGAGATGCGCGAGACGGTCTATTTCCGTGAGCTGATCGGATCGGCCGGTTTCCGCAACACCTCCTGCAAGCTGGCGCTTGGCCTCGGCAAGACGATCGGCGGCGAGCCGGTCATCGCCGAGCTCGCCAAGATGCCGCATCTGCTGGTGGCGGGCACCACCGGTTCCGGCAAGTCGGTCGCCATCAACACCATGATACTGTCGCTGCTCTACCGGATGAAGCCGGAGGAATGCCGCCTCATCATGGTCGATCCCAAGATGCTGGAGCTCTCCGTTTATGACGGCATCCCGCATCTTTTGACGCCGGTCGTCACCGATCCCAAGAAAGCAGTCACGGCGCTCAAATGGGCAGTGCGCGAGATGGAGGACCGCTATCGCAAGATGGCGCGTCTCGGCGTACGCAACATCGACGGCTACAACCAGCGCGCGGCGAGCGCCCGTGACAAGGGCGAGGTCGTGACCATGCAGGTGCAGGCAGGTTTCGAGAAGGGCACTGGCGAGCCGCTCTTCGAGGAACGCGTGATCGACCTCGCGCCGATGCCCTATATCGTCATCATCGTCGACGAGATGGCCGACCTGATGATGGTGGCCGGCAAGGAGATCGAAGGCGCCATCCAGCGGCTGGCGCAGATGGCGCGAGCCGCCGGCATCCATCTGATCATGGCGACGCAGCGCCCCTCGGTCGACGTCATCACCGGCACGATCAAGGCCAACTTCCCCACCCGCATCTCCTTCCAGGTGACCTCCAAGATCGACAGCCGCACCATCCTCGGCGAGCAGGGAGCGGAGCAGCTGCTCGGCCAGGGCGACATGCTGCACATGGCCGGCGGCGGGCGCATCTCGCGCGTGCACGGTCCCTTCGTGTCCGATCTCGAGGTCGAGCACGTCGTGGCGCATCTGAAGGCGCAGGGGCGTCCCGAATATCTCGACACCGTCACCGCCGACGAGGAAGAGGCTGAGGAGGCGGCTGATACCGGCCCGGTCTTCGACAAGGGCTCGATCGCCGAGGAGGATGGCGACGCGCTCTTTGAGGAGGCGGTCAAGGTGGTCAAGCGCGACAAGAAATGCTCCACCTCATACATCCAGCGCCGCCTCGGCGTCGGATATAACCGCGCCGCCTCCCTGGTCGAGCGCATGGAGAAGGAAGGCCTGGTCGGCGCCCCCAACCATGTCGGCAAGCGCGAGATACTCAACGGCCGGCGCGATCGCGAGCCGGAACGCTCCGACACGGACTGAGCCTTGGCTGATCGGCCTCTGGCGGACGGCGTCAGCCGCCGTTCGCCACCAGCACGATCGCGGCGCGCAGTTCGTCGAGACCCGAGGCTTTCTCCGATGATGTCGCCAGGACGACGGGGAAAGCCGCCGGCCGCTTCTTGATCTTGGCCAGCGTCTCCTCGATCAGCCTTGGCACGCCGGCGGCCTTGATCTTGTCGGTCTTGGTCAGCACCACCTGGTAAGACACCGCCGCCTTGTCGAGCAGGGTCAGCACTTCCTCGTCCTTGGCCTTGATGCCGTGGCGCGCGTCGATCAGCACATAGACGCGCTTCAGCGTCACGCGGCCCTGCAGATACTCATAGATCAGCTTCGTCCATTCATCGACCTTGTCCTTCGGTGCGCTGGCGTAGCCGTAGCCGGGCATGTCGACCAGCGCCATCGGCGGCAGGTCGGCGCCTTCGCCAGAGAAGCCGTCCGGCACGAAATAGTTGAGCTCCTGCGTTCGGCCCGGCGTGTTGGAGGTGCGCGCCAGGCCCTTGTGGCCGACCAGCGCGTTGATCAGCGACGACTTGCCGACATTGGAGCGGCCGGCGAAGGCGATCTCCGGCGGTCCTTCCGGCGGCAGGAACTTCATCGACGGCACGCCGCGGATGAAGATCCAGCCTTGGGTGAACAGCTCCGGGCTGATTGCCGTTTGGTTCGTGCTCTTGTCGGGCGCGCTCAAGCCGCTGCCTCCAGCTTTGAAATGTCGGCGCCGCGAATGGCATTAAGGTTGCGGCCGATCTTGTCGACCGGCCAGTCCCACCAGGCCGCCTTGAGCAGCCGCCGCACCGTGAATTCGTCGAAGCGCATCTTCACTATCCTTGCCGCATTGCCGGCGACGATCGCATAAGGCGGCACGTCGTGCGTGACAACCGATTTCGCCGCCACGATGGCGCCGTCGCCCACCGTTACCCCCGGCATGATCACCGCATCCATGCCGATCCACACGTCATTGCCGATGACGGTGTCGCCGCGGATCTCCTTCGACCATGTCCGCGGGTCGAAACCTTCCTCCCAGCCATGGCCGAAGATGTTGAACGGATAGGTCGAGAAGCCGGACATGGCATGGTTGGCGCCGTTCATGATGAAACGCGCGCCTTCCGCGATGGCGCAGAACTTGCCGATCATCAGACGGTCGCCGATGAAGTCGTAGTGGTGCAGCACGCATTTTTCGGCGAATTTGTCGGGACCGTCGGGATCGTCGTAATAGGTGAAGTCGCCGATCTCGATGTTGGGCGACGTCACCAGCCCCTTCAGGAAGCCGACGCGCGGATGCATCGCGATCGGATGCTTGATGTTGGGATTGGGGCCGGTCATCGCGGTCACCTCCGTTGGCTAAAGGCGCGTTCCGGCGCGGTCGACATCCGATCAAACTAACGTGATCCGGCCGTGGCACCAACCGTTCAGTGGCTGTCGCGGCAGATCACGATCGGGTTGGAAAGGGCGCTGTCGAAGCCGCTGCCCTGATAGACCTGGACGTTTGTCGCGCCAGGCTGCAGCGAGAAGCTGCCTTCCACGATTTTCTCGTCGCCGGCCGTCGTGTGCAGGGCCCAGCTGAAGGTGCAGAATTGCGGCGGCGCCTTGGGTTGCACGTGGCTGCAGTTGAGCTGCGCGCCGCCCAGCATCGCCGCGCCGCCGCAGCTCACCGCGTCCTTGGCGGCGGCCGGAAAAGCATATCCCACGAGCAGCGCCAGCATTGTGATCTTGAGCCGGTTCATCGTCTTGTCCTTGCCGTAACCCGGGCTGGTCCGGCCGGGTTCTGGCCTATGCGATATTTTTTCCAAGCGCCTTAGTCGGTCTTGCGCTCCGCGTCCAGCAGGATTATGTGCATGATGATAATAAGCATGCTCACGAAAAGTTGTCACCGACTCCGAAGTTCTCCCATGTCCTCCACGCCCAACATCAGCTTCGTGCTGCACGACGTCGCGCGCCTGCTCAGGAAGCGGTTCGAGCAGCGCTCGCGCACCTTTGGGCTGACCCGCGCGCAGTGGCAGGTGCTGGCCTATCTTTCGGTGCATGAGGGCATCCACCAGAACAAGCTGGCCGACCTCCTGGAGATCATGCCGATCACGCTGGCGAGGCTGCTCGACAAGATGCAGGCGCGCGGCTTCATCGAACGCCGGCCCGATCCGGCCGACCGTCGCGCGTGGCTCCTCTATCTGACGTGGCAGGCGCATCCGCTGATTGAAGTCATGCGCACCAACGGCCGGAAGACGCGTGACGAAGCTTTCGCTGGCCTATCCGCCGACGCGCAGCAGCAGCTGCTGCAAACCCTTTGCCTGATCAAATCCAATCTGCTCGAGGCCTGCAAACAGCCGGCCGTCGACGGGGAGAAAGTCAATGTCTGAAGGAACCTCGCCCAGAAAGCCCGCCGGCGGAGAAAATGCCGGCGAAAGAGTAAGCGACCAGGTCATCCGCCTGGACAGCCAGCGCGAGCAAAGGCGCGGCAATAATCCGCCTGTCGTCGAGGACGATGAGCTGGAAGCGCCCGTGGCGCCGGAGCCGTCGGCGCTGGAAGCTCCCTCGGCGCAGCCGAAGCCGGCTTCCGTTACTGTAGCTCCGTCCGCTCCCGTCAAGCCGCGCCGCAGCCTGACGCGGCCGGTCCTGTTTGCGCTTTTGCCGGTCGCGCTGGTGGCCGGCGGCTACTACTATGTCGTTGGCGGCCAGATCATGACCACCGACAACGCCTATATCCAGGCGCAGTCGCTCGGCGTCTCGACCGACGTCTCCGGCACCGTGGACGAGATCGATGTGCACGACAACCAGGCAGTGAAGAAGGGCGACGTGCTCTTCCGCCTGCGGCCCGCCTCCTTCGAGACCGCGCTCGCCGGCGCCAAGGCGCAGCTCGGCACGGTGCGCAACCAGGTGCTGACGCTGCAGGCGAGCTACCAGCAGTCGCTGGCCTCGATCGATCAGGCCGAGGCGGACATCCCCTATTACGAGTCGGCCTTCCAGCGTCAGCAGGACCTGCTCAAGACCTCGACCGCCTCCAAGGCAACCTTCGACAGTGCCGAGCACGACCTCATAGCGGCCCGCCAGAAAGTGACTGTCGCCAAGGCGCAGGCGCAGGCGATGCTTGCCCAGTTGGGCGGCGACGCCAGCGAGCCCGTCGAGCAGAACCCGTTCTACCTGCAGGCCCAGTCGGCGGTCGACGACGCGCAGCGCAACTTGAACGACTCCGTGGTAAAGGCGCCGTTCGACGGCATAGTCACCAATGTCGACGCCTTGCAGGTCGGCAAGTACCTGCCGGCCTCGCAGCCGGCCTTCAGCCTGGTGTCGTCGACCGACATCTGGATCGCGGCCGAGCCGAAGGAAACGGAGCTCACCTATGTGCGCCCCGGCCAGACGGCGACGATCAGCATCGACGGCTATCCGGGCGAGGTCTGGCATGGCACGGTCGGCTCGATCAGCCCGGCTTCCTCGTCCAGCTTCTCGCTGCTGCCGGCGCAGAACACCTCGGGCAATTGGGTCAAGGTTGTGCAGCGCATCCCGATGCGCGTCACGATCGACGATCCGGACGGCAAGCCGCCGCTGCGCGGCGGCATGAGCGCGGTCGTCAGCATCGACACCGGCCATGCCCGCGGCCTGCCCGACTTCATCGCCAAGCTCTTCAAGCAATCCGGACCGAAGTCATGACAACGGCTTCCGCGACAGGCGCGCCCGTAGTCGCCAATCGCGGCGCCATCACCGCCTGCGTCATCCTGGCGGTCATCATGCAGGCGCTGGACACCACCATCGCCAATGTCGCGCTGCCCTATATCCAGGGCAGTGTTTCGGCCAGCGCCGACCAGATCAACTGGGTGCTCACCTCCTATATCGTCGCCGCCGCGGTGATGACGCCGCCATCGGGCTATCTCGCCAACCGCTTTGGTCGCAAGCGCATCCTTCTGGTGGCGATCACCGGCTTCGTGGTCGCTTCGGTGCTGTGCGGCTTCGCGCAGTCGCTGCCGCAGATCGTCGGTTTCCGCCTGCTGCAAGGCCTGTTCGGCGCAGCGCTCGTGCCGCTGTCGCAGTCGATCCTGCTTGATATCTACAGCGTCGAGGAGCGCGGTTCGGCCATGGCGCTGTTCGGCGTCTCGGTCATGGTTGGTCCGGTGCTGGGGCCGGTCATCGGCGGCTGGCTGACCGAGAACGTCTCCTGGCGCTGGGTGTTCTACATCAACGTGCCGATCGGCGCGCTGGCCTTTATCGGCGTCTCCATGTTTGTCCAGGAAACCAAGCTCGACCTCAAGGCTAGGCTGGACTGGCTGGGTTTCGGCATGCTCTCGATCGCCATCGCCTCGCTGCAGATGTTCCTGGACCGCGGCGAGCAGCTCAACTGGTTCTCCTCGGCCGAGATTATCGTCGAGGCGCTGGTCTGCGCGTCCGCTTTCTATATCTTCATCGTCCACACCTTCACCGCGCGTGACACCTTCGTGAACCCGCGGCTGTTCCTCGACCGCAACTTCGCCGTCGGCATGATCTTCATCTTCATCATCGGCATCACCTATCTCGCCTCGCTGGCGCTGATGACGCCCTATCTGCAGACGTTGATGGGTTATCCGGTGGTGACGGCCGGCATCGTCATGGGCCCGCGCGGCCTCGGCACCATGGCCTGCATGTTCGTGGTCGGTCGCCTGGTCGGCAAGATCGACACGCGCTGGCTGCTGTTCATCGGCCTCGCCATCACCGCCTGGGCGATGTACGACATGACCGGCTGGACGCCCGACGTCTCGCAATGGACGATCATCAGCACCGGTTTCATCCAGGGCGCGGGCCTAGGCTTCCTGTTCGTGCCACTCACCACCATCACCTTCGCCACGCTGGCGCCGGAGCGGCGCGCCGAAGGCACCGGCCTTTACAATCTGTCGCGCAACATCGGCTCCAGCGTCGGCATTTCGGTGGTCACCGCGCTTTTGACGCAGAACCAGCAGATCAATCACGCCAACATCGCCACCTATGTGACGCCCTACAACCCGGCCTTCGGCGATCCGTCGATCTCGCAGGCGCTGAGCCCCTACACCGCCGCCGGCCGCGCCGCGCTCGACGGTCTCGTCACGCTGCAGGCCACGATCATCTCCTATATCGACGACTTCAAGCTGATGATGGTCCTGTCCCTGGCCGCGATCCCGCTGGTGCTTCTGCTGCGCAAGCCCGGCACCCCGGCCAAGGTCGATCACAGCGCTGTCATGGAGTGAAAGGACCGGGATCCCGCCGCCTGCGGGACCCCGGCCTGCCGGACGACCTCCCAAACACCGGCGTCGCTGCGCCGGAAGCCGTCGCGGCCTTTTTGGAGAGGACTAGAATCATACGAAGCGAGCCGGCGCGGAGTTTCACTCACCTCCGGCAATTTGCCGAAAATATTCCATCACCGGCATATCCGGCGGGCAACAAAAAACCCCGGCCGATGAAGGCCGGGGGTTCTGATATGTAGCTCGGCGATCCGGCTATTCAGCCGGCGATGGTTTCTTGCGGAACATCGATGCCAGATTGTCCCACAATTCGATCTTGGCGCCCTGGCGCTTCATGATTACGCCCTGCTGCAGGATCGACAGCGTATTGTTCCAGGCCCAATAGATGACGAGGCCGGCCGGGAACGAGCCCATCATGAAGGTGAAGATCACCGGCATCCAGGTGAAGATCGCGGCCTGCGTGGGGTCCGGCGGCGCCGGGTTCATGCGCATCTGCAGGAACATGGTGATGCCCATCACCACCGCCCAGGCGCCCATATGCGGCAGGAAGGCGGGCGCCGCGAACGGCAGCAGGCCGAACAGGTTGAAGATCGACGTCGGATCGGGCGCCGCAAGGTCGTGGATCCAGCCGAAGAACGGCGCGTGCCGCATCTCGATGGTGATGTAGAGCACCTTGTAGAGCGAGAAGAAGACCGGGATCTGCAACGCCACCGGCCAGCAGCCGGCCAGCGGATTGATCTTCTCGGTCTTGTAGAGCTCCATCATCGCCTGCTGCTGCTTCATCTTGTCGTCCGCGTATTTTTCGCGGATCTCGACCATCTTCGGCTGCACCTTCTTCATGTTCGCCATCGAGGCATAGGATTTGTTGGCCAGAGGGAAGAAGATCGCCTTGACGATGACGGTGGTGGCGAGGATCGCCAGACCGAAATTGCCGAAGAATTTGTAGAGCGTGTCGATGAGCCAGAACATCGGCTTGGTGATGAAATAGAACCAGCCCCAGTCGATCAACAGGTTGAACTGGCGAATATGACGGTCGGCCTCGTAGGCGTTGATCTTGGCAACCTCCTTCGCGCCGGCGAAGATTTCAGACTCGATCGTCGTCGACTGGCCAGGCGCGACGCTGATCGCGTCGGACAGAAAGTCGGACTGGTAGCTGTGGCTGTGCGGCCCGTCCTTGAATTCGAAATAGGAGAATTTCGGCTGGAAGGGCTGCTTCTCCGTCGGGATAAGCGTCACCGCCCAGTATTTGTCGGTGATGCCGAGCCAGCCATCGGTGGATTTGCCGGGCTTGACTTCCTTGTCCTTCTCGATGGCCGAGTATTTGTACTCGCTCAGCCCTTCGCTGCCGGTCACGCCGATCAGGCCTTCATGCAGCACATAGGTGCTGGCGACGGCGGGTTTGTCGAAACGGGTGACGCGCCCGTAATTGTAGAGCGAGACGGCGGCCGTTCCCGAATTCTGCACCGTGTCGGAAACAGTGAACATATATTCGTTGTCGATCGAGATGGTGCGCTTGAACGTCAGCCCCTTGTCGTTGGTGAAGGTCAGCGTCACCGGCGTCGAGGGCGTCAGCGTCGGGTTGCCTTCGATGCTCCACACCGTATCCGCGCCCGGCACCGTGCCGGTCGTATCGTTGCCGACGAAGCCGATCTCGGCGAAATAGCCGTTGGGCAGCGACGATGGGTTGAGCAGCTCGATTTCGGGCGAGTTCTTGTCGACCGTCTCGGTATAGTGCTTGAGCTTCAGGTCATCGAGGCGCGCGCCCGTCAGGTTGATCGACCCCTCGAGGCTGGGCGTGTCGATCTTGACGCGCTTGGTCGCGGCAATGGCCTGGTCGCGGCTGGCGGCGGTCACCGCTTCACCGCCGGGTGCGCCGGGAACGCTGCCGGCCGCCGGCGCCGGCGTTCCGGCCGCGCCGGAGTTGGCGCCGCCGCCCGCTTCCTTCTTCTGCGCCTCGACGCGCTGCTGCTCGATGCGGGCCTGCTCCCGCTGCTGCTCCATCTTCGGGTTCATGTAGAACACCTGCCAGAGCGTCAGGATCAGCACCGACAGCGCGATGGTGATGAAGAAATTGCGGTTGTTTTCCATCGAAAGCCCTTGGCCTATCGTGCGCCGCGTAGCCGGCGGGAAAGCTCGGCCTTCAACTGGCCGAATGGAATGGCGAGCACGTCTTCACGCCCGACGATGACATAGTCATTGCCGGGCGCCATGTCATCGGCGGCGTGAACGCGCACGGCTTCCCTCAGTCGCCGCCGGACGCGGTTGCGCACCACGGCGTTGCCGACCTTCTTGGTGACGGTGTAGCCGACGCGCGGCGCAAGATCGTCGCCGCGGTCGAGAACTTCAACAAGAAAAAGCCGTCCGCGGCGTTTCTCGCCGCCGCGCACAGCCAGGAAGTCCGCGCGTTTCAGAAGCCGCCCGGGAGTTTTCCCTTTTGGCTTGCCGGTTGCGGGCAACGATCTCGTCTTTCGTTCAGGCGCTGAGCCGCTTGCGACCGCGATTACGGCGGGCAGCAACGACGCCACGGCCACCCTTGGTGGCCATGCGGGCACGGAAACCATGCCGGCGCTTACGGACGAGCTTGGACGGTTGGTAGGTACGCTTCATTTGTTTTAATACCGCGGGGTGCGGCCCTTCTTGATTCTGTCACTCTGTAACAGGAGCTTGCCGGGCCGGCTTAGGCGCGATCGAAACCGCGCCGGGACGAATGGCCCGAGCGTGAGCGGGCTTATAGAAAGAAGGTTTTTGGAAGTCAATCCGCCCCGCCGCGAGGCAATTTTTCGCGGGGTGACGATGAAATTGGCAAAAAAGCCGCAAATCGCATAATCTTGCCCAATCAAGCCTTTGTGAATGCGCGTCAATGACGAGTGAAACTCTGTCCACGAACGATAAGGCAACGCCGGCGGCGGCAAATCCGACGCGCCGGGTGCCGCTGTCGCGCGGCCTGTCGACAAAGCTCCTCCTGCTCACCATCGCCTTCGTGCTGCTGGCCGAAATACTGATCTTCCTGCCCTGGATCGCCAGTTACAGGGTCAACTGGCTGAAGGAGCGGTTGAGCACGGCCGCCGCCGTGTCGATCGTTTTGTTGCAGGGCGAGCCCAACTCGCTGTCGCACAATGCACAGAACGACGTGCTGATGGCGATCGGCGCCAAGGCGATCGCCGTGCGCGACGGCGGCGTCTCGCGGCTGCTCGTCGTTTCCGACATGCCGCCGCAGGTCGACGAGCATATCGACATCGCCAATGTCGGGCTGGTCAATGGCATGACCGGCGCGCTCGACACTCTGTTCTTCGGCGGCAAGCGCATGCTGCGCGTCTTCGGTCCTGTCGGCGACAGCGACAAGGAATTCGAGCTCATCATGCCGGATTACCGTCTGCGCGACGCTATGCTGAGATATTCGCGCAACGTGGCCGTCGTCTCACTGCTCATTTCGCTCTTCACCGCAATGCTCGTCTATGCGGCGATCGACCTGATCATGATCGGGCCGATCCGCACCATGACGCGATCGATCCTGTCCTTCTCGGAGGCGCCGGACGACCCCGGCCGCGTGATCTCTCCGACGGATCGCGCCGATGAGATCGGCGTGGCCGAGCGCGAACTGGCGCAGATGCAGGACCGGCTGCAAAAGATGCTTTCGGAGCAGAAGCATCTGGCCGACCTCGGTTTGGCCGTATCGAAGATTAACCACGACATGCGCAATATCCTGGCGTCTGCGCAACTGATATCGGACCGCCTGCGCCAGGTGAAGGACCCGACCGTGCAGGCCTTCGCGCCGAAACTTTTGCGCGCGCTCGACCGCGCCGTTTCCTATTCCGAAGGCGTGCTTCACTACGGTCGCACGCAGGAACCGGCGCCATCGCGCCGGCGGCTCAGGCTGCGCCAGCTGGTGGACGACGTGCATGGCCTGCTCGATATCGAGCAAGGCATCGAGTTTATAAATGCCGTCGAGCATGCCTTCGAGGTCGATGCCGATTCCGACCAGCTCTTCCGCGTCCTCACCAATCTGTGCCGCAATTCCGTCCAGGCGATGGCGGCAGACACCGAAAGCGCGGTGGTGCGCCGCCTTGCCGTATCGGCCGAGCGCAATGGCAGCGTCAGCCGCATCACCGTCACCGACACCGGGCCTGGTTTGCCGCCAAAGGCGCGCGAGAACCTGTTCGCCGCATTCCGCGGTTCGGCGCGCAGCGGCGGCACCGGCCTTGGCCTGGCGATCGCCCATGAATTGATCCGCGCCCATGGCGGCACGGTCGAGCTGGTCGAATCGATCGGCGGCCGTACCGTTTTCGCCGTCACCATCCCAGACCAGCCGGTCCGGCTCGATCAGGCGCGCAACGGCCTGCGCCGCCCGGCCTGAGACCACGACTTCCGGCTGAGCCTCTGGTAGGCAGCGGCGCGTCTCGATCAGCACCGGCAAAAAACCCCTGCGACAAAACTTTTGCCGGATCGGCTTGCTTTTCGTAAATTCAGTCGTTAGGGAACACTCCACATCGCGGCCGGCCGTCTCGACCGGATTGCGGGGCTTGTGTCACACACGGCCTGTTGCGCGCCCGTAGCTCAGCTGGATAGAGCACCAGACTACGAATCTGGGGGTCAGGAGTTCGAATCTCTTCGGGCGCGCCAATCTTTCTGATATTTGCCGGCCCCATCGTTTTCAAACCGCCCTTCGGAACGGTTTTGCAACGTCAAGCGGGTTCGCGTGGCTGAGAGAACTGCAGCGCAGTTGAGCGTTGCCCCAGAAACCAATTGCAAAATAAAACCAGTCAGGCTAGCCTGAACCGATTGCACAGCGCAATCGGATTGCGCGAATAGCGGAAAGCAGCCAATGGCCAAGCTCGTGTTCGGGATGAACCAGTCGCTGGACGGCTTTGTCGATCACACGCAGTTCGGGCCAAGCCCCACGCTCTTCCGCCACTTCATCGGGGAGGCCGAGCGGCAGTCGGGCAGCATCTACGGCCGCCGCATGTATGAGATCATGCGCTACTGGGAGGAGGAGCATCCTGAATGGGATGCCGATCGGCTTGCCTACGCGGCGGCATGGCGGCGCCAGCCGAAATGGGTCGTCTCACGCACGTTGCAATCGGTTGGCCCCAACGCCAGCCTCGTTGGAGACGACCTTGAGTGCGCGATGCGCAAGCTGAAGGCCGAGCGCGACGGCGACATCGCCGTTGCCGGCCCGGACCTGGCGCGAAGCCTCACCGACCTCGGCTTGATCGACGAATATCGGATCTACCTGCATCCGGTTGTGCTTGGCCGCGGCAAGCCTTATTTCGCCGGACCCCGGCCGCCGCTCCGGCTTGTCGCCATTGATCGGATCGATGGGGATGTGATCAGGCTGACCTACGCTCCCGCCTGATCTCACCGCGACCGCCCATGCTGCACCCGGACTGCTTGTCTGAGGCACGCGGTTTGAATCTATTCGGGCCCGCCATTCGGTGTTCGAAAGTCCGCTTTGAAATGGTCAGGTGAGCCGGACGATCTTGAAGCCCTCCACCTCCTTGACGACCGGATGACCCTTCCAGCGCTCGACATCGTGCAGTACGACAAGCTTCGACAGATCGCCGCCAAGCTCGTCATTCATCTTGTCGATGGTCTTAAGCTGCTCCCAGACGCTGCCCACCGCATTGTTGAGCGGGACATAGACGCCGTCGTGATTGTGCCCGGTGAACTGGCGCCGCGAATAGACGCAATCGCCGGAGATGACGCGGCGGCCGGCATCGGTGTCGACGAGCACGAATTGCTGGCCGATCGTGTGGCCGCTGCCGAGCCGCGTATGGATGCCGGGCAGGATGTTGTCCTTGTCGCCGTCGATGAGCGTCACGCGATGCTCGATCGAGGCTTCGAGGGCGGTTCGCAAATTGTCGGGATCGATGATGGCGGTCAGATGCGCGAAGCGCTTCGGCAACGCGATCGCTTCGTACCACGAAAGCAGCTCGCTCTTCTGGATGTGGATATGCGCGCGCGGGAACTCGGCGATCGAGCCCATATGGTCGAAATGCGCGTGCGTGACCACGATGTCGCTGATCTGATCGGGTGCGATGTCGAGCGCCGCCAGCATCCGCACCGGCGAGATCCATGTCGGGATGCCGAACTTCTGCGAGAAGCTGTGGTCGTCCTGCATGAAGCCGGTATCGATGAGCACATTGCGTTCGCCGTTGCGCGCGAGCACGAAGGAGAAGGGCAGGTCGACCACGCCGTCATTGTACATGCCGCTGATGAGATCGACCCAGGGCTGTTCCTTGGATCGCGCATATTCCAGCACGAAGACTTGCCATGTCGCGGATTGCGGAACGGTCATCGGTATTCTCCTCCAATTCAGCTTTCGGCAAGCGAGCGGCCAAGGCTGGCGAGCCCGACCGCGACGATCAGGATGGCGCCCTGGAACACGAATTGCGAGAAGGTCGGCGCGCCGAAGATGTTGAGCCCGTTGAAGCCGAGCACGATGATGAGCGTGCCGATGAGCGTGCCCAATATGTGGAATTCGCCGTCGCGCAACGTGGCCGATCCGAGGAAAACGGCGGCGAAGGCGGTCAGGAGATAGGAATCGGCGGCATTGGTCGTGCCGCTGCCGAGCCGGGCGGCAAGCAAGGTGCCGGTGAGAGCCGCGCACATGCCGGAGAGCACGAAGCCGAGGATCTTGATGCGGTCGACATTGATGCCGGCGAGCCGGGCCGCGGCCGGGTTGCCGCCGACCGCCTGGATCTCCTGGCCGATCGCCGTGCGCTCGACCAGCAGCCACAGGCCGCCGAACACCAGCGCCATGAAGATGATCGGATTGGGGATGCCGAACAGCCAGCGTCCCAGCGCCAGCTGGAGGAAGGATTCCGGCACGCCGGAGACGATCGGCACGCCTGCCGAATAAGCGAAGGAGAGGCCGACCAGCACGGTGCCGACGCCAAGCGTGGCGATCACCGAATTGACCTTGAGCTTGGTGACGATCACGCCGTTGACGACCCCGATGAGCGCGCCGAGCGCAAGCTCGATCAGAACGGCGACCGGGATCGGCAGGTGGTTTGCCACGATCAGTCCCGTGACGAGCACGCCGTGCAGGCTGGCGGCATAGCCGACCGAGAGGTCGAGCTCGCCGACGATCACGGCCATGGTCAGGCCACCGGCGATGATCATCGCGAGGGACGCCTGGTTCAGCACGTTGATGAAATTGCTGAAGGTCGGAAAGGCGTGCGGCGACAGGAACGAGAAGACGAGGATCATCGCAAGCAGGCCGATGATGGTGCCATAGCGCGCGAAAACCCCAAGCGCGGCCCTGGTGCTGGGCGAAAGGCGTCGCGTGTAGCTGACGTCACTCATGCGGGAACCCTTTCCTCGGTTAAGGCATAGCTTGCCTCGATGATGGCGCTGCGGGTGAGATCGGTGCCGGCGAGTTCGCGCACGATCCGTCCTTCCGCCATCACGAGGACTCGGTCGCACAGATCGGGAAGTTCGTCCGGCTCGGACGAGATGACGAGCACGGCCATGCCGTGTCCGGCGAGCTCGCGGATGAGCCGATGGATTTCCCCGCGTGCGCCGATATCGACCCCGCGCGTCGGCTCGTCGAGGATGAGGACCTCCGGCTTCGAGCGCAGCCAGCGGCCGATGACGACCTTCTGCTGGTTGCCGCCGGAGAGCCGCCCGACCGGCTGTTCCGTCGAGCTGGCCTTGATTGAGAGGTCGCGGATCGTCGCCTGCGCCAGCCGCGCTCGCTTGCGCAGGCTGATGAAGGGAAGGACCGGGCTGGCGAGGAGAGGCGTGAGATTGCCGAGGCTGAGGTTGAAGGCGACGGATTTGCCGAGGAGCAGCCCCTCCGTGCGACGCTCCTCCGGTACAAGACCTAGCCCGGCGCGCACCGCGCCCGCGGGGGTGCGCGGCGCAAAAGGCCCTCCCTCTATCGTCATGCTGCCGGCGTCGGGCCGGTCCGCGCCGTAGAGTAGACGCGCAAGCTCGCTGCGCCCCGCGCCGACAAGGCCGCCCAATCCGAGCACCTCGCCGCGGTGGAGATCGAAGCTCGCCTCCGTCACGCGGGGCAGTCGGCGCAGGCCTCGCACCGACAGCACGACCTCGCCGCGCGCCGTGTCGCGTGACTTGGACAGGTGCTCGACTGCCCCGCCGACGATTGCCTGGACCAGCCCGCGCCGGGTCAGGCCGGGGCCGTCGAGGACCGCCACCGAGCGGCCGTCGCGCAGGACGGTGACGCGGCCGCACAGATCGAGGATCTCATCCAGCCGGTGCGATACGTAGAGCACCGCCACGCCCGATGCCGAAAGCCCCCGGATAATGGAGAAGAGCTTGCGGCATTCGCTTGCCGAGAGCGAAGCGGTCGGCTCGTCCATGACGATGAGGCGCGCCTTCCACACCAGCGCCCGGGCGATGCTGATCAGCCAGTTCTCGGCCGTCGACAGGCTCTTGGCCGCGGCATCGAGTGGCGCTGTTATGCCCACGCGCTCGATGATCGGCGCAACGTCGCGCTGGATCGCGGCCCAGTCGACCAGGCCGAGTCGCGTCGTTTTCTTGGGCAGGCCGAGCATGATGTTCTCGAGCACCGTCATGTCAGGCACGAAGGCGAGCTCCTGGTGGATGAAGCTCATGCCAAGTCCGCTCGCCGCATGCGGCGACGCGATCGCCACCGGCCTGCCCTCGATGGCGATCTCGCCCGTATCCGGCTGCGTCAGACCAGCCAGAATGCGGATCAACGTCGACTTGCCGGCGCCGTTGGCGCCGACCAGCCCGTGCACTTCGCCGGGCAGCACGGAGAGCGACGCACCGCGCAGCGCCTGCGCTCCTCCGTAGGATTTGCTGACCGCACTCGCCGCCACGAACGGCACCGCCGGCGGCGCCGCCATCAATGTCGGGACAGGGTTCATGGGCGAAGCGTTGAGGTTCCTATTTCATGGCGTCCGGATGCTTGGCGATGAAGTCGTCGATAGTGTCCTTGGTGACGAGCACAGCGGGGACCTCCACCGCCTTCGGCTTCCAGTCCGCGCCGGCCTTGCGGATCTCCGGCAGCAGTTTGATCATGTTGTAGCCTTCTGTATAGCTGTCCTGCCAGGCGGTCGCGGTCATGAAGCCGTTCTTGATGTTCTCCAGCGCCTGCGCGTTGCCGTTGACGCCGTAGACCTTGACGTCGTCGCGGCCCTGCGCCCTGAGCGAGCCGATGGCGCCGATCGCCGGATCGTCCCAGCAGCCCCAGATGGCGAGATTCTCCTGGCCTGCCGGGTGGGAGGCCAGCCAGGCATTGGCATATTGCGCGCCATCCTCGAAATAGCCGGGGATGCGCACCTCATTCTTGGTGACCTTGATGTCGGGATTGGCCGCAAGCGCCTTGTCGAGTTCGACCTCTCGGTTCCGGCAAACCTCGCCTGTGTGATAGGTCAGCGCCAGGATGGAGCCCTTGCCGCTCATCGCCTTCAGCATCAGCTCGTCGACCGGCACAACCATCGGCCCGCCCGAGCCATTTGTGGCGGCGACCGAGCTTCCGAGCCCGCCGCCCCAGGTCACGACCGGGATATTGGCCGACTTGGCCGCCTGCAGCCCGGCCCCGATCGAGGAATAGGGAAACACCATATCGACGATGGCAGCCGAGCCGCGCTGCGCGAAATTCTGGATCGCGGCATTGGCCTGGTCGGCACTGCCCGCCGCATCGATGACCGAAACATCCCAGCCGATCTCCTTCGCGGCGGCCTTGGCGCCGACGATGTAGCGGGCATTATTCGCCTCGGTCGCCGAAATCGAGACAATACCGACCAGCGGCGTATCCGCCAGAGCGGGAACCACTCCGGCTGCGGCCACCAGCGCAGCCCCAATCACTATCCACTTCATGATCTCCTCCCTTGCCGTTGCAGCGTCTACCTCGCCGAACCGTTTCGCTAGATTATGCCCATGGCGGCAGCAATCAAGCAAATTTTCAGTGACATGGCCTAGACAAATGGCATTTCGCCGACCAAAACTCAGCTAACCGATTAGCTGAGTTCGCCAATGGCCACCATCAAGGACGTTGCTCGTGCAGCGGGGGTATCGACGGCGACGGTGTCGGCGGTGATCAACGATTCTGCTTATGTGAGCGCGGAATTGCGTGCCCGCGTGCTGTCCGCGGTTCGCGACCTCAATTACTCGCCCTCGCTCGCCGCGCAGAACCTGAAGCGGGGCCGCAGCCAGTTGATCGCCCTGGTCGTCGCCGATCTCGCCAACCCGTTCTTCTCGCGCGTCGTGTGGGCGGCGGAGGCCGCAGTCGCGGCCTGGGGATATTCGCTCCTCATCTTCAACAGCGACGAGAAGCCGGAGGTCGAGCGCCGTATCCTGGCCCGCGTGCGTACCCTCTCCTGCGACGGAGTGATCCTGGTTCCGGTCGGCGATTCGACGGAGCATCTGCGGAACGACCCCGATGGCAAGCCGATCCCTACCGTCCTTTTCGGACGTTCCGTCGCCGATTACAGGTCGGACACGGTGACAATCGACAACATCTCGGCCGGCAGGCAGGCGACGGAATATCTGCTCGACCTTGGCCATACCCGCCTCGGCACGATCACCGGCCCGCTGCATGTCACCACCGGACGTGGGCGCCTCGACGGAATGATGGCCGCTATGCAGTCGCGCGGCCTGACGCTTGAATCCCGCTACATACGCTCGGGCGAGTTCCGCGAGGATGCCGCCTATTCGGTGGCGCGCAGCCTGCTGGAGCAGCCGGACCGACCGACGGCACTCTATGTCGCGAGCGGTCTGATGGCGCTCGGGGTGATGCGGGCAGTTGCGGATCTCGGGCTGCGTTGTCCCGGCGACATCTCCATCGCTTCCACCGATACCATCCCTGGTATCGGCGGTCTGCGCCCGCGCTTGACGCGCACCGAGCATCCGCTTGTCGACATGACCAACGAGGCGGTGCGGCTCCTCGTCGACCAGATCAGGCGTGGCGGTCCTGCCGAACCGCGCAACGTCGTCTTCCAGCCCTCACTGGTGGTCGGCGACAGCTGTGCGCCGGTCGTGGCGCAGCTCGGACCGCCGCCGCTCTCATCCTCCGGTTCTTGTCAGTAGCCGCACCACTTCCAGGCAGCGGACATGCGGCACTTTGCTCACACCTTGGCGGTGGCCGCCTTCCCGTTCGCGCCGTCGAGCAGGGCGATCAATCCTTTGAGGATATCGATCGGCGGCGGCGGGCATCCCGGAATGTGCAGATCGACCGGCAGCACGTCCGACACGCCGCCCACGACCGCATAGCTGCCGGCGAAGCAGCCGCCGTCCTTGGCGCAGCCGCCGAGCGCGACCACCCATTTCGGGTTGGGCGTCGCCTCAAAGGTCCGCTTCAGGGCCTCGCGCATGTTCTTGGTGACCGGCCCGGTGACCATCAACACGTCGGCATGGCGCGGCGAGGCGACGAAACGGAAGCCGAAGCGCTCGATGTCGTAGAAGGCATTGTTGAGCGCATGCATCTCGAGCTCGCAGCCATTGCAGGAACCGGCGTCGACCGCGCGGATCGACAGGCTCCGGCCGAGTTTCCTGCGAGCCATACCGTCAAGCGCGCGCGCGAGCTCGTCGACGGCAGCATTGCTGACTTGCGGCGGGCGTTCCGTCAGGGGCGGGCGGATCAGGCTTTCAAAGAGCAGTTTTCGCATGGCGGTGTGCCTTGGGCCGGTTTGGAGCAGTTCAGCGTCTGATAGAGTCGCCGACCAGCTCCAACTCTTTGTTTTTGCGCAATTCCGGACGGAAAACCGCTGCGCACTTTTCCCGGAATCGCTCTAGAGATCATGGCCGGAATAGGAGCAGTTGAACGATTTGTTGCAGAGCGGGAAGTCGGCGACGATGTTCCCCTCGATCGCCGCTTCCAAGAGCGGCCACTGGAACCAGGAGGGGTCGCGCAGGTGGCAGCGCTCGATCAGGCCGTTCTCACCGATGCGCAGCCAGGCAAGGATGTCGCCGCGAAAACCCTCGACCAGCGCCATGCCTTCGCGGGACCCTTCTGGCGCAGCGACCTTGACGAGGGTCGGGCCGGCGGGCAGCCGCCCGAGAATCTGCTCGACCAGCGACAGGCTCTGCTCGACCTCCCGCACGCGAATCCAGACGCGCGCGTTGACGTCGCCCTCCTGCAGCACCGGCACATCGAAGGCGAGCTCGTCATAGGGCGCGTAACCCGGCATGCGGCGCGCGTCGAAATCGCGGCCCGAGGCGCGTCCGACATAGCCGCCGGCGCAGTATTGCCGGGCAAGCTCGACCTTGAGCCGGCCGGTCGCCACGGTCCGGTCCTGCAGCGAGGCGGTGTTGTCGTAGAGTTCCACCAGATGCGGGAAGCGCCGACTGATCTCCGCGACCAGCGATCGGATGGCATCCGTCCCCGCCTCGTTCAGATCGCTTGCCGTGCCGCCGGGCAGGATGCGGTCGCGCATCAGGCGATGGCCGAAGGCGGCATCGGCGGCGCGCAGCACGCGTTCGCGCAACACGCCGCAATGCGCGTGCATGATCGCAAAGGCCGCATCGTTGCAGATGGCGCCGATGTCGCCGAGGTGATTGGCAAGGCGTTCCAATTCAGCCATCAGCGCCCGCAGCCAGATCGCGCGCGCCGGCGGCGTGATGCCGAGCGCGGCCTCCACCGCACGGGCGAAGGCCAGTGAATAGGCGATGGTGCTGTCGCCCGAGGTCCGGCCGGCGAGTTTCGCGGCACGATCGATCGATGCGCCCTGCATCAACCCCTCGATGCCCTTGTGCACATAGCCCAGCCGCTCCTCCAGCCGCACCACCGTTTCGCCGCCCGCCGTGAAGCGGAAATGCCCCGGCTCGATGATGCCGGCATGCACCGGCCCGACAGGAATCTGGTGGAGGCCCTCGCCCTCGGCTGCCAGGAACCGGTAGGACGACGCGGCCGCCGGCCCACCGGGCCGCGCCGCCAGCGGATGCGAGACGCCCCATCGGCCATGGTCGAGCCAGCGGCGGGTGTCGGGCAGGCCTTGCGGCGCCAGCCCGAAAAGATCCGCCGCGGCGCGTTCCAGCCGGAGAGCCGGTGGATGGTGCTGGCCGACCGACGGGTAGCGGCCGCCCCGGCAATCGAGGCTGATCACGCCCATGGTCTGCGCCTCGTCGATAAGCGCCATGTGCACTTTGTCCGGCTCCCCCCACAGGCCGAGCAGGCTCCAGCGTCCGGCGGCGAGCTGCTCGACGGCAAGGTTCCAGGCCTTCGGAGCGACGACGGCGCGCCGCCAGGGCGCGTGATGCTCGACCTGGCGGTCGGCCTCGATGAGATCTGCAAGCGCGGGCATATTCTTCCGGATCATGCGCCTCACCCCAGGATACCGGCGACATGCTGGAACCACGCCACCAGCGGCGCCGGCAGATAGATGCCGGCCGCAAACACCAAAGCGAGGTGCGAATACATCGGCACGTAGGACGCCTCGACGGGCGCGGTGCCGCCGCGCGGCTCGCCGAAGGCGACGCCGGTCAGCCGCAGCAGCAGCGCCCCGAAAGCGATGAGCAGCCCGAACACCAGCGGGATCGCCAGCCAGGGATGCCTGGCGAAAGTCGAGCTGACGACCAGGAACTCGCTCATGAAGATGCCGAGCGGCGGCAGGCCGGCAATGGCCACGACGCCGATGACCAGCGCCCAGCCAAGTCCGGGATGGCTTTCGGTCAGCCCCCTGATCTCGGAGATCTTCTGCGTGCCCTTGACCTGCGCGATATGGCCGACGGCGAAGAAGATCGCCGATTTGGTCAGGCTGTGCATGACCATGTGCAGCAGGCCGGCGAAGTTGGCGAGCGGGCCGCCCATGCCGAAGGCAAAGACGATGATGCCCATATGCTCGATCGAGGAATAGGCGAACAGGCGTTTGATGTCGCGGCGGCGGTAGAGCATGAAGGCCGCGAAAATCAGCGAGGTCAGCCCCATCGTGACCATCAGCGGCCCCGGCCCGATCGCCTGCGGGCTCGCCGCGAGCAACAGCTTGAAGCGCAGCACGGCATAGAGCGCGACGTTGAGCAGCAGGCCCGACAGCACCGCCGAGATCGGCGTCGGGCCCTCGGCGTGCGCGTCGGGCAGCCAGGCATGCAGCGGCGCGAGACCGACCTTCGTGCCGTAGCCGAGCAGCAGGAAGATGAAGGCGACGCTGAGCAGCGCGGGATCGAAATGCGCCGCCTTTTCGATCAGCACCGACCAGACCATGGCGTTGGTGCCCTCACCGACCACCGGCTGCGCGGCCATGTAGACGAGGATCGTTCCGAACAGCGCGAGCGCGATGCCGACGCTGCCGAGGATGAAATATTTCCACGCCGCTTCGAGCGCCTCATGCGTGCGGTAGATGCCGACCATCAGCACGGTGGTCAGCGTGGCAAGCTCGACCGCGACCCACATCAGGCCGATATTGTTCGACACGAAGGCCAGGTTCATGCCGAACATCATGATCTGGTACATGGCGTGGTAGAAGCGCAGGTTCGGCGCTGTCAGCCGGCCGGTTTCCAGCTCATGCGCGATGTAGGACGCGCTGAACACGCTGGTGGTGAAGCCGACGAATGTGTTGAGCACGATGAAGACGATGTTGAGGTCGTCGACCAGCAGATATTGTCCCGGCGCCGGTCGGTCGGTGACGAACAGTGACAGCGCCGCGAGCAAGGTGAGCAGGCTGGCGATGACATTGACGACCGCCGTCATGCGGTAGTTCGGCATTGCCGCCAGGATAGCCGCGGCACCCGCCGGGATGAAAAGGATCGCGGCCACGGCGTCCAAGGAAAACCCGCTCACCGGCGTTCTCCCCGGTAGTCGTCCAGCGCGCCGATATCGACCGAATCGAACCGTTCGCGGATGCGGAACAGGAAGACGCCGATGACGATGAAGGCGATCAGGATCGAGAAGGCGACGCTGATCTCGACGACTAACGGCATGCCCTTGGCGCCCGTGGCGGCCAGCACCAGCCCATTCTCCAACGACATGAAGCCGACGACCTGGCTGACGGCGTTGCGCCTTGTCACCATCACCAGCAGCCCCAGCAGGATGATCGACAGCGCGAAGGCGAGGTCCTCGCGGGCGAGCGGGTCGGCCTCCGGCGTCACCCGAAGCATCAGCACCATGGAGAGCGTCACCAGCCCGATGCCGGCAAGCATGGTCAGACCGATGCCGACCGCCGTCTCGATATCGCGGTGGATGCCGAGCCGCTGGATGATGCGATGCAGCCCGACGGGAATGACGATCGCCTTGAAGACCAGCGCGATTG
This sequence comes from Mesorhizobium sp., assembly GCA_004020875.1. Classification (GTDB taxonomy): domain Bacteria; phylum Pseudomonadota; class Alphaproteobacteria; order Rhizobiales; family Rhizobiaceae; genus Mesorhizobium. The sequence goes on from SAPZ01000014.1 coordinate 110,750, forward strand.
CCGCGGTGATGTAGAGGTGATGCGCATCCTGGATATAGGCCTGCCAGGCGACCGAAAGCGCGAGCACGACGGCATGCAGCGCAAAGACGTTGATCAGCGCGAACAGCCGGTCCTGGTAGAGCATCATGAAGGAGATCAGCACCAGGCTGCCGGCGAGCAGATGGGCGATGTCGAAGGTGAGACCGTTCATCACAGGCTCCGCGAGACGAACAGCAACAGCGTGCCGAGCAGCGCCAGCATCAGCGCCGCGCCCAGGAAGTCCGGCACGCGGAAGACACGCATCTTGGCGACCGCCGTCTCGAACACGGCAAGCAGGATGGCGAGCACCGTGAGCTTGCAGAGATAGGCGGCCGCGCCGATGGCCAGCGATTTCGGCCCGGTCCCCCCGCTGTCCAGCCCCCAGGGTAGGAAGACGCAGGAGATCAGCGACATGTAGAGCAGCAGCTTGAGGAAGGTGGCGAGCTCGATCATCGCCAGATGGCGGCCGGAATACTCCAGGATCATTGCCTCATGCACCATGGTGAGCTCCAGATGCGTGGCCGGATTGTCGACCGGTATGCGGGCATTCTCGGCGATCGCCACCATAACCATGGCAATCAGCGACATGCCGAGCGACACCCGCAGTCCGACCTGCGGCGATCCCATGAAGGCGGCGACCGTCGAAAGCTGCGTGGCGCCGGCCAGCAGCGCCAGGCTGAACACGATGAGCAGCATCGCCGGTTCGGCCAGCGACGCGATCATCACCTCGCGGCTGGCGCCGAGGCCGCCGAAGCTGGTGCCGACATCCATCCCGGCCAGTGCCTGGAAGAAGCGGGCGCTGCCGAGCAGCGCCACGATGACGATGAGGTCCGCGGTCCAGCTGAATTCGAGGCCGGTAGCGAAGGTCGGAACGAGCGCCGCCGCAACCCAGGTGGCGGCGAAGATCAGATAGGGCGTTACGCGGAACAGCCAGGACGCATTGTCCGCCAGCACGACCTCCTTGCGCATCAGCCTGACGAGGTCGCGATAGGGCTGGATCAGCGAGGGTCCCTGCCGCCTGACCAGCCTTGCCTTCACCTTGCGCACGAAGCCGATCAGCAGCGGTGCCAGCAAAAGCACCGAAAGCATCTGCGCGCCCTGCACGGCCAACTGCGCGATCATGGCCATAGAGCGAGCACCAGAAGCAGGATGATGAGGTAGAGGAAGACCAGCGTCAGGTAGCGGCGGATGGTCAGGAACTGCAGCTGGTTCAGCCGCTCGGTGGCGAAACCGATCGCGCCGGTGATCGGCTGGTAGAAGACCTCCCAGGCCACATCGTGCATCTCCACCTTGAGTCGCGCCGGCTCGAGGGCGCCTGGCGCCGGCATCTTCACCGTCTCGCGCGAGCGGAACGCGAAGCCGCCGAAGACGCGGCGAATAGGCTGCGCGAAGCTGACCGCCGTGTATTGCGCGGCTGGCACCGCGTCCGTGAAGCCGCACCCCCAAGCAATGCCCCGGCGCAGCGCGTGCGAGGCGAAGCGGTGAATGAAGAAGGCCGCGAGCGACGCCGAGATGGTGATGAAGACGAAGACCAGCAGGCCGTTATAGGAGCTGCGGCTCTCGGCGATCGGCACGATCGACAGCCAGGGCTGCGCCATCTGCACCGGCATGCGCTCGCCGACGAGTGGAAGCGTTACCGTCGACAGGCTGTCGATGACGAAGCCTGGCAGGATGCCGGCGAGCAGGCAGAAGGCGGCAAGCACGGCCATCGCGGCCAGCGACCAGCGATCGACTTCGTGTGCGCGTTCCACCGCCACCGACCGTGCCCGGCCAAGGAAGGTGATGCCGAATGCCTTGACGAAGCAGGCCGCGGCCAGTGCGGCCGAGAGCGCCAGCATGCCGCCGACCGCGGGCACCATGACCTTCAGTCCCCATTGCGGCAGCTCTGGGCTGCGCAATATGGCCTGGAAGACCAGCCATTCGGAGGCAAAGCCGTTGAAGGGCGGCAGCGCCGAGATCGAGACGCAGCCGATGAGGAAGACGAAGCTGGTCACCGGCAGGCGATGGATGAGGCCGCCGAGCTTTTCCATGTCGCGCTCGCCGGTTGCCGTCAGCACGGCGCCGGCGCCGAAGAACAGCAGGCTCTTGAAGAAGGAATGGTTGAGCACGTGGAAGAGCGCCGCGGTGAAGGCCAGCGCGGCGGCCGACGGCATGCCGTTCGCCTTGAAGGCCAGCGCAAGGCCGAGGCTTGCGAAGATGACGCCGATATTCTCGATGGTCGAATAGGCAAGCAGCCGTTTGAGGTCCTTTTCCATCAGCGCGTGCAGGATGCCCAGCACCGCCGTCACGCCGCCGATGAGAAGCACCGCCACGCCCGACCACCATGCCGGCTCGCCAAGCAGGTCGAACACCACGCGGACGAAGCCATAGAGGGCCACCTTCGTCATGATGCCGCTCATCAGCGCCGAGACATGGCTGGGTGCCGCCGGATGGGCAAGCGGCAGCCAGGCATGCAGCGGCACGAGGCCAGCCTTGGAGCCGGCGCCGAGCAGCATGAGAACCAGCACCGCGCCGGCGGCGAACGGGCCGGGATGCGCCGTCCGCATCGCGTCGAACGCATAGGTTCCCGCCGGCCCGGCCAGCAGGCCGAAGGCAAGCAGCAGCGCCATCGTGCCGAAGCTTGCCATCACCAGGTAGATGTAGCCGGCGCGCCGGTTGGCCTCATCGCGGTGATGCGCCATGACCAGCGCCCAGGAGGCGAGCGACATGAACTCCCAGGACAACAGGAAGCTGAAGGCGTCGTTGGCCAGCACCACGAGGTTCATGCCGGCGAGGAAGGCGGGATAGAATGGCAGAACCCGATGCGGCTGGGATTCATGCCGGCCATAACCGAGACCGTAGAGGCTGGTGATCGTGCCGCCCAGATTGACGACGACAAGAAAGAACGCCGACAGGCCGTCGAGCCGGAACCGGGCGCCTGTCCAGGGCAGGCCGAGCGGCAAGGTGGCGGAGGCCTCGCCGGGGTTACCGGCGAGATGGCCGGCAGCAGTCGCGAGCAGTACGGCTGAAATCACAAGCGTCGCGCCATAGACCAGTCGAGTCGCGGCGGCGAGCCGGCTGGCGGCCGCAGCCATTATGGCTGTCGCCAAGAACGCGGCAGGACCGCACAACAGAAGGGGGACGGTCGAATTCACGGCTGGCTCCCGCCGGTTTCGACCTCGCCGCCATCGGGTTCAGACGCCTTGGCGAGATCGAAGCCAGCCTTCAGCCGCACGCCGCGCCCGCCGCCCTGGCTGGTCGCTCCTTCCCCGATCAGCTCGATGCCGGAGATCTCGAGCGCCGCGATCAGCTTCATCAGCGAATCGACATTGCCCCTTATGATCGAGCCGCTGGCTTCCATGCGCTGGATCGTCGGCACCGACAGGCCGGACAATTCGGCAAGCCGGCGCTGATCGATCCCGAGCAGCGATCTGGCTGCGCGCAATTGCGGTGCGGTTATCACCGAGCACTCTCTCGTTCAGGTCTGAGGTATCAGGTCTCGGTGCTACAGCCTACATTAAAATGTTCTATCGTCAAGGATTGATGTGTAGAACATCTATGTTGATGCCGCGACAGTGTGGACCGAGGGTGCGCAGAACCCCTGGCCAGATACCGCACCCCACCTGTCCAGCCGGTGTTTAGAGTGCCGCGAAGCGGAAGGGCTCCTCAGCGCTCCACGGCTGCATAAGCCAGGGCCAGGATGCACGGGGAGGTGGCAAAACGGACGGCCAGACGACGGCCCCACGAAGTGACTGCTTCACCCTTTTCGAAATCGACCGCGATGTCCTCAAAACCCAACACGCGACCGTCGAGCGGGAACGATGCCTTGTAGGCCGCCTCCTTGACCGCGAACAGGATACGGCCGCCCAGATTTGGATCGAGATCACCCAGACGATCCTCCGATGCGGCAACCACGGCCCGGAGATCGTCGGGCAATGGCAAGGCGGGCTCGATGTCGACGCCGACGCTTCGCAGCGCGTCGGATCGCGCGATGACTGCCACGGCCATCGTGTCGTCATGCGCGATCGAGCCGACAAGGCCGGCCGGCCAGATTGGGTTTCCCAGTTGGCCGCGCAATATCGCGCGGTTCACGCATCCTCGACGCCTCAGCAATTCATGCGCGATGTGGCGGCCTGCCCCCGTGGCGGCGCGCGCCCCGGGTGCACGCGTCGCCATGGAAGCGCCTTCCGCAGGCAGGATGTATTGTTCGTCGCCGGCGAGGATATGCCGGCAGCCGCCGCTCAGGCCGGGCGGCGCGAGGCCGGCCAATGCCTGCTCGACGGTATGTTGGATGCTCGCCGACATCCCTTGCGGCCGGGTGTTCAACGCTCTATCCGCCCAGTTCGAGCACGGCGATCATCTCGTCGTCCTCGTCCGGTCCTTGCTCGACGAAACCGAAGCCGGCGTAAAGCCGGCGCGCCGCCTCGTTCTCCTGTTCATAACAGATCAAAACGCGGCGGACGTGGCCGCGCTTCGCGATCTCTTCCAGCACCTTGGCAACAGCGGCGCGGCCGAAGCCTTTGCCTTGCTCCCGGCGGTCGATCATGAAGCGATAGATGATCGCTTCGTCATCGTCGCCAAACGCGCTGTACATGAGGAATCCGACAACGCGCCCGGCGGAGACCACGGCGCGGGCGATCGCCTCGTCATCCTGCTCGGCCTCCGCCAGCGATTCGGCGTTGGAGGCAACGTACTCCTGCTGTTCCGGTAACAGTTCGAGCGCCAGTATCGCCGCCCAGTTGTCCTTGCCGACAGGCTCCAGGGCAATCGGGCGGTCGCTGGTGCTGCCGCTGCGCGTCACGGGGCGTGCCCGACTTCCATCGCACGGGCGTCGATCGGCGTCACCACGCCGTAGAGCTTCGCCGGGTTGCCGCGCCAGACCGTGTTCGGCTCCAGCACCTCGCCCTTCATGACGAAGCAGTCGACGTCGGCCACGGACCCCTCGCCCATCACCACCGCGTAATGAACGAAGGCGGACGGCGCCAGGGTGCAGCCATTGCCGATGCGGATGTAGTCGGACTTGAACGCGCCTTCCTCCAGCGAGTGCGGCTGGATCACGCAGCCTTCGTTGAGCGTCACGTCGTCGCCGATCTCCACCAGCGAGCGCTCGGTGATGATGCAGCCGCCGTCATAGAGGCGCAGCCCCACCTTCACGCCCAGCATGCGCAGGATCAGCGGCCGGAACGGGGTGCCGGTGAACAGGCTCATGATCGGCGAGTCCGACAGCTTCCAGTGACGTTCGTGCCGCCAGAAAACCGGGTCGTAGATTGTCGCCATCCTGGGCTTCAGGCGGCGGAAGCCGAGGCTGGCTCGTTCGAGGAAGATGTAGAACGGGATGCCGATCGCCGTGGTCAGCATCACTGCCACGAACAGTGCGGTCTGCCCCCACTCGGTATAGTAGTTAAGCGCGCGGTCCCAGATTGCCAGCGTCAGGAACAGGATCAGCCACTGCGCGGCCACGAACATCAGCGCGGTGACGAGATTGTGCAGGTTCTTCAGGGGCAGGCGGCGACTGCGCTCCTTGTCCGAGATCAACCCGAGAAGCTCCTTGTCGCGATTGACCATGCGCGGAATTTCGAACGGCGGCGAGCCCAGAAGCCCGACATTCTCGCGAATGGGGCCGTCCACCGGCACGTGGACCTTGGTCCCGAGCAGGCAATTGTCGCCGACGCGGGAATCCGGTGAATAGATGATGTTGTTGCCGAAGAAGTTGCGTTCGCCAACCCGGGTATGCTCGAGCCGGAAGGAGTTGGCCGACTTCTGCATGTTCACCATGAACAGACCGTCCGACACCATTGTATGCGAACCGATCTCGCTCAGCTGCGGATTTTCATGCCGCTGGTTGGTACCGAAATTCGACCCGGTCTGATCCACCTCGTTCAGCTTCCAGCCGATGGCGCGTAGATAATAGACGACGGCGGAACTGTCGCCGAACAGCACGTTCAGCAGCCGCACATTGCTGACCAGCTCCAGCATCGTTTGCAGCCAGTAGTGGAAGCCGTAGAGCGAATAGTTCCGGCCGGGCTTTAGCACGAGGTTGAACAGCCGCGGCACGATGGCCGCCAGCAGCACCCCGCCGATGACGAAGCCCGCCACCGTGACCGTGGTGCCGATTGCCACGATGCCGAGGGTCTCATCATAGTCGTCGCCGACATTTTCCCAGTAGCTGTGGAACAGAAGCGGGAACGGTGTGATGATGGCAAAAAGGATGAAGAGCTGGATCGCCTCGTAGATGGCGCGGCGCACCCGCGACAACGGGACGTTGGGCACTTTGCAGTAGTCCGCCTTGGTGGGGATCGCTGGCGAGCCGTGCCAGTGCTCTCCGGCCGGAACGATCTGCCCGCGATGCAGCGACGAAGCGTGACCGAGCTGGGCGCCATCGCCCATGCGTGTATCGATGTCGAGTGTCGACCCGACGCCGACAAAGGCGTTGTTGCCGATACTGACCGGCCCGGTATGGATGTAGCCGGCCTGCGCCCGAAAACCGAGGATCGTGGAGTCCTTGCGCAGGATCGAGTTGTCGCCGATGGTGATCAGGTCGGTGCAGACCGGAACGGCCCGGCACTCGACGACGGCGCGGCCGCCGAGCCGCGCGCCGAGCAGGCGCAGATAGAGGCTATAGAGCGGACTGCCGCGGAACAGCACGACCGGAGCGCTGCGGACCAGAGTCTTGACGATCCAGAATCGATAGTAACGCCAACCCCAGATCGGAAAGGTTTCGGCCTTCCAGCGGCCGACCAGCAGCCATTTGGCGGCGACGGCGAAGCCGCTCAATCCAAAGAACACGCCGGCGGACAGAAGAACGCAACGCAGATAAAGAGACAGCGGGTCGTCCAGGGCCTCATAGACCCAATTGAGGCCGTCATTGATCGCCCACAAAGCCACATAGCTGTAGACCGCGTAAAACAGCAGCTGGCCGAATCCCGTTGCCCAGATGGCAAGATTGGAGGCCCTGTGCGTCAGCATGGGCTCGCGCGCGGCAACCGCGGCCATCTGAGGTTCCCGCAGATGTTCGGCAAGCTTCGCTATCGTCGGGTGCAGGTAGATGTCGCGCATCGAGGTCGTCGACCAGGCCTTGCGCGAGCGGATGCGCGCGCAGAACCGCGCCATCAACAGCGAGTTCGCGCCGAGGTCGTCGAAGAAGTGGTCTTCGATGGAGATATCCTCGAATTTCAGCACGTCCGCCAGCGTCTCCACGAGGAACTTCTCGTCCTCGTTGCGCGGGTCGATCATCGCATGACCGGCGGCGACACGCGCGCTCGTCGGCTTTGGTAACTTCCTTAGGTCGACCTTGTTGGAAACGGTCATCGGGATCGCGGCCAACTGCTCGAGATAGGCCGGAACCATGTAATCGGGCAGCCGTCGCTTCAGCTCCTGCACGAGAGTGGTGCGATCCACACCGTCACCGCCGCTTTTAGGAGCGTAATAGCCGACCAACTCCGTGCGCTCGGGTTCTATTTCCCAGGTCGTGACCGCCGCCTGCGCGATGCCTGGCTGGTCCAGCAGCACGGCCTCGATCTCGCCCAGCTCAATCCGGTAGCCGCGAATCTTGACCTGTGTGTCGATGCGTCCGTGGTATTCGATCTCGCCCCTGTCGTTGATCCGGCCAAGGTCTCCCGTACGATAGATGCGGCCGCTGGGGTTGTTCGGCAGGCCGATGAAATCATGGATGAATTTCTCGTCGGTCAGCTCCGGCCGGTTGAGATAACCGACCGCAACGCCCATGCCACCGATGCAGATTTCGCCCAACGCGTCGCCGCTCAGCACCTCTGGCTTTTTCGGGTCGAGGACTGCGATCGAATAAGTAGGCAGCGGCCTGCCGATCGTCACCGGTTCGTCCGGTGTCAGCAAGGCCATGGTGGCGGTGACGGTCGCCTCCGTCGGGCCGTAGGTGTTCAGGATCTGGCGGCCGGGCTTCGCCCACCGCACCACGAGCTTGTGAGAGCAGGCCTCGCCGCCGACAAGGATCGCGCGCAGGCTCGGCGCGTCGCTCTCGATCGACGACAGCAGCGTCGGGCTGCAGGCCATGCAGGTGATGTTGTGCTCGCGAAGGAAACTGGCCAGCTCCTCGCCCACCAACGGCTGCTGGCCGGGCGCCGGCACGACGGTGGCTCCGGCGGCGAACGGCACCCAGATCTCCTCCGAAGAGAAGTCGAAGGCGATGGTCATGCCCTGGTACACGCGGTCGCCGGGCTGGTAGCCGTAGGACGCGGCGGCGACGCGGATGAAATTACAGAAGCTCTGATGGGTGATGACCACGCCCTTGGGCTTGCCCGTGGTCCCCGACGTGTAGAGGATGTAGCAGGTCTGATCCTGGCCGCCGTCCGGCAAGGGTTCCGTTTCCGGCTGGAGCGCAATTTCGGACTCCGCCGAATCGATCGAGATATGCGGAACGGGCAGGCGCGCCACGCGCGCGGCATAACCGGAAACGCTGATCACCATCGTGACGTTGGCGTCCTCGATGATCATCACCATGCGGTCTTCGGGAAACGCAGTGGCCAAGGGCACGAATGCCGCCCCGGCCTTCATCACCGCAAGCACCGCGATGTAGGTTTCGGCGGAGCGGTCGAGCAAAAGACCAACCCTGTCGCCTGGCTTGACACCGCGCTCGATCAACAGATGCGCGAACTGGTTGGCGCGGCTGTTCAGCTCGCGATACGACCAGGGCCGACCGCCGGAGATGACCGCGGGCGCCGCGTCGAAGCGGCTCGCCAAGTCGCCGAAGAAGCGGTCCAGCCGCTCATGCGGCTCGCCTTTCTGGATGAAATCTGGCCCGATAAGGATCTGATCGCGCGACGGTGCTACGGTCGTTGCTTTAACCTGCCGAGAATTCTGCTTGCCGGGCTTGGTGGCTTCATTGAGAGACATTGGGAACCTCGCGGGCTATCCGCCCGCAATACAGATTGGTGAAAAGACAAAAACTAGCGAAGTCTTACCAGGGATGCCTTCTTCGCGGCCGGTGGAATGGTCGTACCGCAGCGTATCGGACCGGGTGCTGGCCGACTTCAAGCCGGCCTATGCTGCTGCTCTGATGGCCGATCCGTGACGGTCGCGTCACTTCACGATGATTTGATAGGCCATGCCTCATGCGGCGTCAAACAGCGACGGCGCGGATATCGGCATTCTCGAGGCAGTACGGTGCGTAACGGAAATCGCGGAGGCTCACGACGAGGTCGTTGCGCCAGTTCAGGAGCATGAAACCACGCAACGCATTGTCCGCCTGCGGGTTGCGGATGAGGATCGCCGGCCGGGCCTCGACGAAGCCGAGCGACAACGCCCAATCGCCGAGGCGGTCGTAATTGCCGAAATAGGTCGAGGCTTCTTTCTTGCCGTTGAGGCGGGTGCGGTTGACAACGTCGACCTGGACGTCCTCGGCGATCAGCGCCCTGACCCCGTCGAAATCACGCGCGTTGAACAGGTCGACATAGCGGCGCAGCCGGCGCTCTTCTTCCGGTTCCAGTTTTGGCATTGCGACGTCGGCTGGCGCCGAAGCCAGCGCCTTCAATTCCGCCCGGCCGCGATGCAGTGCCGCCTTCGTGGCGGCAAGTGTCGCGCCCGTCAACTCGCGGGTCTCATGCAAGGTGAGACCAAGCACGTCTACGAGGATCACGGCACTGCGCTGCGCCGGCGTAAGCTGCATGAAACTGCGCAGGCTTGCCGCCGCCGCGAGCCGAACCTCCGCGTCGGCAGAGACATCTTCAATTCCGATCATATCGGCTTCGGTCATGCGCGAGCGCTCCCGCTGGCGGCGGCGCAAATGATCCTGCGCCGCGTTGTGGGCGATTCGGAACAGCCACTGCTCGAGGCGCTCGACGAGAGCACCGCCATCATGGGCGGCAAGCGCCTTCACCACCGTCTCCTGCACGATGTCCTCGCCCTCGATCACCGAGCCCGCCATGCGCGCGGCATAGCGGTGCAGTTTCGGGCGCAGGCCGATGAGCATGGCTTCAAGTTCCGCGCGGTCGAATTTCGCTGCGCTCATCGGCCTCTTTCTCTGGTTCGCCGGTTCGTGAGCCATGTCGCCCCGGTCAGGCCGGCACAGCCTCATCGGCTTTCGCCAGCATACGATAGTTGCCGACGATCTTCGCCGGCGATCTGGCAAACGGCGTCGAACGCCGAGTGGCGTGATCGGCGCCGAACGCCTTGAACGCGTCGAGTTCGGTCAGCGCCGAGCTGTCCTTGTCGTAACCGACGAGGTGGACGAACTCGCCATTCTCCAGTTCGAGCACCAGATAGCGCACCGATCGCGGCTGCCCCTCGTCCAGCGCCTCGAACACTTGTTCCACCAGCGCCCGGTTCTCGGCGATGCTGGCGTCCTTCACGCCGTAGCGGATCAGATTGTAGGTCATGGTCGTCTCCTGTTTGCGGGTCTGCATGAGGAAGACGTTCCATGAGCTCGAAAGGATTCCCGGGCGGGTTGCTATCTTTCGATTTGTCTCGTGCGATCAGCCGGCTCCGCCGATCATGGAGGCAATCGTGTCGTCGCCGGCAGATTGCGGCGGCATCCGGCCGCTGGCCAGCTCGATCGACAGTCTGCACAAGGCTGCGTTGACTGGCGTCACCATGCCGTGCAGCCGCCCGAGCAGCACGATCTCGCCATTGAGGAAGTCGGTTTCGAGGGAGCCTGTCCCGCGCACGATGCTCTGCAGCGTCGACGACCCGACGCGCGTTCGGCCGGGAATGGTGGTTATGGTCAGTTCCTCGCGGGGCATCGCGTCGGTCTTGTCCCACGCGATTCCGGCCGCGGTCAGCACCGCTTCCGCCTCGGCGAGCGCCCTGGCATACCATTTCCGCTGAAGCTCGGTGTCCGCCAGCGCCGCATCGATAATGTTGCGAAGATTGGACAGCAGCTTGCGGTATTTGCTGCTCATCACATTGTCCCTGCGGTCGACGATGAAGCCGGACGCACGGAGTATCCCGCGCAGTTTCTTGACCGCGTCGTCGGTTCCGGATGGATAGCGGCCGATATCGAAAGCGCCGATCTTTGGCGTGAAATAAGCCGCGACCTCGCCCGGCGTGTCGTAATCGGCCGGCAGCATCACCGTCGCGCCATAGACATTGGCGAAGAAACGCAGGGCGAGCGGCTCGTTGGCGACGCCGTTCTGGAAGCAGAATATCGGCTGGGCGGAAACGCCTATCGCGTTGAGCCGCTGCAGCGCGCCCAGCGTATCGGGCGTTTTCATCGTCAGCAGCACGGCATCGTCCGGCCTGAACGAAATCTCCGCCGGGTCGGCATGGACGGGAAAATGCGCGGTCCTGGTGCCTTGCGGTGTGGAAAGCGACAGCCCAGACGCACGGATGGCATCGAGCTGCCTGCCGCGGGCGATGCCGACCACGTCATGTCCGGAGAAACTCAGCTGGGCCGCGATGGCGCCGCCGATCGCGCCGATTCCATAGACGATGATGCGCATGTCGTTCTCATAGCGATTGGAGTTCGTTCACGAGAGCAATGCCGGGAAAAATGGGAGCTGTTTTCCGTGTGGAATTGCGTCAAACAAAACATAGGGCCCTTCGCTGTTTCCGTGAAACGATGAAGCGCCCTATGTCCTCCGTTCACGCAATCGTGGCCGCGGCCGCCCGTCCGGCGCTGCGCCCCGAAAAGATGCATCCGCCGAGGAAGGTGCCTTCCAGCGCCGCATAGCCATGCACGCCGCCGCCGCCGAAGCCGGCTACCTCGCCGACCGCGTAGAGCCCCGGAACCGGCTGTCCGGCGGCATCGAGAACGCGGCTGTCGAGGTCGGTCTCAAGCCCGCCCAGCGTCTTGCGGGTCAGGATATTGAGGCGCACCGCAATCAGCGGACCGTTTGCCGGATCGAGCATCTTGTGGGGTTTTGCCGTGCGGATCAGCTTGTCACCAAGATAGGCGCGGGCGCCGCGCAGCGCAGTGATCTGCGCGTCCTTGGAGAACGGGTTGTCGAGCTGCCTGTCGCGGGCGCGGATCTCGCGCTCGACCTGGGCGAGGTCCAGCAGTGGCTCGCCGCCGGCCAGCGCGTTCATGCCCGCCACCAGCTTCGAAAGATCGGTCTCGACGATGAAGTCTTCGCCTTTTTCCATGAAGGCTTTCACAGGACCGGGAATGCCTGATGTCGCGCGGCCCAGCACCTGCCGCCAGCTTTTGCCGGTGAGGTCCGGGTTCTGCTCCGAGCCCGACAGCGCAAATTCTTTCTGGATGATCTTCTTGGTCAGGATGAACCAGGAATAGTCGAAACCGGTGCTCATGATGTGGCTGAGCGTGGCCAAAGTGTCGAAGCCCGGATAGAGCGGCACCGGCAATCGGTTGCCGCGCGCGTCGAGCCACAGCGAGGAGGGGCCGGGCAGTATGCGGATCGCGTGCTCGGACCAGATCGGCGCCCAGTTCCTGATGCCCTCGACATAGTGCCACATGCGGTCGCGGTTGATGACCCTGCCCCCGGCAGCCTCGGTGATCGCCAGCATGCGCCCGTCGACATGGTCGGGCACGCCGGTGATCATCCGATTGGGAGGCGCGCCCAGCCGCTCAGGCCAATTCTTGCGCACCAGCCCGTGATTGCCGCCGATGCCGCCGGAAGCGACGATCACCGCTTGCGCGCCAAGCTCGAACTCGCCGGCCACCATGCGCGAGCTCTTGCGGCCGCGTTCGACGCTGCTCGCCTCCAGCACGTCGCCGCGCACGCCGGTGACGGTATCGCCGGTGCGGATGATCTCGTTGACCCGGTGGCGGAACTTGAACTGCACGAGCCCGCGCTTCTCCGCCTCGCGCACGCGCAGCACGAACGGCTCGAGCACGCCGGGCCCGGTGCCCCAGGTGATGTGGAAGCGCGGCACCGAATTGCCGTGGCCTACGGCATTGCCGCCACCCCGCTCGGCCCAGCCGACCACGGGGAAGAATTTCAGCCCGCGCTCGATAAGCCAGGAACGCTTCTCGCCGGCGGCGAAGCCGACATAGGCTTCAGCCCATTTGCGCGGCCAGAAATCCTCCGGACGGTCGAAGGCGGCGGTGCCCATCCAGTCCTCGAGCGCGAGGTCGTGCGAATCGCGGATGCGTATGCGCCGCTGCTCCGGCGAATCGACCAGGAATAGCCCGCCGAAGGACCAGAAGGCCTGGCCGCCCAGCGACTGCTCCGGCTCCTGATCGACGATGACGATTTTCTTGCCGGCCTCCGCCAGCTCGGCCGCGGCGACGAGGCCCGCCAGCCCCGCGCCGACAATGATCACGTCCGCGTCAGCCATTTTTCCTCCCGGGATGAGCCGGCAAACCTGCTCGGAAGCGTTAGACGGTCTCCCAGCCGTCCTTCTCGCCGGCGCGGAAGATGGCGTCGATGACCTTCTGGTTGAGCACCGATTCCTCCAGCGTGAAGACGCGGTCCTTGCCGCCCTGGGCGGCGCGCACAAAGGCCTCGCATTCCAGCCGGTATTGCTGCGTGCCGGGAAAGCGGAACACCTGCGCCTCGGTGTGGTTCTGGTTGTGCAGCTCGATGCGGTGGTGCTCGTAGAGCCCGGCATTGAACGGGCCGAAGACTTCGATGAAGCCTTTCTCGCCGTGGAACACCATCACCTGGCGCGCCGCCATCTGCGTCGACAGATAGAAGGACAATTCGAAGTCGCCGAAATCGGCGCGAATCGAGGAGTAGATGTCGGTGCCGAAGGTCGTGTCGCGCTCGATCGTCGCCTGCACGCGCAGCGGCTCCTTGCCGGTCGAGAACCGCGTCGACACCGTTGGATAGACGCCGATATCGGGCAGCGCGCCGCCGCCGAGATCGAGCTTGTTGCGCATGTTATTGGGATCGACATTGTAATAGGAGAACGCGCCCTGCACGTGCCGCAGCCGGCCGATGGCACCGCTGGCGATGAGATCGCGCACCTTGATCCATTGCGGATGGTACACGACCATGAAGGCCTCGCAGACCAGCACATTCTTCTGGTCGCGCAGCTTGATCAACGGCGGGATGTCCTTGGCGTCGAGCGCGAGAGGCTTTTCCACCAGCACATGTTTTCCGGCCTCGATCGCCTTGGCCGTCCATTCGACATGCTGCGAGGTCGGCAGCGGGATGTAGACGCCGTCGACGTCCGGCGAGGCAAGCAGCTCCTCATAGGAGCCGAAGGCATGGCGGGCGCCGAAACGCTCGCCCACCACCTTGGCCTTCGACAGATCGCGGCTGGCGATCGCCGACAGAATGCCGTTCTCCGAATCCACGATTGCCGGCAAAAGCTGCTCGCGGCCGATCTTCGCCGTCGACAGAACACCCCATCGGAACATCACGCTTCTCCATGTCGGTTACATCGATGGAGGTGTGCCCCAATTCCGGAGAAAAGCCAATCGCAGACGCTCCGTGCAGCTTGGCGCATGCATTGTCTAATGTAGCGCTGGTCGACTCCCACTCCGTCTCGGCTTCGCCGAGCCACCTCTCCCCGATCGACGGGGTAGAGGAAAGGCGCCAGGCTTTTTTTGCCGTCGACGCTCGTCCAGCAACGCTCCCTTCCTTTCCCTCCGGAGGGGGGAAAGGTGGCGCTGCGAAGCAGCGACGGATTGGGGGAACCACGTGGCGATCAAGCCGAGGCCTGATCAGTCAGTCACAGAACATGAGTTCATTGCCTAGCCCGGCTTTGCCGGGGGCGAGGAAATGTGCCGCGCCTACCCCCTCTTCCCCGTCAGCGTCATGTCGAAATCGACGACGTTGGAATAGAGCGGCGTCCCGACATCCATTCCGTAGCGTGACCGCAGCACCTTGCCGGTGACGTGGAATTTGATCGTGCCGGATTTCAGCCCGCCGAGCTCGGCGGTGAATTTTTCCGGAAACGTCTTGCCGCGCGCCGTCAGCCGGCCGGTCACGACCGCCGTCGTGTCGCCGGTGCGCGTCACGTTTGTAGAGCGGAACTGTATTTCCGGATTGTTGGCCGCGTCGAACACCGCGTCGGAACGCAGGAAGGCGTCGATGCGGCCCTGCCCGGTACCGACGCTCTCAGGATAAATGGTGAGGTCGACCTTCGAGTGGCCGACATCGCCATTGTCGATGCGGATCGTGCCCTTGAAGCGGCCGAAGGCGCCGTCGAAACCGCCGCCGCCGGCCTTGCCGATGGTGAAGCGGATCGAGGAGCCCGACGGGCTGATCGTGTAGCTGCCGGCGGCGTCGCTGAGCGCCACAGCGGCAACGGCAGGCACGGCAAAGCAAGCGGCAAAAGCCGCCATTCCGAGGATGCGCGCGTTCATGGGTTTGTTCCTTCCGCAGCTTTTCTGCGTTCTCGCCCCACCAACGAATGATGGCGCGGTTCTATTCCCTGCCTGACGAAGGTGTGATCATCCGTGTCAGCACGCTATCGCGCAGCAGGAAATGATGGCGCAGCGCAGCCGCGATATGCAACGCCACCAGCGCGATGCCGGCATAGGCGAGATACCAATGCGCGGAAGCCCAAAAGCTCTCCGCGGCGTCGGATTCGGCGAGCGGAAGATTGGGCATCACGAACAGATCGAAGGGCATGGTCGGGATTTCCAACGTCGATACCGACACCAGCGCCCAGCCCGAGAGCGGCAGCGCGATCTGGAAGGCATAGAGCGCGAAATGCGCCAGCGGCGCGGTCCTACGTTCCAGCGTTCCCACCGAGCCCGGCAGTACCGGGGACGCATTGCCGAGCCGCCAGGCGATGCGCACGATGATCAGTCCCAGCAGCAGGAAGCCGAAGGATTTGTGCAGCTGGATCAGCTCAAAGGATGTCCGCTGGCTTGCCGTGCGCACCATGACGACGCCGAGCGCGAACTGGCCGATGAAGATGACGCCGATCAGCCAGTGCAGGATGATCATCGGCCAGCCATAGCGGGTGGGGGTGTTGGTGAGGGAACGCATGCGAGGCGAACGAAGCCGGTGGCAGCTTTCTTCCGCCTCTGCCTGAAGGCGGGCTGCGCTGCCGGATGCAATTGTACCTTTCGCGGGGACGAGCTACCCGTTCACCTTGAAGAAATCCACGAACGCTCTGAGCGCCGGCCGCATCTGGCGACGGCTCGGATAATAGACGAAGAAGCCGTCGAAGGCAGGACACCAGTCCTCCAGCACGCGGATGAGCCTTCCGTCGGCGAGCGGCGCGCGGGCATAAGGTTCAAAGACGAAGGCGAGGCCTGCCCCGTCGATGGCCGCTTGGGCGATCAGATGGTCCTCGTCTAGAATCAGTGGCCCTTCGACCGCTATCTCGATTTCCTCGCCGCCCTTCTCGAACTCCCAGCGATAAAGAATGCCGCTGGAAAAACGGAAGCGGATGCAGCGATGGTCGGCGAGATCTCGGGGATGGCGCGGCTTCGGCATGGAAGCGAAATAGGATGGCGCGGCGACCACCGCGCCGCGGAGGTCGGGCCCGATGCGCACCGCGATCATGTCGCGCTGCAGGCTTTCGCCGAGGCGCACGCCGGCGTCGAAGCCGCCTTCGACAACGTCGGTGAAGCGATCCTCGATGACGATCTCCAGCACGATATCGGGATAGGCCGCGGCAAAGGCGCCGAGCCTGGGCGTCAGCGTCAGGTGGGCGGCCGTGCGCGGCACGGTGAGCCGCAGATTGCCCGCCGGCCTGTCGCGCGCCTCGACCGCCGTCTCCAGAGCGAGGTCGATCTCGGACAGAGCCGGGCGCAGCCGTTCGAGAAGCTGCGCCCCTTCTTCGGTCGGCGCGACGCTGCGCGTGCTGCGCGCCAGAAGCCGCACGCCGAGCCGCGCTTCCAGGCTCGACACCGCGTGGCTGACCGCCGAGGGCGCGATGCCGAGCTCGCGCGCCGCGCCGCGAAAGCTGGCGCACTGGGCGACGGTGGCGAGTACGGCGAGCTGGGAGAGATTGGTCCGGTTCATTGATCTATATCTTAGAACAAGCTGTGCAAAGAAGAGCCGATTATCGAACGGATTGCAAGGCCTTATGTCCTGCCCATCGCAACAAGGAGATGCGCCATGCAAACCCGCAAACTAGGCACTGAACTCGAAGTCTTTCCCGTCGGCCTCGGCTGCATGGGCATGAGCTTCGCTTACGGCGGTCAGCCGGAGGCGGAAGCCATCGCCACGCTGCGCCGCGCCGTCGAAATCGGCGTGACCTTCTTCGACACGGCCGAAGTCTATGGTCCGTTCGAGAACGAAATCCTGCTCGGCAAGGCGCTGAAGCCGGTGCGCGACAAGGTCACCATCGCCACCAAGTTCGGCTTCAAGATACTCGACGAAGGAACCGGCATCGACCGCATGGCGGGCGTCGACAGCCGCCCCGAGCACGTCAAGGCGGTAGCGGAAGCCTCGCTGAAGCGGTTGGGTACCGATGTGATTGACCTCTACTACCAGCACCGCGTCGACCCCAACGTGCCGATCGAGGACACGGTCGGCGCCATGGCCGAGCTGGTGCGCGAGGGCAAGGTGCGGGCGCTCGGCCTGTCGGAAGTGAGCGGCGCGACTTTGCGCCGGGCGCATGCCGTGCATCCGATCGCCGCGGTGCAAAGCGAATATTCGCTATGGAGCCGCGATCCGGAGGACGAGATCTTCCCCGTCTGCCGCGAGCTCGGCGTCGGTTTTGTCCCGTATAGCCCGCTCGGCCGCGGCCTGCTCACCGGCACGCTCGCCAAGCCCGACGCGCTCGGCGCCGGCGACTGGCGCCTTACTCTGCCGCGCTTTCAGGCCGAGGCGATGGAAGCCAACAACGCCGTCATTGCGATGCTGGAGAAGATGGCGGCCGAGAAGGGCGTGACCTCGGCGCAGCTGGCGCTCGCCTGGGTGCTGCATCGGGGCGATTTCATCGTGCCGATCCCGGGGGCAAGGAAGATACGGCACCTGGAGCAGAACACGGCGGCGGCCGGGATTGAGCTGAGTGCTGCCGAGGTGGCGGCGATCGGCGATGCATTGTCGCCCGACAAGGTGGTCGGCAAGCGCTATACGGAGGAACTGCTGGCGCTGGTGAATGGGTGAGCAAAGGGCGCTTCGGCCTTTCGTTGAGAGGTAGGGCCTCGCGCCGACGTTTCTTATCTCTGCACCCTCTACCACGGCACCACCTCAATCTCCGGCCAGCACGCCTGCGCCCTTCTCCCCTTCGTCTCGTGGGTCCGCTGATTGTCCAGCACCCTGTTCGGCGTGATCCGAAACGAAAAGATATCATCCAGCCCAAACGGCGCCACCAATTCTAGGGTCCCGTCACTGCCGTACCGCACTCCCACCGCATGCGTCTTCGACGCGAAATAGCTGACGGATTCGCTCGAACTCGCATAGCGCGAGCATGCCCGGCCGAACTTCTGCGGATACCACAGATGCACCCGCGCCTGGTTGCGCACCTCGACCGGCAACGGCAGCCCTTCGAAATGCGCCGCCGCCCGACGGATCACCGCGTCCTCGGCCTCGTAGGAAAGATCGGCGTCGTCGAAATAGAACAGGTCGACATCCCTGATGCCGTAGCCCGGCGGCTTGCCGGTGAGATAGTTCCACACGCTGTTGTAGAGCGCGCCGGAAACCACCAGCCAATCCGGCAAGGCAAGTTCCCGCACCTGCGCCAGCGTCTCGGCCAACAGCGGGTCGGCCGCGATGATGCCGAGGAAAGCCGCGCGTTGCGTTTCGAAGGGAAGGCCGGAGTAGCGGAGGTGGTCCATCACCCTTTGGAGGGCGATTCGCCACCTTCCGGCAATCCCTTATGCTCTGAGCACGCCGCCCGTCTGCTTGTTGACATTATCGACGATGCGCTTGGCCAGCGCCTCGAAATCCTCGTCGGTCAGCGTCTTTTCTACCGGCTGGATCGACACCTCGATGGCGATCGACTTCTTGGCTTCGCCGAGCGACGCGCCCTCGAAGACGTCGAACACCGAAACGCCGGTGACCAGCTTCTTGTCGGCGGCGAGCGCCGCCCGCACCAGCGTGCCGGCCTCGACCGTTCTTTCGACGACGAAGGCGAAGTCGCGCTTCACCGCCTGGAAGGGCGACAGCTCCAGCTTCGGCTTGGTGCGCGTCGGCTTGGCCTTCGGCTCCGGCACGGCGTCGACGAAAACCTCGAAGCCGCAGATCGGGCCGGACGCGTCGAGCCCGTCCAGCGTCTTCGGATGGAACTCGCCGAACGTGCCGAGCACCGTCTTGGGGCCGAGCTTGATCGTGCCGGAGCGGCCGGGATGGTACCAGGCGGGGCCGCCGGGCTCGATCTGCAGCCGGTCGACCGGAGCGCCGCAGGCTTCCAGTGCTGCGATCGCGTCCGCCTTGGCGTCGAACACGCCGACGGGCCCGGCATTGCCGGCCCAGCTGCGGCCCGAACCTTCGAGCTTGGCCGTGCCGCGCCGGACGCCCGCAGCGACGCGCCGCTGCTGATCGGCCAAGTCGCCCTCATAGGTGCCGGAGACCTCGAACAGCGCCACGTCGCCGATGCCGCGGTCGGCATTGCGCTGCGCCGCGGCGATCAGGCCGGGCAGCAGCGAAGGCCGCATGTCGGACATGTCGGCGGCGATCGGATTGGCGAGCTTCAGCGCCGTCTGGCCGCCGCCAAAGAGTTCGGCATGCTTGGCCGGGATGAACGACCAGGTCACGGCTTCCATCATGCCGCGCACGGCGAGCGCCCGCTTGGCCGCGCGGGTGCGCACCTGCAGCGTGGTCAGGATCTTGCCGTTGACGGCGTCATGCGAGGTCAGCGGCTGCGGCGCGATGTTGTCGACGCCGTGGATGCGCATCACCTCCTCGACGAGATCGGCCTTGCCATCAATATCCGGCCGCCATGAGGGCACCGTCACCTTGAGGAGGTCGCCCGAGCCCTGTGGCTCGAAGCCGAGACGGGTCAGGATGCCGAGGGTTTCTTCTTTTGGCACCTCGATGCCGGTCAGCCGCTTCACTTCCGGCAGCGGGAAGGAGACGATCATCGGCTTGTGTCCGGCATAGCCGGCAACCTCGATCTCAGAAGGCGTGCCGCCGCAGAAATCGAGCACCAGCTTCGTTGCGAGCTCCACGCCCGGCACCATGAATTCAGGGTCGACGCCGCGCTCGAAGCGGTAGCGCGCGTCGGTGATGATGCCGAGCGCGCGGCCGGTGCGGGCCGTGGTGATCGGATCCCAGAGCGCCGATTCGATCAGCACATCGGTGGTGTTCTCGTCGCAGCCCGAATGCTCGCCGCCCATGATGCCGGCGATCGATTCCACGCCATTGTCGTCGGCGATCACGCACATTTCGGGCGTCAGCGTGTATTCGCGTCCGTCGAGCGCCAGCACCTTCTCGCCGTCCCTGGCGCGACGCACCACGAGGTTGCCGGCGACCTTCTTCGCGTCGAACACATGCAGCGGCCGGCCGCGGTCGAAGGTGACGTAGTTGGTGATGTCGACCAGCGCGCTGATCGGCCGAAGCCCGATGGCGATCAGCCGCTGCTGCAGCCATTTCGGCGACGGGCCGTTCTTGACGCCCTTGACCAGCCTCAGCGCGAAGCCCGGGCAGAGCTCCGGTGCCTCGATCGTGACCTTGACCGGGCACAGGTCCTGGCCGGCATGCGGCATGATCGCGCCGCCGGTGAGCCGGCCGAGCCCGCTCGCCGCGAGGTCGCGGGCAATGCCGTAGACGCTGGTCGCATCCGGCCGGTTCGGCGTCAAATTGATCTCGATGACGGGATCGTCGAGATGCGCATAAGCCGCGAAGCTGGTGCCGACCGGCGCATCTTCGGGCAGGTCGATGATGCCGTTATGCTCGTCGGAGATCTGAAGCTCGCGCTCCGAGCACATCATGCCATGGCTCTCGACGCCGCGGATCTTGCCGACCGAGAGCGTCACGTCGATGCCCGGAACATAGGTGGCAGGCGCCGCGAAGGCGCCGATCAGGCCAGCGCGGGCATTGGGCGCGCCGCACACGACCTGCACCGGCGGCTTGCCGTTGCCGGTGTCGACGGTGAGCACCCGCAGCCGGTCGGCGTCGGGATGCTGCACCGCCGTCAGCACTTTGGCGATGACGAAAGGCTTCAGCCCCGCCTTGTCGTCGACATGTTCGACCTCGAGGCCGATCGCGGTCAGCCGCTCGACGATCTCGGCAAGCGAGGCGTCGGTCTCGAGATGGTCTTTGAGCCAGGAGAGGGTGAATTTCATGGTTCTGTTCCGTTCGGTCCTTGCCCTTCAGGTCGGGGCACGCTTGTCTTCAGATGCCTGGGCAAATCGTCCGGCATGTGCAGGAAGGGCAGTTGCTCACGCACATAGGCATGTAGCGTCGGCTTGAAATAGGCCGGCATGTCCATGGCGCCGAGCATGAAATAGATCCGGTTGTCGAGCCGCCGGTCGACATAGGCGATCGGCGAGCCGCAAAAGCCGCAGAAGGAGCGCTCCACCGGGCCGTTGCGGTAGCTCTTCAGCGATTTGCCTTCGAGCGTGACCTGGTCGGCCATGAAGCCGACAAAGGCCGACACCGGCGCGCCGCTGGCGCGCCGGCAGTCGCCGCAATGGCAATAGCTGATGTGGTGCGGCTCGGCCGAGGCCTGGAACCGCACCGCGCCGCAACGGCAGCCGCCGGTGTGAGGTGCCGTCATGCAGACAGCCCCCCGAACAGCGTCGGCAGATCGAGCGGCCGGAAGCCGTAATGCGACAGCCAGCGCACATCGGCGTCGAAGAAGGCGCGCAGGTCCGGCATGCCGTATTTCAGCATGGCGATGCGGTCGATGCCCATGCCCCAGGCAAAGCCTTGATATTCGTCGGGATCGAGGCCGCCGTAACGCAGCACGTTGGGATGCACCATGCCGCAGCCCAGGATCTCCATCCAGTCGGAACCTTCGCCGAAGCGCACTTCGCCTGGACGTGAGCGGTCGCACTGGATGTCGACCTCGAGGCTGGGCTCGGTGAACGGAAAGAAGGACGGGCGGAAGCGCATCTTGACGCTCGGCACCTCGAAGAATGCCTTGCAGAACTCCTCCAGCACCCACTTCATGTTGGCGATGTTCGCGGATCTGTCGATCACCAGCCCTTCGACCTGGTGGAACATGGGCGAATGCGTGGCGTCGGAATCCTGCCGGTAGGTCTTGCCGGGGATGACGATGCGGATCGGCGGCTTCTGCCGCTCCATGGTGCGGATCTGCACGGGCGAGGTGTGCGTGCGCAACAGCTTACGCTCGCCCTTCTCGTCCGGCTGGAAGAAGAAGGTGTCGTGCATCTCGCGCGCCGGATGTCCCTCGGGGAAATTCAGCGCGGTGAAATTGTAATGGTCGGTCTCGATATCCGGACCTTCGGCGATCGAGAAGCCGAGATCGCCGAAGATCGCCGCGATCTCGTCGATCACCTGGCTGATCGGATGGATGCGCCCGCGCTCGGCCGGCGACTGGCGCACAGGGAGTGTGACATCGACCTTCTCGGCGGCGAGCCGGGCGGCGATCGCCACATCCTTCAGCTCCGCCTTGCGCTGGGTGAGCGCCTCGGTGACGCGGTTCTTGAGGCCGTTGATCGCCGGGCCCTTCACCTGCCGCTCCTCGGCGCTCATGGCGCCCAGCGTCTTCAGCATTTCGGAGACCGAGCCCTTCTTGCCCAGCGCCGAGACGCGCACCGCCTCGATCGCGGCCTCGTCCGCGGCCGCCGCGATCTCGGCGAGCAAAGAAGCTTCCAGGGCTTCAAGATTTCCAGCAGTGGCGTTCACGGCGAAACTCTCTTCGTTCGGGCGGACAGCACCCATGTGGTGCGTCACCATCTTGGTTTGATCAGGCAAAAGAAAAACCCGCGCCAGCCGTGCCAGCGCGGGTTCCCCAAATCAGTACTAGAAATGCTTGGGAAGCGCTGGCTTAGGCGACAGCGCTCTCAAAAGCATTCGGCGTGGTGTTCTTCAGATATTCGAGCGCGACCTTGGCCTTGGCGACCAGCGCGGCGAAAGCCTGCGGCTCGTGGATGGCCATGTCCGAAAGGATCTTGCGGTCGATCTCGATGCCGGCCTTGTTGAGGCCGTCGATGAAGCGGCCATAGGTCAGGCCGTGCTCATGCACCGCCGCGTTGATGCGCTGGATCCACAGCGCGCGGAACGAGCGCTTGCGGTTCTTGCGGTCGCGGTAGGCATACTGCAGCGACTTCTCCACCGCCTGCTTGGCGATGCGGATGGTGTTCTTGCGGCGGCCGTAGAAGCCCTTGGCGGCTTTCAGGACCTTCTTGTGCTTGGCGTGGGCGGTGACGCCTCTCTTTACGCGTGCCATGTCATGATCTCCTTAAACGCTGTCCAGACCGAAATGCTCAGAGGCCGTTCGGCAGAAAATTCTTGATGACCTTCTTGCCGTCCGGTTCAGCCAGAACCATCGTGCCGCGGGCATCGCGAATGAACTTGTTGGAACGCTTGATCATGCCGTGGCGCTTGCCGGCGGCAGCCGACAGCACCTTGCCGGTGGCAGTAATCTTGAACCGCTTCTTGGCGGCCGATTTGGTCTTCATCTTGGGCATTTTGCTTTCCTTTCGTAGGGGCCCACAATCGGGCCGATGTTCGCTTCGGGCCGACCAAAGCCCGAAAAGCAAAATGAAACCGCCACGGCATGCCCTGCCGGGCGGTTTTCTGGAACGGCGGTCCTATAGATCAAAGACGGCCGGTGTGCAACACCTCAACGAGTGCGTTGCCCTGTCCCGTGGTCAGGGCAGCGTGAACCACACCGGCAGCATGCCCGACTGCTGCATGCCGTCGATCAGTTCGAAGGCCGGCAGCGCCACCAGGAACACCAGCCCGTCAAGCAGGGTGTTCAACAGCAGTCGCGGCTTGAAGCCGTCGGTGTCGCCCTCCTGGTAGAGCCTGGGGTTCGGGAAGAAGCGCGGCACGTTGGAGAGATACGCCGCATAAGGGGCGCCGAGAACTTCTTTCAGATACCGTTCCTCGCGCAGGATAACGATGTGGAACGCGCCGGCGCACAGCAGCGCAAAGAGAATGATGCCTGAAAACGAGCCGATCTGCGCGCCGACGCCGGCGGCTGCCACCGTCGAGAACAGATAGAGCGGGTTGCGGGTGATCGAATAGGGCCCGCCGGTGACCACTTCGGAGGATTTGCGTCCGCCGATATAGAGCGTCGACCATAATCGCCCCACAATGCCGAGAAAGATCAAGAGCACACCGAACATCTCGATCGACTCGTGCATCGGCGTGTTGGGAGGGAACGTCGACTGGCCGAACAAGAGCGCCGCAAACAGCACCACGATCAGCACCGCCAGCACGATCCGGCGCATATGCTGGTAGCCGCCCAACCCTTCCTTCTGGTTGTCGGCCGGGACCTTCACTTCATCGACCATGATCCATTCCGACCGTCGATTTGCTCGCGATCGGGAAAACCCGATCGTCGAGATTGCTCGCGATCGGATTGAAAACAGGCGCCCCGCCGATCGTCGGGACGCCGTGCCCGGCAATTCGGGCGAATTTTAGAGCGCGATATGAAGAGCCGGCAACTCTCGAAACCGCGATGGACGCAACGCTTTGAGAGCCGCGCCTTCGCGGTCAGCGCGGCGCCAGAACCATCATCATCTGGCGGCCTTCGAGCTTCGGCTCCGCCTCGACCTTGGCGATCGTCGCCACTTCTTCGCGCACCTTGGCCAGAAGCTGCATGCCAAGCTCCATATGCGCCATCTCGCGGCCGCGGAAGCGCAGCGTCAGCTTGACCTTGTCGCCCTCCTCGAAGAAGCGCCGCACGGCCTTCATCTTGGTCTCGTAGTCATGGCTGTCGATGTTCGGGCGCATCTTGATCTCCTTGATCTCGATGACCTTCTGGTTCTTGCGCGCTTCGGCCGCCTTCTTCTGGTTGGCGTATTTCAGCTTGCCGAGATCGAGGATCTTGACGACGGGCGGCACAGCATTGGGCGATATCTCGACAAGATCGAGCCCGGCCTCTTCAGCCAGCAGCAATGCGTCGTTGATGGAAACATCGCCGCGGTTCTGGCCTTCGGCGTCGATAAGCTGGACCCGGGGAACCCGGATGTCTCGGTTGGAGCGCGGCCCGTCTTTGGTGGGTGCCGCTGCTTTGAAAGGTCTGCGAATGGTCGTGATCTCCTCGGCCGTTTCGTTCAGGGTTTCTTCAGATGCGAATAGGTCGACGCGCCTATGTGGTGAGCGCGCGGCCGGAGTCAATAGCATAGGCTCGTGGGAAAATCACCTGTCCGCTCGCCTTTACCTGCACCAAGCAAAGAAATCCCGCGAGCACTTTTCGTTGAACCACCGCCTGTGTCAAAAGACCGGCGGAAAGGACAAGCCCATGGCAGCCAGCGCCCCGGTTTTCATCGATGTGGACGGATCGAGCATCGCCGTCAGGCAGGCCTCCGGCACGGCGCCCGGCGTGGTGTGGCTCGGCGGCTACAGGTCCGACATGCTGGGCACCAAGGCGGAGACGCTTGCCGCCTGGGCCGCTCGCGAGGGCCACGCCTATCTGCGCCACGACTATTCCGGCCATGGCGAGTCGGGCGGCGAATTCGCCCAAGGCACGATCTCCAGGTGGCTGGCCGAGAGCCTCGCAGTCCTCCGGCGCTTCAGCAAAGGCAAGCAGGTCCTGGTCGGCTCCTCGATGGGGGCGTGGATTGCGCTGCGCATGGTGCAGGAATTGCGCCGGGCGGGCGACGACCGGGTGGCCGGTCTGGTGCTGCTTGCCCCGGCGCCTGATTTCACATTCGAGTTGATCGAACCGGTGCTGACCAAGGCACAGAAGCGCGATCTTTCGAAGAAGGGTTTTTTCGCCGAGCCGTCCGACTATTCGGACGAGCCTTATATATACACCCGAGCGCTGATCGAGGACGGCCGAGCCAACCGGGTCATGACCGGACCGATCGACACGCACTGTCCGGTGCACATATTGCAGGGCCTGGCCGATCCGGACGTGCCGTCCAGCCATGCCCTGAAGCTGGCATCGATGCTTCCCGCCGACGATGTGACGCTGTCGCTGATCCCCGACGGCGACCATCGCCTGTCCCGTCCCGAGGATCTCGACATGCTGAAGCGCGCCGTCGCCGACATGGTCAGGCGGGCGGCCTGACCATGCGCATCTCCATCCCGATATCCGCCTTCGTCGCCGCGATCGTCGGCTTCGGCGGCACGCTGGCCCTCGTCATCGCCGCTGCCAAGGCGGTCGGCGCCACACAGATCGAGACCGCGAGCGGCGTGACGGCGATCTGCCTGGCCATGACGATCGAATGCCTGTGGCTGTCTTGGCGCACGAAGATGCCGGTGATCACCGCCTGGTCGACGCCCGGCTTGGCGCTGATCGCAGCCTCCAGCGGTTTCACCATGCCGCAGGCGGTGGGCGCCTTCATGGTCACCGGCGTCCTCTTGGTCGCCACCGGGCTGTTCAAGCCGCTGACCCGGCTGATCGCGCAGATTCCGGCCTCGGTCGCGTCCGGTATGCTGGCCGGCATCCTGGTCAGTTTCGCCGTCAATGCGGTCAAGGCCATACCCGCTGATCCCTGGTTGATCCTCCCCTTGATCGTCGCCTTCTTCGTCATCCGCCTGTTCAATCCGGCGGTTTCCGTGCTGGTGGTGCTGGTCGGCGGCGGCCTTGCCGCTTTTCTCACCGGCCGCGTCGGCAGCCTGCCGGTGCCGCAACTGTCGACATTGACGTTCATTGCGCCGCAGTTCACCATTTCGGCGACCATTGGCCTTGCCCTGCCGCTCTATCTGGTCACAATGGCCTCGCAGAACCTTTCCGGCCTCGCGGTGCTGCGTGCGGCCGGCTACCACCCCGAACCCGGCCCGCTGATCGGCGTCACTGGCCTGTTCTCGTTGCTGTCTGCGCCATTCGGCGCCGCGACCACCAATCTTGCGGCGATCTCGGCCGCAATCTGCACCGGCCCAGACGTCCATCCCGATCCTGCCGAGCGGTGGAAGACCGGGCCGTTCTATGCGCTCGCCTATCTCATCTTCGCCATCTTTGGCGCCTCGCTGGTGGCGATCTTCGCCGTCCTGCCGCAAAGCCTGATCGTGCTGGTCGCGGGGCTTGCCTTGACGGCGCCGCTGGCCAACGCGCTGTCGATAGCCCTTCATGACGCTGGCGACCGCATGCCGGCCACCGTCACCTTCGCCGTGACGGCTTCGGGGCTCACGCTCTTCGGCGTCGGCGCGGCATTTTGGGGGCTGGTTGCCGGAATGGCAGTACTTTTCTTGGAAAAACTCAAAAAGCGATAATCATTTCAGAAGCTTCGCCGGTTTTGGCCGGATTTGTCTTGAATAGTCCATTTCGCCTTCCCATTTCGATTCCACGCAGCCGGTTTGGCTGTCTCCAACGGAAGGATTGGGAGAAATGAATACGAGTGCATTGATCCGTCCGGCCTGGACGCCGGCCACCATCGCGCTGATGGTCATCGGCTTCATGGTGTTCTGGCCGCTCGGCTTCGCCATGCTCGCCTACATCATCTGGGGCGACCGGCTGGAAGGCTTCAAGCGCGACGTCAACCGCGCGACCGACGGCATCTTCGCCGGCTGCCGCCGCGGCTCCGACAAGGCGGCCCGCTGGGGCCACGGCTCGGCCCGCACCGGCAACGTCGCCTTCGATGACTGGCGCGAGAAGGAGCTCGAGCGCCTGGCCGAGGAGCGCCGCAAGCTGGACGAGATGCTGACCGAGTTCGACGATTACGCCCGCGAACTGCGTCGCGCCAAGGACCAGGACGAGTTCGACCGCTTCATGGCCCAGCGCAACAAGCATACCGCGCCGACCACGACCGAGTCGGCTGAGAAGCCCGCTTCCAAGCGCGGCAAGGGCACGAACCTGCTCGACGACTGAGATCCTGCGACAGGTCTCAGAGTGGTACGACGGCGTCGCGCCTAGCGGCGCCGTTTCTTTTTTGTTCTCTTTGTAGCTTCCCTCCACTGGCCGTTTTTTTCGAATCGCGTATCGTCCAGCCATGACCCTCGGCTTCTTTCGCAATCTGACCAAGCCAAAGCCCACGCCTGTCGTGGAGCGCGAACATTGCGTCGCCGGCCGAACTTTGCCGTTGAAAATCGTCGAAAGCGCCAGGGCCAGGCGGCTCACGCTGCGCATCGATTCCGGCGGCCAGGGCCTGCGCGTCACCGTGCCGCCCGGCCTGCGCCGGGGCGAGGTGGAGAAATTTCTCGACCGCCATCAGGATTGGCTGGAGCAGCGCCTGGCCAAGGTCCCGACGAGGCCGCAAGTGCGCCCGGGCATCAGGATACCGATCCGCGGCGTGCCGCACCGCATCGTGCATGAGCCTTCCATGCGCGGCACCGTCACCGTCTCGCGCGACGAGCGCGGCCCGCTTCTGGTCGTTCATGGCGAGCGCATCCATCTGCCGCGCCGGATCGCCGACCATCTCAAGCGCGAGGCCAAGAAGGAGATCGAGAGGTTGGTGGTCAAGCACACCGAGGCGATCGGCAAGCGCGCCAAGGCCATAAGGTACAAGGACACCTCCAGCCGCTGGGGGTCATGCACCTCGGAGGGCAATCTCTCCTTCTCCTGGCGCATCATGATGGCGCCGCCGGCGGTGATAAACTATCTGGTGGCGCATGAGGTGGCGCATCTCAAGGAGATGAACCACGGCCCGAAGTTCTGGAAATTGTGCGAAAAACTCTGCCCGGACACCGACCGCTGCAAGGATTGGCTGAAGCGCAACGGCGGGGCGCTGCAGGCGATTGTGTTTGAGTAGTTTAACCGGCTAGGGCGCGTTCCTTCACACCCCCCTCTGGCCTGCCGGCCATCACCCCCGCAAAGGGGGAGATTGGCTGTCGCCAAGGCTTTCGCCAATCTCGGGCGCTGCAGGAGGAACTCCAGCGCCGAAGCTGCTGGTCTCCCCCTTTGCGAGGGAATTGGCCGGCAGGCCAGAGGGGGGTGCTGTCCCGCCAGCCTCTCCCCTATTCGCTTGAACCCATTAGACACTCAATCGTCATTCGCCGCGTTCAACTCTTCCGGCCGCAACCCTTCCTCCGAATGCGGCCAGGGCAGAAAATCCCGGTCGAAGGCCTCGCTGCCGAAATACTCAAGCGCCCGGTGCGCCTCGGCGCCGTTGAAGGCGGCCTTGTCTATCAGATGCGCGATCACCTCGCGCGCCTGCGCGATCTTCTGCCTGAGTTCGGCGACGGTCCGGTCGGCCATGATTGTCGTGCTCCCGCCTGTGGTTCCTATATGAAGGTAGTGTTTTCCGCCGTAGCGGCAACAGCATGCTTTTTCTCGACTCTTTTCCCGTTTCGTGCCAAGCCCGCGCCATGACGCTCGACATCAAGATCTGCGGATTGAAGACCGACGCCGCGATGGCCGCCGGCCTTGCCGGCGGCGCCAGCCATGTCGGCTTTATCTTCTTCCCCAAGAGCCCGCGCTATGTCGAGCCCGCCGAGGCCGGGCGCCTGCGCGAAGCGGCGCGCGGCAAGGCCTTGGCGGTTGCCGTCACCGTCGACGCCGATGATGCTTTCCTGGACGAGATCGTCGCGAAAATGCAGCCGGACATGCTGCAACTCCATGGTTCGGAAACGCCCAAGCGCGTGGCCGACCTCAAGGCGCGTTACGGCCTGCCGGTCATGAAGGTGTTTTCCGTCAGCGAGACAGCCGACCTCGAGCGTATAAAGCCTTTCGTCGGAATTGCCGATCGTTTCATGTTCGACGCCAAGCCGCCGAAGGGGTCACAACTCCCGGGCGGCAATGGCGTCGCCTTCGACTGGCGCATCTTGGCCGGCCTTGACGCCGGACTCGATTACATGCTTTCCGGGGGGCTCAACGCCACCAATATCGGCGATGCCCTGAGACTGGCCAACCCGCCCGGGATAGACGTTTCGTCCGGTGTGGAAAGCGCTCCGGGTGTCAAGGATCCGGCGCTGATCGAGCAGTTTTTCCGGGCCGTCAGGGCCGCGCGCGACGACCGCGCCGCCTGAACACAACCAAATCAGGAGATCGGCGATGAACAAGCCGGCAATGCCCAATTCCTTCCGCACCGGGCCTGACGAGCAGGGCATGTTCGGCATTTTCGGCGGCCGCTTCGTGGCCGAGACGCTGATGCCGCTGATCCTCGATCTCGAGGAGCAGTGGAGCCACGCCAAGAACGATCCGGAATTCAAGGCCGAGCTGCAGAACCTGTCGACCCACTATGCCGGCCGGCCGTCGAAGCTTTATTTCGCCGAAGGTCTGACGAAACATCTCGGCGGCGCCAAGATCTATTTCAAGCGCGAGGACCTCAACCACACCGGCTCGCACAAGATCAACAACTGCCTCGGCCAGATCCTGCTTGCCAAGCGCATGGGCAAGAAGCGCATCATCGCCGAGACCGGCGCCGGCCAGCACGGCGTCGCCTCTGCAACCGTCGCCGCGCGCTTCGGCTATCCTTGCGTCGTCTACATGGGCGCCACCGACGTCGCCCGCCAGAGCCCGAACGTCTTCCGCATGAAGCTGCTTGGCGCCGAAGTGCGGCCGGTCACCTCCGGCCACGGCACGCTGAAGGACGCCATGAACGAAGCCCTTCGCGACTGGGTCACCAATGTCGAGGATACCTACTACCTGATCGGCACCGCCGCCGGTCCGCACCCCTATCCGGAGATGGTGCGCGACTTCCAGTCGGTGATCGGCTCGGAGGCCCGCGCCCAGATGCTGGAACAGGAAGGTCGGCTGCCGGACGTCATCATCGCTGCCGTCGGCGGCGGCTCCAACGCCATTGGCCTCTTCCATCCCTTCCTTGACGACAAGGATGTGCGCATCATCGGCATCGAAGCCGGCGGACGCGGCCTCGACGGCGTCGAGCATTGCGCCTCGATGAACGCCGGCAGGCCCGGCGTGCTGCACGGCAACCGCACCTATCTGTTGCAAAATGCCGACGGCCAGATCCTCGACGGCCACTCGATCTCGGCCGGCCTCGATTATCCGGGCGTCGGCCCCGAGCATTCCTGGCTGCGCGACTCCGGCCGCGTCGAATATGTGCCGATCCTCGATGACGAAGCGCTGGAGGCGTTCCAGTTGACGACCCGCGTCGAAGGCATCATCCCGGCGCTGGAATCGGCACATGCCATCGCCCATGCGATGAAGATCGTGCCGAAGATGGACAAGGACCAGCTCGTCATCGTCAATTTGTCCGGCCGCGGCGACAAGGACGTGCATACGGTGGCAAAGATGCTGGGCATGGAGATCTGACAATGACCACCCGCATCGATCGCCGCATGGCGAAGCTCAAATCCGAGGGCCGTCCGGCTCTCGTAACCTACATCATGGGCGGCGACCCCGACTACGATACCTCGCTGTCGGTCATGAAGGCTCTGCCTGCCTCAGGCAGCGACGTCATCGAGCTCGGCATGCCCTTCTCCGATCCGATGGCCGACGGCCCGGCCATCCAGGCGGCGGGTCTTCGGGCGCTGAAGGGCGGCCAGACACTGGCCAGGACGCTGAAGATGGCATCCGAGTTCCGCGCCGGGGACGACGAGACGCCGATCGTGCTGATGGGCTATTACAACCCGATCTACATCTATGGCGTCGACCGCTTCCTGGCCGACGCCAAGGCCAGCGGCATCGACGGCCTGATCGTCGTCGACCTGCCGCCGGAAATGGATGAGGAGCTGTGCATTCCGGCGCTGAAAGCCGGTGTCAACTTCATCCGCCTGGCGACGCCGACCACCGACGACAAGCGCCTGCCCAAGGTGCTCGAAAACACCTCCGGCTTCGTCTATTACGTCTCGATGACCGGCATCACCGGCTCGGCGCTGGCCGACACCGCTAAGGTCTCGGCCGCGGTCAGCCGTATCAAGGGCCACACCGCGCTGCCGGTCTGCGTCGGGTTTGGCGTCAAGACCGCCGAGCAGGCGCGTGTCATCGGCGCCTCGGCCGACGGCGTCGTGGTCGGCACGGCGATCGTCAACGCGATCGCCAATGTGCTTGGGCCGAAGGGCGAGAAGACTGCCGATCCGGCGGAGGCCGTAGCCACTTTGGTCAGCGGGCTTGCCCAAGGCGTCCGTTCCGCCCGCCTTGCTGCCGCCGAATAGTCTTACTACGTCTACCTTCCAGGACAGGGAGCCGAAGCCATGAACTGGATCACCAATTACGTCCGTCCGAAGATCAATTCGATGCTCGGCCGGCGCACCGACATGCCGGAAAACCTCTGGATCAAGGATCCCGAGACCGGCGAGATGATCTTCCACAAGGATCTCGAATCCAACCAGTTCGTCATCCCGGCCTCCGGGCACCACATGAAGATCTCGGCCAAGGAGCGGCTGAAATACTTCTTCGACGACGGCAAATACGAGGTGCTGGAAAATCCCAAGGTCGTCCAGGACCCGCTGAAGTTCCGCGACGAGAAGCGTTACACCGATCGCCTGAAGGAGGCCAAGGCCAAGACCAGCCTCGAGGATGCGATCCTCAACGGTGCCGGCACCATCGACGGGCTGCCGGTCATCGTCACCGTGCAGGATTTCGCCTTCATGGGCGGATCGCTCGGCATGGCCGCCGGCGAAGCCATCGTGCATGCCTTCGAGGTGGCGCTGCAGCGCAGGCGGCCGCTGATCCTGTTCGCCGCTTCCGGCGGCGCCCGCATGCAGGAAGGCATCCTGTCGCTGATGCAGTTGCCGCGCACCACGGTCGGCGTCGACCGGCTGAAGGAGGCAGGCCTGCCCTATATCGTCGTGCTGACCAATCCCACCACCGGCGGCGTCACCGCCTCCTATGCCATGCTGGGCGATGTCCATATAGCTGAGCCCGGCGCGCTCATCGGCTTTGCCGGCCCACGCGTCATCGAGCAGACCATTCGCGAAAAGCTGCCCGACGGTTTTCAGCGCGCTGAATATCTGATGGAACACGGCATGGTCGACATGGTCGTCTCGCGCCTCGAAATGCGCCAGACCATTGCGCGGCTCCTGAAGATGCTGCTCAAGACTCCGCAAGCCGAGAAGCCGTTGGAGCCGGAGATCCTGCCGCCGGCGGTGGTCAACGCGGAGGCTAGGCCGCAAGCCTGATACTGTATCGGTCCGACGCGACATCGTTCGCCGCGAACCGCGATTTGCGCTGCCCGTCGTGTGCTGTAGCCTCTGATTTGCGCACGGCCGTATCGAAACCGATTCCCGGTTTCGGTAGCATGCGCTAGGATTCCATCATGACAACGCTTTCCGCCGAACGCGAAATCGAACATCTGATGACGCTGCATCCGAAAGGCTTCGACCTTTCGCTGGACCGCGTCACCCGGCTTCTCGAACGCCTCGGCAATCCGCAGGACCGGCTGCCGCCGGTCATCCACATCGCCGGCACCAACGGCAAAGGCTCCTGCGCCGCCTTCTCGCGCGCGCTGCTGGAGTCGGCCGGCCATCTCGTCCACGTCCACACCTCGCCGCACCTGGTGCACTGGCATGAGCGCTACCGGCTGGCGGCCGAGGGTGGCGGCAAGCTCGTTGACGACGAGGTTTTCGCCGAGGCCATCGCACGCGTCGCCGAAGCCAATCAAGGCCAGAAGATCACCGTCTTCGAGATACTCACCGCCGTCACCTTCATTCTGTTCTCGGAGCATCCGGCTGAGGCGGCGATCATCGAGGTCGGCCTCGGCGGCCGCTTTGACGCAACCAATGTCATCAAGCGACCGGCGGTTTCGGTGATCATGCCGATCTCGATGGACCACGAAGCCTATCTCGGCGACCGCGTCGAGCTGATCGCCGCTGAAAAAGCCGGCATAATGAAGCGCGGCTGTCCGGTGGTGATCGGCGCCCAGGAAAGCGACACCGCGCTTCAGGTGCTGATCGAGACGGCCGAGCGGCTGGATTGCCCGACCGTGGTCTATGGCCAGGATTTCCTTGCCTTCGAGGAAAACGGCCGCATGGTTTACCAGGACGAGGACGGGCTGATGGATCTGCCCTTGCCGCGCCTGCCCGGGCGCCATCAATACGCCAACGCCGCGGCGGCGATCGCTGCCGTCAAGGCGGCCGGTTTCGAGATCGGCCATCGCGCCGCCGAGCGGGCGATGACCCATGTCGCCTGGCCGGCACGCATGCAGAAGCTGACGCAGGGGAAGCTGGTGGACCTTGCGCCGAAAGGGGCCGACATCTGGCTGGACGGCGGTCACAATCCGGGCGCCGGCATCGTCATCGCCGAAGCGCTGGCCGAGCAGGAGGAGAAGAATCCGAGGCCGCTGGTGCTGATCTCCGGCATGATCAACACCAAGGACCAGACCGGCTATTTCAGCGCTTTCAAGGGCCTCGCCCGCCATGTCTACACCGTGCCGGTGACCAACAGCGATGCCGGCGTGCCGAACGACGAGCTGGCCCTTCGTGCCGAAGAGGCGGGCCTGTCGGCCGAGCCTGTCAGCTCCGTCGCCAGCGCCCTGATGCTGCTGCGCGACAGCTGGGATGGTCCGGCGCCACGCATTCTCATCGGCGGCTCGCTCTATTTCGCCGGCGCCGTTCTTGCCGAGAACGGCACGCCGCCGACCTGAGCAATTTCAGGAAAAGTGTGAAGCAGTTTTCCGTCTGAAATTGCGCCAAAACAAAGGGATAGGACATTTCGCCATTTCCATGAAGCGGTGAAATGCCTGAGTTGAGATCACGATAGCGCTGCGGATTCGGCGGGGGCCGAAAGGAACCGGCCATGATCAAGGTGAAGCAGCTCGCCCATGTCTGCATCTTCGCGCATGACCTGGAGGCGACGCGCGGCTTCTATCGCGACGTGCTCGGCATGGACACAAGGTTCAATTTCCTGCGCGACGGCAGGATTTTCGGCTTCTATCTCGACTGCGGCGGCCGCAGCCATGTCGAGGTCTTTGAAAAGAACGAGGCCAGCTACAGCGACCGTAACCAGATCAACCATTTCTGCCTGGAAGTGGAAGACATCGACGCGGCCATCGCCCATATCAGGTCGAAAGGCATCGAGGTCACCCCGAAGAAGCTTGCCTGCGACGACACTTACCAAGCCTGGACCGCCGATCCCAACGGCGTGAGGATCGAGCTGTTCGAATATACCGCAAAAAGCGCGCAGTTCACCGGCGGCGATCGCGTCGCCGACTGGTGACTAGCGCCTCAGAAATCCCACGGTGAGATCAGATCAAGGCCAGCGGAGCTGAAGTCGCTCGAATTGCGTGTTGCCAGCCGACCACCGTTGATGCGAGCGATCGCTGCAATCATGCCGTCGGGAGCGGACATGCTTAGGCCTTGGCGCTTGGCCGTTCCCATGATCTCGCCGTAAGCCAAGGCAACCTCTTCCGTCAGGCCAAAGATGCGGTCGGCAAAGCGATGGCGCCACTGGGAAAGCCCTTGCTCCAAGCGGTTGGCGCGCTCATCAGGTCGTATCTTTTGGATGCCGAAAGCGATTTCACCGATCGCGACTGTGGGAAGAGCGAGCTCCGCGTCGTTCCGGACAAGCCAGGCCAGCACGGCTGGGTTGGGTACCTTCTTAAGGGTCTCCGAAATCACATTGGTGTCGACGAAAATCAAAGCTCTGGCCCGCTATGCACTTGGCGATCTTCGCGGATCACTTTCTCCAGATCGATGTCGGTGCCGCTGCTTGCCGACAGACGAGCATAGAAGGTGGATGCGGGTTCGCGCCCCGCTTCACGAATCTCATAGGACTCAAGCGCGCGTTCGACGACATCCGCTATTGAGCGATTTTCGCGACGAGCAAGTCGATGAGCAAGGTCCCGTGCTTTTGCGCTACGGACCGAGAGCTGTGGTTCGGCCATATCAACCTCCGCTTGACAAAGATAACATATGCCTATCAGAATGTGCCATCAAGATGGCAAATGATGGCCAGCCAGATCGCCTATTTCAACTCGATCTCGATAAACGCGTACTCGCCGTCATTGGCATTGATGACGTCGTGCTCGACGCCTTCCTTGCGAAAATAAGGCGCTCCCTTCTTCATCTCCGCGAAGGCTTCGCCCTCCTTGGTCACCAGCTTCACCTTGCCGTCCATCAGCGGCACGACGACATAGTCGTGGCCATGGCGATGCCAGCCGGTGTTGGCGCCTGGCGCGAAACGGTACTCGGTGACGATTACGCGCTCATTGTCGACGTGAACTGTGGCCTTGGCTGTCCCGGTCATGGCGCTCTCCCGTTTCTTGTAGAAGAGAAGATGGCGGGCGCGCACGTCAGAGCCAGGGCGCCATGAGCGATAGCGCCAAAGAAAAAGCCCGGCGCGATGGCCGGGCTTGACCCTTGGATATCCGAATTGACTCAGGCGATGGCGCCGTTGATCCAGTGCGACAGCGCCGTCTTCGGCGCGGCGCCCACCTTCATGTCTGCCACTTCGCCGCCCTTGAAGATCATCAGCGTCGGGATCGAGCGCACGCCATACTGAGCGGCGAGCTCGGGATTCTCGTCAATGTTGAGCTTGGCGACCTTAACCTTCGAGCCGAGCTCCCTGGCGATCTCTTCCAGAGACGGGCCGATCATCTTGCACGGGCCGCACCACTCGGCCCAGAAATCCACCACGACCGGCTCCTTGGCGTTGAGCACATCGGCCTGGAAATTGCCATTGTCGACCTTGACGGTGGCCATGCTGAAATCCTTTCGAAAACTCGGGTTGCACCAAATGTGGTGGCTGTGGCGGCGATGTTCAAGCAGTTCTTGTGTCACGCTCCCGTGAGTCGGGCAAGGGCGTCGTCCATGGCAGCCGCGGGCAGCTCGATCAGGCGCGGTGCCTCGGTGAACAGCAGCGCCGCCGTCACCTCGCGCCCCGTATAGAGCGGCTCAAGCAGCGCGCGATAGAGCGCCAGCTGCAGCACATAGGCCGGCGGCACTTCGGCCAGGGTCGTCGGCGCCGGCCGGTTGGTCTTGTAGTCGACGATCGAAACCTTCTCCGGCGTGACCGCCAGCCGGTCTATCTTGCCGGAGATTGAACGCAGTCTGCCCTTCACCTCCAGGCTGCCCATGATCGCGACTTCCGCGCGCGAAGAAGGCGAGAACAGCGCGCCGAAGCGGCTGTCGGACAGGATCGACAGCACGGCGTCCAGCGACCTGTCGCGCTCACCATCCGGCCAGTCGGCGCCGGCGCGCGCCAGGTAGCGCTCGGCCGCGCTCCGCCTTTCATCCTCCGCGATGGCGGGCAGCATCTGCAGCAATTTGTGCAGGGCAAGGCCGCGCACCACCGCGAAGCCGGGCTCGGCGGCGGTATCGAGCACCGGCGAGCGTGTGTCGGGCAGAGCTTCTTTCGCTTCCTCGATCAGCGCCGAAGCGCCGGAGGGCGAAAGCGGCCGCGGCAGTTCCTCATAGGGCGGCAACGGCTGGAACAGGGCGCCAGGCAGCGGGGCGGCATGCCCGATTGAATGCTCAATTTCGCCCTCAGCCAGCGCCACCGGCGGCAATTTCGTCATGTGGAAGCGATGCACCGCCACCTCGGCCGTGGCCGGATGACGCCGCTCGGAACTCTCGGGCGCGCCCACCAGCGCGCGACTGACGATCGAATGCCAGGTGCCGGTGCTGGGCTGCCGCTTGCCGTGATAGCCGCAGACGACCAGCCGGTCCTCGGCGCGAGTCATGCCGACATAGAGCAGCCGCCGGTATTCGTCGTCCGCCAGTTCGCGCGCCCGGACCGAGGCCGCCTTCGAGACGCCATTGGCGACATCGCTGGCCGAGCGCCACAGATAGCCCTTGCCTTTCCATTGCGTCCCCGAGCTTTGGAACGGCATCAGCCGCGGCAGATGCTGGTCGCTGAATGGCGCCGAGCCGCCATCCACCAGGAAGACCACTGGCGCCTCCAGGCCCTTGGCGGCATGAACGGTCATGACGCGGACCTCGTCGCGCGTCTGGTCCATCTCGCGCTTGATTTCTGGGCCGGCATTTTCCAGCGTCGACAGGAAGGATTCCAGGCCCGGCAGTCCAGTGCGTTCCTCGGCCAGGCAAAAACTCAGGAATTCATCAAGGATGTCGCCGGCTTCGGGTCCTAGCCGCGCCGTCATCTTGCGGCGCAGCCCGTCGCGCGCCAGGACCGCCGCATAAAATTCGAACACGGGCTCGAACGCGACCTCGTTTGCCCAGCCGTCCAGCCGGCTAACGACAGCGGCGAGGGAAACATCTTCGGCAGCATGTTGCCTGAGCGAGGCAATCAGCGACTGGCCCGTCGGCCTGTGGCCGGCCACCATCAGCAACGTCTCCTCGGAGACCTCGAAGATCGGGCTGCGCAGCACGGCGGCCAGGGAGAGATCGTCTTCCGGCTGGACCAGGAAATGCCCGAGCGCGATCAGGTCCTGCACGGCGATATGGCCGGGCAGGCTCAGCCGATCGGCACCAGCGACCGGGATCTGCCGGTTCTTCAGACTGCGCGATAGCGCATGGACGAAGCGGTCGCGCTTGCGCACCAGGACGAGGATATCGCCGGCGGTCAGTTTCCTGCCCTTGCCTTCGATGACCTCGCCATTGCGCAGCCAGTTCTGGATGGTCGTGGCAACATGCTCGGCCACCCGTACCGCGGGCGCGCTGGCATGGTTGACCGGCAAGGTCCAGTCGTCCGGCTCCTCGACCATTTCGGCGCCGATCGAAGG
Source organism: Mesorhizobium sp. (assembly GCA_004020875.1). Taxonomy (GTDB): domain Bacteria; phylum Pseudomonadota; class Alphaproteobacteria; order Rhizobiales; family Rhizobiaceae; genus Mesorhizobium. The sequence goes on from SAPZ01000014.1 coordinate 149,019, forward strand.
CCACACCTCAACATAGCCCGGCGCGTCATTGCGGATCGCCTTGTGGCTCAAAGGGTCTGGATCGTGGCTGATGCCGCGCCGCACGCCCGGTTCGGCGAAGACCCGGTCGACCGCGGCCAGAACGTCGTCGCTCGACCGGAACGACCAGGTGAGCTTGAGATTGGCGAAGGCGGCTTCGGCGTCGCGCACGCGCCCGGCGAACAACTGCCGGCTTTCGGCAAAGGAATCGGGCGCCGCGCCTTGGAAGGAGTAGATCGACTGCTTTTCGTCGCCCACGGCAAAGATCGTGCGCGTGACCGCTTCGCGCTGGCCCAGCCCGGCGAAGAACTCTTCCGTCAGCTTCTTCACCACCTCCCACTGGTCGGGGCTGGTGTCCTGCGCCTCATCGAGCAGGATATGGTCGATGCCCTGGTCGAGCTTGAACTGCACCCATGGTCCCGCATCGGGCCGCGACAAGAGGCTCACGGTGCGGGTGATGAGGTCGTTGAAGTCGAGGAAGCCTCGCCCGCGCTTCAACTGCTCGTAGCGCGCGATCAGCCAGCCGGCGACGGTGAGCGCCGCCGCTGTGCCCTCCAGCATGCGGAACAGCGCCAGCCGGTCCGACACGTCGAGGATCGCCTTGGCGGTCGCCAAATAGCGTTCCGGCAAATCCGGCAGCCGGTCGACCAGCGCCTTCTTGAAGATCTTGGGCGGCTCATAGGGATCGCCGTCGGCCTTGAGAAAGGCCTTTGCCAGCAGCCGCAGCCGCCGGATCGGATCGGCTTCGGCGAATGCGCCTCGCGCATAGGGGATCACATTGTTCAGCACCTGCCGCGCGTCGGCGGCCTCGGCGGCCTGTGCGAATTCGGCGAACTGGCCGCGATCGAAGCCGGGCAGCGGCCAGAGCGACGCGGCGATGCCCTCGGCCGTCTGTCCGGACTTAAAGCCGAACTCCGCGAACAACGGCCGGAAATCCCGATCCCTGCCGAGCTTGGCGATGAAATCGCGCAGCTCGTCGCGCTTGCCGACGATCTCGCCAAGCAACGTATCGAGACCGAATTCGCCGCCGCGCTCCAGCACGGTTGCGAAGGCTTCCGCCAGGTCTTCGACGCCGGCGCCTGCCCCCGAGATCATGTCGCGGCGGGCATCTGCAAACAGCGAGGCCTCCATCTGCGGATCGAGCATCTCGAAATGCGCCGGGATGTTGGCCTCGAGCGGGAACTGGTGCAGCACGGATTCACAGAAGGCGTGGATGGTCTGGATCTTCAGCCCGCCCGGCGTCTCTAGCGCCTCGGCAAATAGGCGCCGCGCCCGCCGCATCGTGTCTCGGTCCGCGCCGCGGCCGTCCAGCGCCGCGATCCTGATCGCCAGCTCCGCATCGGGCAGCGCCGTCCATTCCGAGAGCGTCGAGAACACGCGGTTCGACATGTTCGCGGCGGCAGCCCGCGTGTAGGTGAGGCACAGGATCTTCGACGGATCGGTGCCGTTGAGCAGGAGCCGGATGACGCGCTGCGCCAAGACATGCGTCTTGCCGGAGCCGGCATTGGCCGACACCCAGGCGGAATAGGCGGGATCCGAGGCGCGCGCCTGGCTGGCTGCGGTATCGGAGGGGATCGGATATTTCATCCTTCCGCCTCGTCTTCGCTGGCGCCGCCCGCCGACCATTCCAGCACGCGCGCCAGAAGATCGTAGTCGCCACCAGCCTCGCCCTCGCGGAAGGGAAGGGCGCGCGACAGATAGCCGGTGGTCGGATCGGCATAGTGGAAAAGCAGCCGCTCCAGCCGCGCCCAAGCTTCCTCGGAGAGATCATTGGCGGTGCGGGGCTTGCGGTTATATTCCAGGATCGATTCCTCGAACACCTCGCCATTCGGTTTCAGCCGTACAAAGGCAAGCTGCGAGGGCTCGCGGATGCCCAGTTCCCTGAAGGCGCCGCGCCTGAGCAGCGCGCCCTCCAGCGCGAGCTGCGGCGACAGAAGCGTGTGCGCCTGCGCTTTCGAGGGCGAGGAGCCGGTCTTGTAATCGAGTATGTCGGCCATGCCGCCGGCCAGCAGGTCGACGCGGTCGGCATAGCCCGACAGCGTCACGCCGGTGCGCCCGACCACCGTCTTCTCGGCGCGTTCCTCTGCATAGCGCCTCGCGACCGCATCGGCGCGGCCAGCCTCCCATTCGATGACGTTCTCGGCGAGCTTTTCGAAACGCGGCCACCAGATGGCCTCGATATCGGACGGAAGCTTTGCCTCGGCAAAGCAGAGACGCCCGGCTTCGATGAGGCTCGACAGCGCGTTCGCCGCCCTTGGATCCTCCACCCGCCGCGAGAACAGATGCAGGATCTCGTGGAATAGCGTGCCGCGCTCGGCGGCGCCCGGATCGCGGATCAAAGGCTCGAGCGGCATCAGGTTGAGGATGCGCCGCGCATAGACCGCATAGGGGTCGCGGCGCAAAGTCTCGATCTCGGTGACCGAGAAATGCAGCGGGCGCATGCTGAGCGGCGGCTTGGGCTGCGGGCGGGGGGCAAAATCCGTCTTCTCACCGGCGTCGAGCGCCCGCGCCCAGCCGAGCAGCGCGTCGCCGCGCCGGCGAAGTGCTGTCGCCGGCTCCTTGCCGATGAAGGTCAGGATGCGCTGCAGCCAGCGCGACGGCACGGCCGGCGCATCGCCAGAGCGGGCCGACCGTGTCAGCACCACGTCGCCCGCGCCCATCGCCATCTGGAAATCATGCGCGGCAAGGCCGATGCGCCGCTCCGGCGGCTCGAGGTCGATGCCGGTCTTCATCAACCGCGACATGAAGCGATCGCTCTCGGGCTTGCGCGGCCACACCCCTTCATTGAGCCCACCGATGACCAGCGTGTCGACATCCTGCAAGCGGGCTTCCAGCGCGCCCCAGATGGCGATGTTGCGGTCGGTGCCTTGCGCCGGCTTCACCGTCTCCGGCGCGATGAGCGCTTCCATCACGTCGGGCCATTCCGAAGCGGCGAAGGTGAAGGGCGAGGATGCCGCCACCAGTCCGCGCAGCAGCTCGGCGAGTTTTTCGCCGGCGTCGCCGGCATAGAGCTCAGCGAGGCTGCCGTCGGCCGCGCGGCCCAGATCCTCCAGCGCGACGACGCTTGCTCGTGTCAGCCTCGCGATGTCGGCGTCCTTCTCGCCCCGCATAGCGGCGAGCGGCGAGAGCGCCTTGGTAAGGTGGCCAAGCATGCCGTGCGCCTGCTCGATGCCAGGCACGGTCAGCCGCGAAAACCAGAAAGGCTGCCTAGTGTCGCCGCTGAGCTCCGCGAGCCGCGTCTCGAAAAGCGCGTCGACCGACGTGACGTCGGGCCGGCCCGTGCCTCCCCGTAAGGCGACCAGCTCGACCAACTCGGCGGCCTTGCGCACGCTCTGGCGTTCGAGGCCGAGCCCGAGCAGCGGATGCTTGAGCAAGGACAGAAGACCTACCGGGTCGCCGGGCCGGAAGGCGGCGCTCAACGCGAGCCTGAGCAGGCTGGCGGCCGGTGTGTTGATAAGCGGCGCGCCGCCGGAATCGTCTGCAACGACGCCGAAACGCAGGAGTTCGGCCGAAACTCGCCGCGCCAGCGCGCGGTCGCCGGTGACGAGCGCCGCACGCTTGCCCGGAGCTTCCACCGCGCGCTTGAGCGCGATGGCGATCGCCGCTGCCTCGTCGCGTTCGTTCGCCGCCTCCACAAGAGTCACGCCGGCAAGCGCCTGTTCGACATCGCCTGCCGTGAAGCGCGGCCGCGTCTCGGTCCAGTATTCGGTGGTTTCGGCCGGCCGCAGCGCTTCGCCGACAAGGGCCGCGCGCAGCGCAAGCGGCAGCGTCGCGGCGACGACCTCCTCGACATCGCGGCGCGGAATGCCGATGCCGCCGATCAGCTTGGCGAGGCCGTATTGCGGGTGACCGAGCGTCGCCGGACGCGCGCCCGGCGCCGTGATCGCCGCGAAGGATGCGTCGTCCAACTCGCGGTCGAGCCCGGGCAGCACAACGGCGCCGTTGGGCAGTCCGGCGATCACGCCAAGCAGTTCCGCCGTGGCGGGAATGGAGCCGGTGGACCCGGCGGCGATCACCGGGCCGGCCGGCGGATTCCGTTTCAGCCGCGCCGCCTCCAGCCGGATCAGCGCGCTGCGATGCGCGGCGGGGTTGGAGCGGTCGCGCTCCTTCAGCAGTTCCGGCCAGTTGTCGGTGACGATGCCGAGGAAATCGAGCGTCACCTGCCACCAGCCGGCGAGGTTGCCGGTGACCAGTGTCGCGAGCTTCGCCCAGTCCGTGCCCTCGGTCTCGATCTCGTCCATCAGCCGGGCAAGGTCGCGCGCCAGCCAGATGGCGTCGGCGGCCGAGGTCGGCACGACGAATTCCTCGTTGAATCGCGCTCTGACATGTGCCGGTAGGCTTTCCTTCCAGGCGCGCACCAGCGGCGCCAGCAACAACAATCGCTCCTGCGCGGCGATCGGCGGCACGAGGTCTATCGCTGGCGCCGCTTCGGCGTCGAAGGCCGCCTCGTCCTCGTCGAACTCGCCGAGCGGCCGCACCGTCGGCAGGATGGCCGAGCGTTGACCGAGAATGTCGACGAAGGCGCCGCGCAAGG
>SAPZ01000015.1 GCA_004020875.1 Mesorhizobium sp.
TTTTGAGGCCGAGCTCATTGGCCGCGCGGAACACGCGGATGGCGATTTCGGACCGGTTGGCGACGAGGATCTTCGTGATTGCCAAGGACTGGGCTCCAGCAGCGTAAGGGAGATGAACCGGCGCAATGATTAGCGTGAAAATGCTGCAGTGCAAACGAATTTGCGCGACACCTAAAACGATTTAAATCGTTTGTTTGCGGCAAGCGCTCCGTTGTTGTTCAGCCCCCTGCCCGCAGGGCGCCGCGAGAGCGCATTCCGGGGCGCCGGGCGGAGCTTCCGGCTGCCACGGCCGCGCAGACAAAAAATGCCCGGCGCGAGCGCCGGGCATCCATTCCAAGTCGGCTTCTATTTGCCGGCTTATTTCTCGAAGTAGCTGTACTTGCCGTCGTCACCCTTCTTCCATTCGTAGATGACATAGTCGGGACGGGTGATGTCGCCCTTGGCGTCGTAGCCGATCTCGCCGATGGCCGTCTTCCACGGACCGCCGGACTTGATGATCTCGGCAACCTTCTGCGCATCGTCAGCCGAGCCGGCCTTGGCGATGGCCTGCGAGATGATCTGCACGGCGGCGTAGGAGTAGAGCGTGTAAGCCTCCGGCTCGAAGCCGGCGGCACGGAACTTCTCCACCACTTCCTTGGCGGCCGGATTCTTGCGCGGATCCGGAGCGAAGGTGTTGAGCGTGCCGGCAACCGCGTCACCAGCGATCGAAGCCAGTTCGTTGGAGACAATGCCGTCGCCCGAGAACAGCGGCGCCTTCAGGCCCTGGTCGGCCGACTGACGGATGATCAGGCCGGCTTCCGTGTGCAGGCCGCCCCAGTAGATCAGGGTGACGTTGTTTTCCTTCATCTTGGCGATGAGGGCCGAGAAGTCCTTGTCGCCGACATTCACGCCTTCATACATCACTTCCTTGATGCCGTTGGCGTTGAGGTTCTTCTTGGTCTCATCCGCGAGGCCCTGGCCGTAAGGCGTCTTGTCGTGGATGATTGCGATCTTGGCATCCTTGAAGTTCTTGGCGATGTAGTCGCCCGCAACCTTGCCCTGCTGGTCGTCGCGACCGCAGGTACGGAAGGTGTTCCACAGGCCACGCTCGGTGAGCTTCGGATTGGTCGCGGCCGGGGTCATGACGAGGATGCCGTTCTCGGCATAGACTTCCGACGCGGGGATGGTCACGCCCGAGTTGAAGTGGCCGTCGACGAACTTGACGCCGTCGGCGACGAACTTGTTGGCGACCGAGATGCCCTGCTTGGGATCGGAGACGTCGTCGCCGATCTCGAGCTTGAGCTGCTGGCCATTGATGCCGCCCGCCGCGTTGATGTCGGCGACAGCCTGTTCCGCGCCCTTCTGCAGCTGTGCGCCGAAGGCGGCGTTCGGGCCGGTGATCGGACCGGCGACGCCGATCAGGATGTCGGCCCACGCGCTGCCGCTGAACGCGATGAACGCGGTCAGCGCAACGGCGGACAAGAGTGATTTTTTCATTGAAACGCTCCCATTTACGGAGTGGGCGTGGATGATACTTTCATGCGATGCCCACCCTTATCGCAGAAAGCATAGAATGCCGATTTTCAGGCACTTGTCACGCCGATTCGTCCTCGAAGCGTCGCAATGGTCAACGTCAACCTTTCGGCTTCCAGCTTAACAAGGAAGCTCTTTCGTAGAGCCAGTTATACTGTGTGACCATTTGGTTGGTGCGCGTGTATTGATAGCCCAGGAAGCCAAGGATCATCAGCACGATGGTGTCGACGATGTAGTAATGCAGCGAGAACATCGTGCCGTCGAACAGCGCATGATGGATGAACCGGATGCCGATACCAAGACCGAGCATGTAGAAGAACAGCTGAACGTGGCTGCTCCAGGTCTGCGCCGCCGCCTTGCCCGTCATCCATGCCGCCCAGCCGCCGAGCAGGCAGGTGACGAACAGGAACTGCCAGATCGAGGCTTCTTCGTAGATAATACCTTGCATGATGAAGACCTCTCTTAGTGATGACCGCCTTCGAGATAGGCGGCGCGCACTTCCGGATTGGCGAGCAGCTCCTTGCCGCTGCCGCTCATCGTCACATTGCCGTTGACCATGACATAGCCGCGGTCGGCGAGCTTCAGGGCGCCGAAGGCATTCTGCTCGACGAGGAACACGGTCAGCCCCTGCGTCTTGTTGAGCTCGCGGATGGCATCGAAGATCTGCTTGACGATCAGCGGCGCGAGACCAAGCGACGGCTCGTCGAGCAGCAAGAGCTTCGGCCGCGCCATCAAAGCGCGGCCGATCGACAGCATCTGCTGCTCGCCGCCCGATAGCGTGCCGCCGCGCTGGCCGATGCGCTCCTTCAGCCGCGGGAACAGCGTGAACACTTTCTCGACGTCCTCGTCGTAATGCCTGAGATTGTCGAGGCTGGCGCCCATCTGCAGATTTTCCATCACCGTCATGCGCGGGAAGATGCGTCTGCCTTCCGGGGATTGCGCGATGCGCAGCCGCGCGATCTCATGCGTCGGCATCTTGGTGATTTCGGTGCCGGCGAAGGTGATAGTGCCGGCGCGGGCGCGCGGTGCCCCGAAGATCGTCATCATCAACGTCGACTTGCCGGCGCCGTTGGCGCCGATCAGCGCCACGATCTCACCCTGGTTGACGCTGACATCGACGCCGTTCAGCGCCCGGATGTTGCCGTAGTAGGTCTCGACGCCCTTGATGTCGAGCAGCGTTGTGCCGGCCATTATTTGCGCCCTCCAGGCTTGCCCGCTGTGGGCTTGGCCGCTGTTTCCTTACCCTTCGAAGCGCTGCCGGCTTTCGCGGCTGACGCCTTGGGGGCCGGCTTTTTAGGCGACGCTTTCGCTGCGCTGGATTTCGCGGCCGGCTTGGCTGCCGATTGGGGCTTGCTGCCGATTGACGCGGCGCGGGCATCGACCTGCGCCGCTTTCGACGCCCCCTTGGACACGGTGACCCGCTCGCCCTCGTCGGCATGTTCGACACTGTCGGAAACCGGCCCCGCCATCATCGAAGCGGAGTTGCCCGGGCCATGCGCGGAGTCGGGACCCGTATCGAGCTGCTCGATGACATCCTCGTCGCCGACTTCGGTCAGCACCGTCTCGACCTCTTCGTCATCGACGCCGAGATAGGCGGCGATGACGCGCGGATCGGTGCGGACCGATTGCGGATTGCCGTCGGAAATCTTGCGGCCGTATTCGAGCACCACGACGTGATCGGAAATCTGCATGACAACCGACATGTCGTGCTCGATGAGCAGGATGGACGTGCCGGTGTTGTTCTTGATGTCCATCAGCAGGTCGTTGAGCGCCGCCGATTCCTTCGGGTTGAGGCCGGCGGCCGGCTCGTCCAGGCACAACAACTCCGGCCCCGTGCACATGGCGCGCGCGATTTCCAGGCGTCGCTGCGCGCCATAGGGCAGATCGCCGGCCGGATCGTCGGCGCGATCGACGAGGTCGGCCTTTTCCAGCCAGTGCCTGGCGAGCTCGATCGATTCGGCCGATGCCTGGCGATAGCTCGGGAAGCCGAACAAGCCGAGGAAGGTATAACCCGAGGCCTTCATCAGCTTATTGTGCTGCGCGACCAGAAGGTTCTCCAAGAGCGTCATGCCGGAGAACAGGCGGATGTTCTGGAAAGTGCGCGCCACGTTGGCGCGCGCCGGAATCTCGTGATTGGGCAGGCGCTCGAGCAGATAGGTCGAGCCGTCACGTTTGTTGAGCGTGATCATGCCTTCGGTAGGCTTGTAGAAACCGGTGATGCAGTTGAACACCGTTGTCTTGCCGGCGCCGTTGGGACCGATCAGCGCGGTGATCTCGCCGCGCTTGGCCTGGAATGACAGATCGCCGATGGCGACCAGCCCGCCGAACTTCATCGAAAGATGGTCGACCTGCAGGATGACGTTATTCATGGAAGCTTCCGCGTTCATCAGCCGTGGCCCTCCTTCGTGAAGGAGGCTGAGACCGCTCTTCGCTCCTTGAGGAAAGCTGTCGGCTCGCGGCTGCCGACGAAACCGCGCGGCTTCCACAGCATGACGATCACCATGGCCATGCCGAACAAAAGCATGCGATAGAGTTCCGGCGTGAAATCAGGGCCGAACACCGCCTTGAGGAAGTCGAGCTCGCGCAGGATCTCGGTGCCGCCGATCATCACCAGCGCCGCCACCGCAATGCCCCCAAGCGAGCCCATGCCGCCGAGCACGACGATAGCAAGGATGATCGCCGATTCCAGGAAGACGAAGGATTCGGGGCTGACGAAGCCCTGCCTTGCAGCAAAGAACGAGCCGGCGAAACCGCCGAACATGGCGCCCGTGGCGAACGCCGTCAGCTTGGTGGTGGTGGTGTTGATGCCGAGAGAGCGGCAGGCGATCTCGTCTTCGCGCAACGCTTCCCAGGCGCGTCCCACCGGCAGGCGGCGAAGCCTTATGGTGACGAAGGCGGTGAGCAGGCAGAGCGCCAGGGCGAGATAGTAGAGGAAGATCTTGTAGTAGGCTCCCGATTGGGCAATGTGCAGAACCTTGGCGATGTAGTTAGGGTCCGAGACGTTGAACGACATCAACCCGAAGAAAGAGACCTTCGGAATGCCCGAGATACCGGCCGAGCCGTTGGTCACCTCGCGCCAGTTGATAAGCACAAGACGGATGATCTCGCCGAAGGCAAGGGTCACGATGGCCAGATAATCGCCGCGCAACCTCAGAACCGGGAAGCCGAGCATGACGCCCCAGAAAGCCGCCATGCAGCCGGCGGCCGGCAACAGGATCCAGAACGACAGGCCGAAATGCGTGCCGAGCAGCGCGTAGGCATAGGCGCCCACGGCATAGAAGGCGACGTAGCCCAGATCAAGCAGGCCCGCCAGCCCAACCACGATGTTGAGGCCCCAGGCCAGCATCACATAGATCAGGATCTGGATGCCGAAATTGTCGACCCACTTCAGCGACCCCTGGAAGCCGAACAGAAGGACCATCGCCACGGGATACAGGAGCAGGATGACTAGACCGATCCTGTTGAAGTTCTGCTTGATGAAGCCCGGCTGGGCGACGACCGCCGGTGCCGCGCCCTTCTCGGCCTTCGACCGCTCCATCGCCGGGACCGCGTAAGCGACATAGAGGAACCGGCCGACGGTAACGGCAATGACGACGATGGCCAGCAGCAACCAACGCTGCACCAGGATGAGCTCGTTGCTGATGTTCTGGTCGGTCCTGAGGCCGATGAACAGCACGAACAGGCCAAGCGAGATGGCGCCTGCATAGAACGCTTCGCGAAAAGCACGCTGGACGGGAGTAGCGACGGTGTCGCGCTCCGATGACACGGTAGCGGCCATGAGGATCAGACCTTTTCGACTTCAGGCCGGCCGAGGATGCCGGAGGGCAGGAAGATCAGCACGATCGCCAGGATCGAGAACGCGGCGACGTCCTTGTAGTCGATCGAGAAATAGGCCGACCACATGCTTTCGATGAAGCCGATCAAGAGCCCGCCTAGCACCGCGCCGGGCAGCGAGCCGATGCCGCCGAGCACGGCCGCCGTGAAGGCCTTCACGCCCGGCACGAAGCCGTCCGAGAACACCACGACGCCGTAATACATCAGGAACAGCGTGCCCGCGACGGCGGCAAGGGCGGCGCCCATGATAAAGGTGATGGAGATGGTGCGGTCGACGTCGATGCCGAGCAGCGCCGCCATCTTGCGATCCTGCTCGCAGGCGCGCTGGGCGCGGCCGAGCGCAGTCCTGTTGACCAGGTACCAGAAGACCGCGAGCAGCGCGATGGTTACGATCACGATGATGATCTGCTTCAGCGAGATGCTGATGCCGTCGATCGTATAGACCTGGCTGACCAGCGGCGGGATCGGCTTGTTGCGCGGACCCTGCGTGACCTGCACGAAGTTGGAGAGCGCGATCGACATGCCGATGGCGGTGATCAGAGGCGCCAGCCGGAACGAACCGCGCAGCGGCCGGTAGGCCACCTTCTCGATCGTCCAGTTGTAGAGGCTGGTCAGAAGCATCGCCACGATCATCATGATCAGAAGCGCCACCACGACCGGCACCGAATAGAACAATGCGCCGAGGATGAGGAAGACGATGAGCGCGGTGAAGGCGCCGACCATGAAAATGTCGCCATGGGCGAAATTGATCATGCCGATGATGCCGTAGACCATCGTGTAGCCGATCGCGATCAGCCCATAGATAGATCCCAGCGTCAGCCCATTGATAAGCTGCTGGACGAAGTACTGCATATTTATGCGGCTCCCCTGGAATGTCGCCCGTTTCCGGATCGCACTCCTTTTCGTATTTCCCCTAGTCGTAAAGTTTCGAGCCCGGATTGCAACGTGATTTTTCAATCGCTCTGCGTGGTTTGGAAGCACGCCGTCCGATTGCCCGCTTTTTCGCACCCGACCCCTGGACTATCGCGGACCCTAGCATTGGCACAACGCAATGTCTTTGACGATTCAACCTTATGATGGGCCTCTCGTCGAAGAAATCGGCGTCAAAATAAGTTGATGAGGAGAATCTTTGCGTCAACCGAAGCACTCCGTTTCCCGCCATCGCACCTTCCCCTGGGTCAGGATTCAGTCATCTGTGACGGGCATGTGACGATGCGGCGCCCTTCGGCCAGGGCGCCGCGCCACAACAGGAAACGTCGAAGCGACGTCTCAGTAAGCAGAGCCTCCTTCTCCATGGAGACTGTGCTTTTCAGTGCCTTTGAGCGGCGGATTGAAGACGCTCACCAGCACCATGTCGCCGGCACCGTCGGCGCGCAGGAAATGGTCGTCATGGGCATCGAGCACGTAGACGGTGCCCGGTTCGACGCGGTGGACGGTGCCGGTCATGTCCTCGACCTCGCCGCTGCCGGAGATGCAGTAGCAGGCCTCCAGGTGCCGCCGGTACTGCAGTCGCGATTCGCTGCCGGCGCGCACCACCGTGTGACATATGGTGAAGCCCATGCCGTCCTGCTGTGTCAGCAGCCGATGGCTGGTGCCGTTGCCCCAATCGACGAAGAAGTCAGTTTTTTCTACATCGGCCAATTGTCTGGTGAACATTGTTGTCTTTCCACGAAACCAGGATTGAGAAGCGGCAGTGCGCCTCGAATTCGGCAGCAGGCATCGACTTTTTGGTCCCGCCCGGTTAGATTTTGCGCCGCCATGCAGATCAATGACGCAGGTTTCGCCGTGCTTCAAATGACGGATTTTGGCTTCTTCTGTTAGAGAATTTTACAGATGGATTATCTGCCGTTGAATGCGATCCGAGCCTTCGAGGCGACCGCTCGCCATCTCAGTTTCTCCGCCGCTGGCGAGGAACTGCATGTCACCCACCCTGCCATCAGCCATCAGATAAGGCGCTTGGAGGAATGGCTCGGCGCCGCATTGTTCCATCGCGACGCCCGCAAGGTGCGCCTGACGGAAGCCGGGCTGATCCTGCAGGCGTCCGCGAGCGCGGCGCTGACGGAGTTGGGCGCGACCTGCCGCCGTATTCGCAGAAACGCCGCCCAGGCATCGCTGTCGGTGGGTTGCATTCCCTCGATCGCCAGCCGCTGGCTGGTGCCGCGCCTATCGGATTTCACGGTGCGCCATCCCGAGATCGCGATCCGTGTGGCCTACGCCAAGGCCGAGGATCGGCTCGAGGACGACAACGACATCCTGATCACCCTCGGCGCCGATCCCTCGCCGCATGTCACGAGCCTCAAGCTGTTTTCCCGCATAAGCCGGCCTGCCTGCAGCCCGCACTATCTTGCGCGCAAGGGGCGGCTGGAAACGGCGGCGGCCATCGCGGCGGCGGACCTGTTGCATGACGAGACGCGCCAAGGCTGGCAGGAATGGCTTTCCAAGGCCGGGGTCGAAGGGCGCGATGTCGGGAGCGGCCCAGTGTTTGCCGATTTCAACATACTGGCGACCGCGGTCATCGCCGGGCACGGCGTGGCATTGTGCCCGGTCGAGGTTTTTCGCGAAGAGCTCAGGCGCGGCGATCTCGTGGTCCTCTCCGATATTTCGACCGACGACGACAAGGGATATTTCCTGACGATGTCGGCGCAGCCCTCGTCTGCCGAGGCCAAGTTCGCCGAATGGTTCCGCGATCAGGTTTCGGTCAAAGCCGAGGCCTGACCGCAAGGCGGTTGGATATTCTGCTGACGATCACGTCACGATGAAGCCATGCGCGAACGGATCGCGGTCGTCGATGAAGATGGTGTTGAGCCCGGTCATCCGTGCCCAGCCACCGATCGAGGGAATGATCGCCGGCTTGCCCGCCACGCTGACCTCTTTTTCGACCCTGCCCTTGAACAGCGAGCCGATGATCGATTCGTGGACAAAACTGTTGCCTTCCTTGAGCTTGCCCTTGGCATGAAGCTGCGCCATGCGCGCCGAGGTACCGGTGCCGCAGGGCGAGCGGTCGATCGCCTTGTCGCCATAGAAGACGGCGTTGCGCGCATCGGCCTCCGCGTTCCTCGGCTTGCCCGTCCACAGCATGTGCGAGAGCCGGTTGATGCCGGGATTCTCCGGATGCACGAAGGAATATTTCTCGTTGAGGCGCTGGCGCACGACCGGGCTCCAGGCGATGAGGTCGCCCGCCGTATAGTCGGCCATGTCCCGGTAGTTCTTCTGCGGCTCGACGATGGCGTAGAAATTGCCGCCATAGGCGACGTCGACGCTGATCTGGCCGAGCACCGGACACTCGACGGTGAGGCCTTCGGCATAGAGGAAGGACGGCACATTGGTGATGCGCACCTCCTCGACATATTCGCCAACCTGCTTGTACTCGGCAATGACGAGGCCGGCCGGCGTATCGAGCCTGAGCACGCCCGGCGTCTTCGGCTTCACCAGCCCGTGCTCGATCGCCATGGTAACCGTGCCGATGGTGCCGTGACCGCACATCGGCAGGCAGCCCGATGTCTCGATGAACAGGATTGCGATGTCGCAATCCTCGCGCGTCGGCGGATAGAGGATCGAGCCCGACATCACGTCATGGCCGCGCGGCTCGAACATCAGGCCGGTGCGGATCCAGTCATATTCGGCGAGGAAATGCGCCCGCCGCTCCATCATCGTCGAGCCCTCGAGCAACGGCCCGCCGCCGGCGACAAGACGCACCGGATTGCCGCAGGTGTGGCCGTCGATGCAGAAGAAGGATTTCTTGGCCATGGACTGTTCCTGACTTTCAGAACCGTTGCGCGCGGAACGGGGTGAGATCGAGCGGCGGAGTCTGCCCGAGAACGAGATCGCGGATCAAGCGGCCGGTCGCGGCCGATTGGGTCAGGCCAAGATGGCCGTGGCCGAAAGCGTAATAGGCATTTGGCGCGCGCGCTGCGCCGATCACCGGCAGCGAATCCGGCAGCGACGGGCGATAGCCCATCCACTCGCGGCCGCCTGACGGGTCGAGCCCCGGCAGGAAACGTTTTGCTTTTTCCAGCATGGCCCTGGATCGCGCGAAATTTGGCGGCCGCTCGATGCCGCCCAGCTCGACGGCGCCGCCCACGCGCAGGCCCGTTTCCAGTGGCGTGATGACGAAGCCATGTCCCGAGAAGATCAGCTGCCGCTTCACGTCGAAGGCCGACGCCGGCAGCGTCGTGTTGTAGCCGCGCTCGGTTTCGAGCGGGATGCGGTCGCCGAGGTTCTTCGCCAGGAGATGCGACCAGGCTCCGGCGGCGATCACAAGCTTGCTTGCCTTTCGCCGTGTGCCATCGGCCAGCACGATCGTCGCACCGTTCGCGCCCGCCTCCACGCGTTCGACCTGCGCATGCTCGAAACGGGCGCCGAGTTTTTCCGCATAGGCCCAGACCGCCTTACCGAGCAGTTTGGGGTCGGCGACCGTCTTCCAGCCCGGCACGAAGGTGCCCTTGACGAAGCGCGGCGAAAGACCTGGTTGAAGCGCGGCCATCTCTTCGCTCTCGACATGGCGGAAGCCGATGCCGAACCGCTGGCGCTCGGCCCAGCCCGGCAGCGAGGCGCGGAATTCCGCCTCGCTCTCGTAGAATTCCAGCGAGCCGTCCTCGCGCAGCATCGGCCGCGTGCCGGAGCGATCGAGCAGGCCCAGCCATTCGGCCTCGGCGAGCTTCATCATGCCGGCCTGCGTTGCCAGGCTCGCCTCGTAATGCTTCGCCGCGCCCGCCCGCCAGAAGCGGATCAGCCAGGGCAGTAGTTTCGGCAGATAGGCCGGCGGAATGGCCAACGGCCCGAGCGGATCGGCGAGCCATTTCGGCAATTGCCGGATCATCCCCTTATGCGCCAGCGGCAGCACATCGGAGAAGGCGAAGGCGGCTGCGTTGCCGGAGCTCGTCTCCTCGCAGACGCCGGTACGGTCGAAGACGGTGACGCTGCGCCCCGCCTCCGAGAGCAGGGCCGCCGCGCAGATGCCGATGATGCCGCCACCGATGATGGCGATGTCTTCACCTTCTCCCCGTTGGCGGGAAGAAGGTGCCCGAAGGGCGGATGATGGGCGGCGCCCCTCCTCGGAATTTCCCGGCACGCGAATGCTACCTCTTATTCGGCCGCCACCAATCTTTCCGACGACCGAGAAGACGTCTGGAGCGGCGGCAGCGTCGGCCGCATCGCCAGCGCGTCCCGGACGATCTTCTCGACCGCCTTGCGGCGTTCGCCGGAGAGCGGCTGGCGCGGCATGCGCACCCGGTCATTCGTACCGATCGCCAGCACTTCGGCAAGCTTGATGTTTTGGACCAGATAGGTCGAGACATCGAGGTCGAGCAAGGGCCGGAACCAGCGGTAGATCGCCAGCGCCTCATCGCGGCGACCCTGCCGCATCAGCTGGTAGATCGCGACGGTCTCGCGCGGGAAGGCGGTGACGAGGCCGGCGACCCAGCCGGTGGCGCCGACCGACAGCGCCTCGAAGGCGAGATTGTCGACGCCGGTGAAGAGGTCGTAGCGGTCGCCGAAGCGGTTGATGATCTCGGTCGAGCGGCGGATGTCGTCAGAGGATTCCTTGATGGCGACGAAGCGTTTGTCGGCCGCCAGTTCCTCCATCAGATCGACGGTGACGTCGACGCGATAGGCGAGCCGGTTGGAGTAGATCATCACCGGCAGGTCGCCCGCCTCAGCGACCGCCCGAAGGGCGCCGACCGTTTCTTGCGGATTGGTGTGATAGATCGGGCTCGGCACCACCATCAGACCGTCGGCGCCTTCCTTGGCGGCGCGGCGCGCGATGCTCGCCGCCTCGCGGGTGGCGGGCTCGTTGACGGTCAAAAGCACCGGCTTCTTGCCGGCGACTTTCTGCGCCCTCTTCAGCACCTCGATCTTCTCGTCAGGCGCCAGCATGGGGCCTTCGCCCAGCGATCCGCACACGATGATGCCGTCGCAGCCGGCCTCCATCTGCAGCCCGTAGCAGCGCTCCATCTCGGCATGGTCGAGGCGGTCGTCGGCGGTGAATTTGGTCGTGACTGCTGGGAAAACTCCGGTCCACATGGTTCTTTCTCCTCTGATATATCAGGCGTATATCTATTAAGAATTGGCGTGTCAACGCTGAATCCGCTATGATATATGAAAAATATATCAGGAGCCTGCTTTTGATCTCCCCGCTGATATCCGCTGATACGAATGCCGCTTTCGAGCCGGCCGCGACCAAGGCCTATCGCGCGCTGGAGCACATGATCGTCACGCTCGAGCTGGCGCCATCGAGCTTCGTCACGGAAGGCGCCCTGATCGATCGCCTAAGTCTCGGACGCACCCCTGTGCGCGAGGCAATCCAGAGGCTGGCCTGGGAGGGACTTCTCGACATCAGGCCCCGCGCCGGCATCGCGGTCGCGCCGCTTCACGCCGGCGACTGGCTGCGGGTCCTCGATGCCAGGCGCGGCATCGAGGTCGTGCTCGCGCGCTCGGCCGCCCGCTTCGTCACCCGCGAGGCCGCCGACCTGTTTCACGAGGCGGCTTTGGCCATGCAGAAGGCGGTGATCTCGAGCAACGTGCTTGCCTTCATCCAGGCCGACAAGGCGCTCGATGAGGCGCTGGCCATCGCCGCTGACAACCCCTTCGCGGCGCGTGTCGCCGCCCCCCTGCAGAGCCACAGCCGCCGCTTCTGGTTCCGCTATAAAGCCGACACCGGCCTCGCCGAATCAGCCGAGCATCATGTCGCGCTGATCCGTTCCATCCTCGACGGCGACGAGGAAGGCGCCGCCAAAGACGCCAAGAAATTGATCGCGCTGCTGCGCTCCCACGCCGAGGTGGCCGCGATGCGGTAAGTCCACTCCAGGCGATGACTTCCTAGCGCGCTGTCTGATATCTCCGGATGGCTCAAGCGCCCGGCATCGCCGCGGTAATTGACCGGCTGTCCCAGCCTTCGCCGACCGAAAGCACACAGCTCTGGCCTTTGGTGTCGGAGGCCAGCACCGTCCAGCTGCCCTGATCGGAGACGAAGATCTCGAGCACGACGTTCGGATTGATCAGCCCGCGCCCGGCCTCGCTTTCGTGGAATTTGTCTCCGAGCGCTTTGATGATGTCCGCGCGCGGCGCGCATTGCGCCGCCGCGCTTGCCGGGGCGGCTCCAAGGGTGATCGCCGCCGCCGCCAACAGTGTCGCCACAACAAATCGTGTCATCTGACACCTCCTCGCGCCAGACGAGAACCCCGGCTTGAACCGGCGCTGTTCGGTTGCCTGCACGAATGGCAGGAATACAGCCTAAGGCGGATACCGGTCTGTTGGTTCCATCACACGGCGATGGAATTTTAGAAGATGCGGATACGCACTCGACCTGCCGTTCTTGAAATGCACCTGGGGTTGGACACGGAACCGACAAGTGAGAGGCCGACGCAGCATAAAAAGAAAGCGCGGTTGGCGCCCGCGCTTTCTCAATGCCGGTCCGGAGATGTCCGGCTAGTTCATCGTCGGAATGACGAATTCCGCGCCATCCTTGATGCCTGCCGCGCGCCCGCAGCCGAAGGCGAGGACGCGCAAACAGGAAACCGTCCGGCTAGTTCATCGTCGGAATGACGAATTCCGCGCCATCCTTGATGCCGGACGGCCAGCGCGAGGTGACCGTCTTGGTCTTGGTGTAGAAGCGGAACGCGTCCGGGCCGTGCTGGTTGAGGTCGCCGAAGGACGACGCCTTCCAGCCGCCGAAGGTGTAATAGGCGATCGGAACCGGGATCGGCACGTTGACGCCGACCATGCCGACCTGAACACGGCTGGCGAAGTCACGCGCCGCGTCGCCGTCGCGGGTGAAGATGGCGACGCCGTTGCCCATTTCGTGATCATTGGCGAGCTTGATGGCATCCTCGTAGCGCGGCGCGCGCACCACCGAGAGCACCGGCCCGAAGATTTCTTCCTTGTAGATGCGCATGTCGGCGGTGACGTTGTCGAACAGGCAGCCGCCCATATAGTAGCCGTTCTCATACCCCTGCATCTTGAAGCCGCGGCCGTCGACGACGAGCTTGGCGCCTTCCTTGACGCCGATATCGACGTAACCCTTCACGCGCTCCAGCGCCTGTGCCGTCACCAGCGGGCCGAAGTCGGCGGAAGAATCCGTCGACGGGCCGACCTTCAGGCTTTCCACACGCGGCACCAGCTTTTCCATCAGCCGGTTGGCGGTTTCGTTGCCGACCGGGACCGCTACCGAGATCGCCATGCAGCGTTCGCCGGCCGAGCCGTAGCCAGCGCCGATGAGGGCATCGACTGTCTGGTCCATGTCGGCGTCGGGCATGATGATCATGTGGTTCTTGGCACCGCCGAAGCACTGCACACGCTTGCCCGATGCCGTGCCGCGCGAATAGATGTAGTGCGCGATCGGCGTCGAGCCGACGAAGCCGATGGCCTTGATGTCCGGATCGTCGAGGATGGCGTCGACCACTTCCTTGTCGCCGTTGACGACGTTGAGGATACCGGCTGGAAGGCCGGCCTCGATGAAGAGCTCGGCGATGCGGATCGGCACGCCCGGATCGCGTTCCGAGGGCTTCAGGACGAAGGCGTTGCCGCAGGCGATGGCCGGGGCGATCTTCCACAGCGGGATCATGGCCGGGAAGTTGAACGGGGTGATGCCGGCGACGACGCCGAGCGGCTGGCGCATCGAATAGACATCGATACCGGGGCCGGCGCCGTCGGTGAACTCGCCCTTCATCATATGTGGCGCGCCGATGCAGACCTCGACCACTTCAAGGCCGCGCTGGATGTCGCCGCGCGCATCGGCGATGGTCTTGCCGTGCTCGCGCGCCAGGATGTCGGCCAGCTCGTCATAGTCGCGCTGGACCAGTTCGAGGAACTTCATCAGCACGCGCACGCGGCGCTGCGGGTTGGTGGCTGCCCATTTCGGCTGCGCGGCCTTGGCGTTCTCGACCGCGGCGCGCAGTTCCGCCTGCGAGGCGAGCGCCACCGTGCCGCGCACGGAGCCGTCCATCGGCTGCATCACATCCTGCTTGCGCCCGCTGGTGCCGGCGACGCGCTTGCCGCCGATGAAATGACCGTATTCGATCATGTTTCTCTCCCTGATCTTGGTGATGATGCCATTGTCCGCCTTTGTGGCGGCGATGGCAACGCGAGCCAAAACGCAACCGTTGTGCGGAAAATAGACAGCAACAGCGGAGTGTGCATTAATTGTCGCAAATGGCAGGTGCGCCTGTCGCCGGGGGATTTCCTATGAACTGGGATGACGTCCGCATCTTCCTCGCCGTGGCGCGTGCCGGCCAGATCCTCGGCGCGGCCAAGCGCCTGGAGCTCAACCACGCGACCGTCTCTCGCCGCATCGCCGCGCTCGAGGAGGCGCTGCGCACAAAGCTCTTCCGCCGTCTGACCACCGGCAGCGAGTTGACGCCGGCCGGCGAGCGCTTCCTAGACATCGCCGAGCGCATGGAAGGCGATATGATCGCCGCGCGCGCGACCATTGCCGGCGAGGGCGACGATGTTTCGGGAACCGTTCGCATCGGCGCGCCCGACGGATTTGGCGTCGCCTTCCTGGCAAAGCGCCTGGGTGAGATCACCGCGCTTCACCGCGAGCTCACCATCCAGCTGGTGCCGGTGCCGCGCTCCTTCTCGCTGTCCAGGCGCGAAGCCGATATCGCGATCACCGTCGAACGGCCGACTGAAGGCCGGCTGGTGGCGGGCAAGCTGGTCGACTATACGCTCGGCCTCTTCGCGTCCCGCGCCTATGCGGAGGCCAACGGCCTGCCCAGAACGCCGGCGGAACTCTCCCGGCACACCCTGATTGGCTATGTGCCGGACCTCATCGTCAGCCCCTCGCTCGACTATGCCGCCGAGTTCAGCCCCGAATGGCGCACCAGCTTCGCGATCTCCTCGGCGCTGGGCCAGGCCGAAGCGGTGCGCTCCGGAGCCGGGATCGGCATCCTGCACACTTTCGTCGCCCGTTCGATGCCGGAGCTGGTGCCGGTCGACATCGTCGCGCCCATCCGGCGCGCCTACTGGCTGGTCTATCACGAATCGGTGCGGCCGCTGCGCCGCGTCCAGCTGGTCGCCAACTTCATCACCAAGGCGGTGGAGCGGGAACGCGGTCTTTTCGTCTAATCCGCGTCGAGCACGAACGAGTTCACGATCTTGTCGGCCTGATCCGCAAGCGGCGCCCATGTGCGCGCCGCCTCGTCGGCGCTGTCGCCCGTGACCCCGCAATCGATGAAGCCGTAATGCGAGCTGCGCAGCGTCAGCGCGATGCGGGAATGGCCGTAGAAGCTGACGTTCTCATCGGCATAGTGGAAGTCCATGTCGGCGATCCGCACCGGGTAGCCGTCCGGGAAATGCGCCAGCCTGTCCTGGCTGAAGCTGGCCGATCGATAAGCCACGCCTACCGTGGTCTGCCAGTTGCTAATCTGCCAGTCTTTCTCCATGAACGCCCTGACATCAGGCGGATTGTCCGGGGCGGTCGGGTCGTAGGCATTTTGCGATACCCTGCAGGTCAGGCCTTTTTCGCCGGATTTGATCTTGAGCCGGATGGTATTGTCAAAGGCGGTTTCGCTCGCCCATTCCTCGGGATATGTCAGCGAAAAGCCGTGTTCCTTATCGTGAACGGTCTTGTCGTGAACAGTCTTGTCCGCGGCAAGCGCAGCCGCGGCACAGGCCAGATATGCGGTCGCCGCCAATGGAAAAAGATGCATTCCAAAGTCCCCTCGCTGCCGCCGATCTTATCACAGGCAGTTGGTCGTGCCGCCTTGCCTCCGCCACAAATTCAGCCACTGTGGCACCAGCGCGCCTGGTCATGCCATGACCGGACGCCTGAGAAATTCTGGGAATTGCGTCGGAACAAAGAGATAGAGCGGTTCGCCGTTTCCGTGAAACGATGAAACGCTCTAGGGACAATCTTCGAAACGCCGGTGGGAGAAATGCGAGCCGTTCTTGCCATTCTTCCGCTGCTTTTCCTGTCGGACTGCGCCAATCCCTGGGCGAAGGTTCCGGAAGCACAACTGCCGAAGCCGGTACGCTACGCCATGTCGCGGCCCTCGCCCTTCATCATCGGCAATTATTGCGGCCCGGGCACACGCACCGGCGACCTGTCGGCAAGGCCTGTCGACCGCCTCGATGCCGCCTGCCGGATCCATGATGCGTGCTACATTGCAAGACACAATCACTGCGACTGCGACGGCGCGCTCGTCGCTTCCGCCAGAAGGATTCGCGACGACAGGACGGCGCCGCGCAAGATGCGCAACGAAGCGGAATTGCTGATCGCCACTTTCGCTGTTCCCGTCTGCAGGATTTTTCCCCAAGGCTTTCTGCCGCCACGCGACCCCGCCCAGCTCAAAGCCATGAAAGGGGCAGCCGGATGAACGTCAGGCCTGCCGTCGCCAAGGCATTGCTTGGACTGGCGCTGACGGTGCTGGCCGGCTGCGGCGGCATGCCCGGACCTTCGGCTTGCGCCTTCTTTCCGGGCGACGACGCCTGCGACCGCCTGCCCGTCTCGGCGGATAGCAGCGGCGACGGCATCGCCACGGCCCATTACTTCGCCAGCGACGGCAACAGCGCCTACGAAAGAGAATTCCAGGCGCTGCTCGCCCAAAGCCGCCTCGATGCGCTCGACCGCGCCAACGGCACCGGCCGCTTCGGCCGCGATTGGCGCGATGTCCAGAACAGCGGCTTCCATGCGACCTATCCGGCACTGCAACGGCTGGCCAGACCGCTCGACGACACCGAGCTCGCGCCGACGCAAGGCAAGCCGGGCCAAGGCCATTTCGTCGGGCGCTGGCGCATGTCGCGGCAGACCCTCTATCTCGATGCCGCTGCGCGGCCCTTGGCGCCCAAGATCTTCAGCTTCTCCGGCTTGCAGGCGCGCTCGGTCGAGATTGTGCTGCGCCAGGCAGGCCAACAGCCAGTCGACATCGGCGGCACCTGCAACGGCCCGCTCGCGATCCGCGCATCGGGCCGATCCACCACCGTCGCGGGGGCCTCGCCATTCCATTTGAGCCTTCCGGTCGCCGAAACATCCGTCAGCCTGTTTCCTGACCAGGCGCTGACCCGCTGCGATCTGCGCGTCGGCTCCACCCTGGCGCCGGCCGGCGCGCCGTTGACCTTGCTGCGCGAGGAAACCGCCGATCCCTGGACCACGGCTCTGGACAGCCGCTACGATCGCTGCCCGGTGCCCGACCCGGCGGGGATGGAGGAACTCGACCGCGTCTTTTATGCGAGCCGCTGGCTGTCGCAGTCCTGCGCGCTGCCGCTGGGATCGCCGATCCTGCTGCGCAAGTCGCGCGACGGATTCAACGCCAAGGTAGAGGCCCTGCTCGGCAAGAGGCTGCCCGACAGCGCCCTCGACAAAGCCGACCCCGAGATGCCGCTCGATTTCTCCAGCGCTCGGAAACTCAGGCTGATCTACCTGTCGTCGCTGGAGTTCAAGGCGGATTTCTCCGGGCGCGTCATGGAGCGGCTGATCCGCCATCACGCTGCGCTTGGCACCAAGGTGCGCGTCCTGGTCACCGACGTGCTGGAGCGGGAGAAGGACGATGCGATGCTGCACCGGCTGGCATCGGAATTCCCCAATGTCGAATTGCAGGAATATCGCTGGCAGGCCGATCACGGCGCGCCGTTCGACGAGCAGATCTCACAGTTGCACAAGACCCATCACATCAAGATGCTGACGACGCTGGCCGAAGAGCCTGGGCGCTCGCGCGTCATCGTCGGCGGACGCAACATCCATGACGGCTTTCTGTTCCACCGACCGCTCGACCTGATCCGCTATCCGGACCTCGAGCAATACGGCAAGACCGACGGCTTCTCGCTGAACTACTATTCCAATTGGAGCGACTTCGACATCGAGATCGCCGACCAGGCGACCGTCGAGACGCTGGCCGCGCATCTCTCGACGATCTGGCTGCGCGACGCCGACACCAATCTGTCGCGGCCGTTCTCCGTTCCGGTTCGCTCCATAGCTGCCCCGCGCGGGGTGGCGCGGCATTTCATTTCCGTGCCCTATGAGGACGGGCATGCGCTGGAGGCCTATTTCGTCGAGCTGATCGACACCGCCGAGCATCGCATCGAGATCGTCAATCCCTATCTGAACTTGACGCCCGATATCGCCCGGGCCTTCGACCGGGCGCTGGCCAGGGGCGTGAAGATCGACGTCGTCGGTCGCATCGACCTTAAGGGCGATATCGGGGGCCGGTTCCTCACCGCGCTCAACAAGCTGTTCGTCGAGAAATATGGCGACCGCATCAACATCCGCGAGTTCAAGGCGCCCGACGTCGTGCTGCATTCCAAGATCATGATGATCGACGAAAGGCTGGTCGCCATCTCATCGGTCAACCTCAACAACCGCAGCTTCTTCCATGACTCGGAGAACGGCATGGTCGTGCTCGATCCGGCTTTCTATCGCCGTATGAAGCCGGTCTATGACGACTACCTTGCCCATTCGCGCCCAGTCGCTTCCAACGTCACGATCGGCTGGGCCTACCGCCTGCTGTTCAGCGCCAAATGGGTCCGGGAGGCGTTCTGAGGGATTGAAGCGCCGTCTCGATTCCATACCGAGCGGAGCGCTTAAATAGGCTTCAGATACCGCTCGGGGCTGAGGTCGCGCGCGTTGATCTCCGGCACCCGGTTGGACATGATGTCAGCCAGCACCTTGGCCGAGCCGCACGCCATGGTCCAGCCGAGCGTGCCGTGGCCGGTGTTGAGATAGAGATTGGCAACCTCGCTCAGTCCGACCAAGGGCGGCCCGTCCGGCGTCATCGGCCGCAAGCCGCACCAGAAGCTCGCCGCCTTGAGATCGCCGCCACCGGGGAAGAGATCGCCGACTGAATGTTCGAGTGTGCGGCGACGGGATTCATGCAGGCGAAGATCATAGCCCGAAATCTCCGCCGTGCCGCCGACGCGGATGCGGTCGCCGAGCCGAGTGATCGCCACCTTGTAGGTCTCGTCCATCACGGTCGAGACCGGCGCGGCCTCGGCATTGCTGATCGGCACGGTGATCGAATAGCCCTTCACCGGATAGACAGGAATCGGCCGCCCGAGCAAGCGCATGAATTGCGCCGAATAGCTGCCCATCGCCATCACGAAGGCGTCCGCGGATTTCCAACCGGTATCCGTAAGGACATTGGTAAGGCGGTTGCGGTTCCTGACGATTTTCCGGACGGTCGAGCCGTATTCGAAGGTCACGCCGCGCGCCACGCAGAGTTCCGCGAGCTTGTCGGTGAACATCTTGCAGTCACCGGTCTCGTCGCCGGGAAGCCTGAGGCCGCCGACGAATTTCTCGCGCACAGCGCCGAGCGCCGGTTCGGCCGCGATACAGCCGTCGCGGTCGAGGATCTCGTAAGGCACACCGTATTTCTTCAGCACCTCGACGTCGCCGCCGGTGCCGTCGAGCTGCTTCTGCTTGCGGAAGAGCTGCAGCGTGCCTTTGGACCGCTCGTCGTAAGTGATTCCGGTCGCCTCGCGTAGCGCCTTCAGCGTGTCGCGGCTGTATTCGGCCAACGGCACCATGCGCGACTTGTTGAGCGCATAGCGCTCGGCCGTGCAGTTGCGCAGCATCTTGAGGAGCCAGGACCACATGTTCGGGTCGAAAGCCGGCCGCACCACCAGCGGGCCGTATTTCATCAACAGCCATTTGATGGCCTTGACCGGGATGCCCGGCCCGGCCCAGGGCGAGGCATAACCCGGCGACACTTCGCCAGCATTGGCGAAGCTCGTTTCGAGCGCCGGCCCTGGCTGGCGATCGTAGACGGTCACTTCATGACCGGCCTCTGTAAGGAAGTAGGCGGTGGTGACCCCTATCACGCCGCCGCCCAGCACGATGACTTTCATTCTATCTCCCTCAAAGGCCGATCATGCCGCCGAAGGGCCCGGATCCTTCTGTCTGCCGGATTTTGCCGCGCTCGCCAAGGGGCCAGTCAGCGGCGGGCGCGCTGTGGACCAGCTTGAGGACATGGCGAGGTCGTCCAGCGGCGCGCTCCTGTGCTTCCCGCCGCGCGGCTTCCGGCTGATAGGCCACATCCTCGAGAAGAACCTCCTCGGCGGGACCGTCGAGCCGCGCGGCCAGCGCCGATTGGCCCGCGGTCATGCCAAGCAGGCAGAGGCCGTGCCACGTGACGACCGGTAGGCCGGAGCCGACGGGAGCGGATGCATCGGCCTGCACCAGCGTGCGCGTTTGCGGCGAACCGCCGCCGACGCGGAAAATCACCCGGCTATTGAGCGTGGCGAGGTCGGGCTCGACGGCCCCCGTCGCAATGACGCGGCTTTCGGTGAGCTTGCGTTCGAGCATCGGCGCTATCGGATCGGCAAACGCACGGCGGCGCATCAGCATCGCCTCAATTACCGCGAAGTCCTTGGCGGTGAGGCGGTAGACGGTCGTGGTCATGGCGCCCTCCGCGTTTGTTCGACGGCGTCGATCGTTGCCGAAAGGACCCGGCTGTCGCGGCTGCGCCAGGAAACCGTGCGTCCGGACCGCGCCCCGATCAGCGCGGTTCCAAGCGGCGTCAGCACCGATATGCGTCTTTCGGCGATGTCGGCCTCTGCCGGATAGACCAGCGTCACCGTCTGAATGCCTCCCTCTGGATCCTGAAGCGTCACCGTCGAGCCCATCCGCACCACGTCGGCGGGCATTGCCGCCTCGTTTGCGACCCTGGCGCGATCCATCTCGGCAAGCAGGTCCTCGGCCATGTCGGGTACGCGGTCGAGAAAGGCCCTGGCGAGGCTGCTCAGCCGGTCGTGATCCGCCGCGCTGACAAGAATGGTGTTTCGGAAACGCGCTTGCGTTGCTGGATGCATGGCATACCTCATATTCCGGCGCATCGGTTGCCCGAATGCGCGCAAGCCGCCACGTTGAGGGCGGCAAACAAAGCCCGGCCGCAAAGGCTGCAGGCTCGATGAAAATGTGGAATTCAAACGCCCCGGTTCACGCGACCGCCGGCATTGGCGGCCACGCCGGGGCTACGCTCCCGCGATGGGGCAAACCCTGAAGCAGATTCTGGAACAAGCGAGGTTGCTCATGGCCCGAACCTTGCCGAGAAGCACCGGCTTGTCAAGCAAGGCGCCTGCCTCAACTGCCGATGTAGCGGCGGTGAAAGCGCGCACCCAGGCTGGTCAGTATCTCGTAGCCGATGGTGCCAGCGTGGCCGGCCGCGTCGTCGACACTTTGCGATGGACCGATGAGCTCGACGAGGTCCCCTTCGCTGAGCCGGCCTGCTGGAAGCGCGGAAATGTCGAGGATGATCGAATCCATCGACACGCGCCCGACGAAGGGCAAACGCGCGCCCTCGAACCAGGCGGCCGAAGCGGCGCGCCGGTGCCAGCCGTCGCCATAGCCGAGCGAAATGGTCGCGAGATCGAGCGGCCCATCCGCTTGGCGGGTATGGCCATAGCCGATTCCTGTGCCGGCGCCGACCCGCCGCGTCTGCGCCACCTTAGCCTGCAGCCTTACCACCGGCAGCATTGGGTTGGGTGCGTGGGGCGTCGGGTTGACGCCGTAAAGCGCTGCTCCCGGACGGGCGAGATCGTACCGATAGGCCGGCCCGAGAAAGATGCCGGACGAGTTGGCCAACGAGGCGCGCGCGGCGGGCAACATCTTGCGCAATCGGTCGAATTCTAGCCGCTGCTTCTCGTTCGCCGCCTGAAGCGGCTCGTCGGCGCGGGCGAGATGGCTCATCACGAAGCGGATGTCGATGCCGTCGAAGGCGCCAGCCTCTGCCGCGACCGCCTCGACGTCCGCCGGCGCCATGCCGAGCCGAGCCATGCCGCTGTCGACCTGGATGGCAGCCGGCAGGCTCCGCCCTGCGCCCCCCGCGGCTTGGCGCCAGGCCTTCAGCTGCAAAACGCTGTTGATGACCGGGCAAAGTCCGGCCGCCAGGGCTTCCGGTTCCGAACCCGGAGGCAGTCCGTTCAGCACGAAGATGTCAGGCTCCCGCCCGATCGCGTTGCGCAGGGCGATGCCCTCGCCGAGCAGCGCGACGAAGAAGATGTCGCAGCCCTCTTTCGCCAGCGCCGAGGCCACTTGGGCGGCGCCAAGCCCGTACCCGCCGGCCTTGAGCACGCCGGCGCAGCGAGCGCCATTCAGCCGCGCCTTCAGCCGGCGATAGTTTTCCCGGATGGCGCCAAGATCGATGGTCAGAATCGCGCCGGCCGCAGCCTCGCTCACCATCGAACCCTTGCTTGCATCATGTGCCGGAAACCCACGTCCGGTGTCGTCGTTCATGGCGACCCCCGTTCAATGCATCGGCAATCAATACGGCCATGCGGCCGCCGCGACAACCGCGATCGACGACGGCTGGTCAGGAAGCCAGGTGCTGAAAGGCCGCCACCACCTGCTCATAGACCTTTCGCTTGAACGGCACGATCAGCTCGGGCAGCTCCCGCATCGGCCGCCAGGCCCATTCATCGAATTCGGCGGTATGGCCGCCGGGCGGCGGATTGATTTCGATCTCGCTTTCGTCGCCCTCGAAGCGATAGGCGAACCATTTCTGCGTCTGGCCGCGATAGCGGCCCTTGAAGGCGACGCCGACCAGATGGGGCGGCAGGTCGTAATTGATCCAGCTCGGCGCCTCGGCAAGCAGCGACACGCTGCGCATGCCGGTTTCCTCATAGAGCTCGCGGCCCGCGGCTTCGACCGGCTCTTCGCCCTTGTCGATGCCGCCCTGCGGCATCTGCCAAAGCTGCGTGGTGCCGGCGAACTCGCTGTCCGGCTCGGGGATGCGATGGCCAACCCAGACCAGGCCTGCTCTGTTGAGGATCATTAGCCCGACGCAGGGACGGTAAGGCAGCGTTTCGGGATCGATCGTCTTGGCCATGGGTCAGGGTTCCGGCGGTCTGGATTGAGTGCAGCGAGGCGGGTAGCGTTAGCCTTTTTGCGGATCGATCGCCACCGCCGAGATCGGCACGATCTCGATGCCGCGCTTCTTCGCTTCGGCAATCCAGGACGTCACCGTGTCGACGGTGATGTCGAAGGCGGAGCCGGTGCCGACCGCGCTGCCCTTGGCCCGCGCCGTCGCTTCGAGGCTGTCCAGTTTCTTCAGGATCTCGCCGCGATCCTGCACGGCGTCGATCGCCATGTCCCCGGCGACGAACGGCACGCCGTCCTTCAGCGCAAGGTCAGGCGCGACGCTGCGCGAGGATGAGCCGTCGTCGATATAGGCAAGGCCGCGCTTGCCGAGTTCGGCCATGAAAGGCCCCATCGCCGAGGCGTCGGCCGAGAAGCGCGCGCCCATATAGTTCATGACTCCGGTATAGTTCGTGGTCCTGGACAGCGCCCAGTGCAGGCTCTTCAGGTTCTCGTCCGGGCTGGCCGAGACCGTCAGCGTGTTGCGGCCGGGATTGACGTTTGGATAATCGAACGGCTCGAGCGGCACCTGCATGACGATCTCATGCCCGCTTTGCCTTGCCGCCTGCATCCAGCGGCCGATGCTGTTGCCCTGCGGCGCGAAGGCCAGCGTCACTTCGGCCGGCAGCTTGGCGATCGCCGCCTGCGTGCCGGTTTGCGAGACGGCGAGCCCGCCGATGACGATCGCCACCCGCGCGCCGCGGGCGCCCGACCACGGTCGCGCATAGACGTCGAAGGGCCGTCTGCCGTCGGCGGAGCGCATCGGCAGCGGGCCGGTGTCGCCTGCCTCGATCAGCGCCCTGTCAGGGATATGCGCGACCTTGAGGTCTTGGCCGAGCGTCGAGGGATCGCGAATGACGATCGCTGCCTTCGGCCGGTTGTCGCCCTCCCCGGACTGGACGTGAATGATCTGCGGCCCGCCGCTCTTCATCGGAGTGCTGGCCTGTGGCGTCGCCGCGGCAACCGGAGCCGGCGTGGGAGGCGGCGTGGGTGCGGGGGGAGCAGCGACGACCTTCGGCGTCGAAACCGCCACTTCTTGCGGTTTACGGAACGGCTTTTCGCGCAATGCAATCGTGCCGGAAACGCCGATCACGCCAAGCACGGCCACCGCCGCTGCAAGCGCACCGCCACTGATGCCGCGCGAGCTTTTGCGCTGGGGCCGAAGCGTCTGTCCGAGCGGGCGTTCGATGTCCTTGCCGATGTCTGCCAAGTTAAGTTCCCCCGGAAGCACGCCACTTAGATGAATGTCACATTCTCGTGACATCGCGCGTAAACTTCACAATCGCTGGCGCCATACCCCAAACGCCTGCCGCTCAACCGCGGCCCCGAATCAAACTGCCGGAACCTCGCGGTCCCGGCAGCATTGCATTGCTTCGCTCAGCCGGCCAGAGCCGGACTGCTTTACTGGTTCAGCACGGCCTTGTCCGGGTTCGGCGGGAAGGCCGGGTCGGTCTTCTCGCCGCGCAGCAGCTGCTCGGCAAAGATCAACTGCAGGTCGTCCTTCGGATCCGGCGGCACATAGGCGGCAGAGCCCGAGCCGGTCTTGCTCTCGTCGGCGCCCTTGATGTGGCCCTTGAGATCGGATTCGCCACGGGTCAGGTCGCGGCCTTGCAGGTCAGGCGGCAGCGGCTGGTCGACCTTGATGTCTGGCGTGATGCCCTTGCCCTGGATCGACTTGCCCGACGGCGTGTAATACAGCGCCGTCGTCAGCCTGAGCGCGCCATTCTCGCCGAGCGGGATGATGGTCTGGACCGAGCCCTTGCCGAAGGACTGCGTGCCGACCACCGTGACGCGGCGCAGATCCTGCAGCGCGCCGGCGACGATTTCCGAGGCGCTCGCCGAACCGCCATTGACCAGCACGATCATCGGCTTGCCGTTGATGTCGTCGACCTGCTTCGGCTTGGCGTCGAAGCGGGTGACATCCTTCGGATCGCGACCGCGGGTCGAAACGATTTCGCCGCGCTTGAGGAAAGCGTCCGACACGCTCACCGCCTGGTCGAGCAGGCCGCCCGGATTGAGGCGCAAATCGAGCACATAGCCCTTCAGCTTGTCGTTCGGCACCTGCTTCTTGATGTTCTCGATGGCGTTCTCGAGATCGTCATAGGTCTTCTCGGTGAAGGAGGTGATCTTCATGTAGCCGATGTCGTTCTCGACCCGGTACTTCACCGCCTTGACCTTGATGATGTCGCGCACAACCGTCAGCTCGATCGGCTTGTCGGCGCCCTGGCGCAGGATGGTGAGCTTGATCGGCGTGTTGACCGGGCCGCGCATCTTCTCGACCGCATCGTTGAGAGTCAGGCCGCGAACCTCCTCGCCGTCGATCTTGGCGATGTAGTCGCCGGCAAGCACGCCCGCCTTGGCGGCCGGCGTATCGTCGATCGGCGTGATGACCTTGACGAGGTCGTTCTCCATCGTGACCTCGATGCCGAGGCCGCCGAACTCGCCCTTGGTCTGGACGCGCATGTCCTGTGCCTGCTCGGCATTCATATAGGAGGAGTGCGGGTCAAGCGACGCAAGCATGCCGTTGATGGCGTTCTCGACCAGCGACTTGTCGTCCGGCGGTGTCACATAATTCGCGCGCACGCGCTCGAAGATGTCGCCGAAGATCGCCAGCTGCTTGTAGGTTTCCGAACCCGCAGCGTTCGCCGCCGAACCCGGTGCGCCATAGACCAGGCTCATTGCCGATGCGCCCATCAGCGCGCCGGCAAACAGAAGCGACAGTTTCCGCATCATTTCACGTCCTTCCAGAGAATCGATCCGCCCACCATGGGGCCGGATCGACGGGTTTTCCATCCTTGCGGAACTCGACATAGAGTTCCGACGTCGCATTTTCATTCCGCGAAGCCGAGGTGCTTGCCACCCGGGCCTCTCCCATCGCGCCGATCGGCTCTCCCGCGAGCACCGACTGTCCCGTCGCGACGCTGATTCTGCTCATCCCCGCCAGGACGACATGATACCCATCGCCCGCATTGAGGATCAAGAGTTGACCATAGGAGCGAAACGGCCCCGCATAAAGCACGTTTCCATCCGCCGGCGCCGTGACGATGGCCCCCGATTGTGTCGCAACCATGTCGCCCTGCATCGCCGCGCCATTGCCGTCGTCGGTGCCGAAACGCCGCTTGATCTTGCCGATGACCGGCAGAGCTATCTGTCCTTGCAGTGCCGAAAAGGGCGCCGATCCCGTGAGGCGGTTGGCCTCCGGCACCGGTAGCGCGGCAAGGTCGGTCGTCGAGGCCGTCGTGTCGCTGTCGGTCGATTTTCGTTCGCCCGCCTTGGCCTGATCCTGCGCCTTACGCGCCTTGTCGGCTTCGAGCGAGGCGATCAGGTCCTTGAGGCTGCTCGCCTTCGCGGCCAGTTCCTGCGAGTGCCGTTGTTCGGCCACGATCGCCGTTTGGGTGTCGGCTTGCAGCTTCTTCTTGGCTTCGAGCAGCATGGTAAGCCGCTTCTTCTCCGCCGTCTGGTCGGTTACGGCGGTGGTGAGCCGCGCCCGTTCCGCCTCGATCGAGGCCGTCACCCTTGTCTGCTCCTTGAGATCGGCCATCAGCCGGTCCGTCTGCTGGCGCAGCTCCGGCACCACCGCGCCGAGCAGGATGGCGCTGCGCACCGACGACAGCGCATCTTCCGGCTTGACCAGTATCGCCGGCGGCGGATTGAGCCCCATGCGCTGCAGCGCGCCGAGCACCTCGGCCAACACGTCGCGCCGCGCCGCAAGCGAAGCGCGCAGCTTCTGTTCCTCGTCCTTCAGCCCTTCGAGCTTGGCGCCGATGTCCTCGATGTCCTGGCCGAGCTTCTGCTCGGTCATCGCCGACTGAATGAGCGCCGCGGTGATCGAGGCATAATCCTTGCGCACCGAGGCGATATCGGCGGCGAGCTTGGCCAACCGCTCCGACGAGAGCGTGATCTCCTTGGAAACCTGTTCGTATTCGGCCCGGCTCTGATCGGGATCCGGCGCCGTGTCGAGCGTGTTCTCGGCCGCCCGGACCGGCCCGAGCGCGACCACGGCGGCGACAAGAGTCAAGCCGCAGCGGCAGCGCCAGGTGCGCGTGAACGGGTACCAGCCTTCAGACATCAGGCCTCTAACCTATCCGCCGCTTCGTTAACGAACCATCAACCATGTTGGAAGCGCCCGCTGAAATCGTAATGTCGAGTTATTGAGGCGGAAATCCGGATAGCTACGTGTCTTCCGATCGCGCTTCTATGATCTGCAGATCCTCGGCCAGCCGTACTGGCACATCCATTCGATCATGCAGGATGCTTACGACGCCAATCCGGTCGCCGGAAAGCCTGCGGAAGAACACGTAAAGGCGGCCATAGTGGCTGAAATAGACGTCCACTTTCAAATCCGCGGGAATCGCCAGATTACCGGGGAGCTTTCGCAAGAGCGGCGGTGTTTCTGAAAGGAACTGCAGGTGCTGATGCAGGCCCGTGACATAGCGGATGGCCTGCGCCTCGCCCCATTTCTCGACGGTATCGCTCCAGATTCGATCCTGCGCTCCGTCCGCTGGCGGATAGAACAGATACCCTGCCATGCCTATAGGCTTCGGCGTTGATTGCGCCGAATAACATCCTCGGCCGATACGGACCGGAATTCGCTCTCTTCAGCCCTCAGACCTGGCTCAAGCTGCCTCTTCAGCCAGTCCCACGCTTCGTCGCGGGTCTGCAAATCGCGACGGATCAAGGCGCGGATATACTCACTGGCATTCTCGTAAAGGCCGTTCTCGCCGATCTGCTGCTGCAGGTGCGCCTGGAGTTTACCGCCGACACGGACATGAATGCTGCTATCTGCTGCCACGAGCCAAGGATCCCGCTCGTCTCAATTATGGAACCGTCGCAAATATTGTCAATATCTGCTACAGTTGATGGAATTCCTCTGCTGTGGCAGTCCGAGGGCTATCCAAGTTCCAGGCTGTGGGCAGCCTCATCAAGAGCGATGATACGGATGGCCCGACAGGATCGTGGCAATCCGGTAGAGCTGCTCGCCCAGCATAACGCGCACAAGTTGGTGTGGCCAGGTCAGCGCTCCGAACGACAGCACCAGGTCGGCCTGCTCGCGTAATGATTTGTCATGGCCGTCGGCGCCGCCGATGGCGACAACCAGCGCCTTGCGGCCGCCGTCGCGCAACTGGCCGATGCGCCCGGCGAGGTCTTCCGACGAAACCGACTTGCCGCGTTCGTCGAGCAGGATGAGGACGCTGCCGGCCTGCAACTGGGCCTGCAGCTTCTGGGCTTCCTCGCGGCGGCGATCGTCGGCGCTCTGTCCGCGGCTTTCGGGGATCTCGACAATTCCGGCAAATTCCAGCCCAACCGCGGGCCCGCTCTTGGCGAAGCGCTCGAAATAGCGGTCGGCGAGTTCTCTCTCGGGGCCGGTCTTCATCCGGCCCACGGCATGAACGATGATCTTCATCCTCGCCCCGGCGAGCTTTTCTAGCGCCTACCGTGATGGTTCACGGCATGCGGATCAAGGCTCAGTGCAAGGTCTCTTCCTCGAGGTCCGGCGCCTGCCACATCTTTTCGAGATTGTAGAATTCGCGGACTTCGGGACGGAAGACATGGACGATGATGTCGCCCGAATCGATCAGGACCCAGTCGGCGCTGGCCAGCCCCTCGACGCGCGCATTGCCGAAACCGGCATCTTTCAGCGCCTTGAGGAGATGATCGGCGACAGCCGAGACATGACGGTGCGATCGGCCCGAGGCGATGACCATATAGTCGCCGAGGCTCGATTTTCCCTGGATGTCGATTGAGACGATGTTTTCGGCCTTGGAGTCTTCCAGACTGGCAAGGACTGTGTCGATGGCGAGGCTCGCGGCGGCGTTGCCGCTGATCCCGGCCGGCGAAGGCATGATATCAGCCTTCTTCCGCAGTGCTGTTCTCAGTGTGTTTCCTTTCCCAACAAGAACAACCAAATCACCATGCAAATCAGGTGACGCCACTTAGATAGGCAGAGTTCCATTGCAGTTTCAAGACGACGGCCCCTTTTGCCTGGGCCGCGGGGGTCCGGATCGCCGTTTTAGGAGTGTATGAAAAGCGGGAACTGATCCTGGATGCGTGGGTTATCGGCGCACCGACCAACGGGATCCCCGCCATGCCCACCGACCCGCAAAGCGCCCTCATCACCATCCAGGCCGGGCTCGCGCAGCTCAGCACCTTGATCGTTTCCTATTCCTTCTCGGCCATCGGCGCCGTGATCCTGCTGGTTGTCGGCTATCTGGTCGCCGGGCTTGCCGAACGCTCGATCTATGCCGGTCTCGGCCATATTCACGGCTTCGACGAGACCTTGCGGCATTTCTTCTCACAGGTCGTGCGTTACGCCATCCTGATCCTCGTCGTCATCATGGTGCTTGGCCAGTTCGGCGTGCAGACGGCCTCCATCATCGCCGCGATCGGCGCTGCCGGCCTGGCCATCGGACTGGCATTGCAAGGCACGCTGCAGAACATCGCCGCCGGCATCATGCTTCTGGCGCTGAGGCCCTTCCGCATCGGCGAAAATGTCGAGGTCGGCTCGATCGCCGGCACGATCGAGGAGATCGGCCTCTTCGCCACCAAGCTGCGCACAGCTGAAGGCGTCTACATACTGGCCCCTAACTCGACCTTGTGGAACCAGCCGGTGCGCAACTTCACCCGCAACGGCGTGCGCCGGACTGACGTGACCTTGAGCATCGGCTCGTGGAACGACATTGACCGCGGCCAGAAGACGCTGCTCGCCATCGCGGGCGCCGAAAAGCGCATCCGGCGCGAACCGCCTCCGATCGCCTTCATCGCGAGTCTCGGCGACGCGACCGTTTCGCTCACCTTGCGCTACTGGACATCGGCCGCCGACTATTTCTCGACCCAGATCGACATGACCAAGCGCGCCAAGCAGGCCTTCGACAGCGAAGGCATCTCGATCCCGCTGCCGCCGCCGGAAGTGCCGGCGCAGGAGGTACGCAAACAGTAGCCGGTTCAATTCTGGCGGGGCTTCTCGTCCGGCGTGAAGGCGAGCTCCACCGGCAAGGGCGTCTGCGCCGACATCGGCGCGAAACTGCCGCTTGTGGCCGCGGGTGTCGGCCGCCCCGCCGTCACGCGCCACAGCACGAACGCGCAGAAGGCCGAAGCGATGACGATGCCGACATAGATGAAGGTCGCGGTGCCGAATACGGCGGAAAGCGCGGTAACCATACCGGGCACGATGAAGCCGGCCAGCGACCAGGCAAACAGCATCGAGCTCGACAGCGCCAGAAGCTCGTCCTTGGCGGCGCGGTCGGCGGCATGCGCGCTGGAGAGCGCGTAGATCGATTCCGACGCTCCGTCCCAGATCAGGTAGATCACCACCAGCGCGATCAGCGCGCCGCCGTCGAACACGATGGCAAGCACGCTGGCGACGGTCGCGAGCGCCGCAGCCCCAGCAAGCACGTAGCGCCGGTCGGTGCGGTCTGAAATCCAGCCGAGCGGGATCTGCAGGATCAGCGTGCCGACCGGCATCGCCGACAACAGCAACGCCACATCCGCCTGGCTGTAGCCCTTGGCGGTGGCATGGATCGGCGCGAAACCGGAAACGATCATCGACAGGCCACCGACCGCAAGCATGCCGGCGACACCGACCGGCGAGATGCGCCAGGCGCGCCGAAGCGCCACCGACGCGGCCTGCGGCGCCGGCGGCTGGGCAAGCCTGGTCATGCCGACCGGCAGGATGGAGAGCGCCGTGAAGGTGATGCCGATCAGCGACGCGGCGGCCGTATGGATGTCGACGGCCGCGAGCGTCGCGTAACCCACGCCCAGCCCGCCGATATAGGCGACATAGAACACCGCCATCACCCGGCCGCGGATCGAATTGGGCAAGGCATCGTTCAGCCAGCTCTGCGCGACGATGAACAGCCCGCAAATGGCGAAGCCGTAAAGCGCCCGCGCGGCGATCCACAAAAGCGGGATCGGCCCGGCGCCGATCGCGGCGTTGGAAAGCGCAATCAGGGCCGAAAGCACCATGAAGGCGCGGGCGTGCCCGACGCGCCTCACCAGCGGCCCGGTCAGGATGCAGCCGGCCAGCCCTCCGGCCGAAAGCCCGGTGACGATCAGCCCGGCCCAGGTCGGGTCGAAGCCATCGGCGCCGAGCCGCACCGGGATATAGGCGAACATCAGCCCATTGCCGATCGCGATCAGCGCCATCGACACGATGACGCTGGCAATGGCGACCAACGGCGCCGGCTGCGCGGTCTGTATCTGATCGGTTGTGGCTTGGCTCTTTTCCAGCATGCCCGAACAGCTTCGCCTACGGACAGGCAAAAAGCCGCCGTAAAAGCGACATAGCCGGACTTCTCTTCCCTGTTTGAGAAAGAAGGAGGGCGCGCTCAGCTCTTCGCAGCCTTGCGGATCGCCGTGGACGACAGCGAAGAGCGCGGACCGTGGATGAAGGTCCAGGCCGGCGCGGTCATGCGGGCAAGCAACAGTGCGTCGCCCTCGTCGACGCGGGCGTAATCGAAGGTCTTGGCAACCACCGACGACAGGAAGGAGAGCGTCGCGCCCGGACGATCGATGACAGCGATCGGGAAGGTCAGCACGATCTCGCGCCAGCGCTGCCAGTGATGAAAATCGCGCAAGCTGTCAGCGCCCATGATCCAGACGAAGTCGACGCCCGGATTGCGCGCCTTGACCAGGGCCAGCGTGTCGGCGGTGTAGCGCACATGCTGCGCTGCCTCGAAGGCGGTGACCTTGATCTTCGGATTCCTGGCGATCTTTTCGGACAGCTCGATGCGGTCGGCGAGCGGCGCGAGTTCCCGCGCGCTTTTCAGCGGGTTGCCGGGAGTCACCATCCACCACAGCTGGTCGAGCGCCAGACGCCGCAGCGCGATCTCGGCGACCAGCGCATGACCCGCGTGCGGCGGATTGAACGAGCCGCCGAACAGCCCGACGGTCA
Source organism: Mesorhizobium sp. (assembly GCA_004020875.1). Lineage (GTDB taxonomy): Bacteria > Pseudomonadota > Alphaproteobacteria > Rhizobiales > Rhizobiaceae > Mesorhizobium. The sequence continues at coordinate 32,019 of SAPZ01000015.1, forward strand.
GGCCCCTGGCGGCGTGCGGCATACGGATGTAGCGCGAGGGAACGGCGGGCTGAAGCGACGAAAGCATGGTGCTAGGCCCCCCTGTCTGCCCTGCCGGGCATCTCCCCCTCAAGGGGGGAGATTGGATGTCGCCTTGGCTTTCGCCAATCGTTGAAGGTCAAGATTGGCCGCCGTCGGCGCAACTGCTGATCTCCCCCCCTGAGGGGGAGATGGCCGGCAGGCCAGAGAGGGGGGCCTGGGCGCAAGCGTCAGCCTCTTAAGGCAAGCGACATCAAGGCCTCACCTGTCCCGATCCGCGCACGCGGTATTTGAACGAGGTGAGTTGCTCGACGCCGACCGGCCCGCGCGCATGCATCTTGCCGGTGGCGATACCGATCTCGGCGCCCATGCCGAACTCGCCACCATCGGCGAACTGCGTCGAGGCGTTGTGCAACAGGATCGCCGAGTCGATTTCGTTGAAGAACCGTTCCACAACCTTTGCGTCCTCGGCGACAATCGCTTCGGTGTGGTGCGAGGAGAAGGTCTCGATATGCTCGATCGCGCCGGCGACGCCGTCGACCAGCTTCACCGCGATGATGGCATCGAGATACTCTGTCACCCAGTCGGCGTCGGTCGCCGGGCTGGCGTCGACGAAAGCTTTCATCACCTCGGCGTCGGCATGGATCTCGCAACCGGCGTCGCGCAGCGCTTCCAGGATCGGCACCAGATGCGTGGCGGCCACAGCCCGGTCAACCAGCAGCGTCTCGGCGGCGCCGCACACGCCCGTGCGCCGCATCTTGGCGTTGACCGCGATCTTGACCGCCATGTCGAGATCGGCCGAACGGTCGATATAGAGATGGCAGATGCCTTCGAGATGCGCGAAGACCGGCACCCGCGCCTCGGTCTGCACGCGACCGACCAGGCTTTTGCCGCCGCGCGGGATGATGACGTCAAGATTGCCGCTCAAGCCCTTGAGCATCTCGCCGACGGCGGTGCGGTCGGTGGTCGGCACCAGTTGGATGGCATCCTGCGGCAGGCCGGCGGCCGTCAGGCCTTCGACCATGCAGGCATGGATCGCGGCCGACGAATTGAGCGAATCCGAACCGCCGCGCAGGATCACCGGATTGCCGGCCTTGAGGCAAAGCGCGCCGGCATCCGCCGTCACATTCGGCCGGCTCTCATAGATAACGCCGATAACGCCGAGCGGCGTGCGCACGCGCTCGATATGCAGCCCGTTCGGCCGGTCCCATTCGGCGATGACATCGCCGACCGGATCCTTGAGCGCGGCGATCTCGCGAATGCCGTCAGCCATCGCCTCGATGCGCGCAGGCGTCAGTTTCAGCCGGTCCATGAACGACCCGGAGAGCCCGGCATCCTCACCATTCGACATGTCGATGGCGTTGGCCTCGAGGATCGACTGCTCGTTGCGCAGGATGGCCTCCGCCATCGCGATAAGCGCATCATTCTTGGCCTCGGTGGAAGCAACGGCCAACGGTCGGGCAGCAGCACGGGCGCGGCGGCCGATATCGGCCATCAGCGCCACTGTGTCATCGCCGGATTTTTCATGCAGCTTCAGCATGGTTCATCCTCCACCCCGTCATCGGTCAATACTTAGTCGTCGGCCAACACTTGGTCGCCGACAACGCTTACCACAAGGTCGTCGCGATGAATCATCGCCGAACGCGCCTCGTAGCCGAGCACGTTTTCGATCTCGGCCGTCTTCAGACCCGCGATCCTTACGGCATCGGCGGCATCATAGGCAACCAGCCCGCGCGCGATCTCTCGGCCCTCCGGCGACAGGATCGCCACCGTGTCGCCGCGCGAGAAATTGCCGCTGACCAGCTTTACGCCCGCCGGCAGCAAAGACTTGCCGGATTTCAGCGCGCCGATGGCGCCGGCATCGACGGTGAGCCGGCCGGCCGGCTCGAGCTGCCCGGCGATCCAGGTCTTGTAGCCCTTCACCGGATTGGCGCTCGGCTTGAAGAAGGTCGCGCGCTCACCGCGTTCGATCGCCATCAGCGGCGACAGCCTCGTGCCCGAGGTGATGATCATCGCCGTGCCGGCAGCATTGGCGATCTTGCCGGCGTCGAGTTTTGTCCGCATGCCGCCGCGCGACAGCTCGGACGCGGCGGCGCCCGCCATCGCCTCGATGTCGGGCGTGATGCGATCGACCGCCGGAATGAACTTTGCCTGCGGGTCCTTGGCCGGCGGCGCGGTGTAGAGCCCGTCGATGTCGGAAAGCAGCACAAGCAGATCCGCGCCCATCATGGTCGCCACTCGCGCGGCCAGGCGGTCATTGTCGCCATAGCGAATTTCCGAGGTCGCCACCGTGTCGTTCTCGTTGATGACCGGCACCGCCTTCATCTTGAGCAACGTCGAGATCGTCGCGCGCGCGTTGAGGTAGCGGCGGCGTTCCTCGGTGTCGCCAAGCGTCAAGAGGATCTGACCCGATTTCAGTCCATCCTTGCCGAGCGCGTCCGACCAGGCGCCGGCAAGCGCGATCTGGCCGACGGCGGCGGCGGCCTGGCTCTCCTCGAGCTTCAGCGCGCGCTTGCCGAGACCGAGAATGGTGCGGCCGAGCGCGATGGCGCCGGAGGATACGACCAGCACTTCCGCGCCGGCATTGGCGAGTACCGCTATGTCGTCGGCAAGCGAGGTCAGCCAGTCTCGCTTCAAGCCCGTCGCGCGGTCGACGAGTAGCGCCGAGCCGATCTTCACCGTGATGCGTTTGTAGGATTTGAGCGACTTCATCGTGATGGCTGCCAGCGCGTGTCGACGGCAGCCGGCACGGCGTCGCGGTCTTCAGCCACCACCGCCATCAAGGCCCGCAGCACCGCCTCGACGCCCTCACCGGTGACGGCCGACAGAAGCATCGGCGCGCGGCCGGCGGCGCGCTTCAGCGAGGCTGCTTTCTTCTTGCGGGCGTCGGCGTCGAGGATGTCGACTTGGCTCAGCGCGACGATCTCTGGCTTTTCCGCTAGACCGTGGCCATAGGCCTCGAGCTCGGCGCGCACCGTCTTGTAGGCCTTGCCGGGGCTTTCCTCCTGCGCCGATACCAGGTGGAGCAGCACGCGCGTGCGCTCGACATGGCCGAGGAAACGATCGCCGATGCCGACGCCTTCATGCGCGCCCTCGATCAGGCCTGGAATGTCGGCCAGCACGAATTCGCGGCCATCGATGCGGGCGACGCCCAAGCCCGGATAGAGCGTGGTGAACGGATAGTCGGCGATCTTCGGCTTGGCCGCGGTGACGGCGGCCAGGAAAGTCGACTTGCCGGCATTGGGCAGGCCGACGAGGCCGGCATCTGCGATCAGCTTGAGCCGGAGCCAAATGCTGAGCTCCTCGCCAGGCTGGCCGGGATTGGCGCGGCGTGGCGCCTGGTTGGTCGAGGTCTTGAAATGCTGGTTGCCGAAGCCGCCATTGCCACCCTTGGCCAGCAGGAAGCGCTGGCCGACCACGGTCAGGTCGCAGATCAGCGTCTCATTGTCCTCGGCGAAGATCTGCGTGCCGGCCGGCACTTTCAGCGTGATGTCAGCGCCCTTGGCGCCGGTCATGTTGCGGCCCATGCCGTGCATGCCGGTCTTGGCCTTGAAATGCTGCTGGTAGCGATAGTCGATCAGCGTGTTCAGCCCGTCGACCGCTTCCGCCCAGACATCGCCGCCGCGGCCGCCGTCGCCGCCATCCGGGCCGCCGAACTCGATGAATTTCTCGCGCCGAAACGACACCGATCCGGCGCCGCCATCGCCGGAGCGGATATAAACCTTGGCCTGGTCGAGGAATTTCATCGTTTCGAGTTTCTGCTGTTGCGCTTGCGGGATTGCTCTAAACCAAGGCGAGGTCAAGGGCGAGGCCCGTTTTGCGACTAAAGCGCCGGGTGCCCTTTTGCCAAGGACACGGTAGCACTGTTACGGGGACGTGACTGGAGGGGCACAGGAATGAAGATCGTCACCTACAACATCCAGTATGGCATCGGCCTTGACGGCAAATACGATGTCGGCCGCATCGCCGATGCCGTGCGCGGCGCCGATGTGATCGCGCTGCAGGAAGTGACCCGCAATAACCCGCGCAATGGCGGTCGCGACATGGTGGCCGAGATCTGCGAGGCGCTGCCCGAATATTTCGCCGCCTATGGCAGCAATTTCGAGGTCAATATCGGCTCGCGCCTGGAGAACGGCCGCGCCATATCGACCTCCTTCCAACTCGGCAACATGGTGCTGTCGACGACGCCCATTCATCTGTCGCGCAATCTCCTTCTGCCGCGCAGCCGCAGCCTCGAGACCATGAACTTCCAGCGTGGCGCGCTCGAGGCGCTGGTCGAGACGCCGCTTGGCTTCATCCGCTTCTACTCCACCCATCTAGACCATCGCAGCCCGGTCGAGCGCCAGGGCCAGATCCGTTTCCTGCGCCAGCGCCTTCTGAACTACGCGCTGGAGGGCGGCGGCCTGTCGGGCATTCCCGAGATCGGCCTGCCGGACCTGCCCTACCCGGAAGCCTTCGTCGTCATGGGCGACTTCAACATGCTGCCGGGGTCGTCCGAATATGTCGAGCTTGCCGGCCGCCCGGATCATGAGTTCGGCATGCCGCTGACCGCCGATCTCGCCGTCGACGTCGCCCAGCGTCTTGCCGTTGCCGACCTCGTCACATGGGTCGATCCTGAACGGCCTGCCGACAAAAGCCGCCATAAATGCATCGACTACATCTTCACCAGCGCCTCGCTCGCCAGATCGCTGAAGCGCCTATGGTCCGATAGCAACGCCGTCGGCTCCGACCACTTGCCGCTCTGGGCCGAACTAAGCTGAGCTTCGGACGCCCCTCACCGGCCACTACGCGGCCACCTTTCCCCAACGGGAGAAGAGGTTGGCGCCGGCGCTGACCTGATCCTCTCCCCTCGGGGAGAGGTCGGATTGCCCCCGAATTGCCCTTTGCAATTCGGCTGGCAATCCGGGTGAGGGCGCGCCGCTTCACCCTTCCGAAGCGCCGATCAATAGTGGATCCAGTTGCGAAGACTATTCCACGTCTTCCTGTCGAGCCGATACCGCTCGACCGGCACCTGGGCGGCGACGATCGAGTTCAGCATGCCCTGGCCGGCATACTGGAAGCCGCATTTGTGGATCACCCGCCGCGAGGCCGGGTTGATCACCCGGGTCGAGGCATGCAGCACCTGGATCGAGGTCCGCTGGAAGGCGAGGTCGACCAGGGCATGCGCGGCCTCGGTGGCATAGCCCCGCTTCCAGTAGGGCTCGCCGATCCAATAGCCGAGCTCCAGGCCGCGATCGGTCGTGTTCAGGCCGGCGCAGCCGACGAAAGAGTCGTTCTCCTTGAGCGTCAGGGCATAGACGATGCCGGCGCGCCGCGACGCGGCCATGGCAAGGAACGTGCGCGCTTCCCCTTCGCCATAGGGGTGCGGCATGCGGGCCAGCATTTCGGCGACATGTCGGTTGTCAGCAAGCGTGACGAGTTGCTCGAGATCGCTCTCGCGCGGGGCGCGCATGACCAGCCGCTCGGTGGCCAGCACCGGGCAATCGATCGCGTAACTTTCGTCTTCGGTGTCTTCCGCTTCGGCAACCATTTTAGTCCTCCAGGGCAAGAAAAAATGACAAAGGAGAGAGGGCAAGCCCATCTCTCCTGATCCTTTTCCTGGCCTGGCCAGACACCGGTTCCCGAGATGGGCGCCGGTGTTATGGTGCGGAACCGGCTACTCCGCTGCTTTGGTAATCGGGTTCACCGATACGTAGGTTCGGCCGTTGGCTTTTTTGTTGAAGGTGACTGCGCCGGCTTCGAGCGCAAAAAGGGTGTGGTCCGTGCCCATGCCAACATTGGTGCCCGGATGCCATTGCGTGCCGCGCTGACGAATGATGATGTTCCCGGCGACGACGGCTTCGCCGCCGAACTTCTTCACGCCCAGACGCTTGGAGTGCGAATCGCGACCATTGCGCGACGAACCGCCAGCTTTCTTGTGTGCCATTTGACTAACTCCGATGCGCCCTGAGGCGCTTGAATGGTCTTATGAACGCGTTCGCGTTCCGTTTCAAGTCCGTACCGGCGACGATCGTCGCCGGAAAAATTACTTCTTCGCCAGTTCCTTGGCCTGCTCGCGCCAGTCCTTGATCTGGTCGGCGCTGAACGGCATGTGCTCGTCGATCTTGGCGACGTCCTTGTCGCTGAGCTTGGCAAGCTGCGCGAAGGTGACGATGCCCTGCTCGGCGAGGTCCTTCGCCGCGACCGGGCCGATGCCCTTGATCACGGTCAGGTCATCCGGCTCGCCCTTCGGGGACTTGAACAGCGGCGCGGCCTTTGCCTCTTCGCCGGCAGCGGCCTCAGCCTTGGTTTCCTTCTTGGCCTTCGGCTCCTTCGCAGCCACCTCGGCCTTCGCCTCGGCGACTTCAGCCTTGGCCTCTGCCTTTGCTTCCGGCTTCGCGGCCTTCTTCGACGGCTTGGCGCCACCCAGCAGGATCTCGGCGATCCGGACGGTGGTCAGAAGCTGGCGGTGGCCGATCTTGCGGCGCGAATTCTGGCGGCGGCGCTTCTTGAAAGCGATGACGGTGCGGTTCTTGCCCTGCTCGACGACTTCCGCCGTGACCAGAGCGCCATCGACGAACGGCGCGCCGAAGGTGACATTCTCGCCCTCGCCATGCGCGAGCACATTGCCGATCTCGACGATATCGCCGACCTTGGCTTCGACTTTCTCGATCTTCAGGAGATCGTTGGCGGCGACGCGATACTGCTTGCCGCCCGTTTTGATGACTGCGAACATTTTTTGCCTTTCGCTGTTCGGTCGGCCTCTATGAACCGCCTCGGGCGGTTCGGCCGTCTTTTTGTCAGTCTGCGGGTTCAAAAAACAAGCGGCGCGGAAGAGCCTCCACGCCGAATGCGGGCTGTCCCTAACCGAAGGTCGCCCCGGAGTCAAGGCAAGCAGCAGGCTTGTCCTGGACGATACCCCTTGGCCACGCCGCCGGCAAAGGAGACGCAGGCGCAGTCGGCGTCGCTTTTCTAGGAAGCTGGAATTCGCTCGAATAGGGCCTTGTAACTCCAGCGGTCAGCCGTTATCTAGTGCGCCGCGCCGGCAACGGCCGACCATGACCTCGCGGAGAGGTGGCAGAGTGGTCGAATGCACCGCACTCGAAATGCGGCATACTCGCAAGGGTATCGGGGGTTCGAATCCCTCCCTCTCCGCCATCCTGCCTCGCGCTTGCCCGCTTCGCAGGACAAGTCCGGCGAATTCTTCTCAACGCGAAGCAGGATGCCTCCGGAGCTTTAGCGAATAGGGCCGAGATCGCCCGACTTAATGCTTGGTCGGAACCAACGCGTTTCAATCGGTCCATAGCGCGGTCGTGAAGCAGCACACATACGCGTGACAGAAATCTGGCCATCGTTGATAATGGTACGATCTCAGGAGATCATCCTGCGGAGGGTCGTTCGACATGGGCGTTGGGCGGAATCCAATGATGTCCGGTCGCTTTTCGGATCGGCTGCTGACCGCGCGAACCATTGCAGCTGCCTTGGCATTTGCGTTTTCCGTCTCACCGTCGCACGCAGCACAGCATCGTCTGCCGAGCGGTTACAAATGGGGCCGCTGCCTGCTTGTCGTTCACGGCGAGACCCGCATCTCCGGAAAATGCTCCTATCAGATCGAGCAGGGCGGCGATTTCAACATCCAGGGCCCCAACCAGGTTTTCGCCGGTATCGACTATCCTGACACGCATAGCGGCGCTGGTGAGATGTCGAAGGATTACTGGGCCGTCGTTTACAAGGACGGAGATGCTTGGGCGGGCTATGCGAACGGAGATATTCGCGACACGCATGGCGAGGCAGGCGATTGGGGAGAGCTTCGCCGTGAAGGCGCCTGCTATATCGGGAAGGACGTCAAGGTCTGCCTTTGGCGTTGACCGGCTCAAGGCGATTGCAGGATTGGGCTCAAATAGATCGATCGATGATGGCGCGCCGCACCCTCCTACAGCAGGGCCTTCAGTCCAATCCACCCGATTGATGCGCCGCGATCGCATCCAGGAAAACCTCCCCGAACTCCTTGAGTTTGGCGGCGCCCACGCCGTTCACCTCGGCGAAATCGTCGAGGTCGCGCGGGCGGCGCTCGGCCATGTCGATCAGCGTGCGGTCGGAGAAAACCACGTAGGCCGGCACTTGCCGTTCCTTGGCGAGCCGCAGCCGCAGCGTCTTGAGCGTCCCCAGAAGCGACGCATCGACGCCCTCGCCATCCGTGGCGGCGCCTTGCGCGGCGCGCTTCCTGCCGCGCGCGAGACGATCCCTGCCCTCGACACGATACTCGAAGGCGATCTCGCCACGCCCGAGCGCGCGGCCGCTTTCCGGGATGACGAGACCACCATGGCCGTCGGGATCCGGCGCCAGGAAGCCGCCGGCGACCAGCTGCCGGATCAGCGACAACCAGACCGTCTTCCTGTGCATGATGCCGGTCCTGAAGCTGGCGAGCTTCTGATGGCCTCTCGCCAGCACCTTCTCGGTCTCGTGGCCGAGCAGGATGTCGATGACATGGGCGGCGCCGAAGCGCTCGCCGCTCTGCGCCACCGCCGCAAGGATGATGCGCGCTTCCGCTGAGCCATCGGCGCCAGGCGCCTGGTCGAGGCAGTTGTCGCAATTGCCGCAGGCGGGCGCCTCCTCGCCGAAATAGCCGAGCAGCACCCGGCGCCGGCATTGCGCCGTCTCGCAATAGCCGATCAGCGTGTCGAGCCGGCGATGCGCCCGTCTCTTGTGTTCGGGCGAGGTATCCTCTTCGTCGATGAACATGCGGCGTGTCCGGATATCGCCGGCGCCGTAGAGCATGTGCGCTTCCGCCGGCCGGCCATCGCGCCCGGCGCGGCCGATCTCCTGGTAATAGGCCTCCAGGCTACCCGGCAGATCGGTGTGGAAGACATAGGCGACGTCGGGCTTGTCGATGCCCATGCCGAAAGCGATTGTCGCCACCATGACGACGCCCGACAGGCTCATGAAGGCGTTCTGGTTCGCTTCCCGCGCCTCCTTGCTCATGCCGGCATGGTAGGCGAGCGCGCGCACGCCGTTCTTCTCCAGGAAGGCCGCCATTTCCTCGGTCTTGCGCCGCGACAGGCAGTAGATGATGCCGCTCTTGCCCTGGTGCCGCTCGACGAAGCGCAGCAGCTGCCGCTTGCTGTCTTGCTTGGTCTCGATGGCCAGCTTGATGTTGGGCCGGTCGAAACCCAGCACCAGGGTTTCGGCGCGCCCCGCAAACAGCCGCGCCTCGATATCACCGCGCGTGGCCTCGTCGGCGGTCGCCGTCAGCGCGATGATCGGCACCTGCGGAAACACGCCACGCAGTTGCGACAGGTCCTCATATTCGCGGCGGAAGGCCGGGCCCCATTGCGAGATGCAATGCGCCTCGTCGATGGCGATCAAGCTGACATCGAGCCGTGACAGCGCATCCAGCATCCGCTCCGTCATCAGCCGCTCCGGCGCCAGATAGAGCAGCCGTGTCTGCCCCGACGCCACGCGGCGCCAGGCCGCCACATTGGCCTCGCGGTCGAGCGAGGAATTGATCGTGTCGGCGGCGACACCGGCAAGGCGCAAGGCGGCGACCTGATCCTGCATCAGCGCCACCAGCGGCGATACCACGATAGTGAGCCCGCCCTTGACCAGCGCCGGAACCTGATAGCAGAGCGACTTGCCTGCGCCGGTGGGCATGACCGCCAGCACATGGCGCCCCGCCAGCAGCGCCTCGATCACGGCCGCCTGGCCGGGACGGAAATCGTCATAGCCGAACACGTCCTTCAGGACGCGACGCTTGGGATCCTCGGCCCGGATGCTCGCTGCCTGTGCCGGCATCAGGCTGACACCGGACAGCAGGTCGTTTGGGGGAAGGTGCGAAGAGCAGACAAGTGATTCACCACGTGATGTCTTGGAGTAGCGCAGCCCTCATCCGGTCACAACCGCGCTTTGCAGGTCACCCTGTGATCTCGTGCCAAATGCGGGCATCGAAAAGCCGTAACTGGCACACTGGCTGGAGAGCCCCGGCTGCTATGGTTCGATGCATCCATCACCGGCAGCGCCCGCGACAGGAGCCTTCGCATGATCGACCCCGCCACGCTCATCACCTACATCGCGGTCGTCTTCGGCTTCGTCTTCATTCCGGGACCGGCGACGCTGCTCACCGTGGCGCGCGCGACGAGCTCGGGTACGAAGGTCGGCATCGCCACCGGCGCCGGTGTCGCGGCGGGCGATGTCATCCACACCATCATGGCCATCGTCGGCATCTCGGCCATCATCGCCGCCTCGGCGATGCTGTTCAGCATCATCAAATATATTGGCGCGGCCTATCTGGTTTATCTCGGCATCCGCGCCATTCTCGAAAAGGCGCCGGCCGACCTCGCGGGCAGGACGCTACCGATCTCGGCGGGAAAAGCCTTCCGGCAGGCGATCTTGACCGAAGTGCTCAACCCGAAGACCGCTCTGTTCTTCCTCGCCTTCCTGCCGCAATTCGTCCACCCGCAAAGCGGTTTCGTGGTGCTGCAGCTGATGCTGCTCGGCATCATCTTTGTCTTGCTGGGTCTCTTCAGCACCGTCGTCTTCGCCGTCAGCGCAGGCGGCTTGGGTTCCTTCCTGCGCCGCAATCCGGCGGTGCTGAGATGGCAGGGCAAGGTGGTCGGCGGCATCTATTGCGCGCTCGGCATACGGCTCGCGCTGCAGCAGCGCTGAGTTTTTCCCGACCTGCCGCCAGTCAGTCGCCGTTAAACCTATCTTCACCATGCTGCGGCACAGTTGCTGTCCTGCGGCGATGTTTGAGTACCGCGGCGGCGCAATCAGCGCCCAGGCAACAGGCCCGCGCCCACGGCGCGGGCTTTTCCTTGGAGGGGCGGATGCTCAGCCGAGGAAATCGGCCCTGCAGGGCGCAAAGCTGTCGACCAGGCGCCCGGCCTCCAGCGCCCTGACGCCATGCACGAGATTGGAAGGCACGATGAAGCTGCTTCCTTTTTCGAGGATCTCCGACCGCCCATCAATGGTGACCTCAAAGCGGCCCTCGGCGACATAGCTTGCCTGGACATGCGGGTGCGAATGCAGAGCGCCGACGCCGCTCTTTTCGAAGGCAAATTCGACCATCATCAGTTCGTCGGTATGCACCAGCACGCGCCGTCTGTTGCCATCCGGCGTCGGCTCCCAGGCTTTTGTGCATGCGTGGGCAAAGATATCGGTCATCGTCCAATTTCCATTCGAAGTTGGCAGGGAAAACCGCTGCGGATCGGCGCGACCACCGTCTCCGGCGGGTTCGGCTCGGCCCCAAGCTCCGTGGCGCTATCAGCCAATTTGCACTCCCTGGGCAAACGTCGCCGCCGGCAATTCGGATTGCGCGCCATGACTTCTCCTTTCCAAACGATCGGTGCCCGGCTCAGAGCCGGTAGGCCCTCTTGGCAAGCGCATAGGCAAGATCGCGCGCCAGCTCATGCGCCTCGTCCTCGCGCAGCCGATGCTCGGCAACCAGCCGCGCCAGGAAGGCGCAGTCGACGCGGCGCGCGACGTCGCGGCGCGCAGGGATCGACGGAAAGGCGCGCGTGTCGTCGTTGAAGCCGACCGTGTTGTAGAAGCCTGCCGTCTCGGTGGTCATCTCGCGAAAGCGGCGCATGCCTTCCGGGCTGTCGTGGAACCACCAGGCCGGCCCCAGCTTCAGCGCCGGATAGACACCGGCGAGCGGCGCCAGCTCGCGCGCATAGCTCGACTCGTCGAGCGTGAACAGGATGATCGTGAGGTCGCGCTCCAGCCCGACGCAGTCGAGCAGCGGCTTCAGCGCCGTCACATAGTCGGCGCGCGTCGGGATATCGAAGCCCTTGTCGCGGCCGAATTTCTGGAAAACGGCAGGCGAATGATTGCGCCATGATCCGGGATGGATCTGCATCACCAGGCCGTCGTCGCGGCTCATCTTGGCCATTTCGGTCAGCATCTGCGCCCTGAACAGCCGCCGCTCGCGCTCGTCGTCGGAGCCGCGGCGGATACGGTTGAACAGCTCCTCGGCCGCCGCGTCGGAGAGATTGGCGGTCTCGGCGGTCGGATGGCCGTGATCGGACGAGGTGGCGCCGAATTGCTTGAAATAGGCGCGTCGCTGCCGATGCGCATCGAGATAGCCTGTCCATGTGCCGGTATCGCATGCCATGATGTCGCCGAGGCGATCGAGATTGCCCAGGAATCCTTCGAAATCGGGATCGATCACCGCGTCCGGCCGGTAGGCCGTGACGACGCGGCCGCTCCAGCCACTGTCGCCGATCATCCGGTGCCAATTGAGATCGTCGAGCGCGCCCTCGGTCGTGGCGATCACCTCGATGTTGAAGCGCTCGAACAGCGCGCGCGGGCGATAGTCGTCGCGCTGCAGCAGCGTGGCGATCTTATCGTAGGTGCGATCGGCGGAAGCCGCGGTGAGGGGTTCCTCGATGCCGAACAGATGCGCGAACACATGGTCGAGCCAGAGCCGGGTCGGCGTGCCACGGAAGAGATAATAATGCTCGGCGAAGCGCCGCCATCTCGTCCGGCCGTCGGTCTCGACCGGCGCGCCATCCAGCGCCGGCACGCCGAGCTCCTCCAGCCGCACGCCCTGGCTGAACAGCATGCGGAAAATGTAATGATCCGGCACGATGAGCAATTGCGCCGGGTCCGGAAACGGCTCGTTGAGCGCATACCAGCGCGGGTCGGTATGACCATGCGGGCTGACGATGGGGAGGTCCTTCACGCAGGCATAAAGAGCGCGGGCCAGTGCCCGCGAATTCGCCTCGGGCGCAAACAGCAGATCGGGATCGGTCAATGCGGCCACTTGGCTCCTCCCGGATTGCACTGGTGCATGATCTCGAACTGAAAGGGTAGGCGAACGCGAAGGGCGGGAGCCGGCTTTCGGAAAAGATCATGCTCCCACAAAGAGTTAGATCGCAATGGCGTTTGAACGAAACGTCATCCTGATCTAACGATGGATCTGTCGGAGGCAATGTCAACATACAAAACGGTCGGTTGCATGGCAGCTCTCGAAAGCAACGCGGCCATTGTGTGTGGCGACAGCGAGTGTTAGTTCGCTGCCGTCGTTTCTCGCCCGGCATCGGGCACGCTTCCGATCGGAGACATCGCTTCCCATGAACGGCCGCCTGTCAAACGCCACCATCGCGAAGCTGCCGGCCGAAGTACGGGTGCCTAGCTACGACCGCAATTCTGTTACGCCGGGCATCGTACATCTTGGCGTCGGCGCCTTTCACCGCGCCCATCAGGCGGCCTATGTCGACGCCTGCCTGGCGGATGGCGAGAGCAATTGGAGCATCGTCGGCGTCTCGCTGCGCAGCCCCGACACGCGCGATGCGCTTGAACCGCAGGATGGGCTCTACACGCTGGCGATCAGGGACAGTGCCGGCGAACAGCTGCAGGTGATCGGCTCGATCCAGTCCTTGCTCGTCGCCCCGGAAGATCCGAGCGCGGTGCTCGCCGCGCTGATCGATCCGCGCATCCGCATCGTGACGCTGACCATCACGGAAAAAGCCTATCTCAGGGCAGCCGACGGCACGCTCGACGGCGCGCATCCCGATATTGTCCACGACCTCGCCAACCCCGGATCGCCGAGGACGGCGCATGGGTTTCTCGCCGAGGCTTTGGTGCGCCGCCGAGCCAATGGTACGCCGCCTTTCACGGTGCTCTGCTGCGACAACCTCCCGGCCAACGGCGCCACGCTGCACCGGCTGCTGATCGAATTCGCGAAGCTGCGCGATGCCGATCTGGCGCGCCATGTTGCCGACGATGTCGCCTTCCCGTCTTCCATGGTCGACCGCATCGTGCCGGCGACCACCGATGCCGACCGGGCGCGCATCGCCGACGAGCTCGGCGTGCAGGACGCCTGGCCGGTGATGACCGAGCCCTTCCGGCAATGGGTGATCGAGGACCGTTTCCCGGCCGGCCGGCCGGCCTGGGAGAGATTCGGCGTCACCATGGTCGAGGATGTCGGCCCCTTTGAAGATATGAAGCTGAGGCTGCTCAACGGCGCGCATTCAGGCATAGCCTATCTCGGTCTGCTCACCGACCATGCCACCGTCGACCGCGCCTTCGCCGATCCGTTGATCCGGCAGTTCGTGGATCGGCTTTGGGCCGAGGCCGTTCCGACGCTGCCGCAGGATGCCGGGCTCGACCCCATCCCCTACACCGCCGAACTCGCCGATCGCTTTTCCAACACCGCGCTTGCCCACCGCACCGCGCAGATCGCCAATGACGGCAGCCAGAAGCTGCCGCAACGCATCGTCGCTTCAGCGCTTGCGCGGCTGGAGGCGGGCCTGCTGCCGGAACATCTGTCGCTGGTTGTCGCCGCCTGGATCGCAGCCTGCGCCGCCCGCGGCGGCAGCTTGCCGCAAGGCCATTTCACCGATCCGCTCGATGCCGCCCTGGATGACCTGTTCGGCCGCAATCTGCCGACGGCGGAAACGACGGCAGCCGTGTTTGACCTTGCCGGCTTTGCCAATGGTCACCCGGAGCGCCATCGGTTGATCGAGTTTGTCGCCACGCATCTGGTCCATTTCAAGCAGGGCGGCCCGAAACTGGCCTTTGCCGCGCTCGGCATTGGCAACGAGCCGCCCAGGCGGGCTGAGTAGCTGCTCGCCCGCCGACCCGCCGGGGATTGCGCCCCAAGCAGCGCGAAACTGTCTTGCAACAACAAACAAAAAAGCGGGGCAAGCCCGCTTTTTCAATCTCGCATTTTCAACAACGATCAGGCCGGCAGCAGCGCGCCTTCCAGCGTGGTGAGTTGGGAGAGGAACTGCTCGGCGCGGCTGCGCGCCACGTCGTCCTTGGCGTCGGCGGCGTCTTCCCTGGCGTCCTGGATACGACGCGCCAGGTCCGCGCGGTCGATGTCGTTCACATGCACGGCCGATTCGGCAAGCAGCGTGCAGCCCGACGGCAGGATGTCGGCGAAACCGCCGAACACGACATAGCGGTCTTCCTTGCCGCCCGCGGCCTTCACCGTGACCACACCGGGCTTGATGGTGGTCATCACCGGCGCATGCTGCGCCATCATCGTCATCTCGCCTTCGGCGCCCGGAATGACGACGGACTCGACCTGCTCGGAAACGAGCAGCCGCTCCGGCGAGACCAGTTCGAACTTGAAAGCTTCAGCCATGCCTGTCTAGCGAGTACGGAATAGTGGAGTAGTCAGTAGTGAAGGACCCAAACGGTCCGCGTCACACCTGCTATTCCCTATTCCCTACTCCCTACTCCCTTCGCTTGAATTATGCCGCTTCAGCCGCGAGGCGCTGGGCCTTCTCAACCGCTTCGTCGATGCCGCCGACCATGTAGAAGGCGGCTTCCGGCAGGTGGTCGTAGTCGCCGGCGCAAAGGCCCTTGAAGCCCTTGATGGTATCGGCGAGGTCGACCAGCTTGCCCGGCGAGCCGGTGAACACTTCGGCGACGAAGAACGGCTGCGACAGGAAGCGCTCGATCTTGCGGGCGCGGGCCACCGTCTGCTTGTCCTCTTCCGACAGCTCGTCCATGCCCAGGATGGCGATGATATCCTGGAGCGACTTGTAGCGCTGGAGGATCGACTGCACCTGGCGGGCGACCTGGTAGTGCTCCTCGCCGACAACCATCGGGTCGAGCATGCGCGAGGTGGAATCCAGCGGATCGACGGCCGGATAGATGCCCTTTTCCGAGATCGCGCGGTTGAGCACGGTCGTCGCGTCAAGGTGCGCGAAGGAGGTCGCCGGCGCCGGGTCGGTCAAGTCGTCGGCCGGAACGTAGATCGCCTGCACCGAGGTGATCGAGCCCTTGGTCGTCGTCGTGATGCGCTCCTGCAGCGCGCCCATGTCGGTGGCCAGCGTCGGCTGGTATCCCACGGCGGAAGGAATGCGGCCGAGCAGCGCCGACACTTCCGAGCCCGCCTGCGTGAAGCGGAAGATGTTGTCGACGAAGAACAGCACGTCCTGGCCCTGGTCGCGGAAATATTCGGCGACGGTGAGGCCGGTCAGGCCGACGCGGGCGCGTGCGCCCGGCGGCTCGTTCATCTGGCCGTACACAAGTGCTGCCTTCGAACCCTGACCGCCGCCCTTCTTGTTGACGCCCGATTCGATGAACTCGTGATAGAGGTCGTTGCCTTCGCGGGTGCGCTCGCCGACGCCGGCGAACACCGAGAAGCCGCCGTGGGCCTTGGCGACGTTGTTGATCAATTCCTGGATCAGCACGGTCTTGCCGACGCCGGCGCCGCCGAACAGGCCGATCTTGCCGCCGCGGGCGTAGGGCGCGAGCAGGTCCAGAACCTTGATGCCCGTGACCAGGATCTGCGCTTCCGTCGACTGGTCGACATAGGCGGGAGCAGGCTGGTGGATGGCGCGCATTTCGACGGCGTCGACGGGACCAGCCTCGTCAACCGGCTCGCCGATGACGTTGATGATGCGGCCGAGCATGCCCGGGCCGACCGGAACCGAGATCGGGGCGCCGGTGTCAAAGACGTCCTGACCGCGGACCAGGCCTTCGGTCGAGTCCATGGCGATGCAGCGCACAGTGTTCTCGCCGAGATGCTGGGCAACCTCGAGCACCAGGCGGTTGCCGACGTTGTCGGTTTCCAGCGCGTTCAGAATGGCCGGCAGGTGATCCTCGAACTGCACGTCGACGACGGCGCCGATCACCTGGCGGACCTTGCCGGCGGCGCCGACGCGCTTGGCTGCGACGCTGGCGGCGGAAGCCGCGGTCTTGGCGGGAGCGGCCGCCTTCTTCGCCGGAGCGGCGGCCTTCGCGGCTGCTGCCGGGGCCTCCGCCGCCTTTGGGGCCGATGCCTCCTTGGCCGCGGTCTTCGGGGTAGCTGCTTTCGCCATCGTCTTTGCCCTTTTCGTCTATCCGTTGTTCACGCCGCTGCGAGGTCTCGGACCCCGCCCGCGCGCGCCTAGAGCGCCTCGGCGCCCGAAATGATTTCGATCAGTTCCTTGGTGATCTGCGCCTGCCGCTGGCGGTTGTAGGTGATCGACAGTCTGTTGATCATGTCGCCGGCATTGCGCGTCGCGTTGTCCATCGCGCTCATCTTGGCGCCCATCTCGCCTGCCGCGTTTTCCAAAAGCGCCCGGAAGATCTGCACCGCGATGTTGCGCGGGATGAGGTCGGAGAGGATCTCGCCCGGCTCCGGCTCGTATTCGTAGACCGCGGTTGCGCCGTTGCCCGTCGCGGCTGCGGTCGAAGCCTGCGCCGCCGGGATGATCTGCTGCGCCGTCGGGATCTGGCTGATCACCGACTTGAATTGCGAGTAGAACAGCGTGCAGATGTCGAAACCGCCCTCGTTGAAGAGGTGGATGACCTTGCGCGCGATCGCGTCGGCGTTGACGAAGCCGAGCGTCTTGACCTCGCGCAGGTCGATGCGTTCTAGGATCAGCGAGGCGTAGTCGCGGCGCAGGATGTCAAAACCCTTCTTGCCGACGCAGATGATCTTGACCTGCTTGCCGTCGGCCAGAAGCCTGCGGATATGGTCTCGGGCGAGGCGGGCGATCTGCGAGTTGAAGCCGCCGCACAGGCCGCGCTCTGCGGTGCAGACGATGAGCAGATGCACGTCATCCCGGCCGGTGCCCGTCATCAGCGCCGGGGCATCGCCGCCGCCGCCGATCGCCTGGGTGATGTTGGCCAGAACCGCGCCCATGCGCTCGGAATAGGGTCTAGCTGCTTCCGCCGCCTCCTGCGCGCGACGCAGCTTCGCCGCGGCGACCATCTGCATCGCCTTGGTGATCTTCTGCGTCGCCTTGACCGAGGCGATGCGGTTACGAAGGTCTTTTAACGAAGCCATGCTTCAAACCTGATCCCGTGCGTTCGGCTTCGTTCAAGCGAAGGTCTTGGCGAAGGCATCGATTTCCGACTTGAGCTTGGCGCGCAGGTCGTCCGACAGCGCCTTCTCCTTGCGGATGCCGTCGAGCACGTCCTTGCCGGCCGAGCGCATGTGGCTGAGCAGGCCATGCTCGAACTTGCCGACCTGGTTGAGCGGCAGCTTGTCGAGATAGCCGTTGACGCCGGCGAAGATCACCGCGACCTGCTCTTCGGTCTTGAGCGGCGAGAACTGCGGCTGCTTGAGCAGCTCCGTCAGGCGCGAACCGCGGTTCAACAGACGCTGCGTGGCGGCGTCGAGATCCGAGCCGAACTGCGCGAAGGCCGCCATTTCGCGGTACTGCGCGAGCTCGCCCTTGATGGAGCCGGCGACCTGCTTCATCGCCTTGACCTGCGCCGACGAGCCGACGCGCGACACCGACAGGCCGACATTCACCGCCGGGCGGATGCCCTGGAAGAACAGGTTGGTCTCGAGGAAGATCTGGCCGTCGGTGATCGAGATCACGTTGGTCGGGATGTAGGCGGACACGTCGTTGGCCTGCGTCTCGATGATCGGCAGCGCGGTCAGCGAACCGTTGCCGTTGTCGTCGTTGAGCTTGGCGGCGCGCTCGAGCAGGCGCGAATGCAGATAGAAGACGTCGCCCGGATAGGCTTCGCGGCCCGGCGGGCGGCGCAGCAGCAGCGACATCTGGCGGTAGGCGACGGCCTGCTTCGACAAATCGTCGTAGCTGATGAGGGCATGCATGCCGTTGTCGCGGAAATACTCGCCCATGGTGCAGCCGGCGAACGGCGCCAGGAACTGCATCGGCGCCGGATCGGACGCGGTGGCGGCGATGATGATGGAGTAGTCGAGCGCGCCGCGCTCCTCAAGCACCTTGACGAACTGCGCGACGGTCGAACGCTTCTGGCCGACGGCGACGTAGACGCAGTAGAGCTTTTCCTTCTCCGGGCCGTTGTCGTGCACCGACTTCTGGTTCAGCATCGTGTCGAGGATGATGGCGGTCTTGCCGGTCTGGCGGTCGCCGATGACCAGCTCGCGCTGGCCGCGGCCGACCGGGATCAGCGCGTCGATGGCCTTGAGGCCGGTCGACATCGGTTCATGCACCGACTTGCGCGGGATGATGCCGGGCGCCTTGACGTCGACGCGCTTGCGTTCGGCGGCCTTGATCGGGCCCTTGCCGTCGATCGGGTTGCCGAGCGCGTCCACCACGCGGCCGAGCAGGCCCGGCCCGACCGGGACGTCGACGATGGCGCCCGTGCGCTTGACGGTGTCGCCCTCCTTGATGTCGCGGTCGTTGCCGAAGATGACCACGCCGACATTGTCGGCTTCGAGGTTCAGCGCCATGCCGCGGATGCCGCCCGGGAACTCGACCATCTCGCCGGCCTGGACATTGTCGAGGCCGTAGACGCGGGCGATGCCGTCACCGACGGACAGAACCTGACCGACTTCGGAGACCTCGGCCTCCTTGCCGAAATTCTTGATCTGGTCTTTCAGAATTGCGGAAATTTCCGCGGCGCGGATGTCCATCAGCCGACCTCTTTCAGTGCAAGCTTGAGCGAATTGAGTTTGGTTTTGAGCGACGTATCGATCTGGCGCGAGCCCATTTTGACGATCAGGCCGCCGAGCAGCGACGGATCGACGGTCATGGCGATGGCCACATCCTTGCCGGCGATGCTCTTCAGCGTCGCCTTGAGTTCAGTCTGCTGCGAGGCCGTCAGCGCATGCGCCGAGGTGACCTCGGCGGAAGCCTCGCCGCGATGGTCGGCGGCGATCTGGCGGAATGCCTTGATCATGCCGGGCACCGCGAACAGGCGG
This sequence comes from Mesorhizobium sp., assembly GCA_004020875.1. Lineage (GTDB taxonomy): Bacteria > Pseudomonadota > Alphaproteobacteria > Rhizobiales > Rhizobiaceae > Mesorhizobium. The sequence continues at coordinate 51,595 of SAPZ01000015.1, forward strand.
CGGTTCCTGGCGACGACGCGCAGGAAATTGCCGACCAGGCCGGTAATCTGGGCCTTGTCGGCGATGGCTGCGATGGCCTTGGCCTGGTCCTCGCCGGAGAAAACCGGGCTGTTGATCAACCGCTTAAGATCGTCGCTGCCGTTGAGCATTGCCTCAAAGCTGGCGAGGTCGGCTTCGACCTTGGCGACTGAATTGTCCTGCAGAGCAAGCTCGAACAAGGAGCCTGCGTAGCGTTCTGCGACAGCTGAGATTGGCGATGACGATTGGGCCACGGACCGTCTTTTCTCTTGTCTGACAGGCCGCAGATTATTGGCGCGAGCGAAAACTCTGGCTAAATCTTTGACCTTATTACAAATTTCCAAGCACGAAGGCGCGGCTTCCGCTATCCCCGGCCGAAAGTCGATTGCCGTCTAGCACAGGCTTTTTAAGACCGCAATGCATCGTCCGGCATGGTTTTCAGGCACTTTTGTCGCATCAGGCTGCGAAGGCCAAGCTCAGGCGCCGAATTCACGGCACGAAGCCGAAGGCGAAGGCCAGCGGCAGCGCCGCCAACGCCAATTCAACCACGATCGAAACCCAGTTGAAAGGGGTGTTGGCCCCGTCGGACATCATCGACAGGAGCCGGCCGAAGGCGGTGAAGAGCCAGGAGAAACCCAGCGCCATGTAAAGCAGTGGCTGCGCCAGCAGGATGCAGCACAGGCTGACGCCGAGATAGAAGCCCGACATGCGCCCGCGCCCCTCGGCGATCGCCGCCGTTTTCTCCGGCCTGGGTTGCAGGCGCAGCACGCGGAAGCCAAGTCCGGGCGCCAGGAACAGGAAGAGGCCGAGAGCCAGGGTCACGACGGCGCTCGACCAGGCCAGCCATTCGCCCTGGCTTGCGGGCCACGGAAACGCGAAGTCCATAGATTCCCCCTCATATTTCTTGTTCTGAAACACAAGCATTCTAGCCAGGGAATGGCAGCGCGCCAGAGCATGGCCGGCACATTAGGTATCGCGCATCACGAGAGCGCGAACTCGACTGCGGCCTCGGCATGGATGCGCGTCGTGTCGAAGACCGGAATGTCGAAATCGCCCTGGCCGATCAGCATGGTGATCTCGGTGCAGCCCATGATGACGCTATCGACGCGGTCGGCGCGCCGCATCCGGCCGACCTCATCGAGATAGGCGGATTTTGATTCGGGCCTGACGATGCCCTGGCAGAGCTCGTCATAGATCACCTTGTGCACCATCTCGCGGCCGGCCTGGTTCGGCACCACCGGCTCAAGGCCGTGTTTGTCCACGAGACGGCCCCTGTAGAAATCCTGCTCCATGGTGAAACGCGTCGCGAGCAACGCCGGCCGTTTCACGCCTGCCTTGACCACGGCACGCCCCGTCGCGTCGGCAATATGGATGAGCGGGATCGAGACGGCGGCCTGCACCGCATCGGCTAGCTTGTGCATGGTGTTGGTGCAGATCACCAGACCCTCGGCGCCTCCCGCCTCCAGCCTGCGCGCGGCGTCCACGAGAAGCGCGCCGGCGCCGTCCCAGTCGCCCGCATGCTGCCGTTCGGCGATCTCGGCGAAATCGAACGACCACAACAACAGCTTTGCCGAATGCAGCCCGCCGAGCCGCTCGCGCACGATCTCGTTGAGCAGGCGATAATAGATCGCCGTCGATTCCCAGCTCATGCCGCCGATGAGGCCAAGGGTTTTCATTAGCGGCCCTCCGTTGGGACTGTCTCTCTGGCTTATAGGAAGCTCTGCGGGTCGATGTCGACCTGCACGCGCACCGAGCCCCGCAGCTTCGGGCCCTCCGCCAGCATGGCGCGGATGAAGCCTTGCATATCGGCGCGCCGCTCGCCCTGGATCAGCAGGCGGAAGCGGTGCCGTCCGCCGATCAGCGACAGCGGCGCCTCGGCTGGGCCGAGCACGAACAGGTCGGAGGCCGTCGGTGCCGCGCGCCTCAATCCCCGCGCATGGCTTTCGGCCTCGCCCCGTGTCGCGGCGCTCACGATGATGCCGGCGAGCCGGCCGAACGGCGGCAATCCTGCCCGCTCGCGCTCGGCGATCTCGCGCTCGTAAAAGGCTTCCGAATCGCCCGAGACGATCGCCCGCATCACTGGATGGTCCGGCTGGTAGGTCTGCAACAGGCCAAGGCTCTTCTTGCCCGTGCGGCCGGCGCGTCCCGTCACCTGGCTGAGCAACTGGAAAGTGCGCTCGGCGGCGCGCGGATCGCCATTGGCAAGCCCGAGATCGGCATCGACCACGCCGACCAGCGTCATGCCCGGGAAGTTATGTCCCTTTGCTACGAGCTGCGTCCCGATGACGATATCGGCCTCGCCATTGGCGACGGCCTCCAGCTCCAGCCGCAGCCGGCGCACCCCGCCTAGAATATCTGACGACAGCACGATGGTGCGAGCCTGTGGAAAATGCGCCACCACCTCCTCGGCGATGCGCTCGACGCCTGGTCCGCAAGCCACCAGATGGTCGAGCGTCCCGCATTCCGGACAGGCTTCCGGCCGCCGCTCGTTGTGGCCGCAATGGTGGCAGACGAGCTGGCCGCGAAAGCGATGCTCGACCAGCCAGGCCGAGCAGACCGGGCAGCCGAAGCGGTGACCGCAAACGCGGCAGAGCGTCAGCGGCGCATAGCCGCGCCGGTTGAGGAAGAGCAGCGACTGCTCTCGTCTTTCCAGCGTGCGCTGCATCTGCTCCAAGAGCACCGGCGACACGAAACCGCCGCGCGCGGGCGGCGAACGCCGCATGTCGATCGACCTCAAGTCGGGCAGGGCTGCCTCGGCGAAACGCGACGACAGCACGGCCCGGTCGTAGCGGCCCTGCATGGCGTTGACCCGGCTTTCCACAGAGGGCGTAGCCGAGGCAAGAACGACGGGAAAGCAGCCGATATGGCCGCGCACGACGGCCATGTCGCGCGCATTATAGAAGACGCGGTCCTCCTGCTTATAGGCCGGGTCGTGCTCCTCGTCGACGACGATCAGGCCGAGTTCCTTGAACGGCAGGAACAGCGCCGAGCGTGCGCCCGCGACGACGCGCACGCCGCCCTCGGTCACCTGCCGCCAGACGCGTTCGCGCATCCGCGGCGGCAGGTCCGAATGCCACTCCGCCGGCTTGGCGCCGAACCGGTCCTGGAAACGTTCGAGGAAGGCATGCGTCAGCGCGATCTCCGGCAACAGGATCAGCACCTGCTTGCCCTTGTCGAGGGCAGCCGCCACAGCTTCGAAATAGACCTCCGTCTTGCCCGACCCGGTGACGCCGTCGAGCAGGGTGACGTTGAAGGCATCGGCAGCGATTGCCGCGCGCAGCTTGTCCGCCGCGACATTCTGATCCGGCATCAAATCCGGCGCGGCATGGCCGGGATCCGGCGCGGCCACCACCGGCCGCGGTGGGATCATCACCGTCTCGAAAACGCCCTGCGCCCTCAGGCCGTCGATCACGGTCGACGACACGCCCGCCGCATGCGCCAGGCCCGCGCGCGTCCAGGCAAGCCCGCCCTCTGCGGTTTCGAGCACACGCCGCCGCGCATCGGTCAGCCGGTCGGGTTCGGCAAGCGTGCGCTGCAATCCTTCGATCCAAGGCTCCGGGTCGAATGCTTCGGGAGCTCGGAGTAGCATCCGCGCGACCATGCCCGGGGCAGAGAGCGTGTATTGCGCAATCCAGTCGACGAAGCGGCGCATCTCTCGGTCGATCGGCGGGCAGTCGAACACCTCCTCGATCGGCCGCAACTTCTTGGCATCGACAGCCTCGACCGTGCCATCCCAGACGATGCCGGCCACTTGGCGCGGCCCGAGCGGCACGCGCACGATCGCGCCGGGCACCACACGCATGCCCGGCGGCACGGCATAGGTGTAGGGGCGTTCGGCCGGCATCGGCACCAGCACCGGCGCGGCCGCGACAAAGGGCGAATCTTCGATCATCAGGCGTGACCTTGCCCTGACTTTGGTCTAGATCAAAGAGGACCCTCTCATCCACCTGGCGCCAGCCGGGCGATCCCCAAGGAGACAGCCATGAAGTTTTTCGTCGACACCGCTGACATCAAGGAAATTAAGGAGCTGCACGATCTGGGGCTTCTCGATGGCGTCACCACCAACCCTTCGCTGATCCTGAAATCGGGCGGCAAGATTGCCGAGGTCACCAAGCAGATTTGCGACATCGTCGAGGGTCCGGTCTCGGCCGAAGTCGTGGCGACCGAATACAAGGACATGATGGCCGAAGCGAAGATCCTGGCCAAGATCGCGCCTAACGTCGCCATCAAGGTGCCGCTGACGCTGGACGGCCTGAAAGCCTGCAAGACGATCCGCACCGAGATGAACCGCATGGTCAATGTGACGCTCTGTTTCTCGGCCAACCAGGCGCTGCTCGCCGCCAAGGCCGGCGCATCCTTCATCTCGCCCTTCGTCGGCCGCATCGACGACACAGGCTCGGACGGCATGGAGCTGATCTCGGAAATCCGCACCATCTACGACAATTACGATTTCAAGACCGAGATCCTGACCGCTTCAGTGCGCACGGTGAATCACGTCAAGCAGGCAGCGCTGATCGGCGCCGATATTGTCACCGCGCCACCGGCGACCCTGAAGGCGCTGGTCAACCACCCGCTGACCGACAAGGGCCTCGCCGCCTTCCTCGCCGACTGGGCCAAGACCGGCCAGAAGATCGGCTGAAGCCGGCATCTTGTCCGAGTAGAAAAAGGCCGGGTGACCGGCCTTTTTTCGTAGCAGAGTGTCTATGCCTTGGCGATTGGCCGAAACGCGATCGTCATCCACGGGCGGAGCAAGGGAGCGAAGCGACGCGGCGCAAACCCAAGGATGACGAGGTTCGGAAGGTTTCAGCCAATGCGGGGCGAGGAACTAGGCCTTCCTACCGTGCTTGGCCAGATCCTGGGCAATGGAAAGCCGCAGCAGATCGGCCAACTCGCGCGCAGCGCGGTTCTCGGCGTCGATCTGCGCCCGATAGGCCGCGAATTCCTGGCGCGGCCGGTCGAAGGACGACGGGATCGAGCGCTTGCCGACCGCGATCACCGTGTTGGTCGCGGTGTCTCTCAGCACATAGTTGGCGGTCAGCGTAACCGTACCCGCTGTCGGCTCGTCTTCCTGGGTCTGCACCTGCACGATAGCCGCCGATTCGACCAGCTCGGTGACGCCGAGATCGAGCGTGTAGGCCGGCGAGGCCGGCTCGCCCGAGCCCTGCCCGAAAGCGAAGATCAGATTGTTGCGCACCTGCTGCGCGTAGCGGGTGTTGACGGGCTTGATCGAGATCGAGGCAAGCTCGGCAGATGCGCTGAGCTGCGATCCGGGCGAAAGCGGCTGGCTGGAATAGAGCGGCCGCACCGTGCAGGCCGAGACCAGCGCCACGACGGCGACCAGGCCGCAAATCGCCAAGCGTCCGCGCAGGCGGGGCGCTTCTGACTTCACCGGATCAGGCAACGACATTGACGATCCTCTGCGGGACGATGATCACCTTGCGCGGAGCCTTACCTTCCAGTGCTTTTTGCACGAAGTCGAGGGCCAGCACCGCTTTTTCGACGGCACCTTGATCCGCGTCGCGGGCAATTGTCAAATCCCCGCGCTTCTTGCCGTTGACCTGCACCGGCAGCACGATCTCGTTGTCGACGACCAGCGCGGGATCGTAGACCGGCCAGGGCCGCTCGGCGACCATTTCGATCCCGCCCAGCGCCTCCCAGCATTCCTCCGCCAGATGCGGCATGACCGGGGCGATGATGTGCACCAGGATTTCCACCGCTTCGCGGCAGGCACCCTTCAGCGCCGCGTCGGCCTTGCCCTCGGCAACATCGTTGAGCGGCGTCGCCAGCGCGTTGGCGAGCTCGTAGATGCGGGCGATCGCGCGGTTGAAGCCGAGCTTCTCGATATCCTCGCCGACCGCCTTCAGAATCTTGTGCGCGGCCTTGGATACGGCCCCCGCCTCGCCATCCTTAGCCGCTGCAGGCTTCACGCCTGGCAGAGATTCGGCGGCAATCTGCACCAGACGCCAGATGCGCTGCACGAAGCGGTGCGCGCCGGCGGCGCCATCGTCGGTCCACTCGACATCGCGCTCCGGGGGCGAATCCGACAGCATGAACCAGCGCGCCGTATCGGCGCCATAACCATCGGTGATCTCTTCCGGGCTCACCGTGTTCTTCTTCGACTTCGACATCTTCTCCAGCGCGCCGATCGTCGCCTCCTCGCCGGTGGCGATCTCGAAGGCGAGGCGCTTGCCGCCGACATCCTCGAGCCTGACCTCGCTCGGCGACAGCCAGCGCCCGTTGTTGGACGGGCCGCCGACACGATAGGTCTCGTGCACCACCATGCCTTGCGTGAACAGGCCCTTGAACGGCTCGGCGAGGTTCAGGTGCCCGGTCTCGCGCATGGCGCGGGTGAAGAAGCGCGAATAGAGCAGATGCAGGATCGCGTGCTCGATGCCGCCGATATACTGGTCGACGGCGAGCCATTCGTCGGCCGCTTTCGGCTCGGTTGGCTCATTCGCCCAGGGCGCGGTGAAGCGCGCGAAATACCAGGACGAATCGACGAAGGTGTCCATCGTGTCGGTCTCGCGTCGCGCGTCGCGGCCGCATTGCGGGCATTTCACATGCCGCCAGGTCGGATGACGGTCGAGCGGATTGCCGGGACGATCGAACTCGATGTCGTCGGGCAGCTTCACCGGCAGGTCGGCCTTCGGCACCGGCACCACGCCGCAGGCTTCGCAATGGATCATCGGGATCGGGCAGCCCCAGTAGCGCTGGCGCGAAATGCCCCAGTCGCGCAGGCGGAAATTCACCTTGCGCTCCGCCATCGGGCGGCCGCCGATCGTCTTTGCTTCCAGCAGCTTCGCCACTTCGTTGAAGGCCTTTTCGGGCTTCATGCCGTCGAGGAAGCGCGAGTTGATCATCACGCCGTCGTCGACATAGGCCTCCTCGATGACCTGGAAGGTCTTGGCATCGCCGTCCTCCGGCATCACCACCGGGATCACCGGCAGGCCGTATTTGTTGGCGAAGTCGAGGTCGCGCTGATCGCCCGACGGGCAGCCGAAGATGGCGCCGGTGCCGTATTCCATCAGCACGAAATTGGCGACATAGACCGGCAGCGTCCAATTCTCGTCGAACGGGTGGACAACGCGGATGCCCGTGTCGAAGCCCTTCTTCTCAGCCGTCTCCAGCGCCGCCACCGAGGTGCCCATGTGGCGCACTTCTTCGATGAACTTCGCCAGCTCGACATTGCTTTCCGCAGCCTTCCTGGCCAGCGGGTGATCAGCGGCGACCGCCATGAACGAGGCGCCGAAGATGGTGTCGGGCCGGGTCGTGTAGACTTCCAGTTCGTGCATTTCGCCGACCGGTGTCGCCAGCGGCCAGCGGATCAGCAGCCCTTCCGAGCGGCCGATCCAGTTGTGCTGCATCAGCTTGACCTTCTCCGGCCATTCCTCGAGGAGGTTGAGCGAGTCGAGCAGGTCCTGCGCGAAATCGGTGATCTTGAAGAACCACTGCGTCAGCTCGCGCTGCTCGACAAGCGCGCCAGAACGCCAGCCGCGGCCGTCGATCACCTGCTCGTTGGCGAGCACGGTCATGTCCTCCGGATCCCAGTTGACCTTGGAGGATTTGCGCGTCACCAGCCCTTTCTCGACAAAGTCGAGGAACAGCATCTGCTGGCGGTGGTAATAGTCGACGTCGCAGGTCGCGAACTCGCGCGCCCAGTCGAGCGACAGGCCCATCATCTTGAGCTGCTCGCGCATGACCGCGATGTTCTCGTAGGTCCAGTCCTTGGGGTGGACCTTGTTCTGCATGGCGGCGTTCTCAGCCGGCATGCCGAATGCGTCCCAGCCCATCGGATGCAGCACGTTGAAGCCCTTCGCGCGCTTGTAGCGCGCCACCACGTCACCCATCGTGTAGTTGCGGGTGTGGCCGATATGGATCTTGCCCGACGGATAGGGGAACATCTCGAGCACGTAGTATTTCGGCTTCGGATCGTCGTTGCGAGCCTCGAACAGCTTCTTTTCGGCCCAGGCCTTCTGCCATTTGGGCTCTGACGTGCGCGGATTGTAACGTTCGGTTGCCATCGGATGTTTTTCACTTAAAAGCAGGCGCAAGGCGCCGGACATGGCCGGCGGCCGGGAAATGTTGTCGCGGTGTTCACCATGGATTGCCGGACCCGTCAACTGTGGCGAGCCGGCGTAGCCGCGAAAACTATAGGCAGGATAGTGGCATGACGAACGCCGTAGAGCAGCTTCACGCGGTCAAGGCGAAGATCGCAAGCGCCGAGCGCGAGGCAAGGCGTGGCCCTGGTGCCGTGACGCTGGTGGCGGTGTCGAAGACCTTCGCGGCAGAGCATATCCGCCCGGTCATCGAAGCGGGCCAGCGCGTCTTTGGCGAGAACCGCGTGCAGGAAGCCCAAGGCAAATGGCCGGCGCTGAGGGAGGCATTTGCCGATCTGGAGCTGCATCTGATCGGTCCGCTGCAGTCCAACAAGGCGAAGGAAGCCGTCGCTCTGTTCGATGTCATCGAGACCGTCGACCGCGAGAAGATCGCCGCCGAGCTTTCGAAGGAAATGGCCAGGCAAGGCCGGGCGCCAAAACTCTATGTGCAGGTCAACACCGGTTCCGAGCCGCAAAAGGCCGGCATCGAGCCGCGCGAGGCGGTCGCCTTCGTCAAGCGCTGTCGCGAGGTGCACGGCCTTGCCATCGAAGGGCTGATGTGCATCCCGCCGGCGGATGAAAACCCCGGACCGCATTTCGCGCTCCTCGAACAGCTTGCCCGCGAAGCCGGCGTTGCAAAACTGTCGATGGGCATGTCAGGCGACTACGAGACCGCGATCGCTTTTGGCGCCACCAGCGTCAGGGTGGGCTCAGCGATCTTCGGCAGTCGGTGAGCGGCCCGATACGCTCGTAACGATCTCGTTATCGATCGGCCAATCGAACGATACCCCTGGCACAGGCGCTTGAAACGAAACGGCCCGTTCCTATTTGCCTGTTGTCATTCAATCCTTTCTCGGGAATCCCACCATGCGATATAACCAGCTTGGCAATACCGGCCTTTTCGTTTCCGAACTCTGCCTCGGCACCATGACCTTCGGCGCAGCCGGCGAGAATGCCCAATGGGGGCTGATCGCCAGCCTCGACCAGAAGGGCGTCAACGAGATCGTCGCCCGCTCGATCGGCGCCGGCGTCAATTTCTTCGACACGGCGGATGTCTATTCCTTCGGCCAGTCCGAGCAGTTGCTGGGACAGGCGCTCAAGGACCTCGGCATCAAGCGTTCGGACGTCATCATCGCCACCAAGGTGCACGGCGCCATGGGCAACGGCCCGAACGAGCGCGGCTCCTCGCGCGGCCACATCATGGATTCGGTCGACGGCAGCCTGGAGCGGTTGCAGACCGACCATATCGATCTCTACCAGTTGCACGGCACCGACACGGTGACACCGATCGACGAGACGCTGCGGGCCTTCGACGATCTCGTCGCCTGCGGCAAGGTGCGGTATGTCGGCGTCTCGAACTGGCAGGCCTGGCGCATCGCCAAGGCACTGGGCATTGCCGAGCGCAAGGGCTTTGCCCGCTTCGAGACCATCCAGTCCTACTACTCGATCGCCGGCCGCGATCTCGAGCGCGAGATCGTGCCTTTGACAAACGAGGAGAAGCTCGGCCTGATGGTCTGGTCGCCGATGGCCGGCGGGCTGCTCTCCGGCAAATACGGCCCCGGCGCTCCTGGCAATGGCGAGGGCCGCCGCGCCTCCTTCAACTTCCCGCCGGTCAACGAGGACCGCGCCTGGGCGGCGGTCGCCGTCATGCGCGAGGTGGCGAAGAAGCACGACGTCAGTGTCGCGACCGTGGCGCTGGGCTATGTGTTGGCAAAACCTTTCGTGATGAGCGTCATCATTGGCGCCAGCCGCATGGACCAGCTCGAGCAGAACCTCGCCGCGACCGGCTTGAAGCTCGATGCCGACGACCTCGCCAAGCTCGACGAGGTGAGCGCCCTGCCTCCGGAATATCCTGGCTGGATGCTTGAGCGGCAGAGTGCCGGCCGGCGTCCGGCGCCTTTCGTGCCGAAGGCGTGACGTCTTTGAGATAAGCTAATCTTCAGGAGCCGCGGGTCCAAGGACATGCGGCTTTTCCTTCTCAGAGGCGCACCGTCTCCGCGAGAAAGTCGAGAAATGCCCGCACCCGGGCCGGCAGATGCTTGCCTTGGCCGACATAGACGGCGTGCGTGGGCTCCTCGTCGCCCGGATTGAACTCTTCCAGCAACGGCACCAACAATCCGGCGGCGATGTCGGGCTCGACATGCCAGCGCGCCAGTCTTGCGATGCCCGCTCCGGCCAATGTCGTCAGCCGCATCGCCTCACCGTCGCTCATCGTCGAATTGCCGACGATCGGAACCACGACCGGCATGCCTTTGGCATCCACGAACGGCATGCCGTCGATATGCCGCACGAAGCCGAACGCCAGCAGATTGTGGCGGGCCAATTCAGCCGGCGCATGGTCGGCGTCTACCAGCATTGCGGCGAAGCACATTTGCACCGCTACTTGGCCGAGTTCGATTTCCGCTACAATCGCCGCGCGGCACTGAACATTTCGGATACGGAACGTTCGGAGGATTTACTCCGCATGGCGCGTGACAAGCGCCTTACCTATCGGCGGATTGGTGAAGCCAGTCACACCTAAGCAAAAAGCCCGTAAGTTGTTACGGAAGCGAAAGAAAAAGCCCCTGTGATCCTTGCGGGATATTAACCGCGCAAGCCTTGCGTTTTCATGGACTCATGTTCTGAAATGGTTGCGGCGACGATTCGCTACAATCGTCGCCGCTTTTCGCAACCAAGCCACAGGGCGGCTAGGCATTGAGAACGATCACCAAACTAAACCCATCGGTGTATCCGTCAAGCCGTCCTGTGGCCACACACAAGGACTTTTGAACATGGCTTTGTATAAGAACGGAAACCTTCTTGAGCACAGCGACCACGCCGCATTCGATGAGAAACACAAGCCGGGTACGGTAGTCGCCAACTCAGGGATCTACCGCTGCATTCATTGCGGCGACGAGATCGCGGCCAACAAGAATAACCCGTTGCCGCCGCAAAACCATCACCAACATCCCAACCACCAGCCCATCATGTGGCAATTGTTGGTGTGTGCGATACAGAAGAAATAGCAAGCGAAGCGGGCGCTATCTCGGATTGTGGGTAGCGCCCCCACAAGGCTGGCGCGAGCAGACCAAGCGATTCCGCAATGCCGAGTAGTTTGCCGGCTTCGAAATTCGTTTGGAGAAGTCGCGCGGCCTCTGCCACATCAGGATCAATTGTTATCATCATCCGTAGGGTCCGTTTTTTCCTGCTCGCCTTTCGGCGCAGTTTCCCCCTTCCCGGTCTTGTGATCGGGAGGGGTTTTCAGAAGGCGACGAAGCACCTCGTCGCCCTTTTCCTGGTCTTTGTCTTTGGGGGTTTTTGGCATGACAGAAGACAATCCAATCGCCATTCAAGAGCGCGATTTCCTCGCTTCGCTTGGCGCGCTCATCGTGGAATACAACGGGGCAGAAAACGCCTTTCGGAATCTACTCGCCTCAGCTGCAACAGCCAAGCCGGTTAGCTTGGAGGCCATCGCCCTTGCACAAATTTTGACCGTGGAAATGGGGAATGTCGCACTTTCTCAGGCTATGCAGTCATACGCTTCGGATATCGCGCCTGCCGAGATGGAACAGCCTTTGAAGGACGCCGCGAAATACCTCGACACCATTCGCGAGCATCGCAACTTCTATGTCCACGGAATTTCCGTTGTCCTGACGTTTTCAGACGCCGGAACACTCGGGCAGATTTATTCCATGACTGCCAAGAGCGCACTGAAGGAACACAGAACCGCTATTGCAAAATCCGATCTAGATGCTCTGCAAAACCATTGCAAATTGGCGAAGCAGTTTTTTAGGGATTTGATGTTTCGCCTCGATTATCTTCAAGGCCATTGGCACGACGAATTTGAGCCACCACTTCCTGGCACGCCGCCTGCGCTAGATAGGTTATCGAAACCTGCCCGACACTGGAAAGAATATTTTCCACGGCGTCAACCATCTCGGGAGTGACTTCGATCTTAGGTGCCGGCCTGTCCCCGCGAATCATAGGATTTAATTCCTTAGTACGTCAAGTACATAATCAGGAATTTATTCCTTCGCCTTTTACCCTGAAAGCGCACGGCCGGCCGGCTCATTTGCCTCTATCGGCGCGAAAGCCTATATGCCGGGATCAAAGGACAGTTCATGGCCCGCATCTACAAGACCCGCACCTGGCACGATCAGCTCTCGCCGTCGATGGACGAGCTGGAGCTTATGGCGCTGGAGGCCTATGCCCATCTGCCGGACGAGTTCCGCCAACTCACCGGCGAGATCGTCATCCAGATCGCCGATTTCCCGACCGACGAGATCATGGACGACCTGTCGCTGGAGACGCCCTTCGACCTGCTTGGCCTGTTCGAGGGGCGCGGCATCGCCGAGCGCTGGAACCCGCAGACCGGCGAGGGCCCGAACCGCATCACGCTCTATCGCCGCGCCATCCTCGACTACTGGGCCGAGAACGAGGAGACGCTGGGCGACATCGTCACCCACGTGCTGATCCACGAGATCGGCCACCATTTCGGCCTGTCGGACGACGACATGGAGCGGATCGAGGAAGCCGCCGAGCAGGCGGCGGCGGGGTAAGGTGTGTTGATATTCAGGTGAGACCGGCCTGCAAATGGCGGCTTCCTGCGCTTCCGGTGCTCACGTACGAAAAGTACGCTCCGCTCCGGTTCTCGGAAACCACCATTTTCGGCGCAGCCTGACCTGAATCTCAACACATCTTAAAGCACCTCGTCATCCGCATCGTTCTTCGTGGCGACTCCCCCTCATCTGGCCGCTTCGCGGCCACCTTCTCTCCCGTGCAAAGCCCTCCCTCGGGGAGAGGTCAGCCGAGCGAAGCGGAGGCCGGGTGAGGGGGCGCTTTCCCTACCAGTCGCTGAGCTTGGTGTCGGCCGTGTATTCCTGGCCTTCGACGTCCTTCACCACGGCCTGGCCGCAGCGCATCGACTTGGTCTTCTTGTCATAGGCATAGGTCGGCGAACCGAACAGGTGCCAGCCCTTGTTCAGCGCAGCGGTGACCTTGTGACAGAAGGTTGCGTCGTCCGGACCGGACAGGAAGCGGTAGAGTTTCATTTTTCGTCTCTGATCGTGATTGTCTCAGCCCATGCATGTCGTTTCCCAAAACCGCCGCGCACTTTTGGGCGACATGCATCAGCCCCGTGCATCATGCGCCGATGATCGCGGCCTTCGCCAGAAGTTTCTCGGCTTGCGTCAGATGCAGCCGCTCGACCATGCGGCCGTCCAGCGCAATCACGCCTCTGCCGACATTTTCAGGCCTCGCGAACGCATCGCGGATCGCGCGTGCCTCGGCAAGCGCTTCGGCCGACGGCGAGAAGGCGCGGTTCGCCGGCTCGATCTGGGCGGGGTGGATCAGCGACTTGCCGTCGAATCCCATGGCCGCCCCCTCGGCGCATTCGCCGGCAAAAGCGTCCAGGTCGCGGAAATCATTGGCGACGCCGTCGATCACGTCGAGGCCGCCGGCGCGCGCCGCGAGCACCAGCTGCATCAGCCAGGGCATCAGATAGCGCCGGTCCGCCAGAACGCCGGTCGCCTTCACCAGGTCATTCGTTCCGGCAACGAAACAATTAAGGCGCGAGGCCGGATCGCGGCCAAGCTCGGCGATGGCGCCGATGTTGAGCAGCGCCCTGGGCGTCTCGACCATCGCCCATAGTTTCACGCCGTCCGGCACCGAATTGTCGTCGAGCAGGTCGCCCGCCTCGAGGATGTCGCGCGGCGTGCCGATCTTGGGCAGGAGAATGCCGTCGGGCTCGGCCTTGGCGACAGCCCGAAGATCGTCGGCGCCCCATTCGCTGGCCAAAGGGTTGATGCGCACCACCATCTCGCAGCGTTTCTCGCGGTTGGCCAGGATGCCGGCCACCTTGTCGCGCGCGGCAGCCTTGTCGGCGGGCGGGACGGCGTCCTCGAGATCGATGATGACGGCGTCGCAGGCAAGCGAGCCGAGCTTGGCGAGCGCTTTGTCGTTCGAGGCGGGAATGTAAAGCACCGAGCGGCGCGGGCGGTAGGTGTCGACGGTCATGGCCGATCTATGCCGGGTGATGGCGGATGAGGCAAGGCGAGTCCCTCGAGGACAGGACAATCGCATAAGGCAGCGCGAGGGGAGCGCCCCATGCGATTGTCCTGTCTCAATGGCAACTGCCCTGCACGAAAACTGCAAATCCTTGCGGAAAACCTCCTGCATTCCGCCGCGCGCTTTCCGCACCGCCGGGCAACAAAGCCGGCATGCAAACGCCTCACACATCCCGCTGTTCCCTGCCGCGCCGGCTCCGCGACGAAGGCTGGTGGCTCGTCGAGCCGCAAAGACTGCGCGTCGCGGCGGACGTCCTGCTTTTCCCTCCGAGGTCGCGCCACGTGGATACGCCGAGGATAGTCCGGCGATGAGGCCCTTTGCCGAACTTGCATGGGTTCCGCCCAGGCATGCGCAGATGCCCGAGCGCCTTGCGGTCTCATGGCCATGTCGCGACACAGCTCCGGACCGAAAACAATTTCGCACTTTTCCTTGGAATTGCTCTAATCCTGCCGTCACCCAAGCGTACCCGCCGGGCTATTGACCGATGCCGCACAACATCCTCGTCGCCGACGACGACCCGCATATCCGCGAGATCATCTGCTTCGCGCTGGAAAAGGCCGGCATGAAGACGGCCGCCGTCGCCGACGGCGCCGCGGCGCTGCAGGCGGTCGAGCGGCGCGCGCCCGATCTCATCGTGCTCGACATCGGCATGCCCGAGATGGACGGGCTGGAGGTCTGTCGGCGGCTCAGGCAAAGATCCGACGTGCCGGTGCTGTTCCTGTCCGCGCGCGATGAAGAAATCGACCGCATCCTCGGATTGGAGATGGGCGGCGACGATTATGTGACCAAGCCATTCAGCCCGCGCGAGCTGGTTGCCCGCGTCAACGTCATCCTGCGGCGCGCGCGACCAGTGCCGGTCGAGGAAATGGCGGACGACCGGGCGTTCGCGCATGGCAAGCTCATCCTGGTCCCGGCAAGCCATGCGGCAAGCTTCGACGGCAGGCCGCTCACCTTGACGGCCATCGAGTTCGCCATCCTGAAAGGCTTTCTCGCCCGCCCGCTTCATGTGCTTGGCCGCGACGCGGTGATGGCCAATGCCTATGCCTCGAACATCCATGTCTCGGAGCGCACGGTCGACAGCCACATTCGCAACGTGCGGGCCAAGCTGGCGGCGGTCGGCTGCGCGGACGCGATCGCGACGGTGCATGGCGTCGGCTTCCGGCTCGGCCGATGCGGTGGTTGAGCAAGGAAAGGTGGCGGCCGCGGCTCGCCACCGTCGTCATCGCCATCCTGATCGTGGTCATGGCGCTGCCGCTGGTCGGGCTGTTCTTCTTCCGGCTTTATGAGAACCAGCTGATCCGTCAGACCGAGGGCGAGTTGATCGCGCAAGGGGCGGTCGTCGCGGCCGTCTATGCAAAGGAGGTGCACGCCGCCGGCATTTCCCAGGGCAGGCTGGGTTCGCCGATCTCGGCCGATCCGGCGCGGGACAACAACTATCCCTATGAACCGATCGAGCCACGCCTCGATCTCGCCTCGGACGACGTGATGCCGATGCGGCCGGCGGCGGATCCGGCCACCCCCGATCCTGCCTTCGCGGCCATCGGCGCAAAGCTCTCCGGCATTCTCGACGAAACGCAGAAGACGACGCTTGCCGGCTTCCGCCTGCTCGACCCACGCGGCGTGGTCATTGCCGGCGGCGATGAGATCGGCCAGTCGCTCGGCGCGGTCGAGGAGGTGCGGACCGCGCTTTCCGGCGCCTATGCCAGCGAGCTCAGACTGCGCATCCCCGACCAGCCGCCGCCACCGCTTTATTCGGTGAGCCGGGGCACAAGGGTGCGCGTCTTCGTCGCAATGCCGGTCGAGGTCGCCGGCAGGGTCGCCGGCGTGGTCTATCTGTCGCGAACGCCTAACAACATCGTCAAGCATCTCTATGGCGAGCGCGGCAAGGTGACGTTGGCAGCCATTGCCATCCTTGGCGGCACGCTGCTGATCGCGCTGGTGTTCATCCGCACCGTCAGCCGGCCGATCTATGCGCTGATCGACCGGACGAAACGCATTGCCGCGGGTGACCGCGAGGCGATCAGGCCGCTCGCCCATCACGGCACGCGCGAGATGGCGGCGCTGTCTACGGCCTTCCTCGACATGGCGACCAAGCTGCAGGCGCGCTCCGACTCTATCCAGACCTTCGCCACCCATGTCTCGCATGAGCTGAAATCGCCGCTCACCGCGATCCAGGGCGCGGCCGAGCTGCTGAGGGATTCCGGCGGCGCGATGGACGAGGCCGAGCGCAAGCGCTTCTCCAACAACATCGTTACCGATGCCGGGCGGCTCAATCTGCTGGTGCGCCGGCTGCTCGACCTGGCGCGCGCCGAAAACCTGGAGCCGAGCGGCGAGAGCACGACGCTTCATGCGGCATTGGCATCCTTGCCGATCGACACAAGGCTGGAAGCGCGGCTTGAAGGCGGCGGCGACATCCGGCTCGGCATCTCGGCCGAGAATCTCGGCATCGTGCTCGCCAACCTCATCGACAATTCGGCAAGGCACTGCGCCCGGCAGGTGGCGATCCATGCCTCGGCCGGTGGCGAGCGCGCGTCGATCCATATCGGCGACGACGGCGACGGGATTTCGGCGGCCAATCGCGGCAAAATCTTCGAGCCGTTCTTCACCACGCGGCGCGAAAGCGGCGGCACCGGCATGGGCCTCGGCATCGTGCTGGCCCTCCTGAAAGCGCATGATGGCACGATCAGACTGGTTGACTCCGAAGCCGGCACGCGCTTCGAGATCAAGCTGCCGGTCGTCTGAGAACCGGCGAATCGGAGAAAAAAGTGCGCTACGACATTGTCATCATCGGCGGAGCCATCGTCGGGTCCTCGGTCGCCTATTATTTGCGGGAGGAAGGCTTCACCGGCTCGATCGCGCTGATCGAGCGCGATCCGCAATTCTCGCATGCGGCGACGACCTTGTCCTGCGCCTCGATCCGCCAGCAATTCTCCATCCCTGAAAACATCCGCCTGTCGCAGTTCACGCTGAAGCTGTTCCGGCGGCTGAAGGAAACCTTCGGCGCCGACGCCGATATCGGCTTCCGTGAGGGCGGCTACCTCATCCTCGCCGGCGAGGCCGGGCTGCCGATCCTCAAGGCCAATCACGAGGCGCAGGTCGCCGAGGGCGCCGACATCGTGCTGGAGGATGCCGGCCAGCTGATACAGCGTTTCTCCTGGCTGTCGGCCGAAGGCATTTCCGCCGGCGCCTATGGCCGCAGCGGCGAGGGCTGGTTCGACGCGCATGCGCTGCTGACGCTGTTCCGCAAGGCGCTGCGCGACAAGAAGATCGATTTCATCACGGCATCCGCCACCGGAATCAAGCGCGAGGGCAGCCGCGTGACCGCCGTGTCGCTCGACAATGGCGAGACCCTCGAAGCCGGCATCGTCGTCAACGCCGCCGGGCCGAACGCCGGCAAGGTCGCGGCTTTCGCCGGGCTCGAGCTGCCGGTCGAGCCGCGCAAGCGCAATGTCTTCGTCTTCGAGGCGCGCGAGAAATATGCCGATATGCCGCTGCTGGTCGATCCGTCCGGCATCTATGTGCGGCCGGAGGGCTCGGTCTACCTCACCGGCGGCGCCGAGCCGGAGGAAGGCGATGTCGCGCCCGATCCCAAGGATTTCGACGTCAACTGGCCATTGTTCGAAGAGGTGATCTGGCCGATCTTGGCCACCCGCATCCCGGCTTTCGAGGCGATCAAGCCGACGCGCGCCTGGGTCGGGCACTACGACTACAACACGCTCGACCAGAATGGGGTGATCGGCCCGCATCCGGAGGTCGAGAATTTCCTGTTCGCCAACGGTTTTTCCGGTCACGGCCTGCAGCAGGCGCCGGCGGTCGGCAAGTCGATCGCCGAACTCATCGTGCATGGCGGCTACCGGACGATCGACTGCTCGGCATTCGGCTACGCACGGGTCGCGGAAGGACGGGCGTTCAGGGAACTGAACGTCATCTGACGGACGGCCGCATCGACCGAAAGCGCATTGCCGAGCGCATGGCCCCGTGCCGTGTTGTCGAAGATGCACCAGACTTCGGCGGCCGCCGCGCTGGCTTCGGCAAGCCGCTCGCCGATGCCCAGAAGCTGACCGGCCTCATAGTCCGAATAATAGATGCGCGGCTCGCCATGGAAACGGAAGTAGGCGAGCTCGCGCCAGCCGCCGGGCATGGCGGCGGCAGGAACGGAAGCGGGATCGGCCGCAACGCGTCCAACGTGAAAGCGGCTCAGCAAGGTTTCGGCTTCGGGTTCGAACCAACTGGGGTGACGCGGTTCGCAGACCAGGCGCCGATCGGTCTTCGCACGCAGCACGGCGAAGAAATTTTCGACGGCTCGAGGTTCGAATTGCAGGCTGGGCGGCAGTTGAACCAGGAGCACGGAAAGCTTGGTACCGAGTCCTCCTATCTGATCCAAGAAATTGTCCACAAGATCATCGCAAGCTTCCAGGCGGCGTTCATGCGTCACGGCCCGGGGGAGTTTTGCGGAAAAGCAAAAATGATCCGGAACCGAGCTCGCCCAGCGCTCGTAGGTTTCTCGCCGATGCGGCTTATGAAACGATGAATTGATCTCCACGATCGAAAGCCGCGCCGCATAACGTTCAAGCTGCGAGCCGGCCGCGGGAAACGAAGCTTTATATACTGCCGGTATGCTCCATCCGGCGGTTCCCACGAGACAGCGGCTGTTCTCCATTCCAAAAATCTGGACAGGCGCGGTTGCGGGTCAAGGGAGATGTTCCGGCCGACTAATGCTGTTGCCTTCTGCAGCATATGTCATGCTACTCTGAGCCTATCGGCGCTCGGGGAAAAGTGTGTCTAGCAAGGCTGTCGAAATTTTTCGGCGCACAAGGGGAGTCCAACTGCTGCTGGGCCTCCGCCACGAGATTTTGCGCCTTCAGTTTCTGGGAAGCGGTGCGTCCAAAGGCCATGCATTCGCAAAGAGTCTACACGGAAGGCCCGAACGAAACTACTGCTTCACCATCGCGTTCAACACGCCTTGGGTCATCGACGTGCTCACCAAGGCGTGGCAGGTATTCCCGACCGGGACAACGCTCGTGGTGATCGACAATTCGCGGAGCCAGGAAGCGCGAGCTTCGATCGAGGCAATCTGCGCGCGGCGCGGGGTCGCCTATTTCGGGCTGCCCAGGAATTTCGAAACGAACCCTTCCAGGTCGCATGGCGTCTCGCAGACCTGGATCTTCCACAACATCGTCAAGCACCTCAAACCCGACATGTTCGGGTTCATCGATCACGATTGCTTCCCGATCGGGCCGATCGATATCGCGCGGCGCGTCGGACGAAAGATCGGTTATGGGATGCCGCTGCACGCCAGGTCCAGCTACCTGTACAAGGTAGCTAAGGACGAGCCTTGCTGGTATTACTGGGCCGGCCTGTGCTTCTACAATTTCGCTGCCGTCGAGCATGCGAAGCTCGATTTCAGAAATCGGCTCGACATGGGAATGGACACCGGAGGCGGCAACTGGCCGGTGTTGTATTCGAAGCACCCAGGCGGCGAATTCGAGATGGCCCGGTTAAGTCACCTCGCGGTGAACGTCGACGGCAAAAGCGCCAAGTACGAGTTGTATGACGGGGTTCTTTTTCATGTCGGCGGCGCGTCCTACCGCTCACACGCGACAAATCCGGACTACCGTCGCCAGCTGTCGGATCACATCTGGAAAACCTACCTCGGCGGGATCCAGGATCGTCTGATTTCCATCTGAACGAAAACCGGGCAGCGAGCAGCCGATGCGTTTCACCGCTTCACGGAAACGATGAAGCCCCTATCTTCACGCAATCGAGGACAGAGGCTACGGCGGGGTTGCCGAGCCTAACCGCGTCAAACTTCCTGGAATTGCTCCAAGTACTGCCGCAGCCACCCAAGTACCCGTGCCCAGCCGTCGGCGTGCTCGGCCGCCACATCCGGAAAACCGGCGAATCCGCCGTGGCATATGGTGAGCCGCGTGCCGCTGTCTATCGGCTCAAAGAGATAAGCCACCGTCGTTTCCTTGCGGCCGAGCGCTGGATGACAGTCGTAGCGCCTTGTCTGCACGATCCGGCGCGGCATTTCGATTTCGAGAAACTCTCCGCCGGCGGGCAGGCGCCTGCCGTCGGCGGTTCGCACCGTGACATGCCAGCTTCCGCCGACGCGCATATCCGCGCTCCAGCCGGTCATGAGGTAGGTTTCAGGCGAACCCCACCAGCGTTCGACCTCTCTGGTGACCAGCGCGGCAATGACCTCACCCGGCGAGGCGGGCAGCTCGGCGAAGGCCATGACCGTATCGGCGTTCGCCATGGCTTGCGGCAAGGAAAGCTGCAGCATCGCATGCACCTCCAGCGCAATTGTTTCGATTCCGAAACGAGATCAGCCCTTCGACGGCGGGCGATCGAAACCCTTGCCGGTTTCGAGCAGGCTCTTGAGACTCGCCAGCACCAGCGGCCAGCCCTTGGAGACGTTCGGGATCAGCCTGTGCGGGCCATCGGCCTCGTGAACCACGGCGAGCTTCATCAATTCGCCGTCCGGCTCGACGGTGAAGGTGCAACGCGTGTATCCGTCCTCCTTCACCTCGGGCAGCCATTCGTTGCGCCATTTGATCACGAGGCGCTTGGGCGGATCGATCTCCAGGATCTCGCCGGAATCGGCGACGCGACCGTCGGGGAAGATCAGCTTCCAACTGGAGCCGACCTTCCAGTCGCTCTCCTGATAGGAGCAGAGAAAGAACTGGCGGTTGAATTCCGGATCGGTCAGCGCTTCCCAGAGCTTTTCAGGCGTGGTGCGGATATAGGTGACGTAAACAAAGCTGTTCTCGCTCACGGCTCTTCCCTTTCAAGGCGTTGCTTCAGGTCGCTCAATGCACTGAGCCGATGGCGCTCGAACTTGCCGATCCAGCGCTCGGCGATCTCGTTGATAGGAACGGGGTTGAGATAGTGCTCCTTCTCGCGGCCGCGGCGCATGGTGGTGACGAGGTTGGCCCCCTCGAGGATCGCCAGATGCTTGGTCACCGCCTGGCGCGTCATGTCCATGTGCTCGCAGAGCGCGTTCAGCGTCTGCCCGTTCCTGGCATGGAGGCTGTCCAGCAATTGCCGGCGGGTCGGGTCGGCCAAGGCGCGAAAGACGGCATCCATGCTCATGGCTTTAATATGCAACCATTTGGTTGCATGTCAAGCGATGAGGCACAAAAAGATCTGCCTGGGACGCGCGGACCGGGACGATCAGCTTGCGGGAGCGGTCAGCGCTTGCGGGAGAACCAGAAGGCGTCGGTCATGCGCGTCATGCCGATGCGCTCGTAGAAGCCGACGGCGTCGGGCATCGAGATCAGACTGATGGCGACCGAAGGGCCGAGCTGCCGCTGCGCCTCGTCCATCAGGCCCTTGCCGACGCCGAGCCCTTGCGCGGCCTTCGAGACGGCTAGGTCGGAAATGTAGCAGACCCAGGAGAAGTCGCTCATGCCGCGCGCGACGCCGACCAGTTGCCTGTCCGGCCGGTCGAGCCGCGCGGTCAGAACCAGATTGGCGTTGTCCAGCATGGTTTGCAGCCTGGCCTCGTCGTCGACGGGCCTGACCTTGCCGAGGCCGGAGTCGACCAGCACGCGGCGGAACTCGGCGACGTCGAGCGTGGGCTCGCTGGCGTAAAGGACTTTGGAAGGACCGGCCATGGTCGCAGACTGCACCAGCCGGCCGGGATTTCGAAGCCGTTTTTGAGGCGTTCCAGCTCCAGCACGCTGCATGATATAACCCGTAGCTCAGGGGAAGAGCGCCAGCTTGTGTTGGAGGCCCCGGGTCGAGACGAGGCGGGTCCGCCGCCTCATTCATACAGCCCGTGTAGCCGCAGCTCAACTGCGCACGAACAGTTGCCTTTCATTTGCCGCCGGCTTTGTGTAAACCGTCCCGCAAAATTCCCCGCAAGCCAAGAAGACGGGCAGGTACCCATGGACAAATTCACCAAGCTCACCGGCGTCGCCGCGCCCATGCCGATAGTCAATGTCGACACCGACATGATCATCCCGAAGGATTATCTCAAGACGATCAAGCGTACCGGGCTCGGCACCGGCCTGTTCGCCGAGATGCGCTACAATGAGGACGGTTCGGAGAATCCGGATTTCGTGCTCAACAAGCCGGCCTACCGCAAGGCGCAGATTCTGGTCGCCGGCGACAATTTCGGCTGCGGCTCGAGCCGCGAGCATGCGCCCTGGGCGCTGCTCGATTTCGGCATCCGCTGTGTGATCTCGACCTCGTTCGCCGACATTTTCTACAACAACTGCTTCAAGAACGGCATCCTGCCGATCACGGTCAGCCCGGAAGACCTCGACAAGCTGATGGACGACGCCTCGCGCGGCTCCAACGCGACGCTGTCGATCGATCTCGAGGCGAAGGAAATCCGCGGCCCGGACGGCGGCGTGGTCAAATTCGACCTCGACGAATTCAAGCGCCATTGCCTGCTGAATGGCCTGGACGACATCGGGCTCACCATGGAGAAGGCCGGCGCCATCGCGACGTTCGAGAAGCGCAACGCCGAGCAGCGCCCCTGGGCCTGACGTTCTGAACGTAGTAGCCCGGCCGTTCGCGGCCGGGTTCGTGACGACTGGATGGAGGGGACCGTCATGACACGTTCGCTTCTGGCTGCTTCGGTGGCAATTCTTCTCGCCACAATCGGCGCCAATGCGCAAACCGCCGCGCCGACCACGCAGCCGGCGCCGGCCGCGTCCGACCAGCCGGCTGCCGATCAAGGCGCGGCCGATCAGGCTGCGTCGGACGACGACAAGCAGGCGCCGATTCCCTTCGAGGGCGGGCAGCTCACCATCACGCAGCCGGAGCAGGACGGAGAGAAGGTGCTGTCTTATGACGGCAAGCAGCTCGCCAGCAATTACGACGTCTTCTTCGACAAGATCGTCAAGATCGGCGACGTGAATGTGGCGCTCGTCGATGTCGGCGACGGCGGCAATCAATGCGGCCCGGCCAAGGTCATCGTCTGGAAGAAGGACGGCGAGATACAGACCACCACGGTCGAGCAGGACGAATGCGGCGCGCCGCCGGCCGCTGTCTCCGACAGCGCCATCTATTTCGTCCCCTATCTGCTGCCGGGCGAAACGAGGCCGGCACTGCAGTGGTCGCCGGCCGCAGGGCTGACGACCTCGGGCAACCTGACCTACACGCCGGAACCGGGCACCGACTGGAAGGATGTGGACCCGTCGAAATACGACAACATTATCGACGCTTTCCACAATGAGGCCGTCTACAAGGCCGGCCAGGCGCTGCTCGGCAACGACATGCCCGACATGGCGACCAGCCTGCTGGTTGGCGGCGGCACCGAAAAGACGGCGTCGGGCGCCTTCTACGCTACCGGCTGCGTGCCGCATGACTGCGGCGGCAATGACGGCTTCATGGCGGTCGACCCGGCCAATCACAAGATCTACTTCGCCCGTCGCGGCGACAATGGCGAGCCGCAGGCCTGGCCGCCGCTGAAGGACTGGCCGGCGGATATCAAGAAGGCCTATGACGACGCGCAGAATTCGGGGAATTAGGGTTTAGGTACGCGGCAGCCATCGCGGCTTCGTCATCCACCGGCGGAGCGACGCGCAGCGGAGCGCAGACCCGAGGATCCATCCCTGACGGTTGCTGTAGCGCGCGAGGGTGCAGAATTCTGCGCCGCTGGCGGCGCTTCGGCGTAACGGCATGGATTCCAGGGTCTGCGCGCGTCGCTTCGCTCCTTGCTCCGCCCTGGAATGACGAAGACGGGAAGGGCTCCGGCTAATCTCGCAGGTTTGCGCCGCCATTCAGACAACGGTCCGCCTTGCCTGGCCCACGACCAGACTGTCTTCCGCTGCTAGACGGGTGCAGCCCATCACGAGGAGGCCCCCATGCGCAGACTCATCTCCACCGGCTCCCCCTTTGAGAAAACCGCCGGCTATTCGCGCGCGGTGGTGCAGGGCGACTGGTGCTTCGTCTCCGGCACCACCGGCTACGACTATGCCACCATGACCATGCCCAACACGGTCGAGGCGCAGACGCGCAACTGTCTTGCTACCATCGCCAGGGCGCTGGCCGATGGCGGCTTCGACATGGCCGATGTGGTGCGCGCGCATTACTACATCACCGACCAGGCCTATGTTGACGTGGTCTTCCCGATCCTCGGCGAAGCGTTCGGCGACATCCGTCCGGCGGCGACGATGATCGTATGCCAGCTCAACAAGCCGGAAATGAAGATCGAGATCGAGGTGACGGCGCTGAAGCGCACGGCATAGGGGCCGTTGCAGCAATGCGGAGGGCTCCCGGACACGCAAAGGCAAGGAGCGGCTCATGGTGAAGGTCAGGCGCATCGTCGCCAATATCGAGACTCCCGACATTGCGGCGGCCAAGCACTTTTACCAGGACGTGCTCGGCCTTGATGTCCTGATGGATCAAGGCTGGATCCTCACTTGCGGCTCGGCCGAGACCATGACGGTGCAGGTGAGCTTCATGGCCGCGGGCGGATCGGGCACGCCGGTGCCGGACCTGTCGATCGAGGTCGACGATGTCGACGCGGCGTTTGCGGCTATGAAGAAGGCCGGCTTCGCCGTCGAATACGGTCCGGCCGACGAGCCTTGGCACGTACGGCGCTTCTATGTGCGCGACCCGTTCGGCAGGCTGGTGAATATTCTTTCGCATCGGTAGGTGTGCTGCCGGCCGGTGCCGGACCTGTCGATCGAGGTCGACGATGTCGACGCGGCGTTTGCGGCTATGAAGAAGGCCGGCTTCGCCGTCGAATACGGTCCGGCCGACGAGCCTTGGCACGTACGGCGCTTCTATGTGCGCGACCCGTTCGGCAGGCTGGTGAATATTCTTTCGCATCGGTAGGTGTGCTGCCGGCTTTCTTTGTGCGCCGGCGGGACGAGGGGGTGTGAAGGATCTCGGCGCTCATCCTCTTGCGCCGCAACCGCTTGGCGTTTAGCAAGACGCCGGTTCAATTTCTCTCCCGGGACGGTTCTCCATGGCTTCGAAAAATCTCTTCCTGCTCGCCGGCGACGGCATCGGCCCCGAGGCCATGGCCGAGGTGAAGAAGCTGATCGCGGCCATGAACGAGAAGCTCGGCAGCAACTTCGTCACTGACGAGGGGCTCGTCGGCGGCTGCGCCTACGACGCGCATGGCGTGGCGATCTCCGATGCCGACATGGCAAAGGCGATGGCGGCGGATGCCGTGCTGTTCGGCGCCGTCGGCGGGCCGAAATGGGATGCCGTGCCTTACGAGGTGCGCCCCGAAGCCGGGCTCCTGCGCCTGCGCAAGGACATGGAGCTGTTCGCCAATCTGCGCCCCGCGATCTGCTATCCGGCGCTGGCCGCTTCGTCCTCGCTCAAGCAGGAGGTGGTCGAGGGTCTCGACATCTTGATCGTGCGCGAGCTCACCGGCGGCGTCTATTTCGGCGAGCCGAAGCAGATCATCGATCTCGGCAACGGCCAGAAGCGCGGCATCGACACCCAGGTCTACGACACGTTCGAAATAGAGCGCATCTCGGGCGTCGCCTTCGAGCTGGCGCGGACCCGCCGCAATCACGTCACCTCGATGGAAAAGCGCAACGTCATGAAGTCGGGCGTGCTGTGGAACGAGGTGGTCACCCAGACGCACAAGGCGCGCTATTCCGACGTCAAGCTGGACCACATGCTGGCCGACGCCGGCGGCATGCAGCTGGTGCGCTGGCCGAAGCAGTTCGACGTCATCGTCACCGACAATCTGTTCGGCGACATGCTCTCCGACATCGCCGCCATGCTGACCGGCTCGATCGGCATGCTGCCGTCGGCCTCGCTCGGCGCGCCGGATGCCAAGACCAAGAAGCGCAAGGCGCTGTACGAGCCGGTGCACGGCTCGGCGCCCGACATCGCCGGCAAGGGCATCGCCAACCCGATCGCCATGATCGCCTCCTTCGCCATGTGCCTGCGCTATTCCTTCGGCATGGTGGCCGAGGCCGACAAGCTCGAAGCGGCCATCGCCGCCGTGCTCGACGACGGCCTGCGCACCAAGGACATCATGTCTGGAGGGATGAAGGAAGTCGGCACCGTCGAGATGGGCGATGCCATCATCGCCAAGTTCCTGGGATGACCCGTTGCGTTAGCTGCAAACCTATGCGGCTTTCATCCTCTGTCAAACCTGGATAGAAGCGGAAAATCGCTTCGTATTCTCTGGGGCAATGTACAAGAAGAAGTCGGGCCCGTTGCCGGACCGTGCGGAAGAAACCTGCGGCAAGAAACAGCAAATCTGCATCGACGCGACTGGCCTGCTCGCCTGGCGCGGCGCGCTGGCCGGCATCCAGAGGATCGAGGACTTCATGGTCAGGGCGGCGCTGGCCGACTCCGATCCGGATATCGAGGTTGTGACGCTGGACCTTTCGAGCCGTCGCTTCCGGCCACTCGAGAATTTCGAGATGGAGGAGCTGGGTATCCGCGAGCTCGCGCCGTTCCGGCTACGGCCCGGGCGTAAACGACTTGCGGCCTTGCGGAGCGCTTTCGACGTGGTGCGACGATATCCGATGGCAAAAAGAGAAGCGGATCAGCAGCTTGCGAGGATAGTGACCGAAGGGCGCCCGGGCCTCACTTGCGCAATGCTGAGAGTGATGTTGCGCGCCTACCGTCTTTGGCGGCGGGGCGGCCTGATTGCCGGTCTGTTCCGCCCAGGTACCGCGGACGGGGAGAAGGGACCAGGGTATTCGAAGGTTTTGATCAGCAACTATGTCATGGTTGGCGAAACGGCGGCTGAGCTCACCCGGCAAGGGAGCAGCACGGCTTTCCTGTGCCACGACATGATCCCGACGATACGGCCTGACTTTGTCGGCAAAGGCAGGATGCAATCGGTCTTCGGGCCAAATCTGGAGGCGCTGGTGCGTTCCGGAGCGGCGGCTTTCTGCACCTCCGATGCCGCGGCTGAGATGCTTATTGGCCACATGCAGAGGGCCGGCATCCCTGTGCCGACCATCCATCGCTTCCCGATGCCTTCCTTGCTTCATGAAAAGGCAACACGGCTCGGCGCGACGTCGGGCCTCGATACCGCCGAGACGGTCGTTCTCTATTGCTCGACGGTCGAGATCCGGAAGAACCACATCCTGCTCGCACGCATCTGGCAGCAGGCGCTGGACGAAGGCGTGAAGCTGCCCAAGCTTGTCTGTGTCGGCCGCTGGGGTTGGATGGTCGAGGAGCTCAGCGCCTATCTCGAAGCGCACCCGCAGCTGGGGAAACAAATTGTCTTCGTCGGTCCGGTTAGCGACGAGGAACTTATCCGTTACTATCGCAGCGCAAGCTTCGGCGTCTTTCCTTCGCATATCGAAGGTTGGGGTTACTTCGCTTCGGAGTGTCTCGATTTTGGCATTCCGGTCATCGTTTCGACTACGCCCTCGCTGATCGAAGCGACAGGCGGCCTGATGCCTGCGATCGACTCGACGGACCAGGCCGGCTGGTATGCCGCCATTCGGCGAATGGCCGAGGACGTTGCGTGGCGCCGCGCACTTTCGGAGCGTATCGCCAAAAAGTACCGGCCGACAGCGCCGCCCGACAGCTGGGCCGCGCTCAAGGCGGGGCTCAAGGCAACTGCCGGACAGCAATGACCCAGCGCGCTGACGGGCAGGCCGAAACGATCAGACAGGGCGCTTCTTCACCTTCCTGGGTTTCGGCGCACCGGAATTCTCATGCGTCGGCTTGCCTGATTTCTTTCCCCAGGGCTTTCCCTCAAAGGTGGTTGGGCGCTGGTCGGTGGAACTCTCGGCACGCTTGTTCAACTTGCGCCCCGGCGCGCCGTGGTCGAACGATCCCTTGCCGCGATGCGGCTTCTTCTCTGGCCTCGGCGGCTGGTAACCGGCGCGTGACAGGTCGGGCGTGCCGTCGATCCGCCTGACCGCTATGCTGCCCTGCAGCTTGCGGTCGGGGCCGATCGCGGCGAGGAAGCGGTCGGCCCAGTCAGCGGCGATCTGCACGAAGGTCTCTTCCGGCTGCATCTTGATGGCGCCGATCTCGCGCTTGGACATGCCGGCGGTGCGGCACAGCATCGGGATCAGCCAGCGCGGCTCGGCATTCTGACGGCGACCGACCGACAGCGAGAACCAGACGCTGTCGCCGAAATCGTCGCGGCGCGCGGGGGCTTCTTCCCGGCGCGCGAACTTTTCCTTCGACGGGGCGAACGGGCCGACATCGATCAGGTCCTCGGGCGCCGAGCGGCTGCCGCGGCAAAGCCGCACGAAAGCGGCGGCCACCAGGTCGGCGCCGTGCCGTTCCAGAAGCGCGGCGGCGAAGTCGCGCTCGTCGTCCTTCACCGGCTCGCCGAAGGAAGGGTCGGCCAGGATGCGCTCATCGTCGCGCCGCAGCACTTCGTCGGCCGAGGGCGGGCTCGCCCATGTCGCGGTCAGGCCGGCATTGGCAAGCAGCCGCTCCGTGCGCCGGCGGGCATTGCCGGGCACGATCAGCGCGCTCACCCCTTTTCGCCCAGCGCGTCCGGTACGGCCGCTGCGATGCAGCAGCGTCTCAGGGTTGGTCGGCAGGTCGGCATGGATGACGAGATCGAGATTCGGCAGGTCGATGCCGCGTGCCGCGACATCCGTGGCGATGCAGACTTTGGCGCGGCCGTCGCGCATCGCCTGCAGGGCATGGCTGCGCTCGTTCTGGCTGAGCTCGCCGGACAGCGCCACGACAGAGAAATTGCGGTTGTTGAACCGCGCAGTGAGGTGGTTCACCGCGGCGCGGGTGTTGCAGAACACCATTGCATTGACCGCCTCGTAGTAGCGCAGCACGTTGATGATGGCGTTCTCGCGATCGGCGGGCGCAACGGAAAGCGCCCGGTATTCGATGTCGAGATGCTGCTTCTCCTCGCCGCCGGCCGAGATGCGCACGGCGTCGCGCTGGTAGCTCTTGGCCAGCGTGGCGATGGAGCGCGGAACGGTGGCGGAAAACATCAGCGTGCGGCGCCCCGCCGGCGCGGCGTCGAGGATGAATTCGAGGTCCTCGCGGAAACCGAGATCGAGCATCTCGTCGGCCTCGTCCAAGACCACGGCTTTTAGCGCCGACATGTCGAAGGCGCCGCGCGTGATGTGGTCGCGCAGCCGTCCCGGCGTGCCGACGACGATGTGGGCGCCGCGCTCCAACGCGCGCCGCTCGGTGCGCATGTCCATACCGCCTACGCAGGAGGCTATCTGCGCCCCGGTCAGCCCGTAGAGCCATTCCAGCTCGCGCCGAACCTGCAGCGCCAGCTCGCGCGTCGGCGCCACGACCAACCCCAGCGGCGCGCCGGCCTCGGCGAAACGCTCAGCGCCGCCCAGCAGGGTCGGCGCCACGGCTAAGCCGAAGGCGACGGTCTTGCCGGAGCCGGTCTGCGCCGACACCAGCGCGTCGGCCTCGCCGAGTTCAGGCTCCAGCACCGCCTTCTGCACCGGCGTCAGCGCCGAATAACCGCGCTTTTCCAGCGCCTCTGCCAGCGCAGGAACGATCATCTCGAGACTTGACATTTTCTTCTTTCGGAATTCGGAGCTTCTATAAGCCCATCGATGGGCTGATGCCGGCAGGCGCTGAGGCGCCGCAAGGCCGGACGGTTGGTGGGTTCCTACTTCTTGGCGACGGCATTGTACAGAGCAGGCGGCACCGCCTTTCCCTTCCCCCCCTTGTGGGGAAGGTGTCGCCGAAGGCGACGGATGAGGGGTGTTCTAGGGAACGCCGACGTCTCACTCCGCTGGAACACCCCTCATCCGTCTCGGCGCTGCGCGCCGATCCACCTTCTCCCACAAGGGGAGAAGGAGAGGCGCTGCGGCGATTGACTCTTCCACCAAACCGCGTAAAAGCCCGCGTCGAACGGGATCGTTTTTCGATGCGCGGCCTTTTGATGGCTCTTCTTGCATTCGATGCCCCTAGCCACGATGTACGACATCGGGCCGGGCGCTTCGGCGCGTCCGTCCGTTCCAGCAAAACTACGGCCAAAAAAACCACCACCAAAACGGTGTGATTCCCTTGGCCTAACCACCCTCTCCCGGGTCCGGCCCGGGGGACGAAGCCCGCATGAGGCCGGCGGGTTTTCTCCAACAACCAAGCGGAGAGGGACAGGAGATATCAGATGAGTTTCAAGGTTGCGGTAGTCGGCGCCACGGGCAATGTGGGCCGCGAAATGCTCAACATTCTGGACGAGCGCGGCTTTCCGGTTAGCGAGGTCGTGGCGCTGGCGTCGCGGCGCAGCCAGGGCACCGAGGTGTCCTTCGGCGACCGCACGCTGAAGGTCAAGGCGCTCGACACCTACGACTTTTCCGACACCGACCTCTGCGTCATGTCGGCCGGCGGCAATGTCTCCAAGGAATGGTCGCCTAAGATCGGCAAGCAGGGGTGCGTCGTCATCGATAATTCGTCGGCCTTCCGCTATGATCCGGACGTGCCGCTGATCGTGCCGGAGGTGAATCCGGACGCGGTCTCGCTGTTCTCGCGCAAGAACATCATCGCCAACCCGAACTGCTCGACCGCGCAGCTGGTCGTCGCGCTGAAGCCGCTGCACGACGTCGCCACCATCAAGCGCGTGGTCGTCGCCACCTACCAGTCGGTGTCCGGCGCGGGCAAGGAAGGCATGGACGAGCTGTTCACACAGACCCGCGCCGTCTTCGTCGCCGACCAGGTCGACGTCAAGAAGTTCACCAAGCGCATCGCCTTCAACGTCATTCCGCATATCGACGTCTTCCTCGACGACGGCTCCACCAAGGAAGAGTGGAAGATGGTGGCCGAGACCAAGAAGATGCTCGACCCCAAGATCAAGCTGACGGCGACCTGCGTGCGCGTGCCGGTGTTCATCGGCCATTCGGAAGCGGTCAACATCGAGTTCGAGAAGCCGATCACCGCCGACGAGGCGCGCGAGATCCTGCGCGACGCGCCGGGATGCCAGGTGCTCGATAAGCGCGAGAACGGCGGCTACATCACACCGCTGGAATCGGCCGGCGAGGACGCGACCTTCATCTCGCGCATCCGCGAGGATTCGACCGTCGACAACGGCCTGTCGATGTGGGTCGTCTCCGACAACCTGCGCAAGGGGGCGGCGCTGAACGCCGTGCAGATCGCGGAATTGCTGGTCGAGCGCGGCCTGATCCAGCCGAAGAAGAAGGCGGCCTGACTGCTGTCTGTTTAGCGCTCATGGGCCGTATCGCCGCTGCCGCGGCGGGCCCTCCGCGGGGGCGCCGGACGACCGGCGGCCCGCTGTCGCGGGCTCGGCCTTCGGCCGTTTGTTTTCGCTCACGGGCTGTTCCGCCGCTGCCGCGGCGGGCCCTCCGCGGGGGCGCCGGATGATCGGCGGCCCGCGGTCGCGGGCTCGGCCTTCGGCCGTTTGTTCTCACAGAGTACGCGGCTGTGCCGAGGCTAGCGGAAGCGGACGACTTCAATGAAGGCCTTGCGTCTGACGATGAACTCCCGCAGCAGCGGCAGGAAGAAGGCTTTGCTGAAGCGTCCGATCGGCGGCTCGGGTTCGAGATAGAAGGACTTGCCGACGAGATGATCCACAACCGCCGGTCGGCGTCGAGTCCGGCGCGGCGCCTCTCGATGGCGGGGATTTCCACCGCGAACCGAGCTTTCTCCGGCTCCTTGGTGGTGATCGGGAAGAACAGAACAAGATCGCCAGCCTGGGCTCCTTTTCCTGTGGAGTGAGCAGGTATCAGCAGGGTGGAGGAGGTGGTGCAGGCTCATCGATCCTCATGGCTCAGCCACCGCTCTCCGCCGCCAGCGCCCGCAACATCGCCGTGGCCTCCTCCGCCCTTTCCGCCGGCACGAACAGATGGTCGTGATAGAAGGCCGAGACCGGATTGACGCCCATGCCGGCGGTCGCCAGCTTCGCGGTGATGGCGGCGAGGAAGCCGACGGCTTCCAGCGAGGAGTGGATGTCGAGCGTGATCATCCGGCAGCGGAACGTGCCGGCGAGGCCGGCTGCCTTAGCCTGGCTTTCGGCTAGGATCAGCGTCGTGCCCTCGCGCTCAATGAAGCGCATCACCGGCTCCACGCCTTCCGGCAACACTGCGCTGGGCGGCAAGGTAGCGAATACATAGACATCCGGGTAAAGCCGCGGCGTCATCGACGCCAGCAGCTTCTGCAAGTCCGTCTCGCCGCTCATCTTTCCTTCCCTTCGTCTGGCGCCCTGCGACGTTCTCGACAGTCCTGCTCGCATCGTCAACGGTCCCGCGCCTGGACGACATGGCGATGTCGCTGACGGCTGAGCCGCGGGTTCGTTATCGCCGTAGAGACATAACGGCTTGCAAAGGTTCACCCGATGATCGTCCGCCCGCGCCCGACATTCCTGCAGCTGTTCTTCATCATGCGCGGCTCGGTGGTGCCGCGCATCCTGCCGCAGATTTTCGGCTTCGCCATCTACTCGGCGCTGATCCTGCTCGTGACACGGCACTTCCAGCTCGATCTCAGCGCCTTCAGCATCGCGCCTTTCGGGCTCGTCGGCGTGACGCTGTCGATCTATCTGTCGTTCCGCAACAACGCCGCCTATGACCGATGGTGGGAAGCGCGCAAGCTCTGGGGCGCGCTGGTGTTCGAGATCCGCAACCTGGCGCGCGCCACCACCAGCCTGATCGGTGACCGCGACGAGCAACGCGCGCTTCTGATGGAGGCGCTTGCCTTCTGCCATCTGTTGCGCGGGCAATTGCGCCGGATCGACAGCATAAAGGACGCGTACGCCTTCATCGGCGACGCGGTCGACAAGGCTGCTGCCCGCACCAATCCGGCGGACGACATGGTCCGCCGCATGGGCCGGCGCGCCAATGCGCGGCGCGAGGCCGGCGCGCTCGACCCGATCGGCTTCCGCATCCTTGATGAAAGGCTGGCCGCGATCGCCGCCATCCAGGCCGGCTGTGAGCGCATCGCCGGCACGCCCCTGCCCTTCGCCTATACGCTTCTGCTGCACCGCACGGCCTATGTCGTCTGCCTGCTTCTGCCGTTCGGGCTGGTCTCGACCACGGGCTGGGCGACGCCGCTGTTCACGGCGCTGATCGCCTACACCTTCTTCGGCCTCGACGCGCTGTCGGAAGAGCTCGAGGACCCGTTCGGCATCGAAGCCAACGACCTGGCGCTCGATGGCCTCTGCCGCGTCTGCGAGATATCAGTGTTCGAGGCGCTGGACGAGGCACCGCCGAAGATGATCGCGGCCGACAAGTTCTATTTTTCGTGAGGTCCGCAGGAGGGATTATCCCGGAACAAGTCCCGGTGCTCAGAAACATCAGGTTCCTGAGCACCGGGATCTCGCCCACAGCAGTTATGATCGGGGTGATGCACCTACTGTTGCGGATGTTCTAAGGGCGGTCCTGTAATCTCCATGTCGAACTGGGCCGCGATCGCCTTGATTGCCGCGAGGTCGCGCGGAATCTCCAACCCCAAAGCGGCAACCGCCGGGAAAAAGCTTTCGAGACCACCCGGGGACAGGAGGGCGATCCATCGCGCACGCTCAACGACGACGAATGTGTGCTCGACGCCAGCGGGAATGTAGAACACTCCTCCGGCGACACCTTCGGAAATCTCCCCGGCGCGCCAGAAGCGCAGCCGCCCTTGGAGGATAACGAAGACTTCGTCGGACTTGGGATGGCGGTGACGCGGCGGTCCGTCGCCCGGACCGGCATTGGATGCAAATGCCCCGAGCTTGCCGCCGGTCTCTTGCGCCGTCAGCAGCGTTTTGTAGTGCGTACCGTTCCAATCGGTTTGAGTACCAGGTGCTGCCCGAGTTTGCATCTTCGCCACATGTGGTTGGAGTGAAGCCTTGATGACGCCACGATAGCTACACGTTGACCTCGGGCCGGCGCCTCCTACGAACCTATGAGATGCGGCGGGGAATGGTTGTCAGCAACGCCGGCTTCCGGCAAACTGCAGATCCCTTCAGGTGAGGGAGCGGTGAAATCCGGCACGCATGCACGACTTCGACGGCATGGTCGGACAGATCTACGATGCGGCGGTCGAACCCGACTGCTGGCCGCGGGTTCTTGAGACGCTGTCGGATTTCCTCGAAGGCGCCGCTACAAAGCTGACGTTCCAGAACGCAAGGACGTTGCGCAGCGAAGCGAGTTCGGTCCGCATGCCGCCGGAGGCGGACCTCACCTACGCGCAGTACTACTACAAGACCAATGTGTTCCTGCCGCGTATCGCCAGGCTGAGCGCCGGCACGTTGATCCCGATTTGGGACCTGCTGCCGCGCGAGGTCTACCGGCGCTCCGAGTTCTACAACGACTTCTGCCGGCCCGGCGACATGTGTCACTCGATCGGGGTCGTGCTTGCCAACGAGCCGGACAAGCGTGTCGTGTTCACCTGCGGACGTGCCGAGGCGACAGGAGAGTTCGAACCCGAGCACCTCGACCGGCTACGCCGCATCGGGCCGCATCTGGTTCGCGCGGCGAGCGTGGGACTGCGTCTCTCGCGTTCGGAGATCGCCAGGAGCGCCAGTGTCGAGGCGCTCGACCGAGTCGCGCAGGGCGTGCTGATCGTGGCGGCAAATGGCGAGATCCTGTTTGCCAACCGGGCGGCCGAAGCGCTGCTCACCGAGGCCGATGGGATCAGGATCGAGAAATCGGCGCTGCGCGCAACCAGGTCCGCGGATGCCCCGCAATTCCAACGGTTGATCGCCACGGCCGTGGAGCGGTCGGATGCCGCGGGCGGCGTCATGGCACTCGCGCGCCCGGCGCCGCGTCGAGCGCTGAGCGTGTTTGTCGCGCCGCTGAAGATCGAGTTGACATGGTTCGTGACCGCCCGCCCCGCCGCGATCGTGTTCGTGTCCGATCCGGACAGCGCGCCACGGACCATGCAGGGCCAGTTGCGCAGTCTCTATCGGCTGACCCCAGCCGAGGCGGCCGTGGCCATCGCGATCGCCCGCGGCGAAGGGCTGCAGGCGGTTGCGGACGAACTCGGGATCAGCCTGACCGGCGCGCACCCACCTGCAGCACGTGTTCGAAAAGACGGAGACGCGACGGCAGGCGGAGCTGGTGCGCCTCATTGCGGCGAGTGGTGTTTACGACCGGGTGGCGGAATCTGCGCCGAAAAGACTCAGGACCCTGTAGGATTGCTGCCCCGAAGCGCGTCCTTGGTTCGACCTCGGTAGAGGGCGTCGAACTTAGGAGGGAACACCCATGAGCATTTCCGAAGCCGCGCCTGCTTCAAAAGGCGCTTTGTGGGCCGGGCGCGCGCTCAGCGCCGTCGTCGTCCTGTTCATGATCTTCGATGGCGTCATCAAGCTGTCGCCGCTCGATATCGCCACGCAGGCCATGACCGAACTGGGCTGGCCGGCCGATCCGAACATCACACGCCTGATCGGGGCCATCGGGCTGATCTCGACCGCGCTCTATGCCTTGCCGCGCACCTCGATGCTCGGCGCGATCCTGCTCACCGCCTATATGGGCGGTGCGATTTCCACGCATGTGCGGATCGGCAACCCGCTGTTCTCGCACACGCTGTTCGGCGTCTATCTCGGCGTCATCCTGTGGGGCGGGGTCTATCTGCGCGACGCAAGAGTGCAGGCGTTGATCCCGTTCAGTCGATAAGAGGGGACAAAGCGACGCTTACCATCATTCTTGACCTCATCGGCAGGGATTTCGAGGCCGGGCTCGACAGCTGAGGCGCCTTGCCGTGCGGTGAAAGCGGCGAGATTTCAACAGGTTGGCACCGGGTTCCGTAGATGCGGCCGGCATGTAGCCGGCCAATCTTCACCATCGCCGGGATCAATTTAGCTGTTCGTGAGTTTAAGGGATGGCGGCGAGGACGGCGCTTGAGAGAGGAACAGCAATGAAGAAAGCAATTACCATTCTGGTTCTGACGATGGCCTTGGGCGCCTGCTCGCAGACCGAAAAGGGCGCGGCGATCGGCGGCCTGGGCGGCGCGGCGGTCGGTGCCGCGGTGGCAGGTGATCCGGTGCAGGGTGCCGTCGTCGGCGGCGCGGTTGGCGCCGTGGCTGGTGCGCTGATCGGCCATGCCAGCGAAAGTGGCAAGTGCCGCTATCGCGATCGTTACGGACGCGTCTATGTGGCGCGCTGCCCGTCCGGCTACTGAGGCGTCAGGCGGACCAAAAGAAAACGGCGGGCATGAGCCCGCCGTTTTCGTAGAGCGTTTACCGTTTCAGGAAAACGGCGCCGTGATTACTCGGCGGTGGCGGTCTCGGCCGGCGCGGCGGTCGCCGTTGCCGCTGCCGCAGCGGCGTCTTCCTGGGCCTTCTTCAGAAGCGCGGCGCGTTCCTGCGCCTTCTTGCCGGGCAGGGCCTTGGTCGGGTTCGAGCGGGCTTCGCGCTTGGCGATACCGGCTTCGTCGAGGAAGCGCAGCACGCGGTCGGTCGGCTGGGCGCCGTGCGACAGCCAGTGCTTGACGCGGTCGGCGTCGACCTTGACGCGCTCGCCGTCCTTCGGCAGCAGCGGGTTCCAGGAACCAAGCGCCTCGATGAAACGGCCGTCGCGCGGCGAACGGGCGTCGGCGACGACGACGTGGTAGTAAGGACGCTTCTTCGAGCCCGCACGGGCCAGTCTGATCTTCAGTGCCATTCTTTTCTCCTAAAAGCTCTGATTTCGTTTGATGTGGTTTTGTGGCTGAGTCCTTTGTTTGTGCATGGCGTTATCCCAAAACCGCGAAGCACTTTTGGGCGACATGCACAGGTCAGCCGGCTTTGGCAGCGCCGTTGGAAGCGGCGATCTGTTCGTGGTGTCGGATCACTTCACGGACGACGAAGTTCAGGAACTTCTCCGCGAAATCCGGATCGAGATTCGCATCCTTCGCCAGCTGGCGAAGGCGGGCGATCTGCTGCTGCTCGCGCGCCGGATCGGCGGGCGGCAGGCCATGCTCGGCCTTCAGAACGCCAACCGCCTTGGTGCAGCGGAAGCGTTCGGCCAGCATGTGGATGAGGGCGGCGTCGATGTTGTCGATCGAGGCGCGGTAGCCGGCCAGGATGGCGCGTGCGTCGGCCATGTCTTTCTCCTCGTTCATCGCCCCCTCACTTCTTCTTGCCAAGGCCTGGCAGTCCGCCGCCGAGACCTGGAAGGCCCGGAAGCTTCATGCCGCCTGGCAGGCCCGGCAGGCCGCCGCCACCGGGAAGTCCACCGGGCAACCCGCCCGGCAGGCCCTTGCCGAGGCCGGCGGCCTGCGCCTGCTTCTGCAAGGCTTCGAGCTGCTTGGGATCCATCTTGGAGAGATCGGGCATGCCGCCGCCGGGCATCATGCCGCCAAGGCCCATCTTCGAGGCCAAGCCGCCCATCATGCCGCGCATCAGGCCGCCGCCTTTGCCCTTGCCGCCCATCACCTTCATCATGTCGGCCATGCCGCGATGCATCTTCAGGAGCTTGTTGATTTCGGCAGCGTCGGTGCCGGAGCCGGCGGCGATGCGCTTCTTGCGCGAATGCTTCAGGATATCGGGGTTGGCGCGCTCGGCCTTGGTCATCGAGGAGATGATGGCGAGCTGGCGGCGGAACATCTTGTCGTCGAAGCCTGCTGCGGCAAGCTGGTCCTTCATCTTGCCCATGCCGGGCATCATGCCCATGATGCCGCCCATGCCGCCCATTTTCGACATCTGCTGAAGCTGCGCGGCAAGGTCGTTCAGGTCGAACTTGCCCGACTGCATCTTCTTGGCCATCGCCGCCGCCTGCTCGGCGTCGATGGTCTCGGCGGCCTTCTCGACGAGCGAGACGATGTCGCCCATGCCGAGGATGCGGTCGGCGATGCGCTTGGGATGGAATTCCTCCAGCCCGTCCATCTTTTCGCCCGTCCCGATGAGCTTGATCGGCTTGCCGGTGACGGCGCGCATGGAAAGCGCCGCGCCGCCGCGGCCGTCGCCATCCATGCGGGTCAGGACCAGGCCGGTGATGCCGACGCGTTCGTCGAAGCTTTTCGCCAGGTTCACGGCGTCCTGGCCGGTGAGCGAATCGGCGACCAGCAGGATCTCGTGCGGGCTCGACACCTTCTTGATGTCGGCCATCTCGACCATCAGCGGCTCGTCGATATGGGTGCGGCCGGCGGTGTCGAGGATGACCACGTCATGGCCGCCGAGCCTGGCGGCCTGCACGGCGCGCTTGGCGATGTCGACCGGGCTCTGGCCGGCGATGATCGGCAGCGTCGCGACCTTGGTCTGCTCGCCGAGCTGGCGCAGCTGCTCTTGTGCTGCGGGCCGCCGCGTGTCGAGCGAGGCCATCAGCACCTTCTTGTTCTGCCGCTCGGTCAGCCGCTTGGCGATCTTGGCCGAAGTGGTCGTCTTGCCGGAGCCCTGCAGGCCGACCATCATGACGACCACGGGCGCCGGCGCATTGAGGTCGATGGCCACTCCTTCGGCGCCGAGCATCTCGACCAGCTCGTCATGGACGATCTTGACGACCATCTGCCCGGGCTTGATCGACTTCAGCACCGCGGCGCCGACCGCCTTCTCGCGCACCTTGTCGGTGAAGGAGCGAACCACTTCCAACGCGACGTCGGCCTCGAGCAGCGCACGGCGCACCTCGCGCAGCGCCGCCGAGACATCCGCCTCGGACAGCGCGCCGCGGCCGGTCAGGCCGTTGAGGATCGAACCAAGGCGTTCTTGGAGGGACTCAAACATTGATCAGACCGCGGTGCGAGCGCGCCTTGGATTCATGCTGATCCCTGTCGGGCCTGCGGCCCTCCACGCCTCTTGGGCGTTCCTGGAGTGATTCAAACATTCTTCTTCCTTTTCCCTGGCACTGTGGATGCCCGAGAGGTAGTGCGTTCGCGCCGGGTCGCCAAGCAAAAGCGCAAAGCCAAAAAGCACCCGGGGGCGCATCGCGCTGCCGGGTGTTGGCCTCCAGGATCTCTTTACAGCTCTTGCCTCAAAGAGGCTTCGGCGTCCTGGTCGGCTTTCGCGAAGGATACTCGTCGCGGAAATTCAGCGGCTCTAGACAGGAAAACGGCCGCGGAGTCAAGGCTCAGCCAGGAATCCGGCCAAAACGCCGCGATTCGAGACGCTTAGAACAAGCTTTCGCTGTTCGTACCGACCCGCAGCGGCGAGCGCCGGTGCAAAAGCAAAAGCATGGTCAAAAGCGTGCTGACGGTGCCGATCGCGGCGATGAGCGCAGCATCCCAGTTCGTCCAGCCGGGGCCCTCGAGCGGCTTGGCGTTGAGGAGGGCGAAGCCATTGTAGCCTTCCTGGTGCGAGATCAGCAGGAAGCCGGTCAGGTTGTTGCCGAGATGGGCGCCGAAACCGGCGCCGAGATTGCCGGTGACATAGACCAGCAGGGTGAGCAGCAGGGCAAAGATGCCGATCGAGATGAAGACGCTGGCATTGATGGCAAAAGTCGAAGCCGAGTCCCAGTGCAGCGACGTGAACAGCATGCCCGGCAGCACCGCCCAAACCAGAGGGCTCTTGAAGCGGTAGGCGAGGCCGCGCAGCAGGTAGCCGCGAAACAGTATCTCCTCCGACGAGGTCTGCAGGAAAGCGAGCAGCAGGATCGGGATCAGGGAGAGCAGCCAGGACGACATTGCGATAGGTCCGCGCAGGATTTCCGGCTGCATCCAATAGAGCAGGACCTCGGAGAAGAGCGAGGTGATCAGCACTGCGACCAGCCCCTTCAGGAAATCGCCGCGGGCAATGCGGCGGGTGACCCCGAAAAGGGCGGACAGCGGCTCGCCGTGAACGAAGCGCATCGCAACCCAGAGGCCGATCCAGATGCCGGCGAATGAGGTCAGGGCGCTCAAGATTCCGACCGGCGATGCCAGGAAATCCTGCATGTACCGCCCGGTCGAGGGTCCGGGCAGGCCCCAGACGATGTAGACATAGGTGCCGGCAAACAGCACCAGAGCCGTCATCGCCATCCAGAAGGCGACGACGATCGCCGTGCCGAAGAACAGGCGCGGCAAATTGGTCTTTTGGTTCGGCGAGCGGCGATAGCCCTCGAAGGCGGCATTGTCGATCGTCACGCGGCTCCCCTGCCGAAGGCTTTGGCTGCAAGATCTATGGCGATCAGTGGTTACCGTGCTATTACGCCATCGGGTTCCCGGGTTGAATGGGTCGCTTCAAGGGCAACGGCATGGACGTTACGGCCGAAGACGGGCCGGACGCCCGCCTGTCGCGATCGTCATCCTATGGCGAAGCAAGGAGCGAACCACGCGGCGCAGACGATAGGATCCGTGCCGCAACATCTGAGCGATGCAGCGGTTCAGAAAAGCCCTTCTTCTGCGCAGTCTTCATTCTTCGCGCGAGGTACGGAATGGATCCGGGTCTGCGCGCCGCTTTGCGGCGCTCCGCCCGTGGATGACGAAGTTCGGGCGCTTCAGCCAATTCCCAGCCTATGTCGCGATGCGACGGTCGCTGCTTGCACACCAACAAGCGGCCGCCGTCGCCGGCGGCCGCTCTTCTCATGGCGATCAGGCCTGATCAGCGCATCACATAGACGATACGCCTTGTGCCGGGATCGACCAGCGCCGGCTGGTTGTTCACATAAACGTAGCGATACCGGTAATCCGGGATCTCGCGCAACTCGACTGTGTCGGGCAGCGTGGCGCCGGTCACCACCTCGCCGTCGAGATAAACCGGATCGACCCGGTGCTCGGTGACATAGGTGCCGACCTCGGCCGGCGGCCTGCCGATCGATTCGATGGCGTCGTCGTTAGAGACGATGGCGCCGGTATAAGTGTCCGTGGTGTAGAGATTGTCGGTCGGCGGCGGCACAACGGCAATGCCGGCATCCGCCGGCCGGCGCGTCACGACAACCCGGCTGCCGCCGAAGTCACCCGTCACATAGTCGGAATAGACCCAACCCTTGCCGCCGGCTTCGGCTATCGTGCACCATTTGCTGCCTTCGATGCAGCCGTTGAGCGTGGCCGACTGGCCGGCCGCCAGCACGCCGATGACCGGGTATTGCGGACCGGGGCCGGCCCGCACATTCAGGTCGGTCATCGCCTGGACGGGGGTATCGGCGAAAGCGGCGCCCGACATGGCAAGCAGCGCACCGGCAAGCGCCGGAAACAACACGCGTTTCATGGTTTTCACTCCGTTTTTCAACGCTCCCTCGGGCTCGGAAACGAAACAGAGGCTTATGCGTTCCGGCTAAAGCGCCCCTGCCGGCTCACGAATTGTTCCAGGCTTTTTCGGCGCGCGGGTCAGAAGGTCGTTCACGAAGGCGAGTTTTCGGGCCGTCACTTCGGAAATCACGAAGGGGTAGAGATCCGGCAGTCCCATGCAGCGGTTGATCGAATTGGAGGCCTCCGAAAGCACCAGCCAGCGGGCGAGGATTTTCTTGAACGGCTCTTGCATCGGGCCGGGATCGACGGGCGCCGCCTGCAAGTGTTCGCCGGTATCGGCCCGCGGCAGGTTGCCGTCGCCGACAATCTCCAGCCGGCCGAGCGGGAGATTGAGCGCATGCACCATCTCGAGCGTGTCGGTAATGTGTAGATGATGCGCGAAGGTCTCGGCCCAATCCTCCCAGGGATGGGATGTGGCGTAGGCAGAGATGTGGCGCTGCTGCCAGTCCGGCGGCGCGCCGTTGGCGTAGTAGGTTTGCAAGGCCTGCTCGTAATCGATCCGCTCGTCGCCGAAAAGCGCGCGGAAAGCCGAAAGATATGCAGGATCGTCACGGATCAGCCGATCCCAATAATAGTGGCCGAGCTCATGGCGGAAATGGCCGAGCAAGGTGCGGTAGTTTTCACCCATCTCGACGCGCCGGCGCTCGCGCTCGGCGGAATCGGCCTCGGCGACGTTGAGCGTGATCAACCCGTTGTCATGGCCGGTCAGGATGCGTTCCCCGCCTGGACCAGCGCCGATCGGGTCGGCGAGAAAGTCGAAGGCAAGGCCGACCTCGTCGCCTGCATCGGCCTTCGGCACAACCGGCAGGCCGAGGGCGAGCAGGGAGTAGACGGCACGCTTCTTCGCGGCTTCGACCCGTATCCAGCGCCTGCGGTTGCCGTCGATGGAAAGGTCGGGAATGACTTGGTTGAGAGCGCAGGCGCGGCAGAAGGTCCGGCCGTTCTCGGCCCGCCAGTTGCACGCGCATTCATCGGCGTTGCCGCATTGGAAGACGCCGCTCGTTCCGGCGAGGACGAAATTCGCCTGCTCCGGGTCATAGAAGACGAGGCTGGAACAGCTCAGG
The DNA here is from genome assembly GCA_004020875.1 of Mesorhizobium sp. Classification (GTDB taxonomy): domain Bacteria; phylum Pseudomonadota; class Alphaproteobacteria; order Rhizobiales; family Rhizobiaceae; genus Mesorhizobium. Next base: position 93,728 of record SAPZ01000015.1, read on the forward strand.
CACTGGGCGTTCTCGAAATAAAGGCGGTGCCCGCAGTTTGGACAGTCGAAAAGCTTCATGCGTCGACCCGTGAGACCCATGCGTGGATGTGAGTTCGCCCCTAACGTCCGCCGGCGTCCGGCGTTCCAGTCCTATTTCGGCTAAATCTGGGCAATGACCTGCCTGGACTCGCTTTCGCCCGAGGGCCTCGCGCCGCCACGGGCCCGATGCAGCCAGGCGAGGTCTATGTCGAAGGCACGCCGAAATGGCGGCGCAGGCCGAGGCGCGGCCGCCGATGCGGCCCATCGCCTAGAGAAGAAGGTGTCCGACGGCTCGAAGCACCTTCCGCGGCAAGTCCCGCGGAACTGGCGCCAACGATCACGACATCACCTCCTTCATGAGGTAAGCCAGCCACACCTGATGCCCGATCGTAGGGAAATTGCCCTTCTTTCGCCAGGGTCGGGTGTCACGTGCTCCGCGAGGGCGGTGACAACCCGGCGTTTCGCTGGCAAATTCACAACCGGGACGTGATTCAGGCAATTCAGGAGAACAAGATGGCATTTTTTGCCAAGGGAAGGATTTTCGCGGCGGCGGTGGTGGCGACGCTGGCGCTGGCGGCGGGCGCCGAGGCGGCTCCAAGCTGTGGCAAGAACGGCGCCGGCTTTGACGCCTGGAAACAGGATTTCGCCGGCGAGGCCAGAGCCGAGGGTGTCGGCCAGAGGGGCCTGTCCGCGCTGGCGGGCGCCACCTACGCCACCAGGACGATCGCTGCCGACCGGGCGATCCACAAGGCGTTCAGCGGCTCGGTGGAAAGCTTCATGCAGCGCCGTGGCGCATCGGCGATCATTTCCCGAGGCCGCGCGCTGAAGAAAGCAAACGCGGCGATGTTCGCCAATATCGAGAGCACCTATGGCGTGCCGCCGGGCGTGCTGCTCGCCATCTGGGGCATGGAAACCGGCTTCGGCGCCTCGATGGGCAACCAGAACACGGTTTCGGCAATCGTGACGCTGGCCTATGACTGCCGCCGCCCGGATTATTTCAGGCCGCATGCCATCGCCGCGCTGAAGCTTGTCGATCGCGGCGCGCTCAGCGCCTCTTCCGTCGGGGCCATGCATGGCGAGATCGGCCACACCCAGTTCCTACCTGGAAATGTGTTGAAATACGGCGTGGGCAGCGGAAACCTGCGCGACCGCAACACGGCGCTGGCGTCGACCGCCAATTTCCTCAAGGGCCATGGCTGGCGCGCCGGCGCGAGCTACGAGGCGAATATGGGTGCGATCGCCGGCTGGAACTCGGCAAGCGTCTATCAGCAGGCCATCGCCCGCATCGCCGAGGCGATCGACGCGGACTGAGCGGGCATTTCCATTTCAGCGAAGAGCCCGGCCATGCGCCGGGCTTTTGTTTGCGGAGCACGCGTCGAACCTGATCACGGGAAATGACGATCAGTCCTGTTTCTCCTCATTCTCAATGATTCGCCCAGCCACTCAACGGGCATTTCTGGGAGATGGGAACCTGGAAGGAGCCGTCAATGCCGCTGCAGTTACGGAACCTGGACGACCGCGGCGGCAAGGAGTGGGTGACAGGTGGCTCCTTGGGCTTGCCCTTGATGACCATCCAGATCTCGGTCGGCTGGCTGAGCTGAATTGCATTTACATCCGAGAAGCCGATGCGCCCGGTGCGCACGCCTTCGAAAATGCGCTGGCAAAAGATTGCCGGCACGCGGTCGAGTGATACGCCCATGAAAGAGGCGAGCTCGTGCTTGAACGTGATGTCCCAAACGCGGGCCGAGGCAACACATTTGGCCATGCTTGGTTCTGGCGGCTTCTTGGACGCCATTGCCGCTTGGCATCCGATTGCGACCACGGTTGCGGTCAACAGTAACAAAATTCGATTTTTCAAATCCAACCCCCATGTCCCGCGAACAAAGTAGCCTATAGCGCTGGTAGGTCAACAGAATGCGTGTTGGAACAGGGTTTCATATATTAGCATACTGAAATAAAAACCCGGCGTTTCCGCCGGGTCGTTTGATCGCATATGTATCAGTAAAATATCAGTGCTTGCGGTTTCTCGCAGCCAGCGTCCGCAGCCGAAGTCCGTTCAGCCGTATAAAACCTTCGGCATCCTTCTGGTCGTAGGCGCCGCGATCGTCCTCGAACGTGACCAGCGCATCCGAGTATAGCGTCTTCTTCGACTTGCGGCCGGTGACGATGACATTGCCCTTGTAGAGCTTCAGCCGCACCGTGCCCTCGACGTCATCCTGGCTCTTGTCGATCATCGCCTGCAGCATGACGCGCTCGGGCGAGAACCAGAAGCCGTTGTAGATGAGCTCCGCATAGCGCGGCATGAACTCGTCCTTGAGGTGGGCGGCGCCGCGGTCGAGGGTGATCGATTCGATCGCCCGGTGGGCGGCGATCAGGATCGTGCCGCCGGGGGTTTCATAGACGCCGCGCGACTTCATGCCGACGAAACGGTTCTCGACGAGGTCGAGGCGGCCGATGCCATTGTCGCGGCCGAGGTCGTTCAGCGCCGCGAGCAGGGTGGCCGGCGACAGCTTCTTGCCGTTGAGCGCGACGGGATCGCCCTTCAGGAACTCGATCTCGATCTCGGTGACGACATCCGGCGCGTCCATCGGCGAGACGGTGCGCTGGTGGACGAATTCCGGCGGCTCGCTCCACGGGTCTTCCAGCACCTTGCCCTCGGAGGAGGAGTGCAGGAGGTTGGCGTCCACCGAGAAGGGCGCGTCGCCGCGTTTGTCCTTCGGCACCGGGATCTGGTGCTGCTCGGCGAAGTTGAGCAGGTCGGTGCGCGATTTGAACGACCAGTCGCGCCACGGCGCAATGACCTTGATGTCCGGGTTCAGCGCATAGGCGGACAATTCGAAACGGACCTGGTCGTTGCCCTTGCCGGTGGCGCCATGGGCGATGGCGTCGGCGCCCGTCTCCTTGGCGATCTCGACCAGATGCTTGGAGATCAGCGGCCGGGCGATCGAGGTGCCAAGCAGATAGGTGCCTTCATAGACTGCGTTGGCGCGGAACATCGGGAAGACGAAGTCGGCTACGAATTCCTCGCGCACGTCGACGATGCGGATGTCCTTGATGCCCATCATCTCGGCCTTGCGGCGCGCCGGCTCCAGCTCTCCGCCCTGGCCGAGATCGGCCGTGAAGGTGACGACTTCGGCGCCGAGCTCGGTCTGCAGCCATTTCAGGATGATGGAAGTGTCGAGACCGCCGGAATAGGCGAGCACGACTTTCTTGACGTTCTTGGTCTTGGACATTTTTGGCGGTTCCGCGGGAAAAAGGTTCGGGGGCGAGTATCACGCCGTTTCCGGACGACGCAAGAGACGAAGGGGCGCCTAGCTATGGCACAGGCTGGGCCAGATGTTTGCCTGGGCAGACGCTGGCGCGTCAGGAAGTGCCGCGTTACAGAACTAACGAAACCCCATTGCGAGGCGACCCCCGATCTATGTCCTTCATCCCCGACACTTCGACCCTGATCCAGTTCGCCATCGCCACAATCGTCCTGGCGATCACGCCAGGACCGGACATGACGCTGTTCGTCTCGCGCACGCTGAGCCAGGGCCGCGCCACCGGCTTCGCCTCGATGGCCGGCGCGCTCTGCGGCACTCTGATCCACACCACGCTGGTGGTTGTCGGCATCTCGGCGCTGATCGTCGCCTCGCCGATGGCCTTCTTCGCCCTGAAGATCTTCGGCGCCGGCTATCTGGTGTTCCTGGCCTGGCAGGCGGTGACGAAGGGCTCGGCCTTCTCGCCGGAGAAGCGGACGGGACCGCAGGTTTCGCTGTTCCGAAGCTGGGCGGCCGGGCTCGGCGTCAACCTGCTCAATCCGAAGATCATCTTGTTCTTCATGACCTTCCTGCCGCAATTCGTCTCCGCCCACGATCCGAACGCGTCCGGAAAGCTGTTTTTCCTCGGCTTGATGTTCATCGCGCTATCGATCCCGGTGACGGCGCCGATGGTGCTGGCGGCGGAAAAGTTCTCGGCGGCGATGAAGGCAAGCCCGCGGGTGACGCGCGTGGTCGACTACCTGTTCGGCGGCGTGTTCTCGGCCTTCGCGCTCAAGATCCTGACGGCGCAGGCGAAGTAAGCCTTTCTTCAGAATGTTCGCGCAGCCGCGCGGCGCATGTCTTTTGATATTGCGACCGCAAATTGGCTTGCGTTAAGAACACCGGAGGATTCGGGGGATTGCATGAAGACCATATTGTTGGCGTCGGCCGCAGTGTTCGGGTTGGCTGGCGGGGCCCATGCCCAAGACGCGTCCTACAACTGGTCAGGATCCTACGTAGGTGTCGAAGGTGGCTATGCCGGTTCCTCGGTCCACTTCGGCGCCGATGCGACCAATTTCGACGACACCTATCACAAAGACGGATATCTCGGCGGCATCTATGCCGGGCATGATTGGCAGAGCGGAAAGTTCGTCTATGGCGTGGTCGGCGATTTCGATTTCGTCGGCATGCACGACACGACCTTCGGCGACGAGGCCGCGTTCACCGGCGGAAAGGGTGAAGCCTATACCTACGATGTCGACTGGGTTGCGACGGCGAGGCTGAGAGCCGGTTATACGCCGACCGATCAACTCCTTGCCTATGTCACCGGTGGCGTGGCTGCCGGGCATTTCCAGACCACGTCCTATGATCGTCCCATTTTTACGCCCGGCTCGACTTCCGATTTTTCAGGCGTGAAGGTCGGTGGGGTCATCGGCGTGGGCGCCGAATACGCATTCGCGCGAAACTGGTCCCTGAAAGGGGAATACCTTCATTATGCATTCGACAAGATCGAGCCTAGGCCGGGCGGGACGGCCGGCGCGCGCTTCCGGCCGGCCCTCGACACGGTCAAATTCGGTTTAGCGTACCGGTTCTAGGGGCGGCGCCTCAGGCAGGAAGGCCCGGTCCCGCGTATGAGCGGACCGCTCCTGCCGCCTCCGCCATTTTCAGACGCTCTTCATATTCCTCGAGGGTCAGCGCATAGAGCATCTGATCGAGGCGATCGCCCGTCCGGCCGTCTATTCTGTGCGCGCGCAGCGTGCCTTCTAACCGCAATCCGAATCGCTCGCAAACAGCGATGGCCGCCGTGTTGCGCGCCAGCGGCTGAAAGGTCACCTTCTCCAGCTTTCTCTCGCGAAAGAAGTGCCTGAGCAGGACGGCGGACGCCTCGAAGGCAATATTCTTGCCGCGGTTCTCCGCCTCGCCGATGATCAGGTGAAGAGAGCCTAGCCGGTGCCGCAGATCGACCTCCATCACCGCCAGGCCGAGAGCCCTGTCCTGCGGCCGGCTCAAGATGAGCATGAGATTGCGCTTCAAATTGTCGAAGCTTACGACATAGGCACGGAACGCATCCAGCCCCATTGCCTTCTGCGGCGCATTCAAACCTTCCATCACCGCCGGATCGGTGAGCCAGGCCGCGATCTCGGTCGTCACATCAGCTGGTCTCAGCGTGCGAATGCGGACCCTTTCGCTCCAGCGGTCGACGAGAACCGGTCTGAGCCCCTGGGCGGCAAGCGGCGTGACGATGGGCTTCGCGCCCGGCTGTGGCATCTTCGGCATAGCGCTTCAGTGATGCGGGAGCATGGGACCGACGTCAAGCTGGAGTTCTCGCAGTCCAGCCGAACGCAGCTTTCGAGCCTGAGGCTACAGGTCGGGCAGGGGTTCGCGGCGCCAGCTTCCGGCCCAGCGGCCGGACGAGAGCCAATAGAAGATGCCGCCGACCATGCCGCTGCCGACCACGGCCAAGCGGGCGTTGGTCGCGGTGACATCGAAATTGGCGTCGCCCGCATTGTGCGCGAAGCCGAGGAAGACGATGGCGACGACCGCGCCGCCCAGCGCGTAAAACAGCCAGTCGCGACGGCCAAGCACCTCGGCCACCAAAATGACGACGGCCGACGGCATAAAGGCGAAATAGGCGACGAACAACGCCACGAACGGCACAGAAAAATAAAGCGCGGGGACGATCGTCGGATGGCCTGGTTCCAGCGCATAGCCGAAATAGCCGAGGAAAAGGGCGTTGAGAAAGGCGCTCGCCGCCAGCGAGCCAACAATATAGCCGATCAGGATGACGGCGAAGCGTACGAGATAGGCGATGATACGCCTCACGCCTCGCCGTGCCCTGCGATCATCATGGCTTCGAGCGCCAGCCGGTCCACTTTCCGCATCCGCTCCGATTCCGACTTGAGCTGGCCGCAGGCGGCGAGGATGTCGCGGCCGCGCGGCGTGCGGATCGGCGAGGCGTAGCCGGCATTGTTTATGTAGTCGGCAAACTTCTCGATCGTCTCCCAGTCCGAGCACTGGTAGTTGGTGCCGGGCCAGGGATTGAACGGGATCAGGTTGATCTTGGCCGGAATGCCCTTCAAGAGCTTCACCAGCGCCTTGGCGTCGTCGAGGGAATCGTTGACGTCCTTCAGCATCACATACTCGAAGGTGATGCGCTTGGCGTTGGAGAGGCCGGGATAGGCCTTGCAGGCGGCGATCAGGTCCTTCAGCGGGAACTTCTTGTTGATCGGCACCAGCAGGTCGCGCAGGTCGTCATTGGTGGCATGCAGCGAGATCGCCAGCATGACGCCGATCTCCTCGCCGGTGCGGGCGATCTCGGGCACGACGCCGGAAGTCGACAGGGTGATGCGGCGCTTCGACAGGGACAGGCCGTCGCCGTCGGAGGCGATCAGCAGCGCCTTCTTCACCGCATCGAAATTGTAGAGCGGCTCGCCCATGCCCATCATGACGATGTTGGACACCTTGCGGCCCTCGGCTGGCACGATGGCGCCGTCCGGCGTGTCGCGGTCGGGGAAATCGCCGAGCCGGTCGCGCGCGGTGAGCAGCTGCGCCAGGATCTCTTCCGTCGTCAGGTTCCGCACCAGCTTCTGTGTGCCGGTGTGGCAGAAGGAGCAGGTCAGCGTGCAGCCGACCTGCGAGGAGATGCAGAGAGTGCCACGGCCTTCCTCGGGGATGTACACCGTCTCGATCTCGACGGGACGGCCGGCGCCGCGCGGCGGAAAGCGGAACAGCCATTTGCGCGTGCCGTCGGACGAGATCTGCTCCTCGACGATCTCGGGCCTCGCCACGGTGAAATGCTTGTCGAGCTCGGCGCGAAGGTCCTTGGAGATGTTGAACATATGGGCGAAGTCGGAGACGCCGCGCACATACATCCAGTGCCAGAGCTGCTGGGCGCGCATCTTTGCCTGGCGCTCCGGCACGATGCCAGCGCCGACAAGGGCCTCTCCGAGCTCGGCGCGGGTCAGGCCGATCAGCGACGGCTTCTCGATGGGTGCTGCGCGGCGCAAGGCGTCACGGGCGCCTTCGGCGGTAAGATCAAGCGAAACGGTCATGGTGGCGCCAATATAAGCGATTTGCGGCCGATTTCAGCATCGCCCGAACAGGAAGCGCGGCGCATAGCACAGCTTGGCGATGGAGTCATGCGCTGGCCGCCCTTGGAAGAAGAGAGAGATGGCCCCAACCTTACTCTTGAGTATCCATCCGCCGGCGATGGCCGCTGACCTGCTGGCCATCCTCCGGGTGCAGGAAGAAGAAGCCCGGAATGGAGAGCAGCGGGATCACCGCAGTCAGCAGGAACGCCCAATGGAACTGCTCCGCCGTCGGCGCATGCACCTCGCCGGAGACGAGGCCGAGCACCATGGCGGCGATCGAGACGCCGAGCGAGACGCTGAGCTGCTGCAGGACACCGCCCAGGCTGGTGGCGCGGCTTAGCTTCTCGCCCGGCAGGTCGGAGTAGGACAGCGTGTTGGACGACATGAACTGCGCCGAACGGACGATGCCGAAGAAGAAGACATAGAGCCCGATCAGCCAATGCGGGGTGTCGGCGCCGAGCAGGGCAAAGCCTGCCACGGCGACAGAGCCGACCATCGCGCTGCCGCTCAGCACGGCCTTGAAGCCGAAGCGCCGCAAGAAGAACGACAGCAGCGGCCGCATCAGCAGGGCGCCGAAGCTGCCGACGAAGGTCAGCGAGCCGGAGGTGACCGGGCTCATGCCGAAACCGACCTGCAGCATCAGCGGCAACAGGAACGGCGCGCCGTTGAGGCCGATGCGGCACAGCCCCCCGGCCAGCGTGCCGACCCAGAAGGAGCGGAAGCGGAACAGCGTGAGATCGACCGCAGGCGCCGCGACGCGGGGCGCATAGCGGCCGAAGGCGAAGAGCAGCAGGACCGAGGCCGCCAGCGCCAGCACAGTCGCCAGCGGCGAAATGATCGGCCTGCCGATGTTCTCGAGGCCGAACTGCAGCAGCGCGGCGCCAGCCCCCACCATGAGGAAGCCGGCGAAGTCGAAAGGCCGCGCCTCTTCGCCGCGAAAATCATCGACGAAGCGCAGGGCGGCGAAAATGCCGATCAGGCCGAAAGGGACGTTGACATAGAAGATCCAGCGCCAGGAGGCGTAGGTGGTCAACAGGCCGCCGAGCAGCGGCCCGATGACGGGACCGACGATCGCCGGCAAGGTCATGTAGGTCATGGCGGTGATCAGCCCGCTGCGGGGAAAGGAACGCAGCAGGATCAGTCGCCCGACCGGCGTCATCATGGCGCCGCCCAGCCCTTGCAGCGCGCGCATGGTCAAAAGCATGCCGACGCTGTCGGCCACGCCGCACAGGACCGAGCCGAGGGTGAACGTGAAAAGCGCCAGGGCGAAGATCCTGCGGGCGCCGAACCGGTCGGCGAACCAGCCGCTGACCGGGATGAAAACGGCCAAGGTCAGGATGTAGGTGGTGATCGCCAGATTGAGCCGGACCGGCGTTGTGTCGAGGCTTTGCGCGATGGCTGGGATTGCGGTGGTCAGGATGGTGGAATCGAGCTGTTCCATCAGGAAGGCGATGGCGACGATCGACGGGATGATCAGCTTCAGCCGTGGGTCGCGCTCGGTCGCAAAAAGATGCTGTTCCAATGGTCCGCCAGTTCTCTCGCGCAGGAAGCGGTGGCCCGCCGTGAGCCATCCGCGATCAAGCCGGCGTCGATGTCGTGCGGTCCAGCCGGTCCGGATTCCCACCGCACCGGACTGCTTTATGTCCCGATCGCTGCGAAGCGATAACGATTTCGGCTGGCACAGAGGTCAACAAATGTTGACCCGCGCCGGAGTCTGGGGCGGGCCGCGAACGGTCGCCGGCATCTGAAAATCGATCACATATTCGTGTTGGCGTAACCAATCGAAACGAATCCGCGAACCGGAAGGGGGCGACCATGCCCCCCAACAATGGGAGTCTTTCAGATGCACTCGATCAAGTTCGCACTCATTGCCGGCTTTGCCGGACTTTTCGCCTCGCAGGCCTTCGCCGAAGACACGATGGGCGCCATGACGATGATGAAGGGCGGTCAGGTGACCGCGATCATGCCGGACGGTCACATGGGCACCACGATGCCGGACGCCAAGATGAGTGGCGAAATGATGAAGATGGCCAAGCCGATCAAGCATTGCATGATGATGATCACCGACGCCAAGGGCAAGGCTTACATGATCGATACCTCGACCAAGAAGGCCCAGGCCGAATGTGAAAAAATGGCGATGTAAGGCCAGCTTCCGTCAATCCGGCTTGTTTGGGCCGGGGTGGGCGCTCGGCCTGCCGCTGTGGCAGGCCGGGTCACCTGTCGACTTCAAGGGTGTTTATACCGGTGCTTTGGTCTGTCTCGGGCGGCGGTGGCGAGGCGCCACGAACTCGATAGGAGGGCAGGTCCAGGGCGCCGGACGGGGTTGGGTTGGCTTCGAGCCGTGCGATCAAGCGCTTCATCTGAGCGATCTCACGAACCTGCGCGTCGATGATGCCGTTGGCCAGCCTGCGAACTTCGGGATCGCGAATATGCGCGCGTTCGCTGGTCATGATGGCGATGGAGTGATGCGGGATCATCGCCTTCATGTACGAGACGTCGGTCACGGTTTTCTGGGTCCTGACCAGCCACAAGGCGCCGGCAAAAACGGCAATGGCGGCTAGGACAATGGTGATGTTTGCAGCGATGTTTTTGTACATTCCCCACATGAAGCCGATCATTATCAGCGCCATGAACGCACCCATCAAAACGGCCATCCAGACGCGGGTCTGGCTGAAGAAGACATGATCCAGCGCATAGGTGTTGAGATACATGAGTCCGTACATGACGACGGTCGATGCCACGATCATTGCGACAAATCGGATGTAGCTCATCCCTCTTCTCCTCGCTAAAGGAGCAGAACTATCGGCGCGAGCGTTTGATCCGTTGGCGGCCAAGGGCCCTATAGTCAGCTCTCGACCGACTTCCCAATGCTGATCGTGCAATAGGCGGAGTCCGTTTCAGAGGACAGGCATGGCCGGCATATCCCGAAAATACCGTTTGTTGCGGCGCTCGCGGGCGATGTGGGTGTCGCGCCGCGTCTGGCAGCCGCGCCTGGTCTTCTGGGCAGGCGCCATCTCGATCGGCCTGATCAGCGTCCTTTTCGCCCTGCTCGCCGACCGGGCGCAGGCCCTGTTCCATGCCATGACCGGGCATGACGGCGGCTGGCGTTTCTATGTGCCCTTGGTCGTGACGCCGCTTGGGTTCGTCGGTTGCGCCTGGCTGGCGCATTCCTTTTTCCCGGGATCGCAAGGCAGCGGCATTCCGCAGGCGATCGCGGCGCGACATCTGCGCGACGAGGACGACCGCAGCCGCCTCCTGTCGCTCAGGCTGGTGGTGGGCAAGATCGCGCTCACCATCGTCGGCCTCGCCTGCGGCGCCTCGATCGGGCGCGAGGGCCCGACGGTGCAGGTCGGCGCTTCCGTGATGCTGCAGGCGGCGCGCTGGGGCGGCATGGCGCAGGCGCGGGGGCTGATCCTGGCCGGCTCCGCCGCCGGCATCGCCGCCGCCTTCAACACGCCGCTCGCCGGCATCGTCTTCGCCATCGAGGAAATGGGCCGCGCCTATGAGGCGCGCACCAATGGGTTGGTGCTGACGGCGGTGATCCTGGCCGGCCTCGCCTCGCTGGGCCTGCTTGGCAACTATACCTATTTCGGCGTCGCCAAGGACACGGTCGCCTTCGCCACGGACTGGCCGCTGGTGCTCGCCTGCGGCGTCATCGGCGGCGGGGTCGGCGCGCTGTTCTCGCTCCTGGCGCTAAGGGTCATGCGCCGCATCCGGCGCTGGAACGCGCTGCAGCCGCTGCCGCGCACGCTGATGGTGGCGGCCATCTGCGGGCTCGCCGTGGCGGTGATCGGCGTCGCGTCCGGCGGGCTGACCTTCGGCACCGGCTATGCGCAGGCGCGGGGCGCGATCGAAGGCACGCCGCTGCCGGCCTTCTTCTTCGTCGAGAAGTTCGCTGCCGGCCTCCTTTCGATGGTGTCGGGCATTCCGGGCGGCCTTTTCGCGCCGTCGCTGGCGGTGGGCGCGGGGCTGGGCAGCACGCTCGGCCTGGTCCTCGGCGCGGCCACGGGAACCGCGGCGCTGCTCGGCATGGCCGGCTATTTCGCCGGCGTCGTGCAGGCGCCGATGACGGCTTTCGTCATCATCCTCGAGATGACCGGCAACCACGACAATGTCATCGCGCTGATGTGCGCGGCGATGCTGGGCTACGGCACGGCGAGGCTCATCTCCAACGAACCGCTTTACCATGCGCTCTCGCGCGTCTTCATCGCCGAGGCGATCCGGCGGCGGCGGGCGGAAGCGGAGCCGTCGAGAAGCTGAGCGTCAGGCTGATCCGCCGCTCAGCGACCTTCCGATTTTGGCTGCGGAAGGCATATCTCGCTGTTGCGCCAGAGAACCAGATCCTCCTTGGCTTTCCATGTCGCCTCGCGCATCGAGAGCTTCTATCCGCTCTGCGATGTCTTCCCAGTAGACCTGCTCGCCCGCCTTGCGAAGCGCTTCGTCGGTCTTGACGATGACCATGGCGGTTTTCTGCCAATGGTCCATCACCATTTGCCTGATGGCCGGTCGATGCCGCTGTCCGTCGGCAACGGACCTCGGCCTATTTGCACTTGGCGATCGAGGCCAACGCGGCCGAGATGCCTTTCAGCGAAAAGACGTAGGAGGTCGGGTTGCCGCGGCCCGACTTGGCCGACACTTTCATGTCGGTGCCGGTCTTCATGGCGGCGATCAGCACCGGTTCCTCGGCGGCGTTCTCGACCCAGGCCGACTTGCCGCGGGTGAACATCGAGAAGGTCTTCTTGTCGATGGTGACAGTGGCCTTGGAGCCTTCCTGGAAATTGTAACCGGCGATGAATTGCGGCTCGTAGGAAACCTGCTGCCCTGGACGCTGGCTGACGAAGAAGAACATGTCGCCATGGTCGAGCGACGGCGGCTGCTTGTCCGTGGGCACGGTCAGCACATAACAGACCTTGCCGGCCTGTGACTGATAGCTGTAGGTGCCCCAGGCATTGTGCTGGCCGATCTTGGTCGCCTGCTGCGCCAGCGCCGGCGCCGCTGAGGCGACCGCCAGGACCAGGCCGGAAATTGTAGCAATCAATCCGCGCATCGTTCTTCCCGTATTCCAACTGGTGCGGAGGCGGGCCGCGTGGCGTCCTGCCGTCGCTTCATTTTGATTTAATCAGGGTTACCAAACGGTGAATCGTCCTCAAGAAAAGGAACTCACCCCGGAAACCGCCACCATCCGCGCCGCCGCCGTTGAAAGCGGCTGGCGCGACGTCCCGGGCGGAGTTGGATGCCACGAAAACGGCAAGAGTTTGTCTTTTCGCACACGCTGATTTGCCGGCTGAAGCGGGCCGCCGTCAGCCCTTGTCGGCCAGCGCGTCCTTGGCGGCCTGCCTGTGGGCGGGCGTGATGTGGGCGCTGACGGCGGCGATCGCCGCAGTCAGCACGGCAAGGTCGTCGGTGTAGCCGAGGCCGACGATGAAATCGGGAATGAAATCGAACGGCAGGACGAAATAGCCAAGCGCACCAAGCAGCGTGGCCCTGGCACGCAACGGCGTGTCCTTGTCCATGGCGCAGTAATAGGCGGCGACGACCTCATCCATGAACGGGATCTGCCGCGCCGCCTTCTTGACGGTGCGCCAGAACTTTTCACGGACCTCGCTTTCGCCGGCGAGCTTGTCGCCGAAGCCGAAGAATTCGAAACCGGTGCCTTGCGTCATCAATCGCTCCTTGGCGGCCGGGCGCATCGTTGCGCCGGTCCGCCGGCGGAGAATGTGGTGAAAGCGGGGGGCTGCTGCAAGAGTTTACCCCAAATACCGGTTCATCCGCTTCGCCAACTCGATGTCGAGCGCCGTCACGCCGTCGGCATCATGAGTGTTCAGCGTCACGTCGACAGTCTTGTAGACATTCGACCAATCCGGATGGTGGTCCATCTTTTCGGCGGCCAGCGCCACGCGGGTCATGAAGGCGAAGGCCTCGGAGAAATTCTTGAAGACGAAGCTGCGCCTGATCGAGGCGCCGTCGGCGGCGAGCGACCAGCCGTCGAGTTCCGCCAGAGCGGCGGCAATCGCGTCCTTGCTGAGTTTCTCTCTCGTCATGATGATTTCCCGTGCTATCTCGAATTTGACCCTCACCATAATGCAAGTCGCCCAAAGGTGCTTTGCGGTTTTGGGGTTCCAAATGCACAAACGGCGCATATCGTATGAGCATAAAGCCCATAAATTCCGTTCTGTTCGTCTGCCTCGGCAATATCTGCCGTTCGCCGCTGGCCGAGGGTGTATTTCGCACCGTCGTGGCCGAGCGTGGCCGGGGCCTGGATATGCTGCTCGATTCGGCTGGGACCGGCGGCTGGCATGCCGGCTGGGAGCCGGACCGGCGCTCGATCACGGTGGCCGCAAGGCACGGCGTCGACATTTCAGGGCAAAGGGCGCGCAAGGTGCTGCCGGAGGATCTTTCGCGCTTCGACGTCATCCTCGGCATGGACAGGGCGAATGTGCGCGACCTCAAGGCGTTGGCGCCGCAGGCCGCGCGAGACCGCATCCATCTCTATCTGGATTTCGCTACGGGAAAGGCCGCGGACGTGCCGGATCCCTATTATGACGGCGCCGAGGCCTTCGCCTCGGTCTACCGCATGATGCGCGAGGCGTCGGAGGCGCTGGCAAAGCGGCTCGAGGCGAGCGTTTCGGCGACCAGCGGCCAGGCTTCCTCGACGATGTAGGGGCCACCGCCGACCGAATCGCGCGACGACATCAGGACGAAACGGCCGACACGGAAGGGAAGTGCCGCGAAATTGCCGCGCGCCGAAAGATATTGCGCGACATCGAGCGGGCTTGCATTGCGCAGGCGCGCCAGCGTCACATGCGGCGAGAATTTGCGTGGATCGGCCGGCAGGCCGAGCCGCTGGCAGATGCGGTCGATTTCACCCTGCAGAGCCGTCAGGTCCGGCGAGGCTGACACGCCGGCCCACACCGCATGCGGTTTCTTGCCGCCGAAGGCGCCGACGCCGGAGAGCGTCATCTGGAAAGAGGGGCGGTGAACCCTGTCGAGGGCGTTGGCGATCTCGTCGGCGACATGGCCTTCGACATCGCCGATGAAGCGCAGCGTCAGGTGATAATTTTCGACATCGATCCATCGCGCTCCGGGCAGCCCGCCCCGGAGCAGGGACAAAGAGAGAGCGGCATCACGCGGAATTTCGAGGGCGGTGAAAAGACGTGGCATGTGAAGCCTCCTGTCCTCGAATCGAACTCTCGACCCTAGCGAATCATCGATATCAGCGCGGGGCAAGCGGTTTGTTGTCCACAATGTTTCCCCAGCGGAAAGCGTGGCTTTTCGGTCTCACGACGCACCGCCATTCGCGGCCATGGCCTTCTCAACCACGGGGAGGATGCGCTCGACCATGATGTCGACCCCCTTGGGATTTGGATGCAGGCCGTCTTCCAGCTGCAGGTCGGCGTGGCCGGCGACGCCGTCGAGGAAGAACGGATAGAGCGGAATGCCGTATTTTTCCGCGAGCCGCGGATAAATGGCATCGAAAGCCTTCTGGTAGTCAGGGCCGAGATTAGGCGCGGCGCGCATGCCGGCCAGAAGCACCGGAATATTGCGCTGCTTCAGCTTGCCCAGCATGGCGTCGAGGTTCTTCTCGGCGATGTCGGGTGAAAGGCCACGCAGCATGTCGTTGGCGCCGAGCTCGAGGATAACCAGCCTTGTGCCGTCCGGCACCGACCAATCGAGCCGCGCCAGCCCGCCGCTCGAGGTGTCGCCCGACACGCCCGCATTGGCGACGGTGACGTCGAGTCCCTTCGCCTTCAAGGCTGCCTCTAGCCTGTCGGTGAAACCTTGGCCAGGGCCGAGGCTGTAGCCTGCCATCAGGCTGTCGCCGAAGCCGACGATGGTGAAGGCGGCGGCGCGCGCCGACGAAATGGCGCCGCAAAGGCCAAGGAAAAGAATGAGGGCTGCGAAAACAACGGGGACTGCGGCAAAACGATGTTTGAATGCCATGCGGCGAGCCCCATATGACCGAAACAACCCAAGGAAGGAGACACGGGCCGTCCCCTTTTTTCACATATAGGGCGCTTTTATTGTGACAGAAGCCGTCATCGCGTTGAGGGACGTATCGCTGACGCTGGGCGAAGGCGCCTCGTCAGTCAATGTACTGAAGAGCGTGAGCCTCGATGTGGCGGCCGGGCAAGCTACCGGCATCGTCGGTCCGTCGGGGTCCGGCAAGTCCACGCTACTGATGGTTCTTGCCGGCCTGGAGAGGGTCGATTCCGGTACGGTCCGGATCGCCGGCGAGCTTATCAACGAAAAAAGCGAGGACCAAATTGCTTCGTTTCGTGGACGAAACATTGGCATCGTGTTCCAGTCCTTCCACCTCATCCCGAACATGACGGCGCTGGAGAATGTCGCGGTGCCGCTTGAGCTTGCCGGCCATGCCGATCCGTTCGGAGTGGCCGCGCGGGAACTCGCGGCGGTCGGCCTGAGCGACCGCGTGACGCATTATCCGGGTGAGCTTTCCGGCGGCGAGCAGCAGCGCGTGGCGATCGCGCGGGCGCTGGCGCCTTCGCCGCGCATCCTCATCGCCGACGAGCCGACCGGCAATCTGGACCAGGCGACGGGAAAGCAGATCGCCGATCTTCTCTTCGCCAAGGCGGCCGAACGCGACATGACGCTGGTGCTGGTCACGCATGATCCGGCACTCGCCGCGCGCTGCGCGCGCCAGGTGGCGATGCGCTCGGGGCGGATCGAGGACGCGCCGAAAGCCGTGAAGGTTCTCGCCTGATGCGGCCATTGAAGCTCGCCTTCCGCTTCTCGCTGCGGGAAATGCGCGGCGGCCTGTCCGGCTTCATGATCTTCCTTGCCTGCATTGCGCTCGGCGTCGCGGCGATCGGTGGCGTCAATTCGGTGGCGCAGGCGATCAGCGCCGGTGTTGCCGACCAGGGTCAGACGCTACTCGGCGGTGATTTGCGCTTCCAGATCAACCAACGCAGCGCTTCGGACGCCGAGCTTGGCTTCATCCGCAGCCTCGGCGCAGTTTCGCGGACCTCCGGCATGCGCTCGATGGCGCGGCTGGAAGACGGGCACGACCAGGCGCTGGTCGAAGCCAAGGCGGTCGACGACGCCTATCCGCTCTACGGCGCGCTGGAAACCGATCCGGCGCTGCCGAAGGACCAATTGTTCGGCGAAAGGTCCGGCGCGTTCGGCGCCGCCGCGCCCGACCTGTTGTTCGAGCGGCTCAATCTTCATGTCGGCGACAGGCTGAAGCTCGGCAGCGCCATTTTCGAGTTGCGGGCGAGGCTGGTCAGCGAGCCGGATGCGGTCTCGGACGGCTTTGGCTTCGCGCCGCGGCTGATGATGTCGCACGCGGGCCTTGCCGCATCCGGTCTGGTGCAGCCCGGCAGCCTGGTCGAGAACGCTTACAAGGTGCGGCTGCCCGACGGCACTTCCGAGGCGGCGATCAAGGACATCCAGGCTCAAGCCGCGAAAGATTTCCCGCAGGCCGGCTGGTCCATCCGCACGCGCAGCAACGCCGCCCCATCGCTCTCCGCCAATATCGAGCGTTTTTCGCAGTTCCTGACCCTGGTCGGGCTGACGGCGCTGGTGGTCGGCGGCGTCGGCGTGGCGAATGCCGTGCGCGCCTATCTCGACGGCAAGCGTGGCGTCATCGCAACCTTCAAGAGCCTCGGCGCCTCGGGCGGCTTCGTCTTCACCGTCTATCTGGTGCAGATCCTGTTGATCGCCAGCCTCGGCATCGTGCTCGGTCTCACCCTGGGCGCCGCGATGCCATTCGTGGCGAGCACGCTCCTGCAATCGGTCATCCCCGTGCCGGCGCAAGGCGGCATCTATCCAGGCGCGCTCGCCATGGCCGCGCTGTTCGGCCTGCTGGTGACGCTGGCTTTCGCGCTCCTGCCGCTCGGCCGCGCCCGGGACGTGCCGGCGACCGCGCTGTTCCGCGAAATGGGCTTCGAGAGCCGTGGCCTGCCGCGCCTGCCCTATGCGGGTGTGGCGCTCGCTATCGTCATCATGCTGGCGGCGCTGGCGATCCTTTCGGCCAATGACTATCGCATCGCTTCGATCTTTGTCGGCGCCACGGTCTTTGCCTTCCTGGTGCTGCGGCTTGTTGCGGTGCTGGTGCAGTGGGCGGCGAAGAAAAGCCCGCGCGTACGCTCCGTTTCGCTGCGGCTGGCGCTCGGCAACATCCATCGGCCCGGCGCGCTGACGCCCTCGGTGGTGCTCTCGCTTGGCCTCGGCCTGACGCTTCTGGTGACGCTGGCGCTGATCGACGAGAATCTCAGGCGGCAGATCTCCGGCAGCCTGCCGGAGCGGGCGCCGAACTTCTTCTTCGTCGATATACAAAGCGCCGACGTCGATGCCTTCGCCAGCCTGGTGGGCAAGGAGGCGCCCCGGGGAACGCTGGCCAAGGTGCCAATGCTGCGCGGCCGCATCATGGCGCTCAACGGCGTAGACGTCGACAAGGTGAAGATCCCGGCCGACGGCGCCTGGGTGCTGCGCGGCGACCGTGGCCTGACCTATGACGCCAAGCAGCCGGAGAATGCGACCCTGACCGAAGGCACGTGGTGGCCGCAGGATTACTCCGGCGAGCCGCTGGTGTCGTTCTCGGCCGCGGAGGGCAAGGCTATCGGGCTGAAGCTCGGCGACAGCGTCACCGTGAATGTGCTCGGGCGCAACGTCACGGCGAAGATCGCCAATTTCCGCCAGGTGCAATGGGAGACGATAGGCATCAACTTCGTCATGGTGTTCTCGCCCAACACCTTTGCCGGGGCGCCGCATGGCTGGCTGGCGACACTGACCGACAAGAGCGCGACGACAGCCGACGACGCAAGGCTGCTCAACGCGGTCACCCGCGCCTTTCCGGCGGTGACAACGGTGCGCGTCAAGGACGCGCTCGACATCGTCAACCGGCTGGTCGTGCAACTGGGAACGGCGATTCGCGCCGCAGCCGGCGTGACGCTGGTCGCCTCGGTGCTGGTGCTGTCCGGGGCGCTTGCCGCCGGCAACCGGGCGCGCATCCACGACGCTGTGGTGCTGAAGACGCTCGGCGCCACGCGGCTGACGCTGATTGCCGCCTTCTCGCTGGAATATGTGCTGATCGGCCTTGCGACCGCGCTGTTCGCGCTGGCCGCGGGCGGCATCGCTGCGTGGTTCGTGGTCGCGCATATCATGACGCTGCCGTCGCATTTCATGCCGGAGGTGGCGGTGGCGACGATCCTGGTTTCGCTGACGGTCACCGTCGGCATCGGCCTTGCCGGCACCTGGCGGGTGCTCGGGCACGAGGCGGCACCGGTGCTGCGCAACCTCTGACCGAGCGCGGCTCCAAGTCGCCCGCCTGGTTAAATCTTTGTAAGAATGCCGTGCGGGAGGGCCAAAAACCGGCCTTTCGCACTCTCACAAAGCGTTACGATCTGTTACCGTCTTGTTCTTGACGTCGAGAACCATCATATTTCGTGCTAGGCATGCTGGAGCCCCGCCAGCGGCGCCTGGTCCCCAAAGGGACCTGTCACCGGACGGGCAGAAGCAACAGAGGATTCCCAATGGCTGATCCCATTCGCAACTACCAGACGGGCGCCGCTTCCGGCGCGCGCGTCGATATCGATCAGGGCCTGCGCGCCTATATGATCAAAGTCTACAACCTCATGGGGCTTGGCCTTCTGATCACCGGCCTTGCTGCCTGGGGCGCGTTCCACCTCGCCGTCACGGGCGACGGTCAGCTGACCGGTTTCGGCCAGCTCATTTATGCCAGCGCCTTCCGCTGGGTCGTCATCCTGGCGCCGCTCGCCGCGGTGATGTTCCTGTCGTTCCGCATCCAGTCGATGAGCGTAGGCGCGGCGCAGACCACGTTCTGGGTCTATGCCGGCCTTGTCGGCCTGTCGCTGTCGACGATCTTCCTGGTGTACACCGGCACTAGCATCACCCAGACCTTCTTCGCTACGGCCGCGGCCTTTGGCGGTCTGTCGCTCTACGGCTACACGACCAGGCGCGACCTGTCGGCGTTCGGCTCGTTCCTGATCATGGGCGTGATCGGACTGCTGATTGCGATGCTGATCAACATCTTCCTGCAGTCGTCGGCGCTCGGCTTCGCCATCTCGGCGATCGGCGTGCTGGTGTTCGCGGGTCTGACTGCCTACGACACGCAGCGGATCAAGGAGATGTATTTCGAAGGTGACGTCGCCGACGTCGCCGGCCGCAAGGCGATCATGGGTGCGCTGCAGCTCTATCTCGACTTCATCAACCTGTTCATGTTCCTGCTGCAGTTCATGGGCGACCGCCGCTAAGGGCGGTTACCCGTCTCACTGGACCATAGAATTGCGAAGGGCGGCTCAACGGCCGCCCTTTCCTTTTGGACATGGCTCTGCTGTTATCGAGGCAGGAAAACAAACTGCATAGATTATGAGCAATATTGCGATCAGGGCCGCCACCGCGGCTGACCTCGACCGGATCACGGAAATCTATGCCGACGCGGTCACGCATGGCACTGCGAGCTACGAACTGGAGCCGCCCAGCCGCGCCGAAATGGGCAATCGATTCGACAGCTTAACGGCCGGCGGCTTTCCCTACCTCGTGGCGGAGAAGGACGGCGCAGTGCTCGGCTATGCCTATGCCGGACCGTTCCGGCCGCGCCCCGCTTACCGGTTCGTCATCGAGGATTCGGTCTATGTTGCGCCCGAGGCCAAGGGGCAGGGCGTGGGCTCGCTGCTGATGCGGGCGCTGATCCAAACGGCGTGCACAGCGGGCTTCCGCCAGATCATCGCGGTGATCGGCGACGGTCATGCCGACAGCGCTTCGGTGCGGCTGCACGAGAAGCTCGGCTTCCGCCATTCCGGTCGCCTGGAAGGATCGGGCTACAAGCACGGGCGCTGGCTGGACACGGTGTTCATGCAGCTGTCGCTGAACGGCGGCGCGGAATTGCCGCCGGATCCCGATTCGCTGCCGGAGCAGAGGTTTCGGGGAGAAAAAGGGGAACTGAAGAATTGAGGAACTGAAGAACAAAGAGGGAAGCCACAGCGTCAGGCGCCTCTTTTTCTCAGTTCTTTTTCAATTCCTCAATTCCTCTTTTTCCTTCAAGCCTCGACAACCTTCAGCTTCGCATCGAACACGCCGAGCACGCGGCCGAGTTCCTGGCCGCGTTTCAGGATGCGGCCGCCGGCCGCAATGACGGCGAAAGCGCCTTGGCGGCGCGCCAGCTTGGGGTCCTTGACGATCTGGAACAGCGGCACTTCGCTCGCCCGGCGGAAGACGGAAAAGACAGCGCGATCAGTGAGATGGTCGATGGCATAGTCGCGCCATTCATTGGCCGCCACCATGCGCCCATAAAGCCTCAGGATCTGATCGAGCTCGCGCCGGTCGAATCGCACCGGCTGGTCGAGGCGTGCGCTGCGCGCCTCGTGCAACGGGATCAATATTCCGGATGCTTCCCCATCCTCCGTCCCGCTGCTGTGATCGGTCATGCCTCGATCCTTCGATTGAATCATGCGCCGGCCAAGGTTCGCGCTTTCAGGGTCGAATTGCAAGGGCCGGGCAGGCATGCGCTCGGTCGCGCGGTTTCCCAAACGTCCAGTCACGTTTGCGAAACACATGTTGGAATTGGTGATGCTCTGCCACAATCTCGCCACAAATAATCCGCGCTCATGCCCCAATGTCCGACGAATTTACCGGCGTTGCCTGAGACGGTTCGGTCCGGCACCGGCTCGTAAACCCCAAGCCCCCCGCCCACGGGTCAGCGTCGGATCGAACCAACCTCGGTTTTTCCTTGGAAGAATCAGGTGCGACGATCCCAAAACCTGAATGACCGGCGTCAGAAGCAAGCTGACGCCGGTTTTTTGTTTTCCCTTCTTCCCTTGTGGGAGAGGTGGATCAGCGCGATGGCGCCGAGACGAATGAGGGGTGTTCCAGCGGAGTGACGTAGGTGTTCCCTCATCCGTCGCCTTCGGCGACACCTTCTCCCACAGGGGGAGAAGGGAAAAGCTACAGCCGATCCGGCTTGTGGATGAAGGCGGCACCGAGGATCGGGCCGGGGATGCCGTCCTTGCCGACCGACTGCAGCAGCACCGCGCAGCCGCCCTTCTTGGCGATCTCGGTCATCGGCAATTCGTAGCGCTGCGCCTTGCCGTGCCACATGCCGGCGGTCTGGATGTCGGAAACGGCGTTCCAGTAGGTCAGGCTGCGGCCGCTGTTCTCGCCCTGGCCGATCTTCACCATCTGCGGCGGGCCGAAATAGACGAGCACCACATGGGCGTCCGCCGGGCCGCCGGCGGCGTCGCCCGCGTCGATCATGACGCGGTCGCTGGTGCGGCTCACCTTGATGGCGACCCGCATGCCCTCGCCGGCCCTGTCCATCCGGGCCAAGGCGCCGTCGACATCCTTGCGGCTGGCGCCGTTGACGTGGCTGCGGCCGTTGATGACGGCCTGCGGCGTATAGACCGAGCGGCTGCCGAAGGCGCGCATATAATCATACTGGCGCTCGGTGTTCTCCTTGGTGCTTAGCGTGTCCTGCCAGCCCAGGTAGTCCCAGTAATTGACGTGGTAGGCGAGCGCGACGATGTCGTCCTTGCCGGCAAGCTCGGCGAAGAACTCGTCGGCCGGGGGACAGGAACTGCAGCCTTGGCTGGTGAACAATTCGACCACGCCCAAGGGCTTCTCGGTTTGGGACTTGTCGGTCGCGGCCTTCTCAGGCTCGGCTGCCAGGGCCACGCCGCCCAACGCCGTAAAGGCCAGCGCTACTGCCGCAAGCCGCAATCGTCCTCGAAATGCCATGACTTTTCCAATTCCCGCCGGTGACGCCGGCCTTGTTCTGATTGCTAAAATATGTGGCAGAAGCGCCAGTCAACGGGAAGTCACGTTGCGGTGAAATTTTGCCGTTGCAACCTCAGGTAAGGAGGCAATAGGAGAAGCCCTTGCATTTCACGGCGCGGTTCGATTCGGGAGCAGCACCCTCACCATGTGGCAAACTCTCCTGACCCCTGTCGATCTTTATTGCGAACGGACGGGGCCAAGACTTTGGGCAGAGCCGGCTAATGCTTTGACCAACCTGGCTTTCATTGCCGCAGGACTGTGGGGCGTCCGGCAAGTGCGGCGATACGAGACCGGCACTTTCGCCAAGATGCTGGCCTGGTGGGTGGTGGTGATCGGCATCGGCTCGACCTTGTTCCACACCTTCGCCAGCAAAGGCACGATCTGGGTCCACTGCGGCAAGCCTCGAACGGCACGACCAGCTATCTGCCGCCTTTCCTGGCGCTCGCCTTCTTCGGGGCGTAGGCCGCGGCCATCGGCAACCGGGCCGGCTGGTACAATCTGGCCGGATCGGCGATCTTCGTCGTATCGGTCATCTGCCGCATGATCGACCCGCTGATCTGCGTCAGCTTCCAAGCTCGGCACGCATTTCCTCTGGCACTCCCTCAACGGGCTGATGCTGGCCGTATTGTTTGGCGGCGACCGCGAGGTTTGGGAAGATGAGGACAGTAGGGCAGTAGGGCAGTAGGGCAGTAGGGCAGTAGGGCAGTAGGGCAGTAGGGCTATCCTTTCCCTACTCCCGTACTGCCTTAATGCCTTGTTCCCCTACTAAGCAGCGAGATCGCGCAGCACGTATTGCAGGATGCCGCCGTTCTTGAAGTAGTCGAGCTCATCCAGCGTATCGATGCGGCAGATGATCGGCACGTTCTTCACCGCGCCGTCGCCATAAGTGACCTTGGCGACCATCTTCTGGCGCGGCTTGATCGCGTCCAGCCCGTCAATCTCGACCAGCTCGTCGCCCTTCAAATTGAGGGAGGCCCATGAGGTGCCTTCCTCGAAGACGAAGGGGATGACGCCCATGCCGACCAGGTTGGAGCGGTGGATGCGCTCGAAAGACTGGGCGACGACCGCGCGGACACCGAGGAGGTTCGTGCCCTTGGCCGCCCAGTCGCGCGAGGAGCCGTTGCCGTACTCGACGCCGGCGAAGATGACCAGCGGCACGCCTTCCTTCTTGTACTCCATGGCGGCGTCGTAGATCGACATCTCCTCCTTCGAGGGATAGTGGATCGTGTAGCCGCCTTCGCGGCCGTTCTCCCCAAGCATGTGGTTGCGGATGCGGATGTTGGCGAAGGTGCCGCGCATCATCACCTCGTGATTGCCGCGCCGCGTGCCGTACTGGTTGAAGTCGGCGACGCCGACGCCATGCTCGGTGAGGTACTTGCCGGCCGGCGAGGCGGCCTTGATCGAACCCGCCGGGGAAATGTGGTCGGTGGTGATCTTGTCGCCGAAGAGACCGAGCACCCGCGCGCCCTTGATGTCGCCGACCTTGCCGAAGGCGCGGCCCATGCCGGCGAAATAGGGCGGGTTCTGAACATAGGTCGAGTGATCGTCCCAGGCATAGGTCTGGCCTTCCGGCGCCTTGACCTTCTGCCAGTAGGCATCGCCCTTGAAGACGTCGGCATATTTTCGGGCGAACAGCTCGCGCGTGACGTTCTTCTCGATGAACTCCTGGATCTCGGCCGAAGTCGGCCAGATGTCCCGGAGGTAGACCGGCTTGCCGTCGCTGCCTTCGCCGAGCGGCTCGGTGGTCAGGTCCTTGGTCACCGTGCCGGCCAGCGCATGCGCGACAACCAGCGGGGGCGAAGCGAGGTAGTTTGCCTGCACATCCGGAGAGACGCGACCTTCGAAGTTGCGGTTGCCGGACAAGACCGCGGCAGCAATCAGACCCTTGTCGTTGATGGTCTTGGAGATCGGCGCCGGCAACGGGCCGGAGTTGCCGATGCAGGTGGTGCAGCCGAAGCCGACCAAGTTGAAGCCGATCTGGTCGAGCTCCTTCTGCAGGCCGGACTTTTCGAGATATTCGGCCACCACCTGGCTGCCGGGCGCGAGGGAGGTTTTCACCCACGGCTTCTGCTTCAGGCCGCGCCGGTTGGCGTTGCGAGCCAAGAGGCCGGCGCCGATCAGCACGCTCGGGTTCGAGGTGTTGGTGCACGACGTGATGGCGGCGATAACGACGTCGCCATGGCCGAGATCGTAATCGGTGCCTTCGACGGCATAGCGCTTCGAGATCTCGGCGGCCTTCTTGTATTCGGTCTCCATCGCCTTGGCGAAGCCGGCGGGAACGTCCTGCAGGGCGACGCGGCCTTCGGGGCGCTTCGGCCCGGCCATCGACGGCACGACGTCGCCGAGGTCGAGCTCGAGCAGGTCTGTGAAGACCGGATCGGCCGAGCCGGCATCACGCCACATGCCTTGCGCCCTCGAATAGGCCTCGACCAGCGCGATGCGGCTTTCCTCGCGGCCGGACATGGTGAGGTAGCGGATGGTCTCCGAATCGACCGGGAAGAAGCCGCAGGTGGCGCCGTATTCCGGCGCCATGTTGCCGATGGTGGCACGGTCGGCCAGCGTCATGTTGGAAAGGCCGGGTCCGAAGAATTCGACAAACTTGCCGACGACGCCCTTCTTGCGCAGCATCTGGGTGACGGTGAGCACGAGATCGGTGGCGGTGACGCCTTCCTTGAGCTTGCCGGTGAGGCGGAAGCCGATGACCTCCGGCAGAAGCATGGAAACCGGCTGGCCGAGCATCGCGGCCTCGGCCTCGATGCCGCCGACGCCCCAGCCGAGCACGCCGAGGCCGTTGATCATGGTGGTGTGCGAATCGGTGCCGACGCAGGTGTCCGGATAGGCGGTGGTCTCGCCGTCTTCCGAGTTGGTCCACACCACCTGGCCCAGATATTCGAGATTGACCTGGTGGCAGATACCGGTGCCGGGTGGCACGACGCGGAAGTTGCGGAAGGCCTGCTGGCCCCATTTCAGGAACTTGTAGCGCTCCTCGTTGCGCTCATATTCGAGCTCGACATTGCGGGCGAAGGCCATCGGCGTGCCGAACTCGTCGACGATGACGGAGTGGTCGATGACGAGGTCGACGGGCACCAGCGGGTTGATCTTTTCAGGATCGCCGCCGAGCGCCTTGATGCCGTCGCGCATGGCGGCCAAGTCGACAACCGCCGGAACGCCGGTGAAGTCCTGCATCAGCACGCGGGCCGGGCGATAGGCGATCTCGACGCCGGCGGTGCCCTTGTCGGTCAGCCAGGCGGCGACCGCCTGGATCGAGTCCTTCGTGACCGAGCGGCCATCCTCGTTGCGCAGGAGATTCTCCAGCAGCACCTTCATCGAATAGGGCAGCTGGGAAATGCCGGTGAGACCGTTCTTCTCGGCCTCAACGAGGTCGAAATAAGCATAGTCCGCGCCACCCGCGGTCAGGGTGCGGCGGCATTTGAAACTGTCGAGGGATTTTGACACGTGCGATCCGTCCTTGTCTGTTCAGCCTGAAAGGGAACGGACGCCGATGGCATGCAATCACGCGCAAAGGTGCGGGTACGGCCATTTCCGCTGTCCGCTCCCAAGCAACCCGAGCCGTTCAAGGCGGCGCGTGCGCTGGTTCGGCGCTAGTCCTGTTCCCGCGCCGACCGCTGGCACGGATGAACCGCATATAGAGAATTTCCTGGAATAGTTCTAGACAGACAAAAGGCAAAATTGTGCGATGCGGCGACGGCCGCGAAACGGTGCTTTCGGGACGGGCAAGAATGCGGCTGATCGCCGAAAATCTGGGCGGCGAGCGTGGCGGCGAGGCGGTTTTTTCCGGCATCGGATTCGTTCTCGAAAAGGGCGAGGCGCTCACCGTCACCGGGCCGAACGGCTCGGGCAAATCGACCCTGCTGAGGGTAGTCGCCGGCCTGCTGCCGGTCGCCAGGGGCAAGGTGCTGGTCGAAGGCGGTGGCGAAGCTTTCCCGACGGTCGCCTCCGCCTCGCATTATCTCGGCCATCTCAACGCGATGAAGACGGCGCTCAGCGTCGAGGAGAATCTCGGCTTCTGGCGAGCCTTCCAGGGCGAACCGGCGTTGAGCGTCGATGAGGCGCTGGAGACGGTGGCGCTCGGTGGCCTCGGGCATCTGCCCTTCGGCTATCTGTCGACCGGGCAAAGGCGACGGGTGTCGATCGCCAAGCTTCTGGTCAGCCGGCGGCCGGTCTGGCTGCTGGATGAGCCGACGGCGGGGCTGGACAAGGCGTCGGAGGAGAGGTTCGCGGGGCTGATGCGAGATCATCTCGAGGGTGGGGGGATTGTGGTGGCGGCGACGCACCTGCCGCTGGGGCTGGAGAGGGCGCGGGAATTGAGTATGGGGCAGGTTCTTTGATGTCGGCACTCTGCGGCGCCCCCCTCTGGCCTGCCGGCCATCTCCCCCACTTGGGGGGAGATTGGCAGTTTGGGCGCCCCGCTCGGCTTGCCAACGTTAGTGATTGGCGAAATCGCCTGCGACGGCCGATCTCCCCCCTTGTGGGGGAGATGTCCGGCAGGACAGAGGGGGGCGCGAAGGAACGCTCACCTAACCAGGGGGCCACCTCATAATGCGGTCCCTCTTCCTGCGCGACATCCGCCTTTCCATCCGCGCCGGCGGCGGGGCGCTGGTCGGCGTCATCTTTTTTCTCGCCGTCATCGTCACCATACCGTTCGGCGTCGGGCCCGACCTGAACCTTCTGACGCGCATCGGCCCGGCGATCCTGTGGATCGCGGCCCTGCTCGCCTGTCTGCTCGGTCTCGATCGTCTTTTCCAGGCCGACCGCGAGGACGGCTCGCTCGACCTCCTGGTGCTCAACGGCGACCGCCATATACTGGCGCTGACGGTGCTGACGAAATGCGTGGCGCATTGGACCGGCAGCGTGCTGCCGCTGGTCGTCGCCGCTCCCTTGCTCGGCCTGTTCATGAACATGGAGCCGACGGGCATCGGCGCCACGGCGCTGACGCTGCTTGTCGGCACGCCGGCCATCACCTTCATCGGCGCCGCCGGTGCCGCGGTGGCGGTGGCGCTGCCGCGCGGCGGGCTGCTGATCTCGGTGCTGGTGCTGCCGCTCACCATCCCGGTCCTGATCTTCGGCGTTTCGGCAAGCTATGGCGCCGTCGCCGATCCGGCGCCGTTCCTGCAGCCCTTCCTCATTCTAGCCGCGCTGACGCTGTTTCTTGCCGTGGTCGGGCCCCTGGCGGCGGCGCTCGCGTTGCGGCATGGGACGGATTGATGCGACAAGGACGTTCATTCCGCTGCGGCGCCGAGACAATTGCGGGAAAGCCGCGGCGGGGCTAGACCAATCTACGAAAAGTGCGAGCGGTTTTCCTTCCGGAATTGCGTAAGAGCAAGGAAATGGAGCGGATCGCTGTCTCTATGAAACGGTGAAACGCTTTGAGGAAAGACATGATCGGAACGATTGGCGGGGCAGAGAATGGGGGGCGGCCGACATGAGCACGCATGCCCTCTTCGTCACCGCCGCCTATGCCATCACGGCGATCGTGCTGGCCGCGCTGATCGGCTGGATCCTGCTCGACCAGCGGGCACGCAAGCGCGAGCTCGCCGCGCTGGAAGCTGCCGGTGTGCGCAGGCGTTCCGACAAATCCGGTGCGGCAAAACCGTGAGCAACGAAACCGAAGCGCCGGCGCCGCGTCGCCGCCTGTTGGTGCTTTTGCCGCTCTTGGTGTTCCTGGGGCTGGCGGGGCTGTTCCTGTCGCAGCTGCTCTCGGGCCGCGACACCTCGGAAATTCCCTCGGCGCTGATCGGCCTGCCGGCGCCGCAGACCAATCTGCCGCCGCTGGAAGGGGTGAACCTGCCGGGGCTCGATTCCAAAAACTTCGCCGGCAGGGTGACGCTGGTCAACGTCTTCGCATCCTGGTGCGCGCCTTGCCGCGAGGAGCATCCGGTGCTGCTCGGCCTGTCGCAGGACAAGCGCTTCACGCTTGCGGCGCTGAACTACAAGGACCAGCCGGAAAATGCCCGCCGCTTCCTCGGCGATATCGGCAATCCCTATCAGGCGATCGGCGTCGATCCGGCCGGACGCGCGGCGATCGACTGGGGTGTCTATGGCGTGCCGGAAACCTTCGTCGTCGGCAAGGACGGCAAGATCGCCTACAAGCATGTCGGGCCGCTGACGCCCGACTCCGTGAGGATGTTGCTGTTGCCGCAGATCGAGAAAGCCTTGGCGGCGCCACGTTAGGCGCCCTTCAAGGCGTCGAGCCTCAGCCGTAGATCTGCCTGTGGATCTGGTAGAGCATCTCGGAGCGGTCGGCGCGCAGGTCGGCGAGATCGCGGCCGGACAGGTTCTCGATTTCGGCGACGAGGCGGTTGTATTGGCGGCGCTTGGCGATGCTGGCGCGAGCGCGGGAGACAAGATTGTCGAACATGACAGGGTTCCTTTCATGCCGCACTGGTGCGGCCGGTTGTTCCTCCCTGACGATTGCGAGCATGACATAGGAATGCTGCGTTGCAAAAGAAAGATGTTGCAATGCACCATTGCAACCAGCGCATAGCCGGTTAACCGCGGACTAATGGGTCCCGGCATCCGACATCGCAGCCAGTGGCGCACGCATCACGGATTTCTCATCCGTTTTGTCATACAAATTAGATGCCTGCCGTCTTGCCAGAACGGCTGCGGGCTGGCTTGATCCGCTCGTCACCTGATCCCGGGAGGAAATTGATGGCGGCCGCTGACTATTACGAAGTTCTCGATCCGCGCTTCGCGCGCCTGTTCAACGGCAGCGCGCAGGTGGAAAAGCTGTTCACCGGATGCCGCTGGGCGGAAGGGCCGGCCTGGTTCGCCGCCGGCCGCTATGTCGTCTGGTCCGACATCCCCAACAACCGGATGCTGCGCTATGACGAGACCGACGGCAGCGTCGGCGTGTTCCGGCAGCCGTCCGGCAATTCCAACGGCAACACCGTCGACCGGCAGGGCCGGCTGGTGACCTGCGAGCATTCCGGCCGCCGCGTCAGCCGCACCGAATTCGACGGCTCTGTCACCACCATCGCCGAGAAGTGGAAAGGCAAGCGGCTGAACTCGCCCAACGACGTGGTGGTACGCTCCGACGGCTCGATCTGGTTCACCGATCCGAGCTACGGCATCGACACCGACTATGAGGGCGACAAGGCCGAAAGCGAGATCGGCGCCTGCAATGTCTACCGGGTCGATCCGGACACCGGCGACGTCGAGGCCGTCATCACCGACATGGTGCGGCCGAACGGGCTTGCCTTCTCGCTGGATGAAAGCCTGCTCTATGTCGCCGACACCGGGCGCACGCATGGCGAGAAGAACCCGGCGCATATGCGGGTCTTCAATGTCGGCAAGCACGGCAAGAAGGTTTCGGGCGGCAAGGTCTTCGCCGACTGCACCGCTGGCCTGTTCGACGGGTTCCGGCTCGATTCCGACGGACGCATCTGGACCAGTGCGGCAGACGGCATCCATTGCTACGACCCGGACGGCACGCTGATCGGCAAGGTCAAGGTGCCGGAAGTGACGGCGAACTGCGTATTCGGTGGCAACAAGTTCAACTGCCTCTACATCGCCGGAACCACCTCGCTTTATATGGTGCGGCTGATGGTGAATGGAGCCAAGACCTATTGAAGCTGCGCGAGGCGCTTCTCTGGCCTTTACTCGCCTTTCTGCGAATCCCCGCAGCGCCGGCCGCGCTGCGGTTCCCGCAACCACCGCCATCCGCTTTGGCGGAGCGGATTGCCAAGCATTCGCCAGATGCCGACCGGCACAATTCCAAGGGAGGACATCATGCCATTCGTCAACATCCGCATCGTCAAGGAAGTGATCGCCGCCGATCCGGCCGGCAAGAAAGCTGACATCGCCAAGAAGGTGACGTCGGCCATCATGGAGGCCACCGGGCTTAGCAACAACGATGTCTGGGTGGTGTTCGAGGAGGTCAACGCCCGCGACTGGTATGTCGGCAAGACAGATGTCGAAACGCTGCGGAAGGGGTAGCTCTTTCCCTTCTCCCCTTGTGGGAGAAGGGAAAACCGCTCACCGCCCGCGAATGAAGCCAGAGAACCCCTGCACCGCGTCGTGCATCGCCTGCCGGTTCGCGCCCTCGCTGAGGATCGCCTCCATCTCCGCCGGCTTCTTCCCCAGCAGCGCGATCTCCAGCGGCATCTCCTCATACATCGCGAACGACATCGTTCGCATCACCTCGGCGAGGGCTGCCCGCGCGTAGAGCGAGCGGGGCGACGCATGCACCAGCATTGCCGGTTTGCCGACCGCGGCGTCGCGCGAGACCAGCCAGTCGAGCGCGTTCTTCATGCCGCCTGGCACGCCATGCGCGTATTCCGGGCAGGAGACGATGACACCGTCGGCGCGGGTGATCATCCCGATCAGGCGCGCCGCTTCGGGCGGCGTGCGCTCGCCCTCGTCGTCGGGGTTGAATATCGGCAGCCGGCCGAGGCCGTCATAAATCTCGACGATGACGTCTGCGGGCGCGTTGGCGGCCAATGCCGCCACCAGGGCCGAGTTGGTCGAGGCAGCGCGCAGGCTGCCCGATATGGCGATGAGGTTGAGCAAGGGAGAGAGCCGGACGATGAGTGAGTCGTGCGCGAAGCCTACCACATGGTCTGCCGGTAATCGTCGTCCAGCTCGCGATCGATCTCGCCGGCGCTTTCGCTCAGCGCCAGCTGGTCGCGGATGATCTGGCCGAGCGTCGGCAGGGTCGCGCGGTCGTACCAGGTCTCCGGCTTCCAGAGGTCGGAGCGCATGAAGGCCTTGGCGCAGTGCATGTAGGCGGCCTTGACCGTCACCACGATCACGCTCCGCGGCTCCTTGCCGTCGACCGCCAGCCGTTCGCGCAGTGTCGGGTCGATTGTGATGCGGGCATCGCCATTGACGCGCAGCGTCTCATTCATGCTGGGGATCAGGAAGAGCAGCCCGACCGACGGATTGCGGATGATGTTTTCCAGCGTGTCCAGCCGGTTGTTTCCGGGACGGTCGGGGATAGCGATGGTGTTGTTGTCGAGGATGGCGGTGAAACCGGGCTTGTCGCCCTTGGGCGTGACGTCGGCATTGCCGGCGCCGTCGGAGGATCCGATCAGCACGAAGGGGCTCTTGCCGATAAAGGAACGGCAATGGCCGTCGAGGGCTTTGAGTTCCTTGCGGATCGACCCGTCGGTCGGCCGGGGCGTCTTGTAGATCGTCCTCAGCTCGTCATGCGTGGTGAGGAATTCCATGATGCCCCCTCTCATTCTGACGCAATTCCTGGCGGACGATACGGCGAATCCTCGGAACCCAACCGGCGGACCCTTTTGCTGGAATTGCTCTAATTCCCAGCCTTCTCTTCCTTGGGTTTTTCCTCAAGCGAATGGCGCATGATCAGCGGCATCTGGCTGAAGGTGAAGAGAAGCGTGATCGGAATCGTGCCCCAGACCTTGAAATAAAGCCAGGTTGCCTCGGAAAAGTTGCGCCAGACAACCTCGTTGAGCACGGCCAGGAACAGGAAGAACAGACCCCAGCGGAAGGTCAGCTTGCGCCAGCCCTCCGCGTCGAGCTGGAATGCAGAATCAAAGACGTAGCCGAGCAGCGAGCGGCCGAAAAGCAGCCCGCCGAGCAGCGTTAAGCCAAACAGCGAATTGATGATCGTCGGCTTCATGAAGGCGAAGGTCTTGTCCTGCAGGTAAAGCGCAAGCGCGCCGAAGACAAAGACAACGATTGCAGAGACTAATGGCATCAGCGGCAGGCTGCGCGTCAGCGCCCAGGAGGCACTCAGCGACAGCGCGGTCGCGACCATGAAGAAGGCGGTGGCGATCAGGATCGGCTCGCCGAGATGGGTGAGCACCGGGAATTTTCCGGCCAGCCACTCGCCGCGGATGGTGGTGAAGAAGAACACCAGGCCCGGACCCAGCTCGAGCAGGAATTTCAGGCCCGGGTTCATCGGCTTGCGGCGTGGATCGGACGGGTCGCGTTCGAGGATGTTCATAAAAGTCCTTCTTGCGCATGATCTGGCCGAAAAGCAGGCGGCCTTTCAAGATCACGCCTTTGTTCAGGCGACGCCGGCGATTGCTCTCGCGAATTCGCTGGCCGAAAACGGCTCGAGGTCGTCGACCTGCTCGCCGACACCGATGAAATAGACCGGCAGCCGGTGCTTGGCGGCGATCGCCACCAGGATACCGCCGCGTGCCGTGCCGTCCAGCTTGGTCATGACCAGGCCGTTGACCCCGGCGACGTTGCGGAAGATCTCGACCTGGTTCAGCGCATTCTGGCCGGTGGTGGCGTCGACCGTCTGCAGCACCGTGTGCGGCGCTTCCGGATCGAGCTTGCCCAGCACGCGCACGATCTTTTCCAGCTCGGCCATCAGCTCGGTCTTGTTCTGCAGCCGGCCGGCCGTGTCGACGATCAGCACGTCGGAGCCGGCCTCCTTCGCCTTCTCGAAGGCGTCATAGGCGAGGCCCGCCGCATCGGCGCCGAGCTTGGTGGCTATCACGGGCGATTTCGTGCGCTCGCCCCAGATCTTGAGCTGCTCGATCGCCGCGGCGCGGAACGTATCGCCGGCGGCCAACATCACCTTCAGGCCGCCATCGGTGAGCTTGGCGGCAAGCTTGCCGATGGTGGTCGTCTTGCCGGTGCCGTTGACGCCGACGACGAGGATGACATGCGGCTTGTGGCTGAGGTCGAGCTCGAGCGGCTTTGCCACCGGGGTCAGCACCTTCTCGACCTCCGCCGCCATCACGGCGCGGACCTCCGAGTCGGAGACGTCGCGGCCATAGCGGCTGGACGCGAGCGAATCGGTGACGCGCAGCGCCGTCTCCACGCCGAGATCGGCGCGGATCAGCACGTCCTCCAGGTCCTGCAGCGTGTCGTCGTCCAGCTTTCGCTTGGTGAAGACGCCGGCAATGTTGCCGGTGAGCTCGCGCGACGAGCGGGCGAGCCCTTCGCGCATGCGCTGGAACCAGGAGCGCCGCGGCGCCGGCTCCGGCGCCTTCACCGACTCGGCCTTCTGCTCGACCTTTTTCGAGACCGTCACCTTGCCGACGGCTGCGGCAGG
Organism: Mesorhizobium sp.; assembly: GCA_004020875.1. Lineage (GTDB taxonomy): Bacteria > Pseudomonadota > Alphaproteobacteria > Rhizobiales > Rhizobiaceae > Mesorhizobium. The sequence goes on from SAPZ01000015.1 coordinate 126,834, forward strand.
CCTTGGCGGCGACGGCACAGCCTCGGGTTCCGGTGCGATCTCGGCGAGGATCGGCTGCGGCTCGACGGGCGCGGGCTGCCGAATAGGAGGCGCGATTTCGGCGTCGGCCCCGGCGGATGGCTCTAGAGGAGCGGCGCCGGCCTCTGCTGAGCTTGGCTCGATGGAGGGCACCTCGGCTGGCGGCACCTCGATCGGTGTCGGCGTCTCGGCCGGAACCTCACTCGGCGGCCTCGGCACTTCGACAGGTGCCGGCTCAGGTTGCGGTTCCGGACGCGAAGGCTCGATGTCCGGCTGTGTCGGCGCCGTAGCAGGCACTTCTAGCGGAGCGGGTTCGGGTGCCGGTGTCGGCGCTGGTAAAGGTTCAGGTCGCGCCGGCGGCACTTCCTCGGGGGTCGGCGGCTCCGATTTTTCGGGCGCCGGTTGTGGCTCCTCTTCGGGCTCAGGCTCCGGCAGCGGTTCCGGCTCGGCGGGAACAATCGGTTCCGGCGTCGGTGGAACGGAGGGCGCTGGCTCGGGCTTCGGCTCTTCAGGCCGCGGAGCGGGAGCAAGCCCAGGAGCGGGTTCGCTCGCCGGCGCGGCCTCCGCTACCTGCTCGCGCGCCAGAATCTCCGGAGCGGCCTGCCCGCCCTCCGGCTTCAGCGCGTCCAGCTGATCCCATTTGATCGGCGGCAGCGGGGCCGCCTCGTCGACGCGCTCCTCGACGATCTCCTTCTTGCCGAACGAAAATATCTTCTTGAAGAAACCAGCCATGCGTCTCGCAGTTTTTCAGGCAGCTTGCGCGGCAATCGGCGCCGCAATCAGTCGGGCGCCGTCATGGCCGGTGATCACGGCATCCACGATCTCGCCGGGCGCGCCGGTGCCGATCGCGGCCAACGTAAACCCCTCGGTGCGGCCAAGCCCGTCGCGTTCGACCAGGATCGACTGCCGCGTGCCGGGGAGCGAGGTCAGATGACGGCGATAGGCGGCCTCGCCGGCGGAGCGCAGCCTTGCGGCGCGTGCCTTCACCACCTCGCGGCGGACCTGCGGCATGCGCGCCGCGGGCGTGCCTTCACGCGGCGAGAACGGAAAGACGTGCAGATGCGTCAGCCCGCATTCCTCGACGATCCGTTCCGAATTCTCGAACATCGCCTCGGTCTCAGTCGGGAAGCCGGCGATGATGTCGGCGCCGAAGACGATGCCGGGACGCAGCTTGCGCACGTCTTCGCAGAAGCGGATCGACTGGTCGCGCAGATGGCGACGCTTCATGCGCTTCAGGATCATGTCGTCGCCCGATTGCAGCGACAAATGCAGATGCGGCATAAGCCTCGGTTCAGTGGCGATGGCCTCGAGCAGGTCGTCGTCGGCCTCGATGGAATCGATCGAGGACAGTCTCAGCCGCTTTACGTTCGGCACCTGACGCAGGATCGTCTTCACCAGCTTTCCAAGCTTGGGGCTGCCCGGCAGGTCGGCGCCGAAGCTGGTCATGTCGACGCCGGAAAGCACGATCTCGGCATAGCCGTTGCCGGCCAAACGCTTGACCTGCTCGACCACGGCGCCCATCGGCACGGAGCGCGAGTTGCCGCGGCCGTAAGGGATGATGCAGAAGGTGCAGCGGTGGTCGCAGCCATTCTGCACCTGCACGAAGGCCCGCGCGCGGCCTTCGATGGCGTCGACCATGTGGCTGGCCGTCTCGCGCACCGAGAAAATGTCGTTGACGCGCGCCTTCTCGGTGTCGTTGACGCCGAAATCGGGCAGGGCGCGGTAGGAATTGGCCTTGAGCTTCTCCTCATTGCCGAGCACGAGGTCGACCTCGTCCATGGCGGCGAAGTTCTGTGGCTCGGTCTGCGCCGCGCAGCCGGTGACGATGATGCGCGCTTCAGGATTCTCGCGGCGCGCCTTGCGGATCGCCTGCTTGGCCTGTCGCACCGCTTCCGCCGTGACGGCGCAGGTGTTGAAGATCACGGCGCCGCCCTGGAGCGCGCCAAGGCCGGCGCTTTCGGCCTCACGACGCATCACTTCCGATTCATAGGTGTTGAGGCGGCAGCCGAAGGTGACGACGTCGATACCGCTGGATACCGCGCCTTTTTCAAGGGCCGACATCAGGCGGCGCTTTCGGTGTCGCGGGCCCAGGCGCCGGTCGAAGGATCGAAGCTGCCGGAAAACTCCCATTCGGCAGCACCGGTGAGGATGACGTGGTCGTCATCGCGCCATTCGACATGCAATTCACCGCCGCCGGGCGTCAGCAGCGAGACGCTGCGGCCGGTGCGCTTGGTGCGCGCGGCCGCCACCACGGCTGCGCAAGCGGCCGAGCCACAAGCCTTGGTGAGACCTGCGCCGCGCTCCCAGGTGCGGATGATCATCGTCTCGGGCGACGTCACCTGGGCGATCGTAATGTTGGCGCGCTCGGGAAAGATCGGATGGTTCTCGAGCAACGGGCCGAAACGGTCGAGCTCGTAGGACCAGACATCGTTGTCGACCCAGAAGATGGTGTGCGGGTTACCCATCGACACTGCCGAGGGCGAATGCAGCACCGGCGCATCGATCGGGCCGATCTGCAGCTCGATCATGCGGGTATCGCGAAACTCTTCCGCCAGCGGGATCTCCTGCCAGCCGAGGCGCGGCCTGCCCATGTCGACCGAGATCAGGCCGTTCGCGTGCTCTTGAGCATTCAGGATGCCCGCGCGGGTCTCGAAGGTGAAGCTCTTCTGGCCGGTCTCGGCGGCCAGGGCCTGGACGACGCAGCGCGTGCCGTTGCCGCAGGCCTGCGCGCTGGTGCCGTCGGAATTCAGGATGTCGATGTAATAGGCGGTGCCCGGCGTGCGCGCGTCATGGATCGCCATGATCTGGTCAAACTTGGTCGCCGCGTCGGCATTAAGCGCGATCGCCGCTTCTGGCGTGACCCTGTCGGCACGGCCGCGCATGTCGGCAACGATGATCTCGTTGCCAATGCCGTTCATCTTGGCGAAGGGGGCGGTGCCTGCCATCTAACCGGTCATTCCAATCCGTTTGGCCGCTATATGGCGGAAACGGGCGAGAATTACCAGTGCGGCTCTTGTCTCGGTCACTGCGAAACGTCGCGCCGGCGACGACCAAGTGGTCGCCGGCGACGACCAAGCGGTCGCGCCTAAGTGACCGCGAAGACGCCGAGCACGATCAGCAGGAAGATGATCAGCACAATGCCGATGAGGATGCGTGCGCCGGTAGCGGCAGCGCCGGCCAGCGCCGGCATACCGAGCAGGCTCGCGGCGGCGGCAATGATGAGAAGGAGGATGATCCATTTGATCATGGGAAGCTCCGGCGAAATTGCGTCGCGAAACAAACGCGTTTGGCCGGTTTGGGTTCCTTGTCAGATGGGTGGTACATCCCACACTTCGCCCGGTCGCATGGCGCGGAAACGCTCCGGCGGCAGGCCTTGCGCCTGGAGTGCCTCGGAAAGTTTCTGCGCCGGCTCCTCGACCGGCTCGTCGGTGAGGTGGAACGTGCCCCAGTGGCAGCCTGCGGCATGAGCGGCATTGCACAGCTTCATGCCGAGAACGGCCTCCTCCGGATTCTGGTGCTGCGGCGCCATGAACCAGCGCGGCTCATAGGCGCCGATCGGCAGGATGGCGAGGCGAAAGCCGCCATGCTTTTGTGCCATCAGCCGGTAATTGATGCCGTCATGGAAGCCGGTGTCGCCGGCGAAATAGATGTTGCCGCCCGCCGTTTCGACAACGAAGCCAGCCCAAAGCGCCATGCGGCGGTCGCGTCCGCCGCGCGCCGACCAATGATGCGCCGGCTCGACATGGATGGCGGCCGCGCCGATGTCGATCCGGTCGCCCCAATCATGCACGCTGAGTCGCATGCCGGGCACGGTGCGGTGGATGATGGCATCGTTGCCGAGCGGCGTGATGATGCGCGCGTCGTGACTCACCTTCAGTCGCTTCAGCGTAGCGAGGTCGAGGTGGTCGTAGTGGTTGTGGCTGACCAGGACCAGGTCGATCGGCGGCAGGTCGGCGAAGGCGATGCCCGGCGCATTGACCCTCTTGGGACCGGCAAAGGCGAAGGGCGAGGCGCGCTCCGACCAGACCGGATCGGTCAGGATGTTCAGCCCGGCGGTCTGGATAAGCAATGAGGCGTGGCCGACCATTGTGAGCCTTAGCGCGCCGCCATCCACGCGGAGCACCGGCTTTGCCTGCGGGTGAGGGCTCGGAACGGCGGCCGGCCATCTCGCCCGCTTGCCGCTGAATTGCCATCTGAGGAGATCGCTGAAGCGCCCCGGCGGCTTGCCGCCGGGGTTGAAGAACAGGGCGCCGTCGAAATGATCGCTATGCGGGCCGTTGTAATAGCGGTTAGCGGTTCTTTTTCTCGCGGCCATTCTCACTCCGCCGGCTCGGTCCCTCCTGAGATAAGGACGTGCCTGCCTGGCGCAAGCATTTTGCTGGCGAATGCCAATGGGCGAAGCCCGGTTCATCTAGGATCGGGAGCGGAGGGGCGATCATCATGGTCATGAAGCGAACCGGGACACCGTGGATGAAGGCCGAGGATTTCGGCCGTTCGCTGCCGCTTGGGATCGGCGTCAATCTTCTGGTCACCGACATGGCGGCGATGGAGGCCTTCTGCCGCAACGTGCTCGGCGCCAGGATCATCTACGCCGACGAGGACTTCGCGGCGGTCGAGCTTTTGGGTTCGATCTTCATGCTGCATGCCGACCATTCCTATCTCGACAATCCGATGACCGGGGTCACTTCGGGCGCCGAGGCGCGCGGCGCCGGCATCGAATTGCGCCTTTACGGAGCCGATCCGGATCGGATCGAGAAAAAGGCGGCGGCGCTCGGCCATATCGTGCTGGCCGGCTCCATCGATAAGCCGCATGGCCTGCGCGAATGCTACATCGTGGGCCCGGAAGGCTATGTATTCGTGCCGAGCGCCCGAATTTAATGCTTAGATTTCAATGCCTTGAATGACCGCGTCTACGCCGCTCCGGCGCCGTCAGCCTGCTGCGATAAATTTGCAACATCCGACTCGAAAACCCTATTTTAACCATATCAGGTTGAAATTCTGCCACCTTCGCCATCTTGGTGGAGCGAAGATTACGCGGATGGCTCCCCCCGGCCGATCCGACGGAGGTTTTGATGAATTTTTCGATGACCCGCCCCTTTTCGCGGAGCGGCCTTGTGGCCATCTCGCTGGCCGCGCTGGTTGCGAGCGGCTGCTCGACCTCACGCTTCTCGTCGATGGACGACCAGCAGCCGGCGCCGCTGACGCCGGCACCGTCCGGCACGGTGACGCAGAATCAGTTGCCACCGCCGGCTGCTCCCGGCACGGCCGATCCGTCGCAATTTCCGACCGCGCCGAAGAACACCCAGGTCGCTTCGCTGCCGCCGGACGGCGCGGCACCCGCCGGGGCCACCGATCTCACTGCGGCTAGCGTCGCCGGAGTGTGGAACGTCAATGTCTCCGGGCAGAGCTGCAAGGTGGCGACGCCGCAGACCAAGTTCGGTGCCGGTTACCGCGCTGGGCCTTTGCATTGCCCGGCGCCGATCGACGGCATCAAGTCGTGGAACGTCGCCGGCAAGCAGCTGACGCTTTATGACGAAAATGGCGGCACGCTGGCTAGGCTCTATTCCTCGGGCGGCGAAAAGTTCGACGGCCAGACTTCCAATGGGCAGCCCATCTCGCTTACAAGGTAGGGCGAGAGTGTGCTGATATTCAGGTGAGGCTGGCCTGCAAATGGCGGCTTCCTGCGGTGCTCACGTACTAAAAGTACGCTCCGCTCCGGTTCTCGGAAACCACCATTTTCGACTCGGCCTGACCTGAATCTAAACACACTCGGGCCATTCCTCGAGCGTTCCGCTCAAAAAAAGCAAATGACCGGACCCATGCATCTGCGCGACGGCCTCCAGACCCATGCGACCGTCAGGCAGCGCTACGACCATCTCGTCGAGAGCGGCGCTGTCGAGCGCGATCCGGCGCAGGAGCATATCGTCGCCGCGCTCGACCGGTTGATCGACGAGATCTCGGCCAAAAGACTGGCGCAGAAATCGAGCGCGCTGGGCTGGCTGTTCGCGGCCAAGCGGCAGCCGCGCACCTCGGTCAAAGGACTCTACATCCATGGCAGCGTCGGTCGTGGCAAGACCATGCTGATGGACATGTTCTTCGAGTTGCTGCCGGTCCGCCGCAAACGCCGGGTGCATTTCAACGACTTCATGGCCGATGTGCAGGACCGGATCCAAAAACACCGGCAGGCGCGCAAGGAAGGCGCGGTCAAGGAAGACGATCCGATACCGCCGGTCGCCCGGACGCTTGCCGATGAAGCCTGGGTGCTTTGCTTCGATGAGTTCTCCGTCACCGACATTGCCGACGCCATGATTCTGTCGCGCCTGTTCTCGGCGCTGTTCGCCAATGGCGTGGTGCTGGTCGCCACCTCAAACGTGGCGCCGGAGAACCTTTATCGCGACGGGCTGAACCGCCAGCTCTTCCTGCCGTTCATCTCGCTGCTCGAGCGCAATGCCCATGTGATGACGCTCGATGCCGAGAAGGACTATCGGCAGGAAAAGCTCAACCGGCAGCCGGTCTATGTCACGCCGGACGACGCCGCGGCCGAGCGCGCGTTGGACAAGGCCTGGAAGGCGATGACGCATGGCCAGCCGACCGGCGAGGTGATGCTGACACTGAAAGGCCGCCACCTCGTCGTGCCGCGCGCCGCCGGCGACGCGGCGCGCTTTTCCTTCGCCGACCTTTGCGAAAAGCCGCTCGGCGCGCGCGACTATCTGGCCATCGCCGCCCGCTTCTCGACCGTCTTCATCGACCATGTGCCGGTGCTGGGGGAAGGCAAGCGCAACGAGGCCAAGCGTTTCATTCTTTTGATCGACACGCTCTACGACCATCGCATGCGGCTGGTGATGAGCGCCGCGGCTGCGCCGGAAGGGCTCTACACGGCCAAACGCGGCACGGAAGTGTTCGAATTCGAGCGCACCGCCTCGCGCCTGGTCGAAATGCAGAGCCGGGACTGGCTGGACGACTGGGCGGAGCGGCGGAACGATGGGGCACAGCCCGCCGAGGCGAGACAGGCGCAGGCCTGACACTCGTCGTCCTGGGTCTTTGCTCCCACTTCGCGCATGATGACGGATCGACGGCTCATCGAACATTTCGTTGCCACGCCCGCATCACAAGGACGTCATCGCCGGGGTGAAGCCTTCTGATTTCCACGTTCATTGTGTAAATTCGGCCTAGTTGGCTCAGGAATTTTGACGTTTACGTAATTCCCGATGCATCTAACCGATTGAAAATATTGGGCCTGAAATAATCGTTTGAATTTCCTTCCTGCCGGGTTTATTCGGTGCGGCGAAATCTCGCGGCTTCCCGCATCCTTTCGGCCTCCCCGGCCCCGTCACGGTACCGTCACAGACAAAGGGAAAACATCCTCAAATGGCACGCAACAAGATAGCGCTCATCGGCTCCGGAATGATCGGCGGCACGCTCGCCCACATGGTCGGCCTCAAGGATCTCGGCGACGTGGTGCTGTTCGATATCGCCGAGGGCATTCCGCAGGGCAAGGGCCTCGACATCGCGCAGTCGTCGCCGGTCGACGGCTTCGACTCCAGGCTTACCGGCGTCAATGACTATGCCGGCATCGAGGGCGCGGATGTTTGCATCGTGACTGCCGGGGTGCCGCGCAAGCCGGGTATGAGCCGCGACGACCTTCTTGGCATCAACCTCAAGGTCATGGAACAGGTCGGCGCGGGCCTGAAGAAGTATGCGCCGAAGGCCTTCGTCATCTGCATCACCAACCCGCTCGACGCGATGGTCTGGGCGCTGCAGAAGTTCTCCGGCCTGCCGACCAGCCATGTCGTCGGCATGGCCGGCGTGCTCGACAGCGCCCGCTTCCGCTATTTCCTGGCTGAGGAGTTCAAGGTTTCGGTCGAGGACGTCACCGCCTTCGTGCTCGGCGGCCATGGCGACTCGATGGTGCCGATGATCCGCTATTCGACGGTCGCCGGCATCCCGCTGCCCGACCTCGTCAAGATGGGCTGGACCTCGAAGGAGAAGCTCGACCAGATCGTGCAACGCACCCGTGACGGCGGAGCCGAGATCGTCGGCCTCTTGAAGACCGGCTCGGCCTATTACGCGCCGGCGGCCTCGGCGATTGCCATGGCCGAATCCTACCTCAAGGACAAGAAGCGCGTGCTGCCCTGCGCCGCGCATCTCTCGGGACAGTATGGCGTCAAGGGGACCTATGTCGGTGTTCCGGTGGTGATCGGCGCAGGCGGCGTCGAGCGCGTTATCGAGATCGACCTGTCGAAGGCCGAGCAGAAGATGTTCGACAATTCGGTCGCAGCCGTCCAGGGCCTGACCGAGGCCTGTACCAAGATCGCCCCGCATCTCGCCGGCAAGTAATCTCACCGGCAAAATAATCGTCCTTCCCGGAGATCAAGCGCATGAACATCCATGAGTATCAGGCCAAGGCGCTGCTGAAGACGTTCGGCGCGCCGGTGGCAAGCGGCGTTCCGGTGTTCAAGGCAAGCGAGGCGGAGGCCGCCGCAAAGGCGCTGCCCGGCCCGCTCTATGTCGTGAAGAGCCAGATTCATGCCGGCGGCCGCGGCAAGGGCAAGTTCAAGGAACTCGGCCCGGATGCCAAGGGCGGGGTGCGGCTGGCAAAGTCGGCGGCCGAGGTCGTGGCCAATGTCAACGAGATGCTCGGCCACACGCTAGTCACCAAGCAGACAGGACCCGCCGGCAAGCAGGTCAACCGTCTCTATATCGAAGACGGCGCCGACATCGCCCGCGAGCTCTATCTGTCGATCCTTGTCGACCGCTCGGTCGGCCGCATCGCCTTCGTCGTCTCGACCGAAGGCGGCATGGACATCGAGACGGTCGCGCATGAGACGCCCGAAAAGATCGTCACCGTCGCCATCGATCCGGAAAAGGGCGTGACGACCGATGACGTGAAGACGCTCAACGGCGCGCTGAAGCTCGACGGCGATGCCGCCAAGGACGGCGCATCGCTGTTCCCGATCCTCTACAAGGCGTTCGTCGAGAAGGACATGAGCCTGCTCGAGGTCAACCCGCTGATCGTCATGAAGGACGGGCACCTGCGCGTGCTCGACGCGAAAGTGTCCTTCGACAACAACGCGCTCTTCCGCCATCCGGACGTAATGGAATTGCGCGACACCACCGAAGAGGACGAGAAGGAGATCGAGGCGTCGAAATACGACCTCGCCTATGTCGCGCTCGACGGCAATATCGGCTGCATGGTCAACGGCGCCGGCCTGGCCATGGCGACCATGGACATCATCAAGCTCTACGGTGCTGAGCCGGCTAACTTTCTCGATGTCGGAGGCGGCGCCTCGAAGGAAAAGGTCACGGCGGCGTTCAAGATCATCACCAAGGATCCGGCTGTCGAAGGCATCCTGATCAACATCTTCGGCGGCATCATGAAATGCGATGTCATCGCCGAGGGCGTGATCGCGGCCGTCAAGGAAGTCGGCCTGAAGGTGCCGCTGGTCGTGCGCCTGGAAGGCACCAATGCCGAGCTCGGCAAGAAGATCATCAACGACAGCGGCCTCAACGTGGTGTCGGCCGACGACCTCGACGACGCGGCCAAGAAGATCGTCAAGGCGGTGAAGGGCTGAGCGGATGCCTCCGCGCAAGATAAACCTGGTCGAGGCGGCGGATCAAAAGATCGCCAAGGTCTTCGATCCGCACATCGCGGGCGACGTCAACGATGCCCAAGCCAAGGTCGCCAAGTTCGGCGAGATTTTCGATTGGCATGCGCATGACCATGAGGACGAGGCTTTCCTGGTGCTGCGCGGCAGGATCGCCATCGACTTCCGTGACGGGCCGGTCGAGCTCGGCGAGGGCGATTTCATCGTCGTGCCGCGCGGCGTCGAGCACCGGCCGCGTTCGCTCACCCCGGAACCGGTGGTGCTGATGTTCGAGCCGGCGACGACCTTGAACACCGGCAATGCCCGCAGTGACCTCACCGTCACCGATTTGAAGCGGCTGTGAACCATGAACGCGTCGCCCTTCTCCTCCCTATCGGACGGCCACCAACGCCTGCAGGCGCTGGTCGGCGCGTGGCGCGGCGAGGAAGAAGTCGCGGCCACGCAATGGACCGATGCCGGCACGGCGACCGCGGACGTTCAGGCCGAGGCTGAGTTCGGCGGCCTGTTCCTGGTGCAGCGCTATCGGCAGCGTCGCGACGGCACGGTCTCTTTCGGCGCGCATAATGTGTTCGGCTTCGACCAGCAGAACGGCCTCGTCACCATGCATCAGTTCGACTCGATGGGGTTCGTGCCGATGTCGCCCGCAACCGGCATGTGGAACGGCAATAAGCTGATTCTCGACCGCTCGTCGCCGCGCGGCGCCGCGCGCGTGACGTATGGTTTTGACGGCGCCGATACCTATCGCATGAAACTTCAGTTCAAGCCCGCCGGCAGCAATGCATGGCAAGACATTGTGAGCGGACTCTACCGGCGCGTTGCGCCTTCCGAGACGAAGGAAGGCTGAGCGATGGCGATCATAGGCAAGACGGTTGAAGGGTTACACATAATCACACATAATATGCCTGTGTATTTATGTGGAGGCGGACGATGAAAAACGTCACCCTGGCCATGGACGAGACTCTGCTTAAACAGGCGCGAAACCTTGCCGAACGTCGCAAGACGACGCTCAACGCCCTCATTCGTTCACTGCTTGCGCATGAAGTCGAGCAGGAAGACCGGATTGCCTGGGCGCGGGAAGGTATGCGCAGGCTGATGGCCGAAAAGCCGCTTGACCTGGGCCCTGCATACAAATGGAACCGGGACGAGATCTATGCCGAACGAGAAGATAGAATGCTTTCTCGACTCGAACGTTCTCCTTTACGCGGCCTCGGAGAGGACAAGTGATCCTCGCCGACACGATATCGCGCAAAACCTTGTGCTCGAGACTGTGTTCGGCGTCTCGGGCCAGACTTTGGCCGAATTCGCGAATGTCGCGAGACGGAAATCGGTCTTCGCCGATGCTGTGGTCGACGAGTGGCTGGTCTTTCTCGGCGCGCTTCCGTTTGTCCCGGTCGACCAGGCCTATGTCATCGCTGGGCTCCATCTCGCGCGCCGCTATCAACTCAAATATTACGACGCGGCATTGCTCGCGGCCGCGGAGCGGCTCGGCGCGCCGATTTTCTACACCGAGGATCTCAACCACAACCAGGTTTATGGCTCGGTCCGGGCCGTCAATCCTTTCCTCTAATCGCTGAAGTCAGGGGCGTTTCAACCCATGTCCATTCTCGTCGACAAGAATACCAAGGTGCTGGTGCAGGGTCTGACCGGCAAGACCGGCACGTTCCACACCGAACAGGCGCTGGCCTATCACGGCACCAAGATGGTGGGCGGCATCCATCCCAAGAAGGGCGGCGAGACCTGGACCGGCTCGAAGGGGGAAAGCCTGCCGATCTTCGCCACGGTGGCCGAGGGCAAGGCAAGGACCGGCGCAAACGCCTCGGTCATCTATGTGCCGCCCGCGGGCGCGGGCGAGGCGATCATCGAGGCGATCGAGGCAGAGATCCCGCTGATCGTCTGCATCACCGAGGGCATCCCGGTGATGGACATGGTCAAGGTCAAGGCGCGGCTCGACCGCTCCACTTCGCGGCTGATCGGCCCAAACTGCCCGGGCGTGCTGACGCCTGACGAGTGCAAGATCGGGATCATGCCCGGCAACATCTTCCGCAAGGGCTCGGTGGGCGTTGTTTCGCGCTCGGGAACACTTACCTATGAGGCAGTCTTCCAGACCACCAATGTCGGCCTCGGCCAGACCACGGCGGTTGGCATCGGCGGCGACCCGGTCAAGGGCACCGAGTTCATCGATGTGCTGGAGATGTTCCTCGCCGACGACGAGACGAAGTCGATCATCATGATCGGCGAGATCGGCGGCTCGGCCGAGGAAGACGCCGCGCAGTTCCTCAAGGACGAAGCCAAGCGTGGCCGCAAGAAACCGATGGCGGGCTTCATCGCCGGGCGCACGGCGCCGGCCGGCCGCACCATGGGCCATGCGGGCGCGGTGATCTCGGGCGGCAAGGGCGGCGCGGAAGACAAGATCGCGGCGATGGAATCGGCCGGCATCAAGGTTTCGCCGTCGCCAGCGCGGCTCGGCATGACGCTGGTCGAGGCGATCAAAGGTTAAGGCAGTAAGGGAGTAGGGCATTATGGCAGTAGGGGACAGGACTAACGGGACGAGCTGGGCGACCGCCTGCTTTCCCTGCTGCCTCAATCCCTCACTGTCCTATTCCCCTCCAAACTAGGAGACGGAGCCAGGCTCCGCAGACGAAAATGGCAAGACAAGATCAGGCCAACGACCAATTCTCGCTCACATCATTCCTCTATGGCGGCAATGCCGATTACATCGACGCGCTCTATGCCGCCTATGAGGACAATCCGGCTTCGGTCGATCCGGAGTGGCAGGACTTCTTCGCGGCGCTGAAGGACGACGCGGGCGACGTCCGCAAGAACGCCAAGGGCGCCTCCTGGGCGAAGCCCTCCTGGCCGCTGACGGCCAATGGCGAGCTGGTCTCGGCGCTTGACGGCAATTGGGGCCTGGTCGAAAAGGCGATCGAGAAGAAGGTCAAGGACAAGGCGGTCGTCAACGGCGCCGCGCTTTCCGACGCCGACGTGCACCAGGCGACGCGCGATTCAGTCCGCGCCATCATGATGATCCGCGCCTATCGCATGCGCGGCCATCTGCACGCCAATCTCGATCCGCTCGGCATCGCCAAGCCGCTTGAAGACTATAACGAGCTGTCGCCGGCCAATTACGGCTTCGCCGAAGCCGATTACGACCGGCCGATCTTCCTCGACAATGTGCTGGGTCTCGAATTCGGCACCGTTCGGCAGATGCTGGACATCCTGACCCGCACCTATTGCTCGACGCTCGGCGTCGAGTTCATGCACATCTCCGACCCGGAAGAGAAGGCATGGATCCAGGCGCGCATCGAAGGCGCCGACAAGGAGATCACCTTCACCGCCACCGGCAAGAAGGCGATCCTATCGAAGCTGATCGAGGCCGAGGGTTTCGAGCAGTATATCGACGTCAAGTACAAGGGCACGAAGCGCTTCGGCCTCGACGGCGGCGAGTCGCTGATCCCGGCGCTGGAGCAGATCGTCAAGCGCGGCGGACAGCTCGGCCTCAAGGAAATCGTGCTCGGCATGGCGCATCGCGGCCGCCTCAACGTGCTTTCCCAGGTGATGGCGAAGCCCCATCGCGCCATCTTCCACGAATTCAAGGGCGGCTCCGCGGCCCCTGACGAGGTCGAAGGCTCGGGCGACGTGAAGTACCATCTCGGTGCCTCGTCGGACCGCGAGTTCGACGGCAACAAGGTGCATCTGTCGTTGACGGCCAATCCCTCGCATCTGGAAATCGTCGATCCCGTCGTGATGGGCAAGGCACGCGCCAAGCAGGACCAGCTTTCCGGCCGCGAACGCGGCGAGGTCGTGCCGCTGTCGGAGCGCGCCAAGGTGATGCCGCTGCTTTTGCATGGCGACGCCGCCTTCGCCGGCCAGGGCGTGATCGCCGAAATCCTCGGCCTGTCCGGCCTGCGCGGTCATCGCGTCGCCGGCACGCTGCACGTCATCATCAACAATCAGATCGGCTTCACCACCAATCCGCGCTTCTCGCGCTCCTCGCCCTATCCGTCGGATGTGGCCAAGATGATCGAGGCGCCGATCTTCCACGTCAATGGCGACGACCCGGAAGCCGTGGTGCATGCCGCCAAGGTCGCGACCGAGTTCCGCATGAAGTTCCACAAGCCGGTGGTTGTGGACATGTTCTGCTACCGCCGCTTCGGCCACAATGAGGGCGACGAGCCGGCCTTCACCCAGCCGATCATGTACCGCAACATCCGCACCCATAAGACGGTGGTGCAGATCTATGCCGACCGGCTGATCGCCGAGGGCCACGTCACCCAGGCCGAGGTCGACAAGATGCGGGCCGATTGGCGCGCGCATCTGGAAGCCGAATTTGAAGTCGGCCAGAGCTACAAGCCGAACAAGGCCGATTGGCTGGACGGTGCGTGGTCCGGCCTGCGCACCGCCGACAACCAGGATGAACAACGGCGCGGCAAGACAGCTGTGCCGGTGCGCACGCTGAAGGAGATCGGCAAGAAGCTGACCGAGGTGCCGAAGGATTTCGAGGCGCACAAGACGATCCTGCGCTTCCTCGAGAACCGCCGCCAGGCGATCGAATCGGGCGAAGGCATCGACTGGTCGACGGCCGAGGCGCTGGCTTTCGGCGCCATCCTGCTCGACGGCAATCCGATCCGGCTTTCCGGCCAAGATTCGGAACGCGGCACCTTCTCGCAGCGCCATTCGGTGCTTTACGACCAGCGCGACGAGACCCGTTACATCCCGCTCAACAACCTCTCGGCGGCGCAGGCCGGCTACGAGGTCATCAACTCGATGCTGTCGGAAGAGGCGGTGCTCGGCTTCGAATATGGCTACAGCCTGGCCGAGCCCAAGGCGCTGACGCTCTGGGAGGCGCAGTTCGGCGACTTCGCCAACGGCGCCCAGGTGGTGTTCGACCAGTTCATCTCGTCGGGCGAGCGCAAGTGGCTGCGCATGTCCGGCCTCGTCTGCCTGCTGCCGCATGGCTATGAAGGTCAGGGGCCGGAGCATTCGTCGGCGCGGCTGGAGCGCTTCCTGCAGCTCTGCGCCGAAGACAACATGCAGGTCGCCAACGTCACCACGCCGGCCAACTATTTCCACATCCTGCGCCGGCAGCTGAAGCGCGACTTCCGCAAGCCGCTGATCCTGATGACGCCGAAGTCGCTGCTGCGCCACAAGCGCGCGGTGTCGACGCTGTCCGAGATGTCGGGCGAAAGCTCGTTCCACCGCTTGCTGTGGGACGATGCGCAATTGCTGCCGAACCAGCCGATCAAGCTGGTGAAGGACTCCAAGATCCGCCGCGTCGTGCTGTGCTCGGGCAAGGTCTATTACGACCTCTATGAGGAGCGCGAGAAGCGCGGCATCAACGACATCTACCTTTTGCGCGTCGAACAGCTCTACCCGTTCCCGGCCAAGGCCCTGATCACCGAGCTGTCGCGCTTCCGCAATGCCGAGATGGTGTGGTGCCAGGAGGAGCCCAAGAATATGGGTGCCTGGTCGTTCATCGATCCTTATCTCGAATGGGTGCTGGCGCATATCGACGCCAAGCATCAGCGGGTGCGCTACACCGGGCGGCCGGCCTCGGCCTCGCCGGCGACGGGGTTGATGTCGAAGCATCTCAGCCAGCTCGCCGCCTTGCTCGACGACGCCCTCGGCGAATAACCGGACGAAACAGACCTCAAGAAGACAAGAGAACGGACAGGCACAATGGCTACCGAAATCCGCGTCCCCACTCTGGGCGAATCCGTCACCGAGGCGACTGTCGGCAAGTGGTTCAAGAAGGTCGGCGACGCGATTGCCGCCGATGAGCCCCTGGTCGAGCTCGAAACCGACAAGGTGACGGTGGAAGTGCCCGCTGCGGGCGCCGGAACGCTGGCCGAGATCACCGTCAAGGAAGGCGAGACGGTTAATGTCGGCGCGCTGCTCGGCTCGATTTCGGCGGGCGGCGCGGCCGCTGCTCCGGCCACGAAGCCACAGGCGGTGGCGCAGGCCTCGAGCCCGGACGCGGCGTCCTCGGTCAAGCAGGCCGCGGCCGAGACTGCAAAGGTCGCCGGCGACGTCGGCCCGATCGAGCCGCGCACCATGCCGCCGGCCCCGGCGGCGGCCAAGCTGATCGCCGAAAACAATCTTTCGGTCGATCAGTTGTCCGGCTCCGGGAAGCGCGGGCAGGTGCTGAAGGGCGATGTGCTCGACGCGATTGCCAAGGGTGCCCCCTCGCAGCCGGCCGAGACGCCGAAGGCGGCACCCGCGCCGGCCGTCGCCCGCGCGCCGTCCTCGGCCGAGGATGCGCCGCGCGAGGAACGCGTGCGCATGACCAAGCTGCGCCAGACGATCGCGCGCCGCTTGAAGGAGGCGCAGTCGACCGCCGCCATGCTCACCACCTTCAACGAGGTGGATATGAGCGCGGTGATGGCGCTGCGGTCCAAATACAAGGACGTGTTCGAGAAGAAGCATGGGGTGAAGCTCGGCTTCATGGGCTTCTTCACCAAGGCGGTGACGCATGCGCTGAAGGAGATCCCGGCGGTCAATGCCGAGATCGACGGCACAGACATCATCTACAAGAACTTCGCCCATGTCGGCGTCGCGGTCGGCACGGACAAGGGTTTGGTGGTGCCGGTGGTGCGCGACGCCGACCAGATGTCCATCGCCGAGATCGAAAAGGAGATCGGCCGGCTGGGTCTCGCCGCGCGCGACGGCAAGCTATCGGTCGCGGACATGCAGGGCGGCACCTTCACCATCTCCAATGGCGGCGTCTATGGCTCGCTGATGTCGACGCCGATCCTGAACGCGCCGCAATCGGGCATCCTCGGCATGCACAAGATCCAGGAGCGGCCGGTGGTGGTCGGCGGCCAGATCGTCATCCGCCCGATGATGTATCTGGCGCTCAGCTACGACCACCGCATCGTCGACGGCAAGGAAGCGGTGACCTTCCTGGTGCGCGTCAAGGAAAGCCTGGAGGATCCCGAGCGGCTGGTGCTCGATCTCTGATCGGAGCTGATCCGCAATGGGCGGCTGGCTGGAAAGGTTCGGGTTCGCGTTGGGTCGCGCTCTTCGGACTTTTCGGCCAACGACCTCCGTCCCTATCGTCTCACCGGCGAAATTGATTGAATCGGGTCCGCCGCCGGAAAGCAGCAACGTCGGCGTCTTCGCCCTCAGCGATGCGGAAATGGCAGAACGGAAAATCACCGCCATCACGATCGGCGAGCTTGAATTGCCGACCGGAGAAATCGTCGCCTGCGATCCGCTCATCACCGGACTAAGCAGGCCTGCTTTCAGCTGCAAGGTCAAGCCGGGACGCTATCCGGTCATCCTGCTTCAGGCGCAGGGCTGCATTGCCGCAGCGGTCTTGCGGTTCGGCCCCGGCTTGCCAACGCGCTGGGAATTGGCGACCTTCGTTCCCGATCGCCCACCCGTCTATAAGTCCGAATTTCTTGAATTTATCGTCGATGACGCGGTTGCGTCGTTTATGGATAAGTCGGTCCTGACGCTAATGTCCAACCAAGAGGAACTTGACGATTATCTCGCCGACGTCGCGTGCACTATCGACAGGTTTTGTATCGATAGTCCGATTGAAGGCAATCCGATCAATGTAGCCATGTTCGACACTGGCTATGGCGACGGCGCGTACCGGTCTTTCTGGGGGTTGGACGCATCCGGTGAACCACTGCTCCTGATGACCGACTTCGAAGTGCTCGAAAACGCCGATGGCCGTAACGAGGCCGATCGATGAGAATACTTGCCTCACTCATAATCCGGTGGATGGCTAGATCGGCGGTTTTGTTGTCGGCTTCCGCTGCCCAGGCCGCGTGCCCGATCCAGCTTGCCGTCTATGGCGAGGCGCAGAGCGGCGCCGAGATCGACTTCACCCCGGCCGGCACCTCGGCCACGATCACCAACGCCTTCCGCATGATCCTCGACAACAATGTCGTGCTCGACGGTATCGCCGTGTGGACCGAGGGGTCGGCCGCGCGGCCGCATGGCTCGCTGATGTACAAATGCCCGACCGGCGACGTCACCGGCGAGGAGCTCGCCGCCTGCACGGTGTGGGAAGGCGTTATCTACAGCGCCGACGAGAAGGGCGCTGTCGGCCTGCTGCCGGCGGAGGGCGTCGACGCGCCGAAAAGCCTGATCCTGCCCGATCTCGGGCCGTCGCTCGAAATGTCGGCGGCTTATGGTCCTGCCGGCTTCTCCAAAGTGCCGTGGGATATCTTCGTTCTGAAAGGCTGCCAGGAATGAGTGCCGAGAAAAAGACGCTGCTGGTCACGGGCGGCAGCCGCGGCATCGGCGCCGCCATCTGCCGGCAGGCGAGCCGGGCCGGCTACCGGGTGGCGGTGAATTACGTCTCCAATCAGGCCGCGGCGGACGCGCTGGTCGCCGAGCTAAGGGCCGACGGCGGCGATGCCTTCGCAGTCAAGGGCGATGTCGGCAACGAAGCACATGTCATCGCGATGTTCGAAGCCGTCGACCGGGCCTTCGGCCGGCTCGACGCCTTCGTCAACAATGCCGGCGTCGTCGATCTCAAGGCCCGGGTCGACGAGATGAGTGTCGAGCGGCTGGAGCGCATGATGCGCGTCAACGTCGTCGGCTCGTTCCTGTGCGCCCGCGAGGCGGTGAAGCGCATGTCGACGCGGCATGGGGGCAAAGGCGGCGCCCTCGTCAACATCTCGTCCGCTGCCGCCCGGCTGGGCTCACCTGGCGAATATGTCGACTATGCCGCTTCCAAGGGCGCGATCGATACGCTGACGATCGGACTGGCGCGCGAGGTGGCGCTCGAAGGCATCCGCGTCAACGCGGTCAGCCCCGGCATCACCGAGACCGAGATCCATGCTTCCGGCGGCCAGCCGGACCGCGTGGCGCGGATGCAGGACATGCTACCGCTGAAACGCGCCGGCACGGCGGACGAAGTCGCGAGCGCGGTTCTCTATCTTCTGTCGGACGCGGCCTCGTATATCACGGGCGCGATCCTGAATGTGAGCGGCGGCCGTTAGGCGCCAAAGCAAAGGACACCATCATGGCTTATGACGTCGTTATCATCGGATCGGGACCGGGCGGCTATGTCTGCGCCATCAAGGCGGCGCAGCTCGGGCTGAAGACGGCGGTGGTCGAGAAGAACGCCACCTTCGGCGGAACCTGCCTCAACATCGGCTGCATCCCGTCGAAGGCGCTGCTCTATGCCTCCGAGATGTTCGCCGAAGCCGGCCATGCCTTCGATACGCTGGGCATCGAGATACCGGCGCCGAAGCTCAATCTCAAGAAGATGATGGCGCATAAGGACACGACGGTGGCGTCCAACGTCAACGGCGTCGCATTCCTGTTCAAGAAGAACAAGATCGACTCCTTCCGCGGCACCGGCAAGGTCGTCGGCGCCGGCAAGGTTTCGGTGACCGGCGAGGACGGCAAGGTCGAAGAGATCGAGACCAAGAACATCGTCATCGCCACGGGCTCCGACGTCGCCGGCATTCCGGGCGTCAAGGTCGATTTCGACGAGAAGGTGATCGTCTCCTCCACTGGCGCGCTGTCGCTGGCCAAGGTGCCCGCCAACCTCGTGGTGGTCGGCGGCGGCGTCATCGGATTGGAGCTCGGCTCGGTGTTGGCCCGGCTCGGCGCCAAGGTCACGGTGGTCGAGTTCCTCGATACCATCCTCGGCGGCATGGATGGCGAGGTGTCGAAGCAGTTCCAGCGGCTCTTGTCCAAGCAGGGCTTCGAGTTCAAGCTCGGCGCCAAGGTCACGGGTGTGGCCAAGGCCAAGAAGGGCGCGACCGTCACCTTCGAGCCGGTCAAGGGCGGCGCGGCCGAAACCATCGAGGCGGATGTGGTGCTGGTCGCCACCGGACGCCGGCCCTATGCCGACAGCCTCGGGCTGAAGGAAGCCGGCGTCGAGGTCGACGAGCGCGGCCGGGTCAAGACCGACGGGCATCTCAGGACCAACGTGCCCGGCATCTATGCCATCGGCGACGTGATCGCCGGCCCGATGCTGGCGCACAAGGCCGAGGACGAGGGCGTGGCTGTCGCCGAGACGATCGCCGGCCAGGCCGGGCACGTGAACTACGACGTCATCCCGAGCGTCGTCTACACCAGTCCGGAGATCGCCTCCGTCGGCAAGACCGAGGAGGAATTGAAGAAGGCCGGTATCGACTACAAGGTCGGCAAGTTCCCGTTCAGCGCCAATGGCCGGGCGCGCGCCATGCTGCACACCGACGGTTTCGTGAAGATCCTGGCCGACAAGGCCAGCGACCGCGTGCTCGGCGTCCATATCGTCGGCTTCGGCGCCGGCGAGATGATCCACGAGGCGGCGGTGCTGATGGAATTCGGCGGCTCGTCGGAAGACCTTGCCCGTACCTGCCACGCCCATCCGACGATGTCGGAATCGGTGAAGGAGGCGGCGCTGGCCACGTTCTTCAAACCTATCCATATCTGACCGGGCCTGGGGCCGAAGGCCATCGACATGTGAGGGTCACATAACAAACGGCCCGCCTTTCGGCGGGCCGTTCGTCGTTAACCGCGGTCTGATTACTGAGCCGGCGCAGGTGCCGGTGCTGGCGCAGGGGCCGGCGCGGGAGCAGGTGCCGGAGTTGGCGCGGGAGCCGGGGCAGGCGCCGGAGCGGGTGCGGGAGCAGGCGCTGCAGGCGCGGGGGCCGGCGTGGTGGCGGCCGGGGGC